>NZ_CP154260.1:2879000-4316000 GCF_039545795.1 Chitinophaga niabensis | reverse complement strand
TGCTGGTGGTAGAAGATAACGATGATTTCAGGTTCTACATTAAAGATAACCTGAAAGAATACTACAACATCCTGGAAGCCAGGAATGGGAAGGCAGGTTGGCAAAAAGCACTGGCGGACCATCCGGACCTCATCGTTTGTGATATCAGCATGCCGGAAATGAATGGTATTGAACTCTGCCGGAAGATACGGGACGATAAACGGACAGCCTGCATCCCCCTCATCCTGCTCACGGCCCTCACTGGTGAAGAATATCAGCTGGAAGGTCTCCATACCGGCGCCAGCGATTATATGACCAAACCCTTCAACTTCGAGATCCTGCATTCCAAGATCAAAAACCTCCTGTCCCAGCAGGAACAGTTCAAAAAAACCTATCAGAAGCAGGTACAGGCCCAGCCCTCAGAAATTTCCGGACCTTCTGCCGGAGATGTTTTTATTCAGCAGGCCCTGGCCATTGTAGAAAAGAATATCTCCAACCCGGATTTTTCCGTGGAAGAAATGAGCCGGGAAATGTTCATGAGCCGTGGCGCCCTGTACAAAAAAATGTTCAGCCTAACAGGACAGACCCCCATAGAATTCATCCGCTCCATTCGATTGCAGCGTGCTGCACAATTGCTGGAAAAAGGAGAAATGACGGTGGCAGAAGTAGCTTATGAAGTTGGTTTCAATAACCCTAAATATTTCTCCAAATACTTCAGGGATACCTTCAATGTACTCCCCTCTGCTTATAATAAAAATAATGATAATCAATAACTTGTAAAAACAGGTATACATTTTAATACCTAATCAGGAACATTTGACTCCCCTGTCTTTTTACGCCTTCCGTTAACTTTCGGTTCAGAGATAAATCGAGAAACGAACGTTATGAAAGGAAGATATTATATCCTGCTCTATGCTGTTTTTGTAATTTTTAACCACGTTGAAGCAAAGGTCCCCCGCAAACCGGTTCAGGAAACCAGTGATGGAGTGATCGTTTATCCGGAGCTTAACTTTTCCGGCAACACGAAGGCCGTTAAATTACAGGTGGTCTCTGACAGGATCATCCGGGTGATCGCTTCCCCCGCTGAGAACCTGCCACCTGTTAAAAGCCTGATCACAGTATATGGCCCGGCTTTGAAGAACTGGACCATTACGGAGAAAGGTGACAAAGTGATCCTGAAAACCCCCGCCCTTACAGCTACTGTATTATTATCCACCGGCGCAGTATCCTTTGCAGACAAAAGTGGCAAACTCCTGCTGGCTGAACGGCAGTTTTCCGGGCGTTCCTTTTCCCCTGCCGTGTTTGAAGGGCAGCAATCATATGGCATCACCCAGGTTTTTGAGACCACGGCAGACGATGCTTATTATGGCCTTGGCCAGCACCAGGCTGGTCAGTATAATTACAAAGGCCAGCAGGTTTTCCTCTTTCAGAACAATACGGAGGTAGCCATCCCTTTTTTAGTGAGCCGTAAAAACTATGGTATCCTCTGGGATAATTATTCCCTCACAAAAGTGGGAGATACCCGGGAATTCATGCCGCTCTCCAGGCTCAAACTGTATTCAAAGGAAGGCGATTCAGGATGGCTAACGGCTTCTTACTATAACAAACCAGGTGAGGTCGCTTTTACGAATGCGGAATCCAAAATAGATTATCCTTACCTGGGAGATACCAAAAAGAACCTCCCTGCGGCATTTCAATTACAGGATGGAATGGTCACCTGGGAAGGTGCTATCGCTTCAGACTTTGAGGGTATGCATAAATTCCGGATCACTTACGGCGGTTATGCAAAAATCTGGATCGATGGGAAATTGCTGACAGATAACTGGCGGCAATCCTGGAATCCCGGCTCGGTGATATTAGACTTGCCACTCCAAAAGAACAAAAAATATCCGCTTAAGATAGAATGGAAACCAGATGGCGCTGAATCCTATTTCAGCGTGAACTGGCTAGACCCCATTCCCGCAGCTGATCAGCATGCCTTCTCTTTCTCTTCAGAAGCCGGCAAACAACTGGATTACTATTTCATTCATGGGAATAGTATGGACGATGTGATTGGCGGGTACCGTACTGTTACCGGCAATGCCACAATTGTGCCTAAATGGGCCATGGGTTTCTGGCAAAGCAGGGAACGTTATAAAACGCAAACAGAGATCCTGCAGACCGTGGCAGAGTTCAGAAAACGGAAGATCCCGCTGGATAATATTGTGCTGGACTGGAGTTACTGGAAAGAAGATGCATGGGGCAGCCAGGAGTTCGATAAAACCCGCTTTTCCGATCCCGACAGTATGATCCGCGTGCTGCATGATCAGTATCACACAAAGTTCATGATCTCCGTATGGCCTAAAATGTACGAAGGCATTCCTGCGTATGATGATTTTGATAAGAAAGGCTGGTTGTATAAAAGGAATATAGCAGACCGGCAGAAAGACTGGATAGGCAAAGGGTACATCTCCACTTTTTATGATGCCTTCAATGAAGAAGCAAAACAGGGCTTCTGGAAATTACTGCAACACAAACTATATAATAAAGGTATTGATGCCTGGTGGATGGATGCCAGTGAGCCGGACATCCTTTCCAACGTTTCCCCTGAAAAACGGAAAGCCCAGATGTCACCCACCGCAGCAGGTATTGCAGCAGAATATCTGAACGCTTATCCCCTGGAGAATGCAAAAGGTATTTATAAGGGGCAGCGTGGAGTGGATAAAGATAAACGGGTATTTCTTTTAACCCGTTCCGGTTATGCCGGTTCCCAACATTATGGCGCTGCTATCTGGAGCGGGGATATTGCTTCCCGCTGGGAGGATATGAAAGCACAGATCCCGGCTGGGATCAACTTCTCTATGTCCGGCCTTCCCTTCTGGACAATGGATATCGGAGGTTTTGCTGTGGAAAATAGGTTTGTTAAACCGCAGGGCCCTGATCTGGAGGAATGGAAGGAACTGCAAACAAGGTGGTTCCAGTTCGGGGCCTTTGTTCCCATCTTTCGCGCACATGGGCAATTCCCTTACCGGGAAATATTCAACATTGCGGAGGAAGATCATCCTGCCTATAAAAGCATGTTGTATTACAACAGGCTGCGTTACCGCCTGATGCCTTATATCTATACGCTGGCCGGTATGACCTACCATCAGCAGTATACCATTATGCGCGGCCTGGTGATGGATTTTCCGAAAGACGAGGCGGTGAAGAATATCGGTGACCAGTTTATGTTCGGCCCCTCTTTACTGATCAACCCGGTATATCATTATAAAGAAAGAAACAAGAAATTATACCTGCCTGCAGGGCAGGGCTGGTATGATCTGCTTACTGGTGAATACTTTCAGGGAGGCCGGCATATCACTGTAGCTGCACCTTATGAAAAGATACCGGTATTTGTAAAGGAAGGATCTATTATCCCCACCGGGCCTGATCTGCAATACACAGAAGAGAAACCTGCAGATACCATTACACTGCACATTTACACCGGAAAAGATGCCACGTTCACTTTATACGAAGATGAAAACACGAATTATAATTATGAAAAAGGGGCTTTCAGCCAGATACCCATGAAGTATAATGAAGCAACCAAAACCCTCACGATCGGTGAAAGAAAAGGAAGTTTCCACGGTATGCTCACAGATCGCGTATTTAAAATTGTATGGATCAGCAGAACTGGTACTGCCACCGTAGATCAGCCCCTGCGGTACAACGGTCAAACTCAAATAGTTCCACAGTTAAAACAAAAATGAAGATCATGAAACAAAAATTACTTAAAATGATGCGGGCGCTCTTTTTGCTGCTCCTATGCAGCGCCGCCGTATCCGCCCAGAGCGTAAAAGTTTCCGGGAAAATAACAGATGAGGCGGGTGCGCCCTTGCCGGGTGCCTCTGTATCGGAAGATGGAAAAGCCAGAGGTGTTTTTGCCGATGAGAACGGATATTATACACTCACAGTAGGCAGCAACAGCCGCCTGGTGTTCTCCTTTATTGGTTATACCACGCAGCGTATAGCCGTAGGAGATATGAGCATTGTCAATGTAACCATGAAACTTTCTAATGATGCCAGCCTGAATGAAGTAGTAGTGATCGGTTATGGTACGGCAAGAAGAAAAGATGTGACCGGCGCTATCAATACCATTACCAGCAAAGATTTTGGGAACAACTCTGCCACCACACCCAGCCAGTTGCTGCAGGGTAAATCTCCCGGTGTGCAGATCGTAAATACCAGTGGCATCCCGGGAAGCGGTGCCAATATCATCATTCGCGGGGTAGGCTCATTTACAAATGTCAGCCCCCTGTATGTAATTGACGGTATTCAAAGCGATGCTGGTCTTTTTAATGCCATCAATCCACAGGATATTGAAAGTGTGACCATCCTGAAAGATGCCGCCTCTACTGCCATCTATGGCGCTGCAGCTGCCAACGGAGTAGTGCTCATTACAACAAAGCGGGCAAAAGCGGGCGTTCCCAGGGTAAACATTACCAGCCAGTGGGGATTTGCCAAAAGGTCCAAAAAACTGGATGTGCTCAATGCTGCACAATACCTGGAGCTGGCAAAAGACTATGCCGCTGCACAAGGCTCTACTTTACCGGACAAATTCAATTCTCCGGATATCACTGTTACGCGTACAGATTGGCAGGATGCCATTTTCAGAACAGGTGCGCTTTCTAATAACGCAGTGAGTGTGAGCGGTGGTTCAGAGAATGTATTGTACAATTTTTCTGCAGGATATATTAACCAGGAAGCGATCGTAAAAGATTACCGGTATAAAGCCATCAACCTCCGTTTTTCGCTGGAAGAAAAGCTGGGCATCTTCCGTTTCGGTCAATCCCTGAACACACAGTTCACGAATAACACGGGCACTGCCGCAGATGTAACATCTGCATTATACATGCCCCCTTATTTCGACATTTATGATCCCACACGGGAAGGAGGATTTACCGCTGCCACGAATGTGAAAGACCTGAGCAATGCGGGCAACCCATTGGTAAAAGTGGCCAACCTGAATATGGTGAACAGGAATTTCATTTTGTATCCGCAGTTCTTTGGAGAAGTAAACCTGCTGAAGTCATTGAAGGTGCGGTCCCAGATAGCATTGTCCTTTGGCGGCAACAACACAAGTGAATACCAGAAGCCTTATATAGATGGGAACGATCTGGCTACAGGCCGCTCTGCCACAGAATCTCAATCCACTTATAACTGGTACCTGCTGGAAAACTATGCCACCTGGAACCAGACCTTTGCCGGCAAACATACCTTGGAAGTAACTGTTGGTAATACCTATAAAGATAAAGGCAGAAGCTCTTTCCTGAAATCCCAGGGAACCGGTATCGCCAATGATTATGTGCAGAACATTTCCGTGGCACTCAGTAATACTGTTACGGGCGCCAATGTGGGATATGGAAATAACAACGTGGGTATTTCTTATTTCGGCCGCCTGGTATACAACTTTAACGACAAGTACATTCTGTCTGCCAGCATCCGCAGAGATGGTTCTTCCGTTTTTGGCCCTGCTAATAAGTTCGGTAATTTCCCCGGTGTTGGTCTTGCCTGGAATGTATCCAACGAAACATTCATGAAATCCATTCCGCAGGTGAATGATCTGAAAGTTCGGGTGAGCTGGGGTAAAACAGGTAATAATAATATTGCTGCCTATCAGACCACACCACTTACTTACAGCGGAAGCCCCACCGGTAACCTGGTATACAGTTTCGGCAATGCAGAAGGTTTCTTTTCTGGTACCACTGTCAGCAATATTCCTAATCCCAACCTGAAATGGGAAGAAACCATACAAACAAATGCCGGTTTCGATCTGGCCTTATTCAACAATGCCCTTAACATTAATTTCGATTGGTACAACCGGAAGAACAACGATCTGCTGGTGAATGTACCTATCCCTAATTCAACCGGCGCCGGTGGCGTTTCCGGAAGTCCTACTATTGCCAGCAACGCTGCTTCCGCCAAGAACACCGGTTTTGAACTGGCAGTTGCTTACAGGAAGGTAAGCAGCGGAGGATTTGGATATAGTATTGGTGTGAATGGCGGATATAATAAGAACGAAGTGATCTCTCTCGGCAACGAATTTTCTGCGCCTATCCGTGATGGGTCTTTCAATCAGAACAGCGCTGCCACTTATACCGCCAAAGGATTTCCCATCGGTTCTTTCTACGGCCGCTTAGTAGACCATGTGGCCATTGATCAGGCAGATATCAACAAGTACAATGACCTGGCACGCAAGATCACGAACGACCCTGCTGCTATTTACCAGAATAATTTAAAACCCGGCGACTTCATTTTTAAAGACATTGATGGAAACGGTATTGTGGACGACAGAGATGTAACAGTGCTGGGTAACCCCATTCCTAAATTTGTATATGGTTTTACGATCAATCTCAACTACAGGAATTTCGATCTCAACCTGGCTGCCTCAGGCGTATCTGGCTTAAAGATCTATAAGGACCAGAATTATGTATTGCTGGGAACAGCAGCGCTGCATAATGTAAGCACAGATTATCTGAACAGATGGAGGAAAGCAGGCGATGTGGCCATGTATCCGGCTGCCGGCCAGAACCAGACCGCCAACCTGGTACCCTCTGATTTCTATATAGAAAATGGTGCTTACACGCGCTTACGTATGCTCACACTGGGATATACTTTTCCCCGTACTTTCCTGAGCAATGCCAGCAAAGGCGTATTGAACAATGTAAGGGTATATGTTTCCGCAGAGAACCTGATCACGCTCACTGATTACAGTGGTTATGATCCGGAGATCAGCACGCCCAGCGGTTCCAATTTCATCTTTGCGCGGGGTATAGACAGAGGCCAGCTTCCACAACCTAAAACAGTACTGTTCGGCATACAGATCGGCCTTTAATTCCTTACTTGAAAATTCAACGTATGAAAAAGATATTCTCACTTGCTATAATAATGTTCCTGCTGGGAAGCATGAGCTGCAAAAAATCCCGCCTGGATGTGGAGAACCCGGGTGCTTACAGCTATGATAATTATTTCACCAGCGCAACACAGATGAACGAAGCTGTAGTGGCCACTTACGCGGTATTACTCCACCCCGGCTTATGGTCCCGCGAATACTATTTTATTTTCGATCTCCTGGGGAACGATGCACAACGGGATGCACCACTTCAGGGTGATATCCGTCCCCTGTCTGATTTTACTTTCACCGCATCCAACAGCATCCTCACCAATCTATGGGCTTCCCTGTACCGCCTGGTATTGAGGAGTAATGTAGTGATAGACCGTGCCGCCGCATGGAAACCAACCGCTGCAGCAGATCTGGCATTGCAGAAACAATATATTGCAGAGGCAAAATTCCTGCGTGCCTATGCTAATATGCAACTGGTAACACTCTGGGGAAGAGTGCCCCTTCGTAATAATTACGCAGAAACAGTAGCCAACCTCTATCCTGAAAGAACCGCCATAGCGGCTATCTGGACAGCCGTAGAAGCTGACCTGAATGCAGCTGTCGCCGATCTGCCTTTACCGAAAGACCAGGCTGCAGCAGATCTGGGAAGAACAAACAAAGGCGCTGCTATTGCTTTATTAGGAAGAGCTTACCTCTATCAGAAGAAATGGGCAGAAGCACAAACAGCGTTGCTGCAATTAACGAAAGCACCTTACACCTATCAGCTCACCACCACCTATGACGAACTGTTCTCGCAGAACAACCAGGTGAATACAGAAACTATTTTCCAGGCCATGCATGCTAAATGGACAGACTGGGGCATCGGCAATCAGTATTATGTTTTCGGCGGACAGGAAACCTGGGGCGGAAAAGCCACGCATAGCGACAGGGCACAGGAGTATGGCTTTAACGACTGGCGGAATGCTTTCGTATCCAATGCACTTGTAAAAGCATTCAAATACAATAATGAAGCGGGCGTTCTCTACACAGACCCCAGAGCAAAAATGGTGATGTATGGTGATGCAGCCAGTGGTGCTAAAACAGACTATTGCAACAATTGTCCCGGCGGCACAAAGCCCTATCCCTTTGCTGCAAGCGAAGGCGGATACCGCTGGCGTAAATACCAGTATTATGAAGATGTGCCCAGCTACGGCGGCCCCCAAAGCAGTATTAACTCTCAGATCATCCGGTATGCGGATGTGCTGCTGATGATCGCGGAAACTTACATTCAAACCAATGATCCTGGTTCTGCATTACCATATATCAACCAGGTAAGGCAACGTGCAGGCGCATTCCAATATACCACACTTGGTTCGCAGGCACAGGCATTGCAATTGCTGATCCGGGAAAGACAGATAGAGTTATCCGGTGAACAGTTACGTTACTTCGACCTGCTCCGCTGGGGGCTCCTTAAACAAACCCTTAATCCGGAATTGCAGGCGCAGTATGGTGCTGCTACCTTCCAGGATAGGAATGTACTGCTGCCTATTCCGCAGCAGGAAAAGGATACCAATCCGAAAGTATCCGCTGACGTGCAGAATAGCTGGAATTAAATAACAAAGAAAAAGCCCGTAATATGTCTGCGGGCTTTTTTTATTATATTGATACATGTTTTTACTCTCCTTATACATCGTGCTCAACCAGGCGGGCTTTTACCCGGATGCACCAAAAGTAGCAGTGGTTACCAACGCTCCCGCAGCTTCGAAATTCTACGTGATCAACGCAGATAAAAAAGACACTGTTTTCTTCGCTGACCTGGGCGAAGAAAAACAATCCGGCAATTCCGATACTAAAACCAGGATTGCGGATTTCACGAAACTCACCACAAAAGGCAATTTCTTCATACATGTTCCCGGTGTTGGAAACTCTTATATTTTTAAGATCAGCGATGATGCGAACAGAGAAGTAGCCATTGCTACCCTAAAAGGTTTCTACTACCAAAGAGTGTCCATGCCCCTGGAAGAAAAATACGCAGGCAAATGGCATCGCCCGGCAGGGCATCCGGATACGGCAGTATATATTCATCCCTCTGCAGCAGATGAGAAACGCCCCGCAGGAACAATTATTTCTTCTCCCGGAGGATGGTACGATGCGGGAGATTATAATAAGTACATCGTGAACTCAGGTATCACAATGGGCACGCTTTTATCTGCCTATGAAGATTTCCCTGTTTACTTTTCAAAGTTCCATACCAATATCCCTGAAAGCAATAATACCATCCCGGATATCCTGGATGAAATGATCTATAACCTCCGCTGGATGCTCAGCATGCAGGACCCGAACGATGGAGGTGTATACAACAAATGCACCAATGCTTCTTTCGATGGCATGGTAATGCCCGGTGTTACAAAAGCCCCGCGCTATGTAGTGCAAAAAGGTACCGCTGCTGCTTTGGACTTTGCAGCAGTGACCGCACAGGCAAGCCGCGTTTTAAAACAGTACAACAAAGGTCTGGCAGATACCTGCCTGAAAGCAGCAGAAAGAGCCTGGGAATGGGCGAAACTGCATCCTGCCATGGAATACGACCAAAAGAATTTTCAACCACCTGTTACCACAGGCCCATATGGCGACAAATACTTTAAAGACGAATGGTTCTGGGCAGGAGCGGAATTATATGTCACAACAAAACAAGAGCAATACAAACCGGAAATAATTGAAGCAGGGCTGCCATCATGGTCTAATGTAGGTATGCTCGGTTATTACACCTTGCTCCGTTTCAATGCAGCGCCGCAACTCAAAGAAAAAGTGATTCGCATGGCCGATAGGTACGCTGAAAACTTAAGTGCTTTTCAAACTCCCATGGGCCAGTCTGTGAGAGATTTTAACTGGGGGTCAAATTCAAATGCAGCCAACCAGGGCATTCTGCTGATCAACGCCTACAAATTAACCGGGGATAAAAAATATATAGACCTGGCCTTGTCCAATCTTGATTACCTGCTGGGCAGAAATGCCACCGGCTATTGTTTCGTAACGGGCATCGGTAGTAAATCACCCATGCATCCGCATCACCGTCCATCGGAGGCAGATGGCATTAAAGAACCCGTACCCGGTTTACTGGCAGGTGGCCCTAATCCCGGCATGCAGGATAAATGTAAGTACGAATTCACCGCTCCGGAATTAGCGTATGCAGATATTGAATGTTCCTATGCTTCAAACGAGATTGCAATCAACTGGAATGCCCCCATTGTTTACCTGGCGAATGCTTTGGAGGCCCTGAAGCACAGGGTGGGCTATACTCAGCCTAAAAAGTAGTATTTTTATCGCCGAAATGAACTTACTAACAGTATCAGACATACAAAAGAAGGAAGGAGAGGATTTTGCACTGAAAGGGATCAGCTTTACGCAACAGCCGTTCTACAACATCGCTGTCACCGGCGAATCCGGCTCCGGCAAAAGCACTTTAATGAAGATCATTGCAGGGTTGGTGCAGCCTGATGCCGGCGAAGTATATTTCGAAGGTCAGAAAGTAAAAGGCCCCAACGATAAACTGATTCCCGGCCATCCCGGCATCGCTTATCTGTCCCAGCACTTTGAACTCAGGAACAACTACAGGATAGAGGAACTCCTCTCATACGCCAACAAATTATCAGACGAAGACGCACTGAACCTCTATAAAATAGCGCAGATCGACCATTTCCTGAAAAGAAAGAACGACCAGCTCTCCGGCGGAGAAAAACAACGCATTGCACTGGCGCGCCTTCTGGTCACTGCACCACGACTCTTAATCCTGGACGAACCATTCTCCAACCTGGACCTCATTCACAAGAACACCCTTAAGTCCGTGATCCACGATATCGGGGAAAAACTCAGGATCTCCTGTCTCCTTGTATCCCACGACCCTTTGGATACACTTTCCTGGGCCGATGAGATCATTGTGATGAAAGATGGAGCTGTTGTACAGCAGGGAAAACCCGAAGAGATCTACCAAAAGCCGGCAAACGAGTATGTGGCAGGGTTATTTGGAAAATACAACCTGGTAGGTTCCAAACGTTTATTTGTGCGCCCGGAGAACTTCAAAATAGTAAAGGGTGGCAGCTTTGCGATGGAAGGTACCGTAGAAAAAGTGGCCTTCCTGGGAAGCGCCTGGGAATTAACGGTACAATTAAAGGAACAAAGGATCACCGTACAAACAGATCTGCGGAGTATCTCCAAAGGGGATACCTTGTATGTATCAGTACCGCAGGAAGGTGCCTGGTTCCTGTAAAAAGTTCTTATATTAGAATATGTTCACCATAAATGATGTTCATCAGCAGTTCGCAGAATATTTTGATATACCCGTTTTAAAGCCCTACGCTTATCTCTTATCCAAAAAGATCAGCGAAGGGCATATCTGTTTGCACCTGGATGATCTGCAGGGTCAGTCAGAAGAATTGCCTGCCTACTGCGCAAATATGGTACCCGGTACAGCGCCACTGGAAACAGTTGCGCTGGTCGCAAAAGACGGAAAGGATGATCAGCCTTTTGTACTGTTCCAGGACAGGCTGTACCTGCAAAGATATTTCCGTTACGAAACCACTTTCCTCCGCCGCATTTACCAGTTCCTGGAAACAGAAAAAGTACTGGAAGAAGAAAGACTGGCACAGCTGGAAGAACATGCAGACCTTATAAAAGCACAATTCCCATCAGCCAGCAACACCGCACCGGATTGGCAACTCGCAGCAGCTATCACAGGCGTACTGAATAATTTTACCATCATCACCGGTGGCCCCGGTACAGGAAAAACCACTACGGTGGCAAAGATCCTGAACATTTTATATGGTATAGACCCTGCATTGAAAGTAGTACTGGCAGCCCCTACAGGCAAAGCTGCAGCCAGGCTGGCAGAAAGCCTCCGCAACTTTAAGAATGAAAAGTTTCAGTCGCTCAGCCCCGGTACGATTCATCGCTTGTTGAAATCAAAACGGGATAGTCCTTATTTTCATCACAATGCATCCAACCCGCTTAACTACGATGTAGTGATCGTGGATGAATGTTCGATGATAGATGTAGCCCTGTTTGCCAAACTGCTGGATGCCATTGGCCCTAAAACACGCCTGATATTACTGGGAGATAAAGACCAGCTGGCTTCTGTGGAAGCGGGTAGTTTCTTTGGTGATCTTTGCCAGGCACAGGGTGCTATTAACCTGTTCAGGCCCCAACGCATCCAGGTGATGAATAAGTTCGGTGCAAACCTTACACAGCTGCATGAAAGTGCAAATGATAAACATCCGCTTTTTCAGCACCTGGTGGAATTAAGAACAAGCCATCGTTTCTCGGACGACAAAGGCATTGGCAAATTCAGTAAAGCCATTATCAGGAATGAAAAAGCAGCCATCCTGGAATTTCTACAAGAAAACGCTGATGAACAGGTGGTGATAGATCAGGTGTATTCAAAAGAATTATTCGAACAGTTTATTGCAGGGTATGAAGCATTTATCAAAGAACCAGATACGCTTAACGCATTGAAAAAGATGAATGCCCTGCGCGTATTATGTGCTGTAAGACAGGGGGAGCAAGGACTGTATACTGTCAATAAAGCCATTGAGAAATATTTACACGATAAAAAACTGATCAGGGCGAATGTGGAGTTCTATGAGAACCGCCCTATCATTCTTACAAGGAATTATTACGAGCATAATTTGTTCAATGGTGATACGGGTGTTATTCGTCCGGATGCCAATGGTATACTGATGGCCTGGTTTGAAGATGGACAGGGCGAATTAAAAGCTGTCCTGCCCGGATACCTTACCGATGCAGAAACCGTATTTGCCATGACCATTCATAAAAGCCAGGGCTCGGAGTTTAACGAAGTATTGGTAGTACTCCCGCAAACAACGGAAGTAGCCATTTTAACGCGGGAGTTACTGTACACCGCCATTACAAGGGCTAGGTCAAAAGTATATGTACAGGCTTCAGAAGCTGTATTGCTCCTGGCCGCACAACGTTTTGTAGAAAGAGCATCCGGTATCGCAACAAGATTTATAGAAAGCTGATGGCATTATATCTCAAAGTTTCAAATTCGCTGGAAAGCCTGGCACATGTGCTTGCGCAGGACCTTCAAACGTCCGGCAACAGTGTGTTTGAGCCACACCTGATTGTTACGCAAACGGAGGGGATGAACAACTGGCTCAGGATGCAGATCGCGGAATACCACGGGATTGCTGCCAACTGCCGCTTTCTGAAACCCAACGATCTCATTCATCAGTTATATTTCCTGCTGGGAGGGCCTTTTACAGAATTGCTATCCGCGCAGAACCTAACCTGGCTGTTGTTTAAACTGCTGGGAGAAAAGGATTTCATTAAACGTTTCCCTGCTGTATCTGCCTATTATGAGAAAAGCGGGTCTGATAAAGACCTCAAGCGTATGGCGCTGGCAGAAAAAGCGGCTGACCTGTTCGACCAGTACCAGGTATACCGCCCGGAAATGATCCGGGAATGGAACAATGAGAACCTGCAAACAAAGGAGTGGCAGGAGTATCTCTGGGCCAAAGCAAAGATAGCCTCCGGTAACAGCCTGCCGGATAAAACGGTGATAGGGCATTACATCCTGGAGGCATTAAAAGACCCGAATAAACAGGAGGCGCTGAAAGAGCGGATGAAAACAGTACACCTCTTCGGCCTGTCCATCATCACTGCCTATCACGTGCAGATCCTGCACGAAGTGGCTGCTTTCATCGATATACATTTTCATATCATCAATCCCGCACCGGCTGTTTATTGGTTTGAAGACAAGAGCGAAAAACAACTCGCACGCTGGAAAGATAAGCTGATAGACGAAGCTGCCGGTAACCCATTGATCACCGGCTGGGGAAGAGTGGTGCAGGATACTTTCGGCCTGTTCTTTAAATACGATGCCTTTATCAATGCATATGATGATCAGGAGATCGTGGAGCCGGTACCGGATAGTTTATTGCACAAGATCCAGCACGATGTATTTGTAAGCGCCACGGCGGACAGGCATCCCATCACAGCAGAAGATCTCAGTGATGGTTCCGTTACCATCAATACCTGCTACACAGTAGCAAGAGAAGTAGAGGTGCTCTATAATTACCTGGTATACCTGGTAGATAAAAGGAAAGAATCACTTTCACCAAGGGATATTGTGGTGATGGTGAGTGATATAGACAGTTACGCGCCTTACATCAAAGCTGTATTCAATAACGCACCTTATAAGTTCCGTTACACGATAGCAGATGAAAGTTATGCGGACAGTGATAACATCTTCAATGCTATTCACGCCATCCTGCAGGTAACGGAAGAGAATTTCAAAGCCGAAGAGGTATTGCAACTCCTGGATTCCTCTTATATCCGCAAGAGGTTTCAGGTCGAAGATATATCCCTGATCAGAAGGGTAGTGGATGCTGCCAATATCCGTTTTGGGATGGAAGGTGAGCTGGAAGATGAAACTTACCTGATCAGCTGGAAATACGGTCTGAAAAGGATCATGTATGGTATTTGTATGAGTGGGGGAGAAGAATATGGGGAAGGTGTAGGCAGCTTTTATCCCATCGATGTACTGGAAGGAAGCGCCACACAGGAGGTAGTACGTTTCTGCCATTTTGTGGAAGTACTGATGGATGCGGTGAAAGAAAGAAAACGTGCCCGTACGATCAATGAATGGGTATTGTATGTGGAAAGTGTACTGCACAACCTGGTATACGAACCACAGGAAGATATAGATGAAGATTACAATGCCCTCATGCAGCAACTCACAGATTATAACCTGCTGAATGAATACATGAGTGATGCGGTGGCTTTTGATGTATTTGGTCATAGTTTCCTGCAAACACTTACCGGCAACACCCGTTCCGGTTTGTTTGTGAATGGTGGTATCACTTTCTGTTCACTGATTCCCATGCGTAGTATTCCTTTTAAAGTAGTGGCCTTGCTGGGGCTTAACTATGATAAGTTCCCCAGGAAGGAACAACCCGCCGGTTTCAATCTCATGGAAAGAGACCGCCAGCGGGGAGACCGGAATGTGAAGGAGAATGATAAACACCTCTTCCTCGAAACCATCCTCTCTGCACGGGAGTATCTGTACATCAGTTATGTAGGCCAGAGTGTCAAAGACAATACACGCATGCCACCCTCCGCACTGGTAGATGAACTGATCGATTACATCGCCTCCGGTACTACAGATCCGGAAGGGGTAAGGGAGCAGTTGGTGACTTTGCATCCCCTGCAAAGTTTCAGCCGGAAATATACCGGCGGCAGATTATATAACTACCTCAATAACAGATCCACCGGCCGGAAGAAGATCACCAATGATACAAAAGAAATCAGTTCCTTCGGCTTTGAAGAGATAGACCTGGAAGACCTGGTACGTTTCTTCAAGAACCCTTTCAAAGCTTATTACAATAAAGTACTGGGCATTTATTACAGCGATGAACAGATCCTGCTCAATGAAACAGAGATCTTCAACCTGGACAGCTTACAGGAATGGGTGTTAAAGAACGAACTGTTGCCCTTACAGCCGGAGGACATGCCCAACCTGAAGATGCAACTGGTAAAAACAGGCGCGCTGCCTTTAAAGAACATGGCAGAAGTGGCTCTGCAGCAGGCGGAGGAAAAAGCAGCACCGGTAAGGATGATGTTCAAAGATGTTACCCGTGGCATGGAACCGGAGATAGTACCGGTGGAACTGAATATAGGAGACAGCCTGATAAGAGGAAATATTCAGCAGGTATACGATGGCCGGTATGTACAGGTGTCCTGGTCAAAGAATGAAGCCAAGTACCTGGTGGAAGCGTATATCCGTTATCTGGCAGGAGCAGCAGCCGGTGTATTGAATGGCGTATGCCTGATCTCCGGTGCTAAAAGGAAAGCGGTGTATGAAGGAGAACGGTTAACGCAAGGAGAAGCATTGCAGCGTTTAAGTATCCTGATCAGGATCTACAAAGAGGGTTTCAATCTGATTGCACCTTTCTCTCCTGATTTTGATATCAAACCGGAGATTGTAGAGGAACTGGATTTCGAGACCTTCACAAAGATCGTGGACAGGAAGCTGAGCGGATTTGCATCATTCAGCGAACCCTATATCCTCAGAGCTTATAACGATGGTTTATTTGCCGATCCCACGGTACTGGAATCCTATAAGTTCATTTGCACGCATTTGATCGTACCATTAGTAGAATTATTTCCGGGCTATCATGAATAGTAAGAATACATATAAGGAATTTGATGCCGCCACGGTAGCGCTGGAAGGAAGCAACCTCATAGAGGCCAGCGCCGGAACCGGCAAAACATATTCCATTGCCATACTGGTATTACGCCTGGTATTGGAGCAGCAGCTTTCAGTGAAGGAAATATTAATGGTAACTTTCACCAAAGCCGCCGTAGCTGAACTGGAAGAAAGGATCCGTTTGTTTATCCGCAATGCCTATAAAGTAAGCACAGGCAAAACCATCAAAGACGATAATATCACCAGCCTTGTACAAAAGGCGATTGCGGCTTCAGATGCAAAACAGGTAGAACAACGCCTGAAAGAAGCAGTACTCTTCCTGGATGAAACTTCTGTGTTAACCATCCATAGTTTCTGCCAGCAGACCCTCAATGAATTCGCCTTTGAAACAGACCAGCTCTTTGGCGCAGAAATGCTGGAAGACCCGCAACAGCTGGTAGAAGATGAAGTACAACGGTTCTGGCGAAAATATGTAACTACCCTTAAAGTAGAGCTCCTGCAGCAAATATGGAGTAAAGACCTGATGGAGAATATCGTCAAAGCATCCATAGAACACTTGAGCGGCAAGAAATACCTCAGCTATGATGACGCGAAAGACTATTCCATCACGGAGGCAGAGCAGGATGAATGGGTAAAGGAATTAACCGCAGTCACACAAAAGAAAGAAGCAGCTGCCACTGCAGTGCTGGAATATATCATCACGCACACAGCCCGGTTAAAAGCACTCAGCGAAAGCAATGGCTATGCTAAAAAATCATTGCTGCTCTTAATTGATACACCTGCCGCTTTCTTAAGCGAGATGCTGAAGAAGAGAACGTCTGCCTACATCCCCAAGTTATACCAGGATGTACTGGACCTCGCGGATCAGGCAGAAATGGCAGAGGAAGCCCATAAAGCGATCAGTAATGCCATTCATATCCGCCTGCAATGTTTCGCGATCAGTGAGGTAGCTGCAGGGGTACAGGAATTTAAACAACGGAACAACCTGCTCGGATATGATGATATGATCAGCAACCTGCACAAAGCATTGGTGGAAAGGGACAACCCTGCATTGATGGCAGCCATGCAGAACAAGTATAAAGCTGTTTTCGTAGATGAGTTCCAGGATACGGACCGCCAGCAGTTCGAGATCTTTGATAAAGCATATGGTGCAGGCACCATCCTTTTCTATATCGGTGATCCCAAACAAAGTATTTACGCATGGCGTAAGGCAGACATCTTCACTTATTTCAAAGCCCGTGATGGCGTAAGCAACCTGTACAGCATGAACCGGAACTACCGTTCTTCCGCTCCGCTCATCAGCGCCATGAATAACTTCTTCCTCCCCACACCTGATTTCGATACTTTTTATTTTAAGGGGGAAGAGGACGTGATAGATTACCAGGAAGTGGAGAGCCCGGCACAAAATACCAAAGGGCTTTTCTATAAAAATAATGTGGCAGATGCCCCTATCTCTACTTATAAGTTACCCAATACAGAACAACTCGTAGAAGCCGTAGGCGCACAGGTAGCCCTGTTGCTACAACCGGGATCCTACCGCATAGAAGATGAACCCATCCGCCCTTCTGATATAGGCATCCTGGTAAGAAGCCGCAGGCAGGGTATGGATGTAAAAGCAGCATTGGCCAGGCTGGGCATTCCTGCCGTTACCATAGATGATGCCAAAGTATTACAAACAGAAGAAGCCACTTACCTGCTCTACCTGATGGAAGCAATGACGGACCCGGACCGTTCTTCTATCAACCGCGCATTATTATCTCCTTTCACTGGTCTCACAGTAGCAGAGATCCTGATCCTGGATGATGAAGCTACATTAGGCCTGTTCAGCAATTACAAGAACCGCTGGACGCAGGATGGTATCTACACTGCCCTCATGGATTTTGTGGCGGACTTTGATGTGCGGAACATCTTACTGCAATCAGAGAACGGAGAACGCATTATGACCAATCTCTTCCAGCTGATAGAACTGGTGCATCAGGCCCAGAGCCGTAAGAACCTGTCCATGGCGGAACTGATCTCCTGGTTAAAGCGCGGTATTGATGGCATGGCAACAGATGGGGATGAATACATGCTGCGGGTGGAAAGTGATGAAGAAGCTGTGAAGATCGTTACTATTCATAAAAGCAAAGGTCTCGAGTATAAGATCGTATTGGCGCCTTTCCTGGATTTTGCTGAGAGCAGGAACATTGAGCTGGTGAGTTACCGTGATCCTGAAACAGGGGATTATGTGGCAGCAGAAAAGAGTAAACTCACGGAAGACCAGGAGAAGTGGTACAAACAGCAGGCAGAGCAGGAAAACCGCCGTTTGCTGTATGTAGCTATCACCCGCGCGGTATATAAGTGTTACATCTTCCGCAATAGCTATTACTACGTTTCTACTTTACTGGAATTTCTGAAAGCCATCAATCCGGATGATGTTTTAATAAAAGCAGAAACAGAAATACCTGAAGCAAAAGGGTACCGTTACAGGGAAAACATTCCCGCACCCGCACGCATCACGCAGGATACTGTACATTTCAGCCTGAAAGAACAGTACTGGCGAAAAATGAGTTACACCATGCTGGCTGCCAAACATGAGATTCTTCCAAGAGAACGCGCACTGCCACAGGAGAATGAATACGATACCTTTATTTTCAATACCCTGAGAAGAGGCGCCAAAACAGGTAACCTGCTTCACTTTATATTTGAGAAAGTAGATTTTACAGATGATACCCGCTGGGGTAAATGGCTGGAAGAAGCGGTACGCCGTTTTGCACCGGGCCAGCAGGAATTATATCTGCCCATGCTCCGCCAGTTACTGGAGCATGTATTGAATGCTGTCATCCATATCGAAGGCGAAACTTTCTCATTATCCTCTGTAGCCCTCAGAAGACGGATCACAGAGTTTGAATTTGATTTCCCGGTAGCCGCATTTGAAACAGCACAACTGAACAGTCTTTCTGATACAGTAGCCACCGTATCGGTGAAACTGAATAACGGGGAACTGGAAGGGATCATGAATGGGAAAATGGACTTATTCTTTGAGCACAATGGAAAGTACTATATCCTTGACTGGAAATCCAACTACCTGGGATTCTCCATGCCGGATTATTCCCCGGAAGCCCTGGCTGCTGCGTTGAACGAAAACAATTATCACCTGCAATATCTCTTATACACGGTTGCCGCCAAAAAATACCTGGAGACGCGTCTGCCGGCATTTGATTATGAAACACAGTTTGGTGGTGTGATCTATCTCTTTGTGAGAGGGGTAAGAAAAGAAGGGGATACCGGCATCTTTGTCACCAAACCCGCATATGAGCGTATTCTGGCACTAGAGACTATCCTTGCCGGGTAAAGGATGGGAAGCAAAATGTGCCAGTAGAATGTTCTTAAAACCTTCATAGTTACTGCCATGTGCAATAACAAATTGCCTTAATTCCGCTTCAGGAATACTGTTCACCAGTTCAATAAAATTCACTTTGCCGGACTTGCCTTTGATGGCATACAGCACGCCTACCACATGTTTGCAATGTGATGCCTGATGCGGGCAGGTACAGGATACTTCCGTGATCTCCTTTTCCTTCAGCGTAATGTTTACCCTGTATACCTCAGACCCTGCAATGGTAGCCTGCCACATGCCCGGTTGCTTTTCTTCCAGGTGATGTACAGATCCCTTGCTGTAAAAAGTTAATCCTTTTTGCAGTTGCTGAAGTTCTACATGTTGTTCAAAGTTCTCTATCGTCATGCGCACAAAGTTACTGATAATACTATTCTACTCCCTTCACCTTCATCTGTAAAGTATACACCGTTTCAGATGCTGTAATAAAAAGTGTTTTCCTGTCCTTCCCGCCAAAGCAAAGATTGGCCGTCCATTTTTCCGGTACATCTATGTGCAGGATCTGTTCTCCTTTTGGATTAAATACAAAAATGCCATTGCCTGCTATATACACATTGCCTTTTTCATCCACCGTCATGCCATCTCCGCCTTTGTTGCAAAAGAGCTGCGGATCAGAGAGGCTGCCATCTTTATTGATCCTGTATTTGTAGATCTTGTTATCACCAATATCCGCCACGTACAATGTTTTGCCGTCCTTAGTACCTGCAATGCCATTGGGTTTCTTGATATTGTCTGCCACCATCACGGCCTGCTTTTTACCCGGCGCCAGGAAGTAAACCCTTTGGGAATCTATCTCCGGTTTTTTACGCTCCCAGTATTTACGCTGATAGTAAGGGTCCGTAAAATAGATGCCGCCTTTTGACGTGATCCAGAGGTCATTGGGGCCATTGAATTTCCTGCCCTGGTAATCCGTCAGCAATACGGTTACTTTACCGGATGGAGAAATAGACCAAAGCTCATTCTTATCATCCGCACAGGCGATGATATTCCCTTTTTTATCGAAGTACAAACCATTGGAACGGCCGGCGCTGTCCATGAAGAGGGAGAGTTTGCCCTCCGTATCGTATTTCCAGATCGTGTTATTGGGTTGATCTGTAAAGTATACATTCCCTTTTTTATCAGGGGCCGGGCCTTCAGTAAAAGAGAATTGTTTAGAGATCAGCACGGGTTGTGCATTGTCGGCTACCAGGCCAGGGTTTTGCTGGCCGTAAGTATAAGCTGCTAACGTGGAAAGGAGCAGTGTAATGATAATTTTCATAGCTTATTACTATTTTAGTGGACGATTTTGACTAAAATAAACAATATACCTTGCAAATTTCTTCAAAACTTCCAAATACCGGTACCACCATCTTCAGTGTAATGAGTGCCCTGGCAAACGAGTATAAAGCAGTTAACCTGGGCCAGGGATTCCCGGACTATCCCATGAACGAGGCTTTGGTGGCAAAAGTGAATGAAGCCATGCAGGCAGGGTTTAACCAGTATGCACCCATGCAGGGGCATCTCCCTTTGCGGGAAGTACTGGCAGAAAAGGTACAGTTCCTCTATGGTACCACCATCAACCCTGATACCCAGATCACCATTACCCCCGGCGGTACTTATGGCATCTATACTTCCCTCACCACCGTATTACAACCCGGCGATGAAGTGATCATCTTTGAACCGGCATACGACAGTTATGTACCCAATGTATTGGTGAATGGTGCGGTACCCGTACTGATAGAACTGCAATTCCCTGATTATAAAATAAACTGGGAAGAAGTACGCAGAAAGATAACGCCCCGCACAAAGTTCATCATGCTGAACACCCCGCATAACCCTACAGGCGCTGTATTGGGAGAAGGTGATATTCAGCAGCTGAGGTCCATCGTGGAAGGCACGAATATATTTATACTCAGCGATGAAGTATATGAACACCTCATCTATGATAATATCCCGCACCAGAGTATACTCCGTTACCCGGAGCTGCTGGAGCGTAGTTTTGTAACCTTCTCTTTCGGGAAGTTATATCATTGCACCGGTTGGAAGATGGGTTATTGCATCAGTTCTCCGGCCTTAATGCAGGAGTTCAGAAAGGTGCATCAGTATAACTGTTTCTCCTGTCATACCCCTTCACAGGTAGCGCTGGCGGGATTTCTGAAAGACAAAGACTCCTATTTGCAGTTAAGCAGTTTCATGCAGGCCAAACGTGATTATTTTCACGGGCTGATGTCTAACACCCGTTTTTCTCCAATGCCCAGCTATGGCAGTTATTTCCAGTGTTACCAGTATAACAGGATCAGTGAGGAAGGGGATGCAGATTTTGCAGTGCGCATCACAAAAGAATTTGGTGTAGCCACTGTGCCCGTATCTGCATTCTATCAATCAGGCAGGGACCATAAAGTGATCCGGTTCTGTTTTGCGAAGAAGGAAGAAACATTGGAAAGGGCCGTAGAGCGCCTGATTAAAGTATAGCATTTTCATTCACCCCAAAAAGCACCAATTAAATGGCAGCTAATACCATTGATGAAGTCATCCTTCAATTGGAACAATTAATTGAAGAATGCATTGATACCAACAGCCGCATCGGTTTTTTCGCTTCCCTCTATTACAAAGTAACAGTAAGAGTGAAAGAAGGGATCCTCAATAATGAGTTTGAAGACGGTCCGCGTATGGAAAGACTGGACGTTTTCTTTGCCAATCGCTACCTGGAAGCCGTGCAGCAATGGAAGGCAAAAAAGCCTGTCTCCGGCCCCTGGGCATCTGCATTCAGCGGTACAAAGAAACCTACCGTGATCCTCCTGCAGCAATTACTGCTGGGCATGAACGCACATATTAATTATGATCTGGGCATTGCGGCTGTGGATGCAGCAGCAGGGCAGGATATACAATCCCTGCATAAAGACTTTATCAGCATCAATACCATCATCGGATCCCTCACCTTTGAGGTAACGAATGCCATCAGCCGTATCTCTCCTTTGTTATCGCTGGTGGGCATGCATGCCAATAACGGAGAATCTATCCTTATTCAATTCAGTATCTCCAATGCACGGGATGGGGCATGGAGTTTTGCGGAAGAGCTGGCCGGTAAAACAGGTGAGGAGAGAGCAGCATGCCTGGCCGCCAGGGATCAGAGCATCACAAAACTGGCAGATGCTTTAAAAAGCCCCAAAGGTTTTGTGAAGATCACCACCTTTATCATTTTCCTCTTTGAATGGAAAAGCCCCCGCAAGATCATACGGGTCTTATATGATTACAAGAAGAAGTTCTTTCATTATAACCAGAAAGCGGCATAACTACCAGCCGATACCATAATCTTCCCCATGATTACTGCTGCCGCCCCAGAAGCTGCCATGCACCCTGTCGAAGAAGATGGCATTGATGGGGCCGCTGCTCCTGGCTACAAAACTGAGCGTATACCCCATGTTCTGCAGCGCTGTTCTTGTTTTTTCCGGTGTACTGGTACTGAGTAATATACTGCCCGGTTTTGGCTGGCGCTCTTTGATGGTCATGCCACCAAGGGATAGCCATAATTGATTGCTGTTGATATTGGCTGCTTCTGTGGCCTGCTGTACCGTCATACCAAACTCTACCATGTTCAGGAAGAACTGCAGGAGGTTCTGATCTTGTGTATCACCGCCCTGTACAGCAAAGGAGAGGAAAGGTTTTCCTTCTTTCAATGCCATGGAAGGTGTTAGTGTAACGCGGGGTCTTTTGCCCGGTGCCAATACGTTAAAAGGATTCAATGCAGAATCCAGTACAAAGCTCTGCAAACGCTGGCTCATGCCAACGCCTGTGCGTCCTGCAATGCAGGCCGGCATCCATCCGCCGCTGGGGGTAATGGATACTACCCAGCCTTCTTCATCTGCTGCTTCCACACTGGTAGTGCCACGCCATAAACGATCTGCGTAGGCACTGTCTGCTTGTTGCTGAAAGGCTATTGCGTCAGCACGCAGCAAACTTTCCGCCTGTTGCTGAAAAGTCATTGCATTAGCATGCAGCAAACTTTCCGCCTGTTGCTGAAAAGTCATTGCATCAGCACGCAGCAAACTTTCCGCCTGTTGCTGAAAGGCCATTGCATCAGCATGCAGCAAAGGCTCTGCCTGTTGCCGGTAAACCATTGCATCATTAGCAGCACCACGTTGCAAATGTTCCGCCATCGCATCATGTTTCGGCACAAAACCATCCCGCTTTTTATTCCCGGTAGAATCAGTAAAAGAAGCCCTTTCCGGCAACAGGTACAATACAGGATTCTTTCTGCCCTCAAAAGGGTAGGGGTCTCCCGGTTGTGCACCCGGATTATTTTTAGCAGGATCGATCAGCTTAGCCCTTTCTTTTGCATAGGCTTTACTCAGTAATCCTTTAATAGGCGGCTTCGGTGAAAAGTAAGGATCACCATAATAGAAATCCCTGTCCGCAAAGGTCAGGTTCATGGTTTGATAAAGGGTATGAATATAGGCAGGAGAATTGTAGCCCATGCTCTTAAGATCAAAGTTCTCCAGTATATTCAGGCTTTGCAGTAACATGGGGCCCTGCGTCCATTCCCGTAATTTATATACTTCAATGCCTTTGTAATTTACATGTAATGGTTCCTCTTCAATAGGTTTCCATTTAGCGAGGTCTTCCATGGTGATCAGCCCTCCCTGTTCTTTACTGCCTCTTACAAATTCAGCTGCGATATCTCCTTTGTAAAAACGATCGTATGCAGCCATGATCGCTTCTTTACGGCTCTTTTTTTGCTTCAGCGCATTTTGTTCCGCTTCCACCATTTTAGTGAGTGTAGCCAGCAGGTCCTTCTGCACAAAGATCTCTCCTGCATCAGGTGCTACTCTTTCCCTTTCCGGATGTGTAAAGAAAACTTTTTTGCTGTAAGGCCATTCCTCAATGTATTTTTTGCCGCGTTCTATGCTGTTGGCCGTTTGTGCTTCTATGGGGTAACCCGCCGCCATTTCCATGGCAGGAGCCAGCACTTCTTTCAGGCTGAGCGTTCCATACTGCGCCAGCATATAACAAAGCCCGCCGGGTGTACCAGGTGTGGTAGCTGCCAGCGGACCATATTCCGGAGGAAAACTATATCCTTTCTTTTTAAAGAATTCAACGGTAGCGCCTGTTGGTGCAACACCCATGGCATTGATCGCAATCACCTTACCGGTTTTGGGATGATAGATGAGCGCCTGTGTTTCCCCACCCCAGCTGAGTACATCCCACATGGTGCAGGTAGCAGCCAGCATAGCGCATGCAGCATCCACTGCATTACCCCCTTTCTGAAAGATCATAGCACCAGCCGTAGCAGCAAGTGGTTTGCCGGTAACGGCCATCCAGTGTTTGCCATGTAATGGTGGTTTCTGGGTTTGGGTTTGTTGGGCCTTACTATGTAGGAATGCAGGTAAAAGAACCAGGGTAAGCAGGAAGCGGTACATGTCAATTTAGATAATGATTGGTACTAAATTAAGAAAATACCAGCCGATTATCAGTAAATTTTAAAGGCCTTCAATTCCCGCAGTCCTGTTGATTTTTCGAGGGCGGGTGCCTGTTTGGGCAGTGCCCGGGAAAGCGCCCACCTCATCATTCACCTGTTTGAAGACTCCCTTGGTTATCTGAAGTGAAGATACCTGCAGCAGAAAGTGGAGGGCTTTGCGGGATGAGTCATCAGGAGCGAGCGTTAATATTTGATCTTCAGAAAACTGCAAGGGATAAATTATTTCCCATGAAGGCAGAAAATCCTATGCTACTTTATTATTGTCTTTTACTTTCTGTGGAACACCCCGGATATCCCAGACAATGCCAAATAAACCCAGCATGCGGAGCACATAATAAGTAATGTCTATTTCCCACCAATAGAAACCCTGCCGCGTTGCGCTCTGATAATAGTGGTGATTATTATGCCATCCTTCACCAAGTGTTACCAGCGCCAGGATCAGGTTGTTTTTAGATTCATCGCCTGTTTTGTAACGCGGCTTACCGATCTTGTGCATCAGGGAGTTGATGGTGAAAGTACCATGGAATAATAAAATGGTGCTCAGGAAGAAACCGATGAACAAAGTAGAGAGACCCGCCTGCCAGTCGAACCAACCTGCGCCATTTACTTTATTACCAACAAAATACACCACCGCAGCCAGGATCACCGGCGGCACCCAATGGTATTTATTCAGCCAGAAGAGTTCTTTTTCTTTTACATCCTTGATCAGGTCGAAACGGGTAGGCTTATGCTCAGGACCCATGATCCAGCCGATGTGCGCATACCAGAATCCATATATTTTAGCAGAATGCGGATCTTCCGGTGTATCACTGTGTTTATGGTGAATGCGGTGATTGGCAGCCCACCAGATAGCACCCTTCTGGAAACTCGATTGTGCGCCAAATGCCAGGATGAACTGGAAGAACCGTGAAGTTTTATACGATCGGTGAGAAAAATACCGGTGATAACCACCTGTTACAAAAAACATGCGTACCACATACAGTACCGCACACAGGATCCAGTCGAATGCCGTTACATGCGTAAAAATGGCCAGCAGGGGAACCAGGTGAATACCAATGAAATCCATTTCGTGCAGCCAGTTTATTCTTGCTCTTTTTGCCAGGTTAGTAGTCATAACCCAAAAGTATAACCCTATTTTTAATTGACCAATGATTTATGTCAATGTAAAAGCTGCTAAAGTTCTTGCTGAAGAACGAATCAGGTGTTTTTTAACATTAAGTTAACGATTGCGGCATGGGATAAAGTCCGTTTATCACTTTTAAATGCAATTAAAACATTAAGTCTACAAAATTCATAGACTAACTTGGTTATATTGTTAAACGTCTATACATTTGCATCGTAAACAAGGTGCATTCCCCGGCATAGGGGGATGTGCATCAACTATGCTGTACCAGGAATGAGCCAACCACTCTTCCTCTTCTTTCTTCATAATACATACAGGAAAAATTCGCGGTCAGTAAAAACCGCCAGGAAATCTATTGCCTAAAAAGAACTGAAATGAAAACATTTACATGCTTAATGACATTGCTGTTTGCATTGCAATGGGCGCATGCGCAGGATAGACGTGTACAGGGTACTGTCCGTTCCGGCGACAATGTTGCACTGCCCGGCGCCAGCGTTCGCCTGAAAGGCACACAAACCGGAACCGTAACGGATGCTTCCGGCCGTTTTTCCATACAGGTACCCGGTAAAGGCGCTGTATTAATATTCAGCTACACCGGTTTTCAGACACAGGAAGCCCCGGTATCTGATACTGCCGTTAATATCACACTCTCCGGCGCAGCCACACTCAACGAAGTATTAGTGGTGGCATATGGTACCGCTAATAAAATATCTTACACAGGATCTGCTTCCACCGTGAGTGCCAAAGACCTGGAACGCCAGCAGGTATCCAGTATCAGCAGGGCTTTGCAGGGTACAGTGCCTGGTGTGCAATCTGTTTCCTCAGCAGGGCAGCCCGGCAGTAATGCCACTATCCGCATCCGGGGGATTGGTTCTATCAATGCTTCGAGTGATCCTTTATATGTGGTGGACGGAGTGCCTTTCTCCGGAAATATCAACTCCATCAATCCGGCCGATATTCAGTCTATCAGTGTATTGAAAGATGCAGCCGCCAGTGCCTTGTATGGTTCGCGTGGTGCAAATGGCGTGATCATTATCGCTACCAAACAGGGCCGCCTCAATTCCAAACCAGTAGTAACACTGAGTGCCAGCACAGGATATTCCAACCGCGCAGTGAAAGATTATGAAAAACTGGATGCGAAAGAATATTTTGAAATGCAGTGGGAAGCCTTGCGTAATAAACAACTGGGCCTTGGCAGAACGGCTGCAGTAGCCGCACAGTATGCTACGGATAACGTAGTGAGCAGCTTAAAGATCAATCCCTTCGGCTCTCAATACCCTACCCCCGTTGGTACAGACGGTAAACTGGTAGCCGGCGCAAAACCATTCTGGACAGACGATTGGGGTGAATCTACCCAGCGTACCGGCATCCGCCAGCAGATAGATCTGAATGTAAGCGGTGGCAGTGAACAAAGTAAATATTTTGTATCCGCAGGTTACCTGAATGATGATGGATTTATCATCGGGTCAGGTTATACACGTTACAATGGCCGTGTGAATTACACGACTAAAGTGAACAGGTGGTTTGAGACCGGCGTGAATGTAGCACTCAGCTCTGCCAAACAGGATGCGCCACCACAAAGTGATAGCGACCAGGGTAACCTGGCCAACTTCGGCAGGATCGTAGCGAATATTTATCCTATCTACGAAAGGAATCCTGATGGTTCCCTGAAACTGGACCAGAATGGCAATAAGGTATATGATTTCGGTAACTACCGCCCCAGCGCTGCAGCTACCGGTAATAACCTGCTCGGTTCTTCCGTGCTGAACAAATACCTCAGCCGTTTGGATAACCTCACTTTCCGTGGTTACATCCAGATCAATATCCTGGAGAATTTAAAACTGAAGAGCAGCATCAATGCTGATTATAACAATACGCTCACGCATAACTACACCAATCCCTTGTTCGGTGGTGGTGTAAGTACCCGCGGTTCTGTTAGCAAAGGGGAAACCCGCTTCCTCGCTTATACGGTGAATAATATCCTGGATTATACCTTTGCTTTCCAACAGCATCATTTTAATGTGCTGGCAGGACAGGAGGTATACATCCTGAATACTTCTTCCCTCTCGGGCAGCAAAAGTAATTTCGGCTTCCTGGGTAAGGATGAACCAAACGCAGCTTCTCTGCTGACGGGTTTCAGCGGCAGCTCTGATAATTACAAACTGGCCAGTTACCTCGCCAAAGTAGATTATGATTTTGCAGATAAATATTTCCTCTCCGGTAGTTTCCGCAGAGACGGTTCTTCCCGTTTCCACCCGGATTCCCGCTGGGGTAACTTCTGGTCTGTGGGGGCATCCTGGAATGTAACAAAAGAAGATTTCTTCCATGCACCTTCCTGGCTGGATATACTGAAACTCCGCGCCAGCTATGGTGCGCAGGGTAATGATAACTTAGGTGGTTATTACCAGTACCAGGATCTGTATTCCATTTATAACAGTTTGGGTGAAGCCGGTGTGATCACTTCCCGCCTTCCAACACCAGGCCTTAAATGGGAAACCAACCTGAACTTTAATGCCGGCGTGGATGTGGCATTCCTGAAGAACAGGATCATCCTCTCTGCCGAATATTTTGACCGTAGTTCAAAGGACCTGTTATATCAAAGGCCGCTTGCACCATCCCTGGGTTTCCCGGCCATTGACGATAACATCGGTTCACTTACCAATAAAGGATGGGAGCTGCAATTGCAAACCACGCCTGTGTTAACGAAGGATTTCAAATGGGATGTAGGTGTGAACCTCAGCCATTTCAACAATGAGATCACTTCCCTGCCGGCAAAAGAAATTGTACCGGCTAATACTTCCGTGATAGGCCCCACCAAAAAACTCACCGTAGGTGGTTCTGTGTACGACTTCTTTATCCGCGAATGGGCGGGTGTTGATCCCGTAACAGGTTTGCCTTTATGGTATAAGAACACTTACGAAACATTACCTAACGGAGAAAGAAAGATCACCGGCCGCACTACCACGAGTGTGTATGCACAGGCAGACCAATATATTGTTGGTACTTCCTTACCTGACCTCACCGGTGGTGTGAACACAGTGCTGAACTATAAAGGCATTGAACTGAGTGCCCTGCTGGCCTTCAGCATTGGTGGTAAAATACTGGATTACGACCAGGTAATGTTATCCCACAGTGGTAACAACACAGGCCGTACCTGGAGTAAAGAAATACTGAACCGCTGGACGCCGGACAATAAGAACACCAATGTTCCCCGCCTCACTACAGACGCTACTAACTGGAACAGTGCTTCCACCCGTTTCCTGTATGACGCTACCTACGCCAGGCTCCGTAACGTTGGGCTGAGTTACGCTTTACCGGCTAACTGGACTTCCCGCTTGCGTTTGCAACAGATCAGGGTATATACACGCGGAGAGAACCTCCTTACTTTTTATAAACACAAAGGGCTGGATCCTGAGCAGGCGCTGGATGGTGTAACCTTCTACCGCTACCCTGCACAGAAAACTTTCTCCTTCGGTTTTGATGTTTCATTCTAAAAGACAGTACGATGAAAAGAGTTTATATATTACTAACAGGAACTGTGATATTGCTGGCCGCTTGTGGTAAATCATTCTTCGAAACTTCTCCTTCCGGCAGTTTAACCGGTAAAGAGTTGTATGCATCTACCAAGAATATTGATGCATTGGTGAACGGTACCATCCGTTACATCATGGAGAGTTCCACCTCTCAGGATAACCCTGGTTATTCCGCTATCATCCTTTCACAGGAAGCAATGGGCGGCGATGCTGTATTGCGTGATGGTGTTTATGGTTTCCTGGCCACCTACGGTTTCCTGGACCCTTCTGATAACACTACCCGCCGCGCACTTTTTTTCTGGACCTTCCAGTATAAAGTGATCGACAACTGTAATAACATCATTGCAAATGTGGATGCTGCTTCCGGTACAGACAGTGAGAAGAAATTCCTCAAAGGCCAGGCACTTGCGCTGCGTGCTTTCACTTACCTGAACCTGGTGCGTCAATACCAGTTCACTTATGCGAAAGACAAAAATGCGAAAGGTGTGCCTTTATATACCACACCTACCAATCCTGATTCCAAACCACAGCCAAGAGCTACGGTAGGGGCTATTTATGACCAGGTGATCGCAGACCTGAGAGAAGCAGACGGATTGTTACAGGGCTTCAACCGCACGGTAAAGAACCGTCCCAATCAACAGGTGGTAAGAGGTTTGCTGGCACGTGCTTTCCTCACACAGGAGAACTGGGATTCTGCTGCTGTACGCGCCAAACAGGCCAGAACAGGATTCCCGCTCATGGAGCCGATAGAATACCTCAAAGGGTTCAGCGATGTAAGTAATGTAGAATGGATCTGGGGCCATCCGCAGGCTACCGATCAGAACCTGGGTGGCGCTTCTTATTTCGGTTATATTGATGTAACACCGCCAACTGGTTACAGAAGTGTAATGGCAGATCCTCATTTCAGGGCACTCTTCACAGATGGCGATATCCGCAAAACATTGTTCAAACCGGTAGCGGATACTACAGACCCCTTGTTAGGATGGCTGAAGTATACCAAGTTCGTGAATAAAACAGATCAGTCCGGGCACATTGTATTAATGCGCTCCGCTGAAATGGTATTGATAGAAGCGGAAAGCAAAGCCAGGCTCAACGACATCGGTGGTGCCTTTGATGCACTGAATGAATTAAGGGTGAAAAGAAGTTTGCCCGGGCTGTTGAATGGCTCACTCACACAACCGCAATTAATAGAAGAGATATTAAAAGAAAGAAGAAGGGAATTATGGGGTGAGGGATTTGCATTGCCTGATATCCTGCGTTTACAGCGTACACTGGTGCGTACGCCTTCTGCGGAAATACTCAAAGTACCAAGGGCAGACGGTTCATTCAGGGATGTTCCTTTAAAAGGGCATCATCAGCTGAAGTTCCCGGATAAAACAGACTTTGTTCCGAACAGTCAGTATTATCTCTTCTCCATTCCCATTAATGAAATAAACTCCAATCCAAATCTATGATACGTTCTCTTTTAAGCATCGTATTGCTCTCCGGCACTTTATCTGCTAACGCGCAGAACTTTGCCGTCACGGGCACTGTAAAGGGTGTGAGTACAGGAAAGGTTTATCTGCAACGCTTTGCGAATAAAATGTTCTTTACCATAGATTCCAGTAACATCACGGATGGTAAATTTTATTTTACCAAGAAACCCAGACTGCCTGAACTGTATGGCATTACGCTGAACCCTTCAGCCAGTCCTTTATTCATCTTTTTAGAAGATAAGAAGATAGAAGTGGAGCTGGATTCAGCTGCCTACTACAGCAGATCTGTGGTAAAAGGCTCTGATGCGCAGGACCTGTTCACTACCTACAGGAACAGCCGGAATGTGAAGGTGGATGAATTCATTAAGGCGAATCCATCTTCCATTGTAGCAGCTTATGTATTATACCGCGATTACTCTTACCGTTTAACACCGGATGAGATTGATAATAATGTAAAGCTGTTAAGCCCCTCCCTGCAAAAGACACAATATGTGAACGTGCTGAGGGAACTTTCCCCCACTTTGCGTAAAGTAGGCATCGGTGAGGTAGCGCCTGAATTTACATTGGCAGATACAGATGGCAAACCTGTGAAGTTTTCCGGCTATTCAGGTAAATACCTGCTGCTGGATTTCTGGGCAGGATGGTGTGGCCCTTGCAGAAGGGAGAACCCCAACCTGGTAAGAGTATACGAAAAGTACAAAGGAAAAGGTTTTGATATTTTTGCCGTGTCGCTGGACAAACAGAAGGAGCAATGGGTGAAAGCGATCGCAGATGATAAGCTCACCTGGACGCAGGTATCAGACCTCAAATTCTGGGACAGTGCACCGGCGAAGTTATATGGTGTAAGGGCTATCCCTTCCAACGTATTGATCGGCCCGGACGGAAAGATCGTAGCGCGCAACCTGAGAGGGAAGGAGCTGGAAGAAAAACTGGCAACGTTGTTACAATAGCAAAAGAAAGAGGGTGTATCAAATGTGATACACCCTCTTAGTATATGTTGACTGATGCGAAAAATTTTAAGCCATTTGCTCTTGCACCATATGGTTAGCTCTTTGGCCAGCCTTTCTTGCGCGCTTATCCATTTTACGATATGCGTTCTTTGCCGCATCCTTAATATCATTGAGTGCGGACTCTGCACGGTTGCGATTCTTCATTAACCAGAATGCACCTGCTACGGCTGTTCCAACAAGGGAAGCTGCGATAATTATCTTCTTCATGACTCTTTGATTTGGTTCATGTATAGTAAAACAATGGTCGTGCCAAAAATGCTAATCCTTGCTTCATCCTAGCTTCAAAGTAGCTTAAACCCGCCCCGGACTGCAACATGAAGCAAGGATAAAGCAAGGATGAAGCTACCATAGCGGGTTTGTAAAACCTATTTAACATAAAAAAGGCTGCCTCGTGAAAGGCAGCCTTTTTTTAAGCTATACGGCTGGTTCCTGCTGGCTCAGGCAGTGAAAACTCCCCAATCCCCAGATGATCTCCGTAGAGTCGATACCGATCACCTCCCGGTCTTTAAAACAACCGGAAATGATCTGCAGTGCGGCATCGTCCTTTTTGCATTGGAAAGTAGGCACAATCACATATTTATTGCTGATATAGAAATTCGCATAAGAGGCAGGTAAACGCTGCTCGTCGTAAATAACGGCATCGGGCATAGGCAGCTCAATGATATTCAGTTGTTTACCGTTGAGGAGGCGCATTTGCTTCAGCTGGTGCAGGTTCTGTTGCAGCAGTTCGTAATTCTCGTCCTGTTTATCCGTTTCTACTACCGTCAGCACCGTATCTTCGTTCACAAAACGGATGGTGTCATCAATATGCCCGTCTGTATCATCTCCCACAATCCCGTCTTCTACCCATAACACCTGCTCTGCCCCATAATACTGGTGGAGGTATTCTTCCACCTGGTCCCGGTTCAGATGCGGGTTACGGTTCTCATTCAGGAGGCAGCAGGTAGAGGTGAGGATAGTACCTTTTCCGTTAAATTCCACAGAGCCGCCTTCCATGATAATACCGGGGTGAAATACCGGCAGTTGATAATGATTGGCAATGAGGGTAGGGATCACATCATCCTGCTCAAAAGGAGGGTATTTGCCGCCCCAGGCGTTATAATTCCAGTCTACCACCACTTTCTTTTCAGCTGCATCCGGGTTGATCAGGAAAGCAGGGCCATGGTCCCGGCACCAGGCATCGTTGGTAGGGTGCAGAAAGAATTCCACATTGGCGAGGTTCACGCCTTCCGCCTGCAAATGCCCGGTGGCAAATGCTTTCATCGTTTCATCCAATACATTGACGCGCACTTTCTCACTATCCGCCAGGTATTTTACAAAACGGCTGTAGTAAGGGAAGATGGTATGGATCTTTCCCGGCCAGCTGGCTTCTTTATGCGGCCAGCTTAACCATGTGGCAATGTGTGGATGAAATTCTGCGGGGAAATAATAGCCAAGTTGCTTGGGAGTAGGTTGCATCATGCTTCGTCGTCAATATATCTTTTGGTAATAGGTTGGTAGGAATCGATCCTTCTGTCGCGCAGGAATGGCCAGTGCGTGCGGTACCTGTCTGTTTTGGAAAGCTCCAGTTCCAGCACCACGGTTTCTTCCTGGTCGTGCGAACTGAGGTGCAGCAGGGAGCCGAAAGGGTTGGCAATGAAAGAGCCGCCCCAGAACTTCATCAATCCGTCCTGTTCCAGGCCCACGCGGTTCACGCTTACCACGTGAATGCCGTTGGCTACAGCATGGCTCCGCTGAATGGTCTGCCAGGCATTGTATTGTTCCACATTGGTGGCTTCATCCTGGCTGGTAGCCCAACCGATGGCGGTAGGGTAAAAGAGGATCTCTGCACCCATCAGGGCAGTGATACGGGCTGCCTCAGGGTACCATTGGTCCCAGCAGATCAGTACACCTATCTTCGCGAACTTCGTCTGGAATACCTTGTAACCCAGGTCGCCCGGTGTGAAGTAGAATTTTTCGTAATAAGCCGGGTCATCCGGGATGTGCATCTTGCGGTATTTGCCGAGATACTTTCCGTCTGCGTCCAGAACGGCAGTAGTATTATGATATAAGCCCTCTGCTCTTTTTTCGAACAGGGAAGCAATGATCACTACGCCCAGTTCAGCAGCTACCTTACCCAGGGCCTCTGTGGAGGGGCCGGGAACAGGTTCTGCCAGTTTGAAGTTCTCATAATCTTCCACATCGCAGAAGTAAAGAGAAGTGAACAACTCCTGCAGGCAAATGATCTGTGCGCCTTTGGCAGCGGCTTCCCTTACTTTGTCGATGGCTTTTGCCAGATTCTGCGCTTTGTCCGCAGAACAGCTCATCTGTACGATTCCTGTTTTTACTTTTGCCATGATACCCATTATTAAACGGGTACAAAGGTATAAAAAACCAACCTTCATCCCATATTCCTGCAATTTCGTACCATTTAGCCACGCCAGCCACACTTGTTTATTATTATTGCATCAAATAATAGTTTCATGGAAAAATTCAGGAAAGCAGAGTTTTGGATCGCTACAGGGTTTTATCTCCTGGTAGTGGTTGCAGTGCTCTTTCCCTTTTTATTAAGCGGTGAAGAATCCGGAACTTACTGGATAGCAAGGGCTTTTGACAGGAACAATATGGATTTCGATGTATTCATACACGTTTTACTGCCTAAGCTCACCATCGCCACCTTCAGTTACTTCGCATTCCTGCTGGTCAATAACTGGGTAGTGCCTTTCTTCCTGGAAAAGAAACATTATTATGCCGGGGTGCCTTTAGTGATTGCGGCATTTGGACTATTGTTCCTGTTTACAATGATCGCTTTTACATACCGTTATGGCTATCAGCTGGGTTATAAAGAGATGCAGGCATTCCATGCCTCCTGTGCCCGGAGGGCCTTTGGTACTACGCTTGTATGTGCAATCGCTTACGCCTTTTATTATGCAGTCAAATATCTTTATTTCACTCATTTGCATGGATGGTTCCAGAAAAACAACATCTGGCGTAAAATAACAGTAGAGATCGTATTGTTCTTCATTGTCTGGATTGTATCCCTCGTAATGATATCACAGGATAATGGGGGGACCATCTTCGTATTCGTCCTTTTTACAGGTTTTTTCTATCAGCTCACGTATATCGTTGCTTACTACTATATTTTCCCGCCCTTCCATAATAAACGCCATGGATGGGGTATACTCTGGAGAAATTTACTCATCACAATAATGTTATCATGCGGCCTTACCATCTTCATGGTGGGGATTAGTGCCAGATCAACATCCATGGAGGCACTTGCCTTCATGATCCTGCTGGGCGAAGTTATGTTTGTATTTCCCATTGCATGGTGGCTGTCGAAATTACGTTCAAAGCAAAAAGATGAGGTGTTAGTTTTGGAGAAAGCGCTGGGTCGTTCTTCCGCCAATCTGGACTTTCTGCGCTCCCAGATTAACCCTCATTTTCTTTTTAATGCCCTCAATACCCTGTATGGCACTGCTTTGCAGGAGAATGCGCCCCGTACCAGTGAAGGGGTACAGAAGCTGGGTGATATGATGCGCTTTATGCTGCATGAGAATCACCAGGAAAAAATAGAACTGAGCAAAGAAGTAGGTTACCTGCAAAACTATATTGCCCTGCAGCGCCTGCGGATCCAGGAATCCAATGATATCAAAATTGCCGTGAACATTACGGAGGATGAATGTGATCATCCTATTGCGCCGATGCTGCTGATCCCCTTTGTGGAAAATGCGTTTAAACATGGTATCAGCCTGCGCAACCGTTCCTGGATAGTGGTATCCCTTTCCTGCGATGCCAGCCATATTTACTTTGATGCTTACAACAGTGTGCATGTGAAACCAGAGAACGATCCGGAAAAAACGAGTCTGGGCATCGGCTTGAATAATGTGAAGAACAGGCTGGCCCTGCTCTACCCGCGCAAGCATGAATTGAGTATCCGCCAAACCGCCACCGAGTTTTTTGTACACCTTACAATAGAGATCAGTAAATGAACCAACAGCAAAAGGAACCGGATGGTTTCAGTAAATTCCTGTGGTGGCTGGCTACCGCAGATGCAGAGATATTGAAGGATTGTAAAGTAGATAAGGAAAGGTATCGTATAATAGGTATAGCCGTGCTCGTTACCTGGTTGTTTGCTACACTGGCCTGGGGATATTTTTTCTCCACCGTAGTGAAAGACGACCTGGTGATTGCCGGCCTGGCGCTGTTCTTTGGCTTCGCCATATTGTCGATAGACAGAAGCCTGATCGCTGCCATGAGCCGCAATGGTGGTAAACCACAGTTCCTGCCGGTGGCCTTCCGCCTGTTGCTGGCTATTACCATTGGCCTCTTCATTTCACAACCTGTTGTGCTGATGTTGTTTAAAAAAGACATTGACGCACAGATGGTGCTGGACAGGCAAAGCAAATTGGACCATTTCCGGAAGGAACAGGCAGATCTGAACCTTGTACGTACCAAAGAACTCCGGCAACAGCTCAGTACCCTCAACAGCCAGCAAACGCAAAAAGAAGAACAGGTAAAGGAGTATAAAGACGGATATATCCGGGAAACAGATGGTACCGGCGGCTCCGGCAAGATCGGTGAATCTGCCATCGCCAAAGTGAAGAAAGGAGAGTACCTGAAATCAGAAGAGGAACTGCGCAAACTTAAAAAAGAACTGGAACCAGCCCGCCTTGAAAAAGAAGCACAGCTGGCCACCCTCTTCTCCGAAGACAGCCTGAAGGAACAAGCCTATATGGCTACCTTAACAGATGGTTTCCTTTCACAGACGGAAGCCCTCAATACCTTAACAGAAGAGCACCCGCCATTGAAGCAACGTTACCGCCTGATCGTATTCATTATTACATTGATAGAGATCATGCCCCTGCTGACCAAACTGATGATGCCCAAAGGAGAGTACGAAGAAAAACTCGCGGCAATCACAGCAGGCAGCACCAATGAATCCAAAGTGCAGCAGGAGTTGCAGGGCCATTACCAGGCCGGCGCCGCTGTAGCAGACGGCCAGGTGATAGATCACCTGTTCAATCTCACAGAAGCCCAGCGCCGGAAAGAAGCAGAGAAAGTAGTGAAGGATTGGGAAGCCGCGGATGGCCGTAGTTTCAAGAATTTATGGGCCAGTGCGAAGAGGTTGTTATTGTTGCATAAGGTGTAATTGTTGCTGTATAAACACTGACTGTTCTTTTAAAAAAAGAAACATGCACTTCTCAATAAAAAAAGCATCCTCCCGGCACCGGAGGCTTTATACTGATAAGGTGAAATCACTTCTTAATAAAAAAACCTCCTGCACCGGAGGCTTTATGCTGATAATCTGTAATTGACGTATCTTGTTCATATGAAGATGACCGCCATAGCGATCGATGATGAGCCTGTAGCCCTTTCCGTAATAAAGGCACACGCAGCCAAAGTTCCTTTCATGGAATTAAAAGGCACATTCACCAATGCCTTTGACGCCATGGAACTATTACGCAAAGAAAAAATAGACCTCCTCTTCCTGGACATCAAAATGCCCGACATCTCAGGCCTGGATTTCCTTTCCAGCCTGCACGAACCACCCATGACCATTTTCACCACCGCCTATTCAGAACACGCCGTACAAAGCTTTGAACTGGACGCCATAGACTATTTACTCAAACCCTTCTCACTGGCACGTTTCCTCAAAGCCTGCAATAAAGCGCACAGCTTATTACAGCTGAAACAGGAACGCCCGCAAAACCCGGGATACATCTTCATCAAATCAGGTTATGAACAATTTAAAGTACAGCTGGATGAAGTACTCTACCTGGAAAGCGCCGGTAATTACGTGAATTTTGTACTGCAGGATAAGAAAGTAATGTCCCGCCTCTCCATGCAGGAAGCCATGGCATTATTACCCTTAGCCAGTTTCACCCGCGTACACCGTTCCTTCATTGTAGCCAATCATAAAATAGACCGGATAGACCGCAGCTGCATCTATATCCGGCAAGCCGTGATCCCTATCGGCGCCGCATTCGGCGAAGCCGTGAACAGGATCTCCGGCGGCGGGGAAGAGGAATAAAAAAAAACAGGCGCCGCAAATGCAGCACCCGTGTCCTGTATGTGTATTCGTTAACACTACTTTTTAAAGATAGTTGCCACCGTTGCTTTGGTGGTAACCCCATGCACTACAATGATCTGCGGCTCAGAAAAACTCATCTCACCCGCATGGATATAATCTATCCTGAAATCATCACTTCCTGCACCGGTACAGCTTGGATTGGGTGAGATCACAATGGAACGCCCATTGATCCTGTAAAAATTCACCTCTGCTGCCTGACCATGATCTACAACATATACGGTATCACTCTCCCGGAAAGCAACGTAATCGCCTTCCACAAGAATGTTGGTGGTATCTCTGATAATTTGACCCTGAAAAACAGCTGTAGTGACCTGGTAGGTGGCCTTCCATTGACCCGCAATAGGGCCGAGGGTTCCCTGGTCTTCTTTTTTACAGGCAGTAGCAAACAGCGCCAGGCATAAGGCGCCAGCCAGCAGTTTGATGATTTTCATAGGAAGGGTAGTTTCTATAGCAAATATACATTAAAATATAATACAAATTAAAGTAATATTAATGTGTGTGGACGGGAAGGTCCCGGATGGCCGTAATTGCTTATATTTGAGGCAATAAAATCTAATTATGAGAAAAACATATTTGCTGTTGCTGGCTGGTTTATTTGCTGCCACAGCCTCCATTGCCCAGACAAACATCACCCCAGCCGAGGCGGGTGTTACTTACGGAAAAGCCATCAATGCAGAACAGGCTATTGAAATGGCAGACCTTCATCAGAAATTACAGTCAGACACTATTTATACCGGTAAAGTAGAAGGAAAAGTAGTGGAAGTATGCAAAAAGAAAGGCTGCTTCATGAAACTGGAAAGAGCTTCCGGCGAGCCCGTGATGGTAAAGTTCACAGATTATGCCTTCTTTATGCCACAGAATATTGTAGGAAAAACAGTAGTGGTGGAAGGTGTTGCCAAAGTGAATGAAACCTCTGTAGAGCGTTTAAAACACTTTGCAGAAGATGCCGGTAAAAGCAAAGCAGAAATTGCAAAGATCACCGCACCAAAGAAAGATATCGTGATTGTGGCAGATGGTGTGGTAGTTGTAAAATAACTATAGGAAGCATCATTTTTAAAGGGCCTGTCCGTTTACCGGGCAGGCCCTTTACTTTATAAGTTAATGGCGGACCGGATGGCATGCACCAATGTTCCGCAATCTACTTTTTCAAGGGGATGTTTTACCCCCGGCAGTATGGTCATAGATCCCCTCGGCAGACTCTTAAAAGCAGCATTGGTTTCTTCGACGCTGACCATGGTATCCAGCTCTCCCACCATCACCCTCACGGGTATGGTTATATTTTTTAAGGTTTTATTTGTTAATGGAGGATCATCTCCCAACTGCAGCATTAAAGAAGCCGTGCCGGCCAACAGCAGTTCCCAGCCTGGTTCCCCGTGTAATGCTTTCAGCTGTTCCGCAAAAGCAGGCACCTTTTCCTGTAATATTTTAGCATCCAGCAGGCGGGTTTCCTTTGCGGCTGTTTCCGGCGTCCAGTTGAATTTGGTGGCCAGGGTACCCACTTTCAGGAAAGCCTCCGGTTGCTGCAATGCAGCTGTTAATGCTACATAACCACCCATACTATACCCGAATACGGCAACAGGCGCCAACTTATTTGAATGGATGTAATCCAGCAGCTGTTGTGCAAAAACAGCGATACTAATACCTTCTGCAGGGTATTCAGTACGTCCGTGGCCGTAAAAATTGAACTGGTGAATGGTGTACTGCTCACTTAACGCGGGTATTATGGTATCAAACTGCTGTGATGCTCCCAGGGCACCATGTAAGAGGAGTAAGGTTGGTTTCATTTTTTTAATGGGGTATAAAAGATCGGAAAATATTAGCGAATTTAGTTTATATTTAGACTCTGAACCTTTGCTTTCTAACAAGACTACGCCAGATCTTATTTTCTATAAACTTATTACCGTCTAAACAAAATTGTCCTCGAAAACCCAGTTGTCGCAGCAGGAAAGTGAGTAAAAATGGATAATAGCCGCAGCACAAAGTGCTGCGGTTTTTTTTATGTATTATTATATCAGGCAGAGATCTGCTGGCCGAATTGCAGCAGGTAGCCGTTGTTATCGTAGATGCCGAATTCACGCATGCCATAGTCGAAATCCTGTACAGGAAAACATACTTCGGCTTTGTCCTTTACCTTCTCCCATAATTCATCGATGCCATTGCCATCTATATGGATGTAAATAGCGCCCGTGAACACAGGTTCATCAAAAGGGCCGGGACTGCTGCTGAAAGGGAAACTTGCCTGTGGATGCACCAGTTGCATCGTCACATTGTCTTTGTTAATGGAAGCGAACTTCGATTGATCATCCATGGTGTTGCAGGTGAAATCCAGTACGGAAACGTAAAAGTTCACTGTATCCTGTAACGAAGGGGCGGTCAATGCCGGAATGGGCTCGAGTAGTTTCATACGTGTAAAATTGTTTGGGCCAAAAGGTGAATAACAGTTGTGTATTAAGTTAGAATGACTCTCTCTTATAAATTTAATAAAATAATTCACCTGTCAAAGGTTGTTGGCATTTTATTTTATTAACATTTTTCCCATCTCCCCAAAAGCCTGATTTATTCTATCTTTACTTATTCGAGGTAATTCTATGCAACAATCATTGTTAACTCTGTTAAAGCATCATTTCGGCTATACACATTTCCGTCATAACCAACAGGCTATCATCGAAAATGTGCTCCAGGGCAAGGATACCATGGTATTAATGCCCACCGGCGGTGGTAAATCCATCTGCTATCAGCTTCCTGCGCTTGCTTTTGGCGGAGTCACCATCGTAGTTTCCCCCCTGATCGCTTTGATGAAGGACCAGGTGGATGCCCTTACGCAGAACGGTATCCCGGCAGCCTTCCTCAATTCCACACAATCTGTTGCCCAGCAGCAGATCATTATCCGCCTGCTCCGGGAGAAACGGCTGAAACTCCTGTACCTGGCCCCGGAACGCCTGGTAGGGGAAGGCAATTTCATGCAGTTCCTCGAAGAGCTGGATGTATCCCTTTTTGCAGTTGATGAGGCGCACTGTATCAGCCACTGGGGGCACGACTTCCGCCAGGAATACCTGACACTGGGCCAGCTGAAAGACAGGTTCCCCCATATCCCCGTGATTGCCCTAACGGCCACGGCAGATGGGTTGACCAAACAGGATATTATCGAAAAACTTAACCTGAAGAACTATACGGTCTACGAAAACTCTTTCAACAGGCCGAACATCTTCTACAGCATCCGTCCCAAAAAGAATCATTACGATGAACTCACCGCTTACCTGGAAGCGCACAAAGAAGACAGTGGTATCATCTACTGCCTTTCCCGTGCTTCTACGGAAACCCTGGCATCTAACCTGCAGGGCGACGGATTTTCTGCCGCAGCTTATCATGCAGGGCTGGACCGCCATGTGCGGGAAGAAAGACAGGAACAGTTCCTGAGAGATGAAGTACGCATCATGGTAGCCACCATTGCCTTTGGCATGGGTATCAATAAAAGTAATGTGCGTTTTGTAGTGCATGCGGACCTCCCCAAGAACATAGAAGGTTATTACCAGGAAACAGGCCGTGCCGGAAGGGACGGGCTGGCCAGTGAAGCCATCCTGTATTATAGCGCAGGGGATGTATTCAAAATGAAAAGGTTCGCCAGTGTGGAAGGTAATGAAGCTCAAACAGCTGTGATGCTGAAAAAGCTGGACCAGATGGCCGGCCTCGCGGAAACCCGCCAGTGCCGCCGCCAGTACCTCCTGCAGTATTTTGGAGAAGAAGCACCGGACCATTGCGGCAATTGTGATATCTGCCTCGGTCAGTTCGAACGTGCGGATGGTACCATCGTTGCCCAGAAATTCCTCAGTGCCGTTTACCGTTTGCAGGAAAGGTTCGGGATGAACTACGTGGTGGATTTCCTGCGTGGCAGCGCTACCATCAAAGAGGTACATAAGGAGATCAAAACCTACGGCATCGGAAAGGATATTGCCAAAGAACAATGGAAACAATATGGAAGGGAACTCATGCAAATGGGCTACCTCCAGCAATCTGCCGGAGAATATCCTATCCTGCAACTAACAGATACCAGCTGGCGGTTATTGAAAGGAGAAGAGAATGTGATGCTCACCGTACCTGTAAAAACCGCAGAAACGGCCAGCCAGGCTCCCACCAAACAATCCGCAGAAACGGATAACCCTGTATTATTCCAGGAACTGAAACAACTGCGCCGCCAGTTTGCGGACCGGGATAATGTACCGCCTTATATCGTGTTCTCTGATGCCACGCTCGCAGAGCTGGTTACCTATTTACCCTTAACACCCACCGATATTGCAAAGATCTCCGGCTTCGGAGATGCGAAGCTCGCCAAATATGGGGAGGCTTTCCTGGACGCGGTGCAAACCTATTGCATCCGTCATGGATTAAAAACGCAAATGCAATTAAAGGCGCCGAAACAAAAAGCCCGCAGATCCGTTAAGTCAGATACGGGAAGTAGTCAGCGTCAAAGCCTTGAGTTATTCCTGGAAGGGAATGCCGTAGAAGAGATTGCCGCCAGGCGTAACCTGGCACAAAGTACCATAGAAAGCCACCTGGCTGAATTTGTGCGGAAAGGGGAACTGGATATCAGGGAAGTAGTACCGGATAGGCAAAGGGTGCAAACCATCCTCCAGGCCGTGGAAAAAGCAGGCGGTTATGCCGTAGGCCCTATTAAAGAATGGCTGGGAGAAAGTTTTAGCTATGGAGAGATCAGGATGGTGATGAACTATTATTTCTGGTTGCAGGAGCAATCCTGAGGTGGAAGTTTTAAGTTTTTTCAGTACTTTGTTATATGCTTCCACGTTTTAAGCGTTAAGCGTTTATTCATCACTGTTATGATTTCATTACCTAATCCAAACTATTGATCCATGTCATCATCCACGAACCGCAGACATTTTTTACGGCAGCTGGGACTCTTTACCGCTGGCGCAACTTTAGGACCCGCTTTTCTCACAGCCTGTAACAGCGCAGGCCCCAGATCCGGTACAGATTCTTCTGCCAGGGAAGACAGTGCAGCCGGCCCCGGCGCTGCAAGAGACCTGTTCTTCAAGATCTCTCTCGCAGAATGGTCTTACCACAACGCCATCTTCAGTGGTAAAATGACCAACCTGGACTTTGCCGCAAAAGCAAAGAACGATTTTGGCATTACCGGTATTGAATACGTGAACCAGTTCTTTAAAGACAAAGCAAAAGATAAAACCTACCTCGCTGATCTCAAACAACGCGCAGATGATAATGGCGTACGCAGCGTACTCATTATGTGCGATGGAGAAGGTGAGCTGGGAGACAGTGATGAAAAGCTTCGCAAACAGGCAGTAGAGAATCATTACAAATGGGTGGAAGCAGCACAGTTCCTGGGTTGCCATTCTATTCGTGTGAATGCAGCCGGTGCAGGCAAAGCGGAAGAAGTGGCCAAACATGCCGCGGATGGTTTGGGTAAGCTCGCCGCTTTCGCCAAAGACTTTAACATCGGCGTGATCGTAGAGAACCATGGCAGCTACTCCTCCAACGGTCTCTGGCTGAGTGATGTAATGAAATCCGTGAACAACCCTAACCTCGGTACATTGCCGGACTTCGGGAACTTCTGCATCAAACGCAGCATACCAACGGATGCCAGTCCTGAAGCATGGGCTAAAACCACCTGCCTCGAAGAATACGATCGTTATAAGGGTGTACAGGAACTGATGCCTTTCGCAAAAGGTGTAAGTGCCAAATCCCACGATTTTGATGCAGAAGGCAATTGCATAGAAACAGATTACAATAAAATGCTGAAGATCGTAAAAGACGCCGGTTATACCGGGTACATCGGAATCGAATATGAAGGCCATAAAGATTCAGAAGACGAAGGTATCCGCAAAACACTGGCACTGCTGAAAAAAGCAGGTGCCTTACTCAGCTAAATGTTACCCATATGGAAACAAAACCGGAAGGAATGACCACACTGACCCGTGTACTGGAAGTACTCGCAGAACGTGGCTACGATAATGAATTCAAATTCATGGAAGACGGACGGCTGGAATACGTTAACAACGGCCAGTTGTATGACCAGGAAGGCCTGAAGATCATCCGCACCTACCGTTTTGAAGGAGATTCCAATCCTTCTGACTCCGCGGTGCTGTACCTCCTGGAAAATCAATATGGCCTCATTGGCTATATTATTAATGCATACGGCATGTACAGCGATTTTGAAGGAGATGGTTTTGATAATTTCATACGAAAACTACCCGTGGAAGAACGGGAGTTTGAATAAATTAAAAAGCCGCCTTGCAATAAGGCGGCTTTTTTTATAAGGTTAAGATTAAAATTTGATCACCACTTTTTCCCGCGTAATGCGGTAACTGAAGCCCACACTATCTCCCAGCGCCTTCAGCATATCCTGTAAAGAATCACTGTGGAACACACCAGAAATGCCCTGTGGCGGTGTATCCCTGCCTTGCAGCACCATTTCTACCCCAAACCAGTCCTCTATCTTTTTGAACACGGTATGCACCGGCGTGTTATTGAACACCAGTTTACCTTCCAGGCAATCCTGCTGTTCAGCCAGCGGAAAGGTTTCCTTTTCCATCAGGTCTATATCCTTGTTAGCCAGGATCATTTCCCCGCCCAGCAGATTCTCCGGTTGATTATCTGTAGTGGAATGATAAGACTTGGTTACCAATGCCGCACCGCTTAATAAGTAAAAGGTGGCGCCGGACTGCTTTTCCAGGGAACGCATCCGGAAGGTGCCTTCAGCGGAAACAGCTTTCAGTTTATCTGTAGTGAGCACAAATGCTTCATTGCCTTCGTTATGTACGCGGAAGAACGCTTCTCCGTCCAGGATCACCTGACGCCCTGCTGCAGGATAACCGGCAGGAACATAAAGACTTGAACGTGAGTTGAGTAGTACCGTGGTACTATCTGCCAGCGTGATCGTTTTCCTTTCACCATATGGGCATTGATAAACGGTATACTGCTTGCCTGCCTCTAAGATGGAAGAACTGGTATGATGGCGGCTGGCGGCGTAATACAGCACACCGGATGCTATGAGCATAACCATGATCAACGCCAGGGCAACAGGTTGCCAGTTGCGTCGTTTTTTCATATACAGTGGAAGCCTCGGCCGCCGGAATTGCTTATTCGCTGCATTCATTAATGTGGAGTAAAGGATTTTGGTGTAACTGTCCGTCCAGCTTACAATATAGTAAAAATCGGGAAATCTATATCTTTACTCTCCTGGATACCTCCATTTCAAGGGTAAAACTAACCGCCTTGGTAAGTTTGCGTAATGCTATAGCTAATTGGTTCTCTACGGTTTTGGCAGAAAGGTCTAAGATGGCCGCTACTTCTTTATAACGCAGGCCATATTGTTTGGTGAGGATAAATACTTCTCTGCATTTAGGAGGAAGGGCCCTGATCGCTTCTTCCATCCTGCCCATCATTTCATTTGTGATCAGTAATTGCTCCGGGTCCGGTGTAAAATGGATCTCTTCCTCACGTAAGGCTACATTCCGGTTGGAGGATTGTTTGCGCATATGATCTACCACGCGGTTGCGGGCTGCTACAAAAAGATATACCTGCGGATTACGTACATTGGTCAGTTCCCGGCGCTTTTGCCAGCATTGAACAAATACATCGTGCGTGATCTCTTCAGCCAACTCCCGCTCCTTTGTTAAAGAACAGGTGAAACGGAATAGCGTCACAAAAAAATGATCATAGAATTGCCGGAAAGCAAGTTGGTCATTTTCTCCAGTCATTTTACTGAATAAGGCTGCAGTGTCTATCATACCGGCTGCAATTTATCATACATACATTACGCTAAAGTTAACAAATTCTAAACAGCAAAAAAATAATCCAAAAGCTTTGGGGGATTTTTAGTGAAGGACTCGTCCTTCAGGTGTAAAAGGAATTATTTTAATGAACGAGATGCACGAAAAAATTTATACGTTAATGTCCAGGAAGGTGTCGGGAGAGGCTACGGTGGCTGAATTAAAGGAACTGGACGATTTGTTGGCAACTAACCCGGAGCTGCAATATGCTTTTAATATCGTAGAAGAATTATCCCCCCTGCCCCAAATGAAAGCAGCACCAGATGCGGATGAGCTGGCGCGCAAACAAAAAGGGCTGGACAGGCTGCAAGCTGTGCTGGACGAGGAAAACACCCGGCCGGTAAGGAAAATGAACACGGGTATGTATAAATGGCTGGCAGCAGCCAGTGTAATACTGGTTGCCGGCCTTTCACTGGTTTTTTATGTAAACAGAAGGCCCGCGGAACAACTGGTACAAACCAGCCACGGGGATACAGGGAGGGAAATAGTACTGCCGGATGGTACACAGGTGATCCTGAATGCAGGCAGCCGCCTGCAATATGATTCCGCCGCATTATCAGCAGGGGAGAGGATCGTAACCTTATATGGAGAAGGATTCTTTAAAGTAAAGGCGGATGAAAACCATCCCTTTATGATCAAAACAGGTAAAGTGGATGTGCGGGTATTAGGTACCGTTTTCAACCTGAAAGCCTATCCGGAAGATAACCGCGTAGAAACTTACCTGCTCAGCGGAAAAGTAGAGGTAGCCTACAAAAATAAAGACAAAGAAACGCGCACACAGCTGAAACCACGGGAACGTTTTGTGATCAACCTGCCCGCTGAAGAAGCCACCGCCCAAAAACAACCGGTTGCAAGGCTGATGAAACCCAAAGAAAATGAAATGCCGGAAGATGCCATCGCAGAACCAGGCTGGATGCAAAACCGCCTGGAGTTTGAGAACGTAACATTTGAGCAGCTCAGCAATGAACTGGAAAGATGGTATAACGTTCGGATAGAGATTAAAAATGAAAAGCTGAAAGAAGAGGTGTTCTCCGGAGCATTTAATAATAAACCACTGCCGGAAGTATTAGAGGCATTGCAATACACGCTGCAGTTCAAATATAAGATCAACAAGGATGCAAACCTGGTAGAGCTCTGGTAACATTATTCAACTGGTAAAAAAAACGCCTATGTAAAGAATTACACACCATTACGGAAGGCCATAAAAAAGGGAAGTGCGCTAACACCTCCCTGATGTTGATGGTCAAAAAACTTCGCCGCCTGTCTCGCAAACATGGGATGGCTCATTTATTCAACCGACAATTCAAAAATATGAAAAAAAATCGTTCGTGCATTTTACCCATACCTGACGAGTTAATTAATAAAATATTACTGCGTATGAAAATGATTTCCTTCCTGCTGCTGGCTGCAATCATGCAGGTAAGCGCAAATGGATATTCGCAGGAAAGGTTGAGTCTGGATTACAGTAACATCAACATCAAAAAACTGCTGAACGTGGTCAGCAAAAAGAGTGATTATACCTTTTTGTACAGGAACGTTACCATTCCGGATAAGAACATCTCTATCCGCGTAAAGGACGCGCACGTGCTGAAAGTGCTGGAAGAAACACTGGCAGGTACCTCCCTCTCTTTTAAAGTGCTGTCCGGTAAACTGGTGGTAATTATGCCGGCAGGCGAAACCGTGGAAGAGCGTACAGTGAAAGGGCGCGTAACGGATCATGAAGGCCAGGCCCTTCCGGGCGTTACCGTAATGGTTAAAGGCTCTCAGAAAGGAACACAAACAAATTCAAACGGTGAATACAGCCTGGATGTTCCGGAAAATGCCGTACTGGTTTTCTCCTACATCGGCCATGAAACACAGGAAGTGTTGCTGAAAGCAGGACAGAACGATTTTAATATTGCACTGAAAGCCGGCGCCAGCGGACTTACAGAAGTAGTGGTAGTAGGATATGGTGCACAAAAAAGAATTAATCTCAGCGGTGCGGTAGATATGATCTCCGGCAAAGCTTTGGAGAACAGGCCCATTACTAATTTAGCGAATGGTTTGCAAGGATTATTACCCAACCTGAATATAACTGCCAGCAGTGGGCGCATTTCTTCGCAACCTTCTTTTAATATCCGTGGCCTTACTTCTTTAACAGGAGGAGTACCTTTCATTCTGGTGGATAATATACCCTCTACCGCTGAAGAACTTTCCCGCCTCAATCCAAGTGATGTAGAGAGTGTTACCGTTTTGAAAGATGCTGCTTCTGCTGCTATCTATGGCGCCAGGGCTGCATTCGGGGTAATATTGATCACTACAAAATCCGGTGTCTCCAAAAAGTTAGCTATTTCCGTAAATACTAATTATGCTTTACGCACATTGGGTAAAGTGCCCGAAGTGGAACTGGATCCATATATTGTAATGGATTACAAACACAGGGCTGCTACGCCGCTATACAATCTCTATCCGGATGCTGTGCGCGAGTATGCGAAGAAACGTTCTGCAGATCCTTCTCTTCCTGCAGTGATCGTTGATCCTAACAACCCTAATGCCTACGCATATTATGGCAACACTAACTGGCTGGATGAAACGTATAACAAAACCGCACCTTCTTCCAACACCAGCTTTTCTATATCCAAAAAAGATGATAAGCTCGCTTTCTATTTATCCGGTGAATATTATCGTTATGATGGACAATTGAAGTATGGCAATGATAAGTATAATCGTTACAGCCTTCGCGCAAAAGCTACCTATGATCTGAGCGACAGGTTAAAGGTGGGTGCCAATACGGTATTCTCCAGCAGCGATTATAACACGCCGGTGTTTATTGACGGAGACTTCTTTCATAACGTGAACCGTACGCCTTCTCTCTCTGTTATCCGCAACCCGGATGGTTCATGGACGCAGGATGGTGCTAATCTGTTTGGCCGCCTGCAGGATGGCGGACGTTCCAAGAATTATCTGAATGAATTTACGGCTACTTTAAATGGGGAGTATGCTATCGTAAAAGATATATGGAGCATCAAAGGAGATGCTACTTTCCGCCGTTCTAATAATACAGTGAATGCATACGATATTTCCATTCCTTATAACAATGGCCCCAACCAGCCTTTGAAATATACAGGTGCAAATCCTTCTTATGCACGTAATGGCGCTGACGCAGTACGGTACAATGTTTTCAACGTGTATACAGACTTCCATAAAACCTTTGCTAAAAAACATTTTGTACAGGCACTGGCAGGGTTTAACCAGGAGTACCGGTATACCAATTCTTTTTCCACTACCCGTCAGGGACTGATCAGTACTTCACTGCCAAATCCGCAACTGGCTACCGGTACCATTACACAATCTGCCGGTATTATAGATTGGGCCGTGCGTGGTTTGTTCTACCGCCTGAATTATATCTATAATGATAAGTACATCCTTGAGCTGAATGGCCGTTATGACGGTACTTCCCGTTTCCCTAAGGAAGACCGCTGGGGCTTCTTCCCATCTGCTTCTGCTGCATGGGTGTTAAGTAATGAAACATTCTTCAAACCTATTGCACAGGCTGTAAAAATGGACCTGTTGAAATTCCGCGCATCCTATGGTTCATTGGGTAACCAGGTGATCTGGATCGGTAACAGGGAAGTATATTATCCTTACATCCCTACTATGAGTTCCGGCCAGATAGGCCAGATCCTGGATGGTGCAAGACCAGTAGCAGTAGGCCAGCCAGGCGCCGTTTCAGCCTCACTCAGCTGGGAGAAAGTATCTACTATAAACTATGGCGTTAACCTCGTGTTCCTGAATAACCGCTTAAGCATTGACGGGGACCTCTATACCCGTCATACAAAAGACATGCTGGTAAAAGGCAAAACATTACCGAATGTATTCGGTGCTGCAGAGCCACAGCAGAATGCAGCCGATCTTAAAACGAAAGGTTGGGAACTCAGCCTCCGCTGGAGCGATAAATTCAATGTGGGTGGCTCGCCATTCACTTATTCCGCACGTTTCATCCTGGCAGACAGCCGCGCTTATATTACCAAATACGATAACCCTGCCCGCCTGCTCAGCGATTATTATGTAGGCCAGCAGATCGGAGAAATATGGGGATTAACAAACGAAGGATTCTTCCAGAATGAAGATGAACTGAAGAACCATGCTGATCAGACAAGCGTGGGTTCTGATGACCAGGGATATAAATTCTATGTGGGAGATCTGAAGTTCAGAGACCTGAATGGTGATAAAAAAGTGAACTACGGGAAGAATACCGTGGATGATCCGGGAGATCGCAGGATCATAGGCAATAATACTAACCGTTTACCTTATAGTATTGACCTGAGCGGAGACTGGAAAGGGTTTGACCTTCGTGTATTCTTCCAGGGCATTGGTAAAAGAGATTGGTATCCCAATGCCGGCAATCACTATTTCTGGGGCGTGTTTGCACAACCCTGGACGAATGTGCAGAAGTTCAACCTGGACAGCTGGAGCCCGGAAAATCCGAATGCTTATTTCCCACGCGTAAAATCTTACATCGCAGAAGATGCATCAGAGTTAGGTGCGGCACAAACAGCTTATCTGCAGAATGCAGCATACATCCGTCTGAAGAATATTACTGTTGGTTACACTTTGCCCCGCTCACTCACCCAAAGAGCGCGTATTGAAAGAGTACGTTTCTATTTCAGTGCAGAGAATATTTTCACTAAAACCAAATTGAAAGGAAACCTTGATCCGGAAGGATTGAATGGTAGTGTGTATCCATTCCAGAAAACGTACTCCGGTGGTCTGAATCTGAATTTTTAATCGGGAAAGAAAAACAACATTATGAAAAAGATCAAGTTCTCTCTATATATCGGATTGCTCGCAGCAGCAACAGTTTCCTGTAAGAAAGATTTCCTGGACAGGTTCCCGCAAACAGAGGTCACCAAAGAAGTGTTCTTCAATAATCCGCAGGACCTGGAAACCTATAGCAATGGCTTTTACAACATGGTGCAGGCCGGCTGGGATGATATCAACTCAGATAACATCAGCAGTTACAGCGGTAGTGGCGAAGTGGATGTACTGGTTCGCGGTTCGATAGATCAAACGAATGTATCCGGCTGGGGTGGATGGGATAAAACTACCTGGGGCAATCTCCGGAAGATAAATTTCATGCTGGACAATGTGGGCAAAACACAGGGAGATCCTGTTGCTATCAAACATTACATTGGTATTGCCCGTTTCTTCAGAGCGCAGTTCTATATGGATAAAATGGCCCGCTATTCTGATGTACCATGGTATAATACCGCATTGGCCACTACAGATGAAACCATATATAAAGCAAGGGATCCCCGTGCATTGATCGCAGATTCCATTCTGAACGATCTTACCTATGCGGTAGAGAATATTAAACCGGATGAAGGCAACCGCACAAGGGTTAGCAGATGGTCTGCTTTGGCCCTGATGGTACGCTTTGGATTATCAGAAGGCACCTGGCGGAAATATCACGCGGAACTGAACCTCGGCAGCGATTATAAACGTTTCCTGGAAAAAGCTGTTTGGGCTGCAGAACAGGTAATGGCCAGCGGACGGTTTGTAGTGCATAATACCGGAAAGGGAGGAGAAGATTACCGTGCACTTTTTTCCAGCCTTACACTGAATGGCAATAAAGAAATGATCCAGTGGGTAGACTATCAGCAGGCCCTGGGCATAGGAAACAACACCCACGTAACTTTGGGGTGGACCTGGTCTCTCAGCCACAGCCTTGCGCTTACCTACCTCATGAAAGACGGTACACCTTTCACCGCGCAACCCGGATATGCTACCAGGAACTTTGTGGACATTTTCACAAACCGCGATCCGCGCATGGCTGAAACCATTGCTGGCCCCGGTTTTTCTCCTAACCTGGATGGCAAACCATATATCGCTAAACCCAACCTGGGAGGTTATGACCAGCTGAAGTTTTACCCACGCAATCCATCACAGCGCCAGGGCTGGGATTTAAACTATTCCGGCCTGCCTGCATTCCGTTATGCGGAAGTATTACTTTCCTATGCAGAAGCAAAAGCAGAACTGGAAACTATCACACAGGCAGACCTGGATAAAACCATCAACCTGCTCCGTACCCGTGTACTGATGCCTGCTATGAATATGGCCGCTGCCAACGCACAACCGGATAATGAACTGGCCCTCCAGTTCCCGGATGTAACCGGCAGCAACAAAGGCCTGATCCTGGAGATCAGAAGGGAACGCAGGGTGGAAATGGCCTGCGAAGGACGCCGTTTTGCAGACCTGATGCGCTGGAAGGCCGGTAAACGTTTACAAGACCAGCAGGGTGGTATGTACGTACCCGCATTGGGCGCATTGGATATCACCGGAGATGGTAACCCGGATATCGCCATCCTCGCATCCCCTAATGATGAATCACCCATTGCCGGTTTACCGGAAGATGTGAAGAAAGCCCTTTCCAAATTCTACCTGAAAGATGCCAGTGGAAAGGATAATAACTTCTACCTGAAGAACGGTACATCCGGCAACATCCTGTTCATCCGCGACAGGGACCAGCCGCGCAATTTTGTAGAGCCTAAATATTACTACCGTCCCATCCCGCAGGACCAGATCATTCTGAATAAGAACCTGAAGCAGATCTTCGGTTGGGAATAAAAAAACCACAAAGATACCGGCCCATGGCGCCGGTATCTTTGTTTATAGGGAGGTATGTCAGAAAACTATCATGAGTTAGAGGGCTTTTTTGTTAGAGTAATCTCATCCCCTTAACTTTGCCCGCCATGGAAAAGCAGCTATCATTATCATTCGAGAATACGGCCATTGCCTTTGAGCACATGTCTGACGGTGCATTGAAAAGAGCAAATTTCCTGTTCAGCAATATTGGTAAACCCTGGCTGGTAAAGCTGGGCGCTATTGCCACACCCATTGCTTTCAAGTTGCGGTTGCCTGTTAAAGGCATTATCAAAAGCACCATCTTTAACCAGTTCTGCGGTGGGGAAACACTGGATGAAGCCGTACGGGCAGCAGAAGAACTGGGAAAATTCGGTGTGGGCGTAGTGCTGGACTACAGCGTAGAAGCGGTGGAAGGAGAGGAGAATTACGATAATGCCGTTCCGGAGTTCCTAAGAGCCATCCAGTATGCAACCGGTAAAAAGCATATTCCATTTATAGCCATCAAGGTAACAGGTTTTGCCCGTTTCGGCCTGCTGGAAAAGATCCATGCAGGAGAAACACTCACTGCAGAAGAGCAGGCAGAGTTCAAAAGGGTGCACGATCGTATCCATACCATCTCAGCCGCTGCGGCCAAAGGAAAAGTAGGTTTGCTGATAGACGCGGAAGAATCCTGGGTACAGCAACCGGTAGATGATCTCGCAGATGAAATGATGGGCCTCTTCAATAAAGAACAGGTGATCGTTTACAATACCTTTCAACTCTACCGTCACGACAGATTGGAATTCCTGCAGGCCTCTTTCGAAAAAGCCAAAGCAGCAGGTTATCTGCTGGGTGCCAAACTGGTACGTGGTGCTTATATGGAAAAAGAGCGCAAACGTGCGGAAGAAGAATCTTACGCTTCACCCATTCAGCCCAATAAAGAATCGGCAGACCAGGATTATGATACGGCCATCCGTTTCTGCCTGGACCGCCTGAATGACCTGGGTTTGTTTATAGGAACACACAACGAAGACAGCTGTATGCTGGCCGCAGAACTCCTGCATGAAAAAGGCATTCCGCATGATCATCCGAGGGTAAGTTTTTCCCAGTTGTATGGCATGAGCGATAACATCACTTTTAACCTGGCGCATGCCGGTTACCGTGTTTCCAAATACCTGCCTTATGGCCCCGTGAAAGATGTAGTGCCTTACCTGATCCGCCGTGCACAGGAGAATACTTCTATCGCCGGAGCGATGGGCCGGGAGTTAGGATTGATCCGTTCGGAAATGAAACGAAGAAAAATATAAACGCATTGAAAAAGCCGCCCCCATTACAGGAGCGGCTTTTTACTTATACAACCTCTAATTCGCCTCTGCCAGTGGTATTGGGTATTTGTCCCACACTTTATCTCCCGGCCTCGTATTCGGTAATTCCGCCAACCTGTTATACCGGCGCATATCTACCCATCTGTGCCCTTCTGCAAAAAGAGAGAACCTTCTTTGCCGCAGCATTTCTGTGATCAACGCTGCCTGCGTAACAGCACCTACATAAACCGGCAGGTTATGGCCGGTGCGGATCCTGTTGAGCGCTACAATAGCATCCGGTATGGCAGACGTCTGGATCTTGGCTTCTGCATAAATGAGAACGAGTTCTTCATTCCTGATAATAGGGAAGAAGTCTGTATTGCTTTTAATAATCCATACGTCCCGGTCGGAAGTAAGATTATCTAATGTAATGGGTGCTGCACGCAGTGTGGCTTTTGCGAGACGGTCATCTCCTGCCGTGATGTCTGCTGCATAAGAAGGATGCGCCAATCTTTTTTCGCCCGGATTATTCTGGGGAAGGAAGAGGGGATTCAGTAAGTCACCGCTTGATCCGGAGAATTCATGTGAAATGCCTCTTGTGAAGGAGCCGTTTAAGTCGAAGAAAGATTCATTCAGCGCGGTTAACGCGGCGGGCCACTGTGCCCGGTAAACGGCCACCCTTGCCGCCAGGGCGCGATTGAACTGGATTAAACCTGCGGGTGTTTTGAATCCCGTATAACCGGAAGACAGGGGGAAGCTGATAGCGCTGCCGGTGAGATCAGCTTTTGCTTCATCCAGTAAAGCAGCAATATCTGTCAAAGCAGCCTGGTCAGGTTTGAATGGCCCCAGCTTTTCAGGGTCTTTTACATCTGTTCGGATACCGTTGCTGTAGGTCATGTTCAGGTTCATCAGCAATTGGTAAGCTATAATGGTTTTGGCATAACCAATATATCCTTTCTTTTCTTCCGCAGTGAGTACCGCAGAATTGGTAGCGGCATCAATGAGGATATAACCCTGCCGCACTACGCGGTACCGGGAGGTCCATGGGTTGGTGGTGTAAAAGGTATTGTTATTCAGTTCGCCGGTACCCATCATTTCTGTTGTCCAGCGCGGTTCAGATCCTGAAAAGCGGTACATCTCACGGCCCAGGATGCCTGTGCCGTCATAATAAGTAGCAATACTCAACCGTGTGCCGGATTCCAGGCCCACCACCAGTGTGGCGAGTTGTTCTTTTGTAGCTTTCCTGACCAGGTCACCCACAACAGGAGTGTTCAGGTTGGGGATCTCTCCCTTCTGGCAGGCCAGCGGCCCCAACAGGGCGATGCATATAATGAGCAGTTTGATACGATGTTTCATGGTTCAATGATTTAATGTTACACGTTGATCAGAAGGTTACAGACAAATGCAGTGATGCACGTTTGGAAGCCGGGTAAGGTGTTACTTCCACACCGGTGGAAACACCTGTACTGCCACGGGTTGTAGCGGTAGAAATGGTGTTACTGCCAAAGTTGGAAGACTCCGGATCATAACTCTTGTAGTCTGTAATCGTGAACCAGTTATTGGCAGAAGCACCAATGTTCACTGCCCGGATGTACCTGTTCTCGCGGATAGGGATGTTGTAATACAAACCTACCTCACGGAGCCGTACATACGAGGAGTTCTGTACGCGGATACCGGCTTCGTTTTTACCGGCTGCAGCCATACGGTCCAGGCCATCTTTTATGCCATTGCCATTGGCATCCGCATCATAATCATGTGAGGTGCCGAAGATATCTGAAAGGTATTCAGTGAGGTTAATGTTCTCACCACCTTGTTTCCAGTGGATCATGAAACGCAGGCTCAAATCACGGAACAGGGTAAGGTCGTTGAAGAAGCTCATCTGGAAGTCAGGCTCTGCATTTCCCAATACACCTACACCTTTACCAGTACCCAGTGTACCAATGATCTGTGTGGCAGATTTTCCCTGTTCAATGAAGAAGTTACCCAGCGTGTTACCAAATGCGCCCAGCGGGAAAGCAGGGATGGTAAGGCGGGTGATCTCTGAAGTGTTCTTCCAGAAGTTAACAGTGGAACTCCAGCGCACATTCTTCTTATTGATCGGTAAGGCATTGATACCTATTTCAACTCCCCTGTTCCGCAGGTCGCCTCCGTTCACCCATTGTTGGGCAAATCCGCTGGAAGGCTGCAGGTTCCTGCGTAACAACAGGTCAATGATCTTTTTGTTATAGTAAGTGGCTTCCAGGCTCAGGCGCCCGTTAAAGAAGCTCACATCCAATCCTGCTTCAAATTCTGTTTGCCTTTCCTGTTCAATGGTTTCATTACCCAATTGAACATCTACCAGCGATCCCGGCTGCTGACCTGTATTGCTGGCCGTTACTGCCAGGAAGCGTGAGCCATAGGGAGCTACGTTACCTGCCGCACCATATGCTGCCCGCAGTTTGAAACTGTTGACCGGCTGGATATTCCAGAAGGGCATCTTAGCAAGGTTCCATGATAAAGATGCTTTCGGCAGTACGAAGTATTTTTTGTAATCCCCGTTATTGGTAGAACGGTCGAAACGTACACCGGCAGAAGCCGTGATCGCATCCATGATCAGTATTTCCTCCTGTATGAAAATACCGTTATCGCGGTATTTCAAACGGAACTGTTGCAGGTTGGAATTGGAAGCCTGGTCCAGGTTACTTTGAGAAGGAATAAGATTGGTAGCAGTTGAAATGATATTATCCAGGTAGCTGGTTTCCAGCGTGGCACCCACGGAAGTGGTGAAGTTCAGATCAGGTGTTGCCATGAATTGATTCACGAGGATACCAGCCAGGTTGGTGTTCAGGTTATTGGTATTACCCTGTATGGAAGCGCCATCCAGCCCGCCTTTCATGAATTGAAGGGAACGTGGGAAAAGTGCTTCTGTTTTCAGGTTGAAGAAGTCTATACCACCCCGTACGATCAGTTTGGTATTGGTCTTGTCATTCTGATGCAGTACAGCTTTGATCTCACCACCTGTGATGAAGCGGTTGGTAGTTTCATTGTTCCGCATCTTATCTCTTGTTTCCAGCGGATTGGCAGCATTCGGGTTTACCGGGTAATTACCCTGTGCATCCGGATGTAATTCCAGGAACTGGGGAACGGTAGCGAGCGAAACACCATAGGTCACACTGTTATTATCGTTATTGGTTAAACCACGGTCTGCCGAGGTGTTCATGTAAGCGAACCGTAAACCTACGCTGATGCGGTCTGTGAGTTTATGGTCCACATTCAGGCGCAGCGCATTGTTGAGATAACCGGAGTTTTTGATAATACCTTCTTCTGATCTGCGGTTGGCGGAAAAATAGAAACCTGTTCTTTCATCCCCGCCACTCACACTCACGCCTGTATTCAGGATCAATCCTTTTTCTCCATACATCTCTTTTTCATAATCGTATAATTTGCCGGCATCGCGGGCTGCAATGAAATTGGCCCTGGCAGTAGCGCCACCAAGATCAAAAGCTGTTTGCTCTGTAAACTGCCTTACGCCCAGTAGTTTGCGGGCTACATTCACACCCACATCCTGCCGGAAACGTACCGTGGTCCTTCCCAAAGAAGAGCCTTTTTTAGTAGTGATCAGTATTACACCTGCCGCTGCTTTAGAGCCATAAATAGCAGCTGCAGAAGCACCTTTCAGGATCTCGATATTTTCAATATCGTCCGGGTTCAGGTCCGCAACACGACTGGAAGGGTTATCCTGGTTCTGCGGATTACCGGCGCTCGCAGCAGCAGTGATCAGGTTCAGACCTGCAGGCACGCTCACATTGCTGATGAACACGCCATCCACTACATACAGGGGTTGGGAGTTACCGAAGATGGAAGTAACCCCTCTCATTTTTACAGAGATACCGCCACCGGGCGCACCGGAGTTGGCAGTGATCAATGCGCCGGGGATCTTCCCGCTCAGCGCTGCATCGAAAGTTTGTGCAGGTGCCACACCATAGAGTTCTTTGGCAGAGATAGTAGCCACCGCATTTGCGAGGTTACTTCTCTTTACAGAAGTGGCGAGACCAGTGATCACTACCTCATCCAGGTTTGCATAGTCTTCCTGGAGGGTAACATTCACCGTAGCGCCGTTCACTACTACCTCGTGTGTTTTGTATCCGGTAAATGAAAAGGAAAGGGTGTTGCCGTTTGCTGCTTCCAGCGAATAACGGCCATTTACATCAGCAATGGTACCGCGATTGGATTGCAGTATCCGGATGGTTACTCCGGGAATACCATTTCCTGCCGCGTCAGTGACCCTTCCGGTCACCTTTTGCTGGGCGGCAGCAATGAGGGTGCTGCATAACATCATGAGCAGCAGCATCAAATGTTTGATTCGAAACATGTTCTGGCGATTTTAGAGGTTTAAGAATGATAAGGTTGATAAGAAAGAATTGGATAGGAAAGCAGGGCCATACAGGCCAGGCCCCTTAATGAAGTGCATTAAGTTGCATAGTGAAGCATTTTAGAGGTTGATAAATGGTTATAATGAGCAGGGTCAACTATCCGGTGCTGAATAGCTGCTGTAAATAATGACAGGTTTATGAACTAACTGAAAACAGGATATCTTTCTCCGGAAAGATCGGGTTCTTCCATACTAAACTGTGTGCTCCGTTTTGTTGTAACTGGGCCGGGTTAATTAATAAATCTGTGTTCCATTCATGCTGTTGAATTCGCTGACCTTACATAATAAATTTTGGCTGATGATAACCGGGTTCTGGACTTTTTTCTAAGCTGTTTTGATTTAGTTTTTCTGATTTAGTTTTGCGGTTTATGATTGCCTGCTTTAACACTGATATGGTCTCCTCAATTCATGCAGATTACTGAAATTTGCTGTAAAGTAGATTTGTTTCTTTTATCGATTTATTTTATATTATTACTTCGTGTAATCTGAACGCTTTGTTCAGCTAAAAAAAGTAATTTGCAGGGTCATGCAACAATACCTGAACTTATTACAAGATATCCTGGATAAAGGAAACGACAAAACTGACCGCACCGGCACCGGTACCCGTAGTTTATTTGGCTACCAGATGCGCTTTAACCTTCAGGAAGGTTTCCCGATGGTCACCACCAAAAAGCTGCACCTTAAATCTATCATATACGAACTGTTATGGTTCCTGAAAGGGGACACGAATGTGAAGTACCTGCAGGAGCATGGTGTGAAGATCTGGGATGAATGGGCAAATGCAGAAGGAGAGTTGGGGCCGGTATATGGCAAACAATGGCGCAGCTGGGAAGGCGCCAATGGCAAAACCTTCGACCAGATCACCGATGTAGTGAATCAGATAAAAAAGAACCCTGACTCCCGCCGCCTCATCGTAAATGCCTGGAACGTAGCAGACCTGCCGGATATGGCCCTCAGCCCCTGCCACTGCCTCTTTCAGTTTTATGTAGCGGACGGAAAGCTGAGCTGCCAGTTATACCAACGCAGCGCTGACGTATTCTTAGGAGTGCCTTTCAATATTGCCTCTTACGCATTGCTCACCATGATGCTGGCCCAGGTCTGCGACCTGCAGCCGGGAGATTTTGTTCACAGCTTCGGGGATGTACATCTTTACAATAACCATATGGAACAGGCCGCGCTGCAATTGACCCGCCAGCCCTATCCATTACCAACCATGAAGATCAACCCCGCAGTGAAGGACATCTATAGTTTTAACTATGAAGATTTCGAACTCGAAAACTACACCTTCCATCCACACATCAAAGCCCCGGTAGCAGTATGAGTTCTAACTCCAGTCAAAGTCCAAGTCCCATTATTTCAATTATAGTTGCTGCCTCAGAGAACAATGTGATCGGCATTCAAAACCGCTTACCCTGGAACCTCCCCGCAGACCTTCAATATTTCAAGAACACCACCTGGGCAATGCCCATCATCATGGGCCGCAAGACCTTTGAATCAATGGGCCAGCCCCTGAAAGGAAGACAGAACATTGTGATCACCCGCCAGAAGGATTACAGCCAACCGGGCATCACCGTAGTCACCTCCATAGATGAAGCCATCGCAGAAGCAGAGAAACAGGAAGTAAATGAGATCTTCATCACCGGAGGCACAGAAATTTTCCTTCAAGCCTTCCCAAAAGTAAACCGCATCTACATCACCCGCATACATGCACAGGTAGAAGGTGATGCATACTTCCCGGAAATAAATAAAGAGGAATGGGAACTAAAACGAAGTGAACCCCACGAGGCCGACGAAAAAAACACGCTGGCATATACCTTCGAAGTATGGGAAAGAAAATAATCTAATCTGCTAACTCTTCAGCCCTAAAAAACACCAGCGGAAATAAGCATAAAAAAAATTCGTCCGAAAACTGATCCCTATTGCCTCTGATAACCAATAGGCTAGTTTTTTCGGACGAATTTTTTTTATGCTTATTGGGAGCGGCGGTTATTTGAAGATCACCATCCCCAACTGCAACGTCAACTCCCGCTCAATCTGTTTAAGATGCTGATGCATCTCCACGCAAACCATCTGATCCGCAAGATCCTGCGCCCGCTCCATTTCCTGTTGATTCTCTATAATAAGTTTTTTGATCTTCCTGAGAATAAGGTATCCCGTTGTTGACCGCGTGTCTTTTAAGTAAGCATTATCCCCATACACCGTCTTTATCTCAAAACGATCCTTCCAGTTAGCACTGAGATCCGCCTCTTTGTCTTCGAGTATCTGCGCAACATTCTGCGCTATCTCCGCATCCTGGTGATAGAGGAACCATTTTTTATCCAGCGGAGAACCCTGGTCATATTGCGACTTATATTCACGGAGGATCTTCTTCACCACCTCACTATCTGCCAGTGATTCAAAATCATAAGGCAGGTGAAAGATGTAATCCGCCACCGTTTGTTTCCCTTCCAGGTTATCCGGGTTTTCTTCCTCCTCTTCACTGAGCGTGAGATAAGGTTTATCACCAAAGCGCAATAGTATTTTCACCAGCTCCCTTTCCTGCTTCTCATCTTTATTGAAAAGATTCTCAGCACCGGAAGAAGGCGCTTCATCCTGGAAGTGCTCGGGATATAGCTCAGCAAGGGAAGGCCCGTCACTATCCTGCTCCTGGTAAGATTGCTGTTTACTCTGCTGCGTAGCCTGCTTGGTAAGCCTGTCACGAATGTATTTGTTGACGAGGGTAACCATACCCTCTTCATCGATCTTTAATAACTGGCTGCACTGGCGAATGTAATCCTGCTGTTTGGTAAAATCCTCCACCTTATCAATGCGCGCGATCGTTTCCGCTATCTCATTTACAAGCTGGGATTTTTTGGTAGAATCGTTACCCGCTTCTTTTAAAGATACCTGCAGTTTGAAGAGGATAAAATCCTGTTTGTTTTCTGCAATGAATTGCCGGAAACCCTCAGCACCTACTTTACGCACATAGCTGTCCGGATCTTCTTTATCAGGAATGAGGGCCAGCTTTACGTTGAGGCCTTCTTCAATGGCCATGTCCAGCCCACGGAGTGCTGCCTTTACACCTGCATTATCACCATCATAGAGGATCGTGAGGTTGTTGGTGTATTTTTTTATCAGACGAAGCTGGTCCGTAGTAAGGGAAGTACCGCTGGATGCTACCACATTCTCAATGCCCGCCTGGTGAAGAGAAACAACGTCCGTATATCCTTCCACGAGGAAACATTCATCCAGCTTATCGATCGCATGCCGGGCGAAGTAAGTGCCATACAGCACTTTACTTTTTACATAGATATCGTTCTCCGGGGAGTTGATGTATTTAGGTGCGCGGTCTGATTTAACGAGGATGCGTGCGCCGAAGCCGAGTACTTTCCCGCTTTGGTTGTGAATGGGGAAGATCACACGGCCGCGATAGTTATCAGCCAGTTGTTCATTCCGCATGGCCACGAGCCCTGTTTTCTGGAGGTACTCTGCATTGTAGCCTTTACCAAGCGCTGCCTTCACAAAAGCATCGCGCTGATTAAGGCAGTAACCCAGCTGGAACTTACGCACGGTTTCTTCCGAAAACCCCCTTTCTTCAAAATAACTGAGCCCCACATTCTGCCCTTCTTCCGTTTCAAACATCGTTTTCACGAAATAGTCACGGGCAAAGTTGTTGATGATGAAGAGACTGTCCGCCAGTTGCTGCTGGAGTTTTACTTCCGGACTTACTTCTTTTTCTTCTATCTCTACATTGTACTTCTGGGCCAGCCAGCGCAATGCTTCCACATAGGAGTACTTTTCGTGCTCCATGAGGAAGTTGATGGAATTCCCGCTTTTCCCGCAACCGAAACATTTAAAGATCTCCTTACTCCCGGAAACGGTGAAGGAGGGACTTTTTTCATTGTGAAAAGGACAGAGGCCAAGGTAATTGGCGCCGCGTTTCTTCAGCTTCACGAAGGAGCCAACGATTTCCACGATGTCTATCCGGTTGAGGATCTGTTGTATAGTATTCTGAGAGATCAAACTTTTCTATAATTGGCTAACTGCAAACTTACCTGAAAAAATCTGGTTTTGGCACCGGTTCCACAATTCCTTAAATTTGGAGATTGTCCAAACGATTCACCAAAACAACAAAAGAATGAAAGAGGTATTTATTGTATCCGTAGCCAGAACGCCGATAGGCAGTTTCAACGGGGCTTTGGCAGGAGTGCCTGCCACTACATTGGGTGCTACGGTGATAAAGGCAGCATTGGAAAGAGCAAAAGTGGCACCGGAACAGGTGCAGGAAGTATATATGGGAAATGTGATCAGTGCAAATACAGGGCAGGCACCTGCCAACCAGGCCAGCCTGTATGCCGGCCTTCCCAATACCGTTCCCTGTACCACCGTGAACAAAGTATGTGCCTCCGGTATGAAAGCCGTTATGCTGGGCGCGCAAAGTATTATGCTGGGAGATAATGACGTAGTGGTAGCAGGCGGCATGGAAAGTATGAGCAATATTCCCTACTATCTCGATAAAGCGCGTAACGGGTACCGTTTAGGGCATGGAGCCGTGATTGATGGTATATTGAGGGATGGGCTCTGGGATCCTTATAAAGACTTCCACATGGGCAATGCCGCGGAAATTTGCGCGGCGGAGTATAAGATCACCCGCGAAGACCAGGATGCCTATGCTATCCAGAGCTATAAAAGAGCGGCGGCGGCAACAGAGAAAGGATACTTTAAGAACGAAATAGTACCCGTAGAAATTTCCGGCAAACAAACCACCACCGTTACGGAGGATGAGGATGTTAAAAAAGTGAATTTCGACAAGATCCCCACCCTGAAACCAACTTTCCAGAAAGACGGTACGGTAACAGCCGCTAACGCCTCCAATATCAACGATGGAGCCGCAGCGGTAGTGTTAGTGAGCGGAGAAAAGCTGAAAGAACTGGGCCTCAAACCTTTGGCGCGGATCGTAAGCTTCGCGGATGCTTCCCAGGCCCCCGAATGGTTCACCACTACGCCCGTTAAAGCGATCAATAAAGCCCTCGCCAAAGCAGGACTGACCATCGCGGACATGGACTTTTCCGAGATCAACGAAGCATTTTCCTGTGTAGCCCTCGCCAACGAGCGGGACCTGGGTATTAAGCCTGAAACATTGAACGTTTGGGGTGGCGCCGTGGCTTTAGGGCATCCTATCGGCTGCAGCGGAGCAAGGATATTGATCACCTTAACTTCCATTTTGCAGCAGGAAAATGGCCGCTATGGCGTAGCGGGCATCTGTAACGGAGGGGGCGGCGCCAGTGCGGTAGTAATAGAGAAAATGTAAATGCTTTGCTTTTTGGCAAACAAACGATATTTTTGCCCTGCCTTTTTACAAAAAGGTGTGTAATGTTCTCATAATATTTAAAGAATCAAATGCGTCAGATAGCCTTCAGACAAGCCTTAAGAGAAGCCCTCCAGGAAGAAATGCGCCGCGATGAGCGGGTATTCCTGATGGGTGAGGAAGTGGCAGAATACAACGGAGCTTATAAAGTTAGCCAGGGAATGCTGGATGAGTTTGGACCACGTAGGGTGATCGACACGCCTATTGCCGAGCTTGGTTTTACAGCTATTGGTGTTGGTGCCGCTCAGAACGGCCTTCGCCCTGTGTTGGAATTCATGACCTGGAACTTTGCCGTACTGGCACTGGACCAGATCCTCAATACCGCCTCCAAAATGCTCGCTATGAGCGGTGGCCAGGTGGGTTGTCCTATCGTTTTCCGCGGACCTAACGGTTCTGCCGGTCAGCTGGGTGCCCAGCACTCCACAGCCTTTGAAAGCTATTATGCAAACATTCCCGGCCTTAAAGTAATATCCGTATCCAATCCATACGATGCAAAAGGTCTCCTCAAAGCCGCTATCCGCGACGAGGACCCGGTTGTTTTCATGGAAAGTGAGCAGATGTACGGCGAGATGGGCGATGTTCCTGAAGAGGAATACATCATCCCTATCGGTAAAGCAGATATCAAACGCGCTGGTAAAGATGTTACCATCGTTTCCTTCAATAAAATGATGAAAGTAGCGCTTGGCGCTGCGGAAGAACTGGCTAAAGAAGGCATTGAAGCGGAGGTGATCGACCTTCGTACCATCCGCCCGCTGGACTGGTTCACCATCCTGGAATCTGTTAAGAAAACCAACCGCCTGGTGATCGTGGAAGAGCAATGGCCATTCGCCAGCATCTCTTCTGAGATCTCTTACCGTATCCAGAAAGAAGGATTTGACTACCTGGATGCTCCTATCCGCAGGATCACTGCCGTAGATGCTCCTATGCACTATGCACCTAACCTGGTGAAACTGTACCTCCCCGATGTGGAAAGAACAGTGAAACTGGTGAAGGAAGTGATGTACATGAAGAAATAACTGGTTTATACCATAGTAAAGGGCGTACCGATTGCCGGTACGCCCTTTTTTTATGCCTGCCCAAAAGCAGGATAAGCCTTCCTTTAGTTATAGATAAGCCGTAGATAAGCCGTATCTATAAGGGACGGCTTATCTACGGCTTATATACGGGTTATATACGGCTTATATACGGCTTATCCTATCTCAATCCAGCCATGGGCGCACAAAAAAGGCCGCCCGAAGGCAGCCTTTACTATATAAAGAAGTTAAATGGTTCTTAACTCAGCCAAACAGGTCAGAACTCAGGTACCGGTCGCCCCGGTCGCAGATGATGCACACGATCATCCCGCTTTCCAGCTCCCTGGATAACCTTACCGCCGCTGCAACAGCCCCTCCGCTGCTCATGCCGCAGAAGATGGCTTCTTCCCGGGCCAGCCGGTTGGTCATGATCCGGGCTTCTTCTTCCGCAATATCCATCGTTCTGTCCACCCGCTGCCTTTCGAAGATCTTAGGCAGGTATTCTTCCGGCCATTTGCGGATGCCGGGTATTTTAGAGCCTTCCGTAGGCTGACAGCCTACGATCTGCACTTTGTCATTCTTTTCCTTTAAGAACCTGCTCACGCCCATGATGGTGCCTGTTGTGCCCATCGCGGAAACGAAGTGGGTAACCCCGCCATCTGTATCCCGCCAGATCTCCGGGCCGGTAGTGCGGTAGTGCATGCCGTAATTGTCAGGGTTGGCAAACTGGTTCAGCATATGGTAACCGCCTTTGGCCAGCTGTGCATGCGCGTAGTCGATCGCGCCCTCCATACTTTGCTCTTTGGGGGTGAGTATCACTTTGGCGCCGAAGGCTTCCATGGATAATACCCTTTCCCGGGTAGCATCTTCCGGCATCACCAGTTCAATGGGTACTGAAAACAGGCTGGCTATCATAGCCAGGGCTATGCCTGTGTTACCGCTGGTAGCTTCTATCAGTGTAGTGCCGGGCTTTATCTCTCCACGGTCCAGCGCGCCTTTGATCATGCCATATGCGGCCCTGTCTTTCACACTGCCGCCAGGGTTATTACCTTCTAATTTGGCATAGATCGTTACATTCGGGTTTTCGGGAATTCGTTGCAAGGCCACCATCGGGGTGTTACCTACTAAATCCAATACTGATCTCGTCATGGTTAAACTACTTTAATACTGCCGTCTGCTTTATAATAGATCCGGGAGTGAGGCTCTGTTGATTTGATCAGCCATACGTTCCCGCCAATAATGCTATGATGCCCTATAATGGTATCTCCGCCCAGGATGGTAGCCCCTGCATAGATCACTACATGGTCTTCTATGGTAGGGTGGCGTTTGTTCTGAGCCATGGTTTTATCAATACTCAGCGCACCGAGGGTAACGCCCTGGTAGATCTTTACATGCTGGCCGATCACGGTGGTTTCACCGATCACCACACCACTGCCATGGTCTATGCAGAAGTAAGGCGCTATCACGGCAGCCGGGTGTATATCAATGCCGGTTTTGGCATGTGCAAATTCTGTGATCACCCTTGGTAATAAAGGTACGTCCAGGCTATGCAGGCCATGTGCCACGCGGTAAGCGGCAATGGCATAGAAACCCGGGTAGGCACGTATCACTTCGTAGAGACAGGTGGCAGCAGGGTCTCCCTGGAGGATGGCTTCCGCATCCTTTGTGAGATCGCTGTAAATGCCCGGTACCAGTTCCATGAACTGCCGGCTGGTGGTGGCCGCATCCTGTGGCAGGCGGGAACCCATGTTCTGCAACAGGTCCCTTAGCTGTGCCTCCAACTGAAGCGCGTATTGTTCCAGTTGTGCATCGTCCATCACCCTCCCTGTATGTTCAGGGAATAACCAGTTCACCAGGTCCCTGCAAAAAGCCCACACCTGTTCGGATGAGGGATATGCGTTTGCTGCAGCGGCCTGGTGGCGCTTTTTGAGTTGCTCCAATAATTGCTTCATAATGCTGAATAGTTACCTGCTACGTTCTGTCATAACGTGCCTTCTGGGGATAAAATTACACAAATTTGGTAGACTTCTGCGCCTTAAAGTCAATGCAGGCATGTAATTATTTATTTTGCTGCGGTTGAATGTGAGTATTTTGTTGTATCATTCTGAAAGATGAAGCTGGCTTTCATCTTTTTCTTATTTTTGGCGCTGACTGTTTAAAATATTAGACAACCTATGGCCAACATATTGATTATAGACGACGAGAAAAGTATCCGTAAAACGCTCTCCGAAATCCTGTCCTACGAAGGATATAAGATCGAAGAAGCTGCCGATGGGGCTGAAGGTTTCAAAATGTACAAGGAGAAAGCATATGATGCCGTGTTGTGCGACATCAAAATGCCGAAGATGGATGGCCTCGAATTTCTCGAAAAAGCAAAAGAGATCAACCCGGATGTTCCCATTATCATGGTATCCGGGCACGGTAATATAGATACTGCGGTGGAAGCCGTAAAAAAAGGCGCGTACGATTACATCTCCAAACCGCCGGACCTGAACCGCCTGCTGATCACGCTGCGGAATGCACTGGATAAAACCACCCTGGTGGCAGAAACCAAAACGCTGCGCAAAAAGGTGAACAAAACACCTGAAATGATCGGAGAGTCCAGCCCCATCGTTAAAATTAAAGACACCATTCATAAAGTAGCACCAACAGATGCCCGTGTACTGGTTACCGGGGAGAATGGGGCAGGAAAGGAGCTGGTAGCCCGCTGGATCCATGAGTACAGCAACCGCGCCAGTGGCCCGATGGTGGAAGTGAACTGCGCTGCTATTCCCAGCGAACTGATAGAAAGCGAATTATTCGGCCATGAAAAAGGTTCTTTTACCTCTGCCATCAAACAACGCATCGGCAAGTTTGAGCAGGCCAGCGGTGGTACCCTTTTCCTGGACGAGATCGGCGATATGAGCCTCAGCGCACAGGCTAAAGTACTGCGTGCGCTGCAGGAAGGTAAGATCACCCGCGTGGGCGGAGATAAAGAGATCAGTGTGGATGTACGCGTGGTGGCCGCTACCAATAAAGACCTGCTGAAGGAAGTGGAAGACAAGAATTTCCGTCTTGACCTCTACCACCGCCTCAGCGTGATCCTCATTCATGTACCTGCGCTGAACGACAGGAGAGAAGATGTGCCTTTGCTGGTAGATCACTTCCTGGACATTGTTTGCGCAGAGTATGGGATAGCGCGTAAATCTGCAGACAAAGATGCCATGAAAGCTTTGCAACAGCATAACTGGACGGGCAATATCCGTGAGCTGCGGAACGTAGTGGAAAGGCTGGTGATCCTTTCAGGGAAAACCATTTCGGCGGATGATGTGGAGAATTATGTAATTCCCAATCACGAGAAAAAAAAAGCCACTACCTGAATGATGAGTTGCTAGTGTTAACCCGGCTGCATGCTTTCCGTGATGAAGTTGAAAAAATCTTTATAGTATTTATGCTGAACAAGAATGGCTGGAATGTGTCTAAAACTGCCCAGGAGCTTGATATTCAGCGTAGTCACCTATACAACAAGATGGAGCGGTACGATATTCGCAAATCCGCGGAAGACAATGAGTAACAAACACATTTACCTGATCAGCGGACTCGGGGCTGATGAAAGGGTGTTTCAAAACCTGGAATTTCCGGAAGGTTATGAAACACATTTTCTCCCCTGGATCAAACCACTGAGCCACGATGAGCCCATAGAAGAATATGCGGCCCGCATGGCCCGGCGTATCCTGCATCCCAACCCCGTAATGCTGGGGCTTTCCTTTGGTGGTATGATGAGCATAGAAATTGCCCGTCAGCAACCGGTGGAAAAGGTGATCTTATTATCCAGCATCAAACACAAACGGGAACTGCCCCCTTATTACAACAAGCTGGCAAAGCGGTTGTTGCGGACCCTGCCGGATAAACTCGTGTTCGGCCAGCGCCAGTTCATTGTACGGCTGTTTATGCAAACGAGCACAGAGCAGGAAAGGCAGTTACTGCATGATTACCTGTACAGTCAGAATAAAGATCACTTCTATATGCGCTGGGCACTGAACGCGGTGCTGAGCTGGCAGAATGAATGGGTGCCGCCCTCTCTCGTACATATTCACGGGAGTAACGACCGGCCTTTCCCGCGCAGATTTGTACAACCTACCCATACGATCATAAAAGGCGGACACTTTATGGTGATGAACCGCGCCAGGGAAATTAACAGGATCCTGGAAAGAGAATTATAAAACCACCTTACGCCGCACATACTGCAGCACTTCTTCCATAGACATTAAAAGCGTCACATTGTCCGGCAGGGGCGGTGTGATCCGTACAATCTGGGGGCCGGAGATGGTAACCGGGATGCCGGGGAAAAGCCTTCCCAGGTCCCGCACAAAGTTATCCAGCGCCTTTTGCGGGAAATTGGTGATGATATGCGTGTAGATATGATCTACCTGTTTGCGTTCTGTGTAAAAGGTAAGATCTTCTAAGGGTACGTTCGCTCCGAAATTGATCACGGCGCAGCCATGTTTCTTGAGCATGTATTGGGTGAAAAGAAGGGGTACTTCGTGAAATTCGCCTTCCGGGAGAAAGAGCAGGAACTTTTCATCCTCTTCTTTGGGCAGGTCCAGCCCGTCTATGGCTACCATCAGCTTTTTACGGATGATATTGGCAGCGAAGTGTTCCTGTGCAGGGATCACACAGTCCACCAGCCAGAGCAGGCCAATCCGTTCCATATAAGGGTAGATCACTTTCAGGATGGTCTGTTCAAAACCCATCCGGAGCAATACATTATGGAAGATCTTCTCAAATTTGGTCTGATCAAAATCGATCATGGCCTCCACTAACTGATTGATATACACCTGGTGCAGGTGTGTACCCTTCTGCCCGCCTTCTTCCAGCGACAATTGCTTGATCTGCTCATCCGTCATCATGGCGATCTTGGAGATCTTGTAACCGTGACGGTATAAGTACGCAATGCGCATGATATGTTTAAGATCACCGTTGTCATATACCCGGTGATTTGTATCTTTCCGTTTAGGCCGCATTACATTATAGCGCTGTTCCCATATTCTGATGGTGTGCGCTTTGATGCCGGTGAGGCTTTCCAGATCCTTTATGGTGAAACTGTTCAATGTTACGTGTATAGTAATTAAACAAAAATAGCTATAAACTGTTTGACCTGCGCGTTGATTTTACCGAACTATCGTGGGATTTTTTTATGAAAACTTTTGCGAAGGAAAACTAGCTTACAATTGGTAGAATATTATATTTGTTCTTTCAACTAACTAAACGATATCGAATGAACCTGGCATTTTGGAGAAAGAAGGATGGTCAGCCTAAGAAGAAAAAGTCCGCAGTACGCGAATGGCTGGATGCAGCTTTATTCGCCGTAATAGCGGCTACGCTGATCCGCACCTTCATTTTTGAAGCATATACCATACCTACGCCTTCAATGGAAAAAACCTTACTGGTGAATGATTTCCTGTTCGTCAGCAAAGTTAGTTACGGTCCCCGCATCCCTATGACACCATTAGCAGTACCCTTTACACATCATACCCTTCCCCTGACAAAATATACCAAAGCCTATTCGGAGGCAGTTTCCTGGAAGTACAGGCGCATGCCCGGTTTTGGTGATATCAAACGGAACGATGTAGTGGTATTCAACTTCCCTGAAGGAGATACCGTAGCCCTTGAGCATCAGGACGAAAGCTATTACGAGCTGGTTCGCCGGATGGGGAGGGACGAAGTGTGGAGGCAATTCCAGGTTACTTCCCGCCCCGTAGATAAACGCGAAAACTATATCAAACGTTGTGTAGGTATTGCAGGTGATTCCCTGGCCGTAAGAGACGGTATCGTGATCGTGAATGGCAGACCTGAAACACCGCCGCCGGCCAGCCAGCGTTTTTATCATGTTACCACTTCAGAGAATCAGACCCTGAACCCGATGCGCCTCGAAGAAATGGGGGTGGACAATACCCCGGAAATGAAAGTAGCGGGCAGGATGAGTTATAATCTTACGCCTTCAGAAGCCAAAGAGATCGGTGCTTTCCCCATCGTGAACAACAACATCCAGCCTTTCCTGGATAATACGGAAGATGGGGTTTGGCCGCAGGATACCGCGCATTTCAAATTCACCATCGATAACTTCGGTCCCATCTATATTCCTCAAAAAGGCGCTACCGTAACACTGGATAGCAGCAATATTGAGTTATACCGCCGCATTATTGCCGTATATGAGAACAATACCCTGGAAACCAAAGGTGGCCAGTTTGTTATCAATGGCAAAGCCACTAATATCTACACCTTTAAAATGAACTACTACTGGATGATGGGGGATAACCGTCATAAATCCCTGGATTCCCGCTATTGGGGATTTGTTCCGGAGGACCATGTGGTAGGGAAGGCCTGGCTCATCTGGATGAGCTACGGTAAAGGTGGCATCCGCTGGAGCCGCCTGTTCAGAACTATCCGGTAATTACGCTCAAAAGGTTCATAACCAACAGGGAGCAGCATCGTTGAATTTCGAAAAGCATTACCTTCGGAATCCGGCATTTGCTGCTCCCTGTTTAATTAAACCCAATGTATGGAACTGAGATCCCAACAGATCATATTTGAAGAACACACGGACATTTCTTCCTTATCCCCGGCTGATGCTGCTCTGCTCCGGGCGGCAAGGGAAGCCACCAAACACGCTTATGCACCCTATTCCCATTTCAGGGTCGGCGCCGTATTACAGCTGGCTAACGGCAAACAGGTAGTGGGTACCAACCAGGAGAATGCTTCCTACCCGGTAGGGATCTGTGCGGAAAGAACAGGGCTTTCGGCCGCTTCTTCCCAATACCCGGATGTGCCGGTACAAACCATTGCCGTGAGCTACCATAATGAGCAGGGAGACAGTTCCAGGCCCATCAGCCCCTGCGGTCTCTGCCGGCAGACCCTGGCGGAATACCAGCAGCGGTTCAGGGCTCCCATCCGGCTGATCCTCTCCGGCCTTACCGGGAAGGTGATCGTGATCGGGGATGCCCTCCAGTTACTGCCCCTTTCTTTTTCCTCAGATGACATGAAATATTTTTCGTTATAAATTAATCTTTATTTATATTTGTCAAAGCACGTAAAGTGCTTTTTATATGTTCCTATACCGTATCCTACACCTATGCACCTTTGTGCTGGCGATGTTTATTATTGTGCCGGCCTTTGCGGGATCACCATCCGGTGATAACCGTGCCAGGAAACTATATAAGGAGGGATTGCAGCTGAAGAAGGATGGCCGCCTGGATGAAGCGCAACAGCGTTTTATGGCTGCTATTGCTGCTGACGGGGCTTTTGCGGCAGCATATATAGAACTGGCCGGGATCTACCGCCTGCAGCAGCAGCCGGAACCGGCTAAACAACAATTACTCATTTTACTGGAAAAGTCTCCTGAACATCCGGCTGCGCTGGAAACGCTGGCGGGCATCTTTTACGAGCAAAAAGCGTATGAGGATGCACTGACCTATGCTTACCGCGCGCAACAACAGGGCTGCCGCAAAATGCACAGGATCATCGGGTTAAGTTATTCTTACCTCGATCATCCGGCAGAAGCCATCCCTGCGCTGGAAAATGCCTGTAAGGAAGAACCGCGGAAGGCAGAATTACTCTGCCAGGTTGCGCGGTTGTACGCCCAGCAGGAAGATTATAAACAAAGCATCCGTTATTACGAGTTATCACTGCAGGGAGACAGTACCTCGCCGGATGTATATTACGAACTGGGAATGATGAATTTCAATATGGAAAACTACAAAACCGCCACGGGGGCATTTGAGCAGGCAGCCAGGTTAGGGCGCCCCGTAGACGCAGATCTTTATTTAAACCTGGGTATGGCCCACCTTAAACAGGCCGCTTATGATGACGCCATACGTAACCTGCTCTCCGCTTTAGCAATAAGACCTAAAGATGTTCAGGTAATGACGAACCTCGCCAATGCCTATTACAAGAAACAGGAATTTAAGAACGCTATCACGCAATGGAATAACATTCTCCTGCAGCAGCCATTGAACGGCTTTGCCATGTTCATGCTCGGGAAATCGTATATCTGTTCCGGTGAGGTTGCCCGCGGGCAGGCTATCTGCGATCAGGCTTTAACCTTAGGGGAGCGGTGATCATTACATCCGCTCTGGTACCGAAATACCCATGAACTTCAAACTTTGTTTGATTGTGTTCGCCGTGAGGGTAGCCATCTGCAGACGCAGTTTCTTCTTATTCTCATTTTCTGCATCTCTCACAGAGTAAATGTATTTACCCTGCTCCTTTTTAGCATAAAAGGAATTGAAGGTCTGTGCCAGTAAAAATGCATAATTGGCAATCACAGCCGGGCTCATTTCCTTTTGTGCTTCCAGCAGGATGGTATCGAACTGCTCACATAACATGATCAGCTCTTTTTCCATGGGCAGTAATGAGTCGTTATGCGTATACGCTGTAAGGCCTTCCAGGTCTGCCGTGCTGAATTCACGCAGGATGGACTGGATACGCGCATAGCTGTATTGTATAAAGGGGCCGGTGAAACCGTGAAGGTCAATAGACTCTTCGGGATTGAACACCATTTTCTTTTTAGGATCTACTTTCAGCAGAAAGAATTTCATGGCGCCCAAACCAATGGTTTCGTACAACTCACGTAATTCTTCTTCAGAGAAACCTTTCGTTTTACCTAATTCTTCTGTTTGTGTGGCGGCAGTGTGCACCATTTCTTCAATCAGATCATCTGCATCCACTACGGTGCCTTCCCTGCTTTTCATACGGCCATGCGGTAATTCCACCATGCCGTAGGAGAGATGGTAAATACCATCTGCGCAAGGTTCCTGCAGTTTCTGTAAGATCAGTTTCAATACCTTGAAATGATAGTTCTGTTCATCTGCTACCACGTACAGGCTTTCTTCCATCTGGTAATCGTCATACTTCAAACGCGCAGTGCCCAGGTCCTGCGTCATGTATACAGATGTACCGTCTCCACGGAGCAATAATTTCTCATCCAGCCCGTCTGCCGTAAGATCTATCCATACGGAGTTATCTTCTTTACGGAACAGCACACCTTTCCGCAAACCTTCTTCCACCAGGTCTTTTCCCAGCAGGTAGGTATTGCTTTCGTAATACATTTTGTCGAAATCAATGCCAAGGCGCTGGTAGGTTTTATTAAAACCTTCGTACACCCATCCGTTCATGGTAGCCCAGAGTGCGCGTACCTCAGGGTTACCGGCTTCCCACTGCTGCAGCATGATCTTAGCCTGCTGCATGATCTCTGTTTTATTACGGCTCAGTTCTTTTATCTCATCCTGTACTTTAGCCAGCTTCTCTTTATCTGCCTGCACTTCCGGTTTGTGGGTGGCATTGTGCAGTTTTTCTATCTTATCCTTTTCCGCGCCTTCAAAATCTTTCAGGTTGCCTTCCAGTACGCGGGAGATGATCGGCTCTGCCTGATCACGCAGTATTTTTTCGAAATGTACATAGTAGTCACCTACCAGGTGATCTCCTTTAATGCCGGTGGTTTCAGGTGTATCACCATGTGCAAATAACTGCCATGCAAGCATGGATTTGCAGATGTGGATACCACGGTCATTCACCAGGTTGGCTTTGATCACTTCAAACCCATTCGCTTTATAAATTTCCGCTACGGAGTAACCCAGGAAATTATTGCGCAGGTGCCCCAGGTGTAAGGGTTTATTGGTGTTGGGAGAAGAATATTCCACCATCACTTTACGGCCATTGGCAGGCTTCTGGCCAACGGCTTTATTACTATGTGCGTTTTGCAGGTATTGTATCCAGTATTGATCCTGGATCTGGAGGTTGAGGAAACCTTTCACTACGTTAAAGCCCGCAAAAAGCGCAGGGTTATTGGCTAAAAGGTATTCGCCCAGTTGTTTGCCGGTTTCTTCCGGTTTCAGGCGGCTGAACTTTGTGAATGAAAATACGACAACAGTATATTCCCCTTCGAATTCTGGCTTGGTGGTGTTAACAGACACATCGTCAGCAGTGAAATTCTGCTGGTATAAGGCCTGAATGGCCGCTGCTGCGGCGTTTTTGATAGCAATAACTACACTCATTCTGAAAAATGTTAATGCAAATTTAGACAGCAAAGGTAGTTTTATTAAACCTAATTTAACAGCCTGCTCCCGGATGGCCGGGCAATTTTGCGTAACTTTGTGATACCATGCAAACACAGCCCTTTAGGAAGATGGCCATTTTTGATATGGACAATACCCTTCTGCACAAAAGCTTTATTTACACTGCAGCTGAGAAGCTTGGCTTTATGCCGGAGCTGCGGGCTATTATACAAGCGGGTTATTCAGATATCATACGCACACAAAAGATCGCACAATTGCTGAAAGGAAGAACGCAGGAAGAACTGATAGCTGTCGTACGATCGATCCCGTTAGTAGGAGATGCCGTAAGTGTGATAAAGGGATTGAAAGAAAAGGGATATGTATGCGGCATCATCAGTGATAGTTATACCTGCATCACCAATTACGTGAAAGAGCAGCTGGGCATGCATTTCTCCTGCGCCAATGTGCTGGAGTTTCATGATAATATTGCTACCGGCGTTGTGAGCATTCCCGCTAATTTTTTAAAGCTGCCGGATAATGACTGTAACCATGATTACTGCAAATGTAACATGATGCAGCATGTACGTGGTCAGTATGACATTGAGATGCAGAACATCCTCGCTATCGGAGACGGTGTAAATGATATCTGTATGGTGCGCAAAGCGGGTATAGGCATTGCTTTTAATACAGAGCATGACAGGTTGAAGGAAGTGGCAGATCACATTTTTGAAGAACGTGCTTTTATGCCATTGCTGGGATTGGCTTAGAACAGAACAGCAGCAATAAATGCTGCCGTTCAATTATCTTTTAAACTTCCCAAGGGTATAATATAACCCGAACTGTGCAACGGAATTCTTCTGGCTCTCATCGTGATCATACACATCCGTTAATCCGAAATTATACCTTGCACCGATACCTACACCGAAGTCAAAGTCGTAACCCAGTCCAAAGCCCAGCCCAAAGTCTACCCCTCTCGTGTGGTTTTGGATATCCACGGTAGTGTTACCGTGTTTGTTTTTGGCAGCTACCATAAAACCCAGCTGAGGGCCTGCTTCCAGGTAAAATTCAGGAATGAGATGATACTGTACCATCACAGGCAGGTTGATGTAATTCAGGCGCACCTTGTATTCTCCCAGGATAGGAACATTGTATTTGAGCCCCTGGCCGGAGTAGAATAATTCCGGCTGAACACTCCAGCTTTCGTTAAAAGTTACACGGGCAAAGCCGCCAAGGTAAATGGCAGCACGGGTCTTCTCATCGTTGAAGATGGTGTTGGTTACTTTGGCAACGTTAAGACCACCTTTTACACCAAGAGAGAGCTCCTGTGCGTTCGCCTGCTGGGTGAACAGGCCCCCGAATAATGCTAGAAAAGCAATTTTTTTCATAATATGTTATTTTAGCAGGGTGTCTTTTGGCAAATAGTATGCCGCAAAAAAGGGCGCCGATCTTACATCGGCGCCCTTGGTATGATGACATGTAAAACTGTCAGATTATCAATAGATAGTGAACTCTACGCGGCGATTCTGCTGGCGTCCTGCGGCTGTTTTATTGGTCGCAATCGGCTGTGTTTCACCGTATCCGGTAGCTTCTATCCGGCTTGGGTTAACGCCCTTGCCAACGAGGTAAGCTTTCACGGATTCTGCCCTGTTCTTGGATAAGATCATGTTGCTGGCGTCTTTACCTACATTATCTGTATGGCCTGCCAGTTTAAGGCTCAGGTTCTTACGTTTGATAAGGTCTGCCACTCTATCCAGTGAAGCAAAGGAACTTGGTTTGATATCGGCTTTACCGGTAGCAAATTCCAGGTTGGCAATAGCTTCCCTTACCAGGCGGCGGTCATCTTCCGTAATGATCACTTTTACTTCCGGTTTCAATGTGTCAGGTTTCGGCAGCGGGCAGCCGGAACCGTCTACTTTATCACCTGCAGCAGTGTTCGGGCATTTATCAAAGAGATCAGAAACACCGTCACCATCACTGTCTGCCTGCAGTTTAGCTACACTGGCAGCCAGTTTGGCGTTGTTTTCCTTTTCTGCATCCAGTTCCATCTTCAGTTGATTGCGGGAAGCTTCCAGCTGATCATACATCACTGCCGGGGCATTATGCCATTGCAGTTGTGGTTTGCTGCGATTGCCAAGGCTGAATTCCAGGCCGGCATAACCATAGGCGTATTTATCCTTGGAAGGCGCTTTGTTATAGCCGTCCAGGTTATCCCCGTCCAGGTAATGCATCGTATAGCCGAGATCGAGGTTCACACCTTCTGAGAGTTTGAACTTCAAACCGGCCCCAACAGGTACAAAAAACTCTTTGATAGCCCCGCTGGGTTTGTACTCCGTGGTAACACCGCCCGGGGTGGTCACTTCCGGGTTATAACCTGCCAAACCGCCACCTACAGACACATACAATGTTGCGGCACTCTGTTTGTGCAGCCAGTTAATAGTGGCCAGGTTGAAAACGGCGTTTAAACTACCGGACCATTTAAGAGATGTTTCGAACGATGCGTAAGGACTGTTTGGTGCCTGGCCATTGCCTAATTCACGGCTGTTGTCTGCCTTCAGCTTACCTGCTACAAAGTCCCCCCGGAGAGCGAGGAAGTGCAGCAATTGCCATTTAAGATAGGCGCCATAGCCGTAATTGACCTGCCATTTGGTGAAATCGTTGCTACCGCCGGTAGCAACAGAGGGTATCAATACACCGCCATTAATGCCTATGGAGAAAGTGCGGAAGTTCTTACTTCCGCCAAAAACGCCGCCGGAGGATGGTGTGACCTCCGCGGTTTCTGAGGTGGTTGACGGGGTCTGCGCCATGCTTGCGAGGGGTAAGACGGTCAACAAGTAAATGACCCATTTGATTTTTTTCATATGATTACGGTTAGTGATACCCATGGAAAACAAATTTTGCGCCACTGTGTTCTACCAAAAAGACATAGTTTTTATTGATATACAAGATCTGACCTGAAAAACTGACATAATTGCATAAAAGCTGGCTTGGCATAATCATTGACAAAACATGGTCAAGGTCCGGAAACGTCCGGGCCACACTGTTTCACAAAGGAGAACATTAATTATTATGGGAAAAATCATAGGTATTGACTTAGGAACTACCAACTCTTGCGTTGCCGTAATGGAAGGTAACGAACCGGTAGTTATTGCCAACGATGAAGGCCGCCGTACAACGCCTTCCGTTGTTGCATTTTTAAAGAACGGCGAAAGGAAAGTAGGTGATCCGGCTAAACGCCAGGCCATTACTAATCCTATCAACACTATCATGTCTGTGAAGCGTTTTATGGGTCGCCATTACGATGAAGTATCCAGCGAACTGAATCACGTGAGTTACAAAGTGACAAAAGGCGATAATAACACTACACGTATTGATATAGACGGCAGATTATACACTCCGCAGGAAATCTCTGCCATGATCCTGCAAAAAATGAAGAAAACTGCGGAAGATTACCTGGGCCAGGAAGTAACGGAAGCCGTTATCACTGTTCCGGCGTACTTCAACGACGCGCAACGCCAGGCAACGAAAGAAGCCGGTGAAATTGCCGGTCTTACCGTTCGCAGGATCATCAACGAACCTACCGCAGCCGCACTGGCTTACGGTTTGGATAAGAAACATAACGATAGCATGATCGCCGTGTTTGACCTTGGTGGTGGTACTTTCGATATCTCTATCCTCGAACTGGGTGATGGCGTATTCGAAGTAAAATCTACCAATGGTGATACCCATCTGGGTGGTGATGACTTTGATAAAGTGATCATGGACTGGCTGGCAGATGAATTCAAGAAAGACGAAGCAGTAGATCTGCATAAAGATCCAATGAGCTGGCAGCGTTTGAAAGAAGCTTCCGAGAAAGCGAAGATCGAATTATCTTCTTCCCAGGAAACCGAGATCAATCTGCCATACATCACTGCAGTAGACGGTGTACCTAAACACCTTGTAAAGAAACTCACCCGCGCTAAATTTGAGCAACTGAGCGATAGCCTGATCCAAAGAACGCTGGAACCATGTAAGAAAGCCCTGGCCGATTCCGGTCTCGACCTTTCCAGGATCGATGAAGTGATCCTCGTAGGTGGTTCTACCCGTATTCCAAAGATCCAGGAAGTAGTAGAGAAATTCTTTGGTAAAAAGCCGAACAGAGGCGTGAACCCGGATGAAGTAGTAGCCATTGGTGCTGCTATCCAGGGTGGTGTACTCACCGGTGAAGTGAAGGATGTGTTGTTGCTGGACGTTACACCATTGTCCCTCGGTATCGAAACCATGGGCGGTGTGTTCACCAAACTGATCGAATCCAACACTACCATTCCTACCAAGAAGAGTGAGGTATTCTCCACCGCTGCTGATAACCAGCCAAGCGTAGAGATCCATGTACTGCAAGGTGAAAGGCCTTTAGCTTCTCAGAACAGAACGCTGGGTAAATTCATCCTGAACGATCTGCCACCTGCACAACGTGGTGTGCCGAAGATCGAAGTGATCTTTGACATTGATGCCAACGGTATCCTCCATGTAACAGCTAAAGATCAGGGCACTGGTAAATCTCAGAACATCCGTATCGAAGCCGGTAGCGGTTTGAGCAAGGAAGAGATTGAAAAGATGAAGGCAGAAGCGAAAGCAAATGAGTCTGAAGATAAACTGGCACGTGAGAAGATCGAAAAAGTGAACCAGGCTGAAAGCTTAGTATTCCAAACAGAGAAACAACTGAAAGAATACGGCGATAAAATTCCTGCTGAGAAGAAAGCGCCTATCGAATCCGCACTGGAGAAAGTTCGTGAAGCGGTGAAAACACAGGATCTGGCACAGATCGATGCTACCACTGCAGAATTGAATAATGCATGGACAGCTGCTTCTGAAGAAATGTACAAAGCCACACAAGGCCAGCCAGGCGCTGATGGCGGAGCACAGGCAGGTGCACAACAAGGTAGTGCTGGTCAGCAGGGTGCTGCCGGTGATACCGTAACAGATGCAGAATTTGAAGAAGTGAAGTAAGGATTTCTGAATATTTAAAAAGCCCGGACGCATTAAACGTCCGGGCTTTTTTTTATTTCTTCAATAAGGCAAAAAGGATACAGTCTTTATTTCTTCTTATAATCAAAAACGAGATTACAGAATGCTTTCACACCCACATCCAGCATACTATCGTCAATGTAAAAATCCGGTGTATGGTGGCTGGGAGCCTGTTTGGGATCTTTGCCTTTGGGCATACCACCCAGGTAGAAAAAGAAAGCAGGTGCTTTAGTACCATAGAAAGAAAAATCTTCTGCACCCGTTACCCAGTTCATGATACTCACTTTACCATTACCTGCCGCTTTCTGTAAAGAGGGGAGCATGCGGGATACCAATGCGGAGTCATTAAAGGTGACCAGCGTTTTCTTATCTATGGTAACAGTGGCCTGTGCGTTGGAAGCTTCTGCTATTTTGGTTGCCGTACGGCGGATACGTTCATGCACATCCGTTTGCATTTTACTGTCCAGCGTGCGGATAGTACCCTCCAGTAATGCTTCTTCCGGAATGATATTACTCCTTACACCGGAATGGAATTTACCCACTGTGATCACCACCGGCGCATCCACAATATTAGCCTGGCGGCTTACAATGGTTTGCAGGCTGTTGATGATCTGTGTGCCCACAACAATAGGATCTATACTGTTCCAGGGAGAGGAGCCATGTGATGGTTTTCCTTTAATGGCAATGGTGAACCAGTCAGAAGAAGCCATCATTGCTCCCTGTTTATACTGGATCTTTCCTATCTCAATGGAAGAGCTGATATGTAATCCGAATATGGCATCCACCACAGGATTTTCCATCACTCCTTCTTTCACCATCAGGGGAGCGCCGCCTTCTTCTGTGCCCGGAGGGCCTTCTTCTGCCGGCTGAAAGATAAACTTAACAGTACCGGGGAGATCCTTCTTCATCGCCGCCAGCACCTCCGCAGTGCCCATTAGAATGGCAACATGACTATCGTGTCCACAGGCATGCATCACGGGAACTGTTTGCCCCAGGTATTCTGCGGTAACAGTGGATTTAAAAGGAACATCCGCTTTCTCCAATACGGGTAACGCATCCATATCCGCACGCAGGGCAACAACAGGCCCTGGTTTGCCGCCTTTCAGCAAACCTACCACGCCGGTTTTGGCGATGCCTGTCTGCACTTCAATACCTAAGCTGCGCAAATGTGCTGCAACGTATTCTGCAGTTTTGGTTTCACGGTTGGAAAGTTCCGGGTGTTCATGAAGGTATCTCCGCCATTCAATAACCTTAGGTAAAAGCGCAGTGGCCTTTTGTGCGATCTGTGCCTGGAAGTCCTGCGCATGCAGGGATAAAGAGGATACAAGAAGGGTGATCAGGATGGTTGATGATCTGTTCATATAGTTCGCGTTGACTTATGATAAATAAAATAAGCCAGTTCCGCGAATTATCCTAATTATTGCGCCAACCCTATCTGTTTCATGATCCCCAGGTTGTCGTAGAATATATATTCCTCCTTCATCTTTCCACCCTCCCAATGCCCGACAGTGACCATGGGGAACCTGAACCGCTTACCTGTAGGAGCAATCGTTTTATCGCCTGCAGGCATAACGTTGGAGAAAGTGCCTTCCACGATGCCTATCACACAGGTCCATTCCCCGGAGCCAAAACTTACGGGATGGCTGGTAACCTTCGTGTCCGGGGCAAATACGAACTGGGATTTAAGCAAATCTATATGCGCCGGGAAAAGGCCCTGGGAGGTAGACCCATCGGGGTAGAATGCTTTAACGTCATCCGTATGACTGAGGCTGAGAGAGTCCCATTGCTGGTTACTATAAAACTGGAAATCCAATGAGTCCATACGGATAAGGCGTTGTGCCGTGATCTTTTCAGCCGCTTCGTATGCATCTATTTTCCTTTGTAATTCCTGCACTTTGCTGCTATTACAGGATATAAAGGCCAGTGCTGCCAGAAGATATTTCATGTGAATATTATTTTGGTGTTATACACATTAGTACAATCTGACGGGCCCTAAGGTTTTTCAGGATGCATCAGTTTGAGTAAATACTTACTCAAACTGATGCACAAAGAAGGATCAGAGCTTCTGTAATTTCCTGGAAACAGACCTGCCCCCGTGTTGTAACCGGAGAATGTACGATCCTGGGGGTGTTTCCGCACACTTGAAGGGAATGGTATGTTTACCGGCTGGTAAGTTCCCGTTCACCAGCACCGCCACTACCTTGCCTGTAATATCATATACAGCCAGCCTGGTCTGCCCGGCGGTTTTCAGATCAAAGCTCACGGTAGTTTGCTGTGTGAATGGATTAGGTGTAGCGTTTAACGCTTCTGAATTGTCTGCTATTGCTTTACCCAGGCTGGAAACAAAGCTGCTGCCATTCAATACCTTCATCTCCGTATAACTGTTCCAGGCATTTACGGTATTGCCATGCCCTACAATGCGCACATATCTGGCGGACTGCGGAGAGAAGTTAAATGTTTCCAGCGCATTGCTGGTGCCGCTGCTTTGCAGGCCGGTGGCAACATTGGTGAAAGAAGTGCCATTCGTTGAAACCTGGATATCAAAATTAGAGCGGCGGGTAGTACCACTATAGAAAGCAATCTGCACGCCGGATACGGTTTGTGTGGAACTCAAACAAAGCTGGATCCACTGCGGGTTACCGGAAGCGGACCAACGGGTATTGAGATCGTTATCCAATACATTGGCGGGCACGTTGCCATCATCCGTACTTGCAGAGGCGGGTACACAGGCTGTTCCAACACCGCTGGGGCAAAGGTTGGTAGTACCTTTTGTTACACAGATATCTGCAAGATAGATGGTTTCATCGCGCAGGTAAGAAGGACTGGTGAGGCTGCGGTAAAAACCGAATTTGGGTGCACCATAACCAGCGCCATCTTCCCACATATCCAGGCTGTTGTTGGTATAAGACAACAGCGTTACACCATCGCTCAGTCTTTTGATCACAAATTCCAGCGTGCCGTTATTATCGTGTTTGATCTTTACATGGGCTTCTGCCCAAACACCTTTAAACAGGCTCAGGTTGGCGGTGGCAACAGCGCCACCAAGCCCTGTATGGCCTATTTCCATTTTGTTGTTATAACGCGGCGTGAGGGTAATGATAGGTGCGCCGCTGCCGTGGCCATTACCATATGCTTTCAGTTGCATGATATGGCAGAAGTTGGGAGACTCCTGGAAGTTAGCATCCAGTTTAAACTTCCAGCGATAATAACTGGTAGAGCCTTGCGTGCCCTGCTGCTCACTTCCTTTACCTCTCAGTTCAATCCGCTGCCTGTCTGTTGCGCCGCAGCGGTCGTCATCCAGGTCGCGGTGCAGTGTGAAAGCAAATACATATTTACCCAGCTGTGCGTCCATCACTTCGTTGATATGTTTCACAGCATGGCCGCAATCAGGGGATTCAACACCGTATCCTTTCTGATCCATTAATTCATAAGTATTGCCGGGGCCGTCAGCAATAACAGTTACCTGCGCCTGTACAGCAGCAGAGGTCAATAACAGCAAACATAAGAAGCTACGGATAAAGTACGCCTGCATCATGGGAAGAGGGTTTTAAAGATTAACAATGATCCTGCAGCGTGGGAATATAATAAAGGGAATTGAGGTGATCAGGCCGTTAGAGGCCTTTTTAGATCCTGGTTTGTTTTCATAAGTGGAATTATTATTCTGCTACTAATTTAGATTATTTTTTCCTGTTTATATGAAATTGCCTATATTTATGCAAACGATTGCACTTTTAGCCAGAAAGATGAGTGAAAGCCCGATTGATCTTTAACACGTTATGAAGCCGTTGTCAGGGACTTACACTACAACCCTCCACATCTCCTTTTAATTATCGCGATTGTCCTAAACCGGGACGGGGCATTGTATTGCCTGCAACCGAAGCCTAAGTCGTAACCCTTAATATTAACCTTTATGAAAACACATTTATCCTTTAAGCTATTGCTGTCTTTGTGCCTGTTATTGGTAACCAATATCCTCCGGGCGCAAACACCTGTTGCGCAGAACGGACAATTACAGGTGATCGGTCTTAAGTTATGTAATCAGTATGGTAACCCAATTCAGTTGCGTGGTATGAGTACACACGGCATCCAGTGGTATGGATGGGGGAGTTGTTTAACAGAAGCTTCGCTGGATGCACTGGCATATGATTGGGGTGCGGATATCCTGCGCATTTCCCTGTATGTGCAGGAAGGTGGTTATGATACCGATCCGGCGGGTTTCACTGCACAGGTGAGCCGTTTGATCGATGAAGCCACAGAGCGGGGCATGTATGCGCTGGTAGACTGGCATCAGCTAACACCCGGCGATCCCAATGCCAACCTCGCTAAAGCGAAAACGTTCTTCACCGCTATTGCCAATCAGCACAAGAACAAGAACAACATCATTTACGATGTATGTAATGAGCCGAACGGGGTTACCTGGGCAAGGATCAAAACCTATGCAGATCAGATCATTCCTGTGATCCGTGCAATCGACAGTGATGCGGTGATCCTGGTAGGTACACATGCATGGGGCTCTATGGGTATTTCCGATGGTCGTTCCGCACAGGATATTGTGAGCAATCCTTTGAGCTTTACCAATATCATGTACACTTTTCACTTTTATGCAAAGTCTCACGGCAGTGTGTACTTAAATGAACTGAACTGGGCATCAGACCGCCTGCCGGTGTTTGTAACAGAGTTTGGTTCACAGGAAGCCAGTGGCGATGGCCCCAACGACTTCACGATGACGCAGCAGTACATTGACCTGATGCGTAACAAAAAGATCAGCTGGACTAACTGGAACTATTCTGATGATAACCGTTCCGGTGCGGTATGGCTTAGCGGAACCTGCTCTGCAGGCCCATGGGCCACAGCCCGTCTGAAACCTGCGGGTACCTGGATCCGTCAGCGGATACTAAGTCCTGCAGATGATTTCCCCGGTGGTGGTAATCAACTGCCTACTGTAAGTATTACTTCACCTTCCAACGGCGCCACCTTTACCGCACCTGCATCTGTTACTATTGATGCCACTGCTGCGGATACAGATGGTACCATTTCCAAAGTGGAATTCTTCCAGGGCACCACTAAACTGGGAGAAGATCTGAACAGCCCATATTCTTTCAGCTGGACAAATGTGGGAGCAGGTACTTATAGTCTTACTGCAAAAGCAACAGATAATTCCAATGGAACTAAAACGTCAACACCTGTAAGCATCACTGTACAAGGTGCTCCGGGCTGCACGCCTGTTTCTGCGAGTGGAGATGATGGCAATGTGCCGGCGAATGTGCTGGATAATAACCTGGCTACCCGCTGGTCTGCCAATGGAGACGGGCAATGGATCCAGTTCTGTTTAAATAATATTGTAACCGTAACGGGTGTGAAGATTGCATTTTATAATGGCAATACGCGCAGTTCCAATTTTGATATACAGGTTTCAACGGACGGTACTTCTTTCACGAATGTAGCTACCGGTTTGAGCAGCAGCGGAACTTCCACGGCGCTGGAGACCTTTAACTTTGCTGCGGCATCCGCCAAGTGGGTACGCATTGTAGGGCATGGTAACAGTGTAAATGCCTGGAACAGTTATACGGAAGTACAGGTGGTACAGCAAACTTCACCTCCCTGTGTACCTGCCTCTGCAAGTACAGACGATGGCAATGTGCCGGCGAATGTACTGGATAATGATCTCAACACCCGCTGGTCTGCCTCCGGTAACCCGCAGTGGATCCAGCTTTGCTTGAGCACCACACAAACCGTATCCGGTGTGCAGATCGCTTTCTATAATGGCAATGTGCGCACGTCCAATTTTGACATACAGGTTTCAACGAATGGTACTTCTTTTACCAATGTAGCCACCGGCTTGAACAGCAGTGGTACTACCACGGCCCTGGAAACATTTAACTTCTCCCCGCAGTCCGCCAAATATGTGCGCATTGTAGGGCATGGTAACAGCGTGAATGCCTGGAACAGTTATACGGAAATAAAAGTACTGAACGGCAGCAGCTTTGTTGCCCGCATCGCTAAAACAGAAGAGGCTGCACCGGAAATTGAATTAACTACTGCCCCTAATCCATTCACACAACAAACCACCGTGAGCTTTGACCTGAAAGCTGCGGGTAAGACCAGGCTGGCTGTATATGATATTAACGGCAAGGTGGTGGCAGTACTGGTGAACGGGAACTTACCAGCCGGTAAACATACCATTCCCTTCAAGTGTGCGGAAACACCAGCAGGATCATATATCCTCCAGTTGCAACATGGCGGAAAGTCTGTTTCCAGGAAATTACAAAAGCTTTGAGCACTGCTAAATAGTCAAACTGAACAATGCCTGTACCTTTTGGTGCAGGCATGTTTTTTTTCGTAATTTCCCTGCATGACGCTTCACTTGTATGTTCGTTTTTCATCTGCCTGGGGGCAGGAGCTCTATGTAGCTGTTTGCCATGACCAGGGGGAAACGAAGTTATTGATGGAGTATTACAATGCCATTTACTGGCGGCTGACCATCCAGGTGGATGACCCGGCTGTATTCCGTTACAGGTATTACCTGGGAACGCTGGCAGAAAGAAATGCCCGTACTATTTATTGCTTCCCTTCTGATAAAGAACTAACGGTAAGGGATATCTGGATATGGCCTGGTATGGTAGAGAATGCCTGGTTAACCGCTCCCTTTAGTGAGGTGTTCTTTAAACGGGAAACTATTGCACTTCCTTCGCCTGCACTGTATACTTTCAGGGTACATGCTCCTTTGTTAAAAGCAACAGCAACTGTTTATATCATCGGTAACATTCCGGAGCTGGGCGCATGGAATGTAAAACAGGCTATTCCTTTAACTTATACGGCAGAAGGTGATTTTATAACCCTGGCAGATATTCCCCGTGGTGTATTGATCGAGTATAAGTATGGAAAAAGGGAAGGTGAGCAATTCATCTATGAGGAAGGAGAGAACCGGGTGTTGTTCACCGGTGAATTCAATATACATGGCCGTACTATTATCCATGACGGGTTTGCAAGGTTCAACGTAACACACTGGAAAGGCGCGGGTGTTGCAGTGCCGGTGTTTTCACTTCGTTCTGAAAAGGGATTAGGCATCGGGGAGTTTGCTGATCTGAAATTACTGGCGGACTGGGCGGCAGCTACCGGCCAGCGCATCCTGCAACTGTTGCCGGTGAATGATACCACCGTGAATTACAGCTGGACGGATTCTTATCCTTACGCCGCTATTTCCGCATTTGCATTACATCCTGCGTATATTCATTTACCCGCTGCAGGTAAAGTAAAACAGTACAAAGAGCACCAGGCAAAACTGAACGAACTGCCTTCGCTGGATTATGAGCAGGTAATCCGCATTAAGATGGAAGTGCTGAAAGAGTTGTTCACTGCGTTTAAACCAGATAGCACTTACCATACCTGGGCAGCAGCCAATCAACATTGGCTGGAACCTTATGCCCGCTTCAGTTGTGAGCGGGATATGAAACTTACTGGCCAGCCAACGGAAGCAGCTTTTTATTTCTTCATTCAATATCAGTTGCATAACCAGTTACTGGATGCCGTTAACTATGCACACAGCAAAGGAGTGGTTATCAAAGGTGATCTGCCGATAGGTGTGTTCCTCCAAAGTGTGGAGGTAAAAGAAGCACCGGAACTCTTTAATGTAAATGTGCAGGCAGGCGCACCGCCGGATGATTTTTCGGTAAAGGGGCAGAACTGGGGATTTCCTGTATACAACTGGGCGGAGATGGCAGCAACAGGGTATAGCTGGTGGAAGGAAAGACTGGCGCACATGGCATTGTATTTCTCTGCTTTCCGTATTGATCATATCCTTGGGTTCTTCCGCATCTGGCAAATACCCCGCGATACTTTTGACGGATTACTGGGATACTTTGATCCTGCCATCCCTTTTACCATAGATGAATTGCGGGCGGCAGGCATTCCATTCGACCGTTCCCGTTATTGCCAGCCTTATATCACAGATCCGATCCTTTATAATACTTTCAGCGATGCCACGCCTGCTGTAAAGGGCATTTACTTTGAACCGAACGGCGATGGTACTTTCCGGCTACAAGCCCCTTACACTACCCAACAGTCGGTGGCGGAAGAGCCGGATCCCTTTATCCGCCAGGGATTACTGGACCTGATCACGAATGTGTTATTCCTTGAACCGGTGGAAGGCGAATTCCATCCCCGTTTCCATATGCACCTCACCTCTTCTTTTGAAGCACTGGAACCTGCTGTGCAGCACAAACTCCGGAAGTTATCTGATCAGTATTTTTTCCACCGTCATAACGCGCTTTGGGAACAGGAGGCGCTGAAGAAATTACCGGTGTTGCAACAGGCTACGGATATGCTGGTTTGCGGGGAAGACCTTGGTATGGTACCGCATTGTGTACCGGGTGTGATGCAGTTACTGGGGATCCTCAGCCTGGAAGTGCAGCGTATGCCCAAGCGGGGAGACAGTACGCTGGCATCCGCTCCCTATCTTTCTGTTGTAACACCTTCCACGCACGATATGAGCACGATCCGCGAGTGGGCAGAAGAGAATTATGATACACTGGTTGAAGAACATTTACAGTCACCTGCTATGTGGTGTATTCTGCAGCTGCAGGACTGGCTGGCGCTGGATGAAAGCCTTCCCCGGACAGCGCCTGAGGAAGAGCGGATCAATGTTCCTGCTGTTTCTCCCTGGTACTGGCGCTACCGCATGCCACTCAGCCTGGAAGCGCTGCTGAAAGCAGAGGGACTTACAACAACCATTCGCAGGATGATCAGTATGGCAGGAAGGGGTTAGGAAATATCATTGTACATTGTGTATATTTAATTATGGAACTAACACTTTATCCCTTCGAGTTAAGATTCCGCCACACGTTTACTATTTCGAGAAAAAGCAAGGATGTACAACCGCTATTGGTAGCAGAACTGCAGGAAGACGGATGGAGCGGCCTCGGAGAAACTGCTGACAATTCTTATTACAACATTACGGTACCCATACTGATGGCAGCAATCAATGCCCATCGCCCTTTTATTGAAGCTTACAAACTGGATACGCCGGAAGCTTTCTGGGAAGCCATGTATCCTAAGTTATCTGATAATCTGTTCGCGCTTTGCGCGCTGGACCTTGCTGCGCACGACCTCTATGCAAAGCGGCTCGGTAAAAAGCTGTATGAGATCTGGGGATTGGAGCCTTCTCATAATCCTTTAACAGATTACACCATCGGGATAGATACGGTGGAGAATATGGTGAAGAAGTTACAGGAATTCCCCTGGCCCATTTACAAGATCAAACTGGGTACCAAAGATGATATTGCTATCATCACGGAATTACGTAAACATACCAGTGCCATTTTTCGTGTAGATGCCAATTGTGCCTGGGGTGTGGAAGAAACCCTCCGGAATGCCGCTGCTTTTAAAGAGCTGGGTGTTGAATTCATTGAGCAGCCCATGCCTGCAGCAGATTGGGAAGGCATGAAAAAGGTATACGAAAGTTCCGCCTTACCACTCATTGCAGATGAAAGCTGTATTGTGGAAGCAGATGTAAAGAACTGCCATGGCTATTTCCACGGCATCAATATAAAACTCACCAAATGCGGCGGCATCACGCCTGCCCGCAGGATGATCCTGGAAGCAAAACAGCTGGGCATGAAAGTGATGACGGGCAGTATGAATGAAAGCACCGTTGGTACTTCTGCCGTAGCGCACCTGCTGCCCTATCTGGATTATACTGACATGGACGGCCCGTTGCTGCTGGCAGAAGATACCGCAGATGGCGTTAAGATCCGGAACGGCAAGATCATCTATGCCAACCGGAATGGTACCGGCGCTGAGTTATACAGGGCCTTTTAAGGTTTAGTACTTAAGGAAACCAAAACCTTCTCCGGCTCTTTTTCAGGCTCCTGCTTCATACCGGAGAAGCTGTACATCCGGTTATCCATATCATTTGTAGCGAGCATATACCCGTTAATGATATTCGGCTCCCGGATAGAGAAATAGGTTTTGTTGTTCAGCAGCCATTCATGCGGCTGGCAGATAAGTTTATACGGTGTGCCGTATTCGAGGTCAGGCTTCATGATGAAGTCGTACCCTTTGCGTTCAGCCAGCAAGCCTTTGATGCGGCAGACTTCCCGGCGGGATGGGTGGTAATTGGTGTCGTTTTCAAGGGAACCGAAAAAGAACATCCCACGCGCACTGTCTATGTGCAACACGTAACGCAAAGTGCCTCTTTCTGATTTAAAGGATACCAGGTATTTACCCAGGAGTGCAGCGGTTTTTTGCTGCATGATACGATTAGGCTGACTGTTTCCCTGCAGGGGGATACATAACAGATATGCTGCAAGAACAAGAACAGTCTGCCGGATAAGAGAATGGCGGATCATATCGACAGGTTTTTGTTACTATAAATTTACACGCTAAATATGGCTTTTGCCAACAATATGGACGGGTGGATTAAACAGGATTAATTGGGGGCGGGGATTGGGGGTGAACGGTTTATCCTTTTGATCCGGCTTCTTCTTCCGTGATCTCCTTCCAGGTTTTTGCAAAGAAAACATAACTGCTCTTACGGCCCTGAGCCTCAATGTATTTCCCCGCCAGGGCGGCCAGGGGATTATCCATAAACGGATTACCCCCTGCCGGCCGGATGAGGAAGGTGCCATCTGCTGTTTGCAGGTACACACCTAAACTTTCGCTTTTAGTGGTTCTGGCGAAAGTCTTTAATATAATTTGCCCTTTTACCTTTTTAGGGGCTGGTTTCTTATCTTCTGACATATTCTCTGTATCCCATTATTTCACCGTTCTTTTCCTTCACTACCAATACCTTGGTTTTCTTATGCTTACCGCTGGTAGAAGAGGATGAATATACGTGAAATTTCACCGGTGTGTTGAAAGCCTTCATGTCCCGCGTCAACGCATTGGGCTTTGGTGCCGTTTCAAAAACCTGTTTGGTGGCCTTTTCTGAGAACTTTTTATCCTTCAGTAAAGCCCGCACGTTCGCTGCAAATTCTGTACCCTCTTTTTTAGCACTTACTAAAGTAGGTGTTGCAATGAAGTTGCTGAGGGCAGCACCTTTGGAGATCATATTATCCCGGCTGTTCCTGCGGGCATTGAGGGACTTGGATACCGGAGCGCCGGCCACCGGTACAACAGATGGTTCTCCCAGCAGGTAGAACTGCGCGATGGTTTTCAGTTCATAAGGGTCCAGGGTAGGACCCATTTTATCCAGGAAGCTTTGCCTGGCTTCCAGTAAAGCGCGTCCGGTAGAAGCGCCTTTGATGGTATTGATAAGGAATTCCTGTGTAATGATGTCCGCCAGGCCCTGTCCTTCTGTAGGACCATAGGCAATGGTGGAACTTCCCATAAAGGCAATGGCGTGATTGATCAGGTAGGTATTGGCCACACTCATCTGTGTGGTTTCCGTTTCATTGGGATTATAGAGCTGTGCCCCGTAACAGCATTCTGCCGCCGCAATAGTGCCTTTGCTGATCATTTTGGCCAGCATGCTGGCATTTAAGGCTTCGGGGTAATTTGAGCCTCTCTGGCCATAATAACAATGATCTTCCAGGGAGCCATGGCAATTGATGAAGTGTGTTTTTGGTTTCATCTGTGCGGTTGTCCATTTGGGACCGCTGATGGGAGAGATCTGCATCAGCCCATTTTCGCCGAAGATATTATGCAGGCTTTCCTGGGTGGACAGGCGCCATTCGTATACACTCACAGAAAAATATTTGCGGTACTCTTTATCTTTCACCGGCTTGCTGGCCAGCACATCTTTTACCAGGGAATGGAAGTATGCGGGGTCTTTGCTGCCGGGGATGTCTGGCAAACGGCCCACCACGCGGGTAGGGGCAATGAACTTAGCCGGGTCTGTATGATAAGGTGCCTCGCAGGCATAGGGCAGATCACTGGGGATCAGCTCATCCTCATCATCATCGCTGGCTAAAAGGTTATGCAGTTCCTGGAAGGGAATTACATCCTGTGCTCCTGCGATCACCAGGTAGTCCGGCTGAAAGTGTTTGTACAAGGCATCGATGGCAGCTTTGTTCTGGCGCTGATCTTCCGGATCTTTTACCGGGGGGATCTTATACTTTTTCATGGCTGTGGCATCGTCAAGGAATACGATCCCGGTGCTCAGTTTCCGCTTTTTATCAAAGTCTTTAATAGCGGTGAGGTCTTTCAGGAATGTTTTGTGTTTACTGCCGTACTTTTTAACCAGGGCAGACCGGTTGGAAACAATCAGTTTATCCTTTTTCATTTTGGGGATATTTTGGGGGTGAATTAACCCTGTTAAGGTAAGGAAAGGTTATTAAATGTAAATGGGAATGAGTAATTTACTTCACATTCAATCGATTTCCATATGAGATACCCACGTTATGTGTTATTACTGGTTTTGCTTATGAGTACCTTATTTTCACAAGCACAGCTGCTTGGGCGCATCACGGTTAAAGCCGGGCCATATGCGCGGCATAATACTATTATGCGCGTTGCTCTGCCACAATTCCATATTGAACTAATGTCTACCGAGTTGATAAGTGTTGAGGGCGGGAAGAAGATTATTACCCCAACGCAAATGGAGGGCGAGCATACCATTGTATGGAGGCTGGAAAGAGATCTGCCGGCAGGGAAAGAGCGTGTATATGAACTTTGGTCAAAGAAAACTTATGATAGTGTTGCCAGCGTAAAGGTGCGTACAACAAATACCGCCTATATCATTGAAAAGGATAACAAGCCCATACTACAATACAATTATGCGGTAATGGAACCGCCGGCCGGTGTGGATACCGCTTTCAGGAGAAGTGGTTTTATTCACCCGGCATGGACACCTTCGGGAAAAGTGCTGACCAATATCCATCCCAAAGATCACTATCATCACTTCGGTATCTGGAACCCCTGGACGCATACAAAATTTGAAAACGATACTGTGGATTTCTGGAACCTGAAAAAATTATCAGGCACGGTGCGGTTTGCCAAACTTGCCCGTACATGGAATGGAAAGGTGTATGGTGGTTTCTCTTTATTCCAGGAACATGTAGTGTTGACTAAACCGGAAAAGGTTGCTATGATTGAGATACTGAATGTAACCGCGTATGATGGAGATGGAGATCAGCAGGTTTGGGATTATACTTCCACACTGCGTTGTGCAGGCAGATCTCCCATAACATTACTGGAATACCGGTATGGCGGAGGCTTTGCTATCAGGGGGGCAGGTGAGTGGAATAATGAGAACAGTGTAGTACTTACCTCTGAAGGAAAGAGCCGTAAAGATGCAGATAATACCCGTGCCCGCTGGTTTAAGATAACAGGTGCACTGAACGGAGGCAAAGGAGGTTTGCTGGTATTATCCTGGCGGTATAATTTCAACTCTCCGCAACCGGTGCGCATATGGCCGGAGAAAGACCAGAACGGCCAGGTGTTTGCGATGTTCAGCCCTACGAAGGATCGCGCATGGGAAATAGAGCCCGGTAAATTTTATCCGCAGAAATACCGTGTGATCACTTTCGATGGTGATCTTACTGTTGCACAGGCGGAAGCTTACTATAATGACTATGCCTTCCCGCCGGAGTGTACTTTCTCCAAATAATCACTATGTGATATAAATTCTCCTTTGGCACTGAGATAAGCTAAAAAGCGCCGCATCTTGTTATGCATCTTTGCGCCGGATATACTTTTCACTACCAGTGGCAGTTTGTAGGAGCTGAGGTCTTCCAGCTCCCAGGGATGGAAGTAAAAGGAAAAATAGTCTTCTTTCCGGAGGATCCTGCGGCTGCAATACCGCGTGAACCATAAAGGGAAGTTCTTCACGCTTAACCAGAATACCGGTAATCTTAAACGGGGTGTAACGGAAGAAGGCATCACCCATAATGCTCCTTTGCGATGCACATAGCGGGGTTGTTTACGGTTGTCGTAGCGCCCTGGTATCCAGGTTGGGTTGAGGGAAGCATCATAAGTATAACCTGCCTTTTCGAGGGATCCCATACTCACTGGTTTCAGGCGTGGCATGCGGAAGCCTTTCACCTGCTGCCCGCTGATATATTCCAGTTCATTCCGTGAATCCAAAAGATCCGTTTCATCAAAAGCATCATGGTAAAAAGCATGAGAGGCGATCTCATGTTTGGCTGCCATGCGTTTTACCATGTCAGGGAAATTCTGTGCCCAGTAGGCAGTGATGAAAAAGGTTGCGCGGATGTTCAGTTCATCGAACAGCGTCATCGTTTTCACTACGCCGCGATAGGATACGAGCAGTTTCTCCTGTAAAGGGATCTTCTGCCCGTATTCTTCCGGAATATCAAATTCCTCTACGTCTACGCTGATCAGTATCTTATTTTTCATCTTAACTCACAATGAGGATGCCCATGAAATTAACGAATTCCCGCAGTAATACTTTTGATCTGAATTCAGAGAAGCAGATGCCGGGCCTGCAAACGATCGGTATCGTGCGGATCTTCAGGGATTTGTTCTTTCCTGCACGGTGAACAAATTCACTGTCGTATAAAAAGCCATTGATGCGTGTGGCCAGGAATTCCCTGCGGCCTTTGCTGTTGAAGCCTTTCAGCCCTGCCTGTGCATCTGCTACCGGCAAATGCAGGAGATAACGGTTCATAAAGCGGTTCACCGTGGTGATCATTTTCCGTTTGCGGGGCAGCAGTTTTACATACTGTTCACCACGGATGCCGGCCACCACATCTGATCCATGCAGCAATTGTTCAAAGGCCTGCTTCACGGCTTTTACGCCGAAGGGAAAATCAAAGTCGGTACATACCTGGTAGTCGCCGGTGGCAACGGCTACGCCTAATCGAACGGCATATCCTTTTCCGCGGTTCACCGGGTGATTGATGATGCGCGCGCCGGGTATGCCTTCCGCCAGTTGCCGGAGATGGGCTTGAGTGACGTTGCGTACGGAGCCATCATTCACCAGGATCAGCTGAATGGCCGTTTCCGGCATCATGTCCTGTAATTCCCAATAATCTGCGATCATCTGTGCTACCCATCCTTCCGGCGGGTTGCAGCAGGGGATCACCAGATCGAGATGATGCGTTGCCCTGTTGTTTTGAATAGTCAGGTTGTTAATCGGAACAGGGAACGTAGTAGGTTCTGGTGTTACTAGTTGCATAGTTAGTTGTTAGGTTACATGTGCTTTTCCATGTTGTTTGCTCATGATCACGGTGCGCCATTGCAGAAAGAGCAGCACAGCAAAACAGGGTAGGGCTTTCACACGATAATTAACAGCGATCACATTGATCGCTTTCGGAACGAAGTCCGTTGGACACAGGCAGGTGACCACAAAAGTGGTGCAGAGTAAAATGGTGGTCCATTTGTTATAGGGGAGCAGGAGTAAACCCATCCCCACGCCGGTAACGGCCATAATATAGGTAGGTGATTCGGTGCTTTGATTGAATATAACGATCCATATGAGCAGATAAGCGGCAGTAAGCCATGGTGAGATGGCCTGCCTTTTTATCAAACCTGTGGTGAACATCGCTGCCAGGCCTGCGATGGCTGCCAGCAGAATGATCGTATCATCTACCCGCCATATGGTATGCAGGAAGCCCAGGAGGGAACCATCTTCTTTAATGGTGCTGCTGGTAAGCAGTTCCACCCAGGAAATATAATAACCGGTGAGCGTGTCCGGCGATACAAAAAGTAAAGGCAGCAGGGTGCCTGCAATGCCAAACAAAAAGCAATACTGTATGTAATGCCATTTCTTTGGATAGAAAAGGAATATCAGACCTATCACCGCGCCGTACCCTTTAATAAAAAAAGTCAGGCAGGTGAAGAAAGCAGCTCTGCCCGGATTGCCTTTATCCAGGTGTACCACGGTGAGCAGCATAAAGGCGGTCATGGCGGGGTTGGTCTGTGAAGATTGCAGGGCATTACCTAATTCCAGTAAAAGGAACCAGAAAAGCGCTGTGCGGGCATTGCCGCTGAGTGGTATTTTACTGAGTGCATAGAGGAAGATGCCGGCGCTGAAAAGAAGCCACAGGAGCAAACCCACCTGCTGCGGAAATATTGCAAAGGGAGAAAAGAGAACCGGGAAACTTGGGTGATAAAGGAAGTAGTCGAAGTACTCACCATTGTACAGATCATACAAGGGCAATCCCGCGGTGAGGTGCCGCCAGGAACTGCGAAAAATGATGAAGTTATTATATCTGCCTGTGAGCACGGATTGCAGGTACAGACCTACGGCCACAAGTAAGTATATAATTACTATGCTGGAGGTGGAATGCCACCATCCCCGCCGGTCAGTTTCCACGGAGGAAACCGCCGATCCGGCTACGTTATGCATGATGTTAGGTTAAATGAGCACGTTTACTAAATACGTGGCTACGGTATATAGACGGCAAAGGTAAAGTTTACCCCCATCCGTTCCACATAATTTCTCAAAATACAACGTTCGTTTAACGTAGTTGAGCCAGAGGATGTTACACTGACAACTCTGTTGTCTTTATTGGATATAAACGGTTTTTATATTGAGGAATTCGTGCACGCCTTCCAGTGATAATTCCCTGCCGTGGCCGGAGAGCTTTACACCGCCAAAAGGCAGCCTTGCATCGGAGCGTACCATGGCATTGATGAATACATTCCCACTGTCTATAAGGGTAGCAAGGCGTGCTGCTTTTTCTATGTCTTTCGTCCAGAGGGAGGCGCCTAAGCCAAAGGGTGTTTGGTTGGCGAGGCGGATGGCAGCTCCTTCATCATTGGCGCTAATGATGGCGGCCAGAGGGCCGAAGGTTTCTTCTTCAAAGGCGGCCATACCGGGTTGTACACCGGTTAATAATGCGGGTATGAAATTGCAACCATCCTGCTCACCGCCTGCAAGTAATTGCGCGCCCTGTTCAATGCTTTTATCCATCTGCCGGCCCAGCTCTTCTGCCAGGTCCGGGCGGGCCATTGGGCCGGTATCTGTATCCGCTGCAAAAGGATCGCCCTGTTTCAGGGAAGTGATGAGGGATTGCACCTGCTGCGTGAAATCATCTGCAATGGCTTTATCTACTATCCAGCGTTTGGCTGCTATGCATGATTGCCCTGCGTTTTGCATACGTGCTTTCACGGCGGTCTTTGCTGCTTCTGCAAGATTGGCATCTTTCAATACAATAAAAGGATCGCTGCCGCCCAGTTCCAGCACCGTTTTTTTGATATACTTACCTGCCAGTTGCGCAACACTCATGCCCGCAGGTGTGCTGCCAGTGATGGTTACGCCCTGTATGCGGTTATCGCCGATAATAGGTTCAATGTCTTTGGAAGAAACGAGCAGGGCCTGAAAAGTACCTTCCGGGAAACCGGCTTCACGGAATAATTTTTCCATAGCCAGCCCGCAGCCGCTTACATTACTGGCATGTTTCAGTACTACGGTATTGCCTGCGAGTATATTGGGAATGGCAAAGCGGAACACCTGCCAGTAAGGGAAGTTCCAGGGCATGATAGCCAGTACAATGCCTTTGGGTTCAAAGGCGGCATAACTTTTCTTAGCATCTGAAGTAATGATGCGCGGTTGCAGCATAGCGCCGATATTGGCGGTATAATATTCTGCAGTGGAAGCGCATTTCAGTACTTCCGCTTTGGCTTCTTTTAAGGTTTTGCCCATTTCCTGTGTAATGAGCGTGGCGTGTTCCGTAACCTGGTCCTTAAGCAGTGTGGCTGCCTTTACCATCCATTCCGATCGTTGTTCAAGGCTGGCCTGTTTCAGGGCGGCAAATGCCTTCCAGCCCTCCTGCAATTTCTTCTCCAGTTCCTCTTTTGTATGGGCAGGATATTCCGCAATGGTTTCCTGCGTATACGGATATATGCTTTTGAACGTCATGTTATAAAGTTAAGGATTTTACGGGGCAGGTACACTTGTTACAAAAGGCATAACTTTGCAGCCTTATGTCATCGTTAAGCAAATGGAATATCGCCATCATGGCGCTGTGTACAGGCCTGATCGTAGCCAATATCTATTACTGCCAGCCGCTGGTGGTGCTGATCAGCAGGGAGTTTGAGGTATCAGAAAGTAATGCCGGCCAGGTGACCTTCTTTACACAGATCGGGTATGCATTGGGGTTATTGTTCTGTGTGCCTCTGGGCGATAAACTGGAACGCAAAAAGCAGATCCTGTTCATGACGGGTGCAGCAGTAGCGGCACTCTGTGCGGCAGCGCTTTCCGTTAATATCGGCATGCTCAAGATCACGGGACTGATCATTGGTTTTACCTCCATTGTACCACAACTGATATTGCCGCTGGCAGCCAGCCTGGCAGCGCCGGAACGCCGTGGTAAAGTGATTGGTGTGATCATGAGCGGATTACTGATAGGCATTCTTTTATCCAGGACACTGAGCGGTATCATCGGCGAGCATTTTGGCTGGCGGGCAATGTTCTGGATAGCAGGCGGGATGACCTTTGTGATGATGATAACGATCCTGTTCACATTTCCGCAAAGCAAACCTTCGTTTAATGGCAGCTATGGCGCATTGATGCGTTCCGTATTCACCCTCATCCGGGATCAGCCTTTATTAAGGGAGGCATCTACTATTAATGCCTGTGCTTTTGGTGTTTTCGGGCTTTTCTGGACCACTTCTGTATTCCTCTTATCCAATCCTCCCTACAACTTTGGCAGCGATGTAATAGGCCTTATGGGGCTGGCTGCGGCAACGGGTGCACTGGGTGCTCCGCTGATCGGGCGCATTGCAGATAAAAAGAACCCGCGTATTGCTATCGGGTATGGTATTGCCTGCATCCTGGCAGGGTATATCATCTTCTGGTTCTTCCGTAATTCCCTGGTAGGTGTGATCATTGGCATCGTGTTGCTGGACCTGGGTTTGCAGGGTGTACATGTATCCAATCAAACAAGGGTGTATGCGCTGTTGCCGGAAGCACGTAACCGGATGAATACGGTGTACATGACGATGAGTTTTATCGGTACTTCGCTGGGTTCAGGCATTGGCCTGCTGGTATGGGATATCAATAAATGGGCAGGTGTTTGTATGGCAGGAGTGGGGATCACTTTTATAGCGATATTGATCTATGGTGTTACCTATAAAAAAGAAAAGGCTGTCGTTTCGTGACAGCCTTTTCTTTTATTTATTCAGGTACTTTTGTAATCTTCAGCATGTTGGTGGGTAAGTGTTCCGCGATGGGCGTACTACCTGTGTTCACCACTACATCATTTCCTTTGATGAACTTCCTTTCCCGCAGGATGTTGATCTGATCAGAGAAAATATCATCCAGGCTTTCTTCTTCCGCATAATGGAAGGCACGTACACCCCAGCTGAGGCTCAACTGGTTTACCAGTGTGCGCTCTTTGGTGAATACATACAGCGGAGATTTAGGACGGTAGCTGGACAGCATGAAACCGGTGTAACCGGATTGCGTCATACCGATCAGGCCATCTGCTTCCAGGTCTTCTGCGATCTTACAGGCATTGTAGCACAGTGCATCGCTGAGGAAGGTAGGAGAGTGGCGGTGAGGGATGAGGTTACGGTTGTAGATGATCTCTTCTTTCTCTACTTCACCGATGATCTTACGCATGGTCTGGATCACCAGGGTAGGGTGCATACCGGTAGCGGTTTCGCCACTCAGCATCACGGCATCAGCGCCTTCGAGTACTGCGTTAGCCACGTCAGTGATCTCACTGCGGTTAGGACGGGAGCGGTCTATCATGCTTTCCATCATTTGCGTAGCCACAATAACGGGCTTGGCACGGTGGATACATTTGCGGATAATATCTTTCTGGATCATCGGGATCATCTCAACAGGCAGTTCCACACCCAGGTCACCACGGGCGATCATTACGCCATCGCTTTCCCAGATGATCTCTTTCAGGTTCTGGATCGCCTCCGGTTTCTCGATCTTGGAGATGATCTTCATTTTGGAATTACGTTCTTTCAGGCGTTTGCGCAGGAGACCGAGGTCTTTTACGTTACGTACAAAAGAAAGCGCTACCCAGTCGCACTCATGGTCAATGATGAATTCCAGGTCTATCACGTCTTTTTCTGTCAGTGCAGGCAGGGAAACTTTGGTATCCGGCAGGTTGAAGCCTTTTTTGGAGGAGAGCACGCCACCCAGCAGTACTTCAGCTTTGATCTCATGCTGTGGTGTTACTTCTCTTACGATGGTTTCGATCTTACCGTCATCCAGGAGGATCTTCTGGCCGGGACGAACGTCTTTATGCAGGTCGTGGTAAGAAACATAGATACGCTCCATGGTTCCCAGGCATTTTTCGTTCACGAAAGTGAGGATGTCTCCGGCTTTCAGCGGCAGTGCATTATTTTCAATGTCTCCCACACGCAGTTTAGGTCCCTGCAGGTCTGCCAGGATGGCTACGTTGTAAGGTTCAGTTTTGTTGATTTGGCGGATGTAACCGATGATCCTCAGCTTATCCTCATGGCTGCCATGGGAAAAGTTCAGGCGGAATACGTTCACACCGGCTTTTACGAGTTCCAATAATTTCTCATAGGTATCGCATGCTGGTCCTACGGTGGCTACAATCTTCGTTTTTTGCTTAGAATGCGCCAAAGCGGCTTCGTTGTCCATACCGCTGTGGAAGTATTTGGACAGATCTTTTGTACTCATAGACGTTTATTTAACTCGCAAGAATTTTGACAATCTTAAACCATTCCGCATCGATCTTTTGTTTAGCTTTTACGGCTTTATCGAGCGGGGTGAACTGAATTTTATTGTTGACGATGCCGATCATGACGTTGTTATTGCCTTCGATGAGGGCGTCTACGGCGGCGTAGCCCATCCTGCTGGCAATAAGCCGGTCTATGCAGGTGGGTGATCCACCCCGCTGGATGTGCCCGAGTATGCAAACGCGGGTATCCAGTTGCGGCATTCTTTCTTTTACGTGACGGGCTACTTCGTTGGCACCGCCAAATTCATCTCCTTCCGCTACTACAATGAGGTTCACCATCTTGCTGCGGCGTTCGTTGGCCAGCAGCTGATCGATCACGTCATCAATGTCTGTTTTGCGTTCAGGGATGAGGATGTGTTCCGCACCGGTGGCAATACCGCTGTGGAGGGCAATGTAACCGGCATCGCGGCCCATTACTTCTATAATGAAGAGGCGGTCGTGTGCGTCCGCAGTATCCCTGATCTTGTCGATCGCTTCTACCGCAGTGTTCACCGCCGTGTCGAAACCGATGGTAAAATCGGTACCGGCAATATCTTTATCGATTGTTCCGGGAAGGCCAATACATGGAATGTCAAATTCCTGGCTGAATTTCTGTGCGCCTTTGAAAGAGCCGTCTCCCCCGATCACCACCAACCCGTCTATCCCGAACTTTTTGAGGTTCTGGTAGGCTTTTTTGCGGCCTTCCGCTTCATAGAACTCCTTGCAACGTGCTGTTTTAAGGATAGTGCCCCCACGCTGAATGATGTTGGCCACTGATTTGGATTCCATAGGAAAGATGTCGCCGGTGAGCATACCCCGGTAACCATACATCACGCCGTATACATTCAAACCATGATAATTTCCCGTCCTTACTACTGCCCTTACGGCTGCGTTCATACCCGGAGCATCGCCCCCGGATGTAAGAACTGCGATGTTGTTCACTTTTTTCATGTGAGATCTAATAATTTTCTATATTATGGCCACATGTAATGGTCATTTCATAGTAATTTGCCTAAAATTGGTCCTTTAAAAGGGCGCACAAAATTAACTTTTTTTAATAGTTTTCTATCAGATATTCTATGAATTAACCTAAAAGTTTAAAATTAATCAAATAAGAGGCAGACTTTTTTTAAAAAACATATGTATGTCTAAAATTAACCATAAGCATGTTGCCATGAGTGTAATGATGACTTTTACGGCGGGCAGTTTGGCAGCACAGCAGAACGCTCCATTAGTTTATCCCGTTACCAAAAAAGTAGATACGGTAGATGATTACCACGGGAAAAAGATCGCAGACCCTTACCGCTGGCTGGAAGATGACCACAGCGCAGAAACAAAGGAATGGGTGGATGCACAGAATAAAGTAACGCAGAACTACCTGGCCACCATCCCTTTCCGGGGGAAAATAAAACAACGCCTGGAGGCTTTGTGGAACTATCCCCGGTACGGTTCCCCCTTCCGCGAGGGCCGGTATTATTATTTTTATAAGAATGACGGTTTGCAGAACCAGGCGGTCCTGTACCGCCAGTTAGGGCTGGATGGCACCCCCGAGGTGTTCATTGACCCCAATAAACTCTCTGATAAAGGTACTGCCGCCCTGGGCAGCCTTAGTTTTTCCAAAGATGGTAAATACCTGGCCTACCTGATAGCCAAAGCGGGGTCAGACTGGCAGGAAGCCTTTGTGATGGATGTGGCTACCAAACAGCTGCTGAGCGACCGCCTGGACTGGATCAAATTCTCCGGTCTTTCCTGGAAGGGAGACGGTTTTTACTACAGCCGCTATGATAAACCGGATGAAAAGAGCAAACTCTCCAAAAAGAACGAGTTCCATAAAGTGTATTACCACAAAATAGGCACCACGCAAGAGCAGGATGAACTGATCTATGTGGATAAAGAACATCCTTTGCGTAACGCCGGCGTGGGTTTAACAGAAGACGAACGTTTCCTGATCCTCAGCACTACAGAAGGCACCAGCGGACGCGAACTCTGGTATCGCGACCTGCAGGATGCTTCCCAGAAGGATTTTGCCCTGCTGGTGAAAGGCTTTGATTATGACCCCGGTGTGATTGAGAACGTAGGGGATAAACTGCTGATGCGCACCAACCATGATGCACCTAATTTCAAAGTAGTACTGGTAGATCCTAAGAACCCCGCTAAAGAAAACTGGAAAGTGGTGATCCCTGAGCAAAAAGAGGTATTGCTGGGCGTAGGCACGGCAGGCGGCAGGCTGTTTGCCAATTACCTGAAAGATGCTTCCTCCCGGATCGAGCAATACGACTTCAGCGGTAAACTGGAACGCAGCATTACCCTGCCGGGTATTGGTACCGCAGGTGGTTTTGGCGGGAAGGCGGAAGATAAAACCCTCTTCTATACTTTCACTTCCTATATAGCGCCCCCAACGATCTATAAATATGATATCCAGTCCGGCGCATCCGAAGTTTTCCGTAAAACAGAGGTGAAGTTCAACCCGGCTGATTATGAAACAAAACAGGTGTTCTTTACCAGTAAGGATGGTACCAAAGTGCCCATGTTCCTTTCTTATAAAAAAGGGATTAAACAGGATGGCAAGAACCCGGTACTGTTATATGGCTATGGCGGGTTTAACATTCCTTCCACGCCTTCCTTCTCTGTTTCCAACCTCTTCTTTATGGAACAGGGTGGTATCTATGCAGTTGTAAACCTCCGCGGTGGAAATGAATATGGGGAAGCATGGCATAAAGGCGGTATGCTGGATAAGAAGCAGAATGTATTTGACGATTTCATTGGTGCAGCAGAGTACCTGATCAGCACTAAATATACCGTTCCCGGTAAACTAGCCATCCGTGGCGGATCCAATGGCGGCCTGCTGGTAGGGGCCTGTATGACGCAGCGTCCGGACCTGTTCAAGGTAGCTTTGCCGGCCGTGGGGGTACTGGATATGTTGCGTTACCAGAAATTCACGATCGGCTGGGCATGGGCAGTGGAATATGGTTCCAGTGAAAAGGCGGACCAGTTCCAGTACCTGGTAAAATACTCGCCGCTGCATAACCTGAAAAAGGGCACGCAATATCCTGCTACGCTGATCACTACAGCTGATCATGACGACCGTGTGGTGCCGGCGCACTCATTCAAGTTTGCCTCTGCACTGCAGGCCGCGCACAAAGGCAGCAACCCGGTATTGATCCGTGTGGAAACACAGGCCGGGCATGGGGCCGGTAAACCTACCTCCAAACTGATAGAGGAGGCTACGGACATCTGGGCCTTTGTGATGTATAACCTGGGTATGAAGATGTAAATAAATTTAAAAGAAAGACGCCGCGTAATACTATGTTGTTACGCGGCGTTTTTAGTATATTAACATGATGAAAGTATTAATCACAGGGAGCAACGGGCTCCTGGGGCAATACCTGGTAGAACTCCTTTCCAGCTTACCGGCATACGAAGTAATTGCCACGGGCAGAGGCGCCAACCGGCTGCGGATGCAAAAAGGCTATCAATATGAATCTGTAAACCTGGCAGATGAATCTGCCGTAAAAAGATTAATAGAAAGAACAGCCCCTGATGTGATCATTCATGCCGGTGCCATGACGCAGGCGGATGACTGTGAACGCAGTAAAGATGCCTGCTGGATGGTGAATGTAACGGCTACACGTTATTTGCTGCAGGGTGCGGAGAAGGTAGGCGCTTTCTTCCTGTTCCTTTCTACGGACTTTGTTTTTGATGGTCTCAGCGGCCCATACAGCGAAGAGGATGCCGTGAATCCTGTGAATTATTACGGCGCCAGCAAGGTAGCTGCGGAACGCCTTGTAAAACAGGCAAAAGTTCCCTGGGCTATTGCAAGAACGGTACTCGTATATGGTGTGGCCGATGATTCCCGCCGCAGTAATATCATTACCTGGGTAAAAAGTAACCTGGAACAAAAGAAGAAACTGAAGGTGGTGAATGACCAGTGGCGTACGCCCACACTGGTACAAGATCTCGCGGAAGGATGCAAACGCATCATCGATAAAAAAGCAGAAGGTATCTTTCATCTCTCCGGAAAAGATATGCTGACCCCATATGATATGGCCATGCAGGTGGCTAATTACCTCAACCTGGATACGAAGTTATTTGAGAAGGTGGATGCCTCCAGTTTTAAACAACCTGCACAAAGGCCTGCCAAAACAGGATTTGTGATCGATAAAGCTGAGCGGGAGCTGGGGTTTGCGCCGCGTAGTTTTGAAGAAGGGTTGAAGCTGGTGATAGAGCAATTGCCTGAGAGGTGATCTGCCGGAACCCTGCCGCGCTGCAGAGGGCGGATGTTTTTTTATTTTCAGGGGATGCGTGTTTTTTAACAGGAACTGCGTTTTCAACAGAGCAGCGTTTTTTTAAGAAGATCAGGCTCACTGCCAATGTGTTCAATATCCTGGATGAATACCTTTACTCAGGTGCTGATTATGGCTCTTTCTACTACTGGCAGGCGGAAGCTCCGAGAGATATCGGTTCAGTATAGCTTATAAATTCTAATAAAAAGGCCGATCAATTTGATCGGCCTTTTTTATTCTGGTCTGTTGTATCTGGTGTTATATCCGGGATTTGTTTCCGGGCTTAATGCATTGGGATAATTATTCTTCTATGCGGATAGCGCTTTTCGGCACTTTGAACCGCTGCTCTACGGAATCTTTTGCTTTGGTTGTATCCGCCGGCAAAGTGCGGAAAGGTACAGCCAGGTTATACGTAGCGGAATCTTTGGCAGTGAACATCACTACTTCATTTTGCTCCCACCTGATCCGTTTTTCATACATTTTCTGTGCTTCGGCCTGGGTTCTGAAGGTCTGGAACACTACATAGTAATTGATAGAATCACTTACCGGCTCAGATGGCACAGGAGGCAGTGAGTCCGTTACAGGCGCAGCGGCCTGCTGGTTACTTGTATCTTTCTCCGCAGGCGCTATTGAAGCAGACTGCCATTCATCCTTTAGCAGGTAAATAGCTACGCCGCCTGCGATCACGAGCAATGGCACTATTACCCACCACCATCTGAAACGGCCCTGGCTTTCAAACTCTTCCGGTATGGCAGACATGTGTTCCACCACTTCATGATTCACCACTTCCGTAGTGCCCTGCAATACTTTAGGGGCAGATTCAGGCCGTAATACCTGCTGCAGCGAAATGGGCTGCCAGGCATCCGGTAATTCCTGGGGGGTGAAACGGATCTGGCCGAAAGGATCCAGCCGGAGGGAACCCACACCTGGCAGGTCGATCGGCTGGCCGGTTTGCAGGCTTTCCCTGAATTGCTGCAGGTACTTGTCCAGCTTGAGGGAAGCTACGGCATCCACGAGGTTTTCTTTTTGCGAGATCCAGTGCAGGCAGGAGCCATCATCTTCCCAGCGGGTATCGAAGTTCACTTGCTGGCGGGGAGGCGTTAACACCTGGTCCACCACGGAAAAGTGAGCGGGGATATGCTGAATAGTAAAGGTGCCCACCTGCGGAACAGAGCAGGATTGCTGTTTAAAAAGTACTTCTGTGATGTATTGCTGTAGCATTGCGGCCAGGTCAGTTTGAGTGCAAGTTTACGATTTAAAACTTAATCGTTATACCACCCAGCACGTTTAACCCGTAGGATTGATACCCATACCACCGCTGGTACTTGGAATTGAATAGGTTATTGGCGTTCAGCCAGATATTGAAATTCTTGCCGATATCGAAGGTGGCGCCTGCGTTCAGGTCCTGTACAGACTTCGTTTTGGCGAAGTATCCGGTGGGCAGTACATAATAGCTGCCGTTGAGGGTGAACAGGTTGGCGTTCAGGTGCAGTTTTTTGGCAATGGTGTACTGTGCGTACAGGTTAGCCTGGAAGGGCTGTACATGCCAGGGTTTCAGTTCGGTCTTCTGTTTGGTGAAGTTGAACCAGTCCAGCGCAAGGCGCACCTGGAACTTTTCTTCCTGCTGGTAACCTACTTCTATATGCGCCTGGAAGGCACGGAGCTCTTCCTCGTTACGCATGTAGAACTTCTTGCCATCTATGGAATCATTCACGAAAAGCGGCAGGTCGTACCAGGTAACAGCGGCAAACTTGGTGTTATAGCTCAGGTGGCTGCCCAGAGTTCCTTTGATACCGGTGTACTTTTCTTCCACGCGGGTGTTCCTGATACCAACAGGGTATTTTTCGATGAATGGATTCTTATTGGCCAGGTTGCGGAAATTGTTCTTGTCTATATAAGAGATCCAGCCACTGCTCAGGATGAGTTTTTTACGGATCAGGTGTGATTCGTTCACGATGTCTGGCAGCAGGTAGAACTTATCGTTCGTCCAGGTAGGGTTCACACCGGCATGGAGCATAAAGCCAGGCTTGGTCACCTCTACGGCTGGGTGAACGGCTGCTACGTTGTTATTGATCTGTTCGTTATTGTCCTCTTTAAAATTACTCAGGTCCAGCAAACCTTCTGCCTTGAACCAGATATCTTCAAACAATTGCTTGCGGATAGGTGCTTTCAGCACAAAGGTGTTTTCCATGCGTTTGTAGGAGTCACCGAATACGATGAACTCTGCCTGCGGCTGGAACTGGAAGGCCCAGTCGTTCTGCGGGCGGTTCTTAGCCCCTACTTTAGCGATCACTTCATTAAAGCCCTGTTTTACATCTCCTTTGCTGAAGGTGTAAAGATCATGATCATATCCGTAGTAATGCACCTGGTTGCGGTTGTAACCAAGGCTGGCATTGAATTCGAAAAGAGGGGAGAAGTAAGTACCGGAACCCAGTACATTGATATTGGTGTAATCCTGGTTTTCGATATCGCCCTGTGAGGAGGTATAATTAAAGTAGAGGCCGAGGTTGTATTTATCTGCCCTGCCTGTACCAAAACCAGCCTGCACCAGCGGGGTCTGGAAGTTCCCGTAGCCCAGTTTTATATAGTTATTCTGCAGTTGCAGGGAAGAGGTATCCCTTCCTAAAGCCAGGGGGCGGATAGGCACCGGCTGATACATAAAGTAAAGGTTTAACGCCGGCACCTGGTAGCCTAACTTAGGCCGTGTGGTATCCACGGAAGGTAAGGAGGCAGTAAGGTTCAGCTTGGCTGCATCACGCAGTTTAGGCTGGTATTTGGAAATGATGTCGATCGTTTCCTGTTTGAGTGTGTCTTTCTTCTGGGCCGTGGCAACCTGTTGTATGAGTAAACCTGCGCCAAGTGCCAGGAAGAATTTCGTTGTATGGAAAATGGTAAGATTCATATGCGTTAAATGCTATAAATTATTTGATCTTGGAACCTGCTTTTTCTTCTGCTTCTGCTTTGGCCAGTTTGTCTTTGGCTTCTGCCTTCAGCTCAGGGATGGGACAGTTTTCCGCAATGCTCTGGAAAGTAGCTTTTGCGTTGAAGTAATCTTTCTGACGGGCGTATACATCTCCTAAGAGGATGTAAGCTTTCGCTGTCCAGAATTCATAAGAAGAAGTATTCTTGATCACATCAAAGCCGGCTTTTTCTGCAGCAGCCAGGTCATTTTTCAGGAGGTAACAGTTAGCGATGCCGTAGCGTGCTTCTGCTCCTATTTCTGATTTGGTGAGGCCGGCGGCTATTTTATATTCATTGATGGCTTCATCGTACTGTTGCTTTTCCTGCTGTGCTTTACCAAGGTAGAAGTGACCGATGATCTGGTCGTCCGTACTGATATTGCTGGCGGATAACAATTGTTCTGCCTGGACGCTCACATCGTCCCAGCTCTTCAGCTGGTAATTGCTCCTTAGCAATCCGCGGTTGGCAGCGAGTGTATTTTCTTTATTGGTGGAAAGGGCCAGCAATTGCTGGTAGTATTCTTTTGCTTTCGCATAATTCTTCACCTGGTAGTAGTTCAGGTAAGCAGCCTGTAAAGCGGAGCGTTCCGCAAAAGGGCTGGTACCGCGGGTGAGCACAAACTCATAAGCGGGCAATGCGTTGGCGTAATCTTTATTGTTATAGAGGCATTCTGCTTTATAGAAGCTGGCCTGTAAAGCAAACTGACCGTTCGGATATTTCTGCAGGTAATTGGTGAAGGCAGTGATAGCACCGGCATAGTCTGCATTGCTGAAACGGGTTTCAGCGGCAGCGTAGGTGATGGAATCTTCTGCGGAAGCAGATACAGATTTACCGGATGCTTTCAGCAGGGCCAGGTAGTCGTCTGTTTTGCCTTGTTCCACATAAATGGTGCGGATGCTTTGCAATGCTTCATTAGCTTCTGTGGAGTTCGGGAATTTCTCTACCACCTGGCGGAAGTATTGTAACGCCGTGTTATCCTGGTTGGTATTGAAATAAGCAAGACCGAGTTTTACCAGTGCTTTGGGAGCATTAGGCCCGTTTGGTTGCTTTTGCAGTACGTTCTTGAGATAAGGAATGGCTTCAGTGAAACGTTCATCGCTCAGGTAGGTATCGGCAATTTCCATTTCAGATTCATTCGTGAAGTTAGAGCCGGGATAACTGGTGGCCAGTTGTTTCAGCAGGGCCAGTTTCTCGTTGTGTTTACCCTGGATACCCAGGATGATGCTCTTCTGGTAAGTAGCGTAATCAGCACCTGGTTCGTTGGCATTGATGATGCGGTCATACAGTGCGGTGGCTTTGGCAAAGTCGCGCAGCATGTAATAGCAGTCTGCAGCCCGCAGTACGGCATCATTGGTGATGCGTCCTGCATTGGGGCCGCTGGCCCGCTGTGCAGATTCAAAGTAAGGCAGGGCCGTGGCGTACTGTTCTTTTTTCAGCAGACTGTATCCCATGTTATAGCTGGCCGTTTGTGTATTGGCTTCGCCGGATACAGGCGTGTTGCCTGCATCAAAATAGGCCTGAAGGCTGTTGATGGCTTTATCCGTATTGTTCTGGCGCAGCGCTATTTCCGCTTTCCAGAATTGTGCCAGCTGGCCGATCTGTTTGTCGTATGGATTGGCGAGGGCAATATCCAGCAGGCGGTCTGCTTCTGCCAGTTGCTGGTCGTTCACTAACTGCGTGGCACGGCCGTAGGCTACTTTCTGGTAAGCCCTTAACACGGCGGGGCTCTTTTCCGGCAGTTGTTCCAGGATAGCGATGGCTTCTTTGTAGTTATTGGTATTGGCAAACAGCTGCACGAGTATTTCGCGGGCTTCTTTGTTGTATTCGGAGCGGGGATAATTGTTCACGAAGGTGGTCAGCTCCGTGATCGCTGCATCCTGGTAACCTAATTCAAAAGAAAGTTTGCCATAGTTGAAGCGGGATATTTCCTGTTGCTTGGGGTTGGAACTGTTGCGTGCGCAGAAGGCGAATGCATTCCTTGCGTTGGCTTTCTGGCCGGTGCGGAGGTAACAGTCACCCAGCAGGTACATGGAGTTCTGGCCCAGGGAATCCTTTTCACTGCTCAGCTGTTTAAAACCAGTGATGGCTTTATCCAGGTTCGCGGTTTGATAGTAAGCGTAAGAAAGCTGGTAAACATCTTCCTTCCTTATTTCGTCTGCATTCTCCTGGTATTCCTCCAGGTAGGGGAGGGCTTTGGGATAGTCCTTCTTTTCGAAATAAGCCTGGCCTACCAGTTGTTTCAGTTCCGCTTCATAATAAACGTTCCCTTTGCGGATCAATGGTTCTGCGTAAGCGATCAGCTGATCTTTTTTACCCTGGAAGTAGTAGATCTCTGCGATATAGTAAGGTACCACCGCATCATATTTCGGATCGCCTGTTACACGTTTGAAGCTGTTAAGGGCAGCATCGTACTGTTTGTTGTAATAGGAGATGAAGCCGTAGTAATAGTTGGCGGGGATGTAGTATTTGTTCTGGATCTCTTTGATGGAAGCAAAAAGCGGTTGTGCTTTTTTGAAATCCTTCACGTTGAAGTAGCAATAGGCCAGTTCGAATTTAGCATCTGCAATATCTTCATTGGAAAGGTTGTCGATACTGGCTGCTTCATAGTAAGGGATCGCTTCCGTGAATTTGTTCCGGTGGAAGTAGAACCGGGCCAGCTGATAGCTTACCATTTGTTCCCGGGCGCTGTTGTTGAAATTTTTGATAAAGGCCAGCGCCTTCTTCTCCGCATCTTCATTCTGCAATTTCAGGGCGCACATGGCATAATAGTAATGCGCGTCCGTATTCACGAGGGAACGGTTGGTTTCCTGGAAATAGCTGATATCGTCTATTGTTCTCTTGAACAATTGCATAGAAAGGGCATATTTCCCATCGCGGTACAATTGCTGTGCTTCTTTGAAAGTTTTATCCGGCTCCGTGTAAATACGGGTTTGCTGCGCGTGGACGGCGGCAGATCCTGCGATCCCTGCCAGGAGGAAGAATACATGCAAAGGTGGAAGAGAGAAGTTCTTTCGAGTGAATAGCTTCATGCTGTATGTTATTTCGAGTATTATTTTGTTTAAAACGGTTTCAGACTGAAATTATTTCAAAAGCAAGACAGTGCCGGATTTTCAGGCCCCTGCTCCCGAATGCTAAACTTGGCAATAGATTGAGGTTGACAAACTTGGCAAATATATATTTTTATAGTTTTTAACCCCCTTGCAGGTTATCTACCCTATGTGGATAAACTATTGGATGTGGATAACTATTTAGTGCTTATATATATTAGATTCTATCTAAATTTGTGCTGATCCTGATTATTAAGAAAAAAAGCTGTTATACTTAACAAGAATCAAACCAATTATCGACTATGAAAAAACTCTTATCTGCCCGATTCACTAATGGCCAAGTTAATTTATCACTATTGATCCTGCGTGTTGGTTTTGGTGCATTGGTAATGCTTCGCCACGGCTGGCCTAAATTAAAAGGGTTTTCCACTTATGCCAGCCAGTTTGCCGATCCCTTCGGCATTGGTAAAACCGCTTCGCTGGGATTAACCGTATTTGCGGAATTCTTCTGCGGTGCCCTGCTGGTATTAGGTTTGCTGACGCGCCTTGCTACCGTTCCTTTGATCATCTGTTTCAGCGTGATCATTTTCATGATCCACAAAGCAGATGGTATGGAAAAACAGGAGTTTCCCATTCTTTTCCTGTTAGCCTTTGTTGCCATCCTGATCACAGGCCCTGGTAAGTATTCTATAGACGGCGCGATCGGTAACTAAACCGGGAAAAATAAAAAGTAAAAAGGGAATTTGTTGGTGGTAGTAGGAATATCCTACATTTACACCTTCAATTTCCCTTTTTGCATTATGTACAGTACTACGATAGATATTCGCGTTCGTTATGGCGAAACAGACCAGATGGGTTATCTCTACTACGGGAATTATGCATTGTATTATGAAGTAGGCCGTACTGATGCTATCCGCCAGCTGGGCTTTACTTATAAAGAACTGGAAGATCAGGGTGTGATCATGCCGGTAGCGGAATTGCAGGTGAAGTATCTGCGCCCTGCTTATTATGATGATGTGATCACGGTAAAAACCACCCTCAGGGAATTGACAACCAATCATAAGATCCAGTTCCACTCAGAGTTGTATAATCAGAAAGGAGAGTTATTGAATGTGGGTGTTACAACATTGGCCATCATCGATGCCAAAAATAAAACGCGCATGAACCTGCCAGAAGTTATGAGAGAGAAACTGGCGGTATATTTCTAAGCAATACAAAACACATCAGCATGGAAAAGATCTACGCCAGCCTCATCACCATCGGAGATGAGTTGCTGATAGGCCAGACCATTGATACCAATTCCGCCTGGATGGCACAGCGGCTGAATGAAATAGGCATCTGGATCCAGAGAAGGGTGGCTGTGGGAGACGATAAGGCAGCTATCATCAAAGCGCTGGAAGAAGAAGGAAAGAATTCTCAGATAGTTCTGATCACCGGCGGCCTGGGGCCAACGGCAGATGATATCACCAAACCGGTGCTTTGCGAATATTTTGGCGGGAAGCTGGTACAGGATGAAGCAGCTTTACAGAACGTGCTGCAACTGTCTGCCATGCGGGGGCTGCCTGTGCTGCAACGGAACCTGGACCAGGCGCTGGTGCCGGATGTTGCTACTATTATACAGAATAAAAGAGGCTCTGCACCCGGTATGTGGTTTGAAAAGGGAGGAAGTATTTATGTATCTATGCCCGGCGTACCGCATGAAATGAAGGGGATTATGGAGTATGATGTGATAGGTATGCTGCAGGCCCGTTTTGAAACACCAGCGTTGCTGCATCATACACTGATCACGGCAGGCATGGGAGAATCCTTTGTGGCAGAGCGGATCATGGATTTTGAAAACAACCTGCCCAAACATATCAAGCTGGCTTACCTGCCTAATTATGGCTTATTAAAGCTGCGGCTCACCAGCATTTCCCCGGATAAACAATCTGCTGCAAACGAACTGCAGCATGCCTTTGATACCCTGAAATCCCTGGTGGGAGATATTCTCGTAGCAGAAAAAGATGTTACGATGGGAGAGGTGTTGGGAGAAGTGCTCAAGACAAAAAACCTGAAAGTGGGTACGGCGGAGAGTTGCACCGGTGGAAAGATTGCCAGCCTGATCACCGCCATTCCCGGCAGTTCTGCCTATTTTAACGGAAGTGTGGTGGCTTACTCGTATGAAGTGAAACAACATGTATTGGGTGTACAGGCGGAAACGTTGGAGAAACACGGGGCTGTAAGTGAAAGAACAGTACGGGAAATGGCAGAAGGTGCATTGCGGGTATTAGACGTAGATTGCGTAATGGCAGTGTCCGGCATTATGGGGCCGGATGGCGGAACGGAGGAAAAACCCGTGGGCTCTGTATGGATCGCAGTAGGCGGTAAAGGGAAGATCGTTACCAAACTGCACCGTTTCCGTTTCGACCGTGCCCGGAATATTGATATGACCTGTGTGGCTGCCATGAACGAATTGCGGAAATGGCTGGAACTTTAATTTACCTTATTTTTGTCCTCTACTAAAAATAAAACACTAAAACACTTTTATGGCAATAGTCGAACTGGTGATGCCCAAAATGGGAGAAAGCATAATGGAAGCTACAATCCTGCGTTGGCACAAGAAACCCGGTGATAAGGTGAAGTTAGATGAAACGGTGCTGGAGATAGCAACTGATAAAGTAGACAGCGAGGTGCCTTCCATTGCGGAAGGAGAGATCACTGAGGTCCTTTTTAATGAAAATGACGTGGTGCCCGTAGGTACCGTGATTGCACGTGTGCTAACAGCAGCAGGTGCCCCTGTGGCTGCTTCCCCTGCTACGCCATCCCCGGCAGCTGCAGCTCCCAAAGTTGTTAGTGACTCTCATTTCCAGACAGCGCCTGCCCGCACAGAAGCAGTTGCACCTGTTTCCGGAGAAGCACGTTTTTATTCTCCCCTTGTACTCACTATTGCACAACAGGAAGGCGTGAATTTCGCAGAGCTGGAAAAGATCCCCGGCTCCGGAACAGAAGGCCGTGTTACTAAAAACGACATACTCGACTATATCGCCAACCGCAGCAATTCTACCTCCACACATATCCAGGAGCCGGTAGTGGTGCAGGAAGCACCCAAACAAAGAGAAGTGGCTACCGTGCCTGCTTCCAACAGTTATGGCGGTAATGTGGAGATCATTGAGATGGACCGCATGCGCAAACTGATTGCGGAACATATGGTGCGCAGCGTGCATACCAGCCCGCATGTGACCAGTTTTGCAGAAGCTGATGTAACCAATATGGTACGCTGGCGTGAACAGGTGAAGAAGGATTTTGAAAAAAGGGAAGGAGAGAAGATCACCTTTATGCCTTTGTTTGTGGAGGCCGTGGTGAAATGCATCAAGAAGTTCCCGCTTGTGAACTGCTCACTGGATGGAGATAAGATCATTCTCAAGAAAGATATCAATATCGGTATGGCTGCAGCCCTGCCCAGCGGTAACCTTATTGTGCCGGTGATCCGCAATGCGGATACCCTGAACCTGGTAGGCCTTACCAAACAGGTGAACCAGCTGGCCAATGCCGCCAGGCAGAACCGCCTGAAACCGGAGGATACACAGAATGGTACCTTCACCATTACCAATGTAGGTACTTTTGGCAGCCTTACCGGTACGCCCATCATTAACCAGCCGCAGGTAGCTATCCTGGCGGTAGGGGCTATCAAGAAACGCCCGGTAGTGGTAGAAACGCCCCAGGGTGACTCCATTGCCATCCGCCATATGATGTACCTTTCCATGTCCTACGATCACCGGATTGTGGATGGTTCACTGGGTTCTACCTTCCTGAGCGCTGTGGCGCATGAGATGGAGAATTTTGACCCGGGTAAGGAATACTAACATTATTGAAAAGGCTCCGGGTTCCGGGGCCTTTTTTTAGCCTGTTTGGGCTTTAATGAGGTAAGGGGCTCAGGGGTACCTTTTTGGGGCATTAAAGGGCAAAAAAAAGGCCTCCATGTTGGAAGCCTTTTATTGCGTCGATGAGTAATTTAGTATTAGTAACGACCACGGCCACCGCCGCCACCGTATCCACCACCGCCACCACGGTTTCCACCACCTCTGTTTCCACCACCGCCATTGGCTTGTTTAGGACGAGCTTCGTTCACCATCAGTTGCTTGCCTTCCACTTCACTACCGTTCAGACTCTCCATCGCTTTAGTTCCTTCTTCCTGGTTTGCCATTTCTACAAATCCGAAACCACGTGAACGACCGGTTTCATGATCTTTGATGATTTTTGCAGAGGTAACTGTCCCGAATTCGCTAAAGATTTGGTGAAGGTCCTCATCGTTCAACCTGTAGTGCAGGTTGGCTACGTAGATGTTCATGATAAAAAAATTAAAAAATGAAAAATAATATTGAAGTTAAGGAATTAACTGAATAAAAAAAATGCTCCCTTGTTTTTTCAATGTTTTGCCTTATGGGAGGGGGATGCCGTAACATCATCAATCGTTGGACAGCAAAGGGTTAGGGGCATTATATAATGACCATAAATATGTGACTCCGGGGCTTTTGATGCTTGATATTAAGATTTTTCGTAACTTCAATAAGGGCTGATCTAAACGGCCGAAAGCTATGAAGGCATTGAGTGAGACGTGGTTCGCTGAAGGATTTATAGATTTCGAATTAAAGAAATATACCCTTCTCGCCTACCTCCAGGAGATTAACCGTTACTTTAACGAGAACAAGCTATACCCGCAGCTGAGCGATGTGATCTTCCATTACAATAACCTGCTGGCATTCAAGGAGAACAAACAGTTCCTCCGGCAGCAGTTCCCCAAACAGTTAACAGCCGTGAATTTAGAGCGTTTGCAACTGCTGTATGAACAGATGATCGCAGACGATGAAATGATGGAAGAACTGGAGAGCATTATGCAGTTTGCCTTACTCAAAATGAACCGTACGATCAAGGAAGGTGCGGAGATCTATGATTTTGTGGAAGAGAAGCTGAACATAATGCCGGTGGGCATTATTCCGCTGGATATACAGGAAGGGTATATGCTTTTGTGTGATGGGAAGTTCAGCGATACGGAAGTGTATCAGTACCGCCTGACGATCTTTGAAAGGCATGATGAAAAGTACAGGGGCATTCATACCAAACATATCAGTACCTATACCCGCAGCCTGGCGCATACTTATCAGAGTATCAAATCAGACCTGATCCGTCACCGGCAGGAGTTGCCGAACCCTGCGGTGTACACGATACAAACGGAGCTGGTATTCCCGGTGCAGGAAACATTGCTGCCGGTGGCGAAACGTTGTTTGGTGAAGTATATCACGGCAAACAGGGCTTAGGGGAACAAGGTTGTTTTAGCAAGGTTGTTTTAGCAGGGTTGGGCAGCAAGTTTTGTAATTTATAAATCCGCCATGGTAGCTTCATCCTAGCTTTATCCTTGCTTCATGTTGCCTGCCGGAGCGGGTTTAAGCTACTTTGAAGCTAGGATGAAGCAAGGATAGATCTTAATCCAGCTTCAATACCTTACCCGGTTCATTCCCGAATTTCACTTCCACTTCATACCCCAGGGGCTTATAGTAATTGCCAATGATCTGGCGGATCTTCTCTTTACTTTGCTCGAGGTAGATGTTGTTTGTCTTTAGTTGTTCACGCGAAGTTTCGTACAATTTCTTCTGTACGTCTGTGTATGTTTCATCATTCGAAGGAACAAACCAGCCTTTTTTATTGGCCGTTTCCATCTGGCTGAGGCGAAGCTCGTAACTCAGCAACGCTGGGGCCGGAAGCTGTACTACTACCCGTTTTTCTTTCAGTGTAACGGAGAAGTTCTTATCATCTATATTCACGCCATATTTGGCAGTGTAAGGAACAGTTACCCAAATAGTGTTTTCTGCAAGCACTTTATTGAGATTATCCCACCAACCTCCGTTATTCTCCACATTGCTGCGTTTGATGTTAGCATTGCCCTGTACCTCAAGACTGGCAAGCTCTGCAATCTCGCGTACAATCAGGCTGTTGGACAATATAGTCTGGTTCACCTTTTTAGAGCCGAACCACTGGCCCAGCCAAAAGATGAACACAATAAGCAGAATAACTACGATCCACTGAATGATCTTTTTCATGATGATTTTTTCATGTCTGTATAAGTACCGTTCATGAGTTTACCCATTACACGATCAGGATGTTCGAGTGCATTAAAACCAAATTGTTTGTACAATCCATGTGCATCCTGTGTGGCGAGCATAAACCTGCGAAGTGTTGTCAGATCAGGATGTGCGAGGATCACTTCCATCAGCCATTTGGATAATCCCCGGCCGCGGTGTGCGGGCAGCACAAATACATCTGCGAGATAACCGAAGGTGGCAAGGTCTGAGATCACCCTTGCAAAACCTATTTGTTCCTGGCCATGATAGATGCCAAAACACAGAGAGTTGGCAATAGACTTTTCCACGAAACTGCGGGGTATATCCTTTGCCCAGTATGATTCTTCAGATAAATACTGATAGATCACATCTGTTTGTAACTGGCTTTTGTCTGTGCTGATCCTGTATCCTTCCCGGGTTGTTTCAATATGTAGCATGCCTAAAAATAAATAAAAACGCCGGATACATCGACCCGGCGTTTTAAATATTCCGTACTCTAAAATGATCTGTTTAAGCGTAACGTTGCCTGCGCAGTATCCTGGAGTATAATTGCGGTGTAAGGCCGGTCACTTCCATAAACTGGCGTTCCAGGGTATGGCGACTGGTTTTGAAGCGTAAAGCCAGGTCCAGCATTTCCACCTGTCCTTTTTGTGCGGCGAGATAATCTACCATTTCATCTACCTGGCGCAATGCAGGTTTTTGTTTTGGCAGCAGGTCTTCCAGCACTTTATCCAGGATGTTCTGGATAGTGTCCAGGTTATCAGCATTGTTCAGCTCTTTGGCAGTTAGGGCCCAGCTGTTGTCCACTTTAGTAAGGTCGCGGAAGTAATTGGTAACGGACTCCATGCTGATGCCCATCAGCCTGTGGCTAGCGTAGGCATTGAGTTGTACTACTACTGCATTCAGCGGGCCTGTTACGCGGGCATTCACTGCGCAGGTAAAAGGGCCTGTTACAGACGCTTCCGGTAACTCAAAAGAGGCATGATCATTTGGTTTAAATGCCAATGCGCCTTTTTGAATGAATACCAGGTACTGTTTACCTAATGTAAAAAGCTTTTTCTGAGCAATGTCTGCAGCCGATGTGATGTTTTGCAGAACAATATACTGTTGCACAAAAGGTTGCAAAGTATCTTTAGGACGAAGGTAATAGGTGTTCATAGGATTTAGCGGTTTTGTCTGTGATCTATCTCCGCGATAACTGATGTAAATATAGTTATTTTAGTATATGCAAGAACATTTTAATTAGAAAAATTCACGAATAAATTAGAAACCATTGAAAATCTTCCACTTAACTACAAAATAACAAAACCGGGAGCCAAGCCCCCGGTTTTGCATATTAAGCTGTTGATTATCAGTAGTCAAATCCCCAATTCTTGCCCTTTTCCGTGGCAGGAACGCCCTTGCTTAACCATTGCGGGGCAGGAGCCCCCTTTAGAAAATGATCAAAGAACTGCTGCTCCCGGATCTGGATATCCTTCCGGTTCTGGCGTTGTATAAGGTTGTGTGCTTCATTATTATAATTAAGCAGCCAAACCGGTTTGCCCAGGCGGCGGAGGCCGGTGAACATTTCAATACCCTGGTACCAGGGCACGGCGCCATCTGCATCGTTGGACATAATAGCCAGCGGCGTAGTGACCTTGGGCAGGTGGAAGAGGGGAGAGTTCTCTATATATAACTCCGGTTTCTCCCAGAGGGTAGCACCGATCCGGCTTTGGGTATGCTCATACTGGAACTGGCGGTTCATGCCACTTTCCCAGCGGATGCCTCCATAGGCACTGGTCATATTAGCTACCGGTGCGCCGGCCCATGCTGCTTTGAACAGGGTAGTGGCTGTGATCAGATGACATACCTGGTAACCACCCCAGCTCTGACCCTGGATGCCCATATTACTGCGGTCTATCCATGGATTTTTCGCCAATGCTTCCGCACCGCTCACAATATAATCATAGGCGCTCTTGCCCGGCCGGCCGTTTTCATAACTGATATCCGGGGCCAGTACAATGTACCCGCGGCTCACGAAGAAAGAGATGTTCAGTCTTGATGGTGTGGGAGCCGGTGGCTGATAGGTATACAATCCATCTGTGAGTTTCTCATAGAAATAGATCAGCACCGGGTAACGTTTATTAGGATCAAAGTCTTCCGGTTTGTAAAGGATCCCTTCCGTGGTTTTACCATTATAAGTATCCCATTTGATCAGTTCCGCGGTACCCCAGTTATATTGTTTCTGTTGCGGGTTGATCCGGCTGATGCGTTCTGCCGATGCAATATTGGCACCTGCAAATACATCCGGTGATTCAATATAATTAGCACGCTGGAAAAGATATACATCTGCCTGTTTTGCCTTCTCTGTTCCCTGGTAGGAATAAGGGCCCATCACAATTAACTGCGGGCCTTTTTTATCATTCAGCTTGAGAGAATAGAAACCGCCGAATTTGGAAGAGTCGCTTTGTGCTTCCAGCAGCAGGGATTGTTTAGGTTTGAAGAAACGGTCTTCCCTGTTGAGGCGTACATTGCGTAGCACCGTTTTTGTTTTCCTGCCCAATCCGTTGGTGATCATCACCGGTGCTTCTTTACCTGTTGGATCTGTTTGCCAGATATCATAGCGGTCGTTGATGTATACATACTTATCATTTTCCAGCCAGCCGCTGATACCATATGGACCCGGATAATCCGGCATGTCCATTTCCTCATCCGTGATCTGTGTAGGAATAGCAGCGCTGATATCCCTCACCTCTGCAGTAGTGATCTCATAGCAGAACCATTTTCCGGAAGGCTGAGAAAACCAGTAGATGAAACGGCCTTGCGGGGAAATGAAAAAGTTCCCGTCCAGTTTTTCTACTAACAGGCGGCGCTCGCCGGTATTGATGTTCACAGCATAAGCAGTTTTCAGTGTGCTGCCCGTCCACTGTAATGCTACGCGCTGGCCTTTATCTGTTGTACCCAAACCGTATGTGGCATTTCCTTCATCTGCAATAACAAATGTTTCCATTTCCTGATCGCTTAACTGCACCATGCGGTTCTGTTGCAGGAAATATACAGCTGCGTAACTCTTTTTCAGATCACGGTCCAGGTTCTTCAGCTGCATGGGTTGCAGGTAATCATCCTGGTAGTTCCAGATATCCACTTTCGCCACTTCGAATTCTACGATGGTGGTATCTTTTGGTGGCTGGATAGGTGCGGTGCCAAAGAACAAACGTTCGCCGTTTTTTGAGAAGCTGGGTATACCATCTTCTGAAACGCTCCACTTCTGCGGAATGCCGGTAGTAGACTTTGTGACAACAATGTGCGCACTGTCCTGTGCCGGTTTGTAATAATATAAGGAGAAGAATTTCTGTAAAGCTTTTGCACTGTCTCTGCTGCCAAGGTATGCTACCTGCTGCCCTTTGTCGTCAAAAACGAACTGTACAAAGGAGCCATGCCCGCGGCTGAGTGTATCTGCTTTCCTGCCGGCCACATCCCATAACCATACACCTGGTCTGGCGAGTGAATCTTTTTTAGGTGGATTGGTAACGAGTACGATCTTGTTACCGGGTTTGCTGATCGTGTAGCTGGTGACACTTTTGACGGTGTCCTGCGGTTTGTTGCTGCCAAGGTAATGGATTACGAGGTCGCCTGCTGCAGCGCTGCCGGCTCCACCGGGGGTATCTTCATCCGCATCTTCTTCAGTGTTGCCTTGCTTTCCGGGAGCATCCGTTTTAGCAGGTGCCGGTTTTTTAGCGCCTTTTGCTGCAGCGGTATCCGTCTTAGGTTTGTCAATCAGATAAGCCAGCAGGCCGCTTCCTTTTTCCGGTGTTTTAAAGGATTTCACGGCAGCTACCTTTGTAATATTGGTTTGCCCTAATTCAATGAAACCCAGTGAGTCTTTGGGCATTTCATCCGGTTTCTTTTTCTTGATCCGGGCCTGCCTTACATCTTTGAAAAAGGGTTTGATCGTGAATACCACAAAACGGGAATCTTCTGTGATCACTGCGGCCGTAGCCCGGGGAACATCAAGCTGCTGCCCGTTCTTCAGGTTACGGATCACCAGGGTAGCGTCTCCCTCCTGTGGTGTAATTGTATAGATTGCCCATTGTCCGTTATTGCTGATGGCTTTGGTGCCAATGCTCTGCCAGCCGTCATACACTGTATGGTCCAGTGGTTTTTTGGGTTGGGCCAGTGCTCCTAATGGTAACAGTACGGATAGGGATACGAACCATCTTAAAGATCGTTTCATAAGCCGTTAGATTTTAGTTTCACAAAATAATAATTCCTGTGAGAAAGCAGGCGGGAAGGTGGATGAATGGTTAAGCCAGTTTACTGCGCCGGTTCTGCCGGAACACCCTTACCATCTGCAGTGCTACAGAAAGTAAGATCAGGCCCAGGCCCAGGTAGAATTCGCTCCGCAATAATTTGTTCTCATGAAAAAGGATGAAAGCCAGGATAATGCTGTATAAAGGCTCCAGGTTGAAACAAAGGTTCACCGTAAAGGCAGAGATCTTTTTAAGCGCATTCATGGAAAGCGTGTACATGAGTACGGTGCAGAACCAGGCCAGGGCCAGGAGGTATACAAGATCCATGAAAGAAGGGATCATGGATGCCACCGGAAAAGCATGCAGGTAAAAGGGCAGCAGTAGTGACAGGCCCAGGAAACCAATGCCCAGTTCGTAAAAGGTAATGTTCTCTGTATTGTACTTCGCTACCAGCCGTTTGTTGAATACCGTAAACAGGGCGGCAAACATAGAAGAGATAATGCCCAGTATGATACCGGTACGGTATTGCGTATCAAAGTGAAAGATCAGGAGGATGCCTGCGAGGGTAAGCAAACTCAGCAGCATTTCCACTTTATCAAAAGCACGCCGGTTGATCAGGGGATCAAAAATGGCGGTGAATAAACTGGTGAGTGAAAAGCAGACCACGCCAATGGATACGTTGGCATATTTGATGCTGCCGTAAAAGAAGATCCAGTGCATGGCAACGATGAACCCGGTACCGCCTATACGTAAAATGGCCTGCAAGGGTAATTTTTGCAAACGGCCCTGCCAGCGGAATAATACGAACATGGTCACGGCAGTGAACAGCAAACGGTACCAGACCAATAAACCTTCGTTCAGGGTAATGAGTTTACCGAGGATACCGGTAAAGCCAGCTAAAAAAACGGAGAGATGAAGTTGTAAGAATGCTTTTTTCATTTGCCAAACAGGCTCTGCCACTGAATCTTCAACACACCTAAAATGCCTTCCTTCACAATGCCTTTGCTCATTTTAGAATAGCCTTCCTTGCGGTCAATGAAAGTGATAGGCACTTCCTTTATTTTAAAGCCCAGTTTCCAGGCGGTGAATTTCATTTCTATCTGGAACGCATATCCCACAAACTGGATCTTATCCAGCTGGATCTTTTCCAGCACCCGGCGTTTGTAACATACAAAACCTGCGGTGGCGTCTTTTACGGGGATCCAGGTGATTAGGCGTACATAAATAGAGGCGCCGTAGGATAATACAGCACGGTCCCATGGCCAGTTTTCCGTATTGCCGCCTTTTACATAACGGGAGCCTACGGAAACATCTGCTCCTTCAGCTGCACAGGCGTGATGTAAACGAACGAGGTCTGCCGGGTTATGGGAGAAGTCCGCATCCATTTCTGTGATATACCCGTAGTTTCTGGCAAGGGCCCATTTAAACCCATGGATATACGCGGTGCCAAGCCCCAGCTTGCCACTGCGTTCTTCCAGGAATAACTGCCCCGCATACTTTGTTTGCAGTTCTTTTACGATGTTGCCGGTACCATCCGGAGAGCCATCATCTACAATAAGTACATGGAAATCCTGCTGTAATGCGAATACCGCGTCAATGATCCGTTGGATATTGTCCTTTTCATTGTACGTTGGTATGATAACTAATTTTTCCAATTAGCAATTGCGATTTTAAGGATGGCGAAAATAGGGAATATCCGGCTTAATATTACATCGTTAACGAAAACATTATGGTTTTTTTAGCATCATACTGTGATATATCTCTGTCAGTTTCTGCTTGGTGTTGAGGGGAAAGTCTGCTTTCATCATCCAGTCGTAATACTGCGGCTCTATCTTCAGCACGTCCCTTACAGGCCTGCCTTTATACTTGCCGAAGTTGAATAGTTCAACGCCGTTCTGGATGGTCATCCTGCGGGCAAAATCCACATAATCATCTTCTTTAGTGAAAGTGGCCAGTGCTTCCACTTCCGGTTTCAGCTGCTGCTCATACCTGACCAGCTGTGCTTCCAGGATCTCATAAGTGGCGATGGCATCTGCTTCTGCACTATGAGCATTTTCCAGGTCCTTATCACAATAGAACTTATAAGCAGCGCTGAGCGTACGTTTTTCCATGAGGTGGAAGATCTTCTGTACGTCTACGAACCTGCGGCTTTTGATGTCGAAGTTAAGGTCCAGGCGTAGGAATTCTTCTACAAGCAAAGGCACATCAAACCTGTTTGAGTTATAACCGGCTATATCGCAATTTTCGAGGAACTGTTTGTATTCATTGGCTACCTGTTTGAAGTAGGGAGCATCTTTCACATCTTCGTCCGTAATCCCGTGAATAGCCGTAGTGGCTGCAGGAATGGGAATGCCGGGGTTGATGCGTTTGGTTTTATTGAGAACGGACTTGTCCGGCATCACTTTTATGACAGCTATCTCAATGATACGGTCCGTTGCCACATTGGTGCCTGTAGTTTCAAGATCAATAAAGGCAAGCGGACGGGTGAGTTGTAATGCAGACATATTCTTTGGGTTCTAAACCGTTAAGTATTTTTTTAATCCTCCAAAATCCAAACCTTCATAATCGCCGGAGCTCATGAGGAGGACGTTAGTATTGTGAAAATCCTGCTGACCGAGGAAGGCTTCGAGAGCGGCCCGGTTGTTCAGTATAACAAGATCTTTATTGGCAAAACCTTCCCGGATGATTTCGGGGCTGAGGTCCGGCATACGTTTTATTTCCAGGGCATGTGCGCTGTAAAATACGCCTGCCAGGTCTGCGGGGTCCAATGCGCCGGCATATTCACTCATAAAAGCCGCATTGAGGCTGCTGTACGTATGTAATTCCAGTACAGCAATGAGTTTGCGGTTCGGGTATTGTTTACGGAGCGCCTGTATGGTGGCCTTAACTTTGGAGGGGGCATGGGCAAAGTCGCGGTAAAAGGCGGTCTGCTCATTTTTTGCCACCAGTTCCATCCTTTTGGCAGCTCCTTTAAAGGTAGCAATTGCCGCCAGAAAATCAATATCACCAATTCCTAAAGCTTTGCAAACCAAAAGGGCAGCATGGATGTTAAGCAGGTTGTGCTCCCCGAAAACCATCAGGTCTGTGGAAGCATTACCAAAACGAACGCGGGTGAGGCCATTAATAATGGTATGCTCCGGTACCCCGTAAGGGATACATTCCAGATGGCTGCCTTCTTTGGCTACCAGTTGCCGGAGGGTTTCGTCCGTTTGGTTGTAGATCAGTTTACCGCCGGGTTCCATGGTACGGAGGAAGATGGCGAACTGCTCCAGGTAGTTCTCAAAAGTGGGGAAAACATTGATGTGGTCCCATGCAATACCGCTCAGCACGGAGATCTGGGGGTGGAGAAAGTGGAATTTGGGCCTTTTTTCCAGTACGGAAGCCGGGTATTCATCTGCCTCGCACACAATGAGCGGGGCATCTGTAACGTTTACGGATTGGGAAAAACCTTCCAGCTTTGCACCCACCAGGTAATCGAATTGCTGGTGGCATTGTTGTAAAACGTGCATGATCATGGAGGTAATGGTGGTTTTACCATGACTGCCGCCTATGGCCACACGGGTTTTATCCTTACTTTCCTGGTAAATGTATTCCGGGAAAGAGTAGATCTTTAGTTGGAGTTCCTGTGCCTTGATCAGTTCCGGGTTATCCGCCCGGGCATGCATGCCCAGGATCACCGCATCGAGCTGAGGGTGGATGCGGGCGGGGTCCCAGCCGAGAGAGGCAGGGAGAATGCCTGCTGTGGCGAGGTTTGACTTTGAAGGTTCAAAGATCTCGTCATCGCTGCCGCTTACTTCGTAACCTTTATGCCTGAGGGCGATGGCCAGCTGGTGCATAACACTGCCGCCTATCGCTATAAAATGTACTTTTGCCATGACAATTCCCGGTTCTTTGTGTATTAAATTTGCAAATGAAAATCAATAATTAACAACACATAGGGTTGTTTTTTCTAATATAAACATATATATTTGCAAATATAAGGTCACAAAATACGAATCACAAAGTGCAAATAATTCAAGCCTATGAAATTTCGTTTATTTACTAAAATGCAGAATATGAAATCAGGATACCGCTTGATCGGTACATTTTGTGTAATGGCAGTGTTAGCTGTCATGTTTTCTTCCTGCGCTTCACAGAAGCTGGGATGCCCCATGAAGATCACCAAAGTGCAGCACGAAAAGGATAAAAACTGTTAGTACTGTTATGTGGATCGACCTGGAGAGTGAAGAACAATTGCATACGATACAGTCCCGTTCCTTTGAACAGAAGACGGTAATTTTCAAACACAGTACCCGCTGCAGTATTAGCAGTATGGTGAAATCCCGCCTGGAAAGGTCGGTGGTACCGGAGGGTATTGCGTTCTATTACCTGGATCTGATCAGGTACAGGAGCCTTAGCAACAAGGTGGCGGAGATGTATAACATTCCGCACGAATCGCCGCAGCTGCTATTGATCCATAACGGAGAGTGTATATACGACGAGAGCCATATGGCCATCAGGATGGAAGAATTGGAATAGATGAGTTGAAAAATAATTAAGAGGGCTGGCCGCTGTGCCGGCCCTTCCTTATTGTTAATGCCGTAGCTTTGCGGTATGAAACATCGTATAGTTGTGGCAGTAACCGGAGCCAGCGGTTCTATTTATGCCAGGCAGCTTTTGAACAAGCTGGCGGGGCTGAAGGAGCAGGTGGACCAGGTAGCGATAATACTTACAGAGAATGCCCGCACTGTTTGGGAAACAGAGCTGAGCGACCGGGGCTTTGAGCACCTTCCTTTTCCCATTTTCAGCCAACATGATTTCCATGCCCCTTTTGCTTCCGGCAGCGGGCGTTATAATACCATGATCATCTGCCCTTGCTCCATGGGTACGCTGGGCCGCATTGCCGGTGGTATTTCCAATGATCTTATTACCCGAGCGGCGGATGTGGTATTGAAAGAAAGGCGGAAGCTGATCTGTGTGCTGCGGGATACGCCTTATAACCTCATCCACATCCGTAATATGCAAACGGTAACAGAGGCAGGTGGTATCATCTGCCCGGCCACTCCTTCCTTTTACAGCAAACCCCAAACGATAGAAGACGTTGCCGCTACGGTGGTGGACAGGGTGATAGACCTGGCAGGGCTGGAGCAGGACACTTTCCGCTGGGGGGAATAAATTCTGTGCGGAAATTTGTATCCTTGTTATTCATTTATCATTCTATCATTCATGAAAATAGCCATCATTAACGGGCCTAATCTGAACCTGCTGGGAAAGCGGGAACCGGAAGTATACGGCAGCCTTACTTTTGAGCAATACCTGGAAACGCTGAGAGCGCAGTTCCCGGATGTGCAGATCGATTACTTTCAGAATAATGTGGAAGGGGAGATTGTGAACCATTTGCACAGCGTTGGTTTCAGCTACGATGGTATTCTGCTGAATGCAGGAGCCTATACACATACTTCCGTGGCTATCCGTGATGCGATTGCGGGGATCAAAACGCCGGTGGTGGAAATTCATATCAGCAATATCTATGCACGGGAAGAGTTCCGCCATACATCTCTTACGGCAGCGAAAGCAGTGGGTGTGATCTGTGGATTGGGCATGAAGGGATATGCGCTGGGGGTAAGGTTCTTTTTGGAGAAGTAACTTAATTAAGACAGTCTATTTTATCGAGGATTACATTCATGTGATCCAATCCATATAGTAAAGCGCCTTCATCGATAGACATCCAGTTGAATAGATCGAGAATAAGCCCGTAATGTTGGCGGGTGTAGGTTGTACTTAGTACCGATAGGCCATCTGAGAAACATATTGGTTCATGGTGGGCTATTCTGTTTCTTATCCCGTTTATTTTCTCCAGCTCCCTAAAAACAAAGGTATTATCATAGTGATGCAATGGTGTGCTTCTTGGTTTGGCAGGAAAGATTGCCAGTAATGTTCTTCCTAATGCTGTATACTGATGCCGGGCAAACATATACCGCCAGAATCCAAAATCCATTCTCGCTATTAATTTCGGATGGCTGTAATGCACTCCCAGTTCTGAAACAGCATTGTTGATCATGAGTGGAGTTTTGCCACACCTGGGAGTGTTCAGGGCGCCCCCAGGCATTGCTGCATCTCTAAGCCAATCATTGCCCTGAATAACCTTGTAGTGTCTATCTATTGCATTTCTTAAAGCAACTTCAAAGCAGGAAATAATTGTAAACATTCCCTGGGAAGCCCTCAGATTTAAACGATATAATTTCATCGCTTTACGGGTAATTCCACCCACTGCAGCAAGATACCTGCCTAGCCGATCATTTGACATGATGGCTTCAAAATCTCTATATTTCATTCCGATGGGTTAACTTTCTTTTTTGATCGAAAGAATAGTACTATATTTGTGAAACAGTTCCCGGTTGTCCCTGGCTTGCCAAACTTCCGGGTTTTTTTGTGCCCTTAAAAGTCCAATGTGCCATAGGCACAAATTGGTAGTATTGGGTTAACGAGTACTAATTAATAGAATAAACGATAAATAAAAAGTTAAACAACTGTTATCGCTATCTATAGTGAATGAAACAGTAAAAAAACTAAGGGGCAAACCAAATTTTTTTGGTCTGCCCCTTGATAAATAATCTCGTCTGGTCAATTAATATTTACTGCCGAATTTGTTCCCATACATTGTGATCAGCCGTTTGTCCATCCAGGATCCTCTCATGTTGCGCGTTACGATCTTACCATCAGGCCCGATCAATACACAGGTTGGGATGCCGTTGAAATTATACAGCTTGGACAGGTCGCCCTGGAATGCTTTCAGGTCTGATACCTGCAACCATTTCATCTTTTCCTCGTCCACCGCTTTCAACCATTTTTCTTTGCTATCGTCCATGGAAATACTGATCACTTCAAAGCCCGCAGGATGATAGAGCTCATACACTTCCTTGAGATGAGGAATATCTGCCCGGCAAGGTCCGCACCAGGAAGCCCAGAACTCCAGCAGCACATATTTGCCTTTGCCAACGTGGTCGGACAATTTAACGGGTTTGCCGTCCTTGTCCTCGAAAGCAAATTCTGCATACGGGCTGCCGATCGCGGTTTTGGTGGTTTTCGCTACTGCTTCCTGCAGGTCTTTTCCAGCTGCGGAATTTTTGATCTCCGGTGAAAAGCCTGCCCATAGTGCATTTATTTCATCTACCGTATAAGCGCTCATGCCTCTTTTAAAAACATATGCTGCAACGTAGGAAGATGAATTCTTCCGGATGTAATTGGCCAGATGGTCCTGCGCATTTTTCCGCGCAGCATCTATCTTGTCTACCGCTGCAATACCTACGGAAACCGGCCCTTTTTCTTTATCCTTACCTGGGTTCAGATAAGCGATGTAGCCATCGAATGCTTCGGATGATCTTTTCTGCAAAACATCATATTCTTTGCTGAATGCCAGGTATTGATCGTACAGCGGGGCGCCTGTCACTCTCACTTTGCTGTGGTCGAACTTGTTCGTGTATACCTGCAGCTGGGTGTCGATGCTGTCCAGCTCGGCGTTCAGGGTGATAGCCCTGTTCTCCACAAACAGCGGGATCAGTGGCTGCCAGGGGCGCTTTTCCTTTTCAGTGGGCTCGTTTTTCATGATGGTGATGTCGAACATCTGTGGATAGTCTACCTGCCCGCGGAATTCGAAAGTACCATTCCTGATGATGGTGCTGTCTGCCAGCTTAGGGTTATTGCCGGAACGCAGGAATACTTTTTTTCCTTCACCATTCCCTTTCAGGTGGCCGGTGATCGTATACCCTTGTGCCAGGGCATTCATGCATGGAAGCATGGCCAATAGTAGGAGTGTGTTCTTTTTCATGTTGATCTTTGATTAATGACGTATCCTGATACCATCCAGGCAAAAATATGGCGGTGTGCGCATATTGCCGGCGGCATCTGTATCTGATGATGAAAGGTGGAATACAAGTTTGTTTACTGTGCCGAGCTTTGCCAGGTCTACCTTGTACCAGTCTCCCAGGATCACGTTGTAAGCTGGCAGCAAGGCATCTACATTTGGCCGGATAGCGAGCCAGAAATCCACTGTGCCTGTTGCTTTCTCCGCATTGAAGCCTGTTACGCTCAGTTTTACGAAACCTTTAAAGGTAGCGCCGGCTGCCGCAGTGGAATCTGCCGCTACCTGCTGAGGTGTTTTGTTTGCAGCACGTGCAGCGTCCGCTGCAGCCTTGCCTGCAGCGCGTTTGGCCAATGACTCCTGACCTGCCAGGCTGATGAGGTCGCCGGGTAGTGTAAATCTCCCATAACGTTCTGTGGAAGGATTGGCGATGTTGATGTTCTTCACTTTTGTTCCGTTGATCTGGTAGGCCTGTGTAACGGGGTCCACAGTGCCGGAGTAGATGGAGCCATATGTTTCCAGCAGATAATTGTAAGAAGTATTGGCCACCAGGATGTGTTCCACTACGGCCGCTCTGTCCAGCGTAAGGAAGGCGTCATCATTCTGCACACGGGCCACGAGGTAGTTGCCGGTTTGATTGGGTTTGGCAGTATACACGCTGAAAATGCAGGAATCGATGCTGGCCTGTGCCTGTTCAGGTGTTAAGCCGGCTGGAGCAAAGTCAGGGCTCAGGTTCCAGGGGTAGGAACGCCAGTTCTTGCTGGATATTGCAAAGCCGCTAAAGCCACCGCCTGCATGCTTCTTTACGTTTATGGTTACAACGCCTGATTGAGAAGTCCCTGCTTTGAAAGGTGCATCGGGTATTTTGAATGAGAGTTCCCCAGGTTGCAGTTCATCAAATGTAACATCATTCACTTGTGCGATGGGTTTGCCTCTTTCTTCTTTTTTGCAGGAAAGGGCTAATGCAGATATCAGTATAGTAAAGATGAGATTGTTTCGCTTCATGATCGGTTATTTTAAGTCAGCATTTTGAGTCATGGCCGGATTGTTGATGATCTCGGCATCCGGAATGGGCCAGCATATCCTGTTTTCCACGAGTGGTTTACTGTCTTTGATCGTTACGATCCAGGGCTGGCCATTGTTTGTAAAACGCACTGCAGCAAAGAACTCGCTGCCATTTTCCAGGAACAGCTCCAGGAAGATCTCGCGGAAGATCAGGTTCATTGCTTCCTGAATATTAGCAGGTGATAATGCAGGCAGGGCTGGTGTGGTACGTTTTGCACGCATTTCATTGATGGGTGCAATGGCTTCTGTGGCGGAGGCACCGGTTCTCGCCAGCAGTTCTGCTTTCATGAGGTATAATTCTGCATAGCGGAAATAATATGCTGCGTATTTCTCATCAAGAGGGCTCGTATTCCTGCCGGCATAAGAACCCAGCCTGCAGACTTTTTTGAAGGTATGGTTCATGGTATTGTCCCATGTTTCCGGTGAACGAACAGGTCCTGTAGCCACATCCCAGCGGGGATCGGCCTTGAACCAGTCCAGCCCGTAACGCAGGCCTGCTGTGAGTGTGGCGCCAACCGGCAGGGGCAGTTTATTACCGGCATAAACAAGGCCATACGTGTAATAATAACCACCTGCAGAAGTTCTGGTGCCATTGTCTTCAAGATAGCGGGCAAAGAGGTTCTCTTTGGAATCCCAGGCATTCTTGTAGATGTCGTTCATATTGGCTTCCAGGGCGAGCGATGCAGGATGGTTCTGCAGCACATCATTTACCAGGCTGAGCGATGCTTTTAACATCTCGTGGTCATTACGGTAGGCGCCGCGGTAGAGCAGGAGTTTGGCCTTGAGGGCTTTTGCGAATTGTTTGGATACGTAACGCGGTGTGGTGATATCCTTCAGTCCCGCGATCGCAGCATCAAGGTCTTCATAGATCTTCTCATAGCTTTCCCCCACATTAATGCGGGCTTTGATCACATTCCCAAGGTCCATCGCCTGGTCGCGGTACAACAGGCCATCCGGATCAGCATCATCGGCCCACCAATGACTAAAATTCCAGAGCAGGTTAGCGTTGATCCAGGCACGGAGGCATTTTGCTTCCGCCAGTAATGCAGATTTCTCATCTGCAGTAATAGCGTCAGCAGAGAGGTTATTGATGCCGGTGATGGCAAAGTTGGCCGCATTGAGGCTTCTGTAGAAAGTCTGCCAGCAGCCTGTATTACCGCCTGTTGTTTGGCTGTAACCCATATCGTAATCAATGGCCATGTAACTCATGAAGCCTGATTTGGAGGCGAGTGCGGCGTACATCCCGCCGGACCAGGAATCGTTCTGGAAAGAGGCGTAAATTCCACCCACCGCGGCTCTCGCTTTGGATGCACTGGTGATGGCATTGGCATCTGTCAATGCATGAATGGGTTGTTCATCGAGGAATTTTTCGCAGGATGAAAGGCTGGCAGTCAATAAAAGGATCGATATATAATGTAATGTCTTTTTCATGCGGTCGGTTATTTAAAAGTGAACCTTGCGCCGAGATTGAAATTCCTGGCGGATGGATAAAAGCTGTTGTCTACGCCCATGCCTGTTCCAATGGCGCTGGATGACCAGTTACCTTGCGGATCGAAACCGGGATAGCGGGTGAGGGTGAACAGATTGGTTGCCTGGAAAGTGAAGTCCACTCCCTGGATGAGGTAATCGCGGAACATTTTCGCAGGCAGGCGGTAGCTTACATTCAGTGCGTTCAAACGCAGGTAGGACGCGTCATACAACCAGAAGTCAGAGAAGGTGGAGTTACCGCCATCACCGTATTGCGTCATACGTGGCATGGTAGCTTCGTAAGTGCTCAGCAGGGTAGCGCTTTTGCCTGCCACAAGATTGCTCTGGTTGTAGTTGCCCACATATCCGGCATCGTCCATTGCCATTTTCCATAAACGTTTATGGCCGTATGCATATGTGAAGGTGGTGTTCACCATGAGGTTACGATAGTTGAATGTGGCACCGAACCCGCCGGCGAATTTCGGATCTGCGCTGCCGATGTGCGTTTTGTCGCTGTTATTGATCACGCCATCGCCATTCTGATCTACAAAGTAGAGATCACCTGCACTTTCATAGCTGTTGCGGTACATGATCTTTCTGCCCTGTGCATCCCTTCCCTGGAGTGCGATCAGTTCTTCCGCCGTATTGATGAGCCGGTCGTAGGTCTGGAAGCCATACCAGATGCCTGTTTTCTCACCTTCTTTCACGCTCATATAGGTGGTGATAGAACTGGGGAAGAACAGTTCCTTTGTAATACCGTTGATGCGCAGGATCCTGTTTGTATTACGGTAGATGTTGAAGTCCAGCGTAAAAGTGGTATGCTGTTTTTTGACTACATCTACACTGACATCAAACTCAATCCCTTCATTTTTCAAAGAGGCCACGTTAGAACTGATACTGGAGAAAGAACTGCTGGGCGGCAATGGCAGGCTATAGATCAGTTCGTCTGTATGTTTGCGGTATACACCTATTGTACCCCTGATCCTTTCATCCCACAATCCATAGTCAAGGCCCAGATCCGTCATTCTCGTCTGTTCCCACTGCAGGCTGGCATTGCCAATGCTGCTGGGCGCAATGGCAGGTTGCTCATTATAGCGTGAGGAGCCAACGCCTGTGATCCATGCATAGCTGCCCAGGTTCTGAGAACCTGCTGTACCGGTAGATGCACGCAGTTTGAGATAAGAGATAACACGCTGCAAACGCGGGCTCTTCATGAAGCTCTCTTCCGTGATCAGCCATGCCAATGCGCCGGAAGGAAAAAGGCCCCAGCGTTTGTCTGGCCCGAAGCGGGAAGATCCATCGCGGCGAACGGTACCGGAAATGATGTAGCGATTATTGAATTTATAATGCGCACGCGCGAACTGAGAGATCAGCGCATTGGCTGTGTAGGATTCAACAAGGGCTCCGCGGGTGGCGGCGGAAGAGAAGTCGTTCAGGATATCGTCATCCGGGAAGTTGGTGGCGCTCATGCCATAGCGCAGGAGGCTGTTCTTTTCCATGGAATAACCGGCCAGCGCCAGGATGTCGTGTTTACCAAGTGTTTTCACATAGGTCAGCGTATTTTCCCAGACGCGTGTTTGTGTTTTATCCTGCTCTAATGTTCTGCTGCCCGTGGTGTTAAAAGTACTGCCGCGGCGCATGTATTGGAGGCGCTGGCTATTGGCATAGTTGACAGTAAAAGCAGATTTTGCCATCAGGCCATTCAGGATGCTCAACTCAAGAAAGCCGGTGCCATTGAATGTTTGTCCATCGCCGGTGTTGGTATTGAGCAGGGTAGTGTATGGATTTTCCGTATAGGCGTCACGGGTAAAGAGAGAGCCATCAGGATTGTAGGGCGGTATATCCGGGCGAACTTTCTTCAATACGTCCAGCATATAATCCTTATCATCCGTTTTGCGGGAAGCGCCATTCAGGTTCAGGCCGAATTTCAGGCTGCTGCGCAGTTTGGCTTCCAGGTTAAGCCTGCCGCCGTAGAGGTTGCTGCCGCCTGATTGTACGATGCCGTCCATTCTTGTATTGTAGATGGATACGTAATAGGCGATGTTGGAAGTACCGCCTCTCAGGGAGAGATCGTATTGCTGGGAGATGGGGTTCCTGGTTACTTCCTTCATCCAGTTGGTATTGCCTTCGTAATAAGCGCCTGGCAAAACTTTGAAGCTGTTGCGGTTGAACTCGCTGCTGTTGAGGTTGAAGAAAGCCTGCTCATCCAGGTAGAGGCGTGTAAAGTAATCGAACACGCCACGGGTGTAGGCTTCTTCACGGGCTGCTTTATTTGAAAAATCGATGTATTGCGGGGCTTCCATGTATTTGTAACTGTTGAAGTCCTGCACCTGCAAACCGAGACGGGAAGAGAGTTCTATGGTGGGGCGCATACCTTCCACCCCTCTGCGCGTGGTAACGATCACCACGCCGTTGGCTGCTCTGGAACCGTACAATGCAGTAGCAGAGGCATCTTTGAGGATGTCTATGCTTTCTATGTCGTTCAGGTTCAGGTTATAAAGCGCGTTAACGATATTGCCGGAAGTAGCCGTATTGGAAGAATAGTCCGGCACACCATCGATCACCCATAGCGGCTGATTGTTGCCGGAGATGGAAGAAGCGCCGCGGATGATCACGCTGATGGGGGAGGTGGGGGAAGCAGACTGTATAGCCACGTTCACACCGGCCACCTTGCCTTGCAGTACGCTCTGTATGGTAGCGCCCATAGGTGCGTTACGGATCTCCTTTGTGCCAAGGTGTGCTACAGAGCCGGTCACATCTTTTACTTTGGCGGTGCCATAGGCTTGCACAACAACCTGGTTAAGTGTGCTGTTATTTTCTTCCAGCACTACGATAAGATCTTCGGATGTAGTGTTGACCTGCACTTCTTTTGACTGGTAACCGATGAAGGAAAACTGCAGTACTGCCTTGTCATCCAGTTCCAGTGTAAAGCTGCCGTCCCCGGCTGTAACGGTGCCGGCTTGTGTGCCTTTGATGCGTATGCTTACGCCAGGCAGCGGCTTTCGTAGCTTGTCCGTTACACGGCCACGGACCTTTTTCTTTTCAACAGCATCCACACGTGGTGTGATCATTAATCTTTTCTGGATGATAATAGTGTTTCCACGCATGGTGTACGTGAAGGGTTGGTTTTTGAAACTCTTGTCCAGTACTTCTTCCACGGAAGCATCTTTCACTTCTATCGTAACAGGTCTGGCGGTTTTCATCAGGCCTGCATCATATACAATGTCGTACACGCGGAGGCTGCGGATGGAGCGGAATACATTTTCCAGTGGCGCGTCCTTTTCAGAAAGCGTGATCTTTTGTGCATATCCCACAGCATGCACCTGGAAAACAGCAAAGAGCAATAAAGCGGTTGTTAGTTTCATGACGAGCGGTATGGTGACAGGCATACGGGATCGCCTGCCGGTTGGCAAGAAAATTCTACAATACATACTTTAATAGATTTGGTTTTTGATTATCCCTTAAAACAAGCTAATGGTTGGTTTATGTCTGGTGCCAGTTTCAAGATCTCATGTCCTGTTTTATCTTGTTATTACAACGTTTCTGCCTTCAATCCTGAAATGTACCGTGCCGGTAGTTTCCAGGTCTTTCAGCACTTCCGGAAGGCTTTTCGAGCGGGACATCATGCCGCTTAAACCTATATCCGGCAAAGGTTTTTCGTACACAGGCTGAATATCGTACCAGCGTGATAGTTTGCGCATGATACTCTCGATCGGTTCATTATTCCATATAAAGTAGCCTTCTTTCCAGGCCATTACTTCCTCCATGTCAGCGTTGATGATCCGCATTGGCTTGTTGCCGCGGAACATGGCTGCCTGTTGCCCCGGCTGCAATACGCGGGAAGCCTGTTGCAGCGTATTGGTCAGCCGTACGCTACCCTGCAGCAGGGTTGTTCTCACAGCATCCTCTTCTTCATAAGAGTTGATGTTGAAATGCGTGCCGAGTACGTCCAGTGACTGATGGCCGGATATTACGCGGAAAGGCTTTTCCGGATCCGCAGCCACTTCAAAGTAGGCCTCGCCATTCAATTCAACGGTACGGTCCTTCCCCGTGAAGCTGGATGGAAATTGCAGTGATGAAGCTGCGTTCAGCCAGATCTTCGTGCCATCCGGCAGGGTAAGCCGGTATTGCGCACCCCGCGGAATGTCTATCCGGTTGATGTGTACTTTCACTTCACTTTCATCCGCTCCTTCATATATCAACTCTCCATTGGCCGCCTTGCGGATGCTGGTATTTCCTTCCCGGGCCAGCAATCCGTTTCCCGTACTGTCCAGCATCACTTTCTGACCATTCGCCAGTGTGAGCACAGCCATGTTTTTGCCGGGCAGTGCATCGTTCTTTGCAATCGCCGCAGCCGGTACGGCTTTTTGCGGTTGCGCCTGCCGGAAGATGAAAAATCCTGCAGTTATTACCAGCAATATACTGGCAGCTGCTATACTGCGCCAGGGTGAAATTTTACGGACCACAGGTTCCTTCATGGCATCTGCAATCCTTGACCATACGCGGTCTCCACCATCCTGAACAGGAGGTAACACCGGGCTGTTCAGCAAAAGGATCAGGCCACGTGCCTGATGCATCTGCTGTGTTTTTTGTGGATGTTGTTCACCCACAGCTGCCCAATAGGCGTTGCTTTCTGCGGTAGGATATTTTACCCACGCCAGGAAATCCTGATCGTGCAGAAAGTCGGCCGTTGCGTATTGACCGTAATCGTTGCGTATGTTATTCATAACCCGTGTACCAGTATATACACATGGGATCTATATTTTACCCCACGTTTTTGAAAAAATCCTGAAGTTTTTTTCTAAGACATTATTTTGATGAGAAAAGCCAGCAGCACAAAGTTTTCGCGGAGATGGCCGAGTGCCCGGTAGATCAGCTTGTAGGTGGCTTTGGAGGTGATGCCCATCATTTCACTGATCTCTTCATAGCTGAGGTCTTCATAGAATTTGAGGTAGATGGCCTCCCGCTGGCGGTCCGTCATACCACTCATTGCTGTTTCCAGCTTTTGTTTCAGTTCCTGCAGGCGCTCTTTCTGCATGAGCACTTCATCCTGCCCGATCTCGAAATGGAATTGCAGTTTGTCGTCCTGCTCAGTATAGGAGGCCGTATCCGGCAGATATTCCAGCTTACGCGCCAGTACGCGGCGGAAGGATTTATAGAGATAGAATTTAACAGAAGCGGTGGGGCCAATATTTTTGCGGTTCTGCCAGAGTTTGATAAAGAGGTCCTGTACGCTTTCTTCAATAATGTGCTGGTCCCTCGTGAACCGGATGCCATATTGCATCAGGCCTGTATTATACATGTCATAAAGCTGCCGGAAAGCCAGTTCGTCACCTTCCCTGTAGGATAACCAGATACTGGTATCGGCCATAGATATATTATTCTCCATCCGCATTAGTTATCCTTACCCGGTCACAGCGTGGCCCATGATATGGTGAATGGAATAAAAATAAGAATATCTCAGGGAATGTTTTACAGAACTTTATTACTCCGGTTTTCAATAGTGTTATATAAAAAAGAACGGGAACCTTTATGGCTCCCGTTCGCAAGGTTTTTATTAATGTGTATGCACATGTTCTTCTTTGAAAGCTTCTCTTGGTTTGAGCCCTAATAACTCGAACATCATATGGTCTTCTTCGAAAGAAGGGTTTTTAGTGGTGAGCAGCTTTTCTCCGGTGAAGATGGAGTTGGCGCCTGCCATAAAACACATGGCTTGTTCGGAAAGGCTCATTTCAGCACGGCCGGCACTCAGGCGTACCATAGCTCCCGGCATGAGGATGCGGGTGGTGGCGATCATGCGTACCATATCCCAGAACTCTACTTTCGGCAGGTGTTCCAGTGGTGTGCCTTTTACGCGGGTAAGTGCGTTGATGGGAACGGAATCCGGATGGCTGGGCATGTTAGATAAGGTGCGCAGCATATTGATACGGTCCTCATGAGATTCACCCAGGCCAATGATACCGCCGCAGCAAACCGTTACGCCTGCTTTGCGCACATTGTCGATCGTTTGGAGGCGGTCATCGTATGTACGGGTAGTGATGATCTCACCATAGTATTCATCGGAGGTATCCAGGTTGTGGTTGTAGGAGTAGAGTCCGGCATCGGCCAGTTTCTGTGCCTGGGATTCGGTGAGCATGCCCAAAGTGCAGCATACTTCCATACCGATCTCATTTACGCCTTTCACCATTTCTATCACCCTGTCAAAATCCCTGTTATCGCGTACTTCGCGCCATGCGGCGCCCATGCAAAAACGGGTGGAGCCGGCGTCTTTCGCTTTTTGCGCGTAAGCCAGTACTTCGTCCTTTTTCATCAGGGCCTGTACATCAATGCCGGTATTATATCGGGCTGCCTGGGGGCAGTAAGCGCAATCTTCGGAACAACCGCCTGTTTTGATAGAGAGCAGGGTACATACCTGTACTTCCGCTGTATCCTGGTACTCCCTGTGCAAGGTAGCAGCACGGTACATGAGTTCCAGCAGGGGGGTATTATAGATATCCTTTATTTCTTCAAGTGTCCAATCGTGACGGATCATAATACTTCAGATTTGACGGCAAACCTACAAATCAATTGCGAATTTACCATTACGAATTACGAATTAAATTATATTTTCTTGTGTTAAAGCTTCATTCGTAAGGCTCAGTCGCTGATTGAGGGTGGTTTACAGGTATTGGAAATTGGTTTTCGGTGTAATATTGAGCAAGGTCTGGTAGATCAACTGGATGGTACTCTCGATATCGTCTTTCTTGATCATTTCCACGGTGGTGTGCATGTAGCGCAGGGGGATGCTGATCAGGGCAGAAGGTGTACCATCATTGGAGTACGCAAAAGCATCCGTATCTGTACCGGTGCTGCGGCTTACAGCATGCAGCTGGTAAGGGATCTTTTCTTTCTGCGCGGTTTTGATGATCAGGTCACGCAGGATGTTGTGTACAGCCGGGCCGTAAGTGATGCTGGGGCCGCCGCCGCATTTAATCTCCCCTTCGATGTTCTTGTTGATCATCGGGGTGGTGGTATCGTGTGTAACATCTGTGATGATGGCCACATTCGGTTTAATGCGTTTGGCGATCATCTCTGCACCGCGGAGACCAACTTCTTCCTGAACAGCATTAACAATGTACAAGCCGAATGGCAGGCGTTGTTTGTTTTCTTTCAGCAGGCGGGCCACTTCGGCGATCATAAAACCACCGATCCGGTTATCCAGGGCACGGCAGATAAAGTAATCGTAGTTCAGTTCTTCAAATCCATCGTCAAAGGTTACCACGCAGCCTACGTGGATGCCCAGGTCCTCTACTTCCTTGCGGGAGCGGGCACCACAGTCCAGGAAGATGTTCTCTACTTTTGGATGTGGTTCTTTACCATCTCCGCTGCTGCGCAGGCGGGTATGGATAGCAGGCCATCCGAAAACCGCTTTTACGCTGCCGGCTGCTGTATGGATGTTTACGCGCATGGAGGGAGCGATCGCCTGATCGGAGCCGCCATTGCGGATCACATAGATCAATCCTTCAGGGGAAATGTAGTTCACAAACCAGGATATTTCATCTGCATGCGCTTCTATCACTACTTTAAAAGCCGCATCCGGGTTGATCACACCTACTGCAGAACCATATGGATCTACAATGGTATCGTCTATATAAGGTTTAAGATATTCCAGCCAAAGTTTTTGTCCTTCCTTCTCAAAACCAGTAGGGGAGGGATTGTTGAGATAAGTCTTCAAAAAGGCCAACGATTCCTTCGTTAATATTGATTTTTGTTTCTTAGACATCTTTGTTCGATTAATTATCCTGCAAAAATACGGATTCCCGGCATTCTGCGCATTATATTCCGCCGGCACTCACCCAAAGGAGATGCAGCAGCGCGGAGAGCATCATCAATCCGTCCAGGTAAAAATAATAGAGGTAATCGGAGTCATGTTCCTGTGCGTATCGTTTAATCATGGCCGTTATGGTAACAGGTACCAGTAAACTGAACAATACGAAAATGGGAACGGCGGTCGCCAGCAATAAGGCAAATACGGCTGCTAAAAGTACAGAGCCGTAGTACAGTTTATCCAGCTGTGCATCCGGCAGCAGGGTAATGAGACTGCGGATGCCCTGTTGGCGATCCTGTTCTCTGTCCCGGTAATCAAAGAGGATGCAGATGGCGTATATGAGGAAGAAGCGGTGCCCGGTGAGGTAGAGTATTTCCAGTGTATCCGTATCGCCAGCAATGAGAGCGGGGAGAACAGTGGTTACATATGTCCATACGAAAGCGAGGAAGATGGTTTTGCCGATGGCAATTTTGCTCAGCCAGCTGAACATTTTATGTGGCACTTTGGGTGCGGAGTAGAGGAAGGTAAGCAGTACGGCGCCGCTAACGGGCAGCCAGTGTTTTAGGAGCGGGAGGGCAAACCAGATGGCACCGATCAGGCCAATGGCGCATCCGAGTAACTGCAGCTTCCTTCGCCGCAGATTCCAGCCGTGCCTTTCAGAGGTATTAATTGAACCGGGGGTAAGGTACCAGTGGAAGTTGTAGCTGCAAATGGTAGCGAAGAACACGAAATAGTAATAGTTCAGGCTATCGTACCGCAATTGCAGGATATGGTCGGTCTGCCAGGTCATTATTACCGCGCAGATGGCGATGTATAGTGAACTGAACAGGAAAAAGTTAAAGAAGGCCCGAATCATGGGCGCTAAATTAGGAAATAGCGGAGGATATATTGTATGAGTTAGATCATATGAGCAGGGAGGTGTTGGGTTGAGGGGATAGAATATGGTGGATGAGCCAGGTCCTGTGATGTTTATTGATCAGGATGGGCGGATAAACATGGTGGATGGCTAAGTGATGTGGTGGTTATTGAGCAGGGTGGGTGGATAGGAATATGGTGGATGAGCCAGGTCCTGTGATGTTTATTGATCAGGATGGGCGGATAGAACATGGTGGATGGCTAAGTGATGTGTTGGTTATGGGATGTACAAGCGCTGGACGATCCTTATACGATAGTAGGGAGATCCCTGTAGTGGCGGTGGATTGGGGGTGGAGGGATTGTGGACCGGGTCTGGAGGTGAATACAGGCAAGGGTTTGAGCAGCCGGAATGATAATAGTATATACTTTTGTAAGGTGTTTTTATTTTAAAATTAAATAGTAATATATTATAAATAATTCCATCGCACACCCCGCGATGGAATTATTTTATTTACTATTTATCCTCTTTAATGATCTTCAATCCTTTCGTCCATCTCACCAGTTCATTCAGCATTACCTTCGCCTGTTTTTCAGCAGATTCTGTAGGCACAAATACATCTTCATCATTGATATACTGAGAAAAGAAAGGGAGATGCACTGCTTCCGTTAAAGCCACCATTTTAAAAGTAGCCAGATCGTTTTTCAGGCTGTTAGCTGCTCTTGTACCTGCAGATACACCACCATAACTTACCGTGCCTGCTGCTTTATATCCCCATTCATGATAAAGGTATTCCAGTGCATTACGCAGGGGGGCGGGATAATTATAATCATATTCGCCGGTTACAAAGATGAATGCATCTGCAGCATCGATGGTTGCGCTCCATTTTTGGGTGTGTGCATGCTCATACTTTTTCATGCTGGGGTGATGCGGTTCAGACATCATCGGGAGGTTGATGGCTGCGAGGTCCAGCACTTCTACTTCAAAGCTGCCATGTTGTTTGGCCAGTTCAGTGATCCAGTTGGCTACGATGGGGCCTTTGCGGCCTTCCCTGATCGTAGCGATGATGATTTTTAATTGATACATGGCGCAAAAGTAGTTTTCTTTTGGAAGAGATGGGAGGGAGTTACCTGGAAGTTAGTGCGGAAGAATGTATTTGCTGTTTTGTATATTTGTTGACTATGAAGTGGCTGCTGATCCTATTTGCAACTTACATGCTGGTGCTGCCTTGCATTCCCTGCAACGCGGAGGAGGTTTGTTGTTTGAAGGAAGAAGCCTGTGCTGCGGGATCGGATTGTTCTTCAGATGAGAAGGACTGTACTGACGAGGAAGCCTGTTCTGATGAACACTCCTGTTCTGATGAACGCTCCTGTACTGATGAATACTCTTGTTCTGATAAAGGTTCATATTCTAAAGAACATTCCTGTGCCCATGAAGGTTCCTGTTCTGATAAAAATTCTTCCCCGGAAGAAGAATCCGGTGATCATTCTTGCCCGGAAGAGCCCGAAGAGCATGAACACTCTGCCACCTGCCCCTGCTGCCCTTCTTTCTCCTGTAATACCTGTCACTCTATTATAGTATCCAGCCTGGCTTTAGAAGAACCCATCATATCTGCCCGCAGTTGTGATAATACCTCTTTTGCAGATAAACCGCTGGCTAATTTCTCCGCCATTATCTGGCAACCTCCTAAGGTTCTTTATTTTCCTATACATACATAAAGAACCTAAAATCTATAACTCATGAAGAAAGCGATCAGCTTATCACTATTGCTTTGCGCAGGCATTTTATGTTATGCGCAGCAGGTGCCTAAGTCCATTGATACAACAAAAATTGAAGAAAAAGAACTGGAGGAAGTAGTGATCTCCTCTACCCGCAGTACCCGTACCATACAGAACATTCCTACGCGCGTTGAATTCATCGGCGGAGAAGAACTGGAAGAAAAAGGCAACATGAAACCGGGAGACATCCGCATGATGCTGAATGAAAGCACGGGTATTCAAACCCAGCAGGTATCTGCTACTTCTGCGAACGCCAGCATCCGCATACAGGGGCTGGACGGGCGTTATACCCAATTGCTGAAAGACGGATTTCCTTTATACGCCGGTTTCTCCGGAGGGCTTGGCCTGTTACAAACACCTCCGCTTGACCTTAAACAGGTAGAAGTGATCAAAGGATCGTCCTCTACTTTATATGGCGGTGGTGCTATTGCGGGATTGGTGAACCTTATTTCACGGGTACCCACAGAAGAAAGGGAATTGCGGTTCCTCGTAAACGGCACTTCTGCGGGAGGACTTGATCTTAGCGGTTTCTATGGTCAGAAATTTGAGAAGGTGGGGTTTACTTTGTTTGCCTCGCATAATGCCAGCAGGCCCTATGATCCATCCAATACCGGCTTTACGGCTATTCCTAAAACAAGCAGGTTTGTATTTAATCCAAAACTGTTTGTTTATTTCAATCCCAAAACCACCTTCAGCTTTGGTGTGAATACCATCTTTGAAGACCGTACAGGAGGCGATATCCTTTACATCAAAGGAAAGGGAGATAATGTGCATAGTTATTTTGAGAAGAATGAAAGCAAACGCTTTTCCACACAATTATCACTCACACATCAGTTTAATGAGCACAGCAGTTTAACGGTGAAGAATTCCGTGAGTAACTTCTCGCGGACCATCAGTGTACCTGATTATGTGTTTGATGGTAAGCAATGGTCCAGTTACACGGAAGTAGCCTATAACAGGAATGGGGAGAAGATGGATTGGGTAATGGGGCTGAATGTATATACAGACCTGTTTCATGAATTCCCGAAAGACGGTTCCCGTAAAAGGGATTATGAACAATACACCATCGGCGGTTTTGTGCAGAACACCTGGCAGGCCAGTAACTGGCTGGCATTGGAAACGGGGTTGAGGGTAGATCATGTGGCGGAAATGGGCACTGTTTTTCTGCCACGCATTGCAGCGTTGTTTAAAATAACGCCGGAACTGACATCAAGGATTGGAGGTGGTTTAGGATATAAAACGCCTACTATGTTCACAGAAGAAACAGAGCGGGTACAGTACAGGGAGGTAGAATCTCCTGCAACGCTGCCTCCTGTATTTGAAAGGTCTTACGGCGGTAATTTTGATGTGAACTATAGTACCTCGCTGTCTGATAAAGTGAACCTGAGCATCAACCAGCTTTTCTTTTATACGAAGATAAAAGATCCTTTGCTGCTGGTATTGGATAATGGTCATCCAACATTACGCAGTGCAGTGGGATTTATTGATACCAAAGGCTGGGAAACGAATGTGAAAGTAGGTTTCGGAGATTTTAAACTGTTTGTGGGTTATACTTTTACGGACGCGCAATTGAAGGATGGGTTGGTTAAAAAGGATAATCCGCTGACGGCGAAACATCGTTTGAATAATGTGCTGATGTATGAGCTGGAAGAGAAATGGAAGATAGGGCTTGAAGCTTATTATTACAGTGAGCAAACGCTGAACGATGGCGCAAAAGGTAAGCCTTACTGGATCTGCGGCTTCATGGCGGAGAAGTTGTGGGAGAAGTTTTCTTTGTTCATCAATTTTGAGAACTTCCTTGATGCCCGGCAAACGAAGTTTGATACGATCTATACCGGTACGGTTACAAATCCTGTGTTCAGGGACATTTATGCGCCGTTAGATGGGTTTGTGGTGAACGGGGGGATTAAGCTGAATTTATAACTGCCAGGCAACGCAGCGATGGTTATTTGGGCAGGAACATTCGCTCAATAAAGAACCAATGTACAAGCGTGCGACGCAACGGCGGCTTCATTAAAGAAGAACTGCCTGGTACATAAAAAGAACCGGCGCTTAACTTAAGCGCCGGTTTTATATTTTAATAGAAGGATATTTCCGTGTTTCTTTCCCGGCGTATTGACTACTTTATTTACAAAGGAATATTTCCGTGTTTCTTTCGTGGCATGTTCACCACTTTATTCTCCAGCATCTTATATCCTTTGATCAGTTTGCTGCGCGTTTCTTCCGGCATCACTACTTCATCAACATAGCCTTTTTCTGCAGCCAGGTAAGGGTTTGCAAAGCGCTCCGTATATTCAGATACCAGCTCATTCATGCGTGCTTCAGGATCAGCGGCAGCATCTATCTCTTTCTTGTAAATGATCTCCACTGCGCCTTTAGGTCCCATTACGGCAATCTCAGCCTGCGGGAATGCAAAGTTGAGATCGGCACCGATGTGTTTGGAGTTCATCACACAATAAGCACCGCCATATGCTTTCCGTGTGGTAACGGTGATCTTGGGAACAGTGGCTTCACTGAGGGCAAAGAGTAATTTGGCACCATTGGTGATAATGCCATTCCACTCCTGGTCTGTTCCGGGCAAGAAACCGGGAACATCTACCAGTACCAATAAAGGAATATTGAATGCATCGCAGAAACGGGTGAAGCGGGCACCTTTGATGGAAGCTTTGATATCCAGTACCCCGGCCAGGATGGCGGGCTGGTTGGCTACAATGCCAATGCTCCTTCCGGCAATACGGGCAAAACCTACGATGATGTTATCTGCGTAATCTTTATGTACTTCCAGGAAACTGTCTGTATCCGTGAGTTCCGCGATCACTTCCTTCATATCGTAAGGCTGATTGGGATTCTCAGGGATAATGTTATTCAGCACAGGGCGTACTTCATTGCCTAACTCGTATGGATACACGGGAGCGGTATCTTCGCAGTTCTGCGGCATGTAGCTGAGCATCTGTTTGATGTTCTGGATACATTCCACTTCATTGGCGCAGGCAAAATGGGTAACACCACTTTTAGTAGCATGGGTATGTGCTCCGCCGAGTGCTTCAGAGGTCACTTCTTCATGTGTTACCGTTTTTACCACGTTAGGGCCGGTAACAAACATATAAGAGGTGTTCTCTACCATGAGAATGAAATCTGTGATGGCAGGGGAGTATACGGCTCCGCCGGCACAGGGCCCCATGATAGCTGATATTTGCGGGATCACGCCGGAGGCGCGGGTATTGCGGTAGAAAATTTCTGCATAACCTGCCAGGCTTACCACACCTTCCTGGATACGTGCCCCGCCACTGTCGTTCAGGCCAATGAGGGGAGCGCCGTTTTCCATGGCAAGGTCCATGATGCGGCAGATCTTTTTGGCGTGCGGCTCTGAAAGGCTGCCGCCATATACAGTAAAGTCCTGGGAAAAAACATATACGAGGCGGCCATTAACAGTACCGAATCCGGTTACTACACCATCTCCGGGGAATTGTTCCTGTTCTGTGGTAATTCCTTTGTTCCGGTTGTGTACAAACATGCCGAGTTCTTCGAAAGAACCTTCGTCCAGCAGGAGCTGGATCCTTTCGCGGGCTGTAAGTTTACCTTTCTTATGTTGTGAATCGATGCGTACCTGTCCACCGCCCAACCGGGCTGAGTCAATTTTGGACTGTAGTTCCTGTATTTTACTCATACGTGTAAAAATACGGGATTGCGTCTAATTGTGGATAGCTACTTTGGGAAGTACTAAAGTATCGCTGCTGTTACCGGCATTGTCCAGTACAAAAACCCTGTACTGCATAGTGTCAGGATTAGTGACAGCGGGAGGGATACCATCTCTGAGGCGCATGCGAACATCCATTCCATCGCTCACATATAATTCTACTTCTGCCTTCAGTTTGGTTCCTTTATGGCTTTCCAGCAAGGGGAAAAGCACGTCTGTATAAGTGGTGTCGTCAGGGTTATCGCGCCATAAACGGGAATCGTGTACCCACATAGCTCCTTCCGTATCTCCGTTGGCATCCTGGAGTTCAAAGGTATAAACCAGCAGATCCTGCCCTTTTGCCACATCCAGTGTAGACACTGATTTGAACTTGAGCACAGGTTTATCGCCTTTCGGATCATCCTTTTTGCAACCCAGAAAACCTATCAGTACGATGGATAAAGCTACAATTTTCTTCATATAACAAACCTACATTAAATTGACCAAAAGGCAAAGCCTCCGGTATAATAAACGCTCCCTTCCCCGGGTTTGTTACATGTTGTTTCCGGTATTTTAAGAAGGATCGTAAATTTGCCCCGATGAACGATTCTTTTGCAGACCGGATATTTACCAGCAAGAGCCCGGAAGTGCTTGTGCCAGAGCTTTTTCGCTTCCAGTACCTGACCAATTCCCTCTACAGGGCATATGTGGATGCTTTGAAAATAGACCCCGCCGGGGTGCAGGAGATCAGCCAGGTACCCTTTCTGCCCATCCAGTTCTTTAAGAGCCACCGGGTGGTTTGCGGGGAATTTGAACCAGAGGTAGTATTTGAAAGCAGCGGCACTACGCAAACCCAGAACAGCAGCCACCTTGTTAAAGATACCTCCATCTATACACGAAGTTTTATGGAAGCTTTCCGCCAGTTCTACGGACCGGTAGAAGATTTTGTAGTGCTGGGCCTGTTGCCTTCCTACCTGGAAAGGCAAAACTCTTCCCTGGTATACATGGTGCAGGAAATGATCCGGCGCAGCGGCAAACCGGAAAGCGGCTTTTACCTCTATGAACATGAGAAGCTGGCGGAAACACTGCAAGCCCTGCAGCAACCGGTACTGCTCATTGGTGTTACGTTTGCGCTGCTGGATTTTGCAGAACGCTTTCAACTTCATCTCCCCAATGTGATCGTGATGGAAACCGGTGGTATGAAAGGCCGCAGGGAAGAATGGACGCGGGAAGAGCTGCATGCCTATTTAAAAGAAAGACTGGGTGTAACCACCATTCATGCGGAATACGGGATGACGGAATTACTCAGCCAGGCCTACTCCAAAGGAGAAGGTATTTTCCGCTGCCCGCCCTGGATGAAAGTGCTGGTGCGGGATGAAAATGATCCTTTCCAGCTCTACAGCGCCAGTGCCTCCGGCGTGATCAATGTGATAGATATGGCTAATATCCACTCCTGCGCATTCATTGCCACAGACGATATCGGCCGCCTCCATGCAGATGGAAGTTTTGAAGTACTGGGGCGGATGGACCATTCCGCTTTAAGAGGTTGTAGTTTAATGGTGAATTAAGATAATATGTTTATCTTTCCGGCAGAATACTTATCCTATGAAGAGACTTTTGCTTTTGGCAATGGTATTATTTTTCTGCATGCCGGAAATGCAGGCCCAGTTACTGAAAAAGATAAGGGGCAAAAAAAAGGAGAAGACGGAAGAAACCGAAGAGATTGATGAATCCTATCCACAGACCCGGCCTAAATCCACAGCAGCCAATCCGGCTTTGATCATCGGCGGCGATGAAAAAGTAATTGTAGATTCCTCTTACGAATATGATATGGCAGTATACCAGGAAAGTGAAGCTTTCCAGGGGAACCAGCGTGTAATAGACGGGGGAGAGGATATTGTGATCTACTACAGCAGCACGGAAGCCGCTTTCTGTATTCAGTTACAAAGCCGGAGCACCGGTACCAAATATCATTTCTACGGGGATTTTGCCAAAGAATCACAACTGATGCTGGCAGGTGTGGGAGGAATTGCCAGCGGGGACAAGATCAAACTGGAACTGGAGGGCATGGAACCTGTATACCCCGGTGAAATAGGTTACCTGAGCCAGCTGCGGCGTACAGGTTCCAAAAAAGTGATCTCCGGCGTGGCTTGTGAAGAATATGTAGCCCATAACCTGCGCAGGGACCCCCGGGTGGTGAATACCAACCATGCAAAAGTAACGGCCTATGTATGGATCCCCATGGACCCGCATTCCGTTTTCCCCGGTTACAGCCTGATGCCCAATCACTTTAAAATGCAGATAGAGAAGATGCGGATTGATGGTTCCTATCCGCCGGTGGTGATGCCATTGGAAATGTTCCTGGAATATGGGAACGGGGATAAGGTGTATACCTATACTACCATGATCATTGTAAATGAAAGAAGGAAAGTGATGCTCACGGACATTAATAAGTAACGGCCGGGAAGGCCCGGCCGCTAATGGTTTCCGTTGCATCTTTTAATTGCTAACAGGGTAGTTCTGGATATTGGAGCCAACCCATGGTAGAAAGGCCCTGAGGCTAATAATACAGGGATAGAATGGCGAATTCTTTATGCTAAAGTAATAGCTGAATTGCAAAACATATGGTAAATGTTTGTGAAGCAAATGTGAAAATTGAGAGTAGTCCACAGGACTAATATAGAATTGTGTTTTTTAATGTATTTTCGTAAAAATTGAGGCACAATTAAATCTTAAACCATTCACTATGCAACGTTTAGCGGCATTTTTATTTATCGGTGGCGCCACCGTCCTGATGTCTTTTGCGAACCCTACCACAGAACCAACCAGCAAAGTTGTTGTAGTTGCTCCCCGCGCTACAGTTTACCAGGTAGATAATTCACAAAGCAGCCTTAGCTGGACAGCTAAGAAAGTAACCGGTTCACATTCCGGTAATATCTCTGTTTCTTCCGGCAAGCTGGAAGTGGACAAGAATGTATTAAAAGGCGGATCTTTTGAACTGGATACCCGTTCCATTACGGTAACAGACATTAAAGATGCTAACATGAACGGCAAATTGCTGGGTCACCTGAAAAGCGATGATTTCTTTGCAGTTGACAAACATCCTTCTGCCAGTTTCGTGATCACGGGCGCAGCAGCTAAAGGCGGTGGAAATTATGACGTGAATGGTAACCTTACTATCAAAGGGATCACTAAACCTATCTCTTTCCCTGCTACCGTAACAGTAGCTGGCGGTAAGGTAACAGCTAAGGCTACTATCAAGGTAGACCGTACCAAATTCGACATCAAGTACCGCTCTAACAATTTCTTCGAGAACCTTGGAGACAAAGCGATCTATGATGATTTTGAACTGGATGTAACACTGGTGGCTAACGCACAGTAAACTTATAAAAGGCCGGATGCTCTCCGGCCTTTTTTTATAATTTCAGCAGGCCGTATTTATACAGTGAATTAACAGGTTTGTTATCCCAGAAAAGCTCAAAGTCTTCCAGCCCCGCCGCTTCATAACTTTCCATCACTTCCTGCAAAGTATAGGTTTTAGGATTGTTGATAGACAACTTCTCCAGTATGCCGGCAAACCATTCGCCGTGTGACTGATTCACACTGATCGCATATTTTTCTTTTTTATCCTGGAAGGTGAAAGAGGTCATTTCCCAGGAACTGCCTTTCTTGGATTTTGTGAAATTCTGCACCGCAGGTTTTCTGCCCAGCCAAACCACCTTGGCAGTTGGTTTAGCCGTAACGAACTGATCTTCCTCCAGTGCTTTTTCAATATAGTCAGGCGGGATCTTTGTGCGGGGTACTTTGAACTCGAACCATTTCTGCAAAGGATCATCAAGACAAATGCCATGCATAAAGTTGAGCAGTGATTTCTTTAAACCAAAACTGAACAGCTCATGTTCTGCGCCTGTTTCATCGATGTGTACGATATCGTTGTTGGCGAAAGTGCCGATGGTTTCTGTTTCTTTCTTCACCATAAACTTCTCCGGGTTCAATCCTACAGGGCTGTGCGCCGTCATGGTAAATAAATGCCAGAAGGCAGATTGCAGGATACCCATTTTGAACATCTGGCGTACCATTTCCAGTGAGTCGATTGTTTCCTGTGCGGTTTGTGTGGGGAAGCCATACATGAGGTAAGCATGTACCATAATACCAGCCTCTGTGAAATTCCTGTTCACCTGCGCCACCTGCGAAACGGTAATACCTTTCTGGATCATTTCCAGTAAACGGTCTGATGCTACTTCCAATCCACCTGAGATAGCAATACAGCCGGATGCTTTTAACAGGAAACAAAGATCGCGGGTGAAACTTTTCTCGAAACGTACATTCGTCCACCAGCTGACGGTGAGTTTCCTTTTCAGTATCTCGAGTGCCAGTGCACGCATCAAAGCAGGCGGTGCGGCTTCATCCACAAAGTGGAATCCGTTCTGGCCGGTTTGTTTAATGATCTCTTCCATCCTGTCGCACAGCAGGGAAGCGGCGATGGGTTCATAGAGGCGGATGTAGTCCAGCGAGATATCGCAGAAGGTACACTTGCCCCAGTAACAGCCATGTGCCATGGTGAGTTTATTCCAGCGGCCATCACTCCACATGCGGTGCATGGGGTTCACTACTTCTATGGCTGAGATATATTGGTCCAGCAGAAAATCACTGTAGTCCGGTGTACCTACCTGGCCCTGTTTATAATCTGCACAGGCTTTATTGTTGTAATAGGTGACTACGCCATCTGCTAAAGTGAAAGTACGTTTGAGTTCCGTGATGTCTTTCTTTCCTTCTACATAAGCGATGAGGTTTTCGATGGGCGCTTCTCCATCGTCCAGCGTGATGAAGTCGTAGAATTCAAATACGCGCGGATCAGCAAGAGAACGCAGTTCTGTGTTCGCAAAGCCGCCACCCATCGCTATTTTAACGTCAGGGTAATTGGCTTTGATCCATTGGCCGCAGCGGAGGGAAGTGTAAAGGTTGCCGGGGAAAGGAACAGAGATGGCTACCATTTTAGGTTGTACACTTTCCATCCTTGCCTTCAATATATTGATCAGGATCTCATCAATGAAGGTATATTCCTGTTGCAGGGCATCGTAGAGTTCATCAAAACTATTTGCAGAGCGGCCGAGCCTTTCTGCATAACGGCTGAAACCAAAATGTTCATCCACACATTCCATGATGAGATCGGAAAGGTCTTCCAGGTACATGGTGGCCAGATGTTTGGCTTTGTCCTGGTTACCCATGGAACCAAAAGCCCAGTTAAGGTCTTCCAGCTGTGCAAAACGACCCGCCTCCGGTAACAGATCGCGTTTGCAGATCCGGTGGGCGAGTGTGGGATTCTTTCCCTGCAGGAACCGGATCACGTCATCTATGGTATAGATATAATCCTCCTGTAAGGAAACGATGCGGGCGGCATTATCTGTTAATACTTTAGTTTGTTCATTTATTCGTGTAAAGAGCTCTTCCAGGCCTTTTTTGGAAAATAAAGCAAGGGTCACTTCAATACCCAGGTCCGCCTGAAAAGAAGAAATGTTCTTAGTGTTCAGAAAACCTTTCAGGTAAGCTGTGGCCGGGTAAGGCGTGTTCAGCTGTGTGAAAGGCGGAGTAAATAAGAAAACAGAAGCACTCAAATCGATTGTTTTAAAATGCAAAACTAACCCTTATTAATTTAAGCTTTGTATACTTACTGGTAAGTAAGTATATTTGTGCCCTATAATCCGGGAATATGTCAGATACAAAGGACAAAATTGTAATGATGGCAGACCATCTGATAAGGACCCAGGGGTTCAATGCCTTCAGTTACAAGGACATTGCGGACCCTATGGAGATAAAGAATGCGGCCATTCATTATCATTTTCCTTCCAAAGCAGACCTGGGGATCGGTGTGATTGAACATGAAATAAAGAAATTCAGGGAATTTGCAGAAAAATGGAGGAAATTACCGGAGGACAAGCAGCTGGCCAAACTGGTGGAAGTGTTCCACCGCCATGGAACCAATGGTTTCATTTGTTTAATGGGTTCACTCTCCCCTGATTTTGAAACATTTACAGCCCCCATGAAAGCTAAAGTGCAGGAAATGGGGAACGATATAGTGAACTGGCTCAGCACCTGCCTGGAAAATGGAAGGGTTAATGGCCGTTTTTATTTTGAAGGAGAGGCATCTGACAGGGCGTTGCTGCTGATCACTAATTTACAGTCGTCATTGATATTATCGAGAGTATTGGGGCCATCCGTATTCAACCGGGTAAGCAACAGGATATTAAAAGATTTAAAGCCATGAAAACTATGAAAAGAGTTGTTGTAACAGGCCTTGGTGCCGTAACCCCGCTTGGTAATGATGTTAGCTCCTTCTGGGAGTCTTTAACAGCCGGTAAAAGCGGTGCGGCCACTATTACCCGTTTTGATGCTTCCCGTTTCAGAACACGTTTTGCGTGTGAGCTGAAGGGTTTCAATGCGGCAGACTTTATTGATAAAAGCGAACTGCGTAAAACAGATCCGTTCACACAATATGCACTCGTAGCTTCTGATCAGGCCATCAAAGATTCCGGCCTGGATTTTTCCGGTATGGATCCCTTCGCTACCGGTGTGATCTGGGGATCAGGACAGGGTGGTATGCAAACATTTGAAGAGCAGGTAACAGAATATGTGGAAGGTGGATTCAATCCGCGTTTTTCTCCTTATTTCGTTCCCAAGCTGATCACCAATATGGCTTCCGGCATGATCTCCATGCAGCATGGATTGATGGGCATTAATTACACTACTGTTTCTGCATGCGCCACTTCTAATACCGCCATAATGGATGCATTCAACTACATCCGTTTGGGTAAAGCGAAAGTGATCATCACAGGAGGTTCCGAAGCGCCAATAACTCCGGCTTCTGTTGGTGGCTTCTGTGCCATGAAAGCCATGTCTATCAGGAATGATGATCCTGCTGCCGCTTCCCGGCCTTTTGATGTGAACAGGGATGGATTTATCATGGGCGAAGGAGCGGGTGCCTTGGTGCTCGAAGAATATGAACATGCCAAAGCACGTGGTGCAAAAATATATGCAGAAGTTGCAGGTGCAGCCATGACAGCAGATGCGTATCATATGACGGCTACACACCCTGAAGGGCTGGGCGCTTTACAGGCGATGAAGTTTGCTTTGGAAGATGGCGGGCTGAATGCAGAAGAGGTGGGCTACCTCAATGCACATGCTACTTCTACGCCCGTTGGCGATCTGAGTGAAATTGCAGCCATCCGTAAAATGTTTGGTGACACAGCGGCTCATTTGCATATCAGCGCTACCAAATCCATGACAGGACATTTGCTGGGAGCAGCCGGCGCCATTGAAGCAATTGCGAGTGTGATGAGTATTGTAAAAAGTGTTATTCCACCTACGATCAATACAACGGAATTAGACCCTGCTATTCCTGCGAGTTTGCAGATTGTGTTAGGTTCGGCGGTAGAGAAAGAAGTAAAGGTGGCGATGAGTAATACTTTCGGCTTTGGGGGGCATAACGGGATTGTGGTGTTTAAAAAGTTTTAGTGGTCTTAAAGAACTATGGTTTGTGTTTTTAACACACTGCCCATAAAAAGCCCCGATGATCCATCGGGGCTTTTTCTTTAAGCAATATTTATCAGCTGCCTCTTGCACCACCTGTTTTAACAGGTTTCTTTGCAACGTTCGCTTGTTTGCCCGGTTTCATAAAGGACGCATTGTTCACCCCCGGCTGATTAGTCTTACTCTGCTTATTGTCCCTTTTGCCGCCTTTCTTGTTACTGTTATTTAATAATGACATAGCTTTTAGAATTGGTGCAAAACAAATATAGTAAATTTTTGCAGTGATATTCTGTTATCTTTATTTACATGAATACCAGGTACTTACTTTCCCTGCTGCTCTGTTCCACGCTGGCAGCTAATGCCCAGACCCTCAGCAATCCGGTGCTGGATAAAGATTTTCCTGATCCCACGGTGATCCGCGTCAATGGAAAATATTATGCTTATGCCACACAGGGCCGTGGCCACATACAGGTGTCTGTTTCTGAAGATCTGCAGCATTGGAGTGATCCGGCGGATGCGCTTCCGGTAAAACCCGTTTGGGCAGATAAACATTTCTGGGCACCGCATGTACTCTATGATTCCTCCATTCAGAAATATGTACTCTTCTATTCCGGGGAATCCACAGATACTACAACCGGTAAATGTTTAGGAGTGGCTTATGCTACGCAGCCGGAAGGGCCGTTTACAGATAAAGGGTCTCCCCTGATCTGCGGAGAGGGCTTTGAACATATAGATCCCATGGCTTTTATAGACCCGCAAACGGGCAAAAAACTCCTGTACTGGGGCTCTGGTTTTAAACCGATCAGGGTGCAGGAAATGAGGGATGATTGGTCTGATTTTAAACCCGGTTCCAAACCGGTGCCGGTTGTTTGGCCGGGTAAGGAAAAGAATTATACAAGGCTGATAGAAGGTGCCTGGCTGGATTATCATGCAGGGAAATATTATCTCTATTATTCCGGTGATAACTGTTGCGGGAAGGATGCAAATTATGCCGTGCTGGTATCAAGAGCGGATCATGCGGAAGGGCCTTTTGAAAGCCATGGGGTGATACTGGAAAAGGATAGTATCTGGTTAGCGCCCGGGCATAATTCTGTTTTTAAAGATGCGCAGGGTAATAACCATATTGCTTATCATGCTATTCACCGGCAGAAGGGAGGAGGAAGAGTATTTTGTATCAGCTCGCTGGTGTATGCGAATGGATGGCCGGTGGTGAAGCCATAAATAAAAGAGGCGGTATTATAGATACCGCCTCTTTTTTTAATTAATAGCAATCTCTTTCGTTGCTTTCGTCTGCTCTTTGCTTTTTGGAATACTCAGTTTTAAAATGCCATCTGTATAACTGGCACTGATCTGATCATCCTTTGTATTGTCCGGCAGCCTGAAAGTTCGGGTGAAAGAGCTGTAACTGTATTCTCTCCGGCTGTATTGTTTGCCATTACCGTTTTCAGATGACTCCTGTTTTGTTTCCGCGCTGATGCTTAATACATCATCATCCACCTTGATCTTGAAATCTTCTTTTTTAAATCCGGGTGCTATCACATCTACGCTGTATTGTTTGTCATCCTCGGAAATATTTACAGCTGGTAGAGATTTTGACTGTCTTCCGTTTTCAAAAGGGAAGAAGCTTTCCAGGTTAAAGAAGTCGCGCCAGGGATCATACGCTTTCAGACCCTTGTCGGTTCTTTCCAGATTTTTCATATGTACCTCCTTTTTAGATTTCTACCGGAAAAACCAGGCCATGGCCTATAAACTTATCAACCATGCTATAATATGCACAATATGTAGAGGAATGTGGAAATAATTTCCGGTGAAAACTGCTGTAGCATTGGATTGTATTGAATTTCAGTAAACTGTGCAAAGCTGTTTTTCTGGCACAATTATTTATATATAGTATTCAGAAGTTTCTTAGTAAGAGGTGGTCTGACACCATGCAGACCTGAGATCATACTCTTAATACCTGATCTGGATAATACCAGCGTAGGAAACAAGAAACGTTCAGAGGCTCCGGAATTCCCGGAGCCTTTTTTTATGCATGCAACCTTTGAAACAGGCATTCGTCTTTATAGCATGAGATACCTTATACTGTTGTTACTGATCTCCTCTACCTCTTACGGGCAAATGAAGTACTTCTCCCGTAAGCAACTTGATAAATTCCTGAAGGTACAGATGAAGTCCCTCGGCATGCCGGGCCTCTCCATTGCTGTGATCCGGAAGGGAAAGATCGTTTATCACAGGGCACTGGGTGTAACCAATACAACTACACCTGTTAAAGTGGATGATCAATCTATCTTTGAAGCAGCCTCTTTATCCAAACCGGTATTTGCCTACCTGGCGCTGAAAATGGTAGATAAGGGTTTGCTGAACCTTGATAAGCCCCTGTACCAATATCTCCCTTTTCCTGAGTTGGAATATGATCAACGTTATAAACTGATCACTGCGAGGATGGTGCTGGACCATACAACAGGTTTTCCCAACTGGCGTTGGTTTGACCTGGCGGACTCTGCACGGCAGATCAAACGGGGAGATATGTATATTAAGAAAGAGCCGGGTACTTTCACTTATTCGGGAGAAGGATATCATTACCTGGCCAAGGTATTGGCGCATCTGAATAAGATGCCGCTAAGCAAGCTGGATGCTGTTTTCCGGCAGGAAGTAGCCGTTCCTTTAGGAATGCAGTATGCCTGGTTCACTTATAATGATTTCATGGGGCAGCATAAAGTAACAGGACATAAGAATGGTAAAGTAGAAGGAAGAAGATGGCCGATGGCATTCCCAGATGAAGATTCTACTTCCTTTGGCGCTGCCGGGAAACTGCATACGGAAGCAGTGAGCTATGCGCATTTCCTGGTAGGATTGATGAAGGATGAAACACATGAAGAAATGTTCAAGGCGCAAACAGCTGTGCCTGAAAATTACAATGAAGGTGTAGTGGCCTGGGGATTAGGATTAGCCATAAGGCCAACGAAGTATGGCATCGCTTATCAGCATGGCGGCAACAACGGTAATTTTCAATCCGGCTGCCTGTTCTATAAAGAGAAAAAGAGCGGTTACGTGTTCTTTACTAACTGCAATAAGGGAGATGTTTTTAATGAGCGGTTACAGGTGTTTTTAGAGATCTTATAGCTGTTCTTCTGGCACAGTTTTTTCTGTATAATTATCAGAATTTTCTTTAGAATATGATATGGGTAAAACCAACATAGGAAAAAGAAATATTCAAAGTCTCCGGAATCTCCGGAGACTTTTTTTATGGGCATAGTGTTTGACTTTCTAATTGCAAAATCAAACGTTATGAGTTATCATCAATATGAAACATACAAAAATCGTTAGATGCAACTGGCGGACATTATTATAGCAGAGATCCGGCAGAAAGGTCCTGTTTCCTTTCACGATTTTATGGAGGCATCGCTGTATTATCCAGGGTTGGGATATTATACCGGTTCCGGTGAGCAGTTTGGAGAGCAGGGTGATTATTATACGAGCCCGTATATATCCCCGGCTTTTGGTGCCATGATTGCACGGCAGCTGGAAGAGATGTGGCGCGTTATGGGTAAACCCCCTTTCACGATCGTGGAATTTGGGGCAGGCAGTGGCATGCTTTGCCATGATATCCTGAGCTATCTTTCCGGGAATACCTCATTATACCAGCATCTTCAATATTGTATCATTGAAAAGAGTCCGCTTATGCGGGAAAAACAACAAAAACACCTTCATGATAAAGTATATTGGTTTGATGCAATTGAAGAGATCCATGGTGTTACGGGCTGCATCCTCTCCAACGAATTAATAGATAACTTTTCTGTACATCGCGTGAAGATGGAAGATGAATTAAAAGAAGTATATATCGATTACCAGGATAAGAACTTCCTGGAGATCTTAAAACCGGCTCCCGCCGTTTTACAGGACTACCTGGATGAACAGGGCATATCCCTGCCCTTCGGTTACAGAACAGAGATCAACCTGGAAGCCGCAGACTGGATCAGCTCTGTTGCGGAGGCATTGGAGAGAGGATATGTGATGACAATTGATTACGGTTATGCTGCACAGGATCTGTACTCAGAGAAAAGAAGAGAGGGTACGCTGATGTGTTATAACAGGCATGAAATAAATGATCAGCCTTATATTAATATAGGCCACCAGGATATTACCGCACACGTGAACTTTACCGCACTTAAAGAGTGGGGTTGTCAACATGGCTTACAATGCTGTGGTTTAATCAACCAGGCCGGTTTCCTCCTGTCGCTGGGCCTGAAAGAATACTTACGTACCATTGCACTGGTGGGAATGGACCTGGTCAGTGCTGTAAAGAAGGAAGCCTTCATTACCCGTAAACTATTGCTGGAAATGGGAGAGCGGTTCAAGGTATTGATCCAGCAAAAGGGCACTCCGCCTTATGCACTTACCGGTTTGAAAATGAAATAGTATCTTAGCCCCCAATTGCTTACGCCCACATGGCAAAATCTGACTTAGAACTATGGCAGCAGATCCGGTCGCACGACCTGGAGGCATTTGGTGAACTATACGAGCGGCATTGGGAAATGTTGTTCGAAGCCGCCTGGCGCAGGCTGTATGATAAAGATGCCGCCAAGGATATTGTGCAGGAGGTGTTCATTTACTGCTGGCAGAAAAAAGACCAGATCCATATTACAGATTCCGTAGCCGGCTATTTAAGTACGGCTGTACGCTTCAAAGTACTGAACCACCTGAAAGCAGAGGGTACCCGCCAGAAATATGAGCAGCAGGCCGGAGCCGCGTTGCCGCAGGTAACCCATATCCCCAATCAGGACCTGCATAACACTTACCACCGGGAGGTGGAAAAATTGCCCCCTAAAATGCGGGAGGTATTTATGGACAGCCGGGAAAGCGGACTGTCTATTTCCGAGATCGCGGAAAAACGCGCTTTATCTCCACAAACAGTTAAGAATCAACTATCCGGGGCTCTAAAGAAACTACGGGAAGGGCTGGGGAATTTCTTCATGGAATAATTTTTTTAAACCGGCATAGTACTACCGCCGGTTGAGCATTGTCTATTAAACGTAACAGCACATGAACAAGCCGGAAGAGCATATCATTCAATCTTTGCTGGAAAAGCATGCACTGGGTATCTGTACCCCGGAAGAGATCGCGGTATTGCATGAATGGTATGATGCTTTCCCCGATAAAGGCCCTGCCTTTGCGGATGAAGAAGATAAGAAAAGGTGGAAGAAAGAGATGAAGGCTGCTGTGATGGATACCATCCAACCCCGGAAAACAACGCGGCGGATGTATTGGCAGATAGCCGCTGCCGCAGTATTGGTGGTAGCAGTGGCTACTTTTCTGCTGAAACCCTGGGAGCCGGAATACATTGGTGTAATGGCGCCAAAAGGAAAAGGGGTGATGCGGTTTGAACTGCCGGACCATTCCATTGTGTGGTTGCAGGCAGGCTCTACTATTCGTTATGAAGGAAGAAATGTGGAACTGGTAGATGGGGTAGCGGGTTTCTCGGTAACACAGAATAGTAATGAGCCTTTTATGGTGCGTACAGCATCCGGCCTGAATGTGAAAGTGCTGGGTACGGAATTTACCGTGAAAGCATTCCATGAATTGCCGGAAGTAAAGGTCTATGTTGAATCAGGTGCTGTGCAGATCTCAGACAGCAGTAATGCGAATATCGCAGTATTAAAAGCAGATCAGCAGATCGTATATAATATTGCCACGCATCAGCATATACAGGATAGTGTGCATGCCGTTACGCTCGCTCAGTGGAAGACCGGAGAATATACATTGGATAATGCCTCCTTTGCAGAACTGGCCAGGATCCTCAAAGACCAGTTCGACACAGAGATCAGGTATAATGAAAAGATAATGGCGCCTTATCGTTTCAATATTAGAATTACACCCACATCAACGCTGCCGCAGATTCTGGATATGCTGCACGAGATCAGTGGCGTGAACTATACCATTAACGGAAATCATGTTATCATTACAGGCGTAAGCCAATAACCTATGTACTTTATGGATTGCATAACAAACCGGCGTGCCGGTAAGGGAAGCGTATTGTCCCGATCATTTAACCTAAGTATGCTGCTGTGTTTCCTTTTCAGCTGGCAAACCACTCAGGCGCAGGATAACAATCCCCGCCTGAGTATTACCATCCCTGCTACCACATTGGATGTAGCGCTGCGTATGCTGGAGCAGCAAAGTAAAGTGGCACTTTCCTATGAGAACACCCGTGTGCGGAATATTCCTGTAAAGGCCCGCCATTATACGGATACGCCGCTGGAAACTATTCTGAAAGAAATACTGGAAGATACCAGGATGACTTTCATGCGGAAGAACGGTAACATACTGATTGTGCCCAAACCGCGGCAGCCAGGTACCCTCAGCGGATATGTGGAAGATCAGGCCTCGGGAGAAAGACTGATCGGTGTATCGCTGGCTGTACCGGAATACCAGGCAGGTACCACCAGCAATAATTATGGCTTTTTCAGTATCACCATTCCGGCAGACAGCATCCGGTTACGGGTTTCTTATATCGGTTACCAGCGCATGGATACAACCATCCTGCTGACTGCGGATACCCGTTTGAATTTTAAGCTGGTGCCTGATCAAAGATTGCTGGATGTAGTAACGGTACGTGCCAGCAGGGAAGAACGCATCCAGGAGTCATCACAGATGAGTATGATCAATCTGCCAGCCAGCCAGATCGCAGCGATGCCCCGTTTTTTCGGAGAGGCGGACCTGCTGAAAACATTGCAATTATTACCGGGTGTAAAACAAGGTGCAGAGGGCACCAGCGCATTACTGGTGCGTGGAGGTACTCCTGATCAGAACCTGATCCTGCTGGATGGTGCGCCTTTGTATAATCCTTCGCATCTGCTGGGCATCTTCTCTACCTTCAATACCAGTGCCCTGAAAGATGTTACCTTGTATAAAGGTGCTTTCCCTGCCAGGTATGGTGGCAGGCTTTCTTCTGTAGTGGATGTATCTACAAAAGACGGGGATATGCGTGAACTGCATGGCGATTTTACCATTGGCCTGCTGGCCTCACAGGCAACAGTAGAAGGGCCGATAAAAAAGGACAAAACCTCTTTCATTGTTTCCGGGCGCCGTACGTATACAGACCTTGTTGCCAAACCCTTTATAAAAAATAGCTACGACAGAGAGATTGATAAGTTCACCATGTATTTTTATGACCTGAATGCCAAAGTACAGCATGTGATCTCTGATAAAGACAGGTTGTTTTTCAGCTTATACCATGGCCGGGATAAATTGCGGGTGTCAGAAAAATTAGAGATCAAGATCCCTGACAACTATCGCAGGGCATCAGATTTCCTTATACTATGGGGGAACACTACAGGTACTGTTCGCTGGAACCACGTTTTCTCCAAAAATCTTTTTGCTAATACGATGCTGCTGGGCTCGCGCTACCAGTTTAAAACAAGCACATACAATGAGAACCTGTACCAGGGAGAAATGATTGCAGACAAGTTGCAGCTGAATTCCGGTATCCAGGATTATGGCGCCAAAATTGACTTCGACTACAGACCGCGGCCCGCACATTCTATACGGATGGGATCGTCTTATATGTTCCGCATATTTTCACCCGGCACCATCAGGCAAAGGAAAACGGAAAACGGAACGGTAACCATGGATTCGCTCAGCGATAACCGCAATATACATGGCTCTGAAATAGACCTGTATGCAGAGGATGACTGGACCATTCATAAGAAGTTTAAAGTGAATGCCGGTTTGCATTGGAGTGGATTCCTGGTGCAGGGGCGTTTCTATAATTCACTGCAACCCAGGATAAGCATGCGTTACCTGTTACCTGGCGATTGGGGATTAAAAGCTTCCTATACAAGAATGACCCAATATATTCACCTGCTGGCTAATAATTCTATTACATTACCAACAGATCTGTGGGTGCCCGCCACGAAAAAGATCTTACCGCAACAGGCAGATCAATATGCAATAGGTATCGCACGGAATGTTTTTCGCAACAAATTTGAGTTTTCCGTTGAAGGATATTACAAACGCATGCAGAACGTGATAGAATATAAGGAAGGAGCGGATTACGTGGCCAGCAGCAGGAACGAAACCTGGCAGGAGCAGGTGACCAACGGAACAGGAGAAGCCTATGGCCTGGAAGTATTGCTGCAAAAGAAAACGGGGCGTTTCACCGGTTGGATGGCATATACCTGGGCATGGTCCTACCGCAATTTGCCCGAAGTGAACTTCGGAAAAAGATTCCCTTATAAATACGATCGCCGTCATGATCTCCATCTTGTAGGGATGTACAAACTGCGGAAGAATATTGAGCTGACGGGTGTATGGACCTTCCAGAGCGCACAACCCTTTACCATACCGCTGGCAGAATATGAAACAGTACGGGATCCCATACGCCCGGTTAATGGGAATTACCTGGACAATATTGAATATGTCAATGGCAGAAATAACATGCGTATTGCACCTTTTCACCGGCTTGACCTGGGTGTTAATTTTATCCGCCACAAACGGAATGGTAATATCCGTACCTGGAATGTAAGCGTGTTAAATGCTTATAACCAAAAGAATGCTTTCTTTTATCTGCTGGACACTTACCACAAAGAACGTAAGGAAGCAGTGCTGACAGGTACAACACTTCTTCCCATTATGCCCAGTTTTTCCTATAATTTAAAATTCTAGACATGCGCTACCTACACTATATAATTTTACTATGTGTTACCACCAGTTTCCTGGCGTGTGAAACAGGGGTGATCATCGATATTCCCTCTGAAGCCAATAAACCGGTGATCAATGTGCTGATGAATAAAGACAGCGTTATTTATGCAAGGATCACCCTGTCCGGCAAGCTGGCAAATACGAATAGTTTTCCTGAGCCAAAAGATGCGATCGTTCAGTTATTCGATAATGATCAGTTAAAAGAAACGCTAACGCTTAGAACAATAAATTATTTCGATTATTACTGCAGCACTACCAAAGTGGAGGCCGGGCATACTTATAAAGTAACGGCCGCTGTTCCTGGTATGGAGCTGGCAGAAGGTACTGATGTAATACCGGACAGTGCGGTGATCGGGGAATTGAAACGCATTGAAGTACCTATTAATGGAATAGATGTAGACAATAAAGTGATATTGCAGCTACATGATAAAGCAGGCGAAAAGAATTATTACAGGATCCGCATTTTTGGTGCTTACGGAGGGCAGACAACACCAAATGGTCCTTTTGTTGTGACAAAGTATGGCCGCGCTGCTTATATAAAATCAGATGACCCTGCATATGATCTTTTTGATGAGGGAGGGAATGAGGAGATTTTTATGGACGATAAACTGTTTGATGGCAGAAGCCCCCGTTTTGTTTTTAACCTGGAAAGCCAGTCCCAGGTACAGTATCTCATTGTAGAAGTAAGTAGTTTAACGTATGATAGTTATCGTTACCTGAAAACATCCTACCTGGCTATACGAAAAGCAGAAAACCCCCTCACTGAAAAAGTACTGGTATTCAACAACATTAAGAACGGCTTAGGAGTTGTTGGCGGTATTGCCATGAGAGAGTATGTACTGCCGAACTAACGCTACATTCCGGGTAATTTGATACCACCCCGTTTTAACGCAGCGATCACTCTTTCATGTAATTCAAAACGGGTTTCATCATAGAGATCACTGTCCACCCAGGCATATACCACCAGCTTCCAGCCGTCAGGTTCCAGGCCTGATACGCTTACGACAGCTGGTGGTTCTCTTGTAAGGTTCTGCATGTCTACAGCTTCTTTCAGGATCAGGGGCTTTACCTGTTCCAGGCTGTAAGCATAACTCAGCTTCAATTCAATATCTATGCGCCTGTTGGAAGACCTGCTGTTGTTGATGATCACTTCGTTCGATAATTTCGAATTAGGAATGATCACATATTTATTATCAGCTGTGATGATAATGGTATTGAACAGCTGTACGGAGCTTACTTCTCCCGTTTGCCCCTGCGCTACAATGACATCACCGGCTTCATAAGGTTTCAGCAGTAATATCAATACCCCACTCGTGAAATTCTGTAAAGTGCCGGAGAGTGCCAATCCTGCCGCTACACCAATAGCACCTATCAGTGCAGCAAAGATGGTCATCTGGATATTGAGGAACTGTATAACACCTAATACCAGTCCTATTTGTAAAACAGCTGCTATCAGGCCGGTGAGGAATGGTTTTAAGGTATCGTCTGTACCTTTTTTATGCATTCTCCGGAGGAAATATCTTTTGACCAGCAGTATCATCCATTGCCCGCCTATTAGTATCACCAGGGCCAGTACGATCCGCAGGCCGTTCAGTTCTATCCAGTGATAGGCATTTTGTAACATCTGTTCAATCATGCCATATGGAATGGAAATATTATGCCAGACAGACAAACAGGAATACTGTGGATTGGTATACCCATAACAGAGAAAAAATAATATGGATAGTAGTTTCGAATAATTTGCCTTTCCATAGGGAAGGAGAGTATACAAAGAATTGAAACAGGAGACGAATGCTCCAAAAGATAAATAAACCGAGGGATAATTGTTTTCCCAGGTTAGTATGAATGATATCTTCCGTAAAGCAGAGGCATAACAGGCCGATCATTCCTACTGCTATTGCCAGGAAAAAGGTATGCACATACATCATTTGCCGGTTGATGAGGCTTAAAGGCTGCAACTCTTTTTTCCACTGGAAGTATTTCGGAAAACCAATATGGATCAGCGATAAAAGGAGCAGGATGATACCGGTTATTTTGAGATGTAATGCTAACATTCGGCAAGGATATAGGTGGTGATGAATGGCGTGATGGTGCTTTCTGCACGAATACTTAACCCGGTTTTGGCAAAAGTCTGTTCCCATGTATTACGGGAGAAGAAATGGAAGAAGCCGAAATTATAAGCCAGGAAATTAAGCGGGTTCCGCAGATGTTCTGCTATAATGATACAGCCGCCGGGTTTCAGGGCTTTTTTTAATTGTGAAAAGAAAACCTCCCGCTCTGTTTGGTTCCTGATCTCATGGGCAGCGAACAGCAGAAAGATCACATCAGCAGTATCATCCGCTAAAGGCACATTATCTGTACGGATGCTTTGGGTGCCGGGATAGGGAAGGTATGCCTTACGTGCTCTTTTTACAGATACTTCTGTATGTAATGCGGGATCATAAAAATCAAAAACAGTTAGTTGGGCCTTCGGGTATCTGGCTGCCAGTAAAGTGCTGGTTTCATCGAAACCGGCATGGATGTTTATCATTTGCTCTGGCTGAATATTGTTGATCCAGTTTAAAGAATACAAATGGGAATGGTCATAGATGTACCAGGAAACAAACAGGGAACTGAGCGTACCTGCCAGTATAAGATATACAGCAATCATATTTACCCATATGAACAGCAAAGAAAGCACAACAGCTATCACATAAAAATGCCAGTTGAAGCGAATGATATTTGTTATACCCTGAAAAGGCTTTCTTGTTACGGTTGCCATATTTCGGTTTTACCTTTCTTCCAGTAATAGGGAATATCCTCTATCATGAATGCATTGGCCAATATAAGCCCGTTGAGCTTTATTTCCTTCAGGAATGCAATGTCATGCGTTAATACTTCTACGGGCCGGGGTGTCCAGTTCTCCCGTACGCCTTCAATGATCACTACTTCTTTCTTTTTCTCATTGTAAGAGAATGTAAAAGGCAGCGGGCCTGCAAAACGGCGGGCTTCCTGCCATGTTGAAAAAGGAGACCCTGTTGGAAGGGCGGTGTTGTCGTTACCGGTGTTGATGCTGATGGTTAATCCCGGAGAAGAAATATGTTGTTTGCTGAATTGAATGGCTGTAGTGATATAACGATAGTGGGTGAAGATATTGCCCAGGAAAGCCATCTTCTTTTTATTGGTTTCAGACCGGAGGATATACAATCCCCTTAATCTTTTGCCTTTGTTATTGGTATAACGTACAAAGATCCTGTAGCCAATGAGAAAGAAATCGTTCCCCATAAATGCAGGAAAACCTTTTGGGCGAAGGTCTTTTGTTTTTACCAATGCTACTGCAATAAAGGCCCATTCATCCTGGAAAGTATCGGGTTCCAGGCAGGGTGGAAGGAGGTCTTTTATTTCATTCTTTGGTACTGCAAAGGTGAGTACCAGGGAATGTTCAAAGAATGCTTCTACGGCGAAGGGATGATTCCTGAGTGAATTCATGCAGGTATATAACAATAATGAAGAGTAGTGCGATCAATGCATTGAACCTTCCGAACAACAGCAGATGAGGTACCATTAAGAACTCAATGATATTCATCACAGCCACGGTTACTATCTGTACAATAGCGCACCAGCGTGATTTGATCCGGCTGATCACCCAAACGAACATACCTATCTCTAACATTCCGATGGTTCTGGTGAACAGTGATGCGTATTCTTTGCCCAGTATTTCTGCAACAATGGCCTGGTGGCGGGGAACCTGGTTGAGTACTTTACAGTACAGGCCATTCACTAGCCATACCAGCCCTATGGCTATGTTTACAATGGTCCTCATTTACTCAGGCTATCGGGGGTAATAGGGTTACTCAATAATGCCCCAAACTTTTCCCAGCGGGCCCTGTCTCCGATATATTTTTTAACGAGGTCTAATCCATAGTTGTAGTTGATCACATAACTGCGGTTGTTCCTGATAAAGCTGATGGATTTGATGGCAGATTCTTTATTCAGTAAAGTATAATCCATGAGCCAGCGCAATGCTTCATCTTCCGTCATACTTCCGCTGAGGAGTCCGCGGGCCACTTCATTGCGGGAGTAGTTCAGTTCTCCTTTGATGGCAAGGGCTTTGAAATACAGATCAAGTCCTGTACTGTCCAGGCCGGCTAAAGGTAATAGTACATTGCGGGTGTATATATTTTTTTCTGTGCCGGGGAAAGCTAATTCAATACCATAGTTGGCGCTTCCTTCCGCAATAAGGGATTGCGGGCTGAATAAGGGATAGAGAGAAATTTCCACCCATCCTCTGTCGCGGTAGAGGTTCTTTTCCAGCATCATGTTATACACATGGTGCCCGGGATAGCCTTCGTGGCAGGCGAGGTCTATGGCTTTTTCAATGAAGATCTGAAGGTCTTCACTGATCTGGATAAGGCTGTTGTAATTGCCTTTGTACCAGTTATAGCCAGACCATGATTTGCCTGTTACATATTCCAGGGAAAAGTTTTCTTGTGCAGGAAGCTGATAGTGTTCCAGTGTACGTTTACGGGCTTCTGCAATGGCGGTTCTGAAAACAGTGTCCAGTTTATCTTTCGGGATAATGAATTTATTAGCGAGCCTTTGGAACCTGTCTGGTACAGGGCCACCTTTGCCGGGCAGTAAACTATCCAGTGAGGAAATAAGTGTTTTGAAATGTGCTTCCGGATATACCGGTGCGGTTACACCAAAGAGTTCTATGGATTCTTCATCAAAGGGTTTGAGTTCTCCTGTGAAGATCCTGATCCTTCTGCCGAATGCGGTGAGTTGTTGTATGATCCAGTTTGCACGGATGCGGGTGGTATCGTTTGATACGTTCTCTGCCAGGGTGCCCAGTTCTGCTTTCAGGATGTCCACAGAGGCGAGCAGTGAATCTTTGGGAAATGTTGCACTCTTTGTTTTTGGTCTTAATGAATCCGGCCCATAATAAGCATCCACAAAATCAGTATCGTATTGCCCGATGGTTAAACCAAGGCGTACATATTTTTCTGCGAGGGCATTGAGCTTTTGCTGCTCGGTTTGTTTATCTGAGTTGTAATTACAGGATGCAAAAAGGATGATGGTTACGAAAAGGAATTTTGCTTGCATATATGCCGCCAGGTTTTTATGGTATAAATATATCGCTTTTTACAGCTGCTTTTTCAGCCGTGTGGTATATGTTTTAATAGTGCCAGCTTTGTCTTTCTTCAGCTGGGCAAGAAGGTTTTCCGGTTTAGTGCCCGTGCCTTCGAAGTGTTTGCTGCCCCACAACACCATTTCGGCAATGAGGGGGATCAGGTCTATTGCCTTTTCTGTAAGTGTATAAATGAATTTGGACCGGTGTACGGGGGAGACCTTCTTTGTTACAAGGCCCTGAGATTCCAGCAGTTCAAACCTGTCCGCCAGGATATTGGTCGCTATTTTTTCATCAGATGCCGTGCATTCTCCGTAAGAAGACTTCCCCTCGAAGATCATATCCCGGAGGATGAGCAGGGTCCATTTATCCCCGAAGAGATCAAGAACGTTGCTGATTGGGCATGCTGACCTTGTTTTAACCTGTTTCATAAACTACTTGCATTTTGCAAGTGATTTATGTTTACCTTAGCACTTGCAAATTACAAGTGCTAAGGTATGAAAAAAATGTCGTTTCCATTGATTATGCTGTTTGCTGTGGCTGCGGGCCTGGCAGTTGCCAATGTTTATTTCGCGCATCCGCTGCTGGATGTCATGGCAGATACTTTTGGGATATCGCAGGCTGCGGTGGGTATTATTATTACTGCTACCCAGGTGGGGTATGGGGTGGGATTGTTATTACTGGTTCCCCTGGGCGACCTGGTGGACAGCCGGAAACTGATTGTGCTGCAACTGGGATTGCTGGGGTTGTTCCTGTTGATAGTAGGGCTGGCGCCTTCTGTTTTTGTTTTACTGGCAGGTATGATCATGATGGGTTTAATGGCGGTGGTTACACAAACCCTGGTAGCCTTTGCCGCCAACATGGCTGGTGATGCTGAACGGGGGCGTGTAGTGGGAACAGTTACCAGTGGTATTGTGATAGGCATTCTTTTGGCAAGAACAATTGCGGGCGCCTTAGCTGATCTTGCAGGCTGGCGCACGGTGTATTTTGTTTCTGCGGCATTTACCTTACTGATTGCGGGTGTATTGTATCGTATTGCACCGGTAGCAGAAAAACGTTCTGCCGGCGGTACTTATCCTCAGTTACTTAAGTCCGTTTTTGTACTCTTTGCCAGTGAGCCGGTATTACTTACGAGGGGGATTATCGCCATGTTATTATTTGCAGCCGGCACTGTATTATGGACACCCATGGTATTACCACTCAGTGAACCGCCTTTCTCCCTTTCGCATACAGAAATAGGGTTGCTTGGATTAGCCGGGGTGGCGGGAGCTTTGGGAGCTGCCAGGGCTGGCCGCTGGGCAGATAGCGGGTATGCGCAATGGACTTCCGGCATAGGATTAACACTGGTATTGTTATCCTGGATACCGGTTGCCTGCATGGGATATTCCCTATGGGCACTGATCATTGGTGTGATCGTTTTTGATTTTGGCTTGCAGGCGGTGCATGTTACTAACCAGAGCATTATCCTCAAAGTAAGGCCGGAGGCGCGTAGCAGGATCACGGGCGGATACATGGTATTCTATTCTGTGGGCAGCGGAACCGGGTCTGTTGCATCTACGATTACGTATGCGCATTTCGGATGGACGGGCGTTTGCGTCCTTGGTGCTGCGATCAGTGCTGTGGGATTGTTGTGCTGGGGGATTTCTACGTATAAGTTGAACTTAAGTGTTCTACATCGTTAAAAGCACTGCTACATAATGGCATATTGCCGCGGCCAATACCAGGCTATGCCATATCGCATGTGTGTAGGTACGTTTATCGCGGATGTAAAAATACACACCGATAGAATAGAGGGCGCCTCCGATACAAAACAGTGTGATCACAGAAACAGGCAGTACTGTAAAAAATCTTCTTCCGCCTACTACCAGTATCCAGCCCATGAGCAGATAGATGATGGTAGAGATGATATCAAACCTGCCGGTGAACCATGTTTTGAAGAAGATGCCTACTGCCGTCAATCCCCATAGTACGCAGAGGAGTGTAATACCAAAGGCATTGTTCATATATACCAGCAGGAAAGGCGTATATGTACCTGCTATCAGGAAGTAAATGCTGATGTGATCAAAGACCAGGAACAACTTTTTTACCATGGGTTCCTGTGACAGATGATAAACGGTGGAGCAGGTGAAAAGCAGGATGAAGCAAAAACTGTAAATGCCTGCTCCTACAATGCCCGGTGTATTACCATGTGTGGCAGCAATTCCTGTCAGTACCGGCAGGGCACTTAGCCCGAATACGATGCCAAAAGCATGTACCAGTCCGTTTACGATCTCCTGTTTGCGGTTGTATTTAGTTTGCTGAAGTATCATTGCCATGTCGCTGATTTTGGCAAATGTAGCCAACTCACGTATCATGAGCATTGGCGGGGTTCACTTTAACAATTTTGCAACATTTGCCAAAGGGATTAACAGGTGGCTATGTGAGTTTATTTTATTCCTCCTGCATATCCAGTTCCAGCAGTTTACTGATACCGGCATATTCAGCTGCGGCATCAGGGCAAAGCACATTGCCGGAGGAAAACATACTTCTCTCCGTTACTGCATCTATATCTTCCTGGGTGATCAGGCGGTTTAGTCTGTGTGTAAGATTTTCCGACAGGTTAACTAACTTATTGATCCGCTCAATGGCCGCATTGTAGATCTCCTCGTAATAAAAAAGCATATTCATAAAGCACGATTGTGATGTAAATGTAGGATTTAGTGTATAACTATAACTATATGTAAATGTTATGACCTATAACTATTAGTTATACAGAGACCTTGCCATTTTTATGAAACGCTTGTTCAACTCACTGGTTTCGCCCTTTCGCTGAATGAAATAAAAGCTCCTTTCAATGCGCAGGCCTTCAAATTGAAGGATCACCAGTTCCCCATGCTGCAGCTCTTTCATGATGGACCTGGTAGAAAGGAATCCTACACAATCAGATTCCAGCAGAAAGTTTTTCAATGCCTCTGTGCCACCCAGTTTGATATTGATCTTCAGGTCGTTCAGGCGTATTTTGCTTTTGGCTAAACCTTTCTTTATCGCTTCCAGGGTGCCACTGCCTCTTTCCCTGATGGCTACGGACATATTTAACAGTTCTTTAAGATTGTAGCTCCTTTTTCGGGCCAATGGATTATCCTGGCTGCACACTGCAACAATCTGATCTTTCACGAAAGGCTGGTAGGTGATATTGGTAAGTTTTCCCTTCTCTTCTGTTACGCCGATATTGATCTCTTTGTCCAGCAGGGCCTGCAGTACAATTTCACTGTTCCTGTTCAGGAGTGAAATGTCTACCTGCGGATATTCCCTGTGAAAGGCAGACATTACTCTTGGCAGAATATACAGCGCTGCGGTAGTACTGGCACCGAGATTTAAGATGCCGGTAGCCTGTTGTTTGTCGTGCATCACGGAAATGTCAAATTCCGTTTCCTTTTGAATGAGCTTTACCGCTAAGAGCCGGTTATAGAGTAAATGTCCTGCTTCTGTGAGTTCTATCTGCAGTCCTTTTCTTTCAAACAGTTTGGTTTTGTATTGTTCTTCCAATCCTTTTATATGATTGCTCACCGCAGGCTGGGAAATGAACAAAACCTGGCTGGCCTTTGAGAAGCTCTTCTGGTGGGCAACCTCCATGAAAACCTCGTGACGGGTAGAAAGCATAACATCACATTTTGGACAAAGTATCAAAAAATTAAGAATTTCGGCTGTATTTTGTTGTTTTAAAGCAATAGCACCATGAAATCCTTTTTTTGTTTCTTACTGTTAACAGGCCTGTATATCACCAGCATTGCCCAGCAACCCATAAAAGTAGTGGTGGCAGGTATGAATCACGATCATATCCATACCATTTTGCGACAGTACACGCAGGGCAAAGTGAATATCATTGGTATCGCAGAACCCAATAAGCAGTTACAGCTAAAATATGGCAAACAATACCGCATTCCGGATTCCCTTTTCCATGATGATCTGAAGAAGGTATTGTTAACCCGGAAACCGGATGTAGTGGTAGGGTATAACGCAGTAGGAGAACACCTGAAAGTAGTGCAGATCTGTGCACCGCTTGGCATTCCGGTAATGGTGGAAAAGCCGCTGGCTGCTACTTTACAGCAGGCAAAAGAAATAGAGAAACTGGCTGCACAGCATAAAATTAAGGTGCTCACCAATTATGAAACCACCTGGTATGCATCATACCACGATGTATATAACACCATCAGCAAAGACAGTATTGGGCAGATCAGAAAGATGGTGGTGCACGATGGCCATCAGGGGCCTAAAGAAATAGGCTGCAGCGCAGAGTTTTTGAGCTGGCTCACTGATCCTGTATTAAATGGTGCCGGTGCGCTTAATGATTTTGGTTGTTATGGTGCAGACCTGATGACGTGGCTGATGAAAGGGCAGCGCCCTATTGCAGTAACGGCTGTCACCAAACGTTATAAACCGGAAGTATATCCCAAAGTAGATGATGATGCTACCATCCTGGTAGAATACCCGGGTGCAACAGGTTTGATCGAGGCTTCCTGGAACTGGCCTTTCTCTATCAAAGACCTGGAAGTGTTTGGCGTAACTGGTTACCTGCATGCATTGGATGGTGTGAATATTACCAGCCGTATGCGGGAGAACAGGAAAGGAGTGAAAGTAGCAGAAACATTGAAAGCACCCTTCAATGATCCGATCGTTTATTTAACGGCGGTGTTACGCAATGAGCTGCCTGGCACAGATGATCTTTCTTCTTTGAAATATAACATGATCGTAATGGAAATACTGGATGCAGCCAAACGATCTGCAGCCAGCGGTAAACGGATTGTGTTACAGAAAGAACTGCGTTAAAGCAATCGCTGTTTCTTCCGGGATCTCTTCCGGGAAAAAGTGCCCCCCACTAACCGGCCAGCCCTGCACATTATAGGCCCATTTCCGCCAGATGGCGAGTGGGCCTCCTTCTTTTTTATACCAGTTGTCCAATGCACTGTCTGCACTCCAGAGTGCCAGCACCGGGCATTTTATGCGATGGCCATTGTTCAGGTCATGCATATCATGATCATAGTCCAGCATAACCGAGGCTCTGTAATCTTCACAAATAGCGTGCACATGCGCACTATTCTTCAAAGGTTCTATATAAGCGTTTCTCACTCTCGCGGGGAAAACAGTACCCGGTGTTCCCCACTCATTGAGAGCATTATCAATTACAGCTTCGGGGGCATTGGCAATAAGCATTTCCGGAAATGGTGCAGGTTGTGTAAGGAGCGACCATGGCCAGAAAGCAGTGGCAAATCTTTTGTCTGCCGCATCCCATACTTCAGCAGTTGGTATAACATCCAGTACGGCTAAACGTTCCACCCGTTCCGGGTGATCCAGTGCCAGACGATAAGCTACCCGCCCTCCACGATCATGCCCGGCCACTGAAAATTTCGGGAAGCCCAGCTGTTCCATTATTAAAACCATATCGTTTGCCATGGCACGTTTGGAATAAGGTGTATGATCCGCATCAGAAGACGGGCAACTGCTACGTCCATATCCCCGGAGGTCTGCACAGATCACGGTGAAATGTTTTGCGAGCAAAGGCGCTACATCCCGCCACATCAGGTGTGTTTGAGGAAATCCATGCAACAGTAATAGTGGAGGGCCACTTCCAAGTCTTTGCAAAAATATCGTTGCTTCCGGTGTTGTTAGTTTGAATGATTCCGTATTATTCATACCTCCTATATTTCAAACTTGGTGCCACCTCCACTGATTACTGTTGTTTTATTATTTTCTTTTGCTGATGTCACAAAGCATATCGGAATGGATGTTCAACCCGATATTCGTCAGGTTATAAAGATGTTCGCTGGCCACAAGAAAAACGATCTCGCAGATCTCCTGTTCTGAATAATAATTGGCCATACGTTTAAAGGTGATGGGGTTCACTGTTTTGTCCCTGGTCAATTCTGATGCATAATCCAGTGCTACTCTTTCTTTATCGCTGAAAAGGGAACTGGTTGCATATTGGTCCAGTGCATCGAATTTGGCTACATTCATGGATGCGTTTGCTGCAGACCATCTTCCGGCATCTATACAGAAAAGGCAAATATTTATGCGTGCCACCTGTACACGGATGAGGGAAGCCATTTCGGGAGAGAGTTGCAGTTTTTTGTCCAGCTGAGAAACCTTTCCGTAGAACATGCCGAATGCAACCGGCAGCCTGGCAGAATGTACTTTTAAGGGCATCAATACTTTGCCGAACTGGCGGCGTGTAAAGAAATAGACCATTTTCATGATCAGGCCTTTCGGCTTCTCGATAGGTGCAAGTAATGTTTCCATTTTGTGTTGTTTCCTTAATAAGGATCAAACAAATGGAAATTGGACAGGCAGCCGGAAATATTTTTAAGAAAGCTGATTGATCTTTTCCCGGATGCCCTGTTTCTCCGGCTGGGTTTTGGCCAGATCATAGGCTTTTTGCAGGTTTAGTAAGGCTTTGCTGTTATCAATGCCTTTGTACAGTTCACCCAGTAGCAGGTGATAGAAATGATTGTTTTCCAGCTTCAGTTTTTCAGCTTCTGCCAGGGCTTCTCTTTGCCCGTTTGCTTTGTACAGAGCAAAGGTTCTGTTAAGGGCTACACTGGGGGAATAATTCACCATCAGCAGCTGATTGTACAATTGCAGAATATCTTCCCATTTCTCAGGAGTATCTTCTTTAATGCAATGCCAGGCAGCAATCTTTGCTTCCAGGTGATAAGAGCTGATCTCATTTCCCTGTGCGGAGAGCGCTAAAAAATAATTGCCCTGATGGATCAGGGCTGTATCCCATAAGGTTTCGTTCTGTTGCTCGTATAATACCAGGGTATCTTCATTTGTTTGCCTTGCATCAAACCGGGAAGCGTGGAAACACATCAGTGCTATCAATGCATTGGTTTTAGGCAGGTTGGTCTTTTCATATTCAGTGAGCATCAAACCAAGCCGCATAGCTTCTAAACAGAAGTCTTTCTGCAGCACCTGGTTCTGCGTTTGGGAATAATATCCTTCGCTGAACAGCAGGTAGATAATGTGCAGCACATTATCCAGCCGTTTGGCTATTTCGCTTTCCGGGGGCAATTCCATCTTTATCTTTTCCATCCGCAGTTTCTCCTTTGCCCTGAACAATCGTTTATTAATGGCTTCTTTGTTGGAGAGGAAGGCTTCCGCTATTTCATCAATACCAAAACCGCAGAGGATGCGTAATGCAAGTCCTATCTGCGCTTCACTGGCAATAGCGGGATTGCAGACAGCAAAGAGCATCTGCAGCTGGCTGTCTTTAATATTCTCCTGAGAGAAATTCAGTTCTGCCTCCGCCGTTTCCTGGCTGGTAGTTAGTGCGGGTTTTATCTTTTGATCGAAGATCTTATTCCTTCTGAAGTGATGTGCTGTTTTTTGTTTGGCTACCAGGTATAACCAGGCGGTAGGATTGGGGGGAATACCTTTTGCTTCCCATGTTTCCGTTGCCAGCAGGAAAGTTTCGCTCACAATATCTTCTGCTGTTTCTATATGCTGTAATCCGAATAGTTTACTGATAACAGCCACCATTTTGCTGAATTCCTGCTGGAAAAGATGTTTTAATTCGTTCCTCATATTAAATGGAAGAGGACCACCAGCGTGGTCCTCCGGATATGTTACATAATAGCCCTGATCTCTACACTGCCGCCGTTGTCCAGTACAGGACAGCCATGAGCTAATGTGGTAGCTTCCTCCAAAGAGTCTGCCTTCACAACAATAAAACTGCCGAGCCGTTCCCTGATCTCCACAAAGGGGCCGTCAGTAATAACGCCGCCTGCTTTCAGTACTTTGCCATCCAGTGCCAGGCGGGTGCCATTGCCGGATAATTTACCCTGCGCTGCTATGCCGCCCGTCCAATCCATCCACTTTTTCTGCAGTATTTTCATTTCGCTTTCAGGTGTATTGCTATAATCAAAACTGGGTTGCCTGAATAATAAAGCAAACTCTTTCATGTGATTCTTATTTAAATGGTTATCGAATGTAGGAAAAAATATTATTTGTACTGGCCGGGTTTGTAATCTCCGGGAATTGGCCTGAAGGCAATGTTAATGCGGTTGTATGTATTGATGGTGGTAACTGCCAGTGTGAGGTCTACCAGTTCTTCTTCAGAAAACTGCTTACGTACATAGTAATACACTTCGTCTGATACCTGGTTGTCTTTAAGGATTGTAACGGCTTCAGCCCAGGCAAGTGCAGCACATTCCCTTTCTGAGAAATAAGGGGTTTCCCTCCAGGCACTCAGGCCGTACAAACGTTGCTCTGTTTCTCCTGCAGCGCGGAGATCTTTTGAGTGCATATCAAGACAGTAAGCGCAGCCATTGATCTGAGACACCCTGAAGTAGATCAGGTGAAAAATGGATTGCTCTACGATTGACTTGTTTAAATAGCCGCCAATACCATATAAGGATTTCATGGCTGTCTGTCCTTTTTCGAATACGTTAATTCTCTGTTCCATGTTTGTTATTATTTGTGGTTTATATCACAATAATGATCGGGCAGACAGAAATTGGACAGGTTGGGGAATATTTTTTATAAAATATTGTAAATCAGCCTAATGCTTTTCTTACTTTTTCCACAAAAGCTGGTACTTTAACCCTGGGATCTCCCGCTCCCAGTGTTTCAATGGGCAGATAACCCTGGTAACCGGAGGCTTTAACGGCACTGATAATTCTATCGAGGTCTGCGGGTTGTTCCACGCCATTGATAAAGACGTTCTCTTTCAATTGCCAGTTGATGGCATACCTGGCGGTATCTGCAATCTGCTGGTAAGGGTCTCCTGTTTTGTAACTACCCGTGTCCAGGATGATCCCGAACCATTCGGAATCCACCATTTTGCTGATCTGGTGTACATGATCTGCTGTTTTGATAAAGTCGTTGTGGTTCTGAATACCTACCATCACTCCATGTTTCCGGCCATGCTCAATACAGGCTTTTACATCTTCCATCATATAGGCAGCCACCTCATTCCAATTGCCGGTGGCCTGTGTTCCGGAAAAGATCCTGATCACCGGGGCACCCAGTTTAGCTGCGCATTCTATCCAGTCTTTCACCAGCTGCACATCCGCCTGCCGCTTTTGTTTGTCAGGGTTGGTGAAATCCGTACGTACGCCGGTACCGCTGATATCCAACCCCAGCCGGAACGCCTTCCTTTTTATGTGATAGATGTATTCATCTTTCGGAACAGCCGGGTAACCGGGGAAATAATAACCGGTAATATCTACTGCCTGAATAGGGGTGCCTGCGCAAAATTCCAGCATATCGTCCAGGCTCATGCTGCCATCGCGTAAGGGGGTGTTGAAGGAATAAGCGTTCAGGCTGATCTTCAGCTTTGATCTGACAGGAGCAGGGGTACCATGTAAGATCTTTGGGGTAGCGGCCAATGCCGGAACAGCCATGAGTGTTCTCAGAAAGGAACTGCGTTTCATAACGGGGAATTTTGTGACCTAATTTACTAAATTCTACAATTTGGGGAAGTAAAGCCGCGGGCTTTTCGTATTATAATTAGGTGCATATGGAAGAAAAGCTTTGATGATCATTGATTTACCTGTTGTTTGGTTCCACAGGCATATTTCTTGCGCATATATTTGAAAATACCATTCTATGGAGCAAATGAGAATAAACCCGGTTGATCAGGTATTCATAGATTATGAATCCGAAACGATTTCTCCGTATGTGTATACTTTCAGGCCTGTGGTGTATGAAGATGGTAACGCATACTGTTGTATTTTAGGCCCGGACAGAGAAGCGGGTGTGTTTGGAAGTGGTACTACTCCCAAGGATGCCATGGAAGACTGGGAGAAACATGTGCAGGAATTGATAGCCAGCCCTAAAAAGAACAGCAGTACTGCTCAATTTATAATTGATAATTTAAAACGCTTTTTAAGATAGAGGATCCAACAATGACAGTAATGGGTTACAGCAGGACAGGCTGTAACCCTTTTTTATTTTTTCAAAGCTGCTTCCAGTTGCGGTTGTAATAACTCCGGGTAACCGGAAGGTGCTTCATCGAAAATAAGTCCGTCTTTCCCGATGATATAGGCAGTGGGGTATCCATCTACATTATAATCTTTGAGCACAGCATGATAACGTCCTTTGTTATTCGTATACAGATGTTCGGCCTGTACCTTGTCTTTTGCTTTCATCCAAACTCCTTTTTCATCAATGGACACGCAAAGGAACACCAGGTCCTTATTCCCTGCATATTGTGCCTTTAAAGGTTTCAACCGCTCGAACATCTGCTGGCAGGGTATGCAGGCTTCAAACCAGAAATCGATGAACACCACCTTCCCTTTATAATCCTGCAGCGTTACCTTTTCTCCTTTATCATTCTCCAATGAGAAGTCAGGTGCCGCCATCCCTTTTTTGAATTTTCTTTCAGCCGCTACTTTCTTTAGAATGTATTGCCTGTAGGTATCATCCTTCAAAACGGCATTCACCAGTGAATCCGAAGGCTGTTTGATTTCATAGCGGAGTGTGAGGGTAAGCACAGGTTGCCTGAGTTTGGGAGGCAGTATCCGGGAGAGGGTATCTAATCTTGCGATCGGGTCTATGCCGGCGTAATGTTGTGAAACGATATTATACACATCGTTCACGTAATTGAAAGACGTATAGAAGTTGTCGTTATAAGGAGAGAGTGCGCCGGTAGTAAAGTATTTGTTGGATTGCAGCATGCCCGTGAAATGCGCATACAGGAGATGATAGCTGTCATCGTTCATGGTGCTGCGCAGCTCACTCAGTTGCTGATAGGTAGCCTTTGCAATACTGTCCACCCGCGCATTATTTCTTGTTTCCTTTTTCAGGGTGGCAAAACGTTGGTAGAATATACTTTTTTCCGAACCTTTGCCGCTGATCTGCAGTGTGCCGTTCTTATCTTCAAAGTCGTACCGGATGGTGATATCATCTCCCGGTTGCAGTAAACCGTGGGTATAGTTCTTATCATCGGACACGGCGAAATACACGGTTTTGGGCACGTAGATATTCGTTTTGAATTGTCCGTTCACTACAGCAATCCTGAAGGGTTGCATATTGCCTGTTACCTGATCATGCAGTAATACAAGGGTGATGGTATCTTTGGTGAGGTTTTTTATCTCTCCACGCACCATGGCATACTGAGCGGAGGCCGGCAGTATACCGTATAGGGCAAACAGTATGGTGAGTATTATTTTCATGGGTATGAAAATAAACAATTTCGCTGCTGTAAAAAGCGATATGGGATGAATACACGGAATAATGGGATGAATTATTCTTCCAGCTGATCTTTGATCCCCTTCCAGATGGTACGGGCAATCTGTTCACCTTTTACGGTTTTGATCCTTTCATCCAGATGTACGTTCCCGTTCACATCAAATTCCATTTCATCCGGAATAAATTCCTCCAGTTTGCCCGCATCTTTTTCGTGAATAACGTGGTAGGTAGTGATATGACCCTTTTTGTTGATGGTGACGCCGAGCTTGTAGGGTTTATTGTCTATATAGACAGTGATGATCCTCTTTTCCATGTGCTTACTGTTACAATTGGTATGCCTATCTTTTCCAGCTGATCCTTACCTGCTGGTTTCCTTTAAGCAGGTATTGGATATGGCCATTCTTAATTGTTTCCCCTTTCAGGAGTTCTTTGGTACCGTTAATAGTCACGGAAAATTCCGGCAGTGCAGTATCACTACTTTTTACCAGTACCATTTTACATGTTAAGCGTTCATCCCCCGACAGGGTAAAAGATATAGCTTTGCCTTTTACTGCATTATAACCAGCAGCCGGATACTCTATATACACCATAAATTCTTCTCCGGGTACCAACAGATAGTGGCGGGGCGAGATCCCAAAGGCATTTCCTGCACCATAGACTTCCTGGCCAACGGCACCGCTTTTTTCCCAGCCATCATGCAGATCTTCCAGGGCAATCCATAATTCAGGGTCCAGCTCTCCTATTTTCGGTTTTTCTTCCAGCATCTCTTTGGGTAGGATGGTTGGATAATAATATACCGCTCTTTCCACCAGGTAACGGATATATTCAGTGATCAGCAGCCTTACGGATGGCAATATATCTTCGCCTTGCGCATGCTTCATATAGTCATGGAAAGCACAGAAAACTTCCTGCTCTTCATAAACAGCGGTATATGGAGCATCATTCAATGGAAAGAGTGCAAAGAAAGAGGGAAAATGTTTTCCATAGCCATAATTGCAATCCCAAAGCTGCACGTTTTTGAAAATACCTGCAAGGCAGAGATAACTGAGGTCCAGGTAAAGTTTGTTTTTCGTGATCTTATACAAGCGGAGTAAGGCGCCTGAGGCGAAGGCTGTGTTATTAGCCTGGTAGAACATCTCGAATCCAAGGCCCTGAAGCGTTTTTGCTGCCTTTTCCGCTTCGTTCAGATATCTTTTTTCTTTTGTTAGTTCCCAGGCCTGCAGCATTACATGTGCATAGAGCCCCGCAACATCTTTTTCACCTCCTTTGCCGGGGGCTGTTTCTTCTTTGACCACTTCCAGTGTATCCATCTTGTAAAACACCGGCCAGCGGTATTTAAAATGATGTGCTACTTTGATGGAGAAATCCAATGAATCCAGGAAAAGCTTTTCTGCTGTTTTATCTCCTTTTAATGCCAGCCGGCTCAGATTGAGGAGAGGATGATGCAGGTACCAGGAGTCCATCACCTTTGGCTTCTTTTGTTCTTCCTCTTCTTCAAGTTTGTCTTCTGCAGCAGGCAACCAGCGCATGATGGAGCCGATCTTTTTATCATAAAAGGAAGGCAGGTTTGCTTTAATTGTTTTTATGACCTCCGGTTTTGTTTTACTCCATTCTGCATAATCCTGCAAGGGCAGCAGTACTGCCAGTTGTACCATGATCTCCGGTGGGGTGGCATAATCACTTACATAGGCATTGAAATAGCTATGGCCTGCCACCTGCGACCAGCAGCCCGGATTATCGATCAGGTCTTTCAATCCCTTTTGCAGGATCTCCGGCCATTCCTTATAAGTTGTTGGTGGTAATGGCAGATGCAGGTAAACAGCTGCGAGCAGGTTGAGGTACTGGCGGATAATGGCGGCTTCATCTGCCGGTACTTCTTCATCAAACACCACAAAGGCATCGGAGATGATCACTTCCTTTCCGGCTTCGAGGAAATTATCTTTGGATGGCGGTAAAGCGAAACCCATTTCCGGCCAGTTGCCGCCAACAACATTGGCACAGGATGTTTTTGTTTGTTCGCAATATTTTGCCAATGCTGTCAGGTTCTGGAAATAAAGGAAGGAACCTGACTTTGGTTTATGCATACTGCTGTAGATAAGTCCTGACCTTGTACCTACCTGGCTTACATGGATCTTTCCTGCTGTGTGTTCAGCATTGTTTTCATTTCCCGGAACCAGTATGTCCCTTGGCCAGAATGGAATGCTCAGGTCTTTATGTGGTTTGAGCGAAGTGGTGTACCGCAGAACGGGTTCATTATTCAAACTGATCTTTACATGGTAAGTACCTACATCACTATTCAACAGGAAACTGCTGTCATTTACTTTTTTTACTGTAAGGGAAGAACCAGGCGAATAAGCTGCGCGGAAAGCTATTCTTCCTCCTTTGGGCCAATGAGCAACGATCCACAATGAATCTCCTGAACAAAAAACTTTGAAAGTAATTCCTCCTGCATCATTGCTGTAAACAGCAGTTAAATTTTCGTCTGCCAGCTGAGCGCTGGCGGATGCAGCCCAGGGTGTTAATCCATTCATAACGGCGATTTTTCTTTTTGCATGCTTCTTCAAAGCAGATAAAATTATGCCAATCAAAACTGCAGCTTATTTGTGGAGAATAATTCCTGTTAGTCATATACTGCGTCTATCCGGGGAAGATTATCTACATGATCTGCAGCTGTTTAGGGTGATTTATAAGGCATGCATTTTGGGTGTTGATACTTCTAAAACTTAAACATATGGCTACAGGTGCAAAATCCACTAAGAACAAACCTCAGGGGAAAAGTGGTAAAATGGAAAATTCAGCTTTTCATGAATTTTTTGTAGATGAACTAAAAGACATTTACTGGGCTGAGCAGCATCTCATAAAGGCTTTGCCCAAAATGCAGGAAGCGGCTACGAGCCCTGAATTGGCCGCAGCATTTGAAAAACATACAGAAGAAACAGAAGGGCATGCAACAACATTAGAACAAATATTTGAGTTGCTGGGCGAAAAAGCTGCAGCAAAAAAATGTGATGCCATGGAAGGCCTGGTAAAAGAAGCAGAGAGCATTATCAGCGATACGGAAGCAGGAACCATGATCAGGGATGCCGGATTGATCCTCGCAGCACAGAAAGTGGAACATTACGAGATAGCTACTTACGGCACCTTAAGAACATTTGCGGAAAACATGGGTCATACGGAAGTAGTGGACTTACTGGAAGGCATTCTGGAAAATGAAAAAGAAACAGATGTTGCTTTAACAGAAGTAGCAGTAAGCAGCATTAATGAAGATGCAAGCGAAGAGTAACAAAGTTGAATATTATCCTCAATCCTCTATCAAAGAAGGGCCTGTCCGGAGACAAGGCCCTTCCTTATAAATTATTTTTTATGGAAGGAATAAATAAACCCCTTCAGGGAAAAACGGCACTGATCACAGGTGGTACAACGGGCATAGGAAGAGCAGCACTATTGTTGCTGGCTTCACAAGGGGTGAAAATACTTTTCTTTGGTACAGATGAAAAACACCTGGCAGATACGATGGACGATGTAAAAAAGATGCAGCTCGAAGATGAAGTGATGGGTGTACTGGCGGATGTATCCAGCAAAGAAAATGTGGCATTTGTATTTCAGCATGTGGATGGGTTCCTGGGCAAGCTGGACTTCCTGATCAACAATGCGGCCTTAGGTGCAAAGGGCCTGATGGAGACTTCCTATGAGGATATGGCCTATGTGATCAATGTAAATGTACTCGGGTATCTTGCCTGTGCACAGGAAGCTGCCAAACGGATGAAAGAAAACGGAGGCGGGCATATCATTAATGTGGGTTCCATGAGTGCGGATACCCGCGGAGGGACCAGTACTGTATATGTAGCCACAAAAGCCGGTATCCAGGGATTTTCAGAATCGCTTCGCAAAGAGTTGAATCCAATGGGCATTAAAGTAACCCTGCTGGAACCCGGTGCTGTTGGAACGGATATGCAGCCTTCAAGCCCGGAAGAGCAAAGGGAGAAAGAAGAAAGACTGGAAATGCTGAAGGCTGAAGATATTGCGGAATCTATCCTTTATATACTTTCTCAACCTAAACGGTGTGATGTGGTGGAATTAAAGGTCCGCCCGCATAAACAGATCATCTGATCCGTAAGCGGACGGCCCCTGTAACGAAAACGGACATGATCAGTTTAGTTTTATAGATTAAAATATTGAAAATCAACAGGAATGTAAGTTGGCATACTTTTCCCGGCAGGATAGCAAATCCCTCAGCCGTATGATTAAAAACTATGTCAAGATTGCCTGGCGCAGTCTTATCAACAACAAAGTTTCTTCATTGATCAATATTGGCGGGCTTGCCGTTGGTATTACCATCGTGCTTTTTAATGGCCTCTGGGTATGGGACGAACTCTCCTTCAATAAGTATCATGCAAATTATGACCGCATTGCCCAGGTGATCAGCAGCGGAATGGATGTTAAAGATGGTCCCTTCGTCAATAATTCGCTGCCTTATCCCTTGGCCACGGCATTGGCAAAAGATTATAAAGACAACTTCTCGCATATTGTAAGGGCATCCTGGGTGCAGGAGTATATCCTTTCAGCAGGAGAAGAGATCATATCCCGGAAGGGACAGTTCATGGATGAAGGTGCCCCTGAGATGCTTAGCCTGAAAATGAAAGCAGGCAGCCGGTCAGGATTGAATGATCCTTATTCCATTATGCTTTGCGAATCCGCTGCTAAAGCATTATTCAGGGATGCCGATCCTGTTGGCCGGAGTGTGACCATGAATAATAAAACGCAGCTGAAAGTAACCGGTGTTTATGAAGACCTTCCCCTGAATTCACAGTTCAAAGACGTTAAGTTCCTTTCTGCCTGGAAACTCTGGGAGATGCAGAACGACTGGATACAGAAACGTGCTATCAACGACTGGAGTAACAATTTCATCAGGTTGTATGCGGAGATCAAACCGGGAACGGATCTGGCAATCGTGAATAAAAATATCAGCAATGCCATGCAGGAAAATATCCGTGGCATGGAGAAATTTAAGGAGCAGGTAGAACAAAAGATGGCAGTGTCTTTATATCCCATGAGCCGCTGGCATTTATACCCTGACAACCTCAGGTCTTCCGGCACCAGTCCTTTGCGGATGGTATGGCTGATCGGTATTATCGGCATTTTTGTGCTGCTGCTGGCCTGCATTAATTTTATGAACCTGAGTACAGCCCGGTCAGCGAAAAGAGCCAGGGAAACAGGGATCCGCAAGGCACTGGGTTCCATGCGCAAGCAGCTGATCTTCCAGTTCTATAGTGAAGCTTTCCTGGTAGTTACGTTTTCTTTTGCCCTGGCCTGCCTGCTGGTGGCCATTTTCCTGCCTGCATTCAATCAACTGGCGGCTAAAGAGATGAGGATGTTGTGGGGGAATATATATTTCTGGCTGATCAGCTTCGGCTTTATATTTATTACCAGTGTATTGGCAGGAAGTTATCCTGCGTTATATCTCTCTTCTTTTAAACCCATCAAAGTATTAAAGGGAACTTACCAGGCAGGGCGCTTTGCCGTTATTCCACGAAAGGCATTAGTAGTAATGCAGTTCACCGTTTCAGTGGCTTTGGTGATATGCACGCTGGTGATCTACCGGCAGGTTAATTTTGCCAAGGACCGGCCGGTGGGCTACACAAGAGAAGGGCTGCTGATGATGGAAATGAAATCAGCAGATTTTAGGGGGAAGTATGATCTGCTCAGAACATCACTTTTAAATACGGGCATGGTAGCAGAAATGTCTGAATCCATGGGAGGCGTTACAGAGGTGGTATCTTCCAACGAGGGCTTTGACTGGCTGGGAAAAGATCCTGCGAAGGATGAAAGTATGGGTACATTGGCTATTACCCATGAGTATGGTAAAACAGTGGGCTGGCAGTTCATTGCAGGGCGTGATTTTTCAAGGGACCTTGCCAGTGATTCCTCCGGTGTGGTAATGAACGAAGCCGCCGCACAATACATCGGGCTGGCCAATCCTGTGGGCGAAACCATTACCTGGAAGTGGCGGGACAATCCACCATATCCTTACAAAGTATTAGGTGTGATCCGGAATGTGGTGATGGAATCTCCTTATAAACCGGTGAAGCCAACATTGTTCTTTGTGAAGGCACTGAACGGGAATGTAAACTGGATCAATATCAGGGTGAAACCAGGCGTTAGTATGAGCCAGAGCCTTTCAAAAATAGAAGAAGTGTTCAGGAAGCTGATCCCATCTGCTCCTTTCGATTATAAGTTTGTGGATGAGGTGTATACAGCAAAATTTGCTGCAGAAGAGCGTTTCGGTACATTGGTGGCTTTCTTTTCCATACTGGCCATTTTTATTTCCTGCCTGGGTTTATTTGGTTTGTCTTCCTTCACCGCAGAGCAGCGTACAAAAGAGATCGGTGTCAGGAAAGTGCTGGGTGCTTCAGTATTGAATATATGGTACATGTTGTCCAAAGACTTCGCAGTGCTGGTGATTATTTCCTTACTGATGGCTATACCGGTGGCTTATTACTTCATGCATAACTGGCTGGATAATTTCCCTTACCGTGCAACATTATCCTGGTGGATCTTTGCGGTTGCAGGATTGGGAGCTATGATCATCACGTTACTGACCATTAGTGTGCAAAGCGTTAAGGCGGCATTTATGAACCCGGCAAGGAGTTTGAAGACAGATAATTAGCAAATTACTCACCCGATCCTGCAAACGGATCATTCAGGAATACAACATTGAGGGGATTTTGGTAGTTTTATGGCTATCATGCACAGATCCATCTGCCTCATACTTATATATTTCCTTTTCAGCCAGCCCTTAAAGGCGGATCCTGACAAGAGGCAGGATGCTCATCACTATGTTCAGGAAGGAAATAATTACCTCTGGCGCTTTTTACCGCTGGACGCCTGGGAAATGTATCACCGTGCCATGGATATAGCACTGGAAATTCATGATGAAGGCCTCCTGGCAGATGCGTTGTTCGGTATTGGGCAGGCAGTATGGTATAATGGGAAATTTTATGATGCGGTTGATACCGTAAAACTAAGCCTTAAACATTTCCGCCATGTAGGTGACAAGGGTGGCCAGGGTATTGCACTGAGGATCCTGGCTAATATCTATGACGACATGGGCGATTACGATAATGCTTTCAAAATAATAACAGAGGCGCTGGATTATTTTGAAGGAGGTAAGAATAACCAGAACTATATTTTATCGCTGGTGCAGATGGGCAACCTGTACAAGAACATGGGGGACTATGAAACGGCCATGGCATATTACAGGAAGGCAGAAGCATCATGGCCCTACCAGGATGGAGGATATCCTTACCGCGAGCTCTATCACCGCATGGGAGAATTGTATGCTGTGCAGGGGCAGATCAGAGAAGCCCGGGAATGCTATCGTAAATCACTTAGTGGTAATATCAAAGGCAAGATCGTTCGCCTGAAGATGGGGCATACTTACCTCATGGAGAAAAAATACGATATCGCTTTCAAATATTACGATTCTCTGTATAAGGAAGCCAAAATGCTGACAGATATCAACATCATTATCGGCAGCATGCTGGGCTTGGGCAAGATCAACCTGATAAGAAATAATCTGCCGGAGGCTTTATCAATGGTTGAGGGTTCTCTTGCTCTTTCTTCTGTGCGGGGTGCAAGGCAGAATAAAAGAGATGCTTATGAACTACTCTCTGCTATTTATGAAGCCAGTGGTGATAGCCGGAAAGCACTGGAGTATCATAAACAGTATCTTTTGGTCAAAGACTCTGTAATCTCCGAAGCTTTTAAACGAAAACTATTCAGCTCCAAACAGGAGGCAGAAGCCAATAAGCTGAAGTCACAGCGTAACATTCTCATTGCATGTGTAGGTGCTATTATGGTGTTAGGGCTTATTACATTGCTGGCCACCATCCTGCGGCACAGGAATGAAAAGCTGCGTTTGAAACAAAGGGCTGCTGAACTGGAAATGAAGGCCCTGCGGGCACAGATGAACCCGCATTTTATCTTTAATTGCCTGAGCTCTATCAACCATTTCATTCTCAATGAAGAGGGAGACAGGGCCTCTGAATACCTCACCCGTTTTTCAAAGCTCATCCGTACCGTATTAGTGAATGCCGGTAAAACAACCATCACCCTTGAAGAAGAACTGTCCATGCTCCGGCTTTATCTGAACATGGAGCAATTGCGGTTCAGGGAAGTATTTGAATATTCCATTGAGTTCGAACCCGGTTTACATCCCTCCATGATCTTTGTTCCTTCCTTCATCCTCCAACCCTTTTGCGAAAATGCGATCTGGCATGGGCTGTTGCACAAAGAAGGAAAGGGTGAACTGCGTATTAGTTTCAGCATGAAAAAAGATGTGCTGATCTGTGTGATCCGTGATAATGGTATTGGCCGGGAAAAAGCAGCGGCATTCAGGTCCGGCGCTGTTGAAAAAGGCGCGTCTTTTGGGAACAGGTTAAGTGCAGAAAGGCTGGCATTGTTTAACGGAGAGAACGGGGATGCTTCTTTTGTAACGGAAGATATTGTGAATGAAAAAGGTGAAATTGCAGGTACTAAAGTGATACTAAAGATCCATAATAAACTGGTCCATGATTAATGCCGTGATCGTAGACGATGAGCATTATGCCGCACAGGCATTGGTGACTTTATTGAAGAAGAATTGTCCGGATGTTACCATTACCGCCGTTTGCAATAATGCGAAAGAGGCGGTGAAAATTATTCGTGAATTGCAACCTCAGCTGGTGTTCCTGGATATTGAAATGCCTTATCTGAACGGATTTGAATTACTGGAAATATTAGCGCCCGTTTCTTTTGAATGCATTTTTACCACCAGTTATGATCAATATGCTATTAGAGCTATCCGTTTCAGTGCATTGGATTACCTGCTGAAACCTGTTGACCCTGAAGATCTGAAAGCGGCCGTGAACAGGGTTACCGGTAAGAAATCACCTTCTTTGCAGCAGCAGATGGAGCTCCTGTTATCCAAATTCCAGCAACCACGGCCTGTAGAAAACCGCATTGCTTTACCAACCCTGGAAGGGCTGCAGATCATTCCGGTGGATGCCATCCTGTATTGCAGCTCCAGCAGTAACTATACTATTTTCAACCTGGCAGATGGCCAGAAGCTGATCATCTCCCGTACTTTAAAGGAAATAGAAGAGATGCTGGAAGAACATCGTTTTCTGCGTGTGCATCATTCTTATCTTGTGAACCTGAACGAGGTCAGGAAATATAACAGGGGAGAGGGTGGCAGCCTGCAAATGAGTGATGGCGCCAGTATTGACGTATCCCGTTCCCGCAAAGAAATGCTGCTGAAGAAATTGCAGCCCGGCAAGTAATCATTCATCCCCGTCAACTACTCATTCCCGCTTTGATCTGCTATGCTCCTGCAATAGCTTTAAAGTATGAAAACAGCCGCCGGGATCATACTATTCATTATATGCATGCAGGGCGCTGCGGCTCAAAAGAAAGATACTGTAAGAACATTAAAGGAAGTGCAGATAACAGGCCGGCCACCTATGGTTACCCGGAAAGCAGACCGTTATATTGTACATATTGAAAACAGTGCCCTGGCCAATGGTTATAACGGTATGGATGTACTACAGAAATCCCCCGGTCTTTGGGTAAGCCCCGATGGCAATATCCGTATTACCGGTAACCAGTCCGTTACTGTGATGATCAATGATATTGTGCAGCGCATGACGGGCCTGGAGCTATCCGAATACCTGAAAACCCTGCGCTCGGAAGATATCAGCAGAATAGAAGTGATCGCCAATCCTCCTTCAGAATATGAAGCTGCCTCTACCGGCGGCATTGTGCATATCATCCTCAAAAAAGCGAGGAGGCAGGGTATAACAGGCACATTCAATGCCCAATACAAACAGCAGGGTAAAAAACCTTATGCGGGAGCAGGTGCTTCACTGGATTATAAAATGAAGAAGTGGTACATCTTCGGCGGATATAATTACGTGAAGGATAACAGCTTTTATATCGGCAGAACAGCGACTACTTATCCTGATAAAAGTTATATCTATAATTTCAATACCAGGGATAATAATAATTCAAGGCAGCAATACCGTGCAGGCATTGTATACGATTTCTCTCCAAGGCATACCATCAACATACAGCACAATGGCAATAACAGCCAGTTGCTGCAGCGCTTCAATTCCGCTTTAACTTATCAGCGGCCCACAGATACTGTAACAGGTACTGCCAATACAGACTGGATCAGAAGGCCCCGCTTCAGCAGTACTACACTCAGTTATGCCTGGACGATAGATACCATTGGCTCTTCCCTGAAAGTAATAGGGGATTATGCCAGCAGCAGTAAAGAAGAATCCAATACGCTCATTTCCATGTATAGTGATCCTTCCATGAGCAATGGCTTCCGCACCCTTACACCCAGCACCACAGATATGTACAGCGCACAGGCAGATTATACACAGGCGCTTCGTGGTAAATCTTTGGTGAGGGCTGGGATCAAATATGTACAGGTTAACCGGCATAATACCATCACCGCGGAAAATGAAACAACAGGTAACTGGGTAAAGAACCCTGCGCGCAGTGATGATTTTTTATATGATGAACAGCTGCTGATGTTCTATGGTTCTTTTGAAAAGCTGATCCACCGCACCAGCCTGAAAGCCGGGCTAAGGGGAGAACAGACCAGTTCCAAAGGATATTCCCTTATTTCCGGGCAAACCATCCGGCAGAATTATTTTGGCTGGTATCCTTCTGTGTTCATTGATCATACGCTGGAAGAGCAGAAGGGAAATTCCATCCATCTGAACTATGCAAGACGTGTAAGAAGACCAGCTTACAATGATCTTAATCCTTACCGCCTGCAGGTGAATGATTTTGCTGTGCTGACAGGCAACCCAAACTTGAAACCCCAATCTACGAATAGCATTCAGGCAGGTTATACCTGGCACCGGGAGTACACGGCAGATCTATATTTTAAATCTTCCACTTTATATATAGCACAAACTGCCCGAACTATTGAGGAACGTGTGATTGAGCACATGTCAAAGAATTTTCCGGGGAACACGGAATTTGGTTTGTCTTTGAGTGGGCCGCTCACCATTCTGAAGAACTGGCGCACTGATAACGGCTTACTGCTATATCGTGCTACCGCTGATTTAGATGAGGTACGGATCTCCCGTACCTCTATTTCTCTCAAAACCTTCCATACCTACGACTGGAAAAAAGTAATGGAAATAGATCTGTATGTGGAATATAATTCCCCTCAGACCCTTGCCAATGCAAAGCGGTTGTATGTGTTTTTTACAGATATCGGGTTTACCAAAAAAGTGCTGAAGAACAAAGGAAGGATCAGGTTAAGCTTTACAGACCTGTTTAATACTTTCAGGGAACAGGAGATAACCCGGTACAATAACACCACCGTCAACTTTTACCAGAAAAGGCCCACCAGAACAGCCTCCCTTTCTTTTGTATGGAGCTTCAGCGCCGGGAAGGAGTTTGCGAAGAAAAGGATAGATGCCAATAACTCAGATGAGAAGAGCCGTATGGGGAATTAAGGCATATTTGTTGCGATAATCCCTGGTATGAGAAAGATAGTGCTGAACCTGGCCATTTCAATGGACGGCCTGATAGAAGGCTCCAATGGGGAGCTGGACTGGCTTGTGCGGGATGAAAGTGTTTCTTACGCTGATGTGCTGCAGGAGATCCTGGCTGATAAGGATATTATCTTTTATGGCAGGAAAAGCTACGAGAAATGGGGAAATGTACAGGCTGAAGGGGATGATGCTTCTTTGAAAGAGGCCTACAAACTCCTGCACAGCAAAAAGAAGTATGTTTTCTCCAGAACGATGAAAGGTGATGGTACTAATGCTGTTTTCATTAACACCAACATTAAAGAAACAGTGGAGGAAATAAAGCAGCAGCCCGGAAAGAATATCTGGTTGTACGGAGGAAGTGATCTCATCACTACCTTCCTTAATCTACATCTTATTGATGTTTTCAGGCTGGCGGTGCATCCCGTTATTTTAGGGCAGGGCAAGCCCTTGTTTAAGGATATAAAGGACCGGCATAAGCTAAAATTGCTGGATGTGAAAGGATACAGTTCGGGGATTATACTGGAGAGCTATACATTACAGTAGTGGTCTTGATCTTTTCATAAAAAGCATCCACCAGCTGCCGTACATCTTCTGCCGTTGTTATATCCTTCATATAAGGGATAACAATGTCAATCGCCGAAATGTTTTTCGATTATTGGAGGCCCAGTTTCTTTTTCAGTTTTGCGGGTAATTTGTCTTTTACGAGGTCGTAGGATTGCCTGAGGTAATGTTCCCACTCTTTCTTTTTCATTTTATTGGTATCGGTAATAAACACCCATTTATATTTGGCTACATAGGGTGCTGGTTTAAAACCGGGCCGGCTGCTCATTTCTTCGAACTCCTCATCCCTTACTTTGAAGGAAGCGGTGACAGGGGATTGCTCCAGGCCTACCACGCAGAACATTTTGTCTCCGATAGAGAACACGAGGTCATTACCCCATTTGATATCTTCCGTTACTGCCGGCAGCTTGTGGCAGATGGCTTGTATATCTTCAACATTCATGATACGAAGGTAGGGATGCCGCCCAAAAAATAATTCCATCCTGAAAAATAATTTTTTCTATTTTGACAGGCTCTTTTGATAAGCATTTGGTGGTACCACATTAATTTAACAGCAGATACAAATGACAAATTTTTCTATTGGCCTCGTCTACTCGCTCGCAGTACTTATTGGAGCGGATCAATACTTTCAGAAAACTCCCAACAATCCATCTGAATTAACCATTACCAGATTTTCCGGCCCGGATGTAACACCCAGCCCGGCCTGTCTTGCAGTTGCTCCAACCGGAGAGGTGTATGTAGGTGTGGATATGATAGGCTCCCTGGGTAAAGATCCCGGAAAAGGCAGGATCCTTAAGCTGACCGACAAGGACAATGATGGTAAAATGGATGAACACATCGACTTTGCAGAAGTGGATAATCCCCGCGGCATCCTTGTGCTGGGCAAACAGGTGTTTGTATTGCACACCACCTTTTCCAAAGAAACCAAAAAAGCTACCGGCATGGCCCTGGTGGTTTTTGAAGATAAAGACGGGGACGGCAAAGCAGATGGTGCTCCGAAACCACTCGTAGAAAACCTCAGTAATACCAAATATATCCAGGAGCGTGGAACAGACCATGCTACCAATGGCATACGGATGGGTATTGATGGCTGGATCTATATCTCTGTAGGAGATTTTGGATTCCATAACGCCACAGACCGTTCCGGAAAGAAACTGACCATGCTGGGCGGAGGGGTTGTAAGGGTACGCCCCGATGGTACAGAAATGGAGATCTTCACCCATGGAACCCGTAACGTTTATGATGTGGCTATTGACCCATATATGAACGTGTTCACGAGAGAGAATACCAATGATGGTGGCGGATGGAATGTGCGGTTCTCTCATCATATCCAATCCGGAGAATACGGCTACCCCGTATTGTTCCAGCATTTTACGGATGAAATATTGCCTGCTTTGGTGGACGTTGGCGGAGGTTCCGGTACTGGTGCCCTGTTTATGTCCGAACCCAACTGGCCTGAGAAATACAATAACGTTCCCATGATGGCAGATTGGGGTCGCAGCATGCTGTACATTCACAGGGTAACACCTGATGGCCCTACTTTCACCCAGAAAGAAGAAGAATTTATTCAACTTGCTCAGATCACAGACCTGGATGTGGATGGTTCCGGCAGGCTTTTCCTCTCTGCATGGGACGGGGCTGGTTATTCCGGTAGCGCCAGTAAAGGTTATGTGATCCGCGCGGTGCCTAACGACTGGACTTATAAGGCATTCCCGGATTTAACCAAAGCTTCTGTTGAAGAATTGGCAGGCTTGCTTAAATCAGCGAGTGCTGTAGCGCGTTTAAATGCTTCGCAGGAACTGATTGCCCGTGGTGATAAACAGGCTGCATTAGCCATCGCTTCTGATGCAACATTGCCATTATATAGCCGCATCGCTGGTATTTATACCTATGCACAGGCGGCAGGAGCAGAAGGGATCCCTGCTTTAACGGCATTTACAAAAGATGCTGCAGTAAGGGAATATGCTTTACGCGCTTTGGCTGATCGTAAGGGGATCCTCAGCAATGTTGCTGAAGAACCTTTCCTGGAAGGCCTTAAAGATGCTTCCCCACGCGTACGCGCTGCAGCTATAATAGGGCTGGGACGTTTAGGCCGTGTTGATGCAGCTGCTGCATTGCTGGAAACCCCGGTTCCGGCATCCTTTGTGGCGCCTGCCAAAGATGTGGAAGGCCCTCACGCGACACCAAATTCTGCTATTGTATTACCTCACCTGGCTGTACAGGCACTTGTAAGTATGCATGCAGTAGATGCAGCTGTAGCGGGGATCAATGGTAAAAATTCAGCGCTTGCATTATGGACACTGCGTTACATGCACGATCAGAAAGCGGTGAGCGGTTTGATAGCTGCGTATGCGTTATCCAAGGATGCAAAGCTGAAGAAGCAGATCATTACTACGTTAGCTCGTCTTTACAAAAAAGAAGCTGATTATGATGCATCCTGGTGGTGGGGTACAAGGCCGGATTCACATGGCCCGTATTACAAAGCCGTGCTTTGGGAAGGATCACCTGCTATAGAAAAATTCCTGCAGAAAGAAGCGCTGAAAGTACCTGCACAGAAACAGTATTTCAGGGACCTGGATGCACGTCACAGGATGGATATTGCTGCATTTGCTCCTTTGAAAAAGGCGGATGCGCCTGTGGCTAAAGAAGCTAAAATAGACCTGGAGAAGATCAAAAATAAAAAAGGCCAGGTAGGTAAAGCGTCTATCGAAGATGTTTTGATTGCCGTTAATAATTTAAAAGGTGATCCGGCTAAAGGAAAATTGCTGTTCACCAGCCAGGGTTGCGTTGCCTGCCACAGCGTTAGTAAAGGAGAGAAGATGAAAGGGCCTTTCATGGGGCAGATCGGATCTATCATGAACCGTGAACAGATCACAGAATCCATTCTTAAACCTAATGCCTCTATCTCACAAGGGTTTTCTACAGTAACGATCACTGCGAAAGGCGGTAAATCCTATATGGGTTTTGTTACCGAAGAAACGGCTGCGAGAGTGGTGCTGAGGGATATTGGCGGTAATGTGTACACTGTAAAAGCATCTGATATTCTGAGCCGTAAGGAGATGAAAACGTCTATGATGCCTCCGGGCCTTGCGAATGCATTATCATATGATGAGCTGGCTTCGCTGGTGACTTTCCTGGCGCAGCAGAAGAAATAGAAATTAAAAAAGGCTTGTAAGTGAGATTACAAGCCTTTTTTTTATTTAGCAGGTATTGCCTGTGGCGTAGTGGTTGGGCCTTCTACAATGAGTTTCCCGTCTTTTAAGATCTTCATTTTATCAATAAAAACTACGCGTTTATCACCCGTTGCCGATGTGCGCGCGTGATATACGCAGAACATTTCTTTGCCGTCCGGGGAGTACGTGATGCTGTTATGGCCAGTTCCTGTTACTATGCCTCCGTTTTTTTGCAAAACGGGGTTGTTGGCTGCTTTCTTAAACGGGCCCAGCGGACTTTTAGAAGTAGCATATCCCACAGCGTAGTTCTTGCCGCCGAAATAGTTAGCAGAGTACATCATATAGTAAATATCTCCTTTTTTGAAGATAACAGAACCTTCCGTCCAACGGCGGTTTACTTCTTTTGATGTAACGGAGCGGCTTTCCCATTCTGCTTGTTTGTCACTCATCTTCACGGGAGGGCGTAGCAGCATTACCGGCTCGCCTATTACGCCGCTGAAATCAGGTTTTAGTTCAACGCCGTAGACCCAGCTTTCCTCTATCTCGTTAAACCATCCCTTTTCTCTGGCCCATGTGGCTACTTCACTTTTTACCGCATGTTTGTAACAGCAGCGCGAGTAGTACAGGTAGATCTTACCACTTTTATCGAAAAGTACATTGGCATCAATAACAGGGTAACCGGGATCAAATATGGGTTTGGTATTCAGATCGGTGAATGGCCCTGTGGGATGATCTGCCACAGCTACGCCAATACGAAAGTTTTCCAGTTCCTTCGTGGGGTTTTCTTTCCATTGTGCGCTATAGAATATGTAATACTTTCCTTTGTATTCATAGACTTCAGGGGCCCAATACGCGCCGCCCCATGCAGCGGTAGAATCACTCCAGCCGTTTTTGTTACCGGCATGCCATACCTGGCCTTCGTTTTTCCAGTTCACCAGGTCTGCAGAGGAATACGCCGCAAATCCGTTTTTGGCATTGCCGGTGCCGTACATGTAGTATTTATCACCTTTTACCTGCAGTACATATGGGTCTCCGAATTCTACCGGGAGTGGATTCTTATAGGTACTTTGTGCGTTGATGTGCTGGCATATCAACAGACTGAGTCCTGCCAGGATCTTTGCTGTTCGTTTCATGGTTTCAGTTTTGTGATAAAAATAAACCCACTCAGGGAGCGGGTTTATTTTTTTTGATGCGTGGCTTTTGGTATTAATGACCGGCTACTGCACCTTCTGTTTTATTTTTTCGCTGCCAGATAAATAGTACAATGAACAGTACAATCAGTATAGCAGGGAATATAGTGATCTTTGCCAGTGTTTCCTGTCCTGCAGCGAGTGTTAATGCATCTCCGGTCAATCCTTTTGCTGCACTTTCGGCAGTGGCCTTATCGATCCATCTGCCGATGATCGGCTGGAAGATGGAGGTAGAGAACATGCCTACTCCTCCAATGATGGACATACCTAAAGCTCCGCTAAGGGGAACTCTCTGTGCTACCGCTCCAACCATGGTTGGCCAGAAATAACAAACGCCTATTGCAAAACATATTGCCGCCAGGTATACCAGCGGGCCAGTTACAGTACTGAACAGGTAAATGCCGATAGTGGCAAAAATAGCGGAACCCAGCAGTACGCCTGTTTGTCCCAGTTTTGCTACAGCGGGGCCTGCAAAATATCTGCCCACAGCCATTAAACCGGTAACCAATGCCAGAATGAGCATTGGGCTGGCACCGCTGCTGGCCATAATAAGACCTACCCATTGCTGGGGACCGAATTCTGTTATCGCCGTAAGTGCCATGCAGCAAAACAGGAATATATACAGGGGAGATACCATGGCTTTGAGGTTCTCGGACAATGAAGCAGCGCCTTCTACCTGTGCTTTAGGGAAAGTTTTGCCATAAAACAGGAAAGCATATATGACAGTGGGGATCATGAGTACCCACATCTGCAGCTGCCAGCTTAAATTGGCGTCCGTCATGAATTTGGAGATCAGGCTGCCGATTACGATACCTCCGGGGAACCACATATGGAACCTGTTCAGCATTTTGTTCATTTTCACACCGGACCAGAGATCTGCGATCATAGGGTTACAGGCTGCCTCGGTACATCCATTCCCGAAGCCGATAAACAGCGTGGAAATAAGAAGACCGGTATAACCAGTGGCATAAATAGTGAGTATAATTCCTAAGGTATGGGCCACAAATGCCACCCGCATGATATTCCTGGGGCCAAAGCTGTGGTATACCAATCCACCAATGATCATGGAAATGGGGAAGCCCAGGAACCACATGGAATTGATGAAACCCAGTTCTTCGGCTGTCAGATTGAACTGCTGGCCGAGCTGAGGCAGGATACCTGCCCTGATGGCAAAGGTGAAGGCAGTTGTGATGAGGGCAAAACAACTACCATTGAAAAGTGCGCTTTTGTTAACATCGTTAGTCATAAACGTAGATTGTAGATTCTGACTAAAATAGTAAAAATTATTTATGCAAGTATATTAATGTGCCTCAAAAAAGCGCAACATGGTATTTAAGGCGTCTTCAGCATGCATACGTTCCCCGTTTTCCAGGGACTCTTTTGCCATAACGGCCGCCCTTTTTCGCATATTGGTTTCATATTTAGCTATAGGTTCCGGTTCTCCGGAGGTTAAACATTCACTCAGTTCCAGGGCATCCAGCATGGCCATGTTCACCCCTTCTCCTGCAAAGGGCGGCATTACATGCGCGGCATCGCCCAGCATGGTTAGGTTGGGCAGGGATTGCCAGGTTTGATCTAAGGGCATGCAGTATATGGGTCTTGGGATAAAAGGTGCTGCTGCGTTTTCAAACAATTCGTACCAGATGCTGCTCCATTCGGCATACTCTCTTTTGAACCAGGTGAGCATTTGAGCATTATCCGTGTAATCCAGGCCGTTATTTTTTGCCCAGTTTTCGGCTGCTTTGAAGCTTGCGTAAAAACCTATCTCCCCGTTGCCTTTTTGTCCCATTAAAATATCCTTTTTGTTTCCAAAAGCCATGACCTTGCCTCCTCTGAGCAATGATTTGATCTGCGGGATGTTGTTCACTACGATGCCCTCCAGCATGGTAATTCCCGAGTAGAAAAGCTTGATATCTGTGATGTACGGGCGGATCTTAGAATTGGCGCCATCCGCGGCGATCACAAGATCTGCGCAGGCGGTTGTGCCGTTTTTGAAATGGAGTAGCCAACCTTCTTTTTGCGGTTCCATGGAAAGAAAGTGGTGATTCCAAACTACGGTTCCTGGCTGCAGGGATGCTAATAAGATCTTTCTTAAGGCACCCCGATCTATTTCAGGGCGGAAATGCTGATGGCCGAAATTTTCTGCTGGTTTGGTTTCGTGATCGCTGTGGAAGATCTCTCCCAGTTCATTGGTGATCGTTAGCCTGTCTGCACCAGGCATGTAATTCTTCTTAAACTCATCCAGTAGCCCTGCTTTAGTGATGGCCGCCAGTCCGGACTCATCATGCAGGTCCAGCGGAGAACCCTGTACACGGGCATCTTTGTTCAGGTCACGTTCATAAACTTTTATGTTTGCACCTTTAAGCTGTAAAAGCCTGGCTAATGTGAGCCCACCCGGGCCACCGCCAACGATGGCGATCTCTTTATTCTGTAATAACATGGTGCAAAGCTACTTTTGCTTCAGAACGGATAATAGTACAAATCGGTCGTTTTGGTTTTTGAAGAGTTCTTTGGGTACTACGCCGGAAAATTTCTTTATTTCTTTGATGAAATGGTTTTGGTCTGCGAAGTTAAGTTCAGGGAAGAGTTTTCCCTGTGCAATATGTTCCAGTGATGCCCTGAAACGCAGGATCTTACAGAATGCTTTTAAAGAAAGGCCGAATTGCTGGTTGAAATAGCGGTTTATCTGCCTGCTGCTCCAGAAAACCTTTTCAGAGAGTTCCTTTATGCTCATTTCACCGTTGCTTGAATAGATGAGATCGAAAAGTTTACGTTTTCGTTCATCGATCTCTTTGGGTGCTGCGATCTTTTGGTGAGCTTTCTTATAGAATGCGTCAAAGTCCTTCAGATCATCCGCAGTGAAACCCCAAAAATCATTGGGTAGATCTTTGGCGCTATTCAGGAAACCGGCGATAGGGGTGGGTAGGATGTATTCAACGGCGAGGGGTTTAAAGCTGATGGAGAAAGTGAGTGTTTTCGGTGGAACACTTCTTTGTTCGGGTTCGGTTTCCAGGCCCATGAGTAAAACATGGAAAGGTTCCGTGAGAGATTGTGTGAAAAACAGATCGATTCTGCCATCAGGGATTACAACAACTTCTTTTGCTTCATCTGTGGGGTTATGAAACATGCCGATGCTTTCTACAAAGTCAGCCAGGGATTTATCCGGTTCTATGAATTTGTAATGGAAGTTATTGTTCATGGTTTACAAGTTACGTTGTAATTTTGTTTTATGAATACAAGACGCGCTTCTCTCAATGACCTTCCTGTACTCGCTGAATTCCTGCAGCTGCTGGTGAATGCCGAAAGACCATTTGATGTTACCCTGCAGGAAGGTGATCTTATCTACTATGACCTGAAAGAATTGATTGAACGGGATGACTCTGAACTGCTGGTGCTGGAGGTGGATGGTAAGCTGATTGGCTGTGGTTATGCGCAGATCAGGCCTGCAAAATCTTATCTGCGATATGCGGCGTATGCTCATCTTGGATTTATGTTTGTGCTGCCTGAGTATAGGGGGCAGGGACTGAATCAACAGTTGATTGAGGGGCTTAAGGCCTGGATAAAATCGAAGGGCGTGAAAGAAGTGAGACTGGAAGTTTATACAGAGAATAATGCTGCAGTAAGGGCGTATGAGAAGGCGGGGTTCAAACAGATCCTGACGGAGATGCGGTATGAACTTGAATAAAGTAAAGAAGGTTAGCACCAGAAATATTTGCTGAATATTGAAATTTTCCTAAATTCGGGCCCTATTTAAGAACCCTAAGCCCCATTTTTGCACAAATAAATTTGACCTCTTTTTTAACACCAAAATCGTCTTAACCAAAAATTAAACCCATAGCAGGGGAGAGCGTACAACAATAATTTTAAACCTGGTTTTTATGGAGAACATTCCTTCAGAAGAAGAAGCATATGCTGCATTGTACAGAAGATTATGCACGTGCAAAAGACTGTCTTATATCGATTGGAAAAAATTCATGGACAGAACCAATATGGTTCAGTTTAAAATGAATGATGTTTTTATCAAGGCAGGTAGCTTATCCACGCATTCTTATTTTATTATCAAAGGACTGGTGATGTGTTATGAAGGCCAGGAACTGAAACCGGAAAAGATCAAATGGGTCAGGGCCGAACATGACTATGCCTTTACAGTAGATAAATTCAGTTTTGGCGAGGAAAAAAGAATGCCGAATGAGTATAGCCTGGTTGCGCTGGAGGATACACTGGCGTTTAGTCTTAGTCATGAGGACTATCTATGGCTTAAGACACACTGCAAAGGCTTCGACCTGCTTTATATGGTATTAATACATGCGTATTCTATAAAGATAAAGAAGATCAGTAATTGTGTATTAACTAATGACAGAGACAGATATGAATGGATCCAGGAGGTCCATGGTTTTAAGCTGGAGCGGATCCCGGGTGTTTATCTTAAACATTGCATTGGGGTTACGGAAAAACGGCTGAAGGAGTTGCAGAAAAACAATCGTATTGATTTTTTGACCCGGTATTGATATAATTATGGACAGAGATTTAGTTTATGATACCATGTTTAAGGCACTCTCATACTTTGGGACGTTAAGTGAGGAGTTGAAACTGGCTATCCTTGGCGTAACCAGCATCAGGCGTTTCTGGAAAAATGATGTGATCGAAGAATCCGGGGTTGTTTGCAGATATTGTTATTTTTCCTATTCAGGTTATGTAAAAGGGTATAAGAAAATTGATGATAAGTATTTGGTTCAATGGTTCATGGGGCCAGGGAAAATAATTATCAGACCGGAAAGCTTTCATGAGCAAAAACTCAGCAATGGTTGGATCAAAGCACTTGATGATATGATCACCGTTGAATTATCATATGATAATTACGCCTGGCTGATTGAGAACTTCCCGGATTTCAGAGAAATTGACAGTAAAGCTGTGTTGTATTACTATAAGCTGGCGGAGGAACGTGAAGAGATGAAAGGTAAAACCCCTGAGGTGAACCTGGAGAAATTAATGAAGGACAATCCGGGTATTCTTGATATAGCAAGAGAAGAGGATATCGCTTCTTATCTGGGCATTGACCGGAAAACACTTTTCAGGATCAGGCAAAAACTCTGATTTTGGGGCAAATGCCCCATTTTTGAATATAGAAGCTGGTTTAATTTTGATCCTGAAAATAATCATTTCCCTGCATGAAAAACGTCTACTTTACCCCGGTAGTTCTATTTGTTACTATCATTTTGTTTTCCTGTAACAAAGTTCCGAAAGCGGAACATCAGCCTGAAGAACATCTTTCCTTTTTACAACTACCACCGTCTGCGGATGTACGGCTTTTCCCTTTAATTGATAGTATCCGGTACAATAAGCATTATAGATCGGTTATAAATTCGGCTCTTTCAAAGTTGGGGTTTTTGTTTTGGATGAATGGCGTGATCGGCCATCGGGGGAGTACCCTGGTGGCCATCATTCCGCTGGCCCTTCCAAATGCCTCTGAGGTCTCAGGGTTTATAGCTTTTGAAATGGATTCCCTGTTGCGGTTGAAAGTCTACGATGCATCGCGGCCTGGACATTATGACGTAAGTCCCCGGTCTGTGACGAATGTTATCAATGCCCTGAACTTTAAGATGTTTGGTACAGAACTCGCACGGATCGATGATCCCTGTGCTATGAGCCGGAGGGAGGCGGCTTTCCTGCGTTCCGCCCGAAGTGCAGATCCTTCCCGGAAAATTCAGCTGAATGTGCGAACTATTGAGGTGACTACCTGTTATTCCTGGGTGAGCTGTATTGGGGATGGGGAAGGGAACTGTGTGAGCAATATCACTTATCATAGTGATTGCATTACGGATGTGATCTGGACGGCGGGAGAGTATGAGGAGGCCTGGTGGGGTGGAGAGGTGGGGGAGGATTTAAGTGGGGATGGCGGGAGTGGAGGTGGGTATAATAATACTCCTTGTGAGGGCGAGGAGGTGGAGGAGGGGATGGAGGCGTTTGTGGTTTTGCCCCCGGAGAAACCAATTGAAAATATAAACCGATACGTAGACTGCTTTTCAGCTTCACGGCGTGCAAAGATTACATTTTATGCTGATCAGCCTATAGGAGGAACACCACTGGAGTTTAGTATGAAAGAAAAGGCTGGACATGCTTTCATAACAATCCAGCAGACTATTAATGGTAATCTAATTACACGATCACTTGGTTTTTATGCGCGAAGTAGCGTTGATCCTTTTTTTAATAAAAGTGGAGTTAGTCAGTTAGGAGATAATTCTAATGAGCGTTATGACATTAAACTTACTGTAGACATTTCTGGATTGCAGTTCGCGAGTGTTCTTGAAATAATTAGGAATTATAATCCTGTATATGATTTAGAAAAATATAATTGCACCAACTTTGTTTTGGATATATCTGATGCTGTAGGGTTGCATATTAATAGAACAGTTGGAACATGGGGTATTGGTAACGGATTGAATCCAGGCAGCTTTGGACAAGATTTAAAGAAGATTCCAGGATCAATTACAGAAAGAGGAATTTCCCCGGCTAATGGAGGAACTTGCGATTAAATATCAAATAAACAACGTTTCTATGAAAGCTATTTATTTTATCTTGATATTATCATTGTCCATGTTTTCTAACAATTCAGCCTATTCTCAGGTCAATGAAATAAAGAATGAAAGACTTGTTAGAGATTTCTTAAAGACCATTCAAACCCCTAATTGGAATTTTGATACGCTATCTAATAAATATATTCTTTTCCGAAGCGAAGAATCTCCGCGATTTTCAAAAACCGAAAGAAAAGTAATTATTTCGTTTGCACTGACGTATTTATCGATGGAGTTGAGCACGGTTAAATTTGATGAGATAATTATTAGGCCTTATTTAGAAGCTGATTCTTCGTTACAGAAGATGTTTTTAGACGAAGAAACAAAGAAGAAATCTTTTGTGGCTTATTCAAAAGATAAACAGTTCAAAAGGTATTTTTTATTAGAAGATGGGAAAATCATTTCTTTTGTCACTTTTCAACAGGGTAAAGTATTCATGCTTTTGAACTAGTCCCTAATCCTCTTATATTTTATTCGAGAACTCAACCGGCCCCACTACTTGCATTCCTTCCCAAGGATGTAAAATTCCTATTCTCATAACTGAACCATCAAAAAACATCATGGTAACAAAACAACCAAACTATATTCAGCACTTAAATGGGTTTATCAAGGTATCTAAAAATGATAAACGCTTAACAGGTAACCATATCAGCCTTTATCTGGCCCTATTTATTACCTGGAATGATAACTTCTTTTCTAAATCATTTAAGATAAACAGATCGGGTCTGATAAGCATTTCTCACATAGGCTCCCACCATACCTACAGAAAATGTGTAGCTGATTTGGACAAATTTGGGTATATAAAATATGCGAAATCAACTACCAAAGGAAAGGCCAGCTCAATTACCCTGGTCCCGATAGAAGAAATTAAACCAGGCAAAAATGCTCCACTGACAGGGGCTGATCTGCCTGCAGACACTGGCAAAAATGCTCCATCCACAGAGGCAAATGTGCCCCCTATTAAAAACAATATAAACAGTTTAAACAAAGAGAGAGGCACACTCCCTCCCGATAATCAACAAAATGAGAATAGAAAACCTGAAAATTTGCAGGATGTGCTTGCCTTCTTCCATCTCCTCGGGCAACCGGAATCCGAAGCTGCCAGGTTTTTCCACCATTACGAAGCAAACGACTGGAAACAGGGAAGTGGAATCCCCATCGTAAAATGGCCGGATGCCGCGCGGAAATGGATACTGAATATTAACCCTATTCAAACCCTCAAAAATGGAAAACGAAAACAAGGAACAGGAACAGCACCAGGTACCCTCCATACGAACCAAAACAAAAGCTATTCAGACCCGTTATGATTATTGGGATCTGTTACAGAAAATTGAAAAACAAGGCCAGGCTTTTTATGGAGAGCAGTATACCATAGCAGATATTGATCGCCCTCCCATATTGAAAATGCTAAGCTATTTCCTGGAAGATGAAGGAGTCGCCAAACATTATGGTCTCGATCTGGGGAAAGGGCTTATGATCACCGGCCCTATTGGATGCGGGAAAACGGCGATTATGAATATCATGTGCTCCCTGGTAGAAGGTTCAGGTAAACCAACTATTCTCAAATGCAGGGAAATGAGCATTGAATTCAGCCTGGAAGGGTTTAAGGTGATCGGAAAATACAGCAATCATGCTTTTTACCGCTATAACAGTCTGCCTTACCAGCCTCAAACCATATGTTTCGATGATCTGGGTCTTGAACCGAAAGCTTCATACTGGGGCAGCTCCTGTCAGATCATGGCGGAGATCCTGTTTTCCCGGTATGAACTATTTGTATCAGATGGCATGATCACCCATATCACCACTAACCTAAATTCTGAAGAGCTGGAGGAAACCTATGGCAACAGGTTACGGAGCAGAATGCGGCAAATGTTCAACCTGATCTCTTTCCATCCGGATTCCAGGGATAAAAGGAGATAAACCGCCCCGGATATTCCGGAGCGGTTGAAACCTGTCACAGACCACAAACTTTTACCAGCGTCATGGCATTATGTATGGAGGAACTTAATGGCATTATCCCTCCATTGCATTCCCCAAGGAAAGAAATGCTTAATGCCAGGAAAAGCGGATGCTGGTTGCCAGGTGGAAGCGACAACTGCAAAGTGAACTGGCCCGGCAAGGCTCCTTTTATCGGGAAATCGGGGCTTTGGGTTGCTGTATGTATATATTGATTATCACCGAAATTCAATGCTGCTGCGGTTGCCTGCAACCTGAAATGCGTGGCGTTTGGAGGGATAGCAAACCTTTTCTTTCCTGCAAATTTTGAGATACGGATTACCATGCGCCCGGTTTTGCGATCAATGCTGGCTGTGAAGGCCGGTAAGAGATCCCTTAACGGGCTTTTCTCATTGAAGTCGAAGCCTTCCAACAGCGTTATTTCGCCATCGGCAGGGTTTCTCCTTCCTCTTTCATTGGTTTTATCTCCCTGGGTCACCTTCGCCATCACTTTATTAAGGCGGTTATGAATGCCACTGTCTTCTATCTGGGTGAGCGGAATGGCGAATGCCTGGCGGATCAGTTTTGATGCTTTGCTGTTGCGGCTCAGCTCTGCCATAGTTTTTCTCTGAATGGCGAATGCCGGGTCTGTTGCGAAGCGTTTGGCATCAAAGCGGGGTTTCCGTTTGATGAAGTACCCGCTTTTAGTTTTGTAAAATACGATGTCTCCTATTGTGCCCGAAACTTTTATAGGGCCGGTTTGTCTGGCCATAGTTTGTGTTTTTTAAAGTAATAAATGTAGCAGTTACAAGGCCCGCTCATACTGCCTTTTATGCTTTTTCTCCGCATGCGGTATCTATGACAGCGAAGCTAGTTTGCTTTGTTTTTTTCACGAAAACACTTGTCCGTTTTATGTCGAAATTTCCTAAAATGTCCCATAGACGAATGGTGATCTATGCTAAGGATATTGCTTTAATCACCAATAAAACCGAGCGCACAGGGCGGAGGATACTGAGGCAGATCAGAAAGGCTTTTGGCAAGGAGAAAAGGGATTATGTTACGATTAAGGAATTCTGCCTGTTCTCGGGGTTTGATGAAGATGAGGTACATGAAATGCTCTCCGGCAAATAAAAAGGCCGGCGTACAGGGACGCCGGCCTCTGTAAATGAAGGGCTTATCTATAAAAGGAAGTCCTTCGTTACCGCATTGCCGGGAAGGTCCGTAGCCTTCGCTCTTACGGTGGATCCAGCAACAGCCGGATTGTTGCTGATGGCGGTGTAGATCCAATATTGGCTATTGGGATCTGTTACTGCAGGGCCCTCTTCCAGGATGTCGCCAGCCTGGTTGAGAAGCTGTACATATACGGACTCTACCCTGAAGTCATCCATTGCATCGATGCGGATGGTGCTGTTCGGGAGGCCTGTATATTGGCTGCTGTCGATACTCCTGATCTCAGGTGCTTTAAAGGCATCTGCCACAGCCATGTTGTATGCAGACCGGTTTTCCGGCGCTACAGCCTGGTAGGCAGCTTTTAAAGCCTCGTTGGCAATTGCTGCCCTGGCGTACCGGATAGCGGTGTTGAACCTTTCCCTTACAGCCAATTGGTCTGGCGTTGGTTCGCCTGTTCTTGGGCCCGGGTGGTTGCACATGATGGTGTCTCCACCACGTTGCCTGAATACTACTTGTTTACCGAACGCCCCCTTGTTTTTACGGGTAACGATGTTGTTATTTGCATTTGACATTTTTGATCAATTTAAATGTGAAAAAAATAGGGGCAGTCAACAGGCCCGCCCTTTGCCTTTTCGTACATGGCCAGAGAACGTCTTCCCAGGATTTGTACTTCGGTACCGATGAGAGCAAAGCTATTTAGCCGCGATTTTTTCACAAATGCAGATGTCCGTTTTGGGCAGAAATGTCCCTTTTAGTTTTTGGGTGGTGGGATTTTAACTGTGTGGGCTCAAAGCAATGAAAGAGCTTTGATAGCACTTTGAAAGAGCAAGTAAAGGGTTTTGATTGTTTGGGGTAAAAAAACATCAGGCGCTGGTGCTGCTGAATCTTTCCAGGACGGGGACACTTATGTTAAGATAAGAGGCGATTTCGTTTCCGGGGATCTTTTCCAGTACCCAGGGTTTTTGGGTGATAAGGCTGATATAGCGCTCTATGGGGGTAAATGTTTTTATTTCCCTTATCCTTTCTGCAATCTGAGCGCAATGGGCTTCCCTGACTTTTCTATATAGCAGCCTTGCATCTTCTCTGCTCTTTAACAGATGTACCGCACTGCTGTAATTCATTTTTGTAAGAGTGGCCTCATCTGATAGCATAATGTTGCTATATCCTGATGTTGGGATAATGTATTCCCCCTCTCCCCAGAACCAGGAATAAATGCGGTCTTTACCGTTCATTGAGTAGAATTCTTTTGCGTAGCCCTGAACGATAAAAATATTGGCTATGGCATTGGGTTTGGCTATTAGCCGGGGAACGTGTTTCATGGACATATTACGGGGTGTTCCGGTAAGGCAAAAGAATAGGTCTTTGTTGATCATAAATGGATGATTTGGGTTTAAAAACAAGAGTGGATTTTGGGGATTTAGGGGGAAGGGGTGCAGAGATGTTTGCGCATATGATTGGTTTTTTGTTGTTGCAGGAAGATAAAAGGTGAATTTGGTTTTGTGTTGGCTATAGATATGGGGCCTGAATGGCCTGATGAAAATATTGTTGCGCTGGAGGACGTTGTGGCTATCCGCATCAGTGAATATAATCTTGCCTGGCTGGAATTTAATCACCTTGGTTTTGGGATGATAACTGCCGCATATCATCAGGTGCATAGGCAGATTTCAAAAACCAGAGAGGCCATTGAAATAGCGGGATATGGGGCTGAGGATAGATATGAGGGGTTGCAGCGGCAACATCGCTTTAGTTTTGACCGGGTGCCGGATACTTATTTGGTGTCTTTTCTGAATATTACGTTGAAGGAGCTGGCGGATGTGAGGAGGTAACCTGAGTTTATTGTATCATTTTGGGGTGAATACACTATTCACAATTCATTAAATTTATCTCATTTTTTCTTTTTTCTTCTATTGCCAGCCACAATGCTATTATCACTGTTTTGTTTGTACAAATATGTTTGAAAAAATGACTTGCCTTTAACATTAAATTAACTCTGAAACACTATAAAAATTAACAAATTCACATTCAATTTGAAGCAGCAAAAACAACGATCAACTATGTATCTTTTTTTATGTTCTCTCTCTTTAGCTTCTAACAAAAGGCGACATAATTCTGATAAAAGTGAGTTGATGTGTGATTTGCAATCTTAGAATAAAAATTAATTATAAGAATGCAAAACGAAACCATTATCGAAGTTTTTTTAATGTCGGACCAAATACTAAGAAAGCTGCATACTTTTAAACAACGTGAGTAAAATTCCAAAATCAATCGCATATTTTTCTGCTTATCCCTTAACGGAGTCTATTTTGATAAGAAGCCTTACTAGCGATCTGCTGAAAGCATTCTGCACAGGAAGTGGGAAATTGCTATCTTCTTTACAGGAATATCGTTACTGATTCTTTGGTATTATGAATTCCTGCATTCTCCACCTGCTTGCTATCCCTGTATCATACACCAACGATTTTTAGGCTATTCAACTCTTATGAATAGGTGTTTTTGTTGCATTCATATTTTTTATTACAACCATTTATCCCTTTTTAATGGTAACGTGTCTTGAGGTTTTGACCTAAAAAATGTACAAGGAAAGAGGGCCTTTACTAACCAAACTGAAACAAAATGCATCAGATTTACTGCCCAAAATTTTGGAGCAGATGGCTATTGTATGCCATCTTGCTGCTTTCACTTCACGCTAATGCTCATTCTACTCAGGATAGTGGTAGGATTACTTTGCATTTTACTAACCAACCGATAGAAAAAGTATTTCGGCAGATTGAGAATCAAACTGGTTATGCTTTTTTCTATGGACACAGCTTGTTGGATCCTAATTCCTTGGTGAGTATTAAAGCCGATAGATTTAGATTGTCACAGGTAATGGATGTTATATTGAAGGGAAAGAACATTACCTGGAAAATTAAAGAGAATGGCATTGTGCTATCTAAAAAACAAGATACTGAAGTAAGGGACAGTCCCACACAAATTTCTGCTGATAGTATTCCTAAAATTACTATTAGAGGCACAGTAAATTCAGATGAAGGATTTCCGTTACCTGGAGCTAGTATTCAAATAAGTGGAACTCGTATTGGGACTGTAACAAATGCGCAAGGTCAATTTATTCTGAATGGAGTTCTTCCCCAATCGATATTAATAATTAGTTATACAGGTTTTCAATTGGAGCAGTATATAATTAAAGATAACGAAACACTTATAGTACGCTTAAAAAAGCTAATTGGGCTGCTTGATGAGTCGGTAATTATTGCCTACGGGACCAGCAGTCGCAGGAAATTGACTGGTTCTGTAAGTAGAGTTACTTCTGCGGATATTATTAAGCAACCAGTAAGTAATCCTTTAGCTGCATTGCAAGGAAGAATGGCTGGGGTGCAAATTACCCAACAAACGGGAGTTCCTGGTGGAGGATTTAGAATTCAGATACGTGGGCAGAACAGTCTTCGTTCGGAAGGTAATGACCCTTTATACATAATAGATGGAGTTCCATTCACTTCTACTTCGTTATCTAATAACTTAACATCAAGTTCAATTCTTGGTTCGTTTGGCTTAAGCCCTCTTAATAGCATAAATCCCAATGATATAGAGAGCGTTGAAGTTCTAAAGGATGCCGATGCAACTGCAATATATGGTTCAAGAGGAGCGAATGGAGTAGTATTAATAACTACTAAAAAGGGACAAGCTGGCAAGACAAGGATTGATCTAAATGTATATGCAGGAGCTGGAAAAGTGACTAAGTTTATGGATCTATTAAATACAGATCAGTATTTAGAGGTGCGAAAGGAGGCATATAAAAATGATAACATTACGGTGTACCCTGCTAACGCTTATGATATTAATGGCAAATGGGACCAAAAAAGATATACAAACTGGCAAAGGGAATTGATTGGCGGCACCGCTCACTTCACTGATGTGCAAGCTTCAATATCAGGTGGAAACAACAACACACAGTTTTTAGTAAGTGGTGGTTATCATAAGGAAACTACTGTATTCCCAGGGAAAGATGCGGACCAAAGGGCTTCTATGCATTTTAGCCTAAACAATAAATCTGCGAATCAAAGGTTTAAAACAGCACTTTCGGCAAGTTATAGTAGTCAATTTACAACGTTACCAGGCACAGACCTGTCTTCTTTGGCAGTAAATTTAGCACCTAATGCACCTTCGTTATACGATTCAACCGGTAATTTAAACTGGGAGAATTCTACATGGACTAACCCCTTAACTACAACAAAGCAACCGTACAATGCAACGGCCAATAATTTGGCTAGTAATTTGCAGTTAAACTATGAACTCCTCCCTGGTTTAGAAATCAAATCAACATTTGGATACGTAAACTATACCTTAACATCAATAAGGAAGTTTCCCATAAGTGCCGGAAATCCAGCCACGGTTTCACCTGTTAATAGCGCATATTATGCTAACTCGGCATTAAAATCATGGAGCATTGAACCTCAGATAAGTTGGAGACGTACTTTGGGAAAAGGGCGCATTGAGATACTTGGTGGTGTTTCATTTCAGGAACAACTTACGACTGGTATTGCTCAAATTGGAACAGGTTATTCCAGCGAATCGTTATTGGATGATATAAAATCAGCCGACAGGGTAACTATCTCAAATTCTAACTATGCAGAGTATAGATACCATGCTCTTTTTGGTCGTATTAATTATGAATTCCTTGGTAAATATATTTTTAATATTACGGGTAGAAGAGATGGATCCAGTCGATTTGGACCAGATAGAAGATTCGCAAATTTTGGGTCAATAGGCATGGCTTGGATATTTTCAGGAGAAGGTTTCATTCAAAGGAATATTCCACTTATCAGCTTTGGTAAATTGCGTGGAAGCTACGGTGTGACGGGGAGTGATGCAATTGGCGATTATGGTTACATTTCAACGTATCAAGTGTCGGGTACTTATCAGGGGGGCGCAGGCTTGAATCCTTCAAATTTACTAAATCCCGACTATTCTTGGGAAACTAATAGAAAGCTCGAGGCCGCTTTGGAAGTGGGCTTAGTAAAAGATCGTTTATATTTTACAATTGCATGGTATAGGAATCGCTCTTCAAATCAATTGGTAGGCTACCCATTGCCACCTACATCAGGTTTTGATAAGATTCAATATAACCTGCCGGCGTCTGTTCAGAATACTGGGTTTGAAATTGAATTTACAACAGTAAATTTTCAGTCGAATAAATTTTCGTGGACTAGTTCACTTAATTTAACTATTCCGCGAAACAAATTATTGTCTTATCCAAATATTGATGCTTCATCTTTTGCTAATACATACGCTGTCGGCTACCCTCTGACTATTAGAAAACTCTATTATTTTAAAGGAGTTGATGCTGCGACAGGGGCATATGTAGTTGAAGATGTTGATAAAAACGGTTTAATTAATGCGAATGATCTTAAATCAGTAAAATTTGTCGGGCAAAACTTTTTCGGGGGACTGCTAAACAAGTTAACATATAGAGGATTTCAATTGGATTTTTTGCTTCAATTTGTTAAGCAGTATGGACCGAATTTCCGGAATACAGGATTTGGAGTTCCGGGATTTGCGAATAATCAACCTACTTACATCTTAAATAGGTGGAAAAAGATCGGTGATAATGCTCTTGTACAGCGATATACGAGTGGTGGGAACGTTGCTGCTTTAAATGGGTTTATTAATAGTGCAAGTAGTGATTATATAGTAAGTGATGCATCATTTATCCGTCTTAAAAACATTTCAGTTTCTTACAAAATCCCTCCAAGATGGATACATCGCTTAAGGCTTGAAGGAAGTAGGATATATATTCAATCTCAAAATATTTTAACTTTTACTAATTATGAAGGCTCTGATCCAGAAAGGCAGTCTGCTAATATACTGCCGCCTCTGAAAGTTATTACTGCTGGTATTCAAATAACACTTTAGGATGTAGAACTTAAACTGTAGATTTTCATCCTGAGTCATTTTTTGGATGTTAAGGGAGGAAGATTCTGAAACAAATCTGCATAACGAAAAATAAAAGCATTAAACATGAAACGTCATTTAGTCTATAGACATATTAAAATGCCTAAGTCAGTTAAACAACAATTCTTAAGCTCTATTTGTCAGATTAGTATCCAATTCGAAAATTATTTCTATAAGCAGGAGGTTTTCTCCTTTAAATCTAAGGGTGACATCCTGAAAATCAGGAAAAGTATTCAGTTTTATAAAGACATCATTTTTAGCTATTTTCTAAGTCTATCCAAAACTTGCATAATAAAGCATGTTGGATTATATGTACTTTTTCTTTTTTCTTTTAGCGTCACGTCTTGTGAGAGCTTCGTAGATGTTGGATCTCCTACTAATAGAATAGACCAATCATTGGTATTTACTAATAATGCTACTGCTACTGCAGCGATTTATGGGATATATAACCAAATGACAAATCCAAATGGATTTTCTAGTGGTGGCGGTAGAAGTATGAGTGTTATAGGAGGACTATCTTCTGATGACCTTAATTTATATTCAGCTTCCTTAACTCAGCAAAAGGAGTTTTATTTAAATACGATATCTGCAACAAATACTTTGCTGTCAAGTAGCATTTGGGGTGAATTATATCAATACATATACAAATCAAACGCGATGCTAGAGGGGTTAGAGAACTCGTCTGGTGTTTCACAACTATTGAAGAATCAGTTAATGGGAGAGGCTAAATTTATTCGAGCTTTTAGCTATTTTTACTTGGTTAATCTGTTTGGTGAAGTGCCGATGGTTATAACTACAGATTACAGAGTTAATGCTTCAATACCACGGACGTCAATTACGGATATCTATAAACTAATTATAGCCGATCTGAAAGCATCCCAGGTATTATTGCAGGATAATTATTCATTATTTAAAGAAGAGCGTGTTCGAATTAATAAATTTGCATCAATAGCGCTACTGTCTAGGGTATATCTATATTTGGGAGATTGGAATAATGCTGAAGTAAGTGCTACTGAAGTAATTAATAATACGACTACTTATACTCTTTTATCTGATCTTAATTCTGTTTTTTTGAAGAATAGCAAAGAAGCTATTTGGCAATTAAGTCAAGATAATAGTAATACCGCAGACGCGATAACCCACATATTTAAGACGAATCCAGTGACATATGCACTCAGCCAGAATCTGATAACCAATTTTGAACCAGGTGATCTTAGAAGAAGTAGTTGGATAGGTAGCACAACGGTTGGAATCGCAAATTACTACTTTCCAAATAAGTACAAAGTCACCGCCACAACTCCTATCTCCGAATATTCGATGGTTCTTCGTTTAGGAGAACAATATTTAATCAGAGCTGAAGCTCGAATTAATCAACCCGGTAAAATTTCTGGCGGAATTGAAGATCTTAATCTATTAAGAAAACGAGCCAGAGCATTACCTACTTCAGCAGTTCCTAATCCATTACCTGCATTATCAAGTAGTTTATCAAAGGAGGAAGCGCTTTTAGCAATTGAAAGAGAAAGAAGGGTTGAATTGTTTACAGAATGGGGGCATCGATGGTTAGATTTGAAAAGGACGAACCGCGCGAATGCAACCATGGGAATTGTTACTCCTCAAAAGGGAGGGGCTTGGAAGCCTGAGTGGCAACTATATCCTATTCCTCAAGTACAGATACTAAATGATCCTGCTATGACTAATGCACAAAATCCAGGATATAATTAGATAAATGAAAGTTGTCGTCAAGAAGACAGGAATATGGTTATTGTATAATTTTATGTTAGCCTAAACAAGATGTCAAGCCCTGTCTTTTTTGCGTCTTAAAAAGCTATGGGATGCATGGTGTACACCGTATTATTTTTTCGTTGAAGTTCCTCCAGACTATTGTGAAGGAAAAGGAAATTCATGGTCAATAAGTGATCCCCAAAATGAACAGGAGAGAACATTATCCATGCCAACTATTATAAATGATCTATGTTTTGAGTGGATCAGGTATCAAGCTAAGCTTTTCAAGGGCATTTAGTTGTATATACGACTGACTGGAATAAAGGTAAACCAGTTTTATCAGCTTCTCGCTTTCGTTTGAATTCTTTTTTTTGTAGTGCTTCATCTTAAAAACCCCTTATTTTTGAAAAATGCTATTTCAAAAATCGTTAAGTCCAATAGTACATTGTTAATTTTTTTTTGTCAGTTATTTAAAGGCAACAATAATGTCAGTAATGCCTCCTCATAAATGACATTGTTATCTGATATTTTCAATCATCCTTATGGCTAACCGCTGTTGTAATCATGGTGATTGCTTGAAGGAGTTTATAGGGTGTCATTTAATATTTTTTCGAAATATATTAGTCTGTAAATACATGTCTATATTATCTCACTATTTATCTTGGTTACTTAATAAACCATAAATAGATACAGTTATATTGCTGTGGATAGTATCCAGTTATTTTTGAATGCGGAATCAAAAAAAAAATCTACTGCAGTGTCTTTACAGTACATGGATGTAGCTTTGAGTTATAAAAAGAGGTTCACTCTATTCATTATAGAACATAATGACATAGGTAAAAGTATCCATTTAAGGAAAACAGATTCTATTCCACTATAAGTACGAAATCAGACTTAAGACAAGAGTAAAACCCAACTGCATAAATTCTGCATTAATCCTCTATTAATTAACTCAATACATAAGTCCATGGCAAGGAAATGGATCGTTGAAATTATCTGCTATCTATTTGTATTATTGTTTGTTTACACTGGCGTGAGCAAATACCTAGATTATTATAAGTTCCTAAGTCAGATAAAGCAATCTCCGTTACTTCAAAGTTGGGGGCATGCCGTGGCGATATTACTTCCCGCCGCAGAGTTTATAGTTTCTTTAATGTTAGTCATTCCGAAAATTAGAATGGTAGGGCTTTACGCCAGTTTGTGTTTGATGACTATGTTTACAAGCTATATCATCGCCATCCTTCAATTTGGTGACCATATTCCGTGCACATGTGGCGGAATAATACAACAGATGTCATGGGAGCAACATTTAGTTTTCAATTTCGTTTTTTTATTTCTTTCAATAGTTGCAATTGTACTTCAATCTAATATTGAAATAGTTGAAAATCGTTCATTCAATTCATTGCCCGTAAAATGATATCTTATGTCTGCTGTAAAGAGGAATTTATTAATTTTTCTGTGCATGATATGTAGCGCTTTAGTTGTTTTTATGTTGTATGCTATAGTGCCGGAGCCCAATAGAGTTAAGAATGGATTTATTCGTGCTAACTTGAAACATAAAGTATCCATAATTAAATCAATGGCGATAGAACATGATGGGTATTATATTGCTGGCCTGAGTAAAACGAAAATTTATCTAGGAAATTATAATGCTCAATTGCATTTATTAATACTTGATTATAAGTTAAGAGACACTCAACAAATAACTTTGAGATTAGATACTATCCCTAAAACAAGATTATTAAAACTAGTTGTGGATTCTCCTCATGTGTTTCTATATGAAGGAGTTGGCCCTACACTTTATAAATCTAATTTACCAAATTACTCTTTGAATACCTATTTTGGAAAGACTGCATCGTTTATTGCAGGGATACCACTTAATGAACATTCAATGATAGTGAGAGCATATGATGGGATTAATAAGAAAACGGATCTTTATAAAGTTTCGAATGATAGTTCTGGCGTTGTACGTTTTACTAAAAATATCTTAGAAAAGCAAGTTGATGGTATTCTTTGTTGCACGGGGTCATTTAATTTTAATAGAGACGCAGGTAAGATTGTTTATGTCTATCGATATAGAAATCAGTTCATTTGTATGGATACTGGCTTAAATGTTTTATATAAAGCAGAAACGATTGATACAAATACTGTGGCGAAAATTTCTGTGTCAGATACAGATACAGAGTCAACTCTTGATGCAGCTTCTTTAACAATTAATAATATTAGCTGTATAAGCGATAGCCTAATATTTGTATCTTCTAATTTGATGGGCGATAATGAAAGCATTGTTGAGTATAATAAGTCAAATTCTATCGATGTTTATTCACTCAGAGATGGAAAATATTTGTATAGTTTTGGCTTGCCAAAATATCAAGAGAATAGCATAAAAGACATAGATGTATTCGAAGATAAATTAGTTGCCATTTATAAGAATAGGATAATTATATATAGGCTTCTTAATAAAAACGTTTATTAATCCTGCCGATAGTTCATGCATATTTGTAATTAGGATATAAATTAGTTTCCTTTTGTTATGAAATCATCTAAGGTATTTATTGTAACCTTTGTTTTTATAGGTGGAGCAGGAAGTGCATTTTTGCCTCGAGATTCTTCTGGAAATGGTTATATACAACTCGCGGAACCGCCAGAATCATATCTGGATTGTGAATATATTGGTGAATGAGTAGGAGGTGGTACCCTTGTCAATTTTGTTATGAACCCATTTGAACAGGTATGTGGTCTTGATGAATTTGGTATATGTGGGATTGAGCTTAGGGATGCCATAAATCAATAAAGAGTTTGAGAAAATAGAAATTCTTATTTGCTTTAAATAATTTGCGCAGATACAGGAGAACCCGAAAACCTGGATAATAGAGTAGGGAATTTTTCTAATCGTTAAGTTTTCCATGCTTTTTACATTAAAAAAGCATGATAATTTATGAATAAAAGGAAAATATTTTTAACACTCGGAGCATTTGCTCTTGCTATTGGTGGAGCTTATGCTTCATATTTCACTCTTCCTGCTGGCCAGGGATATATTCAAGTGGTTAAGCCTCCTACTGGTATTGCTGATTGTCAAATAGACAGAGTTTGCCTTGGTGGTGAAGATCCATGTAAGAGTTTGGTTTTCCCAGCTGAGACTTTATACGATTTATTCGAAAATAATTGTATAATTGAACTTGGTCAGCCTTAATCAATTCTGCAACGGGGCAATTTATTAATTGTCCCGTTGCTATCAAATTGCTCTATTTGTCATATAATACTACCGTTTTCATTTCTCTTTTTGTTAATGTTACAATAATTCCATTTTCTTTTAAAACTTTTATTGTCTCCTCTAGCCCTTGCATTCTATTTGATATTGGTAAGTAGACGTCAATATTATTTGAAATATTGGTTTCATCAATAAATGGAATATATCTAGAATCTTGATTTCCGCTGGCTACTCCATCCAGCAATGCAATTACCAAATTTATTGGAGTATTTCTAACAGTATCTTTCCGATAGTCCACTTTTTCATGTGGATATTTTGTTTTTAAAGTTTCCCTCATCTTATCACTAGCTGTAACCACATAGCATGGCATTTCATTATTTTCAATAGTAACTCTATAGCCAAAATAGTCTTCCAAATCTCGTTGCATTTTTCTTTTTAAAGAATTATTATCAGCTTTTCCATTTTTAATGATCAGGCTATAACAATAATAACCACTACCTGTAATAATATTTGGAATGAAGGGTGAGATGTCCTTAATCTTAAGTAATGGTTTGGGCCAATACTTTCCGTATAAAGAGTCTCTAGGCTGGAGTATCCGAACCCCAACATAAGCTGTGTTATATAGGTATGATAAACTTATGCCAAGTATTTGTATTCCATCTGATAGGCGAAATCCCTTCCAGTTATTGTCCTTACTAAAATCAGGGTAGTCTTGGGCCATATATGGATACCAGTTAGACAATGCGGATCGAAATATGAAATTGGTATCTTGTACTCCATTGTTTTCAATTAATAAGGGATGTCGGCGATTAAATTCAATATAGTTATTTCTGGCTTCTCGATCCCCTCTATATAGAGGCAAGGCCGGTATTTTACCTTTTAGAAAGATTGCCATATCCTCTCTGGTAATTGAATAGGTTATACCTCTTAGTATACCAGCAGGATCAATAACAAATATGCAAGGTAATCCTGCCAGCTCTAGCTTTTCATACAAGGTACTATCGTATGCTACTGCGAATGAATATCCAAATTTCTTTTTGAGCTCTGCATACATCCATTTGTCATTTATTCGCGGATTTCTTTTATCACTCTTTGCATCACCAATAAAAATTAGTTCAACCTTATCTTTGAATTCATTCTTTATAGAATCCATCTTTGGCATACTCCTAATACAGCTACCACATGATCTTCCCCAAAAGTCTAAGAGTACCCATTTGCCCTTTAAATCCTTTAGGGAAACCTCTGCTGTTTTATAGTCCTGTACGTCATCAAGTATAAATTCTGGAAATGGCCTACCAACTTCAGGAAATGTTGTATTGCTTTTTTCGTCCTTTTTGCCATCGCCAGCCTTATTGGAACTTCCCTGGCCAAGGGCATATATATTAAAAACTAGTAATCCTGATAATAATAGTAATAAGTGCGTTGATCTCATATATATTAGTTAACACTGCTCTTGTTTCGCAGTGCATTCTGATAAAATAACTCTCAAAAGTGAGAGTGTTTCTACCAATATATGAGACAAGATTTGCCAAAAAGGGTGAATGCTTTTGTTATCTCCACAAAAAAAAGTAAAAGACGAATTGTACCTTTATTAACTTTTGAATAACATTTGGATAATGATTGAATGCTATTCTAAGCGAAGTATGCCTTTCGGCATGGTTGAGATGGCCTGTAGTGATAAAGGGAAGATTAAAACCAAGAGTGCCATTTGTTTTCTTTTGATCCTGATAGGTAAAAATATACACAAATAGGGATCATTAGTCTTTAGTATTCACGATGTAAAATTTGGTTAGATAATGACCTGAGCTTTTCTGAAATAAGGATTTTGTTTGGTTTCCGGGGATTTATGATCAGAAAGTTTGCTATAGCTGGGTCAGTATTTGGTATTACTATATCCAAGGATTAGTTTTTAAACTTTTTAGTTTAATTGTATTCTTATTTTAGGTAATTTTTTTGTGGTGAAGATAGATGCAAATTGGGGCTTGGTTTTAGGTAATTTGGCAATTGATCAGGTCACATAGCAGAGTCAGCCTTAATAAGGTCGTAGGCAATATGAATAAGTAAAGTTTGCAGAGGAGTTAACGTCTTCAACCCAGCTAAAAGATCCTCAAACTTGTGGTGCAACAGCCACTTTTTTACCAAAACGATAATAATCGCAAGAGCATGAGGCTCAAACGGCAAAATAGGGCCCTCGAGATTTTGCCAGTGATAACGATCTGCCTGGTACAGTTCAGTGATTTCTCCTAACCTGCTGAGAAGTAGAGATGTGTTTTCGAGATGAATATTGATCTCCTCGTTTATGTTTTCAATCTCGTTCATCGTGGCAATAACTATACGGTATGGAATATTCAATCCTTGAATTCTGGCCCCTTTCAGATTCTGTTCAACCTGCTTACTGAAGTCTCTAAGTTGTTTTTCTTTATTGTCTGAAGTATGGAGAAGTTGCTGCAGGTAAATATAAAACCCCTCTTCTGCATCCCAATTACCCGATTCCTGCTGGTTGTTGACAAATTGGGCATTCAAATGCGCCACAGAACAGATCTCGCACACACGCCATATTGGCCAACCGAGTTCCCTGAAACTTGTAGAGGCACTGCTAAATAATTTCGCTTCATCAGGGGCGTTTATTAATGACTTAAAGAGCGCGCTTATAAGGAAAGAGCTGGCAATTACCGGTAGTTTGTCGGAGGAGTATTGCTCAGATAAGGCTGTTGCATAGCCTGCATAAGCTTCGCCGAGGCTCTCGACAGTTTCGCTGTTCAGCATTAATGTTTCCACATATTTGCTCATAATAATACTTCCCTTATGTTAGATAGCTTTTCAGGCGCCTGATAATTGGGATTTATTATTGTATGAGAGGGAGCCGGTAATTTTCCGGAAGATAGGGCCATTTTAGCTGCAGGGCCGTCATAACCATTTGCTTTTTCAATCTGCACAGTTGGAATAATGATCTTTGCCATGATCTCACCCTGCTTATGATAAGGTAAATAATCCTTATAAATATGAAGTTCCCTCACCTCTTCGGAAAATTGTTCCATCTCAATTGCAATCCTACCAATAGTAAAACATAGGCATAAAAGATATATCCACTAGTTCTAAAATTCTTTGTTGCAAAGCGAAGGGCTGTCATAAAAGGATCAAACAAGATATTCTTTTTGTTTTTATGATCCTGTTGAATAGCACCTGCTGTTGTTGAAATAAAAGGTGTTACACTCCCAAACGTTTTACCGTGTAACGGTGCGAGCGGATTGCCAGCTGGTACTGGCTCGTTATAATGGTTAAGATGGAGATCCGCGTTGATACTGTTAAGATGTAAAAGGGCTTCCGCCGGTGTAATTTGACCAACCGTACGCCACGAGTTGCTTATAATCCCCTTATTCACTACGTAATCAGCATCTGACCTACTGAGATTATCGATTCCTTTAAGTACTTTTTGAATTATCATATTAATTACCTTGATACTAATGCTGAAGGTAGAGATGGGGCTTAGAAAAATATTTGTTTATTTACATCATAATTGATGGACAATGGAACCTGCTTCCTACTTAAATCCAGAGAAAAACGTCCTGGCATCGATGAGGCCAATGGTGCTTTCTGAGGTTAATGGCTGTCAATGTTGCCCTCCTAAAGACCAGGCCGGCCTTTCCGGGCCGCCTCGTTCGATATATGTGTCGAAGTCGATCTCTTCAATTCCAAGTATTTTTATCGTCCATTCCCTTTTACCGAGCTTACCTCTGATAAACGATTTTAGTTCTTCGGGTGTTTGAGCGGATGTTGATCGAATCAGCATTCTATCTTCTCCAACAATATTTTCCTCTTCCGTTACCTCGTACAAGACATCATAGAAAAAATCATCCTTACCCATAATTGTAATTTTAAGGTTTGTTTAATGATTGCATCGAGCAAAATATTTACAATATCTGAACGTCCCTCTGCGAATTGAAAATTACAAATATTCCGGGTATTTTTTGTTCATATCCGCATGTCTTTCTGAACACTGCTACCTAAACGCAGTGTGGCTGCAGAATCTAATAAACTATACGTTGGTTTTGAAAATTTTAGAATAATAGCACTCTTCATTTCCCCTTTTCTCTAAAAAAACTATCTATATAAAGGGTTCCTGATCGGGTAAACGATGATATATATAGAATTTGTATCATAATTTGAGTCTTGAAAGAATTCATTGCATACTTTATTAATAGCAAATTCTCTGTTTGTATGTACCTTGTAACTACTCGCGGAATTCTCCCTACCTTGTCAATTCCTTCCTGTACAGCAATTTAATACTGCTATTAGCCACTTGCTGGCTGGGTCTAAGACTTTCGATAAATTGCTTGAATGTCGCTACCTGAAAACAGTGCCTCTATCAATTTCCTCATAGGCATCTGTAGTATCAGATCTTAAAAACGTATTTTTATTATGTCGCTGTGGGTTATCTGTATATGTTGTTTATCAGTTAGTTAAATGAGTATAATACGATCAATAGGCCACAATTTTTTGTCTCTTAATTGAGGTTATCAAGAAGGTGGGAATTTAATTTTTAAACTTCCATTTGTTATCCTTATTTTGATAGTTATTTTATACATGTAGTTAACCTTTCACAAGGGATAGATAGTCATTGAATTGAGAAAAATTGATATATAAATGAATGAAGTATTAGACCGGCCGTTATCAGTTCCCGGAATTGATGGATATAATGATTTTATTAACCAGAAAATAGAACGCCTTTTGGAGGGAGAGAATCTAAGGGTGTTGGATTTATTTTCCGGTTGCGGAGGATTGTCGCTGGGATTTAGTAAGGCAGGATACAAAGTCATTGCAGGGATTGAATTAGATGAAGAAGCTGCCGAATCACATGCCATAAATTTTCATAAAGATGATCCTTTTTTCTCTCAACATGCACGTTCAAGAGACATTCAGGTAACTGATCCTGAGCAGTTATTAAAAGAAATTGGTTTAGTTGGCAATCCTAAAGCCCAGGTGGATGTGATCATAGGAGGTCCTCCTTGCCAGGCCTTTACCAGAATAGGGCGGGCCAAACTGCGTGAAACTTTCAGTAATCAGCATGCATTCCTGAAAGATCCGAGAAGTCAGCTTTACAAGCAGTACCTCTCATATGTTAAATCCCTGGCACCGATGGCTATACTGATGGAAAATGTCCCGGATATGCTGAACTATGGAGGGGTTAATATTGCTGAGTTAGTATGTGATGATCTGAATGAATTAGGATTCAAATGTCAGTATACATTACTAAATTCAGCCCATTATGGCGTTCCGCAGATGAGGGAACGTATGTTTCTCATTGCTATTCATTCAAGTGTAAACGCTGATATTCTGTTTCCTGCGCCTACCCATTTTATTGAATTGCCAAAGGGGTATCATGGCTCAAGAAATGTGGCACTTAAATATATTTTGTCGGAAGAAACAACTGCCCGGCATTATACCGCTCCGCCGGAACCCACTGCTGCTCTGCCTGGTGCATATTCTGCCAGCGATGCGCTTTCCGATCTTCCATTACTGACAGAACATCTTGAAAACAAGATGAAAAGAGGTGCCAAAAAACTGGATACTCCACTACCATACAGCCGTCTTCCACAGAACGGTTATCAGACTTTAATGCGTAACTGGCCTGGCCTGCCAGTTGTCAATACCGTTTGCAGCAACGTTATCCGCTTCTTGCCGCGTGATTATCCTATTTTCGAAAGAATGGAGCCTGGAGATCAATATCCGGAAGCAATTGAAGTGGCCAACATATTGTTGACGCAAAAAATCAGGAAGGAAGAAAAAGCAAGGGGTAAACCTATTTCGAAGAGGTCAAAAAAGTATGAAAAATTGCTTAAAGAAACCATTCCGCCATATGATGTCAGCAAATTCCCAAATAAGTGGCGTAAAATGGAGGAAGATCAGCCTTCACGCACATTAATGGCGCACCTTGGTAAAGACAGCTATTCACATATTCATTATGATAGTAACCAAGCCCGCACTATTTCCGTCAGAGAGGCGGCCAGGTTACAATCATTCCCTGATGGTTTTAAGTTTGCCGGCGCAATGAATGCTGCGTTCAGGCAAATAGGTAATGCAGTACCTCCGTTGATGGCTACCAGCATTGCAGAAGCAATCAGGTTCACCATTGAAACCGGTATCCGATGTTATCGAAAAAGGAATTTGAACACCTGAAAAAATCCAGGGCGGAAAGGATTCCCCCTTCTCCGGATTCTCTTATAGAAACGTTCAGGGCAATTGGATATAACCTCCCCACCGCGCTTGCCGATATTGTAGATAACAGTATTTCAGCAGGTGCGGGAAGTGTGCGCCTGGATTTTATCTGGGCAGAGGACAAGTCGTACATTACTATTCATGACGACGGGCATGGGATGATTAGAGATCATTTGGTAGAGGCCCTGCGGCCTGGTACACATAATCCGCTGGGCGACCGTCGTCCGGAAGATCTGGGGCGGTTTGGCCTGGGCCTGAAAACGGCTTCTTTTTCCCAATGCCGGATTCTCACAGTCATTACCAAAGAAAAAGAAGCAGGGGAAATTCATTACAGATCCTGGAATTTGGATTATGTGGAGTATTGTAATGAATGGGAAATTTTGGAATATTTATCGGAACCTCAGCTTATGAAGCCCCTTGAACGACAGCCATCTGGTACCACGGTTGTATGGGAAAACCTTGATAGGGTGGTCTATGATCAGGAAAACAGACTCATCTCGGAAGCAAAGTTCTATGAATCTGTACGGGAGGTTGAGCAGCATCTGGCTATGGTATTTCATCGTTTTTTAGAAGGGAAAAAGCTGAAAATATGGATCAACAACAATGCGATTATCCCCTGGGATCCTTTTCTACGTGATGAGAAATTTACGCAGGCATTCCCTGCTGAGTCTTTTTCCGGAGATCGCATCAGGGTTGCCGGTTATGTATTGCCACATCAGGAAAAAATTAGCGTTGAAACCTGGCATAATGCGGCAGGTGCAAACGGATGGAATGCACATCAGGGCTTTTATATTTACAGGAAGGACCGCATGTTGGTATCCGGGGATTGGCTGCAATTGTTTAAAAAAGAAGAATTTACACGGCTGGCCAGAATTATGATTGATATTGATTCAGACCTAGACTTTGCCTGGCAGCTGGATATCCGGAAATCTCGTGCTATACCACCAAGGATGTTTCGCGATGAATTGAAACGATATGGTGCCGCTATCAGAAAAGCCGCAAGTGAAGTATACAAACACCGGGGAAAGCAAAAACAGCGGAAATCCGGTCGTTCGCATTTTGAATTTGTCTGGACGACCATTGAAGAGAATGGCCGGGATTATTTTCAGATCAACAGAAATCATCCGCTTATACGGGCACTGGCGGAACAACTTAAGCCGCAGCAGAAAGAACTGGAAAAGGTGTTACGCTTACTGGAAGTTACATTACCCATTCCCACAATTGTATTGAACGAAAGTTTAAATGCAGATAATCCCCATAGTCCCTGCATTTCAGTAAATGATAGCGAGGTAAATGAGCTTATGCAGGCAACTTATCAGCGACTGTTGAAAGAAGGCTATTCAAAGGCTCAGGCCAGAGAAGAACTTTATTTTATAGACCCCTTCAGTAATTATACACACTTGCTGGAAAGCCTGAAGGATTAATTACCACATATGAAAAAACTGGATCTTAAGACATTAGAAGATGGTCATAGCACGGGATTGTCTGTCCGATATGGCGGATTTCTTGCAGAAAGTGCATCTGTATGCCTGAACCACCATGCTCATCCGCTTGATGTTGTAATTCCTGTAGAAGGTTCGATTTCCGAATCCTATTTGTTATCCCGGCTGATGGTTGATGAATCGAGTAAAAATAGTCTCAATGATGAACAGGAGGCTATTGAATATGGTGCCATGGGCGTTGCTGTAGCGCTGATTTATCACTGTCATGGATTTAAGGTAAGTCGTTCATGGAAAGGAACCGGATTCGATTTCTGGTGTGGAGAAGAAAAAGAGGGGTATCCGTTTGAGAATAAACTTAGACTGGAAGTAAGCGGTAAAATGAAAGGTACAGACGGGGAGTTGAAATACCGTTTGAACGAAAAACTTGGGCAGACCACGCGGTCAGCAGATATGGGATTGCCTGCTTGTGCGATAATTGTGGAATTTAGTACCCCAAAAACCTTAACTGGAGAAATATGAGCGAAGATATCCGTAAAGTGAACAACTGGCACGAGGAAGCTATGGACTTTGCCGAAATGGCTTTTTTCGCGAATAGGAGAAACGAACAAAAAAGCTATTGGAAATTTATACAGCATGCCTTGAATTATGAAAAGGCGGCGGCAAAGTTCCTGAAAGACGAAAATGCCGTACTTTCCCGTTCTATCCTGTATCAGGGAGCCGTCCATTTTGCATTGAACCTTAATGATTTTGCAGAAGCCCAAAAACTGATTGAGGAAGCACTGCAAGGGCAGCTGGTGGAAGAAATAAAAGTGCAGCTTGAAAAGGAACAATTGCAAATGAAAGATAGGGTGGAAATCAAAGAAGCTGTTGTGGGAGGTGCAATGCCTTATCTAGTAAATGAGGACGAAATAAAACCAGAAAGAGTTGTAAGAGCACTCAATGCCGGCATTAAAGGTGCCGAGGTATTTTATGGTAAGGAGAACCTGGATGCTTTATTGAACAGGTTGGCATTGCAGGCGACCCTGGAAAGTAAACATATTGTTTCTAATCCGGAGCACCAGATATTTGAAAACCAAAAACCTGAGCATGAATGGGTGAAAGAAAGGAAGGGTCAGATTGTCTGGAATTTCTGGAATGCATATAAAAAATACCTTGATGAAAAAGGGCTGGCAGCTACTACGATTACAAAGTTGGATCATCTCACAGATGATATTCTGAATCGTATTGGCGATCCCCTCAAACCTGGAATTTGGGATAAAAGAGGTATGATTGTAGGAGATGTTCAATCCGGCAAAACAAGTAATTATATTGGTTTGATCAACAAGGCTGCGGATGCTGGATTTCGTATTATTATCATTCTTTCCGGTTTGTATGAAAACCTTCGCCAGCAAACACAGTACCGCGTGGATGAAGGTTTTTCCGGTGCCTCCTCTGTTCCAGGCGAACAGAGTGTTATTGGTGTAGGAAAACATAGAAGCAGCATTCCGGTGCATCCTATCACAGGAGTAGGTGACAATGGCGATCTCAAAACATCGTCCATGAAGAATTTGCCCTTAGACACAAAGGACTATTATGCATTAGTCATTAAAAAAAATCCAACTGTTTTAAGAACGCTGCTGGCTTGGTTATATGCACAAGGAAAAGAGGACGGGAATTATAGAATTATCAGAAACATACCCCTGCTCATCATTGATGATGAAGCTGATTATGCTTCGATTAACGTGGATAAGGAGTTTGTTTCTAAAATAAATGGTTACATCCGCTCTACGCTGGGGTTGTTTGAACAAAGTGCCTTTGTAGGCTACACCGCTACGCCGTTTGCCAATATTTTTATTTCAGACCGCAATAAGACGGAAGATAAGGATCTTATTATTGACGGAAAGCGTTTCAGGCTTGGGAAGGATCTGTTTCCCAAAGATTTCATCATCAATATTCCCCCACCGTCCAATTATATCGGTTATACCAAAGTCTTTAATACAGATAGGGAAAATGGAGCTGATGAAGATGTGCTGCCTATGATGGATATTGTAGACGATTTTGAACTGTATATTCCCAAAAAACATCTCAAGGAAGACACTAAACCGGAGGCAATTCCTCCTTCGTTGGAAAATGCGGTCAATTGTTTTATCATAGTTTGCGCCATCAGAATTGCGAGAGGGCAGGCGAGGGAACACAATTCCATGCTGGTTCACGTTTCCTGGTATATCGACTGGATCAATCATATTGCAGGACTTGTCAACGATTATCTTCAAGCAAAAAAGAATATTCTGCGCTACAATCCTGATGGAAAATTTACGGAAACATTAATGCAGGTCTGGACAGACGAATTCAAGGGGCGAACGGAGAAAATCGCTGAGAGGTTGGGGTATGAAGATCCCCGCATGATGGAACACGACTGGGAAGAAATTGCGCCTTTTCTAAGTCAGGCCATTGAGAAGATAGATGTTCGTGCTGTTCATGGCCCCAAAAAAGGAATGCCTTACGACAATGTGATGCCTTTAAACTATAATGATTACCAAAAGGAAGGATTATCCGTCATAGCTGTTGGAGGGAACAAGCTTTCCAGAGGCCTAACCCTTGAAGGATTGTCTGTCAGCTACTTCCTACGCGCTACGAGATTTTACGATACTTTGCTGCAAATGGGCCGCTGGTTTGGCTACAGGCAAGGTTATGCTGATTTATGCAGGGTATTTACCACGTGGGAATTGATTACCTGGTATCAATACATCGGCAATGCTACGGAGGAATTGAAGGAACAGTTTGATATTATGGATTTGGCGGAGCGAAATCCCGGCAACTTTGGTTTGAAGGTAAGATCGGCGCCCGGAACGCTGATGATTTCTGCTGCAGCCAAGATAAAGGGAGCTACAGAACTGCGTCTCAGCTATTCCGGACAACTGCTCGAAACGTATATACTTAGTAAATCTCCTGAAATATTGCATAAAAATTTGGATGCATTGGTTAAACTGGCTCAGGTTCTTGGGCCTGTTTCAGGAAAAGTCCGTCAGAGCCAGCCATATATCTGGGAGAATGTTAGTTATTCATCCATTGATGTATTCCTGGAAAACTATGACACCGGACAACAAAATATCCGGACGGATTTTATTCGCCGGTATATCACGCTACAGTTAAAAAATGGAAACCTGATCAACTGGACAGTAGTGCTGATTAATAATTCCAATGATGATACTCCCTTTGGCCTTCAGGTTGACAGCAAAAAGATTGCGGTAGGAAGGACTGAACGTAAAGAAAGTATTAAGAAAAAAGGGAGCCAGGTTACTGTTGATCCTTCAAACTACATAATTCGCCAATCACGCATCATCAGTCCGCCTCACGAATACATAGATATGGAAGAAACGGATGAACGCTATATAAAGGCATGGGATGATACTATCAGGAATAGTAAGTCAAAGGGTGGGCCAAAATTCCCTGCAGGAAAGTATATTCGGGAGTATCGTGGACCCCAAAATGCATTATTGCTCATTTATCTGCTGGATCCTGTCGGTTTTGGAGGCCGCAATGACCTTCCTGCAACGGGCTATGCGATCAGTCTGCCTCAAATCGAAAATGACAAAATGATCCCATATATGGCAAACGATGTTTACCTGCAGGAATTAAATAACGCGCCGGATGCAGAAGAAGATCCGGAGAATGAAAATGAGAATTAGTATTATGGCTACTAAAGCAAATGCAGAGCTGAATAATTTTGCTGGCTTTCTGGCCCAGGAAGTATCGGAATCCATGAGGCAGAGCGGAAATGGCGGTTTTCGGGAAGCAGCCTTTACTCAACTGGCGATTGAATACCTGACAGATGTAAATGAAACCGGGAATGCCAGAGTATGTACAGCTGTACATCGCACTAAAAGCGGAAGCAGGCTACGTCAGATCAATGGTTACGGGTTGTGGGACAATTATGAAACACTGGATATTTTTATCGCTGATTACAATGGCACAGGAATCCCTTATGTGCTGGAGAAAAGCAGTACCACCGCAAGTATCAATCTGGCATTGAAATACCTTAATTATATGAATAAAGGAGATTTTAATGCAACAGAAGACGCTGCGGAAGAACGTGAGTTTCAGCAGAATTTTATCAGCCTGAAGGAAAATTTACTGCGGGTTAGAATCATTCTGCTTACGGATGGAATTGTCCGAAAGGGAATGAAGACGGAAAAAATGCATGCTGGCGATTTGTCGGTATTCACGGAAATATGGGACCTGGAGCGGATTTTTCAGATTTGGTCTTCTCAACGCAAACGTGAGGCTATAGAAATTAATATTCCTGAGCGATTTGCACAGAAAATACGTTGCCTTTCGATTGAACGTAGTAAAAAGGGTTATATATCTTACCTCAGTATTGTACCTGGGCAATTGCTAGCTGATCTTTATGATGCTTATGGTTCACGGTTATTGGAACAGAATGTGAGAGTATATTTGCAGAACCTGGGAAAAGTAAATAAGGAAATTCGAAGAACGATCCTGGAATCACCAGAAATGTTTCTGGCATACAATAACGGTATATCAGCTACAGCAACCCAACTGACCGTTATAAACGATGAGTCATCGGAAACCGGTATATTGAAATATATAAAAGGCCTTCAGATTGTCAATGGTGGGCAGACAACTTCTTCTATTTACTACGCCCGGAAAAAGGATCGTGCTGATCTCAGCCAGGTGTATGTACAAATGAAGATCACATTAATAGATGATGACAGCCAAATGGAGAAGGTGGTTGCCCGGATTTCAAAATATGCCAATAGTCAGAATAAAGTAAGTGAAACAGATTTTTCATCCAATCAGGCTTTTCATATCACTTTAGAGGAATTATCCAGAACCACCTGGGCCAGCCCTGTTACTGGCTATCAGCAAACCCGCTGGTATTATGAGCGTGTAAAGGGACAGTATAAAGAAGAGATCAATAAAGCGCATACCTCAAAAGGTAAAACCGATTTTAAAGATAGAAATCCTCCTCATCAGGTAGTCCGGAAAGAAGAGTTTGCGAAATTCAGGAATGCCTGGTATCAGGCACCCTATGTTGTGGCTAGGGGGAGCCAGAAAAACTACCTGCATTTTATTGAAGCAGAAGGGAAAAGAACTCCTACGCGTGAATACTTTAAAGAAACTGCTGCAATTGCGCTTCTGTTTAACGCTGGCGAAAGGCTTTATGGCAGAAAGCCCTTGGCAATGGGAGACCTTCGTTATCTTGCTGTTCCTTATGCGTTGGCCTGGCTGAATTATTACACGGAAGGAAAAATAGATTTACAAGAGATCTGGCATCAGCAGGTAATTCCGGAGGAATTAGAGGCTGTGCTTCAGGATGTTTTGATGAATGTTAACCAATATCTGCAGGATAAAAAGCCGGCTGAGTATGCTCTTGTGAGTGAGTGGGCTAAACGTGAAATTTGCTGGCAGGAGTTGAAACGTTATGCCCCTAAGAATTGGGGGATAGCATTATTGTCCATTCGTCATTTATATCGGAAAGATGATGACAAAACTACTACAGATGAAGGGGCTCTTAATGCGATTTCCGATTTATCGATCGAAGAATGGGAGAAAATTGAACAGATTGGGAAAGAAACAGGCCGGTTAACACTGATACAAACAGGAGCGATCAGTAATATTATCAATAATTTGCGTAGGCAAAAACCGCTTACGGAGCAGATGGTGGAAATGGCAGCGGGAATCCTGCAGATTTATAACGGTGGTATGCGAAGACGCTGATCCTGACAGGCGGAACAGAAGATTTCCCAACGTATCATCATGGCCTGTTTTGAAGGACCGAAGTCATCGCGGTTGATGGTCAGCCTTTGTCCATCAAACTCTTCATAACAGGTTGTTTTTAAAGTTGGGTGTAAATGAATAGTGAGGGTCTCCGGATTCACCCCCATGAGATTGCTGTCAAATAAAGCGTGGAAATCTTTTCGGAACAAAAAACCATTTTCCAAATGGTGGTCTTTAAGTCCCCTATATGGATTAATATGACTGGCCTCAAGAGTCCTGGCCACGGTACACCCGGTTAGCATGCAGGCAACGCCATATATTTCAAATAAGCCAGCTCTGAATTTTTCCTGTCCTTGACGGGTAGGCTGAATACGACTTTTCCTTCCCCGTTCATCTTTGTTGTCTGGTTCATATGGCAAAAGGGGTAATTGAATCTTTTTTCTTATAATATCTTGTTTCTTTTCAGTACCGGCATAATGAGTTGTTAACCCTGGAAAGTAGTCCTGAAAGAAAGATAGTTGCATTTTCTGTATTGAATAATAAAGATTGTGCTTTACAAAGTATGGTTTAAGTATATTGGTTGCAAGCCCTGAAGCCGGCTTAAAAGATGATCCATAGTAGGCGCTATATCGGGTTACTACTATTTCTTGGGTTACAGGTTCATCAAATTCATGTTTTTTTCTGCATTTGTATTTTGGGGTAATATTCTTTCTGACCGAAATTTCCTGATTTCTGCAAATTGGACAACGAAAACGGACTTTGGATATATTGTTCTCAATTTTTATATCTTCTATGGTGGCAATTCCTATAATTTGTTTCTTACCTGTGATAACAATAAGATCCCCTATGCCTACTTTGTCGTGATTTTTTACCGTTGTATCATATATATAGTGCGATTGAGGGCTATCAGGATAACCTTCATTTCCCCCAAATGCGCTTTCAATGCCCTTCGATTTTAGGGTCCATGCATTTTTACTGTTTCCCGACATATGAAGAATTCATTTTCAGTTTATTGAGTAATAAGGAGAGGGTCGCTTCAAGATTGTTTTTTTTTAATTCACATTCCCATATTTCAATTACCTCCCAGTTAAGTAGCACAAGCTCTACTTTATTTTTCTCATCTAAAGAGACATTTCGGGTAATTTTATTGAGCCACCACTCTGTTCTGGTTTTAGGCACCACAAAGTATTTACATTCTTTGTGTCCATGCCAAAAACAACCATGTACAAAAATGACGATTTTATACTTTGCAAGCACCAAATCGGGCTTACCTGGTAAATTCTTGACGTGAAGTCGGTAGCGGAAGCCATTTTTAAAAAGAAATCGACGAATCAGCATTTCGGGCTTAGTGTTTTTACCCTTTATATGGCTCATGTTGAAGCTTCTGACTTCTTTTGAATGTACGTCTGTCATTATTACTGGTTAAACATGGATTTGGGAATAGGTGGTTCAAAAGTGTTATGTAATATAAATAATCTCTGGAAATTCTCGGAATAAAAGGGTCTTAATGAGTGTTAGGGTGCTTACCCCTCCCGATTTTCTATATTTACATAGTCTATGTAATAGTGTCGGTAATGCGGACCTCTCTGCATTTATTTAATATAGGCCTTGTAGGTTTATTCACTTAATAAAACCTTCTCCGGAATATTACTTTCCAGTACAAAAAATCTGCTGTATTAGTGAAGTGATCATAATTATAGAGCCGGTATAGACAATAATTATCACTATTATTGATCATGGCTTCAATCGTCAATGTTGGTTTAAAATGATTTATTAGCTTCCACATTTATCAGAGATAATGAACTTTCTTCGTACTTGATAAGGTTGCTAAAAAGGGCGCGGAAATCTTACCTGTAATCGTTGCGAAATATAGGTTTACTAAAAGTCCTCTCAAAGTGTATCAAGCTGTAAATTGTCCTATAAGGCCATTAAATGCACTTTCTGAACCTGATCAAGAAAGTGTTTATTATGATTTAGCAGAAAATATTGAGAGGATAATTATGGCCTGATTTAAGCTAAAAATGAGTTTGGGATATTAAATTAGATGATGGTGAGCTTGACAATGAAGCATAGATATGAAGTGTCAATAAACAATTCACTTATATTAAACAATCTTTAAACTTATCTCCCCATTTTTGAAACTACATTTTAGCTTGAAATTTTAGTTCCTTGCAGTTTGCAATTAAGGCCTTTCTGGCTATAAATTCAAGCAAATCTAAATCATATCTGATTAAAGTCACATCTGGAGAAAAAGGAAGGAGTAACTCAACTTCTGCTTCTTCTTTAGTGTGAACAATTCGACACCTCAGATCGTAAATACGATTAGCTATATCTCCTCTTATATCATGATCTTTTCTATTGAATGATATCCTTTGAGTTACAAGGCTTTTTTCTTTTTTACTATCGCAAAAGAAGTTTTTAACTTTTTCATTTGACTCAAAATGTTCAACCAAATCACTTAGATCCACACAACTCAGTATAGTAGACCTAAGTTGGCTTCTTTCATCCCCAATGGCTTTTGATTTACTAGAAACTCTAACAGTATCTAATATTTTTGCAATGTTTTTTTCAATATTTATATCAAATGTTGGGTCTTTAAGTAAGTTTCTAATCCGTTCTCGTGCTTCTTTTGCTGAATACAAAGGGAAATAATATTCTAGTACTTGATAGAATGCGAGGTATTGGAGTAACGGTGTATTGGTAGCGGTTCTTGCGTACCAGTATAGAGATATTGCTTCTTGATCATATTGAAATTTTGGTGTAGTTAATATTTTCCCTTTCTGGACTAGTTTTCTTTTAGTGCGAAATTCTTCTTGCCAATCCCTGCCAGAAGATAAACGAAATGGAATTTCAATTAATAAGTCTAATTGAAAAAAGGCGGAGTTCGCAATATTTGTTAGTAGCTCTTTAGCTTGATTATGGGTTTCAAAGTTTAGTCCTTCAATTCTTATTACATTAAATGGACGTAACTTCGTCCTGAAGAAGTAGCTATCGCTTTTGGAACCAAATAGAAAAGAGAATTCAGTGGAAGATTCTGATATGTAAATTTTCAATTTATCATGGTTTGAAGGAAAATCGATTCTAAAATTTGAGTCTTTTTCATCTGTCCCTTCTAATTCTCGAAATTCTCCATTCGTTTCAGTATTAAGGTAGCTTGCTATTCTTCGAAATAGAAATTTAGAAATTCTAGAACTGTCGTCAGATTCAATTTGGCACTCAATTATCCCTAATTCATTGGAGTATATAGCCTCTAAGCCCTTTAAGAACTTAAATTTTTCGAAATTTGAATCCAAAATTTCTGTGAGATTTTGGTGCTCACTATTCAGGATAATATTTTTATTATCCCTTTCATATGGCATTTGGATGATTAGGTCGGTTCGTTCACGGGGAGCATTAAGAATCGATTCAATCTTTCTTGTCATTATTTTTGATTTGATCCCATTTGCCTCAGCTTTTTCTTTTATTTTTTCGAGCATAGAAATCTAGTAGTTTATTCTGGTTTTGAATGCAACAGTTGTGAAAATAGAGCCAAGCACCTATCTGTCATTGGTTGGATCTACTTTATCTCATCCATTTAGTAGCTTCGAATATAAACAAATTGAGTAAAAAATTATGTAAGATATCCTTGTTAGAAGGTGCTAAAATGCCTTTTTTTTAACAGTAAACAAACTGGTTTGTGCCACTTTTAAATGTTTTAGAGATTAAGTATATTGATTTTGGTTATAATTTATTAAAAAGGGGCATCAACTTAATGATGCTCCTTTTGAAATTTTTAAAACGATAGTTAGACAACCTCTACAACACATACCCACCCTAAACATAACTTTTTTAGGCAACCCCGAGTAATACCGCTCTGACAAACGAACTGCCCCTGAATAATATCTTTATCGAAGATGTTATTAATATTCATATTCAGCGTAATTATACCGGATTTTATTTAAGAGATAGGGTGTTTATGCTGTGGGCATCAAGGTCTGCAACAGGGCAAAAGGCTAATAAAGACAATACGCATAAATACAAGCATCTTCCCTAAAAGCTCCCTTACCCCTTAGTTACAGCATTCGCCCTACGTGACCTTTCCCAGGCCTGATTCTGATCATCCACAATAGTTTGGTACTCTTTTGCGAATTCTTCCACCTCACCCGGTGTTAGCGGTATCTCCGACTTTTCTCTGAAATCCATTTTGAACCTGAGCTTGTAGAACCTGTTAACAGCATCATTGTTGGCGATCCATAATTCACGGTGGTTGAAAAAGGCGCTATAAACGGTTGCAATGCTAATAATGCTGCTGATCACCAGCACAGTGATCCTTATCACCTCTGCCTGAGTCGGGTCCTGTAATTTCAGCCCCAGTAGTATGGAACTTACCGCCGCAAGTATAGCGGTACTGATAAAGATAGAAAATGCATACCGCTTGTAGTGCAGGCTGCGTCCGGAGCTGCCCTTTAACCGCTCTTCAATGGATGTCCGCAGGAAGATTAATTGTTCGCTCATAGTTTATCTTTTATTGTGATGGATAACCTTGTTGGATAGTTCATATAAGTGACTGACCCCTTTCTCAAGAATGTCGGCATAATATTTATTCACTTCAGGGATCTCTTTTACCTTTTTCACCCGGAATATGGCGCTGAATATTTTCTTGTGCGCTTCTCCCATGATCCCTTTGTTGTAATAGTGAAGTGCTTCATAGTATTCAATTTCAATTTCAGTGAGTGAGTAAACGGGGTGGGTGTCATAGTCCAGCTGAATATCTTTATAAAGCATTTTGATCTCGTCAATACACCGGCGGCCGGTACTGATCAGATCCTCATTTCTCTTTGACTCCGGATCTAACAGGTACTTTTTTACATGCATATCAGCAATGGAGTTCAGGATGGCAATATAGTTCCGGGTCACCAGGTAGAATTTGTCTTTACCTGGCTGTTCCAGTATCAGCTGCCGGTATTTATCCCTGGCTGCTGCCAGGTAGTCAATGGCTTTATCTGTATATTCCATGGAGGCACCGTCTGATAGGCTTTGATAGGCTTTGGAGATATAACAAAGTGCAATGCCCTGCAGTATCCTCGGATCATTATGATGGATATGATGGTTCTTAATAGCCTTTTGAATGCCCTTGTCTTCCTGTAAGCTTCTTCTGTAAAGCCAGAGCAGCATGTAAATGATCTCGGATAACAGCTCGGGTTTGGATTGGTAGAATTCCAGCTGATTTTTGTGAATGGAGTCCGGATCACTTTTGAGGTATTGGGAATTAATTCGTTCATATAGCCCTTCCAGTTCCAGGATGAGCGATTCTTCTATCTCCGGGTAATAGTTTTCAACTTTAATCTCTTTAGGTATTTTTAATTTACTTTGTCCTACAAAAGTAAGGTAGGCCGTCATCACATATTTCAGGAAATGGGTCTCCAGGTTATCCGTTTTGATCAATGCCAGTTCGTCCACAATGTCCTTGAAGCTGTCTTTTAACTGTTGGATAGCAGCGCCTGGTATTTCAGCACTAAGATCGAGAAAAGCATAGATCTTATCCTTTAAGGGGGAATCAAATCTATCATGTATCAAGGGTATGTTGGGGAGATGTTGATAGGGGTTTCGTATGATGTCCCTTCCGAACCTGTATTCGGGATCATATTCCTCGGCCCCAATGAAAGTATCCACCATTACAAGCCTTTGTTCCAGCAGGGAAAGGGTTACTTCCAGGGAATTGATCTTTGAGAGGCTTTTGCCGTCAATGCTTTCGTCAATCTCGGTGACGATCTTTTTTATCTCATGCTCGCTGATGGCTGCATATTGATTGTAAGTTATTTCTCCAAAGGCTGATTTATACCTTTGGTACAGATTGTAATAAAAGTGATTATCCAGGTTACTCAGCTTATCATCGAAAAGTATTTTTGCCAGCTGGATAGTTTCCTTTTCCAATTCAACCGGGCGCGCGGCGTTATGCCCGGTGGCAGATTCTATCTTTGCCAGCAGATCACGTAGTTTTTCCAGTATTTCCAATGCTTTCTCCGGGTTGCTGCCGAATTCTTTTTTTAGCCTGTCTAAGAGGAAGTATTGGTAAATGTTCCTGTTAATGTTTCTTTGATCAAAATGGAGGAATGGATAGTCAAAAGATCCGTAGTTTTCAATGGCCTTAAATATATCATTGGTTTTTTTGGCAGATGACAGGTAACAAACGGCATATTTCATTTTCCGTTTCCGGATCTGTTCATTGATATTGAGTAGTTTTTCAATGACCTGTGTATCCCGGAAGGTGTTTTCAAGGAAAATATGCCGGTCCTCAGGGTCCGATAGGGAGAGGAGGGCATATTTATTCATATCGATATACTTCTCAAATATTTTTACAAAAAAATGGGTATAATGACTGTCTTCCAGGATCTGGTTCAGTGTTTCCTGGTGCTGGCTGTTTTCGGTTTTTATTTCTGAGATGAATAGTCTTTTGTGAAGGAAATCAAAAAAGTCATGGAACTCTGTTTTAGCGCTGCTGTTAAGCATTAATAAGATCAAAAGGACCTCAAAGTTATCCCGTATAAAGACAACGGTTTTTTCCGGGTCATTCAGGAAGTTATTTGTTTCCTTTTTCAGCTGCATCAGGTTCTGAAATACAATAGTGGCATCTCTCAGGTGCTTTCTGATCTTATTTTTGGCGGCAATCAGTTCAACGTTATATTCTTTTACCAGGAAAACGGGGGTATTGGTTAATTCACTGAAAAAGTATTTATAACAGATCATGCGCTGTGCCTGATAGTTACGGTCAGTGTTAGAGAAAAGATCCGGTTTGATATAGGGAAGGTATTTTTCCATGATATCATACATATCTATGGCATACAGCAGTTCATACCCTTCCATTTGCAGTTTGAAGTCTTTAATAACCGCTCCAATATCGTTAGCACTATAACAGTTCAGGATAAAGTGATAATCGCTACCAGGGATATTTGCGTTTTTAGGGGCCATGATTGCAATTATAATTTTTTAAGGAAATTGGATATGATGGTTTGGCCGGATTGGAACAGGCTGTTTTCCTGTTCCATGGTATAGGTTACTTCCCTACCTGGTTTCGCTTTGAAAGTGTGAATGGCGTTATCTGTATCGTAACAGATATCGATGACCGATTTGTCCTTTTGTGGTTCAATAGTTTCTACCAGCAGGGATTCTACTATACGTTGACTCATATCCATGTGATTGGATAATTTAAAGAAATTACAGGCTTCCGTATGTTCGCTAATAATGATCCTGATAGAGTGCCTGTCCCTTTCGAAATAGTATTTGATCAGTTGGCAGATCATTTCCTCTTTATATACTTCCAATAAGCAGTTCCTGTTGATAAATTGTATGGTGCTTATTTCATAACCGGAGAAAAAGAACCTTCCTTTGTTGAGGAAAACAATATCCTCCAATGTAATGCTGGGATCAACAGATTTGAATTCGGAATGCCTTTCATTTACGTCTCTGTGTACATCTTCAGTATGTAGCAAAGGGAACGGGGCGGAGAATACATTGTCTTTGTCAATCAGTTCCGTGATCCCCTGTGATGTGAGATCTTTGTTTGAAGCCTGAATAAAGGCGATTGTTCTCTGGTGCAGGTTAAGGAATAAGCTGATGGTTAGTTTCGAATAGGCAGGCAATGTGTCTTTATGTAATAACGGCAACAGGGATTTTTCCAGGTGGTTTTTGTCCCCACATTTAAGATCAAACTGGAATATATCGTCTATGTCATCTGCCTTTTCATTTTCCTTTTCGAATTCAAGGAAGGTATGGATAACATTATCTCCTTTAGAAACCCTTATGTTTCTTTTAGGAGGCAGTATTTTCCGGGAAGGAACAATATCGGAGAATCCCGTAATAATATCATTATCTTCTTCCTGTATATAGTACTTTCCTTCTTCATCAACAAACAAAGACGTCACAAATTTACTGGAGGCCAGGTGTATAACCATAGCACCTGCATAATCATAATAACTCATTTATCAGATAGTTAACGGGGAATATTATTCTCAATAATGGATTTAACCTTTTGGTACATCAGTTCCTGATAGATACCTGCTTTTAATGAACGGAATTTATTGGCTTCTGATTCAGCCTGCCCGTAAGTAATTACTTTGATCTCGGGGTGTGCGCTGGTGAAATTCTTTCCCCAGAATGGCAGAATATACTGATCATAGGCGATCACAAGGTATTTGGGATTAAAGCTCACATGGCGCTGTAATTGTAGTTCTATGGAGTATACCCTTTCATCAACAGGAAGTCTGCCTGCACTGACCTCCGTGTAAATTCGCAGCATTTCCTCTATCTCCAGGCATCTGTCTTTATACGCTTCCAGCTTTTTTAAATTGATCTCATTGCCCAGGTAATTGACATGATCTTCATACATCAGTTTGATGTAAGCCATTAGTTTGTAGATATTACCGGGAGAATAAGTGTAATGTTCTTTATCAAATCCGGCTCTGGCTTTCAATAAAGGAAAACCACCGGAATCAAAAGCTACAATCCTGGAAATATCCTCCCCTATGGTCCCGCAGTCGTAGATCAGTGTAAAAGGGGGATTATCTGTATACTGGTTCACCTTTTCAACTTCGTAAGATGCCTTGCCATAGAAAAAATAGAGTAATTTTTCGCCCTGGTAAACATCGCAGCTTCGGGGTTCCGCAAATTTAGTTTTTAAAATAGATGCCATGCATCCAATAGTAGTAGTATGGCAAAATGGAAGCATGTCCTTTGGGGTGATCTTACCGGGGACAAGTTCATCAATAACTTCCTGGAAGCTTAATATCTTCTCTGTCATAGATTAAGGGAATGCAGTTAACAATATGCAATAGGGGAATAAGTCCGGGCCGGAGGTATGGGTATTTATCGATTGATTCTTAAGCTATTCTGTACTGAAATTAATGTTTTTTGGGAGAAAATCAAATAAAAAGGGCATAAATCGGGCTTTGCCCTTACCCTGAGGGCTGATTTTATCTGACCCGGATGTATTTCCGGGCTTCAATAGCTTACATCTAAACGGAAACTTACAAGGTCTTCTTCAGCTTTATCTCCACTTTTTCACCTTCTTTTTTGATAGTCACCACCTTTTTAATGGCGGCTGAGGCATTGCCATTATAAGCGTTGGTGGTCATATGTGTATAGGTACTCTGGTACAGCCCGTTTATGTAGGTATCAGTATAACCAGTCGCTTCGGACCGTATGGAAGTATGCACATATCCAAACTCTGTATAGATCATGTAGTCTCCTGGCATCAGGTTTACGAATTCAAAATGTCCTTTGTCGTCATAAACGGTTGTTACCTTCATACATTCGGCCACATCAGCCGGAAGCGGGATAGCCCTTCCTTTTTTCCTGGATGCTTCATTCAGCTTCATCCATTCTTTAAAGAATTCAGTATAAGGTATCAGCACTATTTGCGTGCCGGCGCGGGCATATTGTTTCTTATTGATATTGACTATTGCTATTCCACTGAGCGCTCCTTCGTTTTGGTTATCCCTGGCAAAGGCTTCCCCGCTGATAACAGCGCTGCCGCCTTTCAATAGCTTTAAGGTGGCGGTCTTATCAAAGGTGCTTTTGAAAGGATTGAAATCTATTTCTTTATCCACCATCAGAATATGTTGTCCCTTGGCGAAAACTTCAACTTTCCATAATCTGCGGGTTTCTTTATCAATATAATATTCAGACTTTTCATCGGTGGCCTGCTCATAAACACTCACCTGCCAGGTTTTATGCTCACCTGTCAGAGGACTCACAAACAGGCTGTTCTTCACTTCCTCGATAAGTGTTTTCTTGACGTTAGAGGTGTTCGTTGGTTTATAATCGTATACCGCCATGTCTGCGTGATACCCTGAAGAAAGAGGGAGTAATCCAAGTAAATACGGATAGCTGTAATTATCGAAAAAAGCTTCTTTTACGGGCTCCTTAATGGTACTTCTTTTTTTGGTGTGTTTATCATAATGATGGCCTGTAACCTCTTTGTCGTATTTCAGCACCATTTCCCTGTTCCTGCTAAAGGAGGAACGATAGATGGGCTTGAAGGTACTTCCGTCTATTATGCTGGTATCCACCCAATGGTCGTTGGAACCGGGAACTTTCAAAGTAGTGTAAATGGACAGGGGGCCATTACCTGCATTGATTTCGAATATAAACGTACTGATCTCAGTTTTATTCCCGGCTCCATCCAAAGAGAAGCAGGCCATTTCATATTTCCCGCTTTTTAGCCATTTTTTGTCAAAGGAATTATCTCCCGGCGTTATAATTGTCTGGGCTTTGCATAACAGGGTAGCAGCCAGGAGTGGCAGCAGGAGGGAAGTAAATAATAGCTGAGAACGGTTGATTATCATATTACCAAAGTTAGCGTATAACATATTTTATCTTTCTACACAAAAACTATGAATTATTTTCTACTGGTTTTTGGGTATATTATTTCTATTTCTTCTTTAAAAATGAAAAGAATCCACCTGGTTTCCATTCTTTTTTCCGGCTCAGTGCAGCTTCATTGTCAGGCGCCATTTCAAGCACAACGTCCAGCGTTCCGATGGCTGCCTGTTTTTCACCGGTTGCCATGCAGGCGTCCGCATAGTGTATGGCGGTAGCAAAACATGCTTCATCCCATTTCCAGCCATTATCATTGTAACAGGTAATGGCGTCCCAGGCATAATTCTTACATTCTTCCCATTGCTGTAACATGGCGCAGCATTTCGCGAGGTGCATGCCGGAGTCGCAAATACTTGCCCGGCCGCTCTCGTCCGCAGGATCGCATCCGCTCAGTACCATCATCAGGTCAGCTTTAGCCTGCCCGTATTTTTCAATCTGCAGATAAGAAACGCCACGCATAAAATGCACTTTCAGCATGGACTCGGGTTTTATTGCCGCTGCTTTTACTGACAGATAATTGTTGGCACAGGCAATACACTGATGATAGTCTTTCAACTGGAAGTAGTTTTGCATCAGCATATACCAGGCTGAATTATCATCGGGGTGTTTTTTCAGTTGTTCCTGCCAGGCTTTCACGGCATCTTCTATGCTGCCGCCACTGAGCAGGTCGTGCCGCGCATTCTGTACAGTAATATACCGCTCACTCAAAATGAAGCGCTCTTCTTCTGAAAGACCGGAACCATGTTCAGCGATGAAATTATTGTATTCCTCTTCCGTATGCTGTAAAAGGGATGTCAGTTCTTCGGTGCGGCCGAGGTTGGACAGCGCTGTAAGGATCTCTCCTTTTAACTCGATATGGTCAGCAAAGCCCATGTGCTGCCCGCCATCACTGAGGGCACGGTTAAACGCTGCAATGGCTTCTTCATACAATTCCAGACGCATTAATGCGGTTCCAAGGCTTTGGGATTGTTCCCAAAAGGGGGATAGGGAATACCCCAGCTTATGTACATCGGCAGCCTGTTCGTAAGCTCCGCCATCCGTTAGCGCTATACCGTAATTGTTGCAGCACATGGCAAAAATATGGCTTTCGCTGAACCCGGCTTTTCCGCTGTTATTGTAGAAATAATCGTAAAAACCATCATAGGACATACGGTAAAATGTCGTCCTGATCTTTAGCAGCTCTGGTGCAATGGCAGTACCGGTCAGTGAGGCTTCAAATTCATTGAAATTAACACCTGCATTGTAATAGAACATGGGCAGGTCCTCAGGCCATTTTGTGATAAGGGGTAGTTCGCCGTTTACATGGTAGGCTGCTTCAATAAAGCGCTGTAAACCAATGGCGGTGCCACCCAGTTCAAGGCTTTTGGTTAGATATGGCAGTGCTGCTTCGTAGTTTTCTGCATCATATAATGCGGCGCCGGCATAGTGCCAGGCCCAGAACCAGTCCGGGTACATTTTTACATATTGCCGGGCAAAGCTCAGTAGCTCAGTTGTGTCCCCACCTACTACATCCGCAAAGATCCGCTGCCCGGTAAACATGGCTTTCACCAATGATGGATGATGAATGCCCTGGCGGTTGAATGCTTCCATCTGATGGTAAAGTGCGAGCCGTTCATTTCCGGGATCCGGACTGTCAGTAAAAAAAGCCAGTACAGCGGCTTCTCCACCTGTTTCGTAATCCCCGTGGTTCAGTGCAGCTTCCGTTATCCGGCAAAAAGCCCTGAAGTCCATGTGCCCGTGTTTCAGCACTTCCCTGAAGGCTTCCAGGGCCTTGCTATGGTCGGCAAATTTCTCAAGGCAGATTGTTCCTTTTCTGAAATAAAGATCGCCGGATTCCTGATCCAGGGCGGGCAGATTTTTTTTATAAATTTCTTTGATCAGCTCTGCCAGCGTTGTCAGATCTTTCAATACCAGATCGAATTCGCCTGTCAGGGAATATGCTTCCTGGCGATAGCGAAGCGCATTCGCCCGGGTCATTGGATCAGCTGAAGTGAGCAGTCTGTTGCAATAACTGATAGCTGCAGGAAGATCTGCCTGTGTGATGAAGATGTTGATATAGGCTGCAAAGGTCATCGCTTCTTCATGGGAAGGCGATAGTGCAAGCACTTCTTCAAAACAGCTGGCAGCAAAAGTAAGATCTGCCTCGTTGCCGGATTGGATTTCATTCACGGCGATCTGGTACAGGCACTTGCCCTTCAGTAGTAATGCGGCTGTATCCTGAGGGTTAAAAAGCAGCAGGAGATTTAGTTCTTCAAGGCATTGCTGATAGTTGCCCTGCCCGTAAAGCGATTGTAATTGTCCTGAATCCAGCATGGTGTTGGGTTAAAGTTCATCGGGCAATGGATGGTCCCAGGCCCGTAAACCCCAAATATAAAACTTCTTTCGGGATAACTCCTTAGCTTCATAAAAGCCGCCCTACCGGATATGCTGCTTTTCAACACTAAGAAGGATACCTCTCTGGTTAGCATTAAACTGCGAATAATGAAGAGAAACCTTATCACCCACTTCAACGGGGTAAGTAATATTTGCATAGGTCAGTTCAAATCTTTCCTGTCCAAAATAGATGAACGTTCCATCCCCCGGCGGTTCCTTTTTGGTGATTTCACCGGTCAGTATGGTTTTGGGATTACTTAACGATAGCTCATTTTTCTTAATACTGGAGAAGGCAAATAAATTATAACAAACCACAAGGGTTAGGAAGATGAGGAAATACCATAATCCAAAGAAAAATACAACAGCTAAAACCGGTATCAGTATAAAATTTACCTGGTAATAAGGTTTTATCGCCTTTTTAATCACCTGTTTATCGGCTTCTGTCAGCGGCAGAAGGGTGGTGGTATAAGAAGTATCCGTCATAGCCCAACGCGTTGTTTAGTTAATAGCATATGTAAGCTAAAGATCGGAACATTTATGAAAAGTTCCAGGCATAAAACTACTTATAGCCGGCCTCCCCCTTTTTGGTATCTTTGAAGACGCAGCACAACAATGAACTATCAAACATTTGAACCACATTCGGACTTAAGATCTCTTGTAAAATGCTATTGGACTTTAGAAGTTCCGGCAGAAGGGAGTTCCCGGAGACAACGCATCATCCCCGATGGCTGCATCGAAATGGCATTTATCCTCGGAGACGATATCAAACGATACACCTCCAGCGATGAATTTATCCTTCAGCCCAGGGCAATGGTGCTTGGTCAAACCATTGACCCCTTTTATATTGAACCAACAGGTTATGTAAACACCTTCGCTATTCGTTTTTACCCATACGGCTTCGCAAACTTCGTAACAACCCCTATCAAAAACTTAGCAAACAAAGAAACTCCCATAGACCAGCTATTCGGGAAAAAGCCTGCGAAGGAATTAACCCAAAAGATCATTCAGGCAACAGATACAAAAGAACGGATTGAAATAGCAGAAGGCTTCCTGCTGGACAAGCTCAATAGCAAAACAACCATAGACAATATTGTAAAATCAACTGTTGACGCTCTTTTATCTGCAAAAGGAAATATCTCAGTAAATAACATCCTCAAAGGTGATCCATCAAAAAGAAGACAGCTAGAAAGGAGATTTGTAAAGTTGATAGGTATCAGCCCTAAACAACTGGGCAAGATCATCAGGTTGCAGACGGCTTTAAAGATCCTCCTTAACAGGCAGTCCGAAAGCCTGACCCAAATAGCTTACACCAGCGAGTATTACGACCAGGCTCACTTTATCAGGGACTTTAAAGAGTTCACAGGTATAAGCCCCAAAGATTTCCTGGAAGACGGCGAAATGTTGCTCTCCGCTGCGATCTTCGAAAAAGACTAAAGTGTCGCATTTGTACAATTTTCAACTATGAAAGCCCGGTAGTTTTGCCTTATAATAAATACAGGCAAACATGAAGAACTTAGTTTCAATAATAGAGATCCCGGTGAGGGATTTCTCAAGAGCGGTCGCTTTTTACCAGGCAATTTTAGGCGTTAGCATAGAAGAAGCGGAAATGGCTGGTGTGCGAATGGGCTTATTGCCAAGCGATGGAGAAACCGTAAATGTTGTACTGGCAAAAGGAGATGATTACAAGCCAACAACGGATGGAGCAGTCATTTATTTAAATGCAGGGAAAGACCTGCAACCTGCCCTGGACAAAGTGGCATCCAATGGGGGAGAGGTCATCGTTCCAAAAACGGAGATCAGTCCTGAAATGGGTTTCTTTGCGCTCTTTTTTGATACTGAAGGGAATAAGCTGGGGCTTCATTCCGGCAACTAAGGCAGCGCCTGCCTGATTACATTTATTACTTTTTTTGCGATGATCTCATTTCCTTTATCTGATGGATGTAATCCATCATAAGTAATATTTATCGCTTTAGGTGGGTATGGATATTCATCGTTTTTCGGATCAAAGGGTATTGTGGTGAATGTGGGGTAACGGTAATTCACATATTTACCGCTGCGGGGATCTTTTAAGCGCTTGAAGTTCACCATGTGTTTCAGGTCAAGCAACGGATCGTGGTAAAGATCGATAACAGGAATATTTTCAAGCTTTCCAATAGCGATCACTGCATTGGCAAATAATTCCAGTGACTGCCCGTTTTTATCTTTGTACGAACCATGCGCGTTATTAGTGGCATCAGACAAATAAACAAAATCATTACGCTGCATGGGTGTGATGAGCACTATTTTCGCCTCTTTATTTAATTGACGGATCTTATCAACAATAATCCTGAATGAGCCGAATACCGAATTGGTGCCTGTATTGTTTTTGTAATCATCGATATTTCCTACAGGTCGGCCGCCCCACCAGTCGTTTGTACCTAAGAATACCGTGTAAACATCTGCTTTCACCAACCCAAGATCTTCGATCTTGTTGGCGATATCACTGGACTTCCAGCCATTGTGCCCCTGATTGATGTAACGTAAGTTGGGCAATTCGGCAGTCACGCGGCTTAAATACCCTTTGCTAACTCGATTCCCGGTTTCATCAGGATGATCGTTCAGGTAGGTGATAGAGTCACCAATTGCTACCCACACTGTTTCCTTTTGAGAGGTAAAGGAAAAGAGGAACAATGCTCCAATTATGAATGTTTTTATCAGCATAAGGAAACCAAGATAAAAAAAAGCCCCGTAAAAATTAATTTACGAGGCTTGAAGTGCCCAGAACTGGATTCGAACCAGCACATCCTTGCGAACGCTGCGACCTGAACACAGTGCGTCTACCAATTTCGCCATCTGGGCATCCCATAAAAGGACTGCAAAAGTAAAAGATTATTTCAAATTGCCAAATAAAAAAAAGCAGCCGCCTCGTCCGACGAGGGGCTGCTTTTTTTTGTTCCCGGCTATATCTGAACTTTGCTCAAATTGTAAAACGGAAATAGCACCAGCAGCTCCAGTTGCAATACCTGTCGCCGATCTTAGCCCTTACTCTCCATCTGCCGGGTTGCGCCCCTACGAAGTTGTGATTAAAGGAAGTGCCGGTAATGTTATGATACACGGCAAAATTCCGGAAGCTCTGTGCAGCCCACTGGCCTGAGTTCACAGCACCATATGCATCTACTTCCACGCTGTAGGTAACACCGGGAATATTCACGGGTGCCCATTTGAAGGTCATGCTGCGTGGATAGTGATTGAATACGGAACCTTCTGCCGGTTCAAGCGGACGGGGTACTGCTCCTTTCCACCAGGCGAGGGTAGGGTCACCCAGGATGCTCATGCCATAGAACCATTGTCTTTCTCCAAGATCGTGGTCAGTGCCGCGGGCTTTCCACCAGTCAACCATAGCATCGCCAATACATTTTCCTTTACCGATAGGATCGTAGAAGTCAGCAAAGAAAAGCATGGACCCGGTTTTGGTGCTGCCTACTACGGTAAGGCCCATATTGGTTTCTCCACCGGCTTTGTCAAAGATGTACCAGCCGCCGAGGTAATCGTTTTCTGTGAAACGGGCAGTGCTGCAACAGAACAGATTGTAGAAGTTCGCATTCGGGCAACGTTCATCGCGGAAGTAAGCGCGGTCTATCCATTCTGTTGAGCCATCTGCACGGAAAGAATGCACATGCGGCGAAGAGTGTGAACAAAGCTGCACAAAGGAGCGTGTTTTGTTCACTTCTGTTTTGTAAAGGTCCGCATCTGTGATGTCAGGATTCGTGTATTTGGTTATATAGGCAGCAGGTGTCATCAGGTCCATTTCGCAATCGTCGAAGCTGGTCCAGTCGTCTTCCACATAAGCGAGTGCCGAACGGGAATGGCCAAGAGAGCCGAGACGGAACAGGTGATTACGGTCGAAGTAATTATTGATAAGGGCAGCATCGTTACCATTCAGGGTGGGCGTCCATATGCGGCCCAGCCATATTTCAGGGGTTACATCTCCGCTTACGGAATTGTATTTGCCATCGGCATCAGAGTCCGTCCAGGTGCCATTGGTGTCCATATAAAAGAGATCACAGGGGAACTCTGAGCTGGCGCCATGAAAATCGTCGCTCATTTCAAACCAGGCAACAGGGATAGCACCTACCATTACTACGCCTGCAGGGGCTTTGGCCTTGATGTAGTTGCGGATGGTGGAAGGTTTGCCGCCTCTTACTACGTGAACAGTGGCCCAGTAGCCATCACGGCCAAGGTCCAGCACATAGCGCTCTACCTTTTCTTTTACCTGTGTGTAGATATCGTCATGTACCAGTACCAATACTTTACCACGGGGGAAACGCAACCAGGTATAAGTGTTCAGGTAGCTTTCATTAGCCGGGTAAACAGGGCGTGGTTTTTCTTCAATAAGCGGTACCAGGTCCAGGAACCTTTTGTTGATGGTCAGGTACTCTGCGTAGGTTTTCAGTTTAATGTTGTTAGGGTCCATCATCTGCAGATTGCGTACGCTTTTGTAAGCCTGCGCCAGTTTGTAGTTGCGGCCTACAGCCTGCATGTTAAAGAGGGTACGGTCCTGCAGCACCTGTGTGCGGATGGTTTGCACATTGCTCACCGCTTGTTTTTCACCGGCTACAATGGAAAAGCCGTTCAGTGGTTTTTTTTCAGTAGACATCTTCGCTTTTTTTGAGGTTAAGTATAATTTGATGAAGCAAAGCTACACTCCTCGTAAAGGTTTGAACAGGTAGCATTTACCTGAAAAGAAGCGTAGAAATACGCAGGACAGGCATGGGTATTTCTCTCCCGGAATTATTTTTATACCTTACTGTTATGAAATTCCACTTCCTGTTAATAGCCCTGTGCTGCTGTACAGGCCTGAAAGCCCAACAGGCTAAGCCCAATGTACTGTTCATCTTTGTAGATGATCTCCGCCCGGACCTGGGCTGCTATGGCAATACAACAGTGAAATCGCCTCACCTGGACAGCCTGGCCCGCAAGGGAGTTGTTTTCAAAAATCAATTTGTGACCGTTCCCACCTGTGGCGCATCCCGCATGAGCATCCTTACAGGGAAACTGCCACATAAGCGGTCAGACCTCACAAATGAAGCAGCTGAAAGTATGGTGAGAACGGAGATGCCGGAAACCTTCATAGAACAGCTGAAACGGAATGGTTATTACACAGTAGGGGTAGGGAAGATCAGTCATTCAGCAGATGGTTATGTATATCCATATAATAAGGAAAGAAGTAACCAGCTGGAATTACCGAACAGCTGGAATGAAATGTTATTCAATCCCGGTAAATGGAAAACAGGCTGGAATGCTTTCTTTGCTTATGCGGATGGAACAGACAGGAATACGAAGAAAGCCAATGTACCTCCTTATGAAGCCGCAGGTGTTGGAGATGGCGGTTACCCGGATGGATTAACAGCAGAACTGGCCGTACAGCAAATAGAAAAGCTGGCCGGCAAAAAGCAGCCGTTCTTTTTAGGCGTTGGTTTCTTCAAACCGCATTTGCCTTTCACGGCACCTCAGAAATACTGGGACCTGTATAATGAAATTGACATCGCACTTACGCCATCCCCGGATATGCCGGTCAACATACATAAAGCCAGCCTGCATGAAAGTGCGGAATTCAATCAATATAAATCGGGAGATGAAAAGGCTTCACTGCAAAAGCCCGTATCTGATGCTTACGCGCGTAAACTGCGGCATGGATATTATGCCAGTATTAGCTATGTGGATGCGCAGATCGGGAAAGTATTAACAGCTTTAAGGGAGAAGGGATTGGATAAGAATACGATCATTATAGTTTGGGGAGATCATGGATGGCACCTGGGGGATGACCGTGTATGGGGCAAACATACTATTTTCGATTGGTCTTTACGGAGTGCATTCATCATAAAAACACCCCGGCCGCAAAAAGGTTTCAGCCCTGAGCAGGTGGTCAGTTCCGTGGATATTTATCCCACCATTATGGAATTGTGCGGCGTGAAAATGCCTTATAAGGGAGATGGGGAGAGTCTCATTAAAGCTACGCGTAAAACGGCTTACAGTTATTTCAAACAGGGTCTCACGGTGAGAACAGACCGCTACCGCTTAACACAGTACTATCGGAATGCGAAGCCGGACATAGAACTATACGATCACACAACCGATCCCTGGGAGAATAAGAACATTGCAGCAGAGCAGCCGGAGCTGGTAAAGGAGCTGCAAATAATATTACAAAGAGGAAACACCGGCGTGTATAATACTCCAGGAGGCCGGGAGCAAGTGGAAAACTGAACACGCAATCCAGCATCTAAAACTCCCACCACGGATCAGCGGGATAACTAACATTCAGTATAACAGGTTCCCCTATACGTGGCGTAGTTACTTTCACTTTTCCCAATGCACCTGCTGTTGTGCGGATCACCGGTTCATTCCAGGGGTGTAGTGCCAATGCGAATTTCCCCCAGTGTACCGGCAGCAGTACTTTGGCTTTCAGTTCCTGTGCGGCCTGCACTGCTTCTTCAGGGCTCATATGGATCATGGGCCAGTCAACATTGTATTGCCCTGTTTCCAGTATGGCAATGTCAAAGGGCCCAAACTTATCCCCGATTGTTTTGAAATGGGTATCATAACCGGAATCCCCGCCGAGATAGAGTTTAAACCCACCTGGTAATTCCAGTACGAAAGAGGCCCAAAGGGATCCACCACGTTTTATACCTCTCCCGGAGAAATGGCGTGCAGGGGCGGCGGTAAGTCTGATCCCTTCAGCGTAATCCGCAGTATCCCACCAATCCATCTCAGTAACCAGGGATGCTGCAAAAGGCAGATCCTTCCCAACCCCCAAAGCCGTATACACCGCCTTAGGTTTCAGCTGGCAAAGCGTTTTCTTATCCAGATGATCATAGTGATTATGGGTAATGACCAGGATGTCGATAGGAGGAAGGTCTGATACCTTAAATGCATCTGTACCCGGAAAAGCCTTTACCGTAAAAGGAACAGGAGAGGCATGCCCGCTGAAAACAGGGTCTACCAGTATATTGAGTCCGTTATGATGAATGAGATAAGAAGAATGCCCGAACCATACGATCACCGGATTCTCCCCTGACACCAGGTGCAGCAGGTCTGTTTTAACCGAAGGCAAAGGTTTGGGAGGGTTCACCGACTTTGGCTTACTAAAGAAGCGCAAAAGGATTTTTAGAAAAGAAGCATCCTTCGACATTACTTCTGTGGGAGAAAGATTACGAAAAGTGCCATTCTTAAAATTCGGTGATTTCCACTGGCTCATCGGTCTGAGTTTAATATGGAAATGAATGTACGACCAATGTCGCATTCTTACAATTTCTTCTTCCCATGGTTTTGTAATTTTAGCCTATGGTAGATCTGCAAACATTTGAGGAATTATGCTTTGCTATGCCCGGTGTGGAGAAAGTACTGCATTGGGATCATCCCGCATTCAGAACAAAGCGGCGCATTTTCACCACCCTCTGGCCGGAAACAACATCCGCTAATTTCAACTTCACCCCGGAGGAGCAAGCGGCCTTCTGCCAGGAGGACCCTAAAAGCTTTTACCCCGTAGAAGGAGGCTGGGGGCGCCAGGGCTGGACTACCGTTAATTTAAAGAAGGTAAAAAAGAAAATGCTGGAAAATGCGATCAGCAGTGCATGGTATAATGCCGCGCCGCCTAAGTTACAGGAGCAGTATCGTTTGGAGAAAGGTTTGTAAAGAAATACCCGGCGGGCTCACCTGCAAAGACAAGCGAGCCGGCCCGCACTACAATATCGTCAGGTTCTTCGTCCTGTAAGGCTGTAACTCTGCACTCTCTGCCGGCAATTCCGTGATCAGGTAATCAATCTCCTGCAGGTCCGCGATCTTCATTTTCATAGAAGAGTTCAGCTTCTCTGAAATAGCCATGATAGCCACTTTATCTGCCGCTTTGATCATCGCCTTTTTCACCTGTATGGTCTCCCAGTCAGAATCCGTTAACCCGTTAGCCGGATCAATAGCATTCGTACCAATAATACAAAGGTCTGCCTTGATATTAGAAAGATATTCAAACACTTCGCCGCTTACAGACATCTGGCTGTATGCAGAGATCTGCCCCCCGATCACGATGGTCTTGATCATGGGTTTATCCAGTAACTCCACTGCAGACAGTACATTCACCGTAATAAAAGTAGCCCGCAGGGTAACCGGTATCTTTTTAATAAATTCCCGGATAGTAGTCCCTCCGCCGATCAGCACAATAATATCATCCCGCAGCAATTGCAGTGTTTTCTCCGCAATCACCGCTTTATTATTCTGCGCATAAGTTTCTGATTCATGCCCGTAGTGATAGGCGATAGACATAGCGCCGCCTTTGATCTTCACCACTTCTCCATCCTCTGCCAGTTCATTAACATCCCGGCGGATCGTATCCTCAGATACATTGATAAGGGTTACAAGGTCGCTGTAGGTAATACGCGTGTGAATGTTCACTTGTTTAATGATCAGTTTCTTCCTGGCCTTTTTGGTCAGCGAAACCGGGGGTAACTGGTCCTGCGTGTTAATATCCATATCCATAGTCATCTACGGTTGATGTTAGTAAAAATAATCAGAATCTGCAAGGTCAATCCGACAAAAATAGAATTTACCGCACAATTTCGCACTTTTTGTGCATTAAATAATTTTTCTGCGGCAAATTTAATGCTTAGTGTAAACACTACATAATATTAAATTATTAAAATTCAATGCTTTAATTCAAATCTGCGAAAAGTGGCTGAGAAAATATTTGCAGTTTATGCGATTATTTTATGCAAATAATTTGCAGAAACGATTCTAATTATTACTTTTAGTCAAGGATTTTGCATTATTTGAATATTTATCAACCAAACCACAGCGATGAAAACACGTAAACTGGCTGCTTTCCCAAAACTGCTCTTGTTGCTCTGCAGCGTGCTGTTTTGCAGTAAAAGCATCGCCCAATCTTCTCCCGTACAACTTTCTGGTACGGTATCCAGTGCTGCAGACGGACAAAAAATTATCGGCGCCACCATCTCTGTTCTTAACCAGAAAGGTGTAGGCGCCGTAACAGATGTGGATGGTAAATTCTCTCTGAAGGTACCCGCACAGCAGGGTGCCATTCAGCTCGTAGTTACTTTTATCGGTTACGAAACAAAACAGGTAACCGTACAACCCGGCCAAACCACAGTAGACATCCAGCTCGCAGAAAATACCAAAGCCCTGAATGAATTTGTGGTAACAGCCCTTGGTATTAAAAAACAAAGGAAAGTATTGACCTATGCCGTAACAGAAGTAAAAGGAAGTGAATTCACCCAGGCCCGTGAGATCAACATAGCAGATGCACTCACTGGTAAAATTCCGGGTGTGAATGCTTCCAGTCTTGCCGGCGGCCCCGGTAGTTCCAGCCGCGTAGTGATCCGCGGTAACGGTTCCTTCAGTGATAACCAGCCATTGTACGTGATCAATGGTATGCCCATCGATAACTCTACCGGTAACTCTCCGCAAAGCGGCAATGCCTCCATTGGTCTGAATGCGGACAGGGGAGATGGTATCGGAGGGATCAACCCGGATGATATTGAATCCATCACTGTGTTGAAAGGAGGCCCCGCTTCTGCATTGTACGGCTCCCGTGCTGCAAACGGTGTGATCCTCATCACCACAAAGAAAGGGGTGAAACAAAAAGGCATTGGCCTGGATTACAATTCCACCTTCACTTTTGAAACACCTGCAATCATTCCCGATTGGCAATATGAATACGGTCAGGGGCAGGGTGGTCTGAAACCTGTAACACAGGCAGATGCTATTGCTTCAGGAAGACTTTCCTATGGCCCCAGACTGGATGGCAGCAATGTAATGCAGTTTGATGGCATAAGCCGCCCCTATGTTGCACAGAAGGATAATATCAAAAACTTCTACAGGACAGGTACAACGTTCACCAATACCGTTGCGGCATCCGGAGGAAATGAATCCCTCAACTACCGCCTCTCTTTATCTGATATGAATAACCAGGGCCTGGTACCGCATTCGCAACTAAATAAGAAGATAGGAACACTGGCCCTGGTGGGTACGCTCTCCAAACGTATTTCCGTAGAAGGTTTCGCGCAATACAACGTAGAGAAAGCAATCGGCCGTGCCAACGTTTCCGATGCACCAGGTAACCCTAACTGGGGAACTTACATGCTCGCAAATTCTGTAGACGTAAGGAACCTTGCTCCCGGATATGATAAACTCACAGGTGCGGAAACATTGTGGAACCCATCTGGTTTTGCCAGTAACCCGTACTTCGTGGTAAACAATTTTATCAATAATGATAACCGCAACCGTTTCATAGGAAGCGCTTCTGTTAAGTATAACATCCTGGACAACCTTTTCGTAAAAGGCCGTTTTACACATGATTATACTTCTATCATCTGGAACGGGGTAGTACCTACCGGTACAGCTTATGCACCGAAAGGATTCTATCAGCAATCCACTACCGGTATTACAGAAACCAATGCGGAACTCACGCTGAACTACCAGGGGAAATTTGGTAAAGACTTCAGCCTGGATGTAATGGCCGGCGGTAACCAGCAAAAAGGTAAAGGGCAATCCACTACCTTGCTGGGTACCGATTTCGCAGAGCCGGGTTTCTACGATCCTTCCAACGTAGTAAGCCTCACTACCAATAACGCACTCTCCCGCAGAGCCGTGAACTCTGTATTTGGTAGCATCGACCTGGGTTATAAGGACATCATCTTCCTGACAGCCACAGGCCGTAACGACTGGTTCTCTACACTCTCACCAAAAAGTAATGATGTATTCTATCCATCTGCCGGTATCAGTTTCATTTTATCCGAAGCAGTGAAACTGCCTTCCTGGATCTCCTACGCAAAACTGCGTACAAGCTGGGCAGAAGTAGGTGGCGGCGCTCCATTGGCTTATTCATTGAATCAAACATACAGTCTTGTTCCCGGTGGTGGTCACTTTGGCCAGCCTTTACAGGCACCTACCCAAACAGTAGGTACCACTTCCGGTCTGCTGAATGCACCGAACCCCAACCTGAAACCTTTCAAAACCAGGACAATGGAAGCTGGTTTCGAAGCGCGTTTCCTGAACGGCCGCCTCTCTGCTGACTTCGCGATCTACGACAGGAAAACAACAGATGATATCGTACAGGTAAGTACTTCTACCGGCTCCGGTTATAACTTCACTTTCCTGAATGTGGGTGAAATGAGTAACAAAGGCGTAGAGCTTCGCCTGAGCGGTACACCGGTGAAAGGAAAGAACTTTACCTGGGAAGTAGATTTCAATGCTGCTTATAATAAGAATGAAGTAATAAAACTTGCACCCGGCCTGGACCGCATCCAGATGGACGCTGCGGTGAATAACTATGCTTTCATCTTTGCGGAAGTGGGTAAACCTTTCAGTACCATTAAAGGTTACAAAGTAAAGAAGAATGAAAACGGCCTGCCCATCTTCAACTCTAAAACAAACGGTTTTGAAGCCACTACAGGTCTGGAAGATCTGGGAACAGGCGTATCTCCATGGACAAGTGGTATCAACAACTCCTTCAGCTATAAACGTTTCAATTTCAGCTTCCTGATCGATAGTAAATTTGGCGGCCATGTATATTCCGGTACCAACCTTTATGCTACCCGTTTTGGATTGCACAGGATCACACTGCCTGGCCGTGATGGCGGTTTAACAGTTACCGGTGTGGATGAAGAGAACAAACCTTTCAGCAGAACATTTACCGGTGCACAGCTGCAGGCTTATTATGATAACTATAAGAACCAGTCGGAGCGTTTTGTGTATAAATCGGACTTCATCAAACTGCGCCAGGTGATACTGGGTTATAACATTCCGGCGAGTGTATTCTCCTTTGCCAAACTGCAATCCGTATCTGTTTCTTTTGTGGCAAGGAACCTGTTCATCCTGTATAAGGATGCACCAAACATCGATCCTGAATCTACTTTCAATAACTCCAATGCACAAGGTTTTGAAATGTTCGGGGTGCCACGCACAAGAAGTTATGGCCTGAACCTGATGGTTAAATTTTAAATGAATTCACTATGCAACGATTTGCTAAATATACATTCACCCTGCTGCTGGGCGCTTCATTAGGATTCACCTCCTGTGATAAGGGTTTTGAACAACTGAACACCAACCCGAATGCCTCCACCAAACCCAATGTGGATTACCTCTTTTCCCAGAGCATCCTCAAAGGGAATTACGTATACGACCGTGCGTATTTTTATACATCCTACATTACCTGCGGTAATTTCGTGCAACACTTTGCCACTGCCAAAGAACTGGCAGGAGCTGGTTCCGGGGATAAGTACGGGGTGCATGATCAGTACCAGTCGTTTTACTTCCGGTACACTTATACCAATGTACTCACCACATTGAAGGAGCTGGATAAAGCAGCCACCGCCCCTGAGTTTGTGAACAAAAGAGCTGCTGCCAGGATATGGAAGGTGATGCTGATCCAGCGTATCACAGATCTCTACGGAGATGTGCCATACAGCCAGGCCAACCTGGGTGGCACAGAAGGATTGTTCCTTCCTAAATACGATCTCCAAAGTGAGATCTATGATGGTATGTTAAGAGAACTGGATGAGGCCATCAAAGCATTTGATCCTGCACAGCCTAAATACGGTAAAGCAGACTTCCTGTTTGAAGGAGATATTCCCAAATGGAAGAAGTTTGGTTACTCTTTGATGTTACGTGTAGCAATGCGCCTGCAGAAAAGGGATGAGAACAAAGCAAAAGAGTGGGCACTGAAAGCCATCCAGGGCGGTATCATCCTTACCGCTGCAGATCAGGCCGTAGTAAAGTATACCAATGGCCCACAGATCTACAATAGTAATCCGGTAGCTTATGAACTGGTAGGGCAGGATTATGTATCCGGCTCAAACGGTTTGAATAATACAGAATTCGGCAAGTTCAGCAAAACCTTTATCGATGCGCTGCAAAGCCGCAATGATCCAAGGTTATCTGTTGTATCTGTAGTATGGAATGGTGCCACACCGGATACCACTTCCACTGCACAGAAAGGTTTACCTAATGGTACCAATGGCAAACCTGCCAACTTCAATACCTACTCTGAACCCAACCCTGCAACTATCCTGCAATACGCTGCCCCATTGATTGTACTCAGTGCGGCAGAAACTAATTTCCTCTTAACAGAAGCCATCGTACGTGGCTGGACTGCCGGAAATGCTGCGGATACTTACAGAGCAGGCGTGGAAACTGCTTTGAAGAACTGGGCATTATTTGGTGCTGCCGGTGTAATTGCGCCTGCAAGGATCACTGCTTATACAACAGCGAATGCATTGAATACAGGAGGTACATTAGATGCACAGCTCAACCAGATCCATACACAATTCTGGATCGCTTCCTTGCTGGATGAGCAGGAAGCTTATGCTAACTGGCGCCGTACGGGATATCCTGTACTTGTTCCGGTGAACTTTGTGGGCAATGCTACCGGTGGTACTATTCCAAGAAGGATACCTTACCCGGTTCCTGAGCAGGGTATTAATAAAAAGAATTATGATGATGCGGTTACCCGCCAGGGTGCAGATAACCTGATCACAAGAATATGGTGGGATAAATTATAAGGATGAGAGTTATTTGCCTTGCTATATGTCTGATAATCTATGCAACTGTACAGGCCCAAAGGATCAGCGCACCTGCGCTGATCCCGGCGCCTGTGGAGATGCAATTACAGCCCGGTGCTTTTCAGTTGCAGCCCGGAACAGTGATTGTTGCACCGGAAGAACTGAAAACCACAGCCACCCTGTTAAACGAATACATTGGTTTTGAATTACCAATACAACAAACCTCCACAGCAAAAGGGATTCATTTGCACATAGATGCAAATGCTGTTAAAGAAGCAGAAGGTTACCGCTTATCTATCAGCCAAAACGAGATCAGGATCACCGCGCATGACGAAGCCGGCATCCTGCACGCTATTCAAACTTTAAGACAACTAAAAAACAACAACAGCTTCCAAAGCTGCACCATCAAAGATTATCCCCGCTTTGCCTACAGAGGCATGCACCTGGATGTAAGCCGGCACTTTTTCCCGGTTTCGTTTGTGAAACATTTTATAGACATCCTGGCACAATACAAATACAATAATTTTCACTGGCATCTTACGGATGATCAGGGTTGGCGGATAGAGATCAGAAAATACCCGAAGCTTCAATCCGTTGCGGCATGGAGAGATGAAACATTGATAGGGCATAAGAAGGAATTGCCGCATCGGTTTGACGGGGTAAAGTATGGTGGATATTATACACAGGAAGAAGTGAAAGAGGTGATCGCATATGCAGCGGCCCGCCAGATCAATGTGATCCCTGAAATTGAAATGCCGGGTCATGCCCTGGCTGCCTTAGCTGCCTATCCCTCTCTGGGTTGCACAGGCGGCCCGTATAAAACAGCCACTTTCTGGGGCATTTTTGATGATGTGTTCTGCGCCGGGAAGGACAGTACATTTAACTTCCTGGAGGATGTACTGGATGAAGTGATCGCGTTATTCCCTTCTCCGTGGATCCACATTGGCGGAGATGAATGTCCAAAAACAAGATGGAATGCCTGTCCGCTTTGCCGGTTACGCATGCAGCAGGAAAAACTGCCGGATGCAGATGCCCTGCAAAGCTATTTTATCAAACGCATTAATAAACACGTCCGCAGCAAAGGCCGTAAGATCATTGGCTGGGATGAAATCCTGGAAGGCGGGCTGGCTGAAGATGCCATTGTAATGAGCTGGCGCGGCACTGAAAGTGGTGCCGCCAGACAGGTGATTATGACGCCGGAAGATGAATTGTACTTCGACCATTATCAGTCTTTATATACAGAAGAACCTTTAGCGGCCGGAGGATATACTCCTTTACCGGAAGTATATGCCTACGAGCCGCTAAAAGATGTGAAAGGTATACAGGGCCAGCTCTGGAGTGAATACCTGCCTACCATCACACAGGCAGAATACATGTTGCTGCCACGGGCCATCGCTTTGGCCGAGGTGGCCTGGAGCCCGCAACATGTGAAGGATTATTTCGGTTTCGTACGCCGGTTGAAGAAACAGTCTATACAATTCAATGAGGATATCAGTTACAAAGAAAACGTTGTTTACAAAGAAAAATTACTGATCACCCTCCAGGGAAAAGCTGCCATCTACTACACAACGGATGGCAGCATCCCTGATGCTAAAAGTAAAAAGTACACTGCGCCGATCACTATCACTAGATCCTGTATTCTCAAAGCTAAAAATGAAGACCGCATATTCACGCAGGCATTCAATATCCACAAAGCAGTAGGCGCCACCGTTACACTGGCACAAGCTCCCAATACCCGCTACACCGGTAATAGTAATATACTCGTAAACGGCATCTTCGGAAGCAACCGCTACAACGACCAGCAATGGTTAGGTTTCAGCGGCCGTGACCTGGATGCAGTGATTGACCTTGGCACTGTGCAAACAGTACAGCAAGTGGGTGCAAATATTCTCAATTATCACTGGCAAAGAATGTGGGAACCTGTTTCATTGAAGTTCTATGCTTCTGAAGATGGGCTGAATTATAAACCAATAGCGGAAGAAAGCCGCTTTCCAATAAACGGTATCAATAACATCCGCCTGAAGGCAGGAGCTGTTAAAGCCCGTTACATAAAAGTAAAAGGCGTCAATAAAGGCATCATTCCAACCGGAGAGTACGGTGCCGGTGGAAACGGATTATTAATGATAGATGAGATTATTGTGGAATAGATGCTTCCAGCATTTCCTGCTCCGGATACCCGGTGCCGCTTATTATAAAAATAAAAAACGCTCCCCGCCCCGGATACCGGTGCCGGCGAACATGGAATAAAAGAAAAAGAATGGCTTTTGTAATCGTTGCATGCTGTATTGCTTTACTGGTACTCCTGCTCACATGGGGCAAGCTGAATGCTTTTCTGGCCTTCCTCATTGTAGCCATTATATCAGGTATCTGGCTAAACGTACCCATACAAAAGATCCCGGCAGCGTTACAGAAAGGAATAGGAGATACAGTTGGCAGCCTGATGATGATCCTGACATTAGGCGCCATGTTAGGAAAACTGGTAGCAGAAAGCGGTGCAGCCAAACAGATTGCCAACACGCTCATGCAAACCTTCGGCCCTAAGTATGTACAATGGGCATTACTGATAGCAGGTTTTATTATAGGTATCCCGTTATACTACGGCGTAGGATTTGTATTAATGGTGCCGCTGATCTTTTCCGTGATCTACCAGTACAAATTACCTGCAGTATATATAGGCCTGCCAACCCTGACCGCATTATCAGTTACCCATGGTTTCCTGCCTCCGCATCCTTCACCGGTGGTGCTCGCAGGTCAGTTTAAAGCTAACATGGGCATTACACTGATGTACGGACTGGCAGTAGCGATTCCGGCTGTGATCATTGCCGGACCTGTGTTTGCCAGATGGCTGAAAGGAATACCCACGGGCCCGCTGCAGTTGTTCCAGGTAAAGGAAGACGAACGTAAACCCGGAAAGCTGAACAGTTTCCTCACCGCCCTGTTGCCTGTATTCCTGCTGATGATCACAACTGTTCTTCCTAAAAATAATTTTCTACATTTCGCAGGTGAAGCGCCAATAGTAATGTTGTTTTGCCTGCTGATAGCTACTTTTACACTAGGTATACTACAACAAACCCCCGTGAAAGCAGTGATGAGCACTTACACAGAAGCGGTTAAAGATGTGGCCATGATATTGCTGATCATTGCAGGCGCGGGGGCTTTGAAAGAAGTACTGGCACAAAGCGGGGTAAGTGAACAGATTGCCAGGGAAATGCAAACCTGGCCTATTCATCCGCTGATACTGGGTTGGCTGATGGCCGCCATCATAAGAGCCTGCGTAGGTTCTGCCACCATTGCAGGAATTACAGCTGCAGGTATGGTAGCACCATTGGTATTGCAGGGACATGCAGATCCTAACCTGATGGTATTATCTGTTGGAGCAGGAAGTCTTATGTTCTCCCATGTGAACGATGCCGGTTTCTGGATGTTTAAAGAGTACTTCAACCTGAGCCTGAAGAACACACTGCTCTCCTGGTCTGTAATGGAAACGATCGTAGGCATAACAGGATTGGCAGGCGTATTAATACTGGATACAATTATATAAAATACAATTAGATATGAAAAACACCCAAGCCGAAGAACAACTGGAAAAGACCGGATTAACATTACCACCCGCACCCGCACCACTGGGCGTTTACAAACCATTCCTGATAGATGGTAAGTATCTCTATCTTTCAGGCCATGGCCCTGTGAAAAGCGACAAGTCACTGATCATTGGCCGTATCGGGGAAGATATGGATATGGAAGAAGGGAAACTGGCTGCGCAGCAGGTTGGACTCGCCATGTTATCCACCATCAAAACCCATGTGGGATTGGATAAAGTGAAACGTGTGATCAAAGTGCTGGGAATGGTGAACTGCACCCCTGATTTTGAACGTCATCCTTATGTGATCAATGGTTGCAGCGAACTGTTCGCAAAAGTATGGGGAGAAGAAAACGGTATTGGTGTAAGAAGTGCTGTGGGTTTTGGTTCCCTCCCGGATAATATCCCGGTGGAAATTGAAGCCTTGTTTGAGTTATACTAAATGCCATGTCGCGGGAAATATTTACTTTTCCGTAAAATATATGGGTCATGAATGATAGCCTTGCAGCCTTTGGAGAGTTTTTGCTGAGATTGCACAGCAACCATGGTAAGCGTTTCCAGCAAACAGATGGATACACAGCTTACTATGCTGGTGCAGAAGCGAATGTATGTGTGCTGCTGGCCCGCTTAGGCATGAAGGTGGAATATGTAAGCCGGGTGCCTGATAACGATCTGGCCGCTGCCGGCCTGCAACAATTGAGAGGCCATGGCGTAGGAACTAAGCATATTGTACACGGCGGTTCCAAACTTGGGTTATATTTCACAGAAGCCGGCAACCAGATCAGGCCCACCAGGGTGATCTATGACCGCACAGGCAGTTCCTTTGCAGAACTGCAATCCGGCGATATCAACTGGAACGATGTTTTAGAAGAACAACAATACTTTCACTGGTCAGGCGTAGCAGCTGCTTTGTCCGAAAGCGCTGCCAATGTTTGTAAAGAAGCCATAGAGGCAGCGCGGAAGAAAGGGATCACTATATCAGCAGATTTCAACTACCGCGCTACTTTATGGAAATACGGGAAGGAACCGAAAGAGGTGATGCCGGCCCTGCTGGAACACAGCCAGATAGCCGTTGCAGACCTGGATGCCGTAAAGATCTGTTACGGCATTGAAACAGATCCCAAATTATCACTGGAAGAGCGTTTTCAGCAGGTACACCTTTCTTTAAAACCCCACATGCCGCAGTTAAAAACACTGGGCATGAGCTTCCGGAAACCAGGCGGCATCTACTGCGCTGCCTTAGCCCATGAGGATAAATATTACTATGCGGAAGGTTTCACACTCCATAACATCACAGACCAGATCGGCACCGGCGATGCTTTTACAGCAGGCATCCTGTACGGCTTGATGAACAAATATCCCCCGCAGGATATTATCAACTTCGCCACTGCCTGCGGCGCCTTAAAACAAAGTATCCCTGGAGACTGGGCGGTTATAACTAAAAAGGAAATAGAAGAAATGATGAGTAGCGGAGTATCAGGAAGAGTAACCAGATAATTTAGCATATATGACAAAAGAAGTAAATCTCATCGGTATTTATCGTGTAGCAGAACAACCATACGCTTACCCTATAGAACTTATCATAAAGGCAAAACCTGCCGATATTTCCGTGCATGAATTTGTCCAACGGAAAGAAGGTGTTCCCAGAGATGACTGGCAGGTACCCTGGGATGAGAAATACCTGAACAACGAAGGGGATACAGTAACAGGTGACTGGCTCAATAAGCCCAAAGATGTAACAGACACCACACGCCTTACCTTTTTCCTGCACTTCGTAAATTTCAAACAACCACTATCAACACCATTCGGTGATATTGGCCTGATGCTGCCTACTGCCATGCCTGAAAGATTATCAGCGATCATTCAATACGAAGAACCAGGCTGATTGAACCTATTCTTTGTTTTAATTGGTTAGTTGATCACGGATTATCCGTGTGTATAATGTACGCCCGATCACTTAAACCTCAATCCCAACTCTTTCCGCCGCTGTTTGGATATTTCCTTGTAAAGCGGAGGTTTCTTCAGTAATAACCACGATTTACGCGCACTGAACACATTCAGGGAATCGAGGTTGTTTTTAAACACACTCAGGTACTGGTCCCGTACATAGTAAAGCACGCTGCCATTTTCAGACATACCATACCGATCATTGGCAGTTAACATCAGGCCTGTTTTAATACGCAGGTCTTTATTCAATACCAGCAGTTTGTTTTTCTTAGTGAGGACCAGCAGTTCATCCGCTGCTTTGTTATACTGGATGGTTTCAATCCCATCCTTATGAAAGAACGGCCCTGCAACCAGTTTCCCATCAAGGTCCCTCCGCCATAAAGTATCTGTATAAGTTTGACGGTATGCGATCCACTCCGGCTGCCACCAGGGGATGTTTTCACCAAAATGATGCAGCTCCGTCCAGCCATCACGCCTGATAGTGATAAATGCATTTTTATCAAAGTTGGTAGCCAGGAGGGATTCGGTATTAAATTGCTGCCGTCCGTTATTTTCCATATTGATCAGTTCTGTTCCCTGGCTCGTTTTGGCTAACAGCCTCTTTTTAGCAGAGCTTCCGTATGCATAGCTGTAATAATTATTGCTTTCAAACCTGCGTTCCTGCTGCCCTTGCAGCACACAAAGAAAGTGTTCTGCTCCCCAGATCATATCCCCATCTTCCGTGAAATCAGCAAAAGTTGCCCCTTCCGTTCTTTTCAGTAACTGTCCTTTTTCATCATAGAGGTCCAGGTAATTGATATAAGCAGGTGAACTATACAGTGTAATGAACTTTTTAAAATCGGGGGCAGAAGTGATCGTATATTGAGAAGGCAGTACAGCCAGCTCTTTTTTTTCTGAAAGTATCAGCACTTTATCTGTAAAATTTCCGTCATCACCCATTTTAATAAATGGAATGATCAGATTGCCGCCGGCAGTAAACCTTACCCGGTAAGAATCAAAAGCGGTATAATTACCACCGGTTACAACATCTTCTGCCTCATGAAGAAAACATTTCGGCATGAGTTGGATATAGTTCCTCTGTTGCAACCTGCAATCATATAGAATAAACTCCTGGGGGAACTGTTCTTCCACAGAATAACGGGACTGTTTATTTCGACCCTTGACTAGTGGTCCCACCTTATCGGGATCATCATTGTAGTTTAAGCATAACAGGAGTATATCTTTCTTATTGGTAAAATAAGCGTAAGTAACATTCCGGAATGTATCTATCGGTATACCTTTATCATCCAGCACAACATAGCTGTGCTTTTTCTTCCCGCTTTCCTCCCCATCGTTCACCATCACCAGAAACCTACCGTCTACAGACATATCAATATGGTTCAGGTTCAGGATGGGATTTTGTAATGTATCATTGAACTCGCTGAACAAACTTTGTATGCTCTCCGTTTGCATGTATTCCAGCAATTTGTCGTTCACCTTCATAGTGTCAGCTCCGAATACTTTTTCCTTGATCGGATCAAAGAGGTTCATGGCTTCCAGCGGCTGTAGGTTCTTCATTTCATAACCCATAAATACCAGGCTCTCATTCCTGTTAAATTCCTTTTTCAGGCTTTCTGAGTAAAAATAAAGTGCCGTGGAAGAGATCAGCAGGAAACCACCTACTACCCATCCCCACCTCATTTTCTTCTGCCGTTCCCTCAGTTCGAAGAGTTTCTTTTCCCGCGCAGCTGTTTCCAATGCGTCCTTTCGTTCCCTATCCATCCGGTCCTGCTCTTCTTTTTCGCGTGTGGCAAGGCTCACGTTGTAGAAGTCCAGGATCTCCTTCGAAAGGTTCAGTTGTTCTATATAGGGCCGGTAAGATTCCAGTTCTTTCCGGGTAAGGTATTCACTGGTTGATTCTTTGAAACCATTAAAGCGGCTGCGGATCTGCTGATCTGTAAAACCCGCCTTCCGCTGGTCTTCTGTTCTTCTGTTATCTATGAGTCCAGCCAGTACGTCATGCGCCAGTTCATACGTTTGGCCATCTGTACGGAGGATCTTGTTCTTTTCTAATTCAGCCAGGCAGCGGATCATCAGTTGCCCGGAGCGGTTTTGCAGATAGGGGGCTACCTGCCCTGTGAACCAGATGCCATTATTGATGCGCAGGTAAGCCAGCGGCCGTTTGGTGCCTTCCGGTGTTACAAATCCATCCAGCGCATTGCTTGCAAAGTCTGACGGAATATCCGGAAATTCCGTTTGCAGTACATCCTGTATCACCGTGATCCGTTCTTTAATGAAACGGTTCAGCACATCATTCATCCGCCCGAAATTCTTAATGATATCGCTATTGATATTGATCTCCGGGTATTCATTCCCTACCGATACTACTTTGAACCCCGTATTCAGGTAAACCGTACGCCATAACTGATCCAGGTAGATCTGCAGATAGGGGAGAGATACCGTGTTCTTTTCCGTGAGTACACTGATGATCTGTTTCGCATTTTCATTGCCCTGTTCCAGTGTGATATTGAATTTCTTACAGGAGCGCATGATCACATCTTCCACATTTTTGGGGTTCATGGGCTCAATGCGTAAACGCCGGTCGCAGAAGTCGGGGATCTCTTTTTCGAATTCACTCAGCCCTGCAAAGAATTCTTCCCGCATAATAAACAGCAGGTTGCAGAACTGCAGCTCGGAAGAAGAGAGTATCCTGTCTACAATACTGATGAAAGTAGCTTTCTCTCTTTCAGTACCCATGATCAGCAGCTCTTCAAACTGATCGAAGATGAGATATACCGGTCTCAGGTACCGGAGATTGATCTCTTTGAGGGTAGCATAGATCTTTTCGCGAAAGCCGGAAGTGGCTGCCTGTGGCCGGATGGTGTTCACATTTGTTCTCCCTTGCAGCGCATTGGAAACATTTACTTCCGGTTCCTGCACCGTAACGGCCTGTTCAATTGTTTTCCAGAGAGAGTCGTTGATGTTTTCCCCGCGGCGGACAAAAAAAGGTGTCCAGTCCGTATCATCCATCCGGTTCATCAGGCCACATTGCACAATACTGGTTTTGCCTGTACCGCTGGTGCCGTAAACAAGTACTAACCTGTTCTTATGAATGTGCTGATATAACTGTTTGATCTCTTCCTCCCTGCCGAAGAAAATTTCAGCATCGTTCCGGCCATATGGATCGAGGAATTTAAAGGGGCTGTTGATGAACTTTTCCATTATGGATGCACGATTATTTCATGTAATGCAAATTCCTTGAAGGCATTCAGTTGTTTGCAGACGGCTTCATATCTGCCCTGTTCCTGCTGCTCCGTTCTCCCGAATTTCCGGTGGATATTTATTTCCACACGGTTCAGTTCATCATCCGGTTTGCTCACGTTCCTGAAAACATATACATCACCGCTGAAGTTACCGTAGAACACAAGGTTGGACCTGTCTGAGCGGCTTTCGAAAGAGTTGATGTCTACTACTAAGGGAGAGAGATTGAGGAAGGCCAGTTCGTCTCCTTTGTATTGCCTCCTTTCTACATTGAAAACATTCAGGCTTTGCTTGGTGAGGATCACGCCGCTATTGTCGAGATGTTTAGCCAGCAGGTAATAGTTCACTTCATGGCTTGCATTGGAGTTCATCAGCTTTACTACCTGGTGATCGAATTCCGTACTGGTATCATGCCTGAATTTATTGATGCGGATGTTCTGAATGCTGGTGAGTGTATAGCGGTGCAGGAAACCCAGCTTCTCAAAGAAAACGGATAACATCTCTTCTGCAGTAAGGCAAAGCTGTGGTATTTCCGATTCCTGGATCATAGGAGGATCGTTGGGATTGGAAATGGAAAAATAAGTAGCATTGCGGATGTAGGAAAGATATTCGCAGGCATCTCCGAATGGTTTGTTCGCAGGATCTTCTTCCCGTAATGTTTCCAGTTCTGTTACGAAGTAATTTACATTTGCCTGCGTGTCTATGTATTTTCGGATGGCTTTGATCAGGGTACTGTAATTATATACTGCCCGTTCATGAATAGTGAGTTTAAAATATTTTTCCATCAGGTCGGAGATCTCGTCCGGCAGCGCCGTTACCTGTTTGGTGATCTTCAGTTCCCAGAGTTGGGAGATCATGATGATGCCCATAAACTCCGTAGTGATATGGAATACCCTGGCTATCTGTTCCAGCCTTTTAATACCCGGTTTTTTCAGAGCATCCGCACCATATTCTGCCGCGAACAGGGTTTTGAGCTGTATAGCAATAGGATGGGGGAATACATCCATGATCGTTTTCTGAAAAACATTGTCTTCAATGATCTCCTGTTTCTTCCTTTCATCCAGCTGTTGGGCAGGAACATTGCCATCTAATACCAAAGCCGTGAAAATGGTTTGGGTAAGTTGAAGATTGGGTTCGTATGCAACTTCTGTTTGTGTAGTTTCTGCCGGAATGGGAGAGGAGTCTACGGCCTCTGCTTTTTTATAGAATAATCCCCAGAAAGGTTCGCGGGGTTTTTCGCCGGGGATATTCAGGGCCCGGTCCATGTGTTCGCCCAGCCCCAGGGAAACATTAGTGGCAGCTGTTTGCGCACTGGCCAATGCGGCTGTAAATGCATAACGCGTAGTCATTCTTTTCTGACAGAGGTTCCGGAAAAGTTCTATTCCAAATATTTTGGCGGTGATATCATTAATGGAAGCGCTGGTAGCTATTACGGCGGGTACGCCCAGTTCCAGGAGTTGGTTTACCTGTGCGGCGGTAGAACAGCCATTTAATATCACCAGTTTTAAAGCACCGCTGCCAATACTGGGTTGTAACTGAAAGGCAATGCCTTTGCCATTCGCTGCCTGGTCATTAAAGAGGAGGGATTGCTGATCTGCATGTCCGGCATAATGAAAGATGCCGATATTGCTGCCATGTACACTGAATGCACTGTTGATATTATCTATCGTAGCATAAGATTCCCGGTGAATATTAAAGTTTCCACGGTTGTTTTCATTAAGAATGGTGTGAATACCTGCATCTTCCTCCGTAATGGATTTCAGTGGCTGCTCCGAACTGTTGGCGAAGGAAATAATAATCGTTTTCATGACAAATAGCTTGGGGTAATAAAAATAATTGTCACTCCACTGGAATAGTGCCAGCCTGCTGCAAGATCATATTGGGGTTCTTTGGAGTAAACAATTAATTGCTATATGTAAGTTACGATTTTTAAAAGAAATTGTAACTTTATTTGTAGAAGCCTCAATAAAGCTGTAAGTTTAAATTGTAGTCCCAAAAACTTCAAACCCCGGAAATTTCGCAATACAAAATATAGTAATATGCAACAGTGCACATTGTATGCCACGTTCGTTGGTATAAATGCATACCCCGAAGGGCAGCTCAGCGGCTGTATTGCCGATGTGCTGGACCTCGACCTCCTATTGCGGGAACAGATAGCACAACAGAAAGAAGTGGTGTATAAACCGCAATATTTCCTTGCACCAAATGATGCGGATAAAACACGGCTGGCAGAATATCCCACGCAATTGGATTATAAGCCACCCACCTTCGCCAACATCACCAAAGAGGCTTTCCTGCATTTTAAAGACGCAAAAAAAGGCGATATCTGCCTCTTTTATTATAGCGGCCATGGCTCACAGATAGATGCTCCTGCCGTGTTTCATTTTTCTAAACCGGATCAGCAGAACGAAACCATCGTGTGTGTGGACAGTCGTGATCCCGCAGTGCCCGATGCCCGGGACATCATAGATAAAGAATTGGCCTACCTCATCTGGCAGGCTTTCGATAAAAAAGAATCACATAACCTGGTGATCATGGATTGCTGCCATTCCGGCAACAACACCCGTTCCATGATGAAAGCAGAGAACGAAGTGAAATTCCGCTTCATTCCTTCCAGCCGGAATAAAATACCTTTTGAATCCTACATCGGTTATGGCGATGGTGCTTTTTATACATTGAAGGATGGCAATGCGGAGATAAAGATTCCCCGTTACGTACACCTGGCCTCCTGCCGGGACGATGAAAAAGCGCAGGAAACAATGGGCGGCGGCCTGTTTACTGTAAAATTGCTGGAAGCATTAAGGGCCGGGGGAACAGCTAAAAGTTACCGCAATCTCATGCAAAGCCTGGCGATTACTATAGGCAACAGGGCAGATAAACAAAGCCCTGTGGCATTTTCGCAGGATGATAATGATCTGGACCAGCAATTCCTGTCTTCTTCCATCATTCCTTATAAACCCACTTTTGAAGTAAGAGGAGGGAAGAACTGGAAGATGTTCGGCGGCACTATGCACAGTTTAACTCCCGGCACCATGGTGCGGGTAACGGATGGAAAACTTACAGCAGATGTAGCGCTGAAGGAAGTATTCCCTGTTCATTCCATATTAGATCCAACAGGTATGGGCGCTTTTGATACGGATACAGAAACCGCCAAAGCGATTGTGCTGAAAGTTCCGGAGCCTTTTATGAAAGTGGCGGTGAAAGTGAAGGATCCCCAACCTCTGAAAGATGCTTATCATCATCCTTATTTCTCGTTGTTGTTTGAAGAGAATGCCCCCGGTGCCCAATACATTATTCAAACCCTGGAAGATGGGCAGTATGCCTTGTTTGCGATCAATGGTACCACACCCTTGTTTAAAAGAGAGAATGATCCTGCTGAATTTTTAGAGAACGTGAACAAAGTAGGTAACTGGCTGAATGCTGTTGAACTCAAAAATATAGATCCTGCATTCACAAAAGATGATTTCATTTTTGAGTGGCAGATCATTGAAGGCGTGGAGGATGTGGATGCCGTTAAGGAGGCACTGAAACCACAGGCAGAAGGCGTAACACTGCATTACAGGAATGGTATCTCTCCAGCATTCCGCCTGAAGATCTCGATCAGCCCCCAAGCCAAATTTACTTCCTGTTATATCAAAGCATTATACCTGGATAGCACTTATGGTATTAATGGAGATCTTATCCGGGATGATAACAATCAGCTGGAAGGTGGTAATGGCATCTTTTTATCTTATGCGATAGGAGCAGAAACATTTGTTACACTACCAGTGATCCTGGATAAAAAGTACAGCCTGTACAATATCAATGAAGCCACCGATCTGTTGAAGATCGTAGTGTCTGATACCAAAATGAACCTGGATCAATACAAACAGGAAATACTCGAACTGGATGATCCCACCGGAGGTACCCGTGCTATTGATGTAACCCGGACCAGAGCCGGAAAAACAGTAGAACAACCCAGGTGGTCCGTTTTCACTTTTGATATCAAATGTGTAGGTGAACAAAAGGAGCAAACCCTGAAGCCAGGTGCTAAAGTTGACTTTGCCGGTTTCACCGTGGAAACCCCTGATGGGCTATCTGCAAAAGCTTTTGCCCTTACCGCAGAAGATCAGCAGCAGGCATTTGAAGAAGTGAAAACCCGCAGTGCCGCTGTAGCACCGGGCTTTAAGCCATCTGCCAATATCTGGGGAGAAGCTTTAACGGATACCCCTTTTGCACATATTCAGGCACTGGAACTAATTTCAGAAGAAAAATTAGAGATCCGGGAAGGTAAACCATTGATCATCCGTCCTAATAAACCCCGTACAGCTACCCGTTCTTTGGGAGATGAAAAGCTTGAAGAAATAATCATCCCCTACGGTTACGATAGCAACCTGCAGATGTATATCCCGCTGGGTTATGCAGACGACAAAGGCAATATCTTTATAGAACAGTTGCCGCCGGAATCTCCCGGACAACTAAGACCAGATGCGGTAAACACCCGCAGCCTCGGTTCTTCTGTTAAGTTATTCTTCAAAAAGATCTTCCGTCCTAAGGAGGTGAACAAACTTGTATTGTATGCCCTGGAGAACAACCAGTGGGTGGAGCAAAAGAACATGGATAAACTAGCCAACGGTGGCAAAGCGGTATTGCTCATACATGGCATCATAGGCGATACAAAGTACATGGTGGAAGTGTTCAAGGAACATGCAGCGGGATTGGATTTCATTCTCACTTATGATTATGAAAATCTGTCTACTGCGGTATCTGACACAGCCGGCAAACTGGATAAAGCATTACGCGCTGCCGGTTTCGGAGGAGCAGGAAAAATGCCGGAACTCTGCATTGTAGCCCATTCTATGGGAGGCCTGGTTTCCCGCTGGCTGATAGAACAAGTGCCAGACGTAAACTATGTAAAACGATTGATACTCGTGGGTTCTCCCTGTGGAGGATCTGAAATGGCCAAGCTGGGTGTATCTGCATTCGGCCTGCTCACACAGGCATTGAATGTAACAGGCCCCATTAAATATGCGATTACCGGTTTGTCCTATCTCCTGAAACATTTAAAATTACACCCGGGAACAACTTTGCAGGAATTAAGCCCTGGCTCTGATCTGTTGCAGAAACTATCCCTCTCTAATATGGCAGATAAAGTGCAGTATCATATCATCGGCGGTAACACCGATCTGTTAAAGGATTACAACGGCGATGATTTCTTCCTGAAAAAAATAGCTGCTTCACTCAAAGACAAACTGCTGTATCCCGGCCTGTCTTTTGCCCTGTATGAAAAAGAGCCGAACGACATGGCCGTTACCCTGAAAAGCATGCAGGCCATTCATCAGCTGGATGCAATAGCGCAGGTACAGATAGTAGCCAGTAATCACCTTACATATTTCCGCGAAGGAGAGAGCCTCACTAAATTATTGAAACTGATCTAACATCTTAAAACCTCAAAAACATGTCAAAAGGTTATTCATTGCACATTGGCCTGAACAATATCGACCCCGCCAATTACCCCGGTGTGCCAGATCTGAACGCCGCAGTGAACGATGCCGTTTTCTGGGAATCTTACGCAAAGAAACTCGGCTACGAAACTAAATCCCTGCACAACAAATCCGCAACAGATAAAGCAGTGCTGGATACATTAAACGGTTATGCCGCCAAACTTAAACCGGGAGATATTTTCCTGCTAACCTACGCAGGCCACGGCAGCCAGATCCCCAACGAAAAAGGCAATGATTTTGCAGATGAAAAAAATGACCAGACCTGGTGTTTATATAACCGTGAATTACTCGATGATGAATTGTTCGAAGCCTTCAGTCAATTTAAGGAAGGAACCAGGATCATCATCGTCAGTGATAGCTGCCATTCCGGCACCATGGCAAAAGCTTTGCCCGATGGTTCAGACCTGAGCGACTTACTCGCAGATGGTTTGGACAGAGCCAGCGCTTCCCGCGGATTACGTTCCCGCAAATTACCTTTGAGTGTGGAACAACAGGTAACACAGCGTTTCGGGAAAACCGTCTACCAACCTTTACAGAAGAAGTATAAAAATAAAGCACAGGTAGAAGGTGTGAAAGCATCCGTAAAATTACTCGCTGCCTGCCAGGATGATCAAACTACTTTCGATGGAGACGCGAATGGCGTATTCACGGAATCCTTTATAGATCTGTTCAAAAATCCCAAATTCAAAAAAGCCACCGCTGAAACACTGATCGATGAAATAAGGGAACGATATTATTTCCCCCGCCCTAACTTCTTTCAATACGGCGGCATCATTCCTTCCTTCGATAGATCTTTCCCCTTTCTTATAGAGATACCGGATGCGGATAAGGTAACAGGCACACGGGATCCCGATCTCAGCCCTTCAAAAGTATCCCGCTCCCTAACAGCCGAAGAACAATGGGATGATGTGAAAGTGAAAAGGAATGCACAACTCCTCATTGAAACAACTACACCATTGAGTGATAAATTAGTTGGAGGGAAGGACATTGAAATACTGGAGCAGAAAGGCAACTCACTGGCCATAGAATTATTAAACACACCACATGAACATGCCTGGACTGCAGCACACGCACTGCAGCAGGCCTTAAAAGCACAGGGCGTGGATGCCACAGTAGAACCCACACTCAGTGTAAGCCCTGCACAGGATAAACGTGCCACCAGGGAAGGTGATATCAACAATCCGGACTTCATCAAAGAATGGCCACCTACCCATGGTGATACCACCGGCCGTATCGGCTGGCACCTGGATGATGAACATTCCCAGTTGGGCAAAGCACAAAAAGAAGTGCTCAGCAAACCCGGTGCGCATGTACGCATCGCCCATTTTGATACCGGCTACATTGCAGGCCACATTGGCTTGCCGGAGAAACTGGACCTGGTGAACCAGCGCAGCTTCATCAATAAAGAAGATGCCTCCCAGGCCATCGATAAAGCAGATTCCGGCCAGGATGGTCATGGATTAGGTACCATCACCCTGCTCGCAGGTAAAAAGGTAACGAAGAGTGATACCTTCGATGAATACGAAGGATACATTGGCGGTATGCCTTTTGCGGATGTGATCCCCATGCGTATATCCGAGTCCGTAGTGATCCTGAACGACAAGAATTTCAGTGAAGCCATCGACTACGCCATAGAGAAAGGTTGTGAAGTGATCACCATGTCCATGGCCGGTAAACCCAGCAACAGGATGGCCCGCGCCGTGAATAAAGCATATGAAGCAGGCATCGTATTGGTATCTGCCGCCAGTAACTGCTGGTATAAAGGAACAGGGGCTTTACTCCCGAAATGTGTGATGTACCCTGCTGCATTCGAAAGAGTGATTGCTGCTACAGGTGCCATGTACGATCATAATCCATACGATGTAAAATTCCTGAAAGCAGAACAACGTGCTATTGGCACACAATACATGCAAGGTTCCTGGGGCCCTGCTTCAAGGATGAGCCGTGCACTGGCAGCTTATACCCCTAACACACCATGGGCTTCCACACATCATGCCTTCCTGCGCAGCGGTGGTGGTACTTCTTCTGCCACACCACAGGTAGCAGCTGCAGCAGCTATCTATATTGCCTATCACAGGGAAGAGATGGAACAAAAAGGTTACTACCAGGAAGGCCGTAAATGGATGAAAGTAGAAGCAGTACGCAATGCCTTGTATGAATCCGCCAACAGAGATTTCGCTGAATGGGAAAAGTATTACGGCAACGGCATCCTTAGAGCATACGATGCTTTACAGGTGCCTGTAGCAGATGAATCCAAATTAGAGAAAGCTCCTTCCGCAGAAAGCAGCCTGTTTGGCGTGGTAGAAACCATCGGCTCCTTCTTCAAACGGCGTAAACTCTTCAGAAGTACAGCACCCAAACCACCGGAAGAAGCAGTCGCGATGGAGCTGGTACATTTGCTGCAAACGGATCCCCGGTTCTTTGAAACATTTTCCACACTGGATCTTAGCGATCCCGCAGCCGTGGAGAAAGTGATTGAAACGGAAGAATTCAAAAATAAGATCCAGCAGTCTCCCTACGCCTCCGGTTATTTAAAAGAAGCTGTATTAATGGAATAGTTTGGAGTTTACAGTTCTATACATTATTTTCAACATGTAATGTATAGAACTGTATTCACAACCTAACCTGATATTCATGCGCCCGGGATTCTACCTCCTTTTGTTAATTTGTCTTGTTACATCCACATTAAAAGCACAGCAAATTCCTCCCGCCGTAAACAAATGGCTCAGCACAGAGCTGGAGAAAGGCAGGAATAAAAAACTCCTTAAAGATTATACCTCAGATGCCTTTTTCTCAAAGGACAGTGGCAGGATCGTTGGATATATCAAAGGGTATGATACTACGTTAAAGTTCACTTCTGGTGTTATTTACATGGAAAATATTGTTACCCGTGAAGATTACCCAACGGTAGTACCGGTACATCCTGACGGCCGCTTTGAAGTAGGCCTGAAAATGATGCATCCGCAATGGCTGATGATCCTCTTCGACAGGAAATACTGGCTCCCTGTTTATATAGAACCCGGGCAGGTGGTTTCCATGGTTTTTGACTGGCAGCTGTTGGCAAAGAAAGGGGATGGTGATACGGAGTTTAAAAGGAGCGTCCTGTTTGGAGGCCCTGCCGCACAAATAAACAGGGAGTTGAGCAGCATCGACCTGGATAAGCCTGATTACGATGTTTTGAACAAACAGGTGAAAACACTTACCCCTGATGCATTTAAAGTTGCCACCCAAACGCATTGGGATAAGGCACGAAAAAAACTGGAGCTGCAGTTGTCAGGGAAAAAATACCAGGAACATACCAAAACCATCCTGAGAAATGAAATTGATCTGTACTTTGCGATTATTCTGCTGGACTATATAATGAACAGGGATTATCAGCGGGCAAAAGACACTGCTAATAAAGTCCTTGCTATCACTGAATCCATTGAATTTTATGACTTCCTGGTCAAAAACAATTTTGACCGTCAGGAACTGTTCCTGTCTAACAATTTTTCCACTTTCGTCAACCGGCTTGAATTCAGTAAACCATACAGGGAAAGCATCAGTATACGTGTAAAAAAGGACCCGGATACCGAAATGGCAAAATTCTCTCCGCAGATTGTAAGCCTGTTAAGGCCCTGGCAGATAGCGGATACTTTACTACCGAATAAATATGGCATCACTACAGGCTTTTTGTTCGAGTTATGCAAAGCCCGTTCATTGAAACAGTTATTTGGAAATGCACATTTATTCCGGGATAAGAAAGACGATGCACGTATATACCTGACAGCGTTGTCAAACGGAATGAACCATCCCTTTTTACTGAGGGAAACGGAAGAACTGTTCCAGCGCAGTTATTCAAGCACGGGTAAAACATACACACTTCCTGATAACAGGTCTGCCGCTATTTTTAAAAGCATCATCGACCGGCATAAAGGCAAGCTGTTATTTGTTGATTTCTGGGCAACCACCTGTGGTCCCTGTATCGCCAATATAAAAGCACAGAAAGAGTTAAGGAGTAAATACAGGAACAATCCCGATTTTGATTTTATATTTATTACATCCGAGAATGAATCACCTGAGAAGGCCTATGAGAAATTTATAGCTGAGCAACATTTAACGAATACCTACCGCATCAACGCGGACAATTATCTTGCTTTAAGGGAATTGTTTAAGTTCAACGGTATTCCCCGGTATGTGCTCATCGATAAAGAAGGCAAGGTTTTAGATGACGACTTTGAGATGTATAACTTTCAGTTCGAATTATCTAAACTATTTCCGGGAAAACAATGGAAATAGCAAACGCTGCTGACATAAGGTTGTCACCCGCCGGACTGACCTTCACAACATGAAAACAGAATCCATCAACGCATTTAACCTCGGCCTCTCCCTTCGTACCACCAACGAAAACGGCCAGGCTTTCCAGGACATCCCTGCCCTCTGGCAGCAATTCATGTCCCAAAACATTGCTGCATTGATCCCTAACAGGACTGAGCCGGCTATTTATTGCCTCTACACCCATTACGAGCTGGACCACACAAAGCCCTACACCGTGATCATCGGCTGTAAAGTGTCCACCCTGGATGAGATCCCCGAAGGCCTGACCGGAGGGACCTTCCAGTCCGGTACCTATGTTCGCCGCACAGCCAAGGGTGATCTGCAAAAAGGTGCCGTTGTAAAGGAATGGCAAAACATCTGGGCCGCCAACCTGCCCCGGAAGTTCACTGCAGACTTCGAAGTATACGGGGAAAAAGCCCAGGACCCCGGAAACGCAGAAGTTGATATCTTTATCGCTGTATGAAACCGATAGACGAGTTTTATCATTATAAGGAAGAACCCATAAAAAGCTGCCTGATGGCGCTCCGGGATCTGGTCCTGCAACTGGACCCCGGTATTACCGAGGATTGGAAGTACAGAATGCCCTTCTTCTGTTTTAAGGGAAAGATGTTCTGTTACCTCTGGGTACACAAGAAGACCCTCCAGCCCTACATCGGCATTGTGGAAGGCCGCCAGATAGAACACCCCCTCCTGATCCAGGAAGCCCGCGCCAGGATGAAGATCATGCTGTTCAATGCGGAGGAGGGCATTCCGATAAAAACTGTAGGTAAGATATTGAAGCAGGCCTTGGCCTTATATAAGTAAAAAGGCGCTCTGGTAAGAGCGCCTTTTAGTTCATCCCACTATAGTTGGGAATACGAACCAAAAAGCGCAATGATTTTAGAAAAAAAATTGTACTTTAAATACAGATAGTCATTTATTCTACCGAATACTACTGTTATTAATGAGTAAGCAGCCAGATCCGCATTATGAAAACGAGCGCCTGAAAGCGTTGTATAGCTACAATATCCTGGACACTCCCCTTGAAGAAGAGTTTGATAAAATAACCGAACTGGCTTCCGCCATATGCGGCATGCCTGTTTCAGTGATCTCCCTTATAGATAAGGATCGGGTGTGGGTAAAATCCATAGTTGGAATGGAATCGGGGGAAAGCAGAAGGGATGAATCCATATGCACCTATACCATCCTTGATCACAAACACCTGGAAATAGAAGACGTTTCCCTCGATCCCAGGTTTGCTGATATTCCTGTTGTTACCGGCCCCGATCATATCCGGTTTTATGCCGGTTACCCCCTGGTAGATAAAGGTGGCTTTGCCCTGGGCGCTTTATGCGTATTGGACAGGAAACCTAATCATCTCACGGATACACAGCGCCATTCCCTGGAATTACTGGCAGATACTGTTGTTTCTTATATTTCCGACAAGAAGAAGAACCAGGAACTATACCAGTTTGAACAGCTGTTTAAGTTGTCCAACGATATGATCTGTATAGCCAGTACAGATGGGTTTTTCAAAAAGATCAATCCTGCTTTCACCAGGGTACTGGGTTTTGATGAGGCTTACATCCTGGAAACACCTATCCTGGATTTCGTACATCCGGATGATGTGGAAGGAGTGGCTAAAGAAGTGGACCGCCTGAATGAAGGTATATCCATGATCAATTTCACCCGCCGGTTTAAAACAAAGTCCGGAGACTATAAGCTATTGCAATGGGTGGCTAACCCGGAAGTAACAACCGGCGATATCTTTGCCATCGGAAGGGATATTACAGAAGAAAGGAATAAAGAGCATTTACTTGAGATCAGTGAAAATAAACTGAGCGCCTTTTTTGAACATTCACAGGGATTAATGTGTACGCATGACCTGGAAGGGAATTTTTTATCCGTGAATACAGCAGGAGCAGAATTGCTGGGTTTTACATTAGAAGAGATGTCCAGAAAGGGATTGACCGATATTATCCCGGAAAGCCATATCCCGGCATTCCATGCTTATCTCCGCACAATTGAAACAGTAGGTAAGGCCAGCGGACAAATGACCACCCTGCATAAAGATGGCTCTCCCCGCATATGGATGTTCAACAACATCATGGAGAAAGGAGTGAATGGTGAAGCGCCTTATGTGATTGCCAATGCTATTGATATTACGGAAAGGTATTTCCTGGAAAAAGATCTTGCCCGCACCAAAGAAATGCTGGAGCAAACGAGCCAGGTAGCCCGTGTGGGTGGCTGGGTGGCGGAAGTTTCCAAGGAAAAGATCTTCTGGACGGATATGACCAAGGCATTGCATGGTGTGCCGATGGATTTTGAACCTGATATGGATACAGCCATCCGGTTCTTCAAAAAAGGGGAAAGCCAGAACAGGGTCGTACGTGCGCTGAATGATGCCCTTACACAGGGGAAATCATGGGACCTGGAAGTGGAACTCATTACGGCGAAAGGGGAAGCCCGATGGGTCAGAACCCTGGGGAATGCAGAGTTTGAAGGAGGCTCCTGTAAACGGTTGTACGGCGCATACCAGGATATCAATCAGAAGAAGAGATCAGAGCTGGAAGTGACCAACTCCAGGAAATTACTGCGGGATGTATTGCAATCTGCTTCAGAAGTAAGCATCGTGGCAACAGACCGGAACGGCCGCATTACTTTATTTAACAGTGGTGCAGAACGCTTATTGGGGTATACGGAAGAAGAAGTGATCGGAAAGTTCATGCCTGACCTCTTGCACGATGAAGGAGAAGTAATGAGCAGGGCGAGCGAGCTTTCCCTTGAAACAGGAGAGCAGGTGGAGGGCATGCAGGTATTTGGATACATACCGGAAAAAGAAGGTTCTGAACAACGGGAATGGATCTATGTAAAGAAAGATGGCTCCCGCTGTATCGTATCGCTGGTAATGACGGCTATCCTGGATACGCGTAAGATTATTGTAGGGTACCTGGCAATTGCAACAGATATCACCAAACGAAAAAAGATGGAAGAAGCGCTGATCACCGCCAAATTACAGGCGGAGCAAATGAGCAGTGCCAAATCCGAATTCCTGGCCAATATGAGCCACGAGATCCGGACACCCCTCAACGGCATTATCGGCTTCACAGACCTGGTGATGAGGACCTCACTGGATGAAACGCAGCTGCAGTACCTCACTATTGTAAATCAGTCCGCCAGCATTCTGCTTAGCATCATCAATGATATCCTGGACCTTTCCAAGATCGAAGCCGGTAAACTGGAATTAAATATGGAACAGCTGGACCTGTTCAAGCTGGGCAGTGAGGCAACTGATATCATCTCCTACCAGGCACAAAGCAAAGGGCTGGATGTATTGTTTAATATTTCAGACGATCTGCCCAGGTTTATCATCGCAGATGGATTGCGGTTGAAACAGGTGCTGATGAACCTGCTGGGCAATGCCGTAAAATTCACGGAGAAAGGAGAAATTGAATTACGCATTTCCGCCATTACCGATCCTTATGACGACCAGATCACTTTTAAATTTGAAGTGAGGGATACCGGCATTGGTATCAAAACAGATAAACAGGAAAAGATCTTTGAAGCCTTTGCGCAGGAAGATACTTCAACCACAAAGAAGTATGGCGGTACCGGCATCGGGCTGGCTATTTCCAATAAGATCCTGGCACTGATGGGGAGCAGGTTACAACTGGTCAGTTACCCGGGTGGCGGCAGTACGTTCTACTTTTATGTTACCCTGGAAGCTGCCAGGGAAGCAAACTTACAGCCTGAAAGGGTAACAGTAAGCATGGAAAGTACGCCGTTGGAAGATGTAGCGGCAAATGTACTGGTGGTAGAGGATAACACGGTAAATATGCTGCTGACAAAAGTGATCATTCATAAACTCATGCCCCAGGCAAATATCATTGAGGCCGGCAATGGTTTGGATGCAGTGCAGATATGCCGTTTAAAAATGCCGGATATTATCCTGATGGATATTCAGATCCCTGAAATAAACGGCTATGAAGCTACCCGGCGCATCCGTTCGCTGGAAAGGGAAGGGCATGTGCCCATCATTGCTTTAACAGCAGGAAATATCAGTGGTGAAAAGGAAAAGTCGATCTCCGCAGGAATGGATGATTTCCTCTCCAAGCCCATTGTGCAGCATTCTCTGGCAGATATCCTTTGTAAATGGCTGGGAAGAAAAACACCGGTTATTGAAGAAGTAGTGCGCACAGGAAAGGAACAACATTTCAATGAAGAGGTATTGAAGGGATATCTTGGAGAAGATAATATCAGTAATGATATCCTGCTGCTCACAGCAAGTGAAATACGTAAATCATTTGAAACACTTGCGCAGCATGCGCAGGACCAGAACCTGAAAGGCATAAATGCTATCGGGCATAAATTATATGGTACTGCCGCCACAGTTGGATTAGAGATATTAGCCGGCTACGCCAGACAATTTGAATATCTTCCCTCATTTGAGGAAGCTGTTGTAAAGGAAATGCTGGCTAAAGCCACCACTGAACTAACACTTGTACTGGATATTATTCACCAGAGAATCGCCGGCGGAAAATGAATATACCAAAACTTCACTTCTGGATCCCCGCATTTAACAGGTTCCTGTTATTGTCATGCCTGTGGCTGATCATCATCCTGCTGTTACGGGCAACAGACCTTTTTAGCATTGGCAATTTCCCTGTTGCGCCCGGCCCTCTCATTGCAAACGCTATGTGGGCGGACTTCCTGACATTCCTGAGCATGGTACGCTGGATAGCTGTTCCTTTTGTACTGCTCTATATGTTTGTGAACAGGAAAGCTGCGGATATCTTTTACCTCCTGCTGATCAGTTTATATGTATTGATCAGTTTTGGATTGAACCTGTATTTTCATCAGGCCAATGTGCCGCTGGGGGCAGACGTTTTTGGCTATTCTGTGAAAGATATCAAACAAACTGTAGGAGCTGCAGCCGGCGGATTACCTGTTTCCACCATCATCGCATTGGCCGTAGTGGTTGTTTTTTCAACTGCCGCCATTATCCTGTTTACACGGTTGCAGATACGGGGAGACAGGAGGGGGTTCTGGTTTGTGTTAGGATGTATCATCCTTTTCCGGGTGCCGTTCTCCACATCGCTCACGCATAATCAGCTCCGGTCTGAATATGCAGCGAATATCGCCCTTAATAAAACAGGCTTTTTCCTCACCAGGGCACAGCAGTATTTTTTTTCTGCTGATCAATCCGCTCTGCCGGACACCAGCTATGTAGCTGCTGTACAATATCCCTTTCTGCATAATGCAGGTACAGACAATGTGCTGGCGCCCTATTTTCAATCTGCGAACGGCCGACCGCCCAACATAGTGATCGTACTGGTGGAAGGCCTTGGCAGAGCATTTTCCGGCCAGGATGCTTATCTCGGAAGCTTTACACCTTTCCTGGATTCTTTATCGCAACACAGTCTTTATTGGGAAAATTTCCTGAGCGGAGGCGGCAGAACGTTTGCCGTATTGCCCTCCTTACTGGGCTCCCTGCCTTTTGCGAAGAATGGTTTTGCAGAGCTGGCACCGCAATTGCCCAACTCCCTTACTTTGCTGAACATCGCTAAACACAATGGTTACCGCACCCGGTTCCTGTACGCCGGAGATGCCGGGTTTGATAAAATGGACCTTTTTGCAAAAGATCAATCCATAGACACTATTATCGATAAAGGGAACTTTGGTAACGGCTATGAATTATTGCCTGTCAACAGCGGAGGTTTTACATGGGGGTACTCTGATGCCGCCCTGTTCTCAAAATACCTGGACGTTACGCCATCAGATACTTTGCAGCCAAGGCTGGATGTAATGCTTACAGTATCTACCCATTCTCCCTTTATGATCCCTGATCAGGCATATTATGATGAACTGGCAGAAAAGCGAATACAGGCGCTTGCTTTATCAAAAGAACAACAGCTGGAACATCTGCAGTATAAAACAATATATGCTTCGGTCTTATACATGGATAATGCCTTACGTAATTTCTTCAGGGCACTGGCTGCAAGGCCGGATTATCAAAATACCATCGTGCTCATCACGGGAGATCACCGTTTGCCGGAAATACCCATGCGTTCTAAATTAGACAGGTATCACACCATGCTCATGGTACATTCACCATTATTGGAACGTGCCGCAAAGTTTTCTTCCGTTTCTTCCCACCTGGATGTTGCTCCGGCTTTAACAGCCTATCTTGGCGGATTTCCGGGATTCAGAACACCCTCCCTTGTTACATGGATAGGTAATGGATTGGATACGGCGCGGGCATTCAGGAACATACATCATTATCCATTGATGCAAACAAAGAATGATTTGGTGGATTTCGTATCCGGTACCTGGATGCTGAATAGCGATAACCTTTTCAGGATCCTTCCAAATCTTGACCTGGAGCCCGTTACAGACACTGAAAAGTTACAGCAGTTGAAAGCCGGCTTTAATAACTTCCGTCAAAAGAACAACCAGTTCCTGCAAACGCAGCAACTGATCCCCGATTCTTTATATAAACAGTTTGTTCCCTGATCAGAACCTGCGCATCAGGCTGATACCGATATTGAGTTGGTTCCCGTAGGTGTCCGGCCGGTATTCTTCATAATACCAGGTGCCATTGATACCTATGATGTTCTGTTTTGCAAAGGTGCGCTGCCAGGCCAGGTTTAATTTGTAGGTCATCAGGCTGTTGTTGATCTCATAGTTGATATTATTGCGCTGATCATCCGGAGAAATACCCGTACCCACTCCCAGCGTGATAAAATCGTCTGCCCCGGCCGTATAATAGCGGGTAGTAAAGTTGAAAGACTTAGAAAGGTTATCCTCTCCCGGTGTAAGATAAGTACGGAGGTTGAACCAGAAATTGCTGAGGTACTTTCCCACAGAAGCTGTATATACCCAGGTAGAACCGGAGAAATACAGGTAACGGAAGCCCAGCTCTGCTTCAAAGCTGCGGGGCAGATTGGCATAAAGTGAAAAACCTGCGCGGTAGCGTGGAAAGATGTCATTGCCGGAATAACCAAGGCCCACGTAGGAATAGAAAGTATTGGAGATCCTGGGATAAGCTTCCAGCTCTCCCTGTACGCCGCCTTCTCCGAATTTACTGGCATAGTTGATACGCCCCAGTACAGTTCCTATAGCTGTTTGCCTGGCATAGCTGAAGCTTAACATATGCCATGGCTGATCAAATCTTTTATCGAAATATGTATAGTCGTAACTGAGATCTATTTTGTTCTTGCGCACCTGGTCCCGGATACTGCTCAATAGAGCACGCGCTGCGGCATTTCCGGGATTGATGCCTAAAAGCATATTGGCCATATTGGCTGCTTCCGGAAGTTGTTTCAGGGAAGCCAGTACTTTGGATTTCCGTAATAACAGTTCTTCTGAGCGCGGATGATATTCCAGCCCCTTATTCACCAGTTCAAGCGCTTTCCCGGGCTGATCGTTCCAGTATTCCAGGTCGGCGGCAGCCACATAAACATCTTCATAAGCCGGCTCCTTTTGCAGGATATACTGGAATTCGGTACGGGCGCTATCCGTTTTATCACTCCAGGTATATACACGACCAAGGAATACACGGATGTCAGAATAATCAGGACTCTTAACTAAAGCCAGCCTGGAAAGCCGTATAGCTTCCGGGTAATCCTTCCTGTCGAAAGCCGCTTTACGGGCTTCCTGGAAAAGTTCATCAGAAGAACGGTTGTCCTGTGCAGTAACATTCAGCGTAATAAAGCAGGTAAATACGATCAGGTATAAAGCCCTCATAACAGTAGGATACGGTTTGAAAATAAATCTACTTAAAATATAGCATATTATTCGGTTACAAGCTCTTCTTATTCAAGGGAATATTCTATATTTAGGATAGACTATATCCTACCACGATGAAAATACTTATTGCTGAAGATGATAACCTCATCCGCAAAACGATCGAGATCAAGCTGGCAAAAGATGGTTATGAAATTATTTCCTGTTCGGAAGGAAATACTGCAATGGACAGTATCAGGGAAGAAATGCCGGATATCGTACTTACAGATATTATGCTGCCTTCTGTGTCAGGACTGGAAATTGTGAGTGCAGTGAAAGATATCACAGCTAAACAGATCAAGGTGATCGTATTATCTACCATGGGGCAGGAGAATATCGTGGAGGAAGCATTTCGCCTGGGCGCAGATGATTACATGACCAAACCTTTCAGCCTTTCAGAACTTTCTATCAGGGTAAAAAAGCTGATTCATTCCAAATAGCCAAATAGCATATATCCTTGAAACAACCTGACACTATTCCCCCGGATACCTTATATGCGTATACGCTCTTTTTTGTGGCGCTGATCATTATCATCCTGATAGCTACACATTTGCGGCTTTCTGTCCGCAAAAAACATTTTCTCCTGGAAAAGAAGGTACAGGAATTCTTTGATCAATGGCTCAGTAATATGCTGCTGGATGATTTTTCAGGAGGTATAGCTGTGGAGGTCCCTGAAGGATTAAAAGATATCCGGAAAAATAAGATCGCCCGTCAATATGCCATCAACCAGCTTATTAATACAAAAAAGAGCCTCATAGGCATCGCTTCCCGCAATGTGGTTTACCTCTATGAGCAGCTGGGATTGAAAACAAGTTCACTCCGGAAGTTTAACAGCAGGATCTGGCATAAAAAGGCAAAAGGTATCTATGAGCTCTATATGATGGAGCAGAAAGATCTAAAGGACCGTATCCTGCGTTATACCAATAGCAGTAATGAATATATCAGGCAGGAAGCGCAAACAGCTGTGCTGGCTTTCTCTGGCTTTGAGGGCCTTTCTTTCCTCAACAACCTTACCCGGCCGATGAACACCTGGCAACAGGTAAAGCTGCTGGAACAGCTGGAACCGCTTGATCCGGGGCACCTGGAACCATTGGAGAACTGGTTGCTCTCTGAAAATAACAGCGTGGTGGTCTTTGCATTAAAGCTTGCGGAGATCTATCAGCAATATCATCTCAAAGAAGCTGTAACGGCATGTTTGCAGCATCCAAAAGAAAAAGTAAGAACACAGGCCATCAAAACCCTTATGCACATAGGAGATGAGCATACCGCACAGATACTGGTGGAAAAATATGCCACGGAAACCGTCGTTAACAGAACTGCCATCCTGCAGGCACTGGAAAACATCGCTACTGATCAGCAGAAAGCATTTCTTGAAAATGAGCTGGAAAGCGGTAATACTTCCATTCAGCTGCAGGTAGCGCGGGTGATGGCAAAGTGCTGCACAAACGGAATGGCTGAGCTGCAGCACAAACCCGGATTTCAACAGATATTCCTTCATATTAAAAGCGAAATGGCAAGATGAACTTCGTGGATATACTTATATATGTTATCATAACGGCCATATTCCTGTATTCAGTGGCGCTGATCGTTTTTTATGTGTTCATTGGCGTAAACTCCATCGGGGAAACAAGACAATACCTGAATAAAAACGATTTTACCGATTACCGCCTGCTGGCTTCTTCCCCGCATGCACCAACAGTAAGTATACTCGCCCCTGCCTATAATGAAGGCGCTACCATTGTGGAGAATGTAAGATCACTTCTTTCCCTGTACTATAATAAGCTGGAGCTTGTAGTGATCAATGATGGAAGTAAAGACGACAGCCTGCAAAAGCTCATTGATGCCTATAAACTGGAGAAGGTTGATTTCTTTGTGAACTACAGCATTCCCACGCAACAGGTAAAAGCAGTGTATAAAACCAGGCATCCTGCCTATAATAAACTTGTGGTAGTGGATAAAGTAAATGGGGGGAAGGCCGATGCGCTGAATGTAGGGATCAATATTGCCAGCCATGATTATATCGTTTGCATAGATGCTGATTGTATACTGGAACATGATGCCATCCTCAAAATGGTAAAACCTTTCCTGGAAGAAGGAGAAGCCAGGGTGATCGCATCAGGCGGGGTGATCCGTATTGCCAATTCCTGTGAGGTTAAGAACGGCAGGCTTACGCGTGTTTATTTACCGGAGAATTACTGGGCCAGGATGCAGGCCCTGGAATACATACGTGCCTTCCTGTTAGGCCGAATGGCCTGGACGCGGCTGGATGGATTGCTGCTGATCTCCGGTGCCTTTGGAGCTTTTGACAAGGAGATTGCTATTAAGTGCGGTGGTTACAGCACGGAAACGGTAGGGGAGGACATGGAGCTGGTAGTTCGGATGAGACGTTATATGCATGAACAGGATCTTCCCTACACAGTAACTTATATTCCCGATCCCCTCTGCTGGACCGAAGCGCCCGAAACCACTAACATATTGAGCCGTCAACGTAACCGCTGGACACGGGGAACCATTGAAACACTCCGTTCTCATAAAAAGATCTTTCTCAATCCCCGTTATGATCTGCTGGGCGTACTGAGCTATCCCTACTGGTTATTGTTTGAAATGCTGGCCCCACTGATAGAGTTTGCCGGTTTTATCGTATTCCTGATACTGGCCGGAATGGGATTGATCAACTGGCATATGTTCTTTGCTTTTTTATTGTTTATTATTTCATTCGGTTATCTCAATTCCATTTTTGCTATTTACATGGAAGTAAGCACCTACAATCAATACAGGCGGAAAAGAGAAGTGAGGAGGCTGATCCTTGCAGCCCTTACTGAACCTTTTATTTTTCATCCCTTTGTAGTATGGGCAGGTATCAGGGGGTATTTTGATTTCCTGCGTAAACGCAAGGCCTGGGGTGAAATGACGAGGAAGGGATTTACCAAAGCGGCATCATAAATGAAACGCTGGGAATTATTGTTACCGATTCCGAAGGAAAGATAATACTCGCCAATCCTTTCAATGTATGCAGTGATCTTAATTCAGAAAGAAAACAAATATGAATGGCCCGAAGTTCCTTAATACACGAAGGCCCAGTTTGATGTGAGTTTTAATACTGTTCTTGCTGATACCCAGGGAATGGGCGGCCTCTTCATAGGTCATGCCTTCCTGGTAAATGAGATGGAAAGCCCTGAGGCGTTGCGGACTTAGAAGGGATAATAGTTTCTGTAATTTTTTGTCTACCTGCCTCGCATCGTGCAGGTCAGGCGTTTCCCAGGTGTCAGAGATCATCACCCGTGAAAAATTCAAGCGCTTTTCGTTCGTTTTTTTATTCTTCTCCAGCAGGTTGAAACAGTAATTACGCAGAGAAGTGTTCAGATAAGATTTAAGGTTCTTTACATGCCCCCATCCTTTAAAATCCAGAAGTTTGCAAAACACATCCTGTACAGCTTCTTCAGCTTCGGTAGTGTCTTTCAGAATATAGTCTGCATGTGCCCAGAGTACCTTGTAGTATTTCTCATACATCCAGGTAAAAGCCTCCATGTTTTTCTTATGCAGTTCCTGTACAATAATATTGTCGTCCATGTGCTAACAGTTGCCGGAAATAAACTAAATGGTTTGAGAGTTAAGCACAGCTGGAGAAAAAGAGAAGTAGATTTTGCATTCTTACTACTGCTATATTACAAAATATACACTTTATGACGATGCTGTTTGCTGTTAAAGACTGGTTAACAACGATGGGTATACGTGTAACATTAACATGTATAACTGGCAGGGATATGTTAATCAAACATTGTTTTATAAAAATTATTCCCCCTGCGGTTGTTAAAACCGATCTTATTCTGGAATAACCCCCGGTCATATGGACAAAAATGAAATACTTGACCTGCTCATTAGAAAGCATTACGGTTTGATTTCTGAAACGGAAGAGGTTGATTTACAACAGGTACTTGCATCCGATAGCGATGCAAGGGCTATGCTGCTGGAGGTGCAGAATCACCCCAACGAAAAGATCCTGGACCTGATGAAAAAAATGAACCTGGCAGATGCCGCCTTACACATCAGCGTCAAATACCAGGTTATGTTAGCACATAAGGATATACGATAAACCTATTTCAAACGATTCCTCTCCACTCCCTCTTTAGTGATCACCACGGGTTTGATGAACCCCTGTTCATCAAAATACATCCTCTCTATACAGGTTTCCCTGGAATTAGCCCCCGTTTCCGTTAAAGGCCTCCTGTGATATACAATATACCAACTGTTGTTTTTGGTAACATGGATCACGGAATGATGCCCCGCGCCTTTTGCGATGGTAGAGTCCTGCTGCAGGATCTTATCTACCCTTTTGAAAGGGCCCAGCGGAGAATCAGCAATGGCATAGGCTACACTGTAATCAGGGCCTGTCCATCCTCCTTCTGACCACATGAAATAATATTTACCGTCTTTGATGAACATAAACGGTCCTTCCACATATTTATCAGGTGTGATCTCTTTAAATACACTGCCATCCTCAAAAGGAATAAAGCCGGTGAAATCCTTGTTCAACTTTGCGATATTACAATGCCGCCAGCCACCATAGATCAGGTAATACTGCCCGTCCTTATCATGGAACACAAACTGGTCAATGGGCTGTGCTTTGTTATGGAATTTATCGATCAGGGGTTTGCCCAGATGGTCCTTATAAGGCCCCTGTGGTTTATCCGCTACGGCAACGCCTATACCACCCAATTCGGAATCCTTCTGGATATCGTTGGCCCCAAAGAAGAGATAGTATTTTTTGTCTTTTTCTATGATAGAAGGTGCCCACATGGCCCGTTTAGCCCATTTGACGGCACTGGTGTCCAGGATGCGGCTGTGTTTCGTCCATTTGACCAGGTCCGGAGAGGAAAAAGCGTCAAAAAACACCTGTTTATTATAAGGAGCAGAGAAAGTAGGGTAGATCCAGTATTGTTTATTGAATATAATACCCTCAGGATCTGCATACCAGCCCGGGAAAACCGGATTGCCTGCTTTTTGTGCGTTGGCGGAAAAGGTCAGAACAGCTAAAATGGCCCACAGGAAAATACGCTTCATCATGATAAAATTTCCGAAATATAAGGCCAATTCAGTAAATCTCTTCTGCTAAAATTGATGTCCGCATTAGCCCCGGAGCTCAGTAATTCCGTATGAAGGCAAACCCGAAAATATTGAATTCCCCACTACCCTTGGCCACCAGGAAGAGGTCGTGCACCCCCATGGCATGCCTTAACTGACCGGTTAATTTTATATTAAAAGTGGTATCTGCCGTGTCCGGGATCTTAAGGGACCCTATCTTTTTCCCCTTGGGTTTATCTATCCTGAATTCCAGGGTAGGGGCTGCCTTTCCCTTGATGTTACTGGAGATGGTTACCTCAAAGCCTATTTCCCCCATGCTCAGGTTCACCTGCCGGAATCCCAGGTAGGTACCCTCTTTCATCAGGTATTTCGTTTCCTGGTCTTTAGGTTGAGTTGCAGGAACGAGCTGACCTCTTGCCGGGAAAGCAAATAAAATGGATATAGCTACAATCGCAGCTAACACAAGAGGCTTCATAGGATGCGGTACGATTTCTAATGTTTATTACATAAAGATAATTAATAATGTTTAGTTTCAGATGTATCTATGCCATTATTAAAAAAACATTTATCTTTCTGCCATAAAATCTATTATCAACCACTGAACAAAGTTCCCACCGCACTTTGTTCCAACGTCATGAAATCTGTAGTAAAAGGACTTCTTCCAGTTATTTTCAGCCTGCTTTTCGTCAAAGCTTCAATTGCGCAATCCCATGGGTTGATATTTTCTTCATTTGAAGTAGTGCAGGAAAAAAGGACTTCACTGGACCTTGGCGCTGGAACTCCCCAATGCCTGGGGGAAGATTTTGAACTGGCTTTTGACCTCTCTTTCCTTCCTGAACATCCCGCCTATTTTGGCTATGTTTTCCGGCTGATCAATGCCCGCCACCAGAATATCGACCTCCTTTACAGTCCAAGAGAGGGTGGTTTCAATGTGGTTTTCGGAGAATCCATGACCGGTATTGGCTTTAAAACAGACAGCGCCAGCCTGGCGGACCAGTGGCACCGTTTAAAATTACGGGTGAACAAAGGGGAGATCTCTTTTCATGTGAATGGTAAACTGGTCAGCAAAGCCAAAGTGGAATTGAAAGATGATTGTTTCCGCATTGTTTTTGGTGCCTGTAATGAACCGGAGTTCAAATCTACAGACCTGCCACCTATGCAGGTCAGGAATATCAGTATCGCTATCAACCAGAAAACTAAATATTTCTGGCCCCTGCGGGAAACCAAAGGTTACGTTTCTGTTGACAGCCTGCGGGACAAAAAAGCGAATGTCACCAATCCCATCTGGATCACTCCGCTCTACCAACAATGGCAGGCTGTATATAATAAAAACGTAAAAGGAAATGCCACCGTAGCTTTTGATGCTGCCCGGGAAGAAGTAGTAGTCACCGCAAAGGATTCCATTTATCGTTTCCTGGTAAAGAACGGCACTATGCAAACAACCGCCATCCTTTCACCGGAACATTTTCTGTTGAGAGGTAGTTTGTCTTTCATACACCCTGAAACCCATCAGCTCTATAATTTTTATCTTGATAAACAATGGGCCACGCCATTCCGGGAAGAACAGCAAACCTGGGAGCAGCCTTTTCCCGCAGCAGATGTAACGGAATACTGGCATGCCAATAAATTCTATTTCCCTGCACCGGGCAGGTTATATGTTTTAGGCGGATACGGCCAGCTCACTTACAAGAACAAGATCCATACCTACAACTTCATTTCCCATAAATGGGATAGCGTACAGGTAAAGGGCGATCCCTACACACCCAGATACCTGGCTGCATTAGGCACAAAGGGAGATGATGTATATATATTAGGTGGTTACGGAAGCACCACAGGCGAACAGATCCTCAATCCAAAATACCTGTACGACCTGCTGCGCTTTGATCCCAAAGCCCATACCATCAAAAAGATCTTCACCCTGGACACACCGAAGGACGCATTTGTGTTTGCGAATTCCATGATCATCATCGATGATCACTATTATGCACTCAATTACCCTAAGGACCGTTTTGATTCAAGATTACAATTGATCAGAGGCTCGCTGAAGAATAACCAATACCAGGCCCTGGGCGATACCATCCCCTATGCTTTTAAAGACAACCGCTCTTACGCAGACCTCTACTATTGCGCAAACAGTAAGAAACTGATTGCCGTTACCTTACTCACAGAAGATAATAAAGCCACTGATGTAAAGATCTATACCATCGCTTTCCCTCCCAATGCATTGATCCCTGCCACCCGTTCCCATGCGGTGATCAAAGTGAACTGGTGGTATTACCCCGTGGGTTTATTATTACTGGCATTTGCACTCTGGCTCTCTTTTAGAAAAAGAGAAAGGAAGAGAAGGGTAAAAGCAACACTTCCTGAGCCGGAAAAAGTAGTGAAGCACAAAGAACGTCCTTCTGTTTTCCTCTTCGGCAACTTTAGTGTAACGGATGCAGAAGGAGTGGATATCACCCGGCAGTTCACACCATTATTAAAGGAATTGTTCCTGTTAATAATGATCTACTCCGTAAAATACGGCCATGGCATTTCCGTGGAAAACCTGAACGAGATCCTCTGGAATGATAAATCAGACAAGGCCGCAAAGAATAACCGTTCTGTTAATATGCTCAAGCTCAAAACCATTTTGGAAAAGCTGGGCAACTGTTCCTTTAAAAAGGAATCGGGTAAATGGGTATTCCAATATCCGCCGGAAGAGATCTATATAGACCTCGCTATCTTTTACGAACTGGCCCGGAACAGGGAAGGGATTAACAAAGACCAGATCCGCCAGCTTTTACAGATCGTTAGCAGGGGGGCCTTCCTTCACCAGACGGAATATACCTGGCTGGATGATATTAAATCAGACATCTCCGGCAAAGTGCTGGATGTATTAATATATGCGGGTTCTACATTAACCACACCCGCCGATGCAGAATTACTGATCGAGATCGCAAATGCCATCTTCAATTTTGACCAGGTCAACGAGCAGGCCCTGCAGATGAAATGTAAAACCCTGAATGCCCTTGGCCGTCACTCCATTGCCAGGAATACCTATGAAAAGTTTGCCAAAGACTATCGGCATATGTACGATGAAGACTTCCCCCAAAGCTTTAATGAGATCCTTCATTAATGCATTAATTAGTTAGTATTCAGGAAATTAATTTGGGGTTAATCCTTTATTAAACCCCCTATTAAGCCCGTGCCTGTTACTTTGCAGCATACTATTTTTCCACGAAACGCTTCCACGATGAAAAAGAGATCCTTATCCCGGAATCTTACCATTTATTTATCGTTCCTCCTGTTTCCTGCATTCGCATTTGCCCAGAAAGCGACCGTGAAAGGAAAAGTAATGGACGAGAACAATCAACCACTCCCGGGTGCGGCAGTGTACATTAAAGGTACCGGCACCGGCGTACTTTCCTCAGACGATGGATCGTATACGATCCAGGTCCCTGACCTTGCAAAAAGTATCCTCGTAGCCAGCTACACCGGATACTTCTCCAAAGAATCTATCGCCACCGGCGGTACCCTCAATTTTTCCCTCCTTCGGAATGCCGTGAAACTGAAAGATGTGGAAGTGGTTTCGGCATTGGGTTTATCCCGCCAAAGCAAAACAATCGGTTATTCACAGCAGTCCATCGATCCGGAACGTTTAACGGAAGCCCGCGATGTGAACATTGCCAGTGCGCTCGCCGGAAAAGTTGCCGGTATGCAGGTAACCACCACAGGCCAGCCAACAGGTTCCGTAAGGATCGTGATCCGTGGCGACAATTCCATTACCGGTAACAACCAACCCCTCTGGGTAGTAGATGGTGTACCCATCGACAACTCCATGGGCGATGGCCGTAACAACCTGGACTATGGAAACGGCGCCGCAGACCTCAACCCGGACGACATTGCCAACATCGAAGTGCTGAAAGGTCCGAATGCTGCCGCGCTTTATGGTTCCAAAGCAGCGAACGGTGCCATCCTTATCACTACCAAAAAAGGAAAGAGTAAAGAAGATGGCTCCCTGGGCGTAAGCGTAAACCAGAACATGATGTGGTACACCATTTCCGAATATCCTGCATACCAGAATGTGTATGGAGAAGGAAATGCATTCCGCACGGTACAGAACACCAATAGCATTATCCCCGGAACAAATGCCATCAATATGGGAACCAATACCCGCAGCTGGGGGGCACCCATGTTAGGCCAGCCTTATAATGGATATGATGGTAAACCGCATGGATTTTATCCGCAGCCAAATAATATCAAGGACCTGTATCAAAGCAGTTTTACCAATATCACCAATGTATCTGTGGGTAAATCTGATGAACGTTCAAACTTCCGCGCTTCCTATACTTATACGGATGGGAACGATGTACTGGCAAAACAGAACATGCGGAAGAAACACAACTTCAATCTCAGCAGCAGCCGCAGGCTCGGTAAAAAAGTAAACCTGGATGCCCGTTTGCTGTACACATTGGATAAAGTAAAGAACCGCACATTCCGTAACATGGATGCCCAAAGCCCCATGAATGCCTACATCTATATGTTGCGCAGTATTGACGAAAAAGCACTCACCCCATGGAGAGATGCTGCCGGCAATGCTTTCTCTTATGGTGCACAGGGAGACGGATATGAAAATCCCTATTGGGCCATCTATGAAAATGAGAATGAAGATATCAAACACCGTGTCATAGGAGGTACGACCCTCACCGTAGATATCATGGAAGGATTGAAGTTCCGGGGGCAGATCTCTACAGACCTCACCTTTGGGAGTGGTTTTGTATACAGGGAACCCGGTTCCCGTCAGAGCAAACTAGGTTCTTATTCACAGTTCACACAGCAGAACCAGAACTGGAATATGGAAGGCATGTTCATGTACACAAAGAAGTGGGGGAAGGAATTCAGTCTGAATGCCAACCTGGGTACCAACTTCATGCAGGGGAACCAGTTATTCCGCCAGCAAGCTGTTTCTTCTCTCCTCAATCACGACATGCCCAGCATCTCTAACAGCAACGCCTACCCTGTAGCCAGTGAAAACCTGGTGCGTAATAAAACAAATTCCGTTTACGGTTCCACCACTTTAGGTTTTCGTGATTTCCTGTTCGTGGATATTACCGGTCGTAACGACTGGTCTTCCACCTTGCCGGAAAATAACCGCTCTTTCTTTTACCCTTCGGTAAGCGGCAGTTTCGTATTCACACAATTCCTGCCGGAAGACCAGAAAATTATCAATTATGGTAAACTGCGTGCTTCCTGGGCAAAGGTGGGTAATGATGCAGGTGCTTATTCCTTACAATCCATGTTTGCCTATGGCGGTTTATTCCTCGGCAACCCATGGCTGGATTTTGAGAACCTGCGTAAAAACCCTAACCTGAAACCGGAACAGACCACTTCCCGGGAAATAGGGCTGGACCTCTCTTTCTTTGCTGACCGTATCAATATCTCTACCTCTGTTTACAGATCGAATACAGTGGACCAGATCATGCGCGCGCAGGTAGCCCGCGAAACAGGTTTCACGGAAGAGATCGTGAATGCAGGAGAGATCCAGAACACCGGGGTGGAATTATCTATCAAAGCCACGCCCATCAAATCAAAAAAGTTTAGCTGGGATGTATTGCTCAACTGGTCTACGAATAAGAACCTGGTTGTATCCCTCACACCCGGTGTGAACCGCTACACCTTAGGCAGCTGGTTTGTAATGACCTCCAATGCAGAAGTAGGTAAACCTTATGGTGTATTGAGAGGGAACTCCGCTTACTATTCCGGTGATACAATGATGATCAATGCTTCTACCGGCCGCCCTTACTTTGAACCCAACGGTTATCTCGGGAATTTCCGGCCGGACTGGATAGGATCCATCGGCAATACTTTCAGATATAAAGGATTTGACCTCAGCTTCCTCGTAACAGTGAAATGGGGAGGTGATATTTATTCCGTATCCAATCACAAAGCAAATGTTACCGGTAATACCATTCAGAGTTTACTGGGCCGGGAAGATTTTTACTACAGTAGTCTCATCTTAGGTGAATCAGGAGATGAACAGAATGGTATTGGTTTGTTTGGCAACGCCTACCAGGATAAGAACCGGCCAAAAGGAATTAAATACCCGGGCTATAATCCTGTGCTGAATGCACAAGGTGCCCCCGTGATAGGTAAAGACGGAAGGTACATTGCCCTCAAACCAAACGAATCCTGGCAATCACCGCAAGCCTATTGGCAGAATATGGACAATGACATGGGCAATAACCTCTTTGATGCTTCCAATATCCGCCTGAGTGAAGTAGTGATGGGGTATAATTTAAATGCCAACTGGTTCCGCAACAAATTCATCAGAGGCGCGAGAGTAGCAGTGGTGGGAAGGAACCTCTGGACCATCATGAAAAATACGCCCAGGGGTATTGATCCTGAAGCAGCCAATACTACCGGCAATGCGCAGGGTATTGAGCAGGGAGGATCTTTCCCTTATGCTACCTATGGTGTGGACCTGAAATTTAATTTCTAAAAATCGGAACATGAAAAATCTGTGTTATCTGCTTATTATCATGTTAACAGGCTTTTCCTGTACAAAGTCTTTTAACAGAACAAATATCAATCCGAACCAGTTTGAAAATGCCACGCCGGAAGCGATCATTGAAGGTTCCATCAAAAGGACCAGTGATCTGCTGGCTAATGCCAATATGGATTATCACTGGACCACTTCGCATCTCTTATGCATTGGCGGAGGCTCTTCCCGTTATGGTGTGGGAGCGGATGGTTTTTGGGAACAATCCTATGTGGAAATACTGGGCAACCTCAGTCAGCTGGACAAAAAATACAGCACTGCAGAAGGGTTTAACAATAAAGTACAGATAGGCCGTATCTGGCAGGCTTATGTATATTCTATCCTGGTAGGTACCTATGGGCCTATCCCCATGCAGAATGCTTTGAAACCAGAGGCAGGTTCATCTATCCTGTTTGATGATGAAGATGTAGTGTATACAAATATCCTTACCATGCTGAAGGACGCCGCAGATAAGATAGATGTGACGAAAGATAAGCTCAGCTACGATGTATTGTATACCGGCGACCTGGTCAAATGGAAGAAGTTTGCCAACACCCTCCGTTTAAAGATTGCGCTGCGCTGCCAGAAGAACCTGGGAGCGGTTGCCCGCACACACATCACGGAAGTGATGCAGGCAGAAGCCAATACCATCAGTGCAGAAACTGAAACGGCGAAGATGGGCTACGAGAATATTGACGGTAACCAAAGTCCTTACTTTATCCGATATGTACGCAACTCATTTACGCAGGACATAGCCCCCAAGATGAGCGATTATATCTTTACCTGGTTCCGGTCGTACAACGATCCCCGTTTAAGTGCTTACTATGATTCTGTGCCTGCTGTAAACCGTTTTTTGCTGCAGGATACGCTTACCAGTACTTTAGATGATTCCCTCCGTATCGTCACCTACAGGATCCCTTATTTCGGTTTACCCAAAGCACCCCGGCTATTACCGGGATGGGGTTTAACCAGTGATCCGGTAGGAGGGTTGAACATCCTTACCTATTCTGATCCTAAAAAAACGTTTCTGCTTACCGCAGAAAAACCTTTCATCCATCTCTCCTATGCAGAGGCTATGTTCATGAAAGCAGAAGCTGCAAAACTAGGACTGGGGGGAGCGCAAACAGCAGAGCAATATTATAATGCCGGTATAGATGCCAACTTTGCTAACTGGGGTATTACAGGTGCAGCGGCCACCAATTATAAGAATCAGAATGGAGTGAAGTTCGGCACATCTGCTACAGGATATTATAACTACCTGGGCCTGGTGAACACCAATATCCCGGAAGACGATCTGTTTAAGATCTGGCTGCAGCAATGGATCAACTATTATCCTGATGGAGGTTTTGATACCTGGTGCCTGGAAAGAAGAACGCGTGTGCTGGAACTTCCTCCGCATACTAATCCTGCTAACCAGTTTATCAATGCTACCTTCTCTTTGTTGCCCAACAGATGGGTATATCCTACTACCGTGCTGAATTATAACACACCTGGTTATAATGATGCCGTAGCTAAACTGGGTGGGGATGAAAGAAGTCCGTATGTTAATCTGAGCTTCCTGCAACCCTTGCCCAACAAAGATTGGAATACCCAAACCGCTGTATTGAATTTTGGATTCGTACAACATTGGTATGGTACCACTATTCAATCCCTGCAGAACAATGGGATTGCTTACACCCTTATCAGAACTTATAAATAACTGAATGATGAAGAAGCTATTGATATACGCAGGAATGATCTCCCTGGCAGCCTGTACAAAGGATGATGGCCCTAAAGCGGAAGATCATTTTATGAATTACGAGATCCCGGAAGTGCCGGTTACGGAGAATTACGTGGTAGGCGCCTTCTATTATGAACTGGGTAGTTTCAATGCCAATATAAAAGAAGAGCCGGTAGTAGGGAAGTATACCATGCCCAACGGCGTAGTACAACCGGCTATTATGACCAAACACCTGGAATATGCCACCAAAGCAGGGATCGATTATTTTCTGTTCTCTGCCCGTTCCGCACTCAGGGATAATGGCGCATTCAGAAGAGATTCTACCATCATTAAATCCTACCTGGATAATTCAGCTGCCTCCAATGTAAAGTTTGCCGTTACCTATAATCTCAATAACGGAACATATGGAATAAGCGCCACCGCCCCGCTGGAAAAGGATGCCCTGAAACTGGAACAGTTCATGCAGGACTTTGAAAGGTTAACTTACCTCTTCAGTAGTCCTCAGTACATGGAAGTAGATGGCAAGAAACTGCTCTACATCACCAATGCCCAGAACTTATTTTCTGATAATAACAAATCCATCTATACCGCCCTCCGTGCACGCATAAAAGCCAAAGGTTTTGATGTATACATTGTAGGCATGCAGGACAGATGGACACCCCCGGCCCGTTACTTTTTCCGTTACAAGGAATGTGTAGATGCCATCTATCACCAAAACTTCCGTCCTGATGGGTTTGACAGGTTCTACCTGTTGCCGCAGATGATCAATGAGAACTGGAAGTATTCTAAAAAGTATTACAAGGATAACTGGAATGTGGAATATGTGGCGAATGTGTTCCCTGCTTATAACTGGCTGATCACTGCCCCTACGAGTCTCAACCCTAACGTGGAAAGGAAGGATAATGGAGCAATGTTCAAAAAGATGTGTAACGTAGCCAAAATGAATGCCAGTACTGCCAACAAGCTGATCCTGATAGATTCCTTCAATAAATGGGATGAAGATCTGCAGATTGAACCGGCTAAAAGTTATGGTGAGTTATACCTTGATATTGTGAGAACGCAGTTTAAGAAATAGCACTAAAAAGGCTGACCATTTGGTCAGCCTTTTTAGTTTACAAGTATTTTTTCTAAATAAAAACCTTCTCGAAGCCCTAAAAAACCATTCGCAATCCCCAAAACAGTCATTCCTCCAAAAAGAAAAAACCATTCGCAAATCCCAAAACAGTCATTCCCCAAAAAGAAAAAATCCCTCGCAATCCCCAAAACAGCCATTCCCCCAAAAAGAAAAAATCCCTCGCAACTCCAAAAAACAACCATCTCCTCAAAAGAAAAAAAAACTCCGCCCTCTGCTGCGCGGCAAGGTTTCCGCCTGAAAAAAGAACTAATTCAATCCTCCCTCCGCTCTTGCAAAACCCACCTGGCTCCTATAGATCTGCGGAGACACATTCACATTGTTCTTAAAAAACCTCGAGAAATAATATTCATCATCAAACCCCAGTTCAAAAGCAATCGCCTTCACTGGTTTGGAGGTGAGGTACAACTCCCGCTTCGCCTCACTAATGATCCTTTCAGAGATCATACTCGTCAATGTTTTGTTGAAATGCGTTTTAGTGATCTTAGCCAGTGCTTTGGCAGAGATATTCAATAAACCCGCATAATCACTCGCAGAATGTTTCTCCTTAAAATTCGCTTCTATTGCATCCTTTAACTTCTGTAATACAAATGGTCCTTCAGGCAGGTCCGCCTGCTCCCGTGCATCACCTGTAAACTGAAGCCTTGAACGGGAAGCCGTGATCAGGAAGATCTTCAGATAGGAGGAAAGCAATTCATGCTGCGCCAATGCTTCTTCTTTCAATTCCTCCCGCATCTGATCAATGATCAGGAGTAGTTTCGCCGTTTCAGCCGGCTCCAGGTGATGGAAAGGCGGCTGGTAGATATTGTTGAACAATATGCCATTACAGGCCACTTCATTGTGATGTTTGTAGATACAGAAAAAGTCGGGGTGAAAATGAACAAGGAATCCTTTACAATCCTTCATTTCCAACTGAAAGGGCTGATAAAGCGCCAGGCAGATCAACGCATTTTCCCTCACATCATAACTGGACAATTCTGCATGTAACTTCGCTTCCCCTTCCGTGATCAGGATCATACTGTAATAGCTCATTCTTTGCAGTTCCTGTAAATGAGGACTGTCTTCCAGCCTGACCACTTTAAAAGCCAGGTGCTTCGATAACTGATTGATCAGTGTATAAGTATGTGCGGGCATCATGGCAATATTACGTTATTTAAACTTTCGTTCCTCCGCAGAGATCGCAAGATCATTGATACTGGCAAAACGTTTGCGCATTAACCCTTCTTCATCAAATTCCCATAACTCATTGCCGTAACTGCGGAACCATTGTCCGGCTTTATCATGCCATTCATACTCAAAACGAACGGCCATCCTGTTTTCCCGGAATCCCCAGAGTTCTTTCTTCAGGCGGTAATCCAGTTCCTTTTCCCATTTCTTTTGCAGGAAAGCTTTTACCTGTTCCCGTCCGTTGATAAATTCTGTTCTGTTGCGCCATTCTGTGTCTAAAGAGTAGGCAAGGCATACCTTTTCAGGATCTTTACTGTTCCAGGCATCTTCTGCCAATTGCACCTTCTGCAGGGCAGTTTCGTAAGTGAAAGGAGGTTTGATCATATTTGCTGTTTTTAGTTTAATTCAGGGACAGGAGGGAAGTCGACAGGCACTTCTGTAAGATTATGCAGGTAGTTGAGGGCTGTTTTATCAGCGATCAAAAGGAGCAGGTCTACTAGGTTTCCTTTGTTGTAACCCGCTTCAAAGAATGCCTCCAGGTTAGCAGCTGCGGCATGGCCTTTATTTTCCGTAAGGTCCTTTGCCAGTTGTACCAGGGCATGTGTTTTCGGGATCGTGCTTTGGCCTTTGCGGAGCAGGAGTATTTCTTCTTCCGAAAAACCATTCAACTTACCCAGCATGGTATGGGCGCTGAGGCAATATTTGCAACTATTCACCTGGCTCACCACAAGGTTCACTGCTTCTTTTTCTTTGTTGGAAAGAGAGGTAGGAGCATTCTGAAAAGCGAGGAATCTGCTTAGTGCATTTTCAGAATAGGCCAGGGTGGCATACAGATTAGGCACCATACCCAATGCTTTTTTAAGTGTATCAAAGCTTTGCTGACTGCTTGCGGATACTTCTTCTCTAACAGGAACTTTAAAAGTTGTCATTGTTTGTTGTTTTTGATAGCACAAAGTTGCCCCGAAAAGAACTGCAGGAAAATGGAGAAATGACGCCAGGGGATGGACGATTTTTCCCGGTTATTTGATGTCCGGGGAATTGTCATGTTTAATATTTATTTTAAAAACATAGTGCAGTTAATAAAAACTTTTATTAAGTTTGATCATTATTATAAATATTTGAGATAAGCCAAACTTATAGAATATATGAAGCAACCAAACTGGAAGCCGTTATTGTTTACTTGTACAATAGCTGCATTAGGCCTACAGGCGCAGGCACAGCAGGAATTGAAGCCCGAATTACAACAGGCTGTTTTGAAGACCCCTCAGGGAAGTATTGTAGCATTACCGGATTTCCTGACGGAGAAGATCCAGAACATCGGCTACCGGAAAGTGGTGCTGCCGGGGCCGCAGCATGTGATCTCAGATGATCCTGAGTACATCCGGGTACCGGAGGCCATTGCATTACAGGAACCTGTACAGCCGGGGGCGGTGAGATTATATGTTTATAATGTGAATGGTGTAAAAGAGCCGGCCAAAATAGATCGCCGGATCACGGCCGTTATTAAAAATAACGGTACGGCAGACATGCACATCCGCATGCTGAAATACTCTTCCCAGAAGCCCAGCACCAATTATTACCAGATCGGCAAACAGGGCCTGGCAGATTATTTTGCTTCCGCTCCCCAGAACCTGATCCGCACTGTAAAGCCCGGCCAGTCCATCGCCATCGATGAAAAGCTGGAAAAATATATAGCGAAGTATGATGAGCTGGTACATGGTTTCTATGAATTCACCATAGATCAACCCGGAGAGATCAGCATCATCCAGACAGACCTTAATACCTCAGGTCCCAAAGCCCTGAGCCGTATTAAAACTATCCTTCCGCCAAAAGGCCATAGTGGCGCAGGCCGTGGGGTATTTGGCGTAAGCAATTACCGCATTATCACGGATAGCGTGTACGATACAAAAGAAGGTGTGAAAGAGATCATCGTAGCGGATGGAGATAATGATCCCTGGGTATCAGGAAAAGAAAAGAACACGCCGGGTGTTGCTACTTTAGCAGGCAATTATGGTGTGATCTATAATATTGAAATGAAGTGGAAGAGCACAGACGGCAAGGGTCTTGCACTGGTAACCTGGAATTCCCGCAGTGGCAATAACCAATGGTGTGGCGGAATGGCCAATACGATGGTAGTGAGTGAAGGTAAATTCAAAGAAGGCATCATTCAGCTCCCCAGCGATCGCCTGGTAACCAAAGCAGCTCCTGAAGCCATTCTTATCCAGGTATTCAAACCGGCAGCTAATGGTGAAGAACAAACGATCCGTTTAACGTATTCACCTCCCGGTGCTTCTTGTTTACCAACGCCGTTGATCTTCATTCCTGTTGACTTGAAATAGTGGTCTTATAAACTAAAGAGCCCGCCCCACGTAGTGTGGCGGGTTTCTTTTTTTGAAAGGGAAGGATCTTTTTTTGAAATAAGATCTTTCTCTTTGAAGTAAGGTTTTCTCTTTTGAAATAAGATCTACCTCTTTGAGATAAAACAACTACCTCAAATAAATAAAAAAATCCTCCACTACCGTGGGATGTACCCTCTGCCTTCAAAAGGATGCACTACAAAAAAACAATCCCTTCCACATAGCAAAAAAGCAACCCATCCCGGACGTGCAGGGATGGGCTTTTTCCTTTGGGGTTAATTAAAACAAAATCTAAGCAAGCAAAATACCTTCCGTTAACGAAGCCTGTATATCTTTCAATCGCTCCGGAGACAACTCCTCCTCCGCAAGCGTCATAAAAACACCAAACGCTTCAGCTGGCGCATTATTCTTCACACCATTCAACCATCTGATAACCTCTTCATTATTGATCCCACGTATGATCCAGCGGCTCACAGCCATCAGGGCATCCGGCGGTACTGAAGCAACCAGCGCATGATCTATCAGGAAGATCTCTTCATCCGTATAATGTTCCCACAACACCTGGTTGAACAACAACTCTTCCTTGTTCATATGATAGAGATTGAACGCAATGAAGGAATTGAAGTCGTACAGCATATGTAATCCTGCTTTTCTTTTTGCATCTGCATGTTGCGCTATCAGCCAATCCCTGATATGTTTGCCCAGGCTAAGGGAAAGGGAACGATCTGCTGCATGCTCACTTTCCAATTCTTCTACCAGTAACCGCGCATGTTTACGGATAGCCGGCAGGATATATTCATCCTCATGATCTGCATGTTTGTCAAAGAAGCTCAATACTTTCTCCAGCTGCCGGATCGTAGGAACCGCCTGCTCTTCCTGTGAAAAATCCGTTTGCTGGATACGGAGCGCAGTATCATACAGCATTGCCCTGAGGCCTTTGTGGATCTGATTGAAAATGTTATAACGGGATTGTTGCATGATACGTTCTTATTTTATGATTTCTGACGGAATACAAATCCTTCCAGGATAACATCAATGGTTTTACCGGTTTTGATGATCCTGTATTTGGTAGGGTAATAACCTTCCTTTTGGAACTTAGCCGGCATCTTGATCGCCTTCTCAAAATTGTTCTGTGTTTCCACGAACGTTTTGGTGATCATCGGCTCATAGAACAATACCTTGCCTTTGAAACTCCCAACAATAAAGGTTTCGGTAAATGGCGCCGGGTTTTGAGGATTCAGCTCAGGAGAGGTAACATCCACCCAATGTCTTCCCATTTTGGGCTCACCGCCTGGAGGGCCAAAGTAATCCGGGTGGAAATAATCAGGAGCCGGGGCATTGTCGAAATCCGCAGGGGCTTGTGCATAAGTGGGGATCGCATCTACATAAGCTTCAGATTCCATGTAATAGTGAAAATCAAAATGCGCCGCACCATATACATTCAGTGGCTCGTGACCATTAGGATTCCAGTTCACAACAACATGGTCAAAAGGCGTGAGACTTTTTTGAGAAGGCAGTTTCAGGGTAAATGCACTTTCATGTGCATGGCCTTCTCCACCCTGGGGAAGATTCACCAACGCAGAAGGCGTGAAGGAAATACCCATCGCTTGTGGTTTCTGCTGTGCGTCCAGTTTTACCCAGGCCCATGCTTTACCATTTCCCATATTTACTTCCGGTCCGTTAAAGAGGTCTTTGGATTGTTCGGGGTCCTTTTTACAGGCAACAAACATTAGCATGGCAACAGAAAGCGTGCTAATTACGATTCTTTTCATAATTGAATTTTGGGGTGAATAGTTTTTATTTTTATTACACCACAAAGCTTCAAATAATATCGCCGGGAGGAAAGCGATGTATGGGTTAACTGTTATTTTTTATGCTTGAAACTACATTATGACAAGCTAAAACCTTTAATCCTCCCTTCCGGTAATTGCACGATAAAAGTGGTACCACTGCCATTCATACTCTTCACCTGTAAATGTCCCCCATTCTGTATCGCAAATTCATGGCAGAGCATCAGCCCAAGCCCGCTGCCTCTTTCTCCGCCGGTGCCTACACCTGGCCTGGCCTGAAAGGAAAACAGCTGGTTCATTTTTTCTGAAGGAATACCAACGCCTTCATCCGTTACGTGGATGTGTATCATGCCACCGGCAGAGCTTACGCTGAAGTAGATGGTTCCGCCGGGATGGCTGAATTTAATAGCATTGCTGATAAGGTTCCGCAGGATCACGGCCACCTGGTCTTTATCTGCATACACGGCAATAGAGTCCGCCAGTTTGATATCGATCGATAATCTTTTCTCTTCAATACCCGATTCAAAGAATTGTAATACTTCCGCTGTGAGGGGGGCAAGGCTGAAGTTCTCTGGTTGTGCACGGATGCCTTTCATCTGCCCTGCACTCCATCGCAAAAGGTTATCCAGTGTGCCGCCGAGTTGTCCTACTTTTTTATGTAGTTCTATGGCTGCTTCGCGCATATCTGTTTCTCCGTATTCTCCTTTCTGGAACATATCCAGTAGTAATTCCAGCGTGGCTAACGGCCCGCGGATATCATGTGCGATGATGGAGAACAGCTTCTCTTTATCCCGGTTCATGGCTGCCAGCGCCTGCCGTTGATTTTCCTTTTCCTGCTGATAATCCGCATGCACCTGTTTATAATAGGTAAGGGCTAAGATGATGAAAGTGAGAGCACAAACCACATTACCCCATAAGCGCCTGTCCGGTACCGGCAGATCCGGTTCCCATTTATAAGGAGGGAACAAAACAATGATCATGCAGGCTATGATCAGTATGGAAAGACTGATCACAATCCATTTATTGTCATATACCAGGATGGTAATGATCAGGATGTTCATGAGAAAGTACTCTGTACCATTATGATAAAAAAATCCGGAAAGTGTATAAAGGATAATGCTGTATATAATGAGTAAAAGGCGGGCACTTAAATACAATTGCCGCTTGTGAAGAAAGAGCACAGCGAGGCTGCCTGCTGCATTCAGCACATTGATGACGCTGAGAGGATACCTGCCCTGGAGCATATTCACCAGAGCAAATATAAGCATCATGGGTATCCAGGGTACAGCCAGGAGATTGAGCAACCTGGTCCGTCTTGCCTCAATAAACGGCATGCCGGGATGTATACCGATGTTTAGGATTCGTGAAAAATTGTTGGTTATAGTCTTCTGGACACGGTTAAAGGGATGTTCAGACATAGGCAGCAAAGATAATGATCAAAATAAATGATTTCCCAACGCCCTCCTTAATAATAACATAACATTAGAACCTTTTCTTTGCTTCTTTATTGTTTGAATATGTTCTTATTACGAATTGTTTTAACGGGTCTGTTGCTGTTCCCGGTTACGCTCCGCTTGCTGGCACAGGAAGAGAAGACTTTCATCATCCACCAGTCCGGACAGGCCAGGCCATCTGCCGACTCTTCCTTCCTGGCACTGAAAGATGCATATGGCAAGGCAGTGGAAAAAGGGGACATGACGGCCGCAGCCCTGCACCTCCGCCAAATGGGACAATTCTGTTATCACCTCGGCCATTATCCCCAGGCCCTGGATTATCATTTACAGGCCGGTAAACTTTTCAAGCAGCAGGGTAAGGAAATGCAACTCGCAGAAAACCTCAATGATATCGGTACCTTATATTATTACAACCGCCAACCCTCCCTGGCCCGGGAACAGTACAACGAGGCATTTAATATCTATAATAAAGCGCAGCAGAAGAACGGGATTGCTTTTACCTATGGCAAGATCGGCCACCTGTATGAAAAACAGCAGCTGTACGACAGTGCTTTCTACTACCAGCGGCTGGCCCTGGATCAATATCACCAGATTGATAACCACACCGGTATGGCCAAGATCTATGAGAATCTGGGAAGCATTCATGAGGACCAGGAGCGATACGATTCCGCCACTCGGTATTTTCGTCAGGCCCTTGCCCTCAACCAGCAGAACGGAGATTCCATTGCCTGCCTGGAGATCTATAACAACCTGGGAGATGTGTTCCGCAAAACCGGCCACTACCTGGAAGGTTTGGACCAAACCCGGAATGCCCTGGCACTGGCCCTGCGTGCAAATGAACAATACCAGATCTGCAGCGCCTACCGCGATATCGCTAAATCTTATAATCTGATGGGCAATAACGACAGTGCCTATTATTACCTGGAACTCAGCCGCTATCACCTCCTGCAGATCTATTCCCAGGAAAACGGCCGCCAGGTGGCTCTGCTGCAAACCATGTACGATATAGAAAAGAAGAATAACGAAATAGCCGGCCTCCGCAATACCCGTAACATTATCGGGGCTATTGTAATTGTAGGGATTCTGCTGGTGATCATGGCCATGCTCATCATCAGCCGCCAGCGGCTTAAGATTCATAATGCCGCCCTGGCGGAATTTAACCTCAAGCAGGAACTGGAACTCCGCTCAAAAGAACTCAGTACCCATACCCTCCATATTATACAGAAGAACCAGCTGCTGGAAGAACTCCATCAGAAGCTGGATGATATGGTGAAAGAAGACCGCCGTGATCAGAAGAAACAATTAAAACAATTACAATCACAGATCAACCAGAACTTTAATCATGATCAGCATTGGGATGAATTCAGGGGGATTTTTGAACAAGTGCACCAATCTTTCTTCGACAAACTCCGGGAATACTGCGAAAATCTCACCGCCAACGATCTCCGCCTCGTGGCATTATTAAAAATGAACCTGGCTTCCGGAGACATTGCCACCCTGCTGGGGATCTCTATGGATAGTTTAAGGGTAGTGCGCTACCGCCTCCGTAAAAAACTGAACCTGCCGCAAGGGGAAAGCCTGTCGGTTTTTATACAGTCGCTATAGTGGTAACGTTAACTTAACAGGCATTTTGTAACGCCTGTTGCTATTGAATATCAATGATTTAATGCTATGCTGTTACCGCTTTGTTCACGCTCCTGAAATGCCTGTTTCCTTTTTGTTCACGGTGAGAATTTGAATTAGCCTGTGCCGGAGGGCATATTTGCGGAGTCGAAAAAAGACTTACCGAATGAAAAAACTTTTATCCGCAATTATCTTTTCCTGTTTGAGCATAGCATCCTATGCACAGGGTACCGGTCTTGTTACCGGGCATGTAATAGATAAGAACCAGCATCTAAACCTGCCCGGGGCTACCTTGAAACTGAAACCCGGTAATCACTACACCGTGTCCAATCAGCAGGGCCGGTTTGAATTCCTGAGTGTGCCTGCCGGTACTTACACCCTGGAGATCACTTATATCGGTTACGAAAAAGCTTCGCAGGAAGTAACAGTGGCCGCAGGTAAGAATGCGGAGGTGAACTTTAAGCTGGATGCAGGAGGTGTTGAAGGAAAAGAAGTGATCATCGTGGGAGATCGTTTAAGAGGTCAGGCTAAAGCCCTGAACCAGCAAAAGAACAATCCCAATGTTACCAACATTGTATCTGCAGATCAGATCGGCCGTTTCCCGGATGCGAATGTGGGAGATGCCATCAAACGTATTCCCGGCGTTACCATGCAGAACGACCAGGGAGAGGCCCGCGATATCATCATCCGCGGATTGGCTCCTGAACTGAACTCTGTAACCCTTAACGGAGACCGTATCCCTTCTGCGGAAGGAGATAACCGCCGGGTACAATTGGACCTGATCCCTTCCGATATGGTGCAGACCATTGAAGTGAATAAAACCCTCACCCCTGATATGGATGCAGACGCTATTGGCGGTTCCGTAAACCTGGTGACCCGTGCCGCACCAAACGGCCCGCGTATTTCAGCTACATTGTCCGGTGGTTTGAATCCTATCCGCGATAAACCATTGTACACAGGTTCGCTGGTATTGGGTAACCGTTTCTTCCGGAATAAACTGGGTGCCGTACTGAGTGCATCCTACAATAACAACGATTACGGTTCTGATAACGTGGAAGCAGTATGGGCGAAAGACGACATGGATAAAATATACACAGAAGAGATCCAGTTACGTCAGTACAATGTACAACGCATTCGCAGAAGCCTCTCTGCTGCGCTGGATTATAAGTTCAATGCCAGGAATACGATCTATGCCAATGCTATGTACAACTGGCATTACGACCGGGAGAACCGTTACGCACTGAGCATTGAGGACATTGAACCGGAATATGACGCCAACGACCAGCTCACCGGTTATCTAGGTTCTTTATCCCGCGAAACAAAAGGTGGTATCAATAGTAACCAGGGCAAAAGCAGAAGGCTGGAAGAACGTAAAGTACAGAACTACTCATTGAGAGGAGAACATTTGCTGGGCAGTAAAGTAGACCTCGACTGGGGGGCAAGCTATTCTTCCGCAGTAGAGAACACACCTAATGAACGTTACATTTCTTATGAAGCAGAAGATGTACCTGTAACGCTCAACCTTTCCGATATGCGATTCCCGCTGGCCACCAGCAATGTGGGTAATTCAGATTTTGAGTTTAATTCTGTAACAGAGAACTCTGATTATACCCGTGAAAATGAACTGGGCCTGAAACTGAACATCCGTTTCCCGTTAAGCATCCTGCCCCAACAAAAAGGCCGCATGCGCATAGGAGCAAGATTGCGCCTGAAAGACAAAAAACGTGATAACGTATTCTACGAATACGAACCTGCCACTGATTTTGGTGATCTCTCTGCTATGCCCACTATCTCCTTTGATGGTAAAGGTTTTGCGCCAGGCGCTAAGTATGTGCCAGGTTCTTTTATAGTGAACACTTACCTGGGCGGTCTGCAGTTAAACAATTCAACGCTGTTTGATAAGGAAGCAGATCCTTCAGAATACCTCGCAGAGAATTTCAGTGCTAAGGAAACCATCACAGCAGGTTATGTTCGCTGGGACCAGGACCTTACTTCCAAACTCTCCCTCATTGCCGGTGTACGTCTTGAAAATACCAGCATTGATTATAAAGGAAATATTGTAGAGGAAGAAGAAGACCTCGCCGGTCAGCGTAGTGTAAAGAACAGTTACCTGAACGTATTACCGGGCCTTACATTCAAATACAACGCAACCAATGAACTGGTGCTGCGCTTAGCTGCTACCACTTCCATTGCCCGCCCCAATTACTACGATATCGCTCCTTACATCAGCAGCATTGTGGAAGATGAAGAATTGAGCGCCGGTAATCCTAACCTGAAAGCAGCCTATGCCTGGAACTTCGACTTTATGTCCGAATACTATTTCAAATCTGTAGGTATCCTTTCTGCCGGTGTGTTCTACAAAAACATCAGCGACTTCATTTACACCTACAGCGATCAGCAATATTCAACAGAGAAGTTTGCCACAGATTTCCCCGGTGAAAAAAATCCTGTACCAACCGGCGAACGCTGGACGTACAAACAGGCAAGGAATGGTGATAACGTAAAAGTATATGGGTTTGAAGTAGCGCTGCAACGTCAATTGTTCAAAGGCCTGGGCATCTATCTGAACTATACTTTCACTAAATCAAAAGCAGACGGTGTATATAACGGAGATGGTGAGAAACGGGATGGTGCAACTTTACCCGGTACTGCTCCTCATATGTTCAATGCTTCCCTTTCTTATGAGAACAAACGTTTCTCAGCCAGGTTATCCGGCAACTATGCAGCCGCTTACCTGAATGAACTGGGTGGGAATGAATTTGATGATGTATACTACGATAAACAATTTTTCCTCGATGCCAATGCATCTTATAAAATAACCAAACAATTACGCGTATTTGCAGAAGCGAACAACCTGACCAATCAGCCCCTGCGTTATTACCAGGGAGCATCTGACAGGACGATGCAAATGGAATACTATCGTCCGCGTTACAACTTTGGTTTTAAGTTTGATCTGTAAATTTTCGTAAATGGTAAGAATCATAATAGCAGCGGCAGTATTACTCTGTGCATGTAAAAGCCGGCACGCGCCTGTAAAAGAAAACGCGCTCAAACCAGTAGTGATCACACAGGAAGTGGGGGCGGATACAGACGATCCTGCCATCTGGATCAATCATAAGGATACACTGAAAAGCCTGATCCTGGGCACAGATAAAGCTACAGACGGCGGTCTGTATGCTTTTGACCTGGAAGGTAAGATCGTAAATAAAGTAACAGGCCTTAAACGCCCTAATAATGTGGATATCGCCTATGGCCTTAAGATCAATGGCGTGCCAACAGATATCGCCGTATTAACTGAAAGAGAAACTAACAGCATCCGCATTTTCAAACTGCCGGAATTAACACCCATCGATAATGGCGGCATCGTTGTATTTGCCGGGGAAAAAGAACAGGCTCCTATGGGTGTTGCGTTATATACCCGTCCGAAAGACTCTGCCATCTTTGCTATTGTAGGCCGCAAAAGCGGTCCGGTGGACCAGTACCTCTGGCAATACCGCCTCAGTGATGATGGTAAAGGAGCCGTGCAGGCTGCTGTGGTAAGGAAGTTCGGAAAGTACAGTGGTAAAAAAGAAATAGAGGCCATCGCGGTGGATAATCAGCTGGGCTATATTTACTATTCAGATGAAACAGTAGGTGTAAGGAAGTATGTAGCGGATCCGGATGCAAAGGCAGATGGGGAGCTGGTACTTTTTGGTACGGAGGGTTTTGTGTCTGATCATGAAGGTATTTCTATTTATCCCGTATCAGATAGCACCGGGTACATCCTGGTGTCCAATCAGCAGAACAACACCTTTATGGTGTACAGAAGAGAAGGAGAGGCTGGAAATCCCCATCAGCACAAGCTGTTATCCGAGGTGCCGGTATCCACTATTGAAAGTGACGGTTCTGAGATAACTGCTGTGCCGCTGGGAGATAAATTTCCAAAAGGGTTGTTTGTAGCGATGAGCAATGGTAAAGTATTCCATTATTATTCCTGGGAAGCGTTACTTGCCTTTATCAACAGCCATCCTTACAGCCAGGCCCGCTAGTACACTGGCCATAAACCATTTCTGTACGCGGATCCATTTTGGATGGGATGCAAACCACTGCATAGCTTGTGCCGATATCATCACAATAATGAAGTTAACGGTAAAGCTTACGCTGAGCTGGGTGAAACCCAGGATCAGGCTTTGTGAAAGTACATTGCCGTTAGCAGGGTGAATGAATTGAGGAAAGAGGGATAAGTAAAATACCGCTACTTTAGGATTGAGCATACTGGTAAAGATGCCCATCGCAAAAAGTTTCGCTGGCTTATCCGCCCTCATTTCATGCTGTGTTTCAAAAACGCTCTTGCTTCCGGGCTTACAGGCTTCCCATGCCAGGTACAAGAGATAGAGCACACCGAGTGTCTTGAGTACTGCGTATGCATAAGGAATGGTCATCAGCACCGCTGTGAGTCCAAAAGACACCAATAAGATGTGAGACAATAATCCGCATGCAATGCCGAGCAGGGAGGTCAGGCCGGCCTTCCTGCCCTGCGTTGCAGAACGCGAGATCAGGTAGATCATATTAGGTCCCGGTGTGATCACCATCACAAGGGCGGCCAGTATGAACAGCAATAGTTGGTCAAATGGTATCATGTTGATATGATTTTAATGCCTTGTAGTAATTCTCATATCCCTCGGGATGAGATCCCAGGAAAAGAAACGGTTCTATCAGTTCCAGTTCCATCAGGCTCAGTTCTTCTTTGATGATCACCCCATCCACACGTGCATATAAACAGTCTTTCGCAAACTGCTGCACATAGGCCGTAGCGCTTTCAATATGTTTGGCAGCAGGTTCTTCCACATGTACGGTGCCACCATGATATTGCTGCACCCTGAAATCACCTGCCTTCGGTTTCTTCACTACACTATGACTGAACTTTCCATCCAGGAAAATAAAAGACCATTCTCCTTCCGTTGCAATCTCAGGAATGTAAGGTTGCACCAGGAAGGCTTCTTCCTGCACCAAAGGGGTTAAGAGGGCTGTATAATCATCCACTTCAGCTAAAGGGATCGTGAAAGTATTTTTGGCACCGGCACTGATACAGGGTTTAACGATCAGTTGCGAAGTGGAGAAGTGTTCAAACCAGGAGCGCAGGTTGAACTGCGCTCCCTTTTTAATAATAGCGGAAGGTATAACTGGTAAACCGGCAGCAGTGATATCCTGCAGGTAATGTTTATCCGTATTCCATTTCACGATGGTGTATGGGTTGATCAGCGGAATGCCGGCTGCTTCAATACTATCCAGCCAGGTATAGAACGCGCCAATGTTCTCATGATAATCCCAGGGCGATTTTAATAATACCCGGTCGTATTCCTGCCAGTTCACGGCAGGATCATTCCAGATCACTTTATGCAGGTTAATGCCTTTTTGTAAGAGGAAGTTGAGCAGCACGCTTTCTTCATCCTCCAGTCCCGGAGTTACATATTTTTCCTGTGTGGTATAAACAACGTATGCGATTTTCATGTGAACAAAAGTAGCAGTATATTGGCATTGTAAAAAGAGCCATTTTACACAATTTTGATAGTGCCATTATGAGTAAGACCACTCCCAGGATACCGCTGCCTTTTATCAAGATAGAGAAAGGAAATACAGCACCCATGTACCTTCAGCTGTATGAACAGATCAAACAGGCCATTTTCAATGCCCGTCTGAAAGAAGGAGAGCGTATGCCCTCCACCCGGCACCTGGCCATTGACCTGGATATCTCCCGCAACAGTGTGTTCCAGGCTTATGAACAACTGATCCTGGAAGGATACCTGGCAGGAAAAAAAGGCGATGGTACTTATGTATGCGCCAAACTGAACCCCATAACACCTTCCGTACGGAAAACGATGCCGGTGAAATACCAGGATGCTGCACTGCCCGATGAAGTATTGCGAAAAGACAGTACGGTAGAACCGGTCATTCCTTTCCAGAATTCCGTTCCCTCCATCCGGCAATTCCCTTTTAAAATATGGGCGGGCCTTGCCGCAGAAGCATATCGTGATGTGCATTCCCTGCACCTGGGATATGGAGAAACACTGGGGCATTTACCATTACGGGAAGCGTTGGTGGATTACCTGCGCATTCACCGTTCCATCATTTGTGAAGCAGATCAGATCCTGATCGTAAATGGTTCCCGCCAGGCCCTGAACCTGGCTGCACAGGCCCTGATAAAGAAAGGAGACCAGTGCTGGATGGAAGATCCGGGATATATGGGAGCAAGGGCGGCTATGGCAAGATGGGGTGGGAAAGTATGCCCCGTGCCCATTACCGCAAACGGACTGGATATTGCATATGCCATGAAACACTACCCGGAAGGGCGTTTTGCTTATCTCACGCCTTCTCACCAATATCCTCTAGGGGCTACCATGCCATTAAGCGAACGCCTGAAACTTCTGAAATGGGCAGCACGAAATAAAATGTGGATCGTGGAAGATGATTATGACAGCGAGTTCCGCTATAACGGACGTCCGGTTCCTGCATTGAAAGGATTAGATGATCACGGCAATGTGATCTATACCGGTACTTTCAGCAAAGTGCTCTTTCCCGCGCTGAGAATGGGTTACATGGTATTACCTTCTGCCGCTATCGCACACCAGTTCAAGATCGTGAAATCCACTATAGACCGGCAAAGCCCTGTAATAGACCAGGCCATTGTTACCCAGTTTATGCTGAAAGGGCATTTTGCAAGGCATCTGCGGAAGATGCGTACACTGTACAAAAAACAACAGGAAGAGCTGGTGGTGCTGCTGGAAAAACATCTCAGCAAATACCTCCTGGTAGCGCCTGCGGAAACAGGTATGCATTTTATAGCATGGATGAGGCGGCCCTGCAATGTGAAAAGGCTGGTGGCGGCAGCTTTGGCAGAAGGCATCATCCTTATTCCCGTGAATGAATTCGCCTTAAAATTCACTCAGAAAGATGGCTTCATTTTTGGATTTACCGGTTATGAACTGCCGGAAATGGAAAAGGCAGTACTGTTATTAAAGAAGCTATTGGATCGGAATTAGTAATTTTGCACCTCAAATTCAAAATATATGGAGGGAAGATTTTTTACACAGGAGCAATTCATCAAACAATTCAACGAAGAAGTACTTTGGGCAGCGGCAGTATATGACCGTTTGATCAAAAGCGGCTTCCAGGAATATGCTTTGGGCGAATTTGACTTCCTCTTCGTATCTGATCAAAGGGAGAAACTGGAGAAATTCAGCGCTTTCCTGACCGCCACTTATGGATCAAAAGTAGGAGAGATAGGAGAGAAGGATGGCCTGCTGGGCTTTACGGGCATCTCCCCACTGTTCCCCATAGACCAGGATAACCTGCTGGCCTGGGGTATTGATCTGTACTTCAAAGGCTTTGAATTTGATTGCAGGCTGGATGGCTACGGCACCTTTGCCGGCGCTGACAATAAAGAATTCCCCAACCTGGAACCAAGCCAGCTGGCCTATTATTTCGACCTGGGCATCAGTTCCTATAACAACCGCAATTACGGCGCATCCATTATCAATTTCACTTCGGCTATCAAGATCTTCCCGGAGAATGCCAATACCTGGTATTCCAGGGCCATTGCCAAAGAAGCCATTTTCCTGACGGCCAAAGCCCGCGAGGATTATGATAAGGCATTAGAACTGGCCCCCACCTTCAAAGAAGCTTATATCAACAGGGCTGTTAACAGAAGTGAAACAGAAGACTATACCGGGGCCATCGCCGATTTTAATAAAGCCATAGAACTGGATGCCAATAACGCAGCCGTATATTTTAATCGTGGTAATACGAAACTTAATCTGGGAGATAAAGAAGGCGCCAGAGCAGACTGGACCAAAGCGAAAGAACTAGGTGCAGATTATGCAGCAGACAGGCTGAAAGAATTAGAGTAGCGGCTATTCTGAAAAAACCGGAAACCGCTCCTGCCTATAAATTCGTTACTTTTGCCGCATGACTTTTGATGATCTGAACCTTAACAAGCCTTTACTGGCGGCGTTGAAGGACCTTAATTTTACGACACCTACCACCATTCAGAGCAGGGTTTTTTCCGTAACCATGAGCGGCCGCGATGTATGTGGCATCGCCCAGACCGGTACCGGTAAAACATTTGCCTACCTGTTGCCCTGCCTCCGTATGTGGAGTTTCTCCAAAGAAAGGTTCCCCCAGATCCTGATTGTTGTACCTACCAGAGAACTGGTTGTACAGGTAGTGGAATCCGTTAAAAAGCTCAGTACTTATCAAAGTGTGGAAGTGGCCGGTTTCTATGGCGGCGCCAATATGAACCCTCAGATGGCCATCGCAGAAGGTAAACTGGATGTGGTAGTGGCCACACCCGGCAGGCTGGTGGATATTGTAATGAGTGGCGCCCTGAAACTTAAGGCTATCAAAAGACTGGTGATAGATGAAATGGATGAAATGCTGAACCTGGGATTCCGGGCACAGCTGAAAAATATCCTGGACCTGCTGCCAGCCAAACGCCAGAACCTCCTTTTTTCCGCTACCATCACACCGGAAGTGGAGTCACTGATAGAAACCTTCTTCAATAATCCCGTTACTATTGAAGCTGCTCCTGTAGGAACACCGCTGGAGAATATTACGCAGAAGGCTTATATGGTCCCCAACTTTTACACGAAAGTGAACCTGTTGGGATTGTTGTTAAGCGAGGAAAAGGAAATGACCAAGGTGCTGGTTTTTGTCTCCACCAAAAAGCTGGCGGATGAACTGTATGAACCCCTGGCCCTGGAATTCCCGGAGAAAGTAGGGGTGATCCATTCCAATAAAGAGCAGAACCATCGTTTCAATACTGTTAAGCAATTCCAGTCAGGCAACTACCGCTTGCTGATCGCCACGGATATCATTGCCCGCGGGCTGGATATTTCAGAAGTAACACATGTGATCAACTTCGATATGCCGGAGTTGCCGGAAAGTTATATTCACCGCATCGGCAGAACGGGGCGTTTTGATAAGAAGGGGATCGCTATCAGCTTTATTACGGAAAAAGACAAGGAAGTGCAGGATAAGATAGAAGCCCTGATGAACTATCAGATCCCCATCGTTCCTTTGCCCGAAAACCTGGAGATCTCCACTGAACTGACACCGGAGGAGGAACCGGGCTTCATTGTGCCTAATATCGTCTTAAAACAACGGAAAAAAGAAGATGTGGGTGCAGCCTTCCATGAGAAAGCAGCCCATAACAAAAAGGTGAATGTAAAGGTCCGCCATTCTGAAAAGATGATGAAGAAATACGGTAAGCCTAAAACCCGTGGAGCTAAACCCAAGCGGAAATAGGAAAGGCGGGAAGAAATTGCCTCCCCAAAATTGAGAAAGAATTGCCTCCTCAGGATTACGAAAGCAATCCTTTCTCCTTCAATACCTTCATCTCATCCTCATGTGATATGTACAGCACAATCTTCGGTGTGCCTTCCACTACCCGCATGATGTATGTGATATCGAAAGTGATCATCTCATCACCGGTCTTCTGAAAGGTCATGCCGAATTTCACTTTTACGAGGTAGTATTGTTCATCCAGTTTGGTGGTATCCGCATCTATTACATGTGTGGCAGTACGGCCCACTTTTTTGTAATGTTCTTCTATGTCCGCATATTTGGCAACAAGTTCGTTGTTGTTCTCCATGGGCATAATACCATTAGGGTCTGCAAAGATGAAATGTTCCGCATAAGCATCAGCTACTTTTTGGGCATCATGTTCATCACCCCATTTGATATAGTCCTTGAAGAACTGTTTAAAATCGGCGTTTTTCATAAGACAAGCATTTGTTAATTTCTTACATAAATAATGCCGTCTTGCTGATGTTTCTTTAAATTGTGTTGAACATAAAACCTTACTATTATGACTATCCAGGAATTAGCAGCAAAACTCGCAAACTACTGCCGTAACGGGCAATTTGAAACAGCATTGAAAGAACTGTATGCTGATGATACCGTGAGTATTGAACCCTTTCCCACACCCGGTTTTGAGAAGGAAACAAAAGGGAAGGAAGCATGTTTTGCAAAAGCAGAACTGTTTAATTCAATGGTGGAGGAAGTACATGCTATTGCTGTTTCAGAACCGCTGATCACAGAGAATATAATTGCATTTACACTTGATATGGACCTCACCATGAAGGAAAAAGGCCGTACAAGAATGAATGAACTGTGCGTATACACAGTAAAGGATGGTAAAATTATCGCAGAACAGTTCTTCTATTGAACGCAAAACATCAAATGGTAGAAATAATTGCACAGACAAAGTGTTGGATTAAAAAAGTAGTGATAGGATGTAATTTCTGTCCATTTGCAGCAAAAGAACTGAAGCAGGATACCATTCATTATGAAGTAGTAACAACTACGGGGATCAAGGCAGCAAGACTGGCCTTCCTGGCAGAGTGTGTACGGCTGGATAATGATGAAAGTATTGCCACTACCATGGTTATTTTCCCGGAGGCATTCCCTGTTTTCCTGGATTACCTGAACCTGGTGGATGCCGTGGAAAAAGCGCTACAGCAAAACGGGTACGAGGGTGTTTACCAGGTAGCCAGCTTTCATCCCTTATATCAGTTCGCAGGCACGGAGCCGGAGGATGCCGCTAATTATACCAACAGGTCTGTTTACCCCATGCTGCATATCCTTAGGGAAGCGCAGATAGAAGCAGCTTTGTTGAATTTTCCCGAGCCACAAAGTATTCCGGAACGGAATGTGAAATTTGCCCATGAAAAGGGCAGGGTATATATGAAAATGCTAAGAGATAGTTGCTTATAAACAAAAAGGGCTGGCCATCACGGTCAGCCCTTTTTGTTATACTTTCTTCGGTGGAAGAGCAAAGGCAATTGCTTCATGTTCGAAATGACCTTTGTGTGAACCATCGCAGAAAGGTTTGTTTTGAGAGCGGCCGCACCTGCAGATGGACACCACATCCCTTCCTGCTAAGTCGTACGCATTCCCGTTTTTGTCAACAATCTCAAAATCTCCCTCAACCTTCAGGGAGCCGTTGTTGTTCACAGTGATTTTAGTAGTAGCCATTATAAATTTGATTGTTAGCCGGCAAAAGTAGGCTAATTGCTTATATTTACGGCATGAAAAAAGTACTCCTGTGCCTTTGCTCCCTGGCCCTTGGTAAAGTAACATTAGCCCAGCAGGACCCTCGCCTGAAAAGTTTGGATACCCTCGCAGAAACAGTGCTGAAGAACTGGCATGGAGCCGGTTTTGCAGTAGCAGTGGTAGAAAAGGATAAAGTTATCTATGCCAAAGGTTTTGGATACCGGGACCTGGAAAAGAAATTACCCGTTACACCCAACACCCAGTTTGCCATCGGTTCCTGCACAAAATCTTTTACCTCCGCCCTGGTGGGCTTGTTAGCTAAGGAAGGTAAACTGGATATCGATAAACCGGTAAGGGATTACCTGCCCTCCTTAAAGTTCTATGACGATAAAATGAACGACCAGATCACCCTGCGGGACATGATGTGCCACCGTACGGGCCTTTCCCGTTATGACTTTTCCTGGTTTATCTTCAATTCCGCTTCTAAGGACAGCCTGCTTGAACGTATCCAGTACCACGAGCCCTCAGCCCCGATCAGAACCAAATGGCAGTACAATAACTGGATGTTCCTGGCACAGGGCGTGGTAGCAGAAAAACTGACCGGGAAAAGCTGGGAGGATAATATTGAAGAAAGGTTCTTCCGGAAACTGGATATGAAGAATTCCAATCTCACCATAGACGGCTTAAAGCAAAATGCAGAACCCGCTATAGGATATACAGTAGAAGATGATCGTCCGAAGAAGATGGATTACTATAATATCAATGGCATGGGGCCTGCGGGCAGTATCAATAGCACTGTGCTGGATATGAGTAACTGGGTGATCACCTGGATCAATGGTGGCAGGTTTAAAGGAAAAGAGATCATGCCCGCCAGTTATGTTGGAGGAGCCATGAGAACTCAAATGAGCATGGAGGGCGGAGTACCCAATAAAGCCATTCCTGATGTTCATTCCGTTTCTTATGGTTTGGGCTGGATGCTTTCCTCTTACCGGGGGCATTACCTGGTGGAGCATGGTGGTAATATCAACGGCTTTTCAGCCAGTACTGCTTTCTTTCCTACAGACAGCATTGGTATCATCATCCTTACCAATCAGAATGGTTCCATGATCACTAACATCATCCGTTCTGAGATCGCAGATAAATTGTTTGGGTTGAAAGATATTGCCTGGAATAAGTATTACCTGGATAAAGAAAAACAAATTCCAAAACCAAAGGATACCGCTGCAAAAGAAGTGGTGAAAGGTGCTGAAATATCCCGTCCGGCACAGGATTTTACGGGTTACTATGATAACAAGGGATATGGGAAATTTGAAATAGTGGAGAAGGGTGATTCCCTGTTTGTACAATTGCCCGATGGCAACAGCTGGTACTTATTGCATTATTGCTATGATATCTATGATCCTGTATTAGTGGATAAGGAAAAGGGTGTTAATGCCGAGAACAAATATCCCTGGCGCTTCACTTTCCGTACGGATGAGCAGGGCAATATTTCAACGGTAAGTATACCCCTGGAATCCCCTGTTAAACCTACCATCTTTACCAGAGTAGAAAAAGCACTGGCACTGAATGCGGATGCTTTAAAGAAATACGAAGGTGAATATGCGTTGGGCCCTATGACAGCCAAAATATACCGTAAAGGAGGCGCAGAACTATTTCTGTTTGTACAGGGGCAACCAGAGTATACCCTGGTGCCAACCGGCAAAGATAAATTCAGCCTGAAAGGATTAACCGGTTTTAGTGTACGCTTCACCGTAAATGACCAGGGGGAATCCACAGAGGCAGTATTCCTCCAGCCGAACGGAACCTTTAAAGCCACCAGGAAGAAATAATCGTTAAATAAACCTCCGGATTCCTCAGTTTTTATACAGGGTTTGTACAACGAAAAACCCGTATTATATCTCCTCCTTCTGGTTATCTTGAACATTATCTTAACTTTAAGTATAAATGCAAGCATATGGAAGACTCAGAGAAGCTCAAAAGAATAGTAGATGCCCGCATGAAACTGAAAGCCCGTTTCGAGGATAAGATGCGGAGCACACCATCCGTGGCCGATAACAGGCCCATGGGCAAAGGAAATCCCAACCGCCATGGCATGCCCGTGATCCCTGTTGGCCAGACCCTTACGGTAAAATGGCCCGTGCTGGACTTAGGCATCCAGCCGGATATTCCCCTCGATGAATGGCGCCTGGTCATAGACGGAGATGTGGAAAGCCCCGTAGAACTCAGCTGGGAAGATTTCCTTGCGCTGCCGCAAACAGAAGACACATCGGACTTTCACTGTGTAACCACCTGGTCTAAACTGAACATGAACTGGAAAGGCGTTCGCCTGCTGGACCTCGCAGCGCTCGTTCAGCCACATGAAACGGCCACGCATATACTTTGTTACGGGTACGATGAGTACACTACCAATGTTTCCCTGGAAGAAGCATTAAAACCGGATGTACTATTGGTGCATACGGTAGAAGGAGTGCCCTTACCCAGGGAACACGGAGGCCCCGTGAGAATGATCACCCCGCAATTATATGCCTGGAAAGGCTCTAAATGGATCAACAGGATAGAATTCCTGCAAAAGAATAAATTAGGCTTCTGGGAAGAAAGGGGTTATTCCAATACCGCCTATCCCTGGAGGAACGATCGTTACAGCTGAGTATGAACAAAGAAAAAGAAAAGGAAAATGCGGCACTGGCTGCAGTGGCACTCATAGAAGATCATATGGTGATAGGTCTGGGAACAGGCTCTACGGCTTATTACGCTATCTCCGCCATCGCGGAGAAAGTAAAGCAGGGTTTGCAGATCAAAGCAGTGCCTACCTCTGAACAAACCGCTACACTGGCCCTCTCGCTGGGTATCCCGTTAACGGATATCAATGCGGTGGATGTGATAGACATTACCATAGATGGTGCAGATGAATTCACGAAGGAGAAGTACATGATCAAAGGCGGGGGCGGTGCTTTGCTGAGAGAAAAGATCGTAGCTGCTAAAACAAAAAAGGAGATCATCATCGCAGATGCTTCCAAGCTGGTGGATCACCTGGGCAAATTCAAACTACCCATTGAAGTGATCCCTTTTGCAAGGGGATATGTAATGGAAGAATTACACAAACTACAACTCAAAGCGGAGGTACGGCCTTTCATTACAGACGAAGGGAATAACATCATAGACGTGGCCTTTGGAAAGATAGAAGACCCTGTTGCCCTCTCTGCACAATTGAACGAAATAATAGGCGTGGTTACACATGGTTTGTTTATTAACCTCGCTTTTAATATCTTGATGGGAGAAGGAGATCAGGTAAGGGTCTTTTCTTAAACGAGCATCACCATGAAACCACATATCACCATCTCATATTGTCCCAAATGCGGCTGGTTGCTGCGCGCTGCTTATATGGCACAGGAACTTCTCACTACTTTTGAAGAAGAGCTGGGTGGCGTTACCCTCAAACCTTCTGAAACAGCAGGCAGCTACCAGGTACTGCTGGGAGAAGAAGTGATCTTTGACCGCAAGCGGGATGGTCATTTCCCCGAGATCAAAGAATTAAAGCAAACAGTAAGGGACAAGGTGAGCCCCGGTAAGAGCCTGGGTCATTCAGACCGTAAGGCAGAAGCCTGATTGTGCCCAGCCATAAAGAATAAAGTAAACCCGATCACTCAGACCGCATGGCCTGACCTTTCCCCAGCCATAATAATCCATCCAGTATCAGTTTATTCTGCACCGGGTTATCAAAGGTGAAGGACAATTCCTTATTGGTTTTGCCTTCATAATCGATATCGTTATGCCCCATGTTCACATACAGCATTTTGTAATGTTTGTTGGTCCATACCACCGGGTAATATCCGCTATGCCAGATCTCATAGGCCTTAGGGCCTGTTCCCAGGGGGAAGCTCGTTGAGTCTATAGCCAGTAATATTTTAATGGAAGGATTTTTACGCAGGTCGTTGGACCAGCGGTACCATTCATTGGGAGAGGCTTTAAAGGTGGCAGGTAAGTTTTTGGTAACAGGATGTTTTGCATCCTCTACCCGCAGGATCGCTGAAGTAGGCCGCCAGGTATTACTGCCATAGGAACCGGAACCCAGGAACTTATTATGATACCAGTCCCAGTTCTGTGGATAAGCAGAAGGTGTAAGGGCAAAGGCCGCAAAATGAAAACCCATCCATCCGCCACCGTTTTCCATATATTCTTTAAACGCTTCCCGCTGGGCGGGATCATCCGGCCGGGTATCGAGGAAAAGTACTACCTGGTATTGAGAGAGGAAAGTTTTGTTCATATTACTCCAGTTGTTGGTTGAATCATAACTGAAGCCATGTTTAACAGCCATGTCTGCAAACCAGCGGTTAGCCTCGTGTACATAACTTACATGCGCACGGTCGTTTTTACCGGTATAGAAGCCGATCACTTTAAACTGAGCAGAAACACCTGTAGTACAAAAGAAACAGAGCAGATATAGGACAATTTTCATACGGGAATTTTAATGCTTTAAAAATAGTAATTTTAATGACATTAAAACCATGAGTATGAAAAGTGCAACAATGCTCCTGACGGTTTTCTTATGCGCAACAATGGCAACATTTGCGCAGGCCGCAGAAGGGGATAAGATCTTAGGTATCTGGTTAAGTGAAAACAAGAATGGAAAGATCCAGATCTACAAAGCAGGGGATAAGTATTTCGGGAAACTGATCTGGGGTAAAACCATGTTCGAAGCAGATGGTGTTACTTCCCGGAAAGATACCAAGAACAGTGATGCATCCCTGCGCAACAGAAATCTTAAAGACCTGGTGATCCTCACTAATATGGAATACGATGACGGGGAATGGACAGACGGCAAAGTGTATGATCCGGAAAAAGGAAAAACATACAGCTGTACCATGAAGCTGAATGGCAACCAGCTCAACCTGCGGGGATATGTAGGCGTTTCATTATTAGGCCGTACTTCGGTGTGGACGAGGGTACAATAAAAAAGGGGATCCGTTTAAGGATCCCCTTTTTTATTAAGGCAGGATGTTCACCTCCAGTCCTTCGTTCCAGTGTTTGTGTTCCGGCACGTAATAGAGATAAGTATTACTGGCCTTTCCTTTATAGGTACCCGGCACTTCTGCCTTAAGGTCCAGGCTGATCTTTTTAATCTCATTAGGTGCAAAACCCATCCAGTATAATACGAGATAGTTATCAAAGATCTCATAATAAGCTACTTCCTTCTTTTCCATGATCTCTTTCAGTTGCCATGGCTGTGTAGCCAAACCGGCCGGTATGCCGATTTTTACAATAGCCATAGGCTGCAGCATAGATTTATCATTAGTTACCTGTATATCCAGTCTTACCGTTTCTCCCACTTTTGTGCGGGTATCTTTTAACCGGGTATCCAGTTTCAGTTCTGCTTTTTCACTATTAGGTGGTGTGAAGGTGAAATAAGATACTTCCATGTTATAGGGTACGGTTTCTTTCTCATTGGCAAAATGTGCGTTGAAAGTATTCTTCCCTTCCCTGAAAGCATGTTGCGTACCTGGTTGAACAGTTGCGCCATTCAGGCTAAAATCAAGCCTGAAATCTTTCGATCTTTGCCCGGCCATTTTGGAATAAGCAACGATGGCTTCTAAAGCTAATACCGTAGCCTGTGTGGAACCATAACCATAGTACGATTTCTGACCCAGGATCTTTGATATGATCCCGGCTACTTCCCCGATCCTGGGAGAAGGGTCCCGCAGCATTGCCAGTGCGTAAAGCGAAAGTGTTTCTATCTGCAGCGACTCTTCACGGGAGTTCACCACGCTGGTTTCTGCTTTGTCCATATCGATGGTACGTAATGTATTCATTAGTGTCCTGTAATCATTGTCGTTCTTCATATTGCTGGCAGCAATAGCCATCATCGCCAGTTGGTAGGGATCGTTATTTTGAATGGCGCTGTTCAAAGCTGTTTTGTATTCCAGCTCAATCTCTTTACCGATACCTGCCTGTGTTAAAGCATATACCACGTAGATGTTGGCAATTTTGGAAGGAACAGATGCAAAGCGGTCGTAACCACCATTGTTCATCCGGAAGGTACCTTTGCCGTCCCGGCGTTTTAACAGGAAGTTTTTGGTGCGTGCCAGCATTTGTTTATCTACGTTCAGGAACTCCTGCATGGCCGTGAATTCCAGCAGGCCATAAGCAGTGAGGGCTACATGCGGAGGTGTTTTGCCGAACCATTCAAATCCGTTCTCTGCTGTTTCATATCCCACCAGCTTTTTATAACCGTTTTCAATATATTCCATTGCTTTCTTTTCAATCTTCTCATTGGATTTTCCGGATTCCCGCAGATACTTAAGAATGAAAATATTGGGATAGGTGGAAGAAGAAGTCTGCTCAAAACAACCATAAGGTTCCCGCAGCATGGATTCAATACCATCCAGTAACTGGCCTTCCAGGCTGGTATACAGGCGAAGGTTTGTTTTCAGGCTGCCGGGGATCATTTTATTAATGTGCACCGTATGTTGAGCAGATACATCGCCGGAGAATGTTTCTATCACAGGGAAGCCTTTATTGCTGACCGTAACGGGCAGGGCGAGTATTTCTTCATTCACGGAGAAACGGATCGTTCCTTCCAGTGCAGCAAATGCTTCTATGGGTATCAATACTTCTTTCGCCTGCCCTGCAGCTAATACAAAGCGGCTGTCAAAACTGCCCACCTTTATTTTTTCAGGTAAGCTCAGTGCAACATGAATGTCCGTGGGAATATTCCTGTTGTTCTTGATCACAAGAGGGATCAGGGCTTTATCACCAATAGTTAAATAAGGCGGTATTTTGGCATCTGTGCTGATGGCGTTCTGTGCAGCATAGGTATGTTCCGCCCTGCCTACTTTTCCGTTATAGCCGATCCCTTCTGCAATAGCCCTGAAAGTAGTGGTGGCATCTGAGTTATAGAATTCTACGGTAGCTTCTCCCTTTGCGTCTGTTTGTACAACGGGGTTCCAGTAAATAGTTTCCCTGAAATCATCCCGTTCTCTGGTAGTGGTGGTTTGATACAGGGGTGCATAGAACGTCCTGGCCACTGCATAAGTTGGATTGGCGGATACTACCTGGCTCGAAGCATAATAATACTGGGAAGTAAGATCAATGCTGATCTTCTTCCGGTTGAGCTTTTTGGATTCTATAATGATCACGCCGTTAGCAGCCATGCAGCCATAGATAGCAGATGCAGCTGAATTTTTCAATACGGTAACGGATTCAATATCATTCGGGTTTAAAGTGTTCAGATCAACTCTGTCCATCACCACCCCGTTCACAATCCACAATGGTTCATTGGACCCATTGAGGGAACTGACACCACGTATCATTACTTTGCTGCCAAAGCCGGGATTAGCATTTTGAACAACCTGTACGCCCGCTATTTTACCTGCCAGCGCCTCCTGAACATTGGCATTCATGGCCATGTCCTGTTTGGCTAATGTTATAATGGCACCGGTCACGGTTTTCTTTTGCTGGGCACCAAACCCTACCACTACCACCTCTTCCAGTTTCTTTTCTTTCTCATCTTTAGGCCATAATTCAGGCTGTTCCAAAGGTTTGGCAGCAACAGGTATCACTGCCGGTGCCATCTTCTCAAATTGGGCGCCAAATCGCCTGGCCGCTATAGGATTTGACCCGATGCCGTTCTGATCTACCTTAATGCTCAGCTTTTCATTCCGGTTGAATGATTTAGCGATCAGGGTATAGTTGGTGTTGGGCTTCACATCGGCAAAGAAGAATTGCCCTTCTGCGGAGGTGACCATTTCCATCGCTTTTTTATCTGCATGGGAATGTATGAGGTATACGGTAGCCTTCACCGGTTCTTTCTTACTATTCAATACCAAACCGCTGATGGTATGCTGCTGGTCAGGTGCGTATAATAATTTGCCATCCAGTTCTATGGAAGGGAGGTAATCGAAATAACGGTATCCATGGGTCAGCATCACAAGGTCCAGCGTACCCGCAGCTTTGGGTTCTTCTTTTTTAAAGTAGAAAGCAGGCTCTTCTATTTTACCTTTCAGCTCAGAGCTCATCATCAGCCAGGAAAGAATATGATCCTGTTTATCATCCGCAAAGGACCAGAGCTTATCATCTATCACAGACAATGAAAAGTTGGAAGGTACCGGTTTGCCATTTTCGTCCAGCGTTTTCAGATGCAGGGTTACTTTTTCCCTGGGCAGGTATTTATCCTTGTCTGTAGTGATCTTAACATCCAGTAGTTTTTGCTTATTGAGAAAAACGATCCTTTCTGCAAGGGGCTGGCCCTGCTCTGTATAAACAGTGAAACTGGCAATACCTGCAGGGAATAAACCCGTATTTACAGGGATCAGCTGTTCTCCTTTTTTAAGAGAAATGGTTTCATTGTAGTAGTTCACACCTTTTACCTGTCCTATGAGCCTGATGGCCATCGGCTGTGTAGCCAGCAGGCGGATCTTATTATCCGTCATATTGATCACCACACCCTGTTGTAAGGCAGCAGGGATCCTGAAAGATTCCGTGATATTAGCCGGTGAGCTGACCTTAACGGTATAGGTACGGTTAGCTTCAGGAGTAAAGCTGAATTTCCCCATTCCAAAATGGTAACTCTCAATAGAAGTGACCTTGAGGCCTTTATCGTCTATTACATCTCCTTTTACATCCACTGGTTTTCCCTGTTCGTTGATGGCCTTAAAAGCAATGTTGGTGGTGAGGCCATTGACCAGCCTGCCACCTTCCGGCATAAACTGAAGGTCTATTTTATTCAGTACAATAGGGATGCTGCGGGAAATAGCTTCCACATAAGCATCATGCTGAAGGCTGATGTTCAGTAAACCATCGCTGGAAGAAAGATCTTTCGGGAGCTGGAAACGCAGTTGCGCTTTCCCTTCATGATTGGTAGAAAAGGTACTGGTCTGGATCACGACACCAGCAACAGATACGGTATACTTTGCTTCTTTGTTCCGCACAGGCTGGTCATCCAGGCTCCGCACGGAAAAATCCGCGATCACTTCATCGCCGCCGCCATACCCCTTTTTAGGGAATTCCAGTTTCATCAGCAGGCGGGGTGTTATCACTTTTTGCAGCGTGATCTCTTTAGTGAACCAGGCCGTTTCTTTTTCGTTCCGCATCCAGGAAGTATAGGCTTTGATCTTATATACACCGCCTGCAGCCTGTTCCGTAAAATCAAAAGCACCTTCCAGGTATCCGTTTTCAACACGGTAATTGTATTTGGCTAATTGTGTGCCGGAAGGTGTGATCACTTCCACATAAGCAATACTGCTGATGTTGGAAGGCCGCTGGTCCCTGGCATTCACAAGGTATAATTTGAAATAGACGGTTTCACCCGGTTTGTAGAACACATGATCTGTTTGAACATAGATCTTTTCCTTAGCCGTGGCATAACTCAGCTGCTGTGCGAAACAGTTGCCCACAAAAGCCATCATGAACAGGAATAGGCAGGAGAGATATTTCATGTTATTAGAATTGAAGTGAAACATTGAATCCGTACGTTTTTGTAGCAGGAAGATTAAAGAAGTCCAGGCCGCCTGCATTCGTCTGATCATACAATACCTGGTTAGGGTCCACGCCTTTATAAGCCGTCCATAACAGGAGGTTACTGATGTAGGCGGACAAGGTTATTTTCTGCGGGGATTTAATATGTTTAAAGTGCAGTTGCCAGGAAAGCTGCAGGTTATTGATGCGCAGGTGATCTCCTTTTTGAATGTTAGCTTCCGCCACACCACTTTCTCCATAACGCACCCAGCGGTTTTGTTCCACCGGCAGGGCAGGATTGTAAAAGTCAACTGGTGTTGTGTTCACATGCCCGTCTGCTGTAACGCCGGGGAATATATATCCTTTTGTATTCCTGGTTGCACCTGAAAGCTGTGATCTGCCATAATAATCCAATGCAGCCTGTGTACCATTCCATACATCTCCTCCTTTTTTCCATTCCCAGTCTATTCCAAAGGTGAGTTGCTTCCAGCGTAACTCATGGTTCATCTTGATTACAAAATCAGGAATGGGGTTGCCGATCACGGATAACTGATCATTCACCAGCGGAAAGCCATCCGGACCTATGATCAGCTGATGATAGGCATCCCGTTCATAGGTGTTCCCCACAATAGCGCCCAGTACTTCTCCTTTTACGAGGGCTTTGTGCACATTGCTGAAACCAGCTATCGGACTGAAATTGTAGCCATCGGCTACCTGCGTTATCTTGTCGTTGTAAGCATAGAAGGAAAGACGGTTGGTAGTAGAAAAACGCCGCCTGAACAGATAAGTTTCAAAGTGCTGCAGGCTCAGGTCAATTCCTGTTTTACGATGATCTGCTATGTTTTTTAATACAATGGTGTTATTCTCATACACCGGGAACATTTCATCCTGTACATTGCGGAGAAAGACCTCACCGGTTAAAAACAATCGCTTATAGGTCAATGTAACAACACCCGTCCATTCCCTGTTGGTAACCGGGTACATCTGGTCAAACCCATTCACTTCCTTTACAGGAAAGTATTGCATGGCCTGTGCAGATGAATACTGGAAGAGGTTAGCATAAGAGAGTGACTGGGAAACAGGCAGCTCGCTGTAATACTGGTTGTAGGAGGCATTGGCCCTGAGATTTAACCGGCCTTTCAGTTGTGCATATATGCTCGCAGAAGGAGAGAAGTATTGCTGATTGAGCAGTGTATTGGAAAGGTAAAACCTGTTCCCCGCATCTATCCCGGCTTCTATATCATAGGTGCTATACCGGCTGGCGAAATTGAGCGTAGCCTGTTGTGCAGTTCGTTGATAGTAATAGGTGTTGATGCCAGACTGCGAATTACGTAATGTATAGCTCCCCCTGATCTCTGAGTTGAAACGGCCGCTGTGGCGCATACGATAAATGCCATTGGCCTGCAGGAAGTAATTCGCATCGTGTTTGTTCCGCTCAAATGTAATACCGGCAGGGAAGTAAGCAGTGCCGGGTTTATATCCTTCCAGGCTGTTCTCCTGTATGTTTTCGTAAGACTGTGTTAATTTGTATTCATATTTCTGCTGCCATTTGCTGATGATAAGACTGGTGTTCTGCTGTGTTTGAAAGTAATTATTGCCACTATTCTGCAGCAGAAAATTGGGATTATCTGCCAGCGAACTATAGCTGGTATAAGGATCACCGAAACTAACCGGCGTTAGAAGCGAATTCTGATAGACCCTGTTCAGGAAGCCGTTCCTGTTAGAATTAGTAAAGCGGGTGTTCAGGTAATTATAACTGCCGGAGATCTTCATCCCTCTGATCATGGTTCCTAGTGTAAGGGCCATACTTTTAGAACTGTTCTCGTTCTCCCTGATAAAGGTCTGCTCTTTGGATTGCCCCAGTTTCAGGTCAAGGTTCCATGCCACCAGGCTATTCTTTAAAAGATCGGCTTGTAGGTTAAAGGCCTGTGATAAGAGGCGGGCTGTTCTGAAAACAGGATGATGATATGCAGGGGAACCGGGTTGGAGAGAAGGGCCGTAACTGAGCACCTCATTGGTTTCCGGGCCACGGTGTACTAATTCGCCATTTACTGACCGGCCTTGTACATATTGTTCCTGTAAGGGAGGCAGCCGGTTAATGGTTTTGTGTTCTATGGTTGCATTGAAACTACCGCCAAGAGCTAAACGGTAAGTATTGTTACGGGTGATCTTCAGTTTTCCATCCACCACCCTGATGCTTTTAACAGGCATAGTGGGATAGAAATAACCATCTGTGACTAAAGTGTTTTTACGTATACTAAAGCTGGAATCCTGTTCCCTGGCTGCGGAAGTGATCAGTTTAAGATAGTCGTTGGATACTACCGGTTCAACAGGGTGAGTGGACTGGGCGTATAATAGAAAAGGTGTAAGGATAAAAAGAAGGGTGATAGAGATCCTGTTCATATGCTATCATTTGGAGGAAGGATGCATATTTTTTCAGGATTCCATAAAGGGGCCAAAAAAAGCCCGGCCTTCTATCTTACCTTTAAAAGATAACCGGCACTCAGGCCGAAGTAACGATTTCTTCTGATCTCAGGTTCGGGCGTGAAAGCATCTGTTAATCCCATGCTGTAGCTGGCGTTGAATATCAAACCGTTCTTAAACTCATAACCTGCCATGAAGTTCAGGCCGTGGTCACTTTTTTTGTAAAAATAAGTGGGTTCGTGCTGTGCCGGTATTTTATTTTCAAACCGTATTTTACCACTTATTTCATTTTTGTAGGTAGGGTTGCCCGGAGTGGTCTGACTAACACGATCATCAAATTTGCCGGATATCCCCCTGGCACAATAGCCTCCGGCACCCGCTACCAGTTTGCCTGTTCCTAATGGCATCTTATACACCAGGTTCACAGGCAATTCCAGGTACGTCAGGTCAGTCTTTTGATCTCCGATATAAGTAATGAAAGATAGATAGGCACGTTGCTCCATTTTAGCGCCCTTTTTGCTGATCAGCACCTGGGGCTGCAAATAAAAGCCTTTTATCAGATGGATATCTGCTACCAGGCCTGCATGCCATTTAGGAGCATATTTACTTTCCGGAGTAGGAGGGGGGAATATATCAGCAGTATATATTTCCTGCCGGTCACTGGCTTTTAAGGTGGCATGGCTATATCCTCCGATCACACCAATGGAAACCTGCGCACAAACGGGCAGTGTACAAACAACAAGAAGGAAAAGTAATATAATTCGCATAAGTATTGGATTTATCTGCGCCATAACCGGAACTGATAACCTGCACTGATGCCGATATAGGCATTCTTCCTCACTTCCGGGTCTTTGGGATATACATCTGTTAATCCCAGACTATAATTGATATTGACCAACAGCCCATTCTTAAATTCATATCCGGCAATGATGTTCACACCGGCATCTGAATTCTTATAGTATTTACCCGAATAACCATTCCCGGCAAAATCATCAAACTGGATGTTCTGTTCTCTGTTGAAGCTGCCCGCCGGCTGACCATTGGGATCTTTGAGCTTACCCTCACTCTTAAAAGTGCCAGACAGGGGAAATGCAAAATAAGGCCCGGCACCTACAGCCAGTTTACCAGGTCCAAGATGGAACTTGTATACCAGGTTCAGGGGTATTTCCAGGTAGATCAATCTTGTTTTGTAAGTACCATCTACCCAATGTTCCGGCCTCCAGCTTTCTTCTTCCTTCACACCTTTGGAACTGATCAGTACCTGCGGCTGCAGGTGAAATCCCTTTATTAACCGCAGATCTGCTATTACACCGCCATGCCATTGCGGTGTAGATCTGGTTTCCGCAAAGAGGGATTCATCTTCACTGGCAAAATCCTGGTTATTATACGTGCGGCCGGATATACGTTGTGTAGCATGACTATAACCACCAATAATGCCTATGGACAGCTGGGCGCAAACAGGCAGGGCGGAAATAGTGATAAGGGCAGACAGTAATATTGTTTTCATGGCTTGCGGGATAGATACTAAAAATAACGAAAAAACCGCGCATTTATTACATGTCAGCAAATTCCCAGGCACTTTGATAAGCATCCCGCTGCTCCGCATACGTGATGAAATCAGCGTAGAAGGGTAATTGTGAAAGCGTTGCACTATCTCCGATCACCACCAGTTTTTTACGTGCTCTTGTCATGGCCACATTCATGCGCCGGATATCAGAGAGGAACCCGATGTTATTTTCTGCATTACTTCTTGTCATGCTGATATACACAATGTCTCTTTCCTGCCCCTGGAAGCTGTCTATTGTATTCACGGAGATCCTGTTCCCATAACTTTGCAGTTCCGGGGAATGCAGCAATTGTTCCTTCAATACCTGTATCTGCTGCTTATAGGGAGAGATGATAGCAATGTCAGGCAACTCATGATCCCCATACCGGCTGCGTAATTCGGTTACCAGTAAGCTGAGGTGTTTGTATAAGAATGCGGCTTCATCAGGATTGGTGGTGCTGGTACCTTCAGACTTCTCTTCAAACCCGCAACCTGCCGTATCAACAAAGGCCAGCGGTTTATCTGCCGGGAACAACAGATGTTGTGCTACAGAACCATGGGCCTTCAGTTTATCCTGGTAAAAGATGGAAGAAGAATAGCCCATGATCATTTCGTTCATACGGTACTGTTCTTCCAGTAACACAACTGCTTCAGGATGCAGGGCCACACACTTTTCCAGCAGTGTGGTGCTTAAACCCTTCCTGGCTGCCTCATTGGATTTAACAGTAGGGGATAACTGGCAATGATCACCCGCCAGTACTACTTTCTGTGCTTTGAGGATAGGTATCCAGCAGGCCGGTTCCAATGCCTGACCCGCTTCGTCTATCACTACGGTATGATAAGTGAGATGTTTGACAGTATAGTGATTGGCACCTACCAGTGTAGCAGTGATCACCTGTGCTTTAGTGAGCAGGTCGTCAATGATGTATTGTTCTGTTTTCTCTACCTGCTTCATGATATTGCGCGCTTCATCAAAGAGGGCTTTGCGTTGATCGCGTTCCGCTTTGCCGAAGTTCCGTTTGTATTTGTGCGCCATGTTCCTGAACTCGTTTGCCTGCTTCTTCAGTTTCCCTATCTCTTTCATACTGCTATGCTCTGATACACGGCTATCCAGCGTGAGGGACATTAACCTTTCAGACACACGTGCAGGATTACCTACCCGCAGTACATTCAATCCTTCATCGGATAATTTTTCACTTAGCAGGTCTACCGCAGTATTGCTGGGTGCTACTACGAGGATCTGTTTATGATCTTGTTTGATCAGTGCTTTAATAGCCTGTACCAGTGTAGTGGTTTTACCTGTACCGGGAGGGCCGTGTACAATAGCCAGATCATTGGCGGAAAGTATTTTATCTACTGCGGCCTGTTGGGAGGCATTTAATTTTGTTACAGGGAAAGAAGGGATGCCGGTATGAAAATCCGGCTTCTTCTCTCCGGTGAGTACCTGGATCAGTCTCTCTTCTGCTTTTGCATCAGCCTGTTTGAGGGCATACTGCATTTCATCATAACTCGTATCATCAAAAAGCAGATCAATACCCAGTTTGCCATTGCGTGACCATTCCGGTAATTCATCTGTACGTAAAGTGATCTTGAGGCGGTTGCCGCTCTGGAAGGAAATAGTGCCTTCCACGTAATCCTGCTTCCTGTCGTGATTGGAAAATAAAACCGCAGATACGCCAAAACGCAGCTGGTGTACCACATCCTGGTGGGTGGTGCGTTCCACTTCCACCGTCAGATAGTCCCCACGGCTCATTTCTGTGTCCCTGATGGCAATTGGATACCAGGTTAACCCATTGGCCCTTCGTTCAGAAACAGACAGGGTTTCACTCAATTTCTGATAAGATTGCTGATCTTCCTCCCGCTCCGTTTTCAACAGATCCAACAGCTTTGAAAAATAATTCATGGCGCAAAGGTACTTAGGGTGGAGGGGATTGCAAAACGCATTGAAAACCAGCCATTTCTCCATTCCCTTTCCAGGAAAGGGGAAAATCCCGTAATTTTAAAAAGTATGAAGTTCGAACAGATACAACCACCTGCCTACCTCAGGGACCATGTACGTTACATCTGGACGCTGCAAAGCACAGCCATGGATGAAACGCCCAGAACTTTTGCACCCGTGGCAGACGGATGCCCCGGCCTCATCTTCCAGCAATCAGATTTCGTAAGGTTCTATGATCAGGATGAAAAGAAGCTGCCGGATCTTTTCCTCTACGGGCAATCCACCAAACATACTACCCTGCATGCTCCGGGTAAATTCAATACCATTGGAATCTACTTCTATCCCCAGGCATTGAAATCTATTTTTGGGATCAATGCGGAAGAACTTACCAATACCTGTGTGGATGTTAACCTCCTGTCCATGAAGCAGGGTTTCAGGCTATCAGAACAATTACTGAACACGCGTGATATCAATGAGCAGATAGATATCCTCAACGCTTATCTTTTTTCGCTGGTGCAGAAGAATAAAGTGCCGGTAGACGGTAATACCCAATATGCCATCAACAGTATCATTACCTCCAAAGGCAATGTACCCCTGAAAGAACTGCTGGATAAACTGAACATGTCCGAAAGGAATTTCGAGCGCAGGTTCAAAGAAATAGTAGGTATTTCTCCCAAGATGTTTTCACGTATCTGCAAGTTCCAGGCTTCGTTGAACCAGCTGCGGAATAATGATTTCGACAAACTGAGCGATATCGCTTTTGAGAATGAGTATTCAGACCAGTCTCATTTTATCCGCACCTTTAAAGAGTTCACAGGCATCTCACCTTATCAGTTCAGCAAACAATCACAGGAAGTGATCGAGAACTTCCCTGAATGGAAAATCTAGGGCTGTCGGTTTTGTTCTATTTTCCCGAAACACACCATCATAGCTTTGTTTAAGAAATAACAATACTATGATAGCAATTACAGGTGCCAACGGGAACTTAGGAAAAGCCACCATCCGTTTCCTGCTGAAGAAAACAGAACCAGGCAGTATAATAGCCATAGTAAGAGATCCTGCCACTATGGAGGGATCCGATGTGCAGGTGCGCAGGGCTGATTATGAAAACCTGGATAGCTTAAATGCTGCATTTAAAGGGGTGGATAAACTCCTGCAGATCTCCGCTACCAGCATGGGGCAGGAAGGTATCCGGCAGGAAACCAATGTGGTGCGCGCTGCCATGCAGCAGGAGGTAAAACATATTGTATATACCGGTTCCATAAAACCTTCTGTACTGGCCAACTTTTATGCTACCCATCAGGCATTGGCCACGGAAAGGGCTATTCTTTCTTCCGGTATCACTTATACTTTCCTGAGGAACAGTTTGTATATGGAAATAATACCGCTGTTCATGGGCAACGCACTTGAAAAAGGACATTGGGAATATCCCGCAGGCAACGGTAAAGTGAGTTTTGTATCCCGTCAGGATATTGCGGAAGCACTGGCAAATGTACTCACAGAGAAAGGACATGAAAACAAAGTGTATGAGATCTCCGGTGGTAAGGCCTATACTTTTGCAGACACTGCCAGGCTCTTAAACATCACCTATTCAGATGTGCCGAATGCTTATCTTGAGAAAGGATTGGCCGCAGCACATTTGCCGGAAGAACTGATCAGTTGTATGGTGAGCATGGTGGATGGTATCAGGGCGAATGAATTTGCTTATGTGGAAAAGGACCTGGAATACCTGCTGCACCGCCGGCCTTTATCTTTTGAAAATTATCTTAGCAACCTTTAACCTATATTATATGTTCACACTCGACAGAATTATTTTAGTAGCAGCAACTACCACTACTGCCATGCTGGTGGGTCTTTTTTACGGATGGTCCGTTTCTGTGATCCCGGGTATCGCCCGCTTAAACAACACAGAGTATCTTTCTGCCATGCAGGCTATGAACCGGGCTATTCTGAACCCGCTGTTCTTTCTCTCTTTCATGGGCAGCGTGATCTTATTACCGCTCGCTGCTTACCTGAACTATTCGCAGCCCGCTTCCCTGTGCTTCTGGCTCATTGCAGCTGCAACAGTATTATACATCTTCGGTACGTTTGGTATTACCATCGCAAAGAATGTACCGCTGAATGAAATGATAGATAAGTTCAATCTCGCCACGGCATCAGAAGAAGCGAAGGCTGCACAGCGGGCCCTTTTTGAGCAGCCATGGAATCAACTGCATCATATACGTACCGTGATCGGCATTATTGCTACCGTATGTATGATCATTGCCTGCCTGGTGAAAAAATAATGGAGAGAGGCCGGTACATCACCGGCCTCTTTTTAGTTTCCATAGAAAAATGGGTAAATTGCCTGCATGATGAAACGTTTCGATCGCCTGACGGCTATCCTTATCCATCTTCAATCTAAAAAACTGGTAGTAGCCCAGGAGATAGCTGATCGTTTTGAGATCAGTCTCCGCACTGTATACCGGGATATCCGTTCACTGGAACTGGCCGGCGTGCCTATCCTTGGTGAAAAAGGACTGGGTTATTCCATTATGGAAGGATACCGCCTTCCTCCCGTGATGTTTACGGAAGAAGAAGTGGTGGCCTTTTTAATGGCAGAGAAGATATTGGAGAACCATGCAGATCTGCAGAACAGCGAACGCTTCAAATCAGCCATGTTCAAAGTAAGGGCCATATTACGCAATGCACAGAAAAAGGTATTGGAGGATATGGAAGAAAGCATTGCCGTGAAGCATAATAAGTCCGAACATAACTTCCTGGTGAACGATACATTACCCCTGCTCATAAAAGCCATCTCAGAAAAAATAACCCTGCGTGCAAATTACGCAACAGAAGATGGTGCTGTGGAACGGGATATTGAGCCTATCGGCATCTTTCATGAGAACGGTACCTGGAATGCCATTGCTTATTGCCATTTATTAAAGGATTACAGGCATTTCCGGGTGGAAAGGATCCTGGCCCTCGCCCAAACCAATAAGTCGTTCCACAAGCAGCATACATCCCTTGCAGCCTACCTGGAAAAGGCCAAAGAGAAAGAACAGGTGTTCCCTGCGGTGATAGAAGTGGATAATTTCATGGTCCGTTACCTGCAGGAGCAGAAGTTTGATTATGGCTTTAAAAGTGAAAAACCCGGCAAAACGCACACGCGGATGTTCTTTGATGCTCCCTGCATACAGGCTTTCTCCCGCTGGTATGTAACCTTTGCAGACCATGCAAAGATCATAGAACCCGCTTCATTAAAAGATCTGCTGAAAGAACGATTGACGAATCTGCTGAAAGTGATATAAGAAAGAGGCTTCCGGAATTGGAAGCCTTTTTTGTTTGCATTGTTAACCACACCTGACATACCGTTGTCACCAACCCCATTTAGCTTTGTAATATGGATATAGCATATTACCGGCTCATGAATCAACAACTCAGTCATTCCGCCTTTTCGGAGCCGGGAGAGCTGATATCATGGATGGGATGCATGCAGGCGGAGGATTATTCCAGTGCCAAATGGGCCATCGGTAACAGGATCCCGCATATTACGGATGCCGCCATAGAAAAGGATTTCAATGAAGGCAGGTTCCTCCGCGCCCAGGTTTTACGCCCCACCTGGCATTTTGTAGCCCCCGCAGATATTGGCTGGATGCTGGAACTTTCCGCACAACGGATAAAAGCAGGTTATAAGCAACTGTACAGCAGGCTGGATCTCTCCGGCAGTGATCTTAAACGGAGTAAAATGATCATGGCCCGGGCCCTGGCTGGCAATAAAAGGAAAACGCGTGCCCAGCTGCTGGCGCTCTGCCTGAAAGTCAACAAACACCTGGATGAGATCCGCATGAATTTCCTGCTCCTGGATGCAGAACTGGATGGGCTGATCGTAAATGGAGGAATACAGGGGAGTGAATTTGTATATGCACTGCTGGAAGAATTAGTGCCTTCCATGCCTGTACTGGAAAAAGAGGCCGCCATCGCAGAGTTGGCGAAGCGTTATTTCAGCAGCAGAGGCCCTGCTACTTTAGCGGATTTCATTTGGTGGAGCGGATTGGAACCCCCGGAAGCCAAAATGGGCCTGGAAATGAATAAGGGCAAATTGCAGTATGCAGTGGTCAACGGAGAGGCCTATTGGTTTTTTGAAACACCCGCACTACAGGGAGCAGCTACTGTTTCGCTTTTACCTTCTTTTGATGAATACACGGCTGGATATTCAGATCACAATAATTTCAAACCCTCCATTATCGTAAACGGGCAGGTAGCCGGTACCTGGAAGTACAGGGAAAAACGCCTCGAAACACAAATTTTCACCCCATTGGAGAAAAAAGAAGAGAACGCGGTGTTGAGCGCCGGAGAACGCTATGCGCGCTTCCTTGGGAAAGCCGTTTAAACATATGTGTTGTAACCTGAAACACGTGCTGTGTATGGTTATTCCGTAAATTGAGGATCACCAAAATGATCTTTTTTATGGCAAGGCAAATGGGTCCCTTTTATTTCACCGGGACTTACAACGGAATGGTCGGTTATAAAGTGGGCGATGAGTATTTCTTCCGCAGTATACCGGATCATGTAACACAAACAACGGCTACAAAAAAAGCCGCTGAAGACTTCGCTGCAGCAAGTTCCTGTGGCAGGCTGATCCGGCAGGCACTGCATCAGGTAATGGACCTGAAGCAGGAGCATCGTTTAACCAACCGCCTGAATAAGGTAATGGCGAAAGTGATCCGCAAAGATACAACTCATCAGGCTGGCAGCAGGTTGGTATTACCTGAGCATCTGGAGCTGTTAAAGAATTTCTCTTTTAACAGCGAAACCAAACTGGATAATGTATTGCTGGGGATTGAAGCAGAGATAGAGCAATCTGCCTTTATCACCGTTAGTATTCCCAGCGTGGCAAAGATCAAACGCACAAAGCGTACAACACATGTTGAAATAAAAGCGATAGCCATCAGTGCAAACTTTGCCAGGGGTACCTGCAAACAAACCAGCTCTGAAGCCATAATGATAGATGTGAACCAGCCCTGGAAGACGTTGGAACTCACCATGCCCCGGCCGGGTAAAGATCATACGCTGGTTATTTTGCAGGTGCGGGCGTTTGAAAAAGTGAACGGAGGAATGAGTGCGTTTTCAGATAAGAACTATTGTGCGGCAGATATCATTGCTGTGATGCCACCGCTACCGGTAGTAAAAATAAAAACCAACAGTAAACCATCACTGAAAAAGATCCCATCTTACAAACATCACTACAACGGTACCAGAACTATCCTGCAACGTGAATGATCATTGGTTTTAGTGGTGACAGGAAGTAAGAAAAGCCCGGCTTTCTCAGCGCAAGCTGCATCCGGCCGAAAGCAAAACCAGCCCCATATCCCAGGATACCTCTTCCAATTACGTAAGATCTGCTGATACACCAACCCCACATCAGCTCCACAACGGGTCCAGAGCCCCTCCACGTCCCCTCCACAGCCCCTTCAAGGATCTCCCCAGGTTCATATAGCCACCATGGCCTGTTCGCCTATAGCAGGCCCTATCTACACCCGATACATTCAATAGGCACGCTCTCCCCATTCCATGGCTAAACAGGCCGCCTCGTGTAAAAGCTGCTCCTGTTGCTTACAGGGCTTGCATAAGGATGTACCAGTCACCAGGAGATGCAGCTGCCGCCTGCACATTTCTTTTCCGGGAAAGGAAAGTACCTGTGTACCATGTTCTCCATTCCTGCGTATTTCAGCGAGTATTTGTTTTCCGATAGTACTTTCCCGAAGTGTTGCAGGGGATACATCTTTAATGCAGGGATCTACCTGCGCAGTATCACAACCGGCCAGAACAGGATAGAGACTGTCTGCCTGATAACTGCCATGGGAAAGAAAAGGGGAGCCCAGTAAAATAGCGGCCCATACAAGGAATTTTGGTTTGATCATCATAGGGAATACGGATTTAGGGTGTTTCAGATTCCTAAAACGCAGGATGATCCATTTTATTTTATCAGTGATTATTGGCCCCGCTGATCTTTAATTCATCCCAGTCCAGCTGCATCTCTGTTTTCCTGATCTCTTCATCACTAAAGAATTTTTCTTTCCTCAGTTTAAATAATTCTGTTCGCTGAACGTTATAGAGATCCAGGAGTATTTTATTGTACACTACTTTTTCGTCATGGCCTGTATCTACACATTCCAGTGATTCCAGCCGCTCTGAAGTAATGGCGATATCATTTTCGAGGTCTCTTTTAAGGAAGCCTACCAGCTCATTCTCCCTGGCGGCTGTGCTGTATTGTGTATTGAGCCTTTCGAGCGCTGCTTTCTTTAAACGTAATTGAATGCCTGCATCCTGTTGATCTTCCGGCAGAATAGGGTCGATCTCTTTGATCTTAATCAGCTTTACAAGGATAGGTAGAGTCAATCCCTGCAACACGAGCGTCACAAAAATAACTACGAAGGTGATGAACAGGATCAGGTTCCGTAAGGGGAATGGCATTACTTTATCGTCCATCATTACAGGAATGGATAAAGCAGTAGCTAAGGATACCACTCCCCGCATACCTGCCCATCCTGTGACCAGTGGCCCTTTCCATCCGGGAGAAGGATCTTTACGTGCTGCCGGGATCAGCCACCGTGGAAGATGTGCCCCCGGAAAAACCCACAAAAGCCTCAGCACTATAACGATACCACTGATGTATAAACCATATTTCGTGGCTTCCCATACAGCGTAATCCCCTAAGCCTGCTATGATGGCCGGTAATTGCAGGCCTATCAAAATAAACACCAGCGTATTCATTACAAACACCAGGGTAACCCATACGCCCAGCATATTAGAGCGTGTGGCACCTGTATTGAATAGTTCATGAGAACGGTAAGAAATGAACAGCCCGCCGCTCACTACAGCCATCACACCGGAAAAATGGAAAGCTTCCGCCGTGAGGTATAACAAATAAGGGGTCATTACCGTTAGTGCTGCATCAATAGCAGGTGTGGTAGGAAGGAAGCGGTGGATAACATACATGATATGTGCAATGGCCAACCCCACAACAATACCCATACCTGCCACCAGGAAGAAATTCCCTACGGCCGCCTGCATGGAGAAAGTGCCGGTAAGCACTGCCGCGAGGGCAAAACGGAATACAATAAGAGAAGATGCATCGTTCACCAGGCTTTCTCCTTCCAGGATGATCAATGCACGCCTGGGTACCGGAAGGCCTTTCAATACAGTAGCTGCAGCTACTGCATCCGGAGGGGAAATAATCCCTCCCAGGAGGAAACCCAGGGCCAGTGTAAAACCGGGAATGATAGCTACGGAAGCATAGGCCACTATGGTAGAAGTGAAAAATACCAACCCGAAAGCCAGCATGGCAATAGGCCGTTTCCATTTCCAGAAATCATTCCAGGAAGTATACCAGGCTGCTTCATATAGAAGCGGCGGCAGGAAGATGAGGAAGATAAGCTCCGGATCTATATTCACCAGGGGAAGGCCGGGAATGAAACTAATACCCAGACCTGCGATCACCAGGAAAATAGGGTAGGCTATCTTTATCCGCCGGGCTACCATCACCAATAGAAAAACAACAAAAAGTAATGCCAGTACAAGTAAAATATTATCGTGCATATAAAGGATGCTGTAAGTAAATGATCACCCAGGAAAGCAGGAAGAACGGCAGCTCTATCGCCACGCCTTTCAGGTCTTTTGTGCTGAGATGAAGAACAATGATGAACAGGATAGTGGCAGCCATCATGAAGTTGCCCCAAAGGAATGTTTTCGGAAATAATACCAGCACAGATCCGATCAGTGTGAAGGCACCCAGTACGGCTACACTGGTTTTACCCAGTTGCCATTTGCTGAACATCTCCAGCATTGCTGCTTTGCCGGCCAGCATAGCCCAGCCTTGTTTGATCCCCATAAAAACAGCAAAGAGGATCAGCACTGCGTTAATGATCTTTAAAGCCATGGTCAGGATTTTTACAAATATCAGGAAATAATGTTTCTTTGCTGCAAAATCCATCAGATGCCCGCTTTGTTGATCGATAGTATCCTGCAGCATGTACCGCTGAACGAAAAAGAGCAGCAGCGCATCCCTTCCTTTTTTCAATCGCTCCGCATCCGCAAAAACCAATACCTGTTGCAGGAAGGCCAGGTATGCAGGTATGAGTATTTTGTACTGAAAGGCTGCTGCCGCCAGTTTGAAAGAGATGAGGAAGGAAGGGAGAATGTTTTGCAGTTCAGTGTGGAAGGATGGTGGATCTCAGACCTGGATAGCATGCTTACACAACAACCTTCCTTATTTAATATCGATGTGCTGGAAAGCGGGGAAGTATTACAGATAGATAAAGCGAAACTGGATGAACTCTTTAACGAGGTCCCTGCCTTTGAACGTTATTACCGCATAATTTCCCAGAAAGCATTCATTGCATTGCAACGCAGGATCCTTTTCTTCCAGAAACCTGCATTGGAAAGATATGAGGAGTTTGTTACCCGTTACCCTTTCCTGGAACAACGCCTGCCGCAGCATCAGATCGCTGCTTACCTGGGGATTACCAAGGAATCTTTGAGCAGGTTGAGGAGGAAAAATTAATTTATTACCAAATGATATTGGCAGCAGGTGCTGAACGTACCAACTTTGCCATATGATACTCGAAACATTTAACATCAGCAAAACCCGGCAGGTAAAGAACAGAACAGTGGTAGCTCCCATGAGCCGTGTAAGCACAGCCCTGGACGGAATACCTACTCCCGCTATGTTTGATTATTATGAGAAGTTCGCGCGCGGCGGATTTGGCATCATCATCACAGAAGGTTTGTATACAGATACCATCGCCAGCCAGTCATATCCCAACCAGCCGGGTATGGTTACGCCCGAACAAACGGCAGCCTGGGCTGCCATGGTACCAAAGATCAAAGCATACGGTGCTTTATTCATCGCGCAGTTCATGCATGGCGGTGGCATATCACAACATTGCCAACATACATTGGCACCTTCAGCTATACAACCCTTAGGCAAAAAGATGGGCGCTTATGGCGGGGGAGATGGCCCTTTCCCATTTCCTGCAGAGATGACGACCGATGATATCAAACATGTAGTAACGGAACATGCAGCCGCAGCGAAACGTGCTGTACAAGCCGGCTTTGATGGTATAGAGATACATGCCGCCAATGGTTACCTCTTAGATCAGTTCCTGACAGATTATACGAATCTGAGGCAGGATGATTATGGAGGTCCTATCCCTAACAAATTCCGCATCATAGCAGAGATCATCGCAGCGATAAAAGCAGTAGTACCGGAAGGATTTATTATTGGTTTAAGATTATCAGAAGGCAAAGTGAACAACTTCACACACCGCTTCCCCGGAGGAGCAACTACGGCAAAGGCTATACTGGAAGAAGTGAAAAAAGCGGATATCTCTTATGTACATATTTCAGGTGAAGGCGGATCATGGGAAGCTACAGGCTTTTATGAAACAGGGGAGTCCTTCACTGGTCTTGCAAAACAGATCACCGGTAAACCTGTGATAGCGAATGGCGGTTTGCAGGAAGTAGCTGTTGCCAGCCGGGCATTAACAGAAGGCCATGCAGATCTTATTGCTTTGGCGAAAGGTGCGCTCGCTAATCCGGACTGGCCGCAGCGGGTGGAAAGAGGAGAAGGAATAAGGCCTTTTGAACGTTGGATGACTGCCAGTTTATGATTGTCGCATTAGCCCCCAATAATGTCGGATTCTCCCTGCCTGTATCCCGGTAAGAGCCTGTAAGTTTGTGTTATCATTTAATCATTAAATCAACAAACATGACAACGCAGCAAAAACCAGGAGCAGCTATTTGGACCGGCAGGATCATCAGCATCCTCGTCATACTTTTTAACCTTGTAGATGCAGGAATGAAAGTGGTGAAAGCAGATGTTTCCGTAAAAGGATCTGTAGCACTCCAATGGCCGGAAAATATGGTGATGGGCATCGGCATTGCACTGTTGATCGCTACCATTCTTTATGCTATTCCCCGCACAGCCGTTTTAGGCGCTATTCTTACCACAGCTTACCTCGGAGGTGCAGTTGCCGTGATGGCAAGAATGGAAGCACCTTACTGGTTCCCTGTGCTCTTTGGTATCCTTACCTGGGCAGGACTGTACTTACGTGATCCGCAGGTCCGCGCACTCATTCCGCTACATAAATAAAAAGAATGGCCGTTAATGCGGCCATTCTTTTTATATGTTCTAACCGGCATGGATACCCTATGGCAATGTAGTCAGATTAACGGTAGGCGCCGTGCCCGTAGCTGTTCTGGTGAACGTAGTGCCATAAGCCGTATTTGTGGCAAAGAAACCACCGTTCTGCAGATAGAAACTACCTGCATCCAGCCCGCCGGCATAATCACGCCGCTGATCGTTTGTACCGGTAGCATCTGTTGTGAACCTTCCCTGGGTAAGTTCAACCCAGCTTCCACTGGTATTATAGATCCACTGATTATTGTACCGTACTTTTCTGCCCAGGTATCCGCGCGTATCAATGAAATTTTCAAGGAAGGAATGCGCGCCGGTATAATAAGTGACTAAATTAGGCCGCTTCCAGGTTGCGATATATCGCCATGTACTGGTTTCCGGTGTATAGATCCAGGAGGAGAAAAGCGAAGCACCTGTACCATCAGGTCTGATGCGTGTGAGGAACTTATAAGTTGTTCCTGCCTGCCAGTTGAAGATCAGGTAACTCTGACCACCCGTACCTTCACCTCCGAATGCATTATCTACCACATTGGGGCCTTTGGTCACCAGTGTGGTTTGACCCTGACCTGCCGGAGGATCCCATACGGAAAACAATACCCTTCTCTCTGTGGCACTGTTCACCTGGATGCCAAAGTATCCCTGGGAAAAACCGTTACTCATAAAGTAAGAACCGATCTTGTCTTCTCCCGAAGGGATCGTCATTTCATTATAGAACCATTCTGCCGTATTACCTGCAGGGATCGTATAACCCATGTGTACAGACGGGCCGCGGCGGCTCCAGTAATAATTGGCGGCATCACTTGCATAGGTAACATTGTTGGCAGTAGCTGCGCCACTGATAATAATATCTGACACATCGCCGAAGTAGCTACCGGTTTTACTGATGCCCTTCAGATCTACCCGTATATATCCTGCTGCGCCAACCGTTACGGAACCGATGGAATGTGTAGTGTAAGAACTGCCGGTAATGGATTTGGTGAATGCTGTGCCGTTCACCGTTACACGAATGTTACTGGTGCCGGATGGTACTTTCGCACGGATGGATACATTCAGTGTGCCGGTCAGCGAGAGACGGAACCAGGCACTTGTAATGCTGGCGGCGTTGGTCCAGTTGCCCAAACCATTGCCGGTGATCACTTCCGAGCCGCCGGAGGCGAGCGTGGTTACATAACCATTTCCGGCCAGGGGCACGGAATAACTGGATGCTGGTGGCAGAACAGACAGGCCATTGTCCAAACGTTCCGCCGGGATAGTGCTTTCTTTTCCTTTGCTGCAGGAGAAGAGCAGGGTACATAGAAGAATAGTGCAGCTGCTTAACAGGGTGCTGATTTTCATGATTTTGGTAATTTTTGGGTTGCGAATAAAGAGTAGCCGGGGTACCGGTAAAACATACAATACACTAACAGGACAATGCAGCGATCAAAAAGGGGCTATCGGACAATGAAGAAAGGATAAGATTAGCTAGCAAATAGGCAAAAAAAGCTTAGTCCGTTTCGGGCTATCTTAGTAACTATGCATTGAGCTAACGTTAACAGGGACACGTCCCCTTACATGGATATTACATTACTTCAGGAACAAATAGCCATTTTCCGCAATGAAGGGGCTTATAAACAGCTATTCCTTCATTTTTACAAAGGACTGGTGCGGTTTACGGATACCTATGTCCGGCAGAATGAAGTAGCGGAAGAAATTGTTTCCGATGCCATGCTGAAAGTATGGACCATGAAGGAAGGGCTGCTGGGCGTACATAATCTCAAAGTGTACCTCTTTACGGCTGTTAAAAATGCCGCGATCAATTACCTCGTTAAGAACCGCAACTATACTACCTGGGATATCGATAATATTGCCCCTGAAACATTTGTGTCCTACCTCACGCCGGAACAGGTGACCATCAGCAGGGAATTAAAGCATGATTTCGCCACAGCCATCCGGGCTTTACCCCCCAAATGCCAGATGGTTTACAAACTGGTAAGAGAAGAAAGTTTTACCTATAAAGAAGTGGCCACCATTATGGAGATCTCCGAAAACACGGTAGACCGCCACCTCAATATTGCCATGCGCCGCCTGGCGGATGTGTTTAAATCCTACCGCAGCAGTACCCGTTAAAATTTTTTTTCGGAACTATTGGGGAGTTCTTCCCCCGATCTTGTCTTATTAGTGATCATGCAGGAGGAACGCTTTTATTATTTAGTAAGCCGGACCTTATCCGGGAGTGTTAGCGAACCTGAAAAGGCCGAGCTGCAGCAGCTTATTCATGAAGATGAAAGGTTGCACATACTGTATTTACAGATCTTTCCCGAACATAAGGAAACGGAGGAAGAAGACCGCTCGGAGGCCTTGCAGGCTTATACTGCCCATTTTACAAAAATGCAGATAGCTGGCCAGTTCGAAGAGAATATCCTGGAAGAACAGCCGCCGCGCCGCTGGAGAAGAAACCTTTTAATGGCCGCTTCCGTATTATTTACATTGATGCTGGGAGGCTGGTGGTTATGGTCTGCATTACCCGCAAAAACAAGCGAAGTAGCCAGCCGGGAAGTGAAAACACCCAAAGGGTCTCAATCCTATCTTACCTTACCTGATGGAACGGAAGTATGGCTGAATGCCAATAGTAAGATCGTTTATGATAACGATTTTAATCAATCTGCACGGAATGTTCAATTGATAGGGGAAGCCTATTTTAAAGTAGCAAAGAACCAGGACAAACCATTTACCATCCAGGCCGGAGGTTTGAAAGTAAAGGTGCTGGGCACTGTTTTCAACCTGCGATCTTACCCGGACGAAGAAAATATAGAAACCACTTTAGTCAGCGGGTCCGTAGCTATTACGCTGGACGATCAGCCCGGCAACACCATTCAGCTGAAACCCGGAGAAAAACTGAGCGTACACAACAGGGTTAGTACCAGCCCATTGATCACCAGGCGCATAGTGGACAGCCTGGATACACCTGAAGCCCCCCTTTTATTACTCAGCAAGATCCGTGTGGATCCATTGGACAGTACATTGCTGGATGCTGCATGGAAAGAAGGTAAACTGGTGTTTGACGGGGAGGAATTTGGCAAAGTGGCATCCAAACTGGAGAAGTGGTATAATATAACCGTGGTAGTAGAGAACGAAAATTTATATAATACCAGCTTTACAGGCGTATTTGGGAAGAAATCACTGGTAAAGGTATTAAATGCCTTACAGGCAACGGGCAAATTAACTTACAGGCAGGAGAACGATACGGTGTATGTGCACTAATGAAAAGATCGCTGAACCAATTTCACGTTTATATATGATGATGAGTAAAACTATCAACTAAGATCAAAAAAGGAAGGAGAATGCTCGGAACATCCTCCATTCCTTAGGCAATGCTAACGTTTAAGGCTTATCCCCTGATTTTAAGGGCAGGGAAAGCCATTTTTCACACAACCTAACACCAAAAGTATGAAAAAAATCAGACTAGGACCGGCATCCAGGCCCGGAGTACCTGTCATTCCACTTGTCAAGCTCCTGCTCATGATGAAAATGACCGTCATTATTATCTGTATGTGTTCCATGCAATCTTTTGCCCTGATCGGGCGGGCGCAGGAAAAGGTTTCACTCAACCTGAAACAGAGTTCCCTCAAAAAAGCGCTCAAGGCCATTGAGAAGCAAACATCCATTCATTTTGTGTACAACGATGAAATGCTGCAGGATGCGGCATTGATAGATGTTGCCGTGAAAGAAAAAGCATGGACGGAAACACTGCACCAGATCCTGAAAAATACCAGCCTCAGTTATAAACTGGTGGACGATAACCTGGTAGTGATCACTTATACTGCCAATAAAGCGCAGACGGTGGCAAGGGGAAAGGTAACAGATGCAACAGGCCAGCCGCTAATTGGTGTAAGCCTGTGGGAGAAAGGTTCCAGCAATGGTACCGTTACGAAAGAGGATGGTTCTTTTTCCCTTTCTGTAAAAAGTGATACTTCTACTATTGTATTTAAATATATCGGCTTCGCAGTAAAAGAAGTGCAGGCATCTACTAACATGACCGTTGTGCTGGAAGCGGATAACACTTCTTTAAATGAAGTGGTGGTAGTGGGTTATGGTACACAGAAAGCAGCAAACCTTACAGGGGCTGTGGCTACGGTATCTGCTAAAACACTGGAGAGCCGGCCGCTGGCTAACCTGGCACAAGGGTTACAGGGAACTTTACCCGGGTTGAATGTGAATTTGAATAATGGAGCGCCCGGGCAGGGTGCGAATTTCAATCTTAGAGGAACTTTAGGAACCCTTAGTTCTACAACACCGCTGGTATTGGTAGATGGTGTGGTGATGGACCCTAACCTGATCAACCCGGATGATGTGGAAAATGTGACAGTATTGAAGGATGCTGCCTCTGCTGCTATTTACGGTGGCCGGGCCGCCTATGGTGTAATCCTTATTACCACTAAAACCGGTAAACAGGGTAAATTGAATATCAGCTATTCCGGTAATTATACCATCAGCAGGCCTACAAGGATGCCTGACTATCTCGGTGGTTCCGACTATATCAACATGTTCAGGGACGCCGCACGCAGAGCAGGTGGTAACAGTTATAATTATACAGATCAGGATTCCATCCTCGCAGCAAAATTCCAGGCGGACCCTGCTAATAACTCCGATGTATATGTTGATCCGGACAGGCCCAACCGCTACCGGTATGTTGGGAATACGGATTGGATAGATGTACTGTATCCTGGCTATCAGCCACAGCAGCAACATAATATTTCCCTTACTGGTGGTGAAGGGAAAACCACTTATGCCGCCAGCCTGGGCTACTTTAATCAGGAAGGTTTGTTGCGGGAAGCAGATCAGCAATACAAACGTTATAATGCATCCCTGAGGTTAACAAATAAAACAACCAGCTGGCTGGACCTTAACTTCAAAGCAAGCCTGAACCATTCTACTTTAAATACACCAAACGGCACACAGTTCAATGATGCTTCTTCACAGAACTGGTCTTTCCTGCCAACGGACCTTACACCACTGATGCCGGTAAGGCATCCGGATGGCCATTTCTCCGGCCAGGGTAACTATACCAATATGATAGCGCTGATGAAACTGAACGGCCGCCAGAAGTATGATATCAATGATATATGGTTGACAGGTGGTTTTGTGATCAAACCCATAAAGAATGTCCGTATCGTTACAGACTATACCTGGAACGGATATTTCTATAATAAAACACAGCATTATAAAGCATTCAGTGAATACGGCGCAAACGGAGCATTACTGGGAACTTATCCCTGGACAACACCAAGCCGCCTCTTTCAAACCAATAGCAGCGATAGCTATTATGCACTCAATTCCTACGCAGAATATGAAAATACATTCGGTGGTAAACATTACCTGAAGGCAATGATAGGGTATAATGAAGAGTTGAAGCAAAACAGGAGTTTTGGCGTAACAGCAAAGAACCTTGTAGATCCAACCCTGCCAAGCCTCGTTCCCAACAATGATAAGAATCCGGCCTTAACTGCCGCACAGTCAGAGTGGGCAGTAAGTGGCTCATTTTTCCGTTTAAACTATATCTACGCAGATAAATATCTGCTCGAAGTGAATGGCCGTTATGATGGTACTTCCCGTTTCCGCAGAGGAAACAGGTATCTGTTCTCTCCCTCTGTATCTGCCGGATGGCGTGTTTCTCAGGAGAAGTTCTTTGCTCCGCTGAGCAATATCGTGAACGATCTTAAAATAAGAGGATCATACGGTATACTGGGTAACCAGCTGACCTCTTCCACTTATCCATACATTGCAACGATGCCGATAGGTCAGACGGGGTATGTATTTAATGATAATCTCACCAGTCCTTATGTGGGCGCACCTGCATTGGTGAACCCTGAGTTCACCTGGGAGAAAGTGAACACAGTGAATATAGGTGTGGATGCAACCTTCCTGAAGAACAGGCTGGGTTTAGTCTTTGATCGCTATGTGAGAACTGTGAAAGATCTGATCATTGCTGCAGGAGCACAGCCAGGTGCCCTTGGTGCCAATCCACCCTCTGTCAACGGAGCGGATGTACAAACGAAAGGATGGGAATTAAACCTTACCTGGAGAGATAACCTGTCAAAAGATTTTAATTACAATATTGGCTTTAACCTGTCTGATAATATTTCCAAAGTCACGAAGTATGGTCTCAATCCAAAAGGCTTGATCACAGACTTTTACGTAGGCCATACACTGGGTGAAACATGGGGATATACAACAGCAGGATTTTTCCAATCTGCAGATGAAGTCAGCAAATCTGCTTCTCAAAAGGAGATCTGGGGTGGAGACTGGCTGCCGGGCGATATCCGTTACGTAGATCTGGATGGAAACGGCGTAATTAACGCAGGCGATAACACAACTGCAAATCCGGGAGACAAACGCATCATAGGCAATACCAGCCCCCGTTACCAGTTCGGGCTGAACATCGGCGCAGATTACAAAGGTTTTGATGCCACTATTTTCTTCCAGGGAACCATGAAGCGCGATTTCTGGTTAGGCGGCGCTTACTTCTGGGGCCTGGTAGACGAATGGTCTGTACCATTAAAACACAACCTCGATACCTGGACACCGGAAAACAGGAATGCTTATTATCCAGTGAACAAAATAGGTGCCTGGTACGATCAGGAAACACAAACAAAATACAAACAGAATGCAGCCTATGCACGGTTAAAACAGGTAACGCTCGGATATTCTCTGCCACAGTCTTTGTTGTCAAGAGCAAAGATCGCCCGTGTAAGAGTTTACGTAACGGGGCAGAACCTGTTTGAGATCACTAAACTGCACAAAGCTTTTGATCCCGAATTATTGGGTGGCCAAACGTATCCTTTAAGCCGTGCCTGGTCTTTTGGCCTTCAGGTAGGTTTATAATTCTGTTATATCAAATTGTTTAATTATGAGGACGATACACGCTTTATATATATTCGCACTGATCCTGCTACTGGGTGCCTGCAAAAAGGAAGATTTCCTGGACAGGTTTCCACAGGATGCCATCAGTGAGCCCACTTATTTCAAGAATGAGAACGATCTGAAGTTATATCTCAATCGTTTTTACGATGCCCTGCCGGTTCAACGTGGTAACAGCGAGGCTAATTCAGACAACTTTGCACAAGGTAACCGTGATGTTTTCCTGGCAGGTGAATATGTGGTGCCGGCAACAGATGCTGCCGCTAACGGCTGGAGCTATAGCGGCTGGGCCAATATCCGCTACGTGAACTATTTTCTGCAACGATATAACCGCGCGGAAATGGATGCAACACTGAAGAACAATTACGCCGCAGAAGGCCGTTTCTTCAGGGCTTTATTCTATTGGGATAAAGTGAAAAGATTTGGTGCAGTACCCTGGATCAACAGAGATCTTACAGATACTTCCACTGCTATCTTATTCGGCCCCCGTCAGCCACACAAGCAGGTCATGGATTCCGTATTGGCTGATCTGAACTTTGCTGTAGCAAATGCTGCAGAAGCTACCAATGTACAATTCGCCGGCAGGATCACCAAAGATGTGGCATTGGCTTTGAAAGCAAGGATCTGCCTGTGGGAGGGTACCTTCCGTAAATACCAGGCACTTGGTGATGAACAAACTTACCTGCGTGCAGCCGCAGATGCAGCGGAGTTGCTCATCAACAGTGGCCGCTATGGCATCTATAAAACAGGAAACCCCTCAAAGGATTACTACAACCTGTTCATTCAGGAAGAATTGAGAGGTAATACAGAGAATATCATGGCCATGCGGTTCATCAAAGATGTAAGCATGCATAATCTAACCCGCCAGATCTCAGACGTATGGCCTGCGCTTACCAAAAACTTTGTTCGTTCTTTCCTTGATAAGAATGGTGTGCCCACTGCACTCAGCCCATTGTATCAGGGGGATGAAACCCTGGATAAAGAAATGATAGACCGCGATCCGCGTTTCTCACAGATCGTAGCTACCCGCGGTTTCTCTTTCACTAATAATCCCAACGGCACCCGTGATGAAATGACGCTGCCACGTATTCCTGGTGTAGTAACAGGATATGCCGCAGTGAAGAATTACAGCCCGGACCCTGCACAATGGAATGCCAATCAATCCACTTTAGACTTATTCATTTTCAGATATGCAGAAACACTGCTCATCTATGCAGAGGCAAAAGCAGAACTAGGAGAAGCAGACCAGGTGGTAATTGATAAAACCATCAATAAGATCAGGGAACGTGTAGGTATGGCTAACATGGTGATCACTACACTTGTAAAAGACCCGCAGTCTGTTTTTCCTGCATTGCCTGTATTGCTGGATGAGATCAGGAGAGAAAGAAGGATTGAGTTAGTGGGTGACGGTTTCCGTTTTGATGACCTGCTACGCTGGAAAGCCGGCAACCTCATCAACAACGCGGAAACTATCCTTGGCATGAAGCTTACACCTGCACTCAGGGCACAATACCCTGCCAACCAGGTGAGCAATGTACAGGTAGATGCGAACTTTTACATCAGGGTATATCCCAATATCGCCGCCAGAACATGGAACGATAAGATGTACCTGTACCCGATCCCTAACAATGAATTAACCTTGAATCCTGCTCTGCTGCCACAGAACCTGGGATGGTAACGCTAAAACTGAAACAATGAACAAGTTATTCCTATACATACTCCTGGGTGGTATCATTGCCTGTAAAAAGGATACTACTTTCAGCGAAAAAGACGGTGATGTGCGTGTCTATATGTCGCAAGCCATCAGCGGCTCATTTACAGACATTACCGTAAACCGCAGGGCACCGTTGCAGTCAGACAGTGCCTATGCATTTGATGTGAATGCCTTCTTTGCCGGTGCCGGTTATTTAACTGCGCCCCGGGATATCAATGTGCGTTTTGCACTGGATTATACAAAATGGGATTCCATCAATACCGCACGCGTGAATGCAGGGCAACCTGCATTTGAGAAGATACCGGACAATATCTTCTTATTTAAAACAGCACAGGCGCTTATCAAAAAAGGTGGAACTATCAGCGATAATATCAACTTCACCATCAATGCCAAACAGATCCAGGAAGGGCATAATTACATGATCCCCGTAAGACTGGAATCAGCAGATGGTTTTGCCCTTAACCCGGCAAAGTCCATCACTTACTTTGTAGTGAAGGTAACACCACCTGTATATCCGGAAATAAACCGCAGTACCTGGACCATTTTAAACGTGGATTCAGAAGAAGCAAGCGGGGAAGGCCCTAACAACGGCCGCGCCATCTTTGCACTGGATGGTTTGCTGAATACATTCTGGCATACACAATGGGATGGAGGGGAACCGCCATTGCCACATCATATCGCCATAGACATGAAAACAACGCAAACACTGTCTGGCCTTTATCTCACAGCACGGCAGAATGCACCCAATGGGGCGCCTAAAACTGTAGTGGTGGAAGCCAGTGCAGATGGTACAACCTGGCAGGCAGCTGGTACCTACCAACTGGCAGCTATCAATGCCCAGCAGCCTGTATTTTTTACGCAGACATTTAATGTCAGATATTTTAGGGTAACGGTAACTGCAACGCATGGCAATACCAATATTACCTTTTTTGCAGAGGTGAGTGCTTTCTGAGAGTCTGATTGTTATACACCGGCGGCAAAAGGCTGCCGGTGTTCTTTTTAAAAGAGTACCGTGAATACATGCTGCTGATCAGCATAATGATAGTTAACCTTCCAGCTGTTCAACTGGCAGATCTGCTGTACAATAGCCAATCCCAAACCTGTAGACTGTACATGCTTCGTACTTTTCCTGAACCTGTCAAACAAAAACTCCGCTGGGAAATCCAGTTCCGTACCGGTATTGGAGATCTGGAACTGCTCTGTGGAAAGTGATATATTGATCAACCCGCCTTCTTCCGTATACCGCAGCGCATTGGAGATAAGATTGGATACAAGGATCTCGCATAAATATGGGTTCGATAATACCGGCGTACGCTGTATATGCGTGGATGCGGCTATTTCTTTCACCGTAAACAATTCTTCCATTGTTTCCAGGTGCTGGTTGATCACTTCATCAAACCATACCATCTGTTTGTCCGCAAAGGTATTATTGTCCAGTTTAGCCAATAACAACAGGTTCTTGTTCATCCGCTTCAACCTGTCCACCCCTGATTTCGCCTGTGTAATATGCCTGGACATTTCTTCACTTACATTCAATTGGCTGATCCTGTCCAGCTTGGATTGAATGATGCCGAGTGGTGTTTGTATCTCATGGGAAGCATTCTCCGTAAACTCCCGCAATGCATTATACTCCCGGTGGCTGCGCTGGGTCATATCATACAGCGTATGCTGCATCTCTTTGAATTCTTTGATAGGGGAGTCGTATAACTTTAATGCTTCATCATTACTAACGGAAAAGTTCTTGATACTTTCCAGGTTGAGGAAGAAGGGCTTCCATATTTTCCGGCTGGAGAAATAGTTGATCAGTATGCTGGCAGCAGCCAATAACAGGGTAGTACCAAGCAGGGCAGTAAAGATCATTTTGAAGTATTCATCCCATCCGATATAGGTGGTCATTACTTTGATATGATAGTTTTCTCCCCGGATGTTCTTAACGATATCCAGGTAGTGATAATCTTCTGTTACTTTCTGAATGGGATCATATAGTAAGGTATCTCCGTATACCGGGTCCAGGCGTACCGGGTCTGTTGTTTTGGAGATCTCTGTGAACAGGTAGTGCGCATCCTTTCCTTCCTCCAGTTGCCTGCTTACTGTAGCGGCCTGTAATGCCAGTTGTTCATTCATTTCAGCTGTTACCTCATCCTGCAGGAACAGGTATAATCCTGCACCCGTGATCAGCAGGATAACGATTGTGGCTAACAGGAAATCCCGCGTTGTTCTGTGTAATAATTTCATGGTGCCATGAATTTATACCCCATGCCGTATACTGTTTTGATATAATCAGTGCCGCTATGCGCGGTGATCTTTTTACGGAGGTTCATGGTGTGTACATATACCGTGTCGTAATTGTCTGCCATATCATAATGGTCTCCCCATAAATGTTCCGCAATAGATTGTTTGCTTACCACACGGTTTTTGTTCACAATAAAATAGAGCAGTAACTCATATTCCTTTTTAGTGAGTGCAATGATATGATCTTTCCAGTGTACTTCCTGGGCTGCGGTATCTATCACCAGCATATCTATCTTCATACGGTTATTGCCGCTGAAAGACCTTCTTCTCATCAGGGCATTGATACGTGCATTGAGTTCTTCCAGGTAGAAGGGTTTGGTAATGTAATCATCTGCTCCCAGCCCCAGGCCTGCTACTTTATCGGAAAGAGAGTCTTTCGCGGAAACGATCAGCACACCCGCATCCCTGAACTGGTCCTTTAGTAATTTCAGTAAGGCAAGTCCATTCCCACCCGGCAGGGTGATATCCAACACCACTACATCATATTCATATAAGGTGATCTTTTCTTCCCCTTCCTTATAATTAGTGGCCTTTTCACAACGGTATCCCTGTTCTGTCAGGTAAAGGTCCATTTCATCTAATAATAGGGGCTCATCTTCTATGAGTAATAGTTTCATAATTCTTTGGAATTTCTTTAGAATTCATCTTTTCACAGGCAACCTACAGGCTGTAAAATTACGTATACCATCACGAAATACTGCTGTAAAAAGGCAGGCTTTAGAATTTCTTTAGAATCACGCTTCATCTTTGTGGTGAATGCCATGCGTACAAAACCAGTTGTATGCAATGGCGTTCTTTTTTTGTTTATAAAATGTTCGAGAATTAAGACTGCTAAATCCTTTACTGTGGCTGGTTTTGTATTTTTGAAAAAGGTAGGAGTGCATACATTCTATATCATGAAATTGTAAATTCAGCAGGAAGGGGATGTCGAAAACGGAAAATTATCAGCGCTTTCAGAATTTCCCGATTACATAAACATTCCGCATAGGGGGCACGATACCTTTGAGAAAAAAATAGGGAATGAGAAATAAACTGTACGCAGTCGTATTACTTTTAGGAGCAACAGCAACCATATCTTCCTGTACGGATGATGATGCAGGAACACCTGTAAAACCTTATACGGTTCCAACCACTTATTCATTTGCCAACGCGAATTATACTAAATCCACCCAGCGTGTAAAGATGCTGCTGGAATTGGACACGTACCTGAAAACAGCCAATGCGGGTCTTACTACTGTGCCTTTGGACCAGGCGAAAGTGACCAATATGTGGGCTAATACCAATAACCCATTCGCAGATGCGAGCCTGAATACATCTGGTATAAATCTTAAAGACCTTACATCAGATGCAACTTTATACAAACTTCATGCAGACAGCGTTTTGATCTATAATACAGGTACACCTGCTGTACAGGGTACCGGAGGATTCCTTCCCCGTAATACCGGTAAGATTATCGTTGGGCCAAGAGGGCTGGAATATGGCCAGACCTTTTTGAAAGGTACCATGGGTGGTTTCCTTTTCAAAGAAGCCGTGAAACTACTTACCGCGGTAAAATCAATATCTGCAACAGATACAACGGCAGCCCAAAAATCATGGGATGAGGCATTTGGTTACCTGGCCGTACCAGCTAATTACGATTCATCACTGACATATGCTAATACAGATCCAAACAGACCTTTACATTGGGGTGGCTACCTGCGTGAAAGAGGCAGAACTATCCAGGCTGGTGGTATCATCTTTGGTGCTTTCCTGAAAGGCCGTGCTGCTATCGGAGGTTACGATGTGAATGTACGCAATGCGCAGGTTGATATTATCCTGGCTAAATGGGAACAACTTGCTGCTGCCGCTGCGCTGGCATATGTGACCATACCAACAGAATCCGCTTCTATTGGTAACCCTGCTACGCAATTGCATGCCCTGTCTGAAGGCTTTGGATTTGTTAAAGCCCTGAAGTACAGGCCTGCTAACAGCAAATTGTCTGCTGCGAACTTCGCTATCCTGGAGGGTATCATGAATAAAGACTTTTATGCACTGACCGGTCAGGCTGGTTTTACCGATCTGAAACAAGCGCAGAATATTCTTAAAACAACATACGGCCTTTAACAGACCGTCATCTGAAATAATACCGGACTTGGCATACTGCCAGGAACTCTCAGCTTTAATGCAGGGAGTTCCTTTTCCAATTTAAAGAATGTTTAAATCAGGACATGTGAAAAGAATCATTTTTGTTTTAGCCGTTACGGTTTTCTGCGCCTGCAGCAAGTCCTCAGACAGCGGAGGAGAAACGCCCGATGCCTTTGATAAAACGGCCATGCTTACCAATTATGCGGATAATCTCATTATCCCGGGTTACACTGCCCTGCAGCAAAAGTTACAGGTATTGCAGACGGCCTCTGATGCCTTTCTTGCGGCACCAACCCTTGTAACCCAGGCAGCGCTTAAAACAGCATATGTGGATGCGCAGTTACAATACGAAAGGATCACTTCTTTTCATTTCGGCCCTGCGGAAAACGCCTTGCTGGATATCTTCGCGAATTTCTCCGGCAGCCTGGATTATAACTTTAATACGGCAGGCCAGTTGACCGGTTTTTCGATAGATAGTGTGAGCATTGAAAACAACATCAGCACCGGCACTTACAATCTCACCACTATGACCAGGGCTTCCTTCTATTCACAAGGATTCCCTGCCCTGAATTACCTCTATTTCGGCCCGAATGCCATTGCCAAATTTGGTACAAACACTGCTGCACGGGTGAAGTACGTGAAGGACCTTGTAACGCGTTTAAAAAACCTGGTAGATGGTATTGTTACCGGTTGGGGCACTTACCGCACGGAGTTTATTGCCAACACTAAAACGAATGTAGGCAGCCCCATTGGTAATATGGTGAACCAAATGGCTTACCAGATGGACCTGCTTAAAGGCCCCCGCATTGGCTGGCCCTTTGGTAAACAATCCAATGGGACGGTGTTTGCCACTAAGGTGGAAGCCTACTTTACAGGTAATTCCGTAGCACTGGCAGTGGAAAACATCAATGCCCTGAAGAAAACATACAATGGCGGCGGTAATGGGAAAGGCCTTTCGGACTACCTGGTAGCATTGAATAAAACAACACTGAACAATGATGTACTCGCGCAGTTTGACCTGGTATCTACTAAACTCAGTGCTATCCCTGATCCTTTATCCACATCCCTTACCACACAGACTGCTGCAGTTGAAGCAGCCTATAAGGAAATACAGAAACTGCTCACTTTATTGAAAACAGACGTAGCTTCTGCCACCGCAGTGCAAATCACTTTTGTAGATAACGATGGAGACTAAGGAAGATCAGATATCAAGCGGTGCGGCATTGCAACTGCCTGTCTCTCATCGGTCACTGGCAAAAAGGGTTACTGCATTGCTGGCAAGTTTCCGCCAGCCCGTTTCCATTGCTCCATTGATCACCTTCAGAATTGTATTCGGTTTATTAATGTTCTTAAGCCTGATCCGTTTCTGGTACCGGGGATGGATCACTTCCGTTTATGTTACCCCTGATTTCCATTTTACCTACATTGGCTTTGAGTGGGTGCAGCCTTTAGGAAACTTAAGTATGCACCTGCTCTTTTTAACCATCATTATAGCCGCGCTGCTGATTACACTGGGGCTTTTTTACAGGCTGGCCGCCATCCTCTTCTTTATCGGCTTTACGTATGTAGAGCTGCTGGATGTAACCACTTACCTCAACCATTACTATTTTATCAGCCTGGTGGCTTTCCTGATGATCTGGCTGCCTGCTAACAGAGACTATTCATTAGATGTATTAATAAAGCCTGAAAAAAGAAGGAAACAAGTGCCTGCATGGACGATCGGTATCCTCCGTTTTCAAATGGCTGTTGTGTATATCTTTGCCGGCCTTGCAAAACTCAACCCGGACTGGCTGCTGGATGCACAACCTATGCGTACCTGGCTGCCTGCTAAAACACATTTGCCCATCGTAGGTGCTTATATGTACGAAACATGGGTAGCCTACCTTTTCTCCTGGTTCGGCGCTGTATACGATCTCTTTATCGTTTTCTTTTTGCTTAATAGAAAAACACGGCCCTATGCATATGCTGTAGTAGTGATCTTCCATATCGCCACTGCCATCTTCTTCCCGGGTATTGGCATGTTCCCGTATGTGATGATCTCCTGCAGCCTGATATTTTTCTCCGGTGCATTTCATGAAAAGCTGCAGCGGTTCTTCCCATTCTACGATCATAGCTTTAATGATGCAGCATATCGTTTCAAATATAATTTATCCATTGTGGTAGGGATCTATGTATTCCTGCAACTGGTTATTCCCCTGAGGTTCTTATTGTATCCCGGTCACCTCTTCTGGCATGAAGAAGGTTACCGTTTCTCCTGGCGCGTGATGTTGATGGAGAAAGCAGGTTCTGCCTATTTCACCGTTAAGGATAAAGATCATTCCATAGAAGTGAATAATGCAGAATTTTTAACACCCCTGCAGGAAAAGATGATGTGCACACAACCGGACCTGATCCTGAAATATGCACATCACCTGGCAAAAGTATTCGAAACACGCGGACTCGTCAACCCGGAGGTATATGGAGAAGTCTATGTATCCCTCAACGGAGAACGTTCCCGTCTTTTTATAGATTCAACAATTAACCTGGCGGAAACGCCGGTATCATGGAAGCATTACAACTGGGTTTTACCCTATAGAAATTAACGCAATGAGAAAGTTTCAATTAATGATAATGATGTGCCTGGTGAGTGTGGCGGCATATGCACAATACAACATAAACGGTTCCCTACGCCGCGGCGATGAACCTGTTGTGCATGCAACTGTAATACTGTTGCCGGGTGCACAGCAGAAACTAAGCGATGAGAATGGTTTTTTCCGGTTCACAAAACTGAGCCCGGGCACCTATACTATCAAAATAGGTGATTATGAGGAAGTCATCGTGATCACAGACAAACATATTGTGGCAGATATCAACCTCTTAAAGAATATTACCCTTTCCGATATAGTTGTTACCGGTAAAAGGAATGAATCCGTTTCCGGTATGCTGAAGGATGTTTCAGGTACAACCATCAATGCAGGCAAGAAAACGGAAGTGATCAATATGCGCCATATCAATGCTAACCTGGCTACTAACAACACCCGCCAGATCTATGCGCGTATACCTGGTTTGAATATCTGGGAATATGACAGGGGAGGTTTGCAGCTGGGTATCGGAGGTCGTGGCCTCAGTCCTAACCGTTCCTCTAATTTTAACATCCGCCAGAATGGATATGATATCAGTGCAGATGCATTGGGTTATCCTGAAAGTTATTATACCCCTTCTTCAGAAGCGATAGAAAGGATAGAGATCGTACGTGGTGCCGCCAGCCTGCAATATGGCCCACAGTTTGGAGGGCTGATCAACTTCATTATGAAAGAAGGCCCTAAGGCAAAACCTTTCGAGCTTACCACCAGGCAAACGCTGGGATCGTATGGTTTCTTCAATTCCTTTAACAGCGTAGGCGGTACTATTGCAAAGAACAAGCTGAACTACTATGCTTTCTACCAGTTCAAAAGGGGAGACGACTGGCGCCCGAACAGCCATTATGATCAGCACAATGCCTATGTTCATCTTGCATATGATGTAACTCCTAAGTTTAAGATCACAGGAGAATATACCCTCATGAAATACCTGGCTCAGCAACCCGGCGGTTTAACAGATGCGCAGTTTAAGGAAGATCCCTCTGTATCTGTAAGGGCCAGGAACTGGTTTAAAGTTGACTGGAACCTGGTCAGCCTGAACCTGGATTATGCGTTTAATGAGCATACGCGCCTGAATTGGCGGAATTATACATTGCAGGGAGGCAGAGATGCCTTAGGGATATTATCGTACATTAACCGGCCTGATAATGGCGGAAACAGGGATTACCTGGCTGACCGGTACAGCAATTTTGGCTCGGAACTGCGTTTCATTCATCAGTATAAATTTATAAAAGATCTGCGGAGTACCGTGTTAGTAGGTACCCGTGTATATAAAGGACTTACCAAACGCAAACAGGGAAGTGGTAGTGATGGCAGCGGGGATGACTTTGTTTTCAATGGCGTTGAACCAGACCTTTCCGGGTTTAAATTCCCCGGTACCAATATCGCCGCTTTCGCAGAGAATGTATTCCAGATCAATAAACACTGGAGCGTTACGCCCGGCATCCGTTTCGAACATATCAATACTAAATCGGATGGTTATTACTATAAGCTGAATATTTTCATTCCGAGCGAAAGGATCGCGGAAAGCAGGAGTAACCCGCGTTCTTTTACTTTACTCGGGGTAGGAACTTCCTGGAAGTTCAACAATGGTACAGAGGTATATGCCAACATTTCCCAGAACTACCGTTCCATCAACTTCAACGACATCCGCGTGGTGAATGCCAATTCAAAAGTAGATCCTGATCTGAAGGATGAAGACGGGTATAATATAGACCTTGGATTCAGGGGCACTTACAGGAACTGGTTATACCTGGATGTAAGCCTCTTCTACCTTAAATACAACGGCAGGATCGGTTCTATCTTTACCCGTGATTCCAGCTTTATGACCTACCGCCTGCGCACGAATGTATCAGACAGCAGGAATTATGGATTAGAAACTTTATTGGAAGGAGATCTATTAAAAGCCATCACACAGGGAAGATCGAAATATAAACTGAATGTATATACGAGCCTTTCCCTGATAGATGCCCGTTACATCAATACAAAGAACACCGCTATTGCAGATAAGCTGGTAGAGAATGTACCGCCTGTTTTAGTGCGTACAGGATTGTCTTTCGGGAGCCCAAGGTTTAACATCACCTATCAGTATGCTTACCAGGCCAAACAATATTCTGATGCTACTAATACGGAGGAAACACCCACCGCAGTTGATGGTGCTGTGCCTGCCTTCAGCGTAATGGACCTCAGCCTGAGTTATAACTGGCGGAAGTTCACCATCTACACCGGTATCAATAACCTGGCGGATGAAAAGTATTTTACACGCCGTGCAGATGGGTATCCCGGGCCTGGGATTATACCGGCGGACAGAAGGAATCTGTATGTGACGCTGCAGTTTAAGTTATAAAAGGCCCCGCAACATGTTGAAACGCTTAATTATTTACTTCCTCCAGGATGATACGCCAAACAACGGTACACCTGGAATTCCCTTATTACCTTACCATAACCCCTGACCACAATTGGGGGAAGTGCTTGCACAGTGCTGAAATATTTCCGGAGCGTATCCGTAAACCGTTGCTCATCTGTAGCATCTCCTATTTCAGAATTAATGAACAATGCATTTCTGCCAGCCAGCTTGTTAACATCGGTGCCTATATAGTCGAATTGCAAAGCCTTTCGCCCAAGGATGTTCTGACCATAGACCATCTCATCCAAATAAAAGTTGAGTACTGCACTGGTCTTATAGTCATCTGCTGAAAAGATGAAATCCTGCGGGTATTGTTTTTTGAGGGATTTAACGGAATCTGCCATTTCACCCCAGCCCAGCCATACATCATCAGAGTTAATGGGTACGGGGTAGAAGATCAGTTCTATAGCCAGGGCAACATGTACAACCCATGCAAATACCTGTTGCCAGCGGATGTATTTCTCAGAGAGATAAACACTCACCCAGATAATGCCACTGATATAAGCAGGCATCATCCAGTTTATTTTCACCCAGTAAATAGGAGAGATCAGGAAGAAGAGGAGGAATAGGGGAAGAAAGAAGCTGAGCAGGAAGAGCTGTTCCGCGGTGACCTTTTTGAATTTCCGGCGAATAGTTTTGTACAGTAAAACCCATAAAGAAAAGAACAACACCGGCATGAGAATCGCTGCCTGGTGACCTATCACACCCAGTACATCCAATGGCCTTACTTCAATACCGCCTGTTCTTCCGGTGGACTGGAACCGGAAGGAAGCCATATCATGCTGAATATTCCAGATGATCACCGGGCTGCTGGCTACTATCATGAGTATCAGCGCAGCCCATAACCAGGGGGATAATAACCATTTCCGATGCGGTGCAGATAATACCAGGAAGAGCAGTAAACCTGCCGGCAGGAAAACCGCTGTGTATTTACTATCGAAGGCCAGGCCCATCATGATCCCAGCCAGCAGCCAGTAAACTTTCCTTTCCAGGAAAACAGCCCTGTACAGGAAAAGCAGGGAAAGCGTCCAGCATAGCATTAAGGGAACATCCGGTGTAGATACCAGGGACAGGATGGTGACCATCAGCGTGGAAAACAGCACTATAAAGGCATTCGCTGCTTTATGCCTGCTCAGGAAATGAAGGCAGAGCTGGTAAAAGGCGATCAATGTTGCAAAGGTGGTTACGGAATCTGCTAGTTTCACAGCGTAGGCCTTATTCCCCAATATGGTGGTGAAGGCCTTCAGTAACCAGGCAATTGCAGGCGGATGATCGTAATAGGAAAGTGCAGGGTGTTCTCCGTAAAAATAATAGTATGCATCCTGTGGCATAAGGCCCATAGCGCCGATGAATATAAGCCGCAGGATGAATATAAACAGTGCAGTAAAGAGTAAAACCTTATTTCCTTTAATGTGCCCGATCAGATGCATATGGTTGTTAAGATAAAAATTATTCTTTCCATTTCTGCCCGTAATGCGATGATCTGCTGTTATTTATAGATAACGCTCAACATTGGCACGAAGTTTAGCCTGTTTTTACATGAAAAAGAGCGCTCCGGGCAAATTGGCCAAGATACCTGCAACTATCAGTCCAATGCTTGCTACACTGGTTAACAAACCATTTGATAGCGAGGGCTGGTTATTTGAGGTGAAATGGGACGGGTACCGGGCAATAGCTGTCCGGGACGGCCGGAGAACGGAACTTATTTCCCGGAACAATAAATCATTCAATGATAAATTCTATCCTGTTTATGAAGCCGTAAAAGCATGGAAGATCCGTGGTGTGGTGGATGGAGAAATAGTGGTGCTCAATGATGCCGGCCGCTCTGATTTTGCTTCCCTGCAGAACTGGCGGAGTGAAGCAGATGGTACACTGATCTATTATGTATTTGATCTTTTATGGCTGGATGGGAGAGACCTTACTGCCGAGCCGCTCTCCACACGCAGGGAATTATTAAAGCAGCAGTTGCCCCCCGGCGGTATTATCCGCATAAGCGAAAGTTTTGACACGCCGGTAAAACAATTACTGGAAGCAGGCCGGAAGATAGGCCTGGAGGGGATCATCGCAAAAAAGGCAGATAGTACTTATCATATCGGGGAGCGTACAAGGGAGTGGCTGAAGATCAAACTGAGCAGGCGGCATGAAGTAGTGATCGGTGGTTTTACAAAGAACGAAGGTTCTGCAAAAGCATTCAGCTCCTTACTGGTAGGTGTTTATGAAGGCAATGAATTTGTTTATACCGGGAAAGTAGGAACAGGTTTTTCAGATACCCTGCAAAAGGAACTGATGGCAAAATTCCGCCCGCTGATAACAAAGAAAATGCCTTTCTCCTTTCTGCCGGATGTGAACAAACCTTCCCGTTTCCGGCCCAATCCCCCCAAGGCAGCGGCCACCTGGCTGAAGCCGCAACTGGTATGTGAGGTGAATTATGCAGAAATAACAGCAGATGGAGTGATGCGCCATCCTTCCTTTGAAGCGATGCGGGAAGATAAAAAAGCAAAAGAGGTGATCCGCGAAAAAGCTGTTCCTGTTGTGAAAAGTAAGATGCTGAAAGCGCCGGAAGAACAAGGCCGCAAAACTTTGCTGAACCCGGCAGAAGTAACACAGGTGAGAAAAGTAAAAGGGCATGAACTGAAGTTTACTAACCTGAACAAGATCTTCTGGCCCAAAGAGAAATATACTAAGCGGGATATGCTCAATTACTATTACCAGGTAGCGCCCTACATCCTGCCATATCTGAAAGACCGCCCGCAGTCCATGAACCGTTTCCCTAATGGCATTGACGGAAAGAGTTTTTATCAGAAAGATGTAACAGGTAAAGCACCGGAATGGGTGAAGCAATTCCCCTATCATACCAGCGATGGAAAGGACAAGAATTTCCTGGTGGTGGAAGATGAGGCCAGCCTCTTGTACATGGCTAACCTGGGAGCCATTGAAATGAATCCCTGGAACAGCCGTATACAAAAACCGGATCATCCGGACTGGTGTCTGATCGATCTGGACCCTACAGAAAAGAACAGCTTTGAGCAGGTGATAGAAACCGCGAGGGTAACAAAACAGGTGCTGGATGCGATTGGCGTAACCGGTTATCCTAAAACTTCCGGTTCTACGGGTATCCATATTTACATCCCCCTGCAGGCAAAATACACGTACGATGAATGCCAGCTTTTTGCGAAATGGATTGCCGCACAGGTGCATCATGAATTGCCGCGTTTTACCAGCATTGAACGCATGACGCGTAACAGGAGCGGCAAATTGTATGTGGATTACCTGCAGAACAGGCCCAAGGCTACACTGGCCGCACCTTATTCCTTACGTCCCAAGCCGGGTGCTACGGTATCTATGCCTTTGCATTGGGAGGAAGTGAAGAAAGGATTAAAGATGAAGGATTTTACGATCAATAATGCACTGGAACGTATCAAAAGCCAGGGAGATATTTTTAAGCCGGTCTTAGGCCGGGGTATTCAATTGAAGAAGATCCTGAAAGATTTTGAAAAACCTAAACAGTGATACAATGAAAAAGCAACTGATCCATGTAACACTCATTGCCCGTGCTGACGATGGCGTCTGGTACATTTGCGCAGAGCTTTTTGAAAAGGACCCGTGTAAGATCGATCTGATCTCCAGCACGGTGATGCCATTGCTGGATGTTAGTGACCTGGTGAGGCAGTTTTACAGTATGGAAACTGATCCGCAGGTGCATTTAAACTGAAGGGATTTTGATTATTAACGTATAAGCTCTATTTTACCAGCATGCTTTTACGATTCAAAATTTGCCTGCTGGTACTTTGCAGCATTTGCTTCACGGCGCAGGCGCAGAAGAAATACCGCCTGTTCATTATTGGTAACAGCTTTTCTCAGAATGCAGCCACATTCCTGCCACAACTCACAAAAGAAGGTGGCATAGAACTGGAAACCGGCCGCGCAGAGTTGGGCGGTTGCTCTATGGAAAGACACTGGAAACTGGTTGAAACAGCAGAAAAAGATACTTCAGACCCTGCCGGTAAAGCCTATGGCGGCAAATCACTCCGCCAGTTGCTTTCTAACGGTACCTGGGACATTGTTACCATTCAGCAGTATTCCCTGCTCTCCGGCGATCCGGAAACCTACCGTCCTTATGCCCGTAAACTCTACGATTTTATCAGGTCCATACAACCCAATGCAAAGATCTATATCCACCAGATCTGGGCTTACCGCAGTGATGCCAAATCATTTGGAAGAATAGCAGGAGAGAAGCGCGCTGTTGATGCTGCAGACATGCACCAGCACGTAAGGGCTGCCTATCATACTATCGCAGACGAATTGAACATTGCTTTGATCCCTGTAGGAGATGCATTCCGTGCAATCACTACTGATCCAACCTGGGCCTATAAAAAAGATAAGACCTTCAATTTTGAAACGGCGGTTTCTCCGGCTTTACCGGATCAAACAAACTCTCTGCATGTGGGATACCGCTGGAATAATAATAAGCTGGACTTTGACGCCAACCATGCTAACAAAGCAGGCTGCTACCTGGGATCACTTGTCTGGTACCAGACCCTGTTTGGCGGAGATGTGAAAAAGGTGCAGTTCAAACCAGCGGAGGTATCTGAGGAGATGGCCGCACAGTTTAAAAAAGTAGTGGCTGGTTTGGGTGTTCCGGTGCGTAGCGCTGCCCGGTAAATAAGTGGCATTGGCTGTTCCTGCACACAGTGTTGCCCGGTAAATAAGTGGCATTGGCTGTTCCTGCGCATAGTGCTGCCCGGTAAATAAATGGTATTGGCTGTTCCTGCACACAGTGTTGCCCGGTAAATAAGTGGCATTGGCTGTTCTCCTGCATACAGTGCCATCCGCCGATATTAATTCCTTTGCGCCAACGCACTGCCAAAAACTGTTTTTAGAAGTTCGGTCACCCGGGCCGCAGGGTCCCTGCGGATCTTTTGTTCTTCCAGACCCACTTCATGGAAAATACCATCTATGGCCCTTTCTGTCACATACGCAGTTAGGTCTGTATTAACCGGTGTTTTGGAGAATTTATTATACATGGAAAATACATCCGCCCAGTACCGGGTAGCATTCACTTTACCCAGTGCATCAGTGATCACAGGGCGGAATGCACTCGTTAAGGCTGCTGTTGTTTTCTGTTTGAAGTAATTAGTGGCAGCAAAATCACCCCCTCTCAGGATGCCGAGTGCATCTGTAATGCTCATCTGGCGGATAGCATTCACAAAGATGGGTGTAGCCGATTTGGCAGCTTCCTCCGCACCACGGTTCATGGCCAGTACGGCTTTATCCACCACACTGCCCAAACCTACATTCCGCAGGGTAGTTTCCACTTTCTGCGCTTCCGGCGGCATCAGTATTTTCAGCACCGCATTCGCAAAAAAGCCGTTGGGAGCAGAAAGCCGGTTGGCGCTGTTCTGGGTACCAATGGTCAGGGCTTCCTTTAAGCCTGCCGCAATTTGCATGGTGTTAACGCCGCCGGTAGTAGTGGTTGGCGGAAGGGAATTCAGGATCTGCTGGGTGGTTTCGCAACCCGATAAAAGGAAAACAGACAGTGTGCAGGCCAGGTACCAGTTCTTCATAGTTATCACCGATTTATGACTTTAAGGTATGCAAAAATAGAACTAAATTTGCAGTCCTACTTGTATTCTATGGGCAAGACTTATACCAGTATTCTTATTGTGGATGATGATATTGATGATGCAGAAATGTTCCGGGACGCCCTGCATCATGTAGATGCGTCCGTGCAATGTACCTTTAGTAAAGATGGGGTGGCCGCACTGAAACTGCTGGAAACCTGCCCGCAGGAGGATCTTCCTGACCTGATCATCCTGGACATGAACATGCCGCGGATGAACGGGAAACAATGCCTGCTGAAATTAAAAGCCAATCGTACTCTCACTGATATTCCGGTGATCATGTATTCCACCTCTCAGCTGAAAGAAGATGTAGATCAGACCCGCCAGATGGGGGCCATGAATTTTATTACTAAACCCAGTAAGTTCTCTGAGCTGGTCGTTATTGCTACCAGGATACTGGAAGGGAGATGTGTGTTTTAGTAAAAAGAGCCCATTCTAAATAAAAGCGGTATAACCCAATACTGCATCCTTGTCGAGCACCAGCATCCTTTCTTCCGGAATAATATCTGTTTGTAAACGCACGGCTGTTTCTGCCGGTACAAAATAAGCAACGAGCCAGCGCATGATCTTTTCAGCGCGTTCACCGGGGAACAATTGCATAGCCATTTGGGCAGGCACGGGGCCTATGTTGATCACCAGGGTTTCATCACCTTCATTAAAAACGTTACCACATATCATATCCACACCCAGCGAACATTCGCCCATCCGGCTTTGATGATCTGACTGCATTACTCCCGCCGCTTCAGTGCTGATGGTTACAGGCATTTGTAACAGCAGCGATGCAAGGTCTTCCAGTTTTTGAAGATCACCTTTTGCACTATGCAGGAAGGGGATCATATGAAGGAAAATATTGGACTGCTGCTGGTCCAGCAAAGAAAAGATCTCCCAACCGGGATGGAATATTTTGATGAGATCATCATAAATATTCTTTTTGTCGATCTTGTTTTCCCTTAGCTCAATGAGTATGCGGAACAGGTTGATCTCTGCTTCCAGGGGGAGAAAAAATTTGCGGGCTTCCTTCTCTTCCTGCTTATGAAGCCTGATCTGATCTATGATATCTTCCGTACTACGGGTGGAAGAATAGGGGATAGGCTGATGAAAAAGACCTTCGGGGAGCATATCGTAAAGGCCTTCACGACTGCTTTTTATACAAAGCAGGTGTTTGTATCCGTTTTCTGTAGTATGCCATTCCACAGAAAGCACGTCCTTCGAAAAATTACGCTGGCTGCTGCCTGATGGCCAGATGAACAGCTGGTTGATATCAAAGCCTGATTCCACCAGTTCTGCTGCCAGTACAACCGCTTTATAGTCTGTATCAAAATTATTGAGATTAAATGATGGGATGTCTTCCATAATCTAATAATTGGCTTATTTTCACAATGGAACCCGGCAAACCGGGATGTACCGGAAATTTAACCCTTTACTGGTATAATCTTTGGAATAATTACATATTTTTCCTGATAATTGTTGTGACCATAGACCATGGATGTAAAATCTACCTTTGTTAGCTATATTCTTTTCCCGCTGGTAGCCGTTATTATGGCTGCTGTTATGGTAGTCCTGAATAAGAAGAACCGGATTATGGGGAACCGCCAGCTGGTGGTGGTGCTGCTACTTTCCGCGATTTTGCTGGGCATACCGGGTTTACTTGGCGCCCTCAGGTTGCAATTTATGCCCTGGGGTTATGTACTGGGCCAGGTGGCGTACCTGTTACTGGGCATACTGGCTGTTTACCTGCTTTCCAGGCATGTTCCGGAAGCCCTGGAACGCCGTAAAGGCATGCTTATATTACTGGGCCTTATTGCCGGCTTGCTGGGTATATATTTATATCAGCTTGCTTTTAACTGGCTAAGCGACCTGGACTATGGCTGGCTGGCAGCTACTTCTATACTGGCGTTTTTCATACCACTTGTTTTTTGGTGGGCTTATATGGCCATGATCAGCATCCCTTCGGAGATCTACACCGTATGGTATTACCCGGAAAATGTTCCCCAGCTGGACATGTATGATGTAGACCTGGACAAACTGAAGGTACTGGAAGTGCAGCTCTTTAAAGGGGCAAGCGATCCATTACCGCTGAAAGTGAAAGTGAAAGCCCCGCCGGATATGGCCTTCGGAGACTGGTTCAAAAAATTTATAGACGATTATAATCTGAAATTTCCCCGTAATGGCATTCACTATGTGTCAGGAGAAGGAGAACCTTTTGGATGGATATTTTACCTGAAACCCTCTTTCTTTAAAAGAAAGCGATTTATAGACCCTTCGCTGACGGTAGAAAAGAACGAGGTCCGGGAACGGTATACTATTTTTGCAAGAAGGGTAACCCGCCTGCAGCAAGAAGCCGGAGGGGAAGACAGGGTGGTGATCCTCTGACGCCAGCCCATTTGTTCATACACAGAAAAGTATTGTTATGTTATTTCCTGTAAAACATCCTGCAGTGAACTGGATCGATGGCATGAAGATCTCCCGCCGGCAGTTCATTGATACTGAAAACCATTTTACCGATAGCCTCCGGGATACCACTTCCATGTTCCTGCGCAATTATGATTTTGGCCTGTTGCCCCCATTCCGCGGGCAGCGCCTTTCCTGTGATTTTGAGATCAATGAGCGCATTAACCAGGTAGAAGTAAGGCTGCGCCAATGCAGCGCTATTACCGCAGGCGGTGTACGTATTCATTTTGTACCCGGTGAATATAATGAGCAACTGGTTAAACAATTCTCATTTACAGGGGAAGAGGATGCAGAGGGGCAGCCTTCGCATTTTAGCATTGTACTGGGTGTAAACCCTTATGAGCGGGTGCCTGCGGGAATACCGGATCCTGGAGAAACGCCGCCGCGGCATCCTTATGCCGCGCTGCAATATGAACTGTCCATGCTCCCGGCCAGCCAGGTTGAAGCAGGAGAAATGGGATTGAATCACCTGGTAATAGGCCAGCTTTCCAGGCAAAACGGCCGCGTGTCCGTGAACGAGCAGTATATTCCCCCGGCAGTGGCTATCACCAGCCATCCCGGCCTGATCCGTTATTATGAGCGCTTTAGTATTTTACTGAATGAAATACAGATCTGCAGCCTCCGGATCACTGAGAAAGTAACCGCCCGGGATAACAGAACGCAACTGGCCCTTAATATCAAAATGCTTTGTGAACGGATCCTGGATTACATTGCGCAGATCTTTTTCTCCTATCGTAACATGGTTCATCAGCAGCCGCCCATTATGCTGATCAGTTGCTTTTCAAACCTGGCGCATATTTTTTATTCCGCATTGCATTATCCCGGCGCAAGGGAAAAAGAAGAAATGCTCAAGTACTTTTATGAATGGAAAGATGTAACGCCGGGTAATTTTGAAGACCTCCTCGTACGGACCATTGATGTAGTGTATGACCATTATAATATCCATCGTTCCATGGAACAGGTGAACGATTGTATGCAGGTGCTCTCCGCCCTGTGGAACAAGTTAAGCAGCCTTGAGTTTATAGGTCAGCGAAGGGAAAACATTGTTGTAGCAGAACAGAAAATGGTAGAGCAGACAAAAACGCGCAGCTCCTGGAGCCTGCTGGACTAGCCGGCCTGCTGTAATATTATCCTGTAATGCGTAAGGATGCTGCTGCGTGTTTTCAGCTTCTGTAACAACTGCCGGTGGGTGAGTTCCCATTCTTCAGATGTATAGCTGTGATCAGGCGCCTGCGTAATATAAATATCTGTTGTTTTCTTTAGTCCTTCATTAGGATGCGGAGATGCTATAACACCACGTTTTATGGCAATGCCGGTAGCTTTTGCCCCCAGTTCGTAAATACAGAAATTACGTATATCATCTTCCGTCACAATCCTGTCCCGCGTCATCAGCGCATATTTGTAAGCCTGTAGCAGATTGTTTTGTTCCGCCGCTTTGCGCCCTCCTGAAGGTCTTGTTAGCAACTGCAGGGATTCTGCCCGCACGCCCGACCCTTCAAACTGCATAAGTGGCAAGCCGCTGCGTAGCTGATGCGCAGCTTCACTTTGCGTGGTCCAATAATCGAGGTACATCACTTCTACCGGATGTTGTGGTCGCACGATCACATAGCGGGTGGATTCCGTCATATCTGTTAAACTATGCCGGGATTTTTGTTCCACCAGCGCAATATTTTGCTGCAGGTTTTGCAGCACATCCGTCAGGAAATCGTAGCCGTATGCAGAAAAGGCGGCACTTTCATCACGTAGCAGTTCAAAAAGATAATTGATCAGCTCACGGGCATTACGGCTGTCAAAACGTTCAGCTCCTCCAAGCCGTACGGAATAAGCATCCTGGCCCTGTGTTTCATGCTCATTGTATGAAATAGGGTGATAATGTTTGCCGTGGCTGTCCGTTAACTGCTGTACGCTTAAAAAGAACTCATGCGTTTCAGGTTTTACCGGGATAATATTACCGACCCCTTTAAAGCGATGTTTTAACTTATGCAGCCTCCGGTTCACAACAGGGAATGCATTCGTATATACTTCTATGTTATCAAGCAGCGGCTGTTGTATGGCGGCCGGAAAAGTAAGCCGGAGCCATATTACAGGCTCCTGCAGTTTACTGAGGTCCTGTGTGCTGAATACATCTTCAAACGCAGCCGGATAACGTTGCTGCTCATGTTCAGGGGGATGGAAGGAAAAGGAAAGATAGTGATCGTGATAGTATTCCAGTACATCGCGGATGATCACAGGCATGGTATCGAAGGCAAGCGTTTTGTTCAATATGCTGTTCTCCGGCTGTATGCTTTCAGGGTCATAAGGGAAACCGCTCTTCAGGGATACGGCCTGGCCATTAATACTACATTCACAAAGCGCAAGTAATTTGTACCACTCGTGATCAAAAGCAAAATGCGGCCAATTGAAATAACAGGTGAAATGTTCCATCTGCTGAATACCGGGATGTGGCCGGAGACCTATCCATAGCGTGTGCGGAGGAAGGTAACGCCCGGTGCTCATAGCCTGCAGTACTTTACCCCTTTGTGCATCGTGCTGATAAAAGCGGTTGCCGGTAGCCGTGTAAAGTATCCGGGCATCATAGATCTCTACAGGTACCGCGGGCGTAAAAAATACTTCCTGGCTGCGGTCTGTACCTGCCTGCCTGCGGGGGGAATACACAAAATGTTTATTGTCTGCCAGTAACTCTGCAGCATCTGCGGGAAAAGCCTGCGCAAGCGCATGGGCAGGCAGGGGAGTGGTGAGCATATCCGGCGTGAGTAACGCAGCCAGCTTGTTCAGTAGCCTGTTTTCCGTATTGCGGAGATCATTCACAAGATTATATAACTCCCCGCTCAATGCTTCTATCAGCAATCGTACCATAGGGTCCAGGTCTGCTGCGGAGCGGATTCCCCAGAAGTCTGCCGCACTTTGTAGAAGCCGGGCCCTGATATCTTCTTTGGATGTATAATGTAATGGGTATTGCATATGATCATTCTGATGATAAAGGACTCAGGAACAAAGCGGTTACAAATGTATAATTTTCTCCGGTGGCGTTAAGTTTACCGGTTACGGTGACCTCCACCTTTTTCTTTATCTCCGTCATACGGCGAAGGGGAAAAACCTTTTCTACATCTTCTATGCGGATGAAGGCATCTACATTATACAAACGCTTTTCCTGCGCGCGTACGGAGCGCTTAATAGACTGGCTCATTTTGTCCTCCCACATGGATTCATTCACGATGAGCTCAAAATCCAGTTCCCATACCTCACAACCAAATGCAGGATTGAAGCGGTGTTCCCCGAATCTCGAAAAAATGATCAATTCTATATGCTGGCTGATAGAGATACCTGCATCGCAGGTTTCCAGTGGCTGATTGGAAAATAAGCGCCTGAAGTCAAAAGGTTTTTTATAGAATGTGGTACTCATCCGGTTAACAATTAGGTTGTATTCAAATCTAAAGAAATTCGCGATAATTTCATTTTCCAGCATAATATTTGTTTGTATATTCGGGCCAGGGGATGTATGTTACCCGATAAGGAGTGTAAAGACCCAAAAGAGAAGATCCCCGGTAACCATATAATAGAGACGTTTTAATAATACATAATTGTTGTAAGTATAACCCGGTTGCCCTATTGTGACCGTATCTGTTTTAAGCCTGAAACCATGGATTCCGTATGAAGCCGATCAATCAGCATGAACTGAATAAAGGGTATTTTAACTTCATCACTCACTTCGTTGCATTGATCTTATTTGTAGTGGCCTGCATAGCCTGTTTTTTTGTGACTAACCGGCAGGAGCTGAAACTGCTTGCTGAACAGTCGCGCCGCTATGATGAGCTTACCTATCAGCGGGAAGAGCTGGTAAGCCGTTTTGATCAGATCCTCTTAAAGCTTCGTGCACTGAGCCAGTATGTAAATGCCGATGCGCAGGAGCTGAGTAACCAGGCACTCCTGATCAACGGTGTGCAATCGGAGAATAATAAAGTGCGTGGTCTTTTGGAAGAGGAAGAAGGGGAAGATGCAATACCTGCCAATGACCTGTACCGTAGAATGACGCGGCATGTAATAGTGCTGGCGAGTTTGAAAGACTCCCTTTCCCAAACCCGTTTTAGTTCCGAAAGCCTCCGCGAGCAGCTGGATGCATGCAGCAAGGCAACCAGGAATGCAGTAAGGAACCTCAATCGTTTTTGATCGTAAACCCAGCTTGTGATGGCCCATTTGAGTATTAAAGAAAGACAGGAGCAGTTCATATTCCTGCTGATCCTAACCATCGTTACCGTAGCACTGCTGTGCTGGTTGCTTTTTGGAGCAAGGGACCTTCGTACGGGAGCCATGAAGGAAAAACTGGCACAAAGAATGCTGGATGAACAACAGTTCACCCGGTTAGTTGATGAAGTTAAGCCTACTGTTGATTCAACCTACAAAAGGATCATGGATTTTGACCCTGCCGTAACTGCATTGTTCCTGGAGTCGGATATATTGAATGCCATTGCCAGCGTGAGGGCCGCCTACCAGAAAAAAGCACATGACGGGAAATATAAGACCTTTAACCAGGAAGCACAGCTGCTGGAGATCCTGTTCTATGATAAAAAGGAATTACGGGGTAACTACCGTAACATCCGTAAGCTGGGAGAAGACCTGGACCAATGTAAGCTTTCGCAGCGTGGAATACAGGAAGCCATCCTCAACAGGGGGCGCAATCAACCTAACTGAAATCTGATGATATATTTCTATAATGGAAGGAACTACCAGGCATAACGCCATCCGTACGGATAACAGGAACCGCATCTATCTTTATATCATACTGGCTGTACTAGTGCTGGCCATTGTTTTCCTGCTGATCAAGCTCTTCTTTAACAACACGCAGATCAATGCGCATCTGCTGAAAAATGAGATCTTCCTCAATGAAAACCTGGTCTATACTGACAATACCCCTGGCGCTTCCAAATGGAGCTGGGAGTTTGGGGATGGTAATAAATCGAAAGAGCAGAGCGGGTATTACCGCTTCCGGGAAGCAGGCACTTATCTTGTGCGGCTCACGGTGGATGGCAATATGCAACAGCAGTTCCCTGTAGTGGTGAAGGATACAGTACCCTTAATAATATTGGACAGCATACGGATCTCCGGGCCAACAGCCGGTGTTACCGGCATGCAGTTGCGGCTGGAAGCAGAAGGAGATGCCAATATCTTTGAATGGGCCTTTGGTGAAACAGGCCGGGTAGATGCAAAAGGGAGAAATGCTTATTATACCTATCACATGCCGGGGCGTTACACCGTTACCCTGCGCACTGATAAAAGCCCGGTGCCGGTATACTATGTGCTCAATATCACTGAGCCGCTCACAGATATTGGCCTGGTAGATCCAAGTGCCGGTGGCCAGGCATTGATGGACGATTTCAAAGTACGCCTGCAGGCTATTGCCAATGGGGCAAATTTTAATACACATTATTATTATCTCGTAAAAAAATACCTGTGCAATGGAGAAAAAACCACCGCGCAGGCATCAGATGAAACCGGAAAGAAGAACACAGATTTTTATTCATATTGTATCGGCCTCACGTTCAGCAAGAATGTAGTGATCGATGAAGTGACCCTGACGCTTTCACCCGCTAAATGCGTAAGCCTGGTGCAGGTAAAACAGCACCGCCGGTCCTGAAAATTAACGATTGTTTAAACAACAGTAGCGATGAGAGGAATCCTTATTTTGTTAACGATATTGTGCTGCTTCCAGGGGAAGGCACAATTTTATGCAGGCAAGCGGATCGCTAAAATGCCAGCCAACTTCAGGCACCCAACAGTTCAGACAAAAGATCCTTCCGGTAAAACGGATGCAACCGCATGGATCGTTTTTTCTGACCGTGAAGATAGTTATACCACCACCACTCCGGGAGGTTCGCTGATATTTAAAAAGCTGAATTTCATGCAGCCCTTTTTTGTAAGTGATGAAAAAGAAGGATACCTGCGCCTCGTAAAATATGATCCCTCTATTCTCAAGGGCACTAAGGTACAGGACAAACGAAAAGCCATCAGCTATGGATGGATCCCTCGGCACAAAGTACTGATGTGGCAAAAGGCACTGACAGACGAACGTACTTTGTTTCCCATCAAAGCAGTCACTATCATCAATGGGGCGGATCCCATTGCCCGCCCTAAATTCTATTTCAGCCATGATTCTGTAGTTGTTTTTAATTCTCCTGAGCTGCAGGCACCTGCAGCAGAGAAACTCAAGCTGCATGACCTTATTTACATTTATAAATTCTCAGAAGATGGCCGCAAGGCCCTGGTAGGGCATCGCAGCCAGCTGACGGCAGATAGCGCGGCCGCAGCTATGGCCGGATGGGTATCCGCCGATGCTGTGCATCTGTGGGGGAGCCGCCTGTACGTAGGTACCAGCCGCGTTTCCGGTTATGACGAAGATTCTGCAGCCGCAAGGTATTTCAGGAGTATGCTCACACCTGAAAAGCCAAGCGGCGGAAACTTTGAATATGACCCCCTGCTGCAGCCAGGCAATCCTGTATTCCGCACTATTCCGGTGATGCAGCATAAGGGGCTGGCTGTACAAACAAAGCCTTTCCGTTCGTCTGTAGCCAATAATGTATTTGACAAATCGTCTAACACCGTGATCAATATCCGGGGTTCACGCATCGATTACAATAATTATCTGCGCCTGCGCCGTTTCGGTAACCGTGTGAATATCATGTTTGTAGTAGACGGTGGCAGCAGCATGAAGAATTACCTGCCGGGTATCACCAACACCATTCAGAATTTTGCAGATGTATTTGGCAAAAAAGCGTTTTCAAACTATGAATACCGCTTTGGTGCTATTGTATATCGTGGCAGTGACGGTTGCTACCAGAACAAAGGTATGAACACCTTTGAGCCCACAGGCAATTACAGTCGGATTGTGGACTTTATTAATCAACAGGCTGCTATTACACAGCAGTGTAGTGGAATAGTAGCTGACCAACCCTATTATGAAGGCTTGCAACAAGCGATCAATGTGTTGAAAAAGTACCCCATGCAAACGAATATCATCATCGTTGCAGGCAGTACCGGCAATATCAAAGGCAGCGTTGCCAATGTAGACGGGCTCACACGGGGACTGGTGGAAACAGATGCGCGTTTGCTTGTATTCCAGGTGTATAATAAGTTTGATCCTTCCTTTAATAATTTTGTACTGGAATCCAGGGAGTTGCTGGAAAAAGCAGCGCAGCAACAGGCGGAAAGCAAAAAACTGCGCATGGTGAAAGGAGAAGGCCTGGCTGTAACACAGCAGTTCAATACGGCTTATACAGATTCCGTATCCTATTATCTCAATTACCCTGATGGGAGCCTCATCCCCGGCGCTATCGTATTCCCCGGCAGAGGTGCCGTGAAAACCAACCGTGAAATGATGGTAGCACTGAACCGCTTTCTGAATGAAGTGTATACAGACAACCGGCAGATCATTACCTCGCTGGATAGTGTGTTCATGACCTCCGGGCGCCTGCGGGAGAAGATCACGGAGCCGGTAATGAACAGTATCAATCAACCCGGTGTTTCCGTTGCGAGGGATTTTGGGGAACATTTGCCACACAACGCTTTCAAATATTATTTTGACGTGAATGTAAAGGAGGGTATAGCAGATAAAGGAGCCCCTGTACAATTTGCTATTATGCTGAGCCATGATGAAATATTGCAGCTGACGGATATGCTGTCCCGCCTGGCAGGTGATAACCTGGAACAGGATGGCAGTAACTTTCGGAAAATGCTCTTTAAGAGCTATGTGAAATATGGCAGCGCACAATGGAAAGGTGATCAGTCCAAAGCCACGATAAAGAACATGAAACTGCCTGTGTACCTGGAAAGGGCCACAGGTATGCCCGTAGATATGGGGCCACTGAACAGTTATACAGTAAAGAATATATGCAGCGGTATGCAAAAGGAAGAGTTTGAAGCATTGGTAGTTTACCTGCGGAAATGTAACCAGGTATTGAAAACACAGTTGCAAACCGGCGATTATTTTATTTCTAACGGGCGGCCGTATTTCTATATCGTTCAAAGCGACTGGAAATATGGTGGTGATACTTCAGCTGTTGCCATTGCAAAAGAAAATGAATGACCATGAATTTCCTGAACCTCAGTGAATCAGTAAAACATGCGGTACATGTTGCCCGGTCCCTGGCAAAGGAACGCAGGCATGCGAGCTACGGACCGCCACATCTGCTTGCAGGGTTGTTGCATAAGGAAACCGGTCTGCGCCCTTTCCTAAAAGCAATTGATCAGGATGCGGGCTACCTGCAGGAATGGGCAGAGGTGCGCCTGGATGAATACCCCAACGTACATGCGCTTTCTGCAGATATTACCGGTACGCCGGAAATAACTACTGTGTTTGAAGAAGCAGATGATGTGCGGCTTAAGATGGGGATAGACCTGATCACGCCAGTTTGTGTACTTACTGCATTGAGTAAACCAAACATCGGATTCCCGGCAGATCAGATGAAATCTTTCCCGGTCAAAGAACGGGAGCTGATCAATGCTTATCTCAATAATACATCGCTGCCTGTAAATGGAAACGGCAACCCGGAAGCGCATATGGAAGAACACAAAACCGCAGGCGCACTGGCAAAATATTGCATTGACAGAACGGCCGAAGCGCGTAGCGGGGGAAGAGATCCTATAATAGGCCGCGACATGGAGCTGCGGATGGTGATGGAGGTTTTGTGCCGCCGTTCTAAACCCAATGTGATCATTACCGGGGATGCAGGTGTAGGTAAAACTGCATTGGTGGATGGGCTGGCGCAGCAAATCGTTTCCGGTAATGTGCCGGAGGTACTCAAAAGCGCTGCCATCATGGAGCTGGATACAGGCAGCCTCATTGCAGGCGCTTCCTATAAAGGTGAAATTGAAGACCGTTTAAAAAGCATTATTGCAGATATCAAACGCGCAGGTAAGGTGATCCTTTTTATTGATGAGATACATAGTTTGCTGGATCCCAAAGGTTCCATCGGCAGCGGAGCAGGTAACCTGCTAAAGCCCGAACTGGCCCGTGGTGAGATTACGGTGATCGGTGCCACAACTATTGAAGAATACCGCAAACTCATAGAACCGGAAAAAGCGTTTAGCCGCAGATTTGAAATTGTGCAGGTAGCAGAGCCCGATGATGCTACAGCTGTTAGTATGCTGGCATGCCAGTTGCCTTTATATGAAGAACATCATCAGCTGAAGATACAGGAAGGAATGATAGAAGAATGTGTGCGTCTCGCACGGCGGTATATGAAAGACAGGCGCTTGCCGGATGCTGCATTTGATCTGCTGGATCGTACGATGGCCGCTATTAAAATGATGAATGATACATCAGGCAGGGAATTAGAAGAATTGGAACGGCAGGTAAAGGAGAGCAATGATATGGAGCGGGTACATGAAAATTTCCGCCGGCAACTGAGCCCGGTGCTGCTGGGGCGGCTGGATGTTACGCCTCCTGAAGGAGAAGTAGAACGCGCCTACCTGGAAGATCTGCTGGAAAAGCTCAGGGTGCTTGCTGCTGTGAAAGTAACAGAAGCAGGCCGCCAAGATGCTGCGGCAGTGATCTCTTTTAAAACCGGTATTCCCATCGGTAAGGTACAGGCAGGCGAAAAAGAAAAGCTGATGAACATGGAAGCGCATCTCAAACAACGGGTGGTAGGGCAGGATCATGCATTAAAAGCGCTTTCGGCAGCTATCCTGGAATCACGCAGCGGCCTTGGAAAAAAAGGGCAGCCCATTGGATCTTTCTTCCTGCTTGGGCCTACAGGCACTGGCAAAACAGAACTGGCCAAATCCATCGCAGAATTCCTGTTTAATGATGAAAAGGCGATGATCCGTTTTGATATGAGCGAATTCAAGGAAGAACATTCTGCCGCACTGCTGTATGGAGCACCTCCGGGTTATGTTGGATACGAAGAAGGAGGATTACTTGTGAACAAGATCCGGCAACAACCGTATGCGGTACTGTTGTTTGATGAAATAGAAAAGGCACATCCATCTGTGTTTGATATCTTCCTGCAGATCATGGACGAAGGGATCATTCACGACCGGCTGGGTAAGGAGGGTGATTTTTCAAACGCGCTTATCCTGTTCACCTCCAATATCGGCAGTGAGTGGATCACGGAGCAGTTCAGCCAGAACAGCATGCCACAGCCTGCTCAGCTGATGGAGTTGATGACGCGGCACTTCCGCCCCGAATTCCTTGCCCGTTTATCTGAGATAGTACCTTTCAGCCCGATCACGGAAGATAATGTGGTGAAGATCTTTAACATACAGCTGAAAAGCCTGCTGGAAGCACTTGCACGCCAGCATATTGAACTCGATATTTCAGAGGATGCCCGCAGGATGCTGGCACTGAGCGGTTTTACGCCCAGGTATGGTGCGCGTCAGATCACCGGCGTTATCCGGAATCAGCTGCGCCGTCCTATTTCCCGCCATATTATCGCAGGGGAACTGAATGCGGGAAAGAAGGTCACAGTAAGCCTTCGGGAAGATTCCGGAGAGTTGGACTGGAACATTAGTACGGCATGAAAAATTTAATATGGATTTGAGGTAAAAGCCTTATTTTTATAATACTCTTACAAGTTGTTAATCTATCATCTCAAAAAAGTACAGAAATGTTCAATTATGAAATCGGCGGAAACGAACGTAAGGTGGATACATCGGAAGCCTTTGTTGACATATCCCATAACAAAACTTTATTTGTACAGCAGTTAACTGATCAGGAACCCGTGAAACCTGAAATAGCAGAAGGTCTTAAAACCGTGGATGATGTATTCCGGCATTTTAAACCTAAGGTAGATGTGAGTTTTGAAAATCAGGATGGGTCTCATAAAGATGAAACGCTGGAGTTCCGGCATCTGGGAGATTTTTCAGTGAAGAGCCTGTTGCAGCAGAGTGATACGCTCAACAACCTCAAAGTGGAAAATGATATGTACCTGAACATTATCCGCCAGCTGAAAACCAATAAAACGCTGAAAGCAACCCTGGAGAACCCTGAAACCCGCCAGGCATTTGCGGCAGCGTTGGAAAACCTTGCGAAAGAATTGCAGCAGCATACCTGATCTATAGTTTGATTGATTGTTCTATTGACCATATACTAATTAATACCCGCTGTTCCGCTGCTGGATAGCTATAAATTAAACTTCATGTCAGCACAAAACGAAAAAATGCAGGATGCCCGGCAGAATGAACCCGTTCTGCAACATGGTGCTCCTTCGGAAACCAGTTCGCCTTCTCTCGATGATAACCTGCAAAAGCTTGTAAAAGTTGGTGGGTTCGATTTCCTTGAAGCGATCTTAGACGGATTGCAAAATCTAAGTCCGGAACGAAAGGCCCGGAAAAAGATCTTCCTGACGGATCAGGACAAAGCTGCCGAAAGAAAAGAACTCCTGAAAAAGATCCGGATCTGGCAGGACCTGTTGAAGAAGGATGGCGCTGTCAGTGAATTGAAAGAAGAATGCCAGCAGAAGGCTGATGAAACAGATAGCCGCCTGAAAAAGAATATAGGCCTTGCTTTGGATGCCACCAGGAACCTTGAGCAGGCCTACCGCACCGTGCATCTTTTCTTCAAAAATACAGAGAGTGATAAACTCACTAACGTATCCCTGCTCAACGCTTCCTTAGATCAGCTGGCAGATCTTGATAACCCCCGTTTCATTGAGCATGTGGCAGAAGAATTCAAACAGAACTACGACCGGCTTGATCTGCGCGACAACTATTCACTGCTGGTGATACCCGGTTACCTGGGTTCTAATAAAGTGATAGAAAGATGGGCGAAGATCGCACATAATAATAAGGCCATGCTGGTAACAGACTTCCTCAACCTGGATCAGCCTGATGATGTCATAGACCTCTTTACCGCCGCCAATCTTACCGGTGGTGATGCTTTCCGTTCCAATGTGATCATGACCTGTAACTGGCTGGTAGGCCGTGGGAAAGTAGAGGGAGCCGGAGAGGAAGATGATCTCCATGTGCCTGGTTCCGCAGCCCTGGCAGGTAAAATGTACTACACGCTTATGAGCCAGGTAACAGCTGGTAAGAAACATGGTGCTATGAATGAGGCAGATGGCGTACGCTTTGATCTTAAAAAAAGCGAGATCTCTCAATTGGAAAGAATTGGCCTGGTGCCAATGGTAAATGAGTATGGCAAAGTAATGGCATTCTCTGCCAAAACACTTTTCAACGGAGATAACATTGGCCTGCAAACATATTCTGTGGTAAGGGTGTTCGACTATGTAACCAAAGTACTATTCGACTTCCTGAACAGAAGAGCGTTCGAGAACTGGAACACTAAAACGGAAGCAGATCTGCGCCAGCAGATAGTTCGTTTCCTGGATAGTATACAGGGCCCGGACCGCCTCATTGAACGCTTCAAGATCATGCGTTTTGAAAGGGACGAAGTGCAGAAAGACCGGATACACCTGGATATACACATCACACCTTATTTCCCTGCAAAAAGCTTTGTGGTAAAGCTGGACGGGTATAAGGGAGAAGATGAGCACACTACCTGGAATACAGAGTATGCTACTACCCAGAAATAGCCGGGTTTGAATTGACCGCACGATTGTTATATTTGCAGGGCAAGTATAACATGAAGAATCTGTTAATTTTACACGGAGATACAACAAAAACAGGCATCAACCAGGCATTTGCAAAAGCATACCGCCAGGGTGCCGAAACAGTAGGAGCGATGGTGAAGGAATTGTATATTATGGACCTGAAATTCAATTCCAATAAACAGTTCTCTAACCAGATCACACCGCTGGAGCCCGATCTGCTGGCCGCTTTGGAGAAAATTCAATGGGCCAGCCACATCGTTCTTTTCTGTACGGTTAATCATGATTCCATTCCGGCTAAATTGTCCGGTTTCTTTGACCGCTTGTTCATGCCTCCTGTGCAGGGTATGGCAGATAAATCGGCCAGAGGACTGGGTGTATATTCCGGAAAATCGGCACGGATTGTGTCAGTATTAGACGAAGAAAGCTGGAAGGAATGGCAACTCACCAAGAAGCCTACCTATCATGCTATCAAACGCAATGTGCTGGAACGTTGCAGGATCAGCCCGGTGCGTACCTGTACAATTGGTTATGTACATTCGCCGGAAAATGACTATACAAAAAAGTGGATAGGAAAACTGCATGCTTTTGGAGAAAAATTCATGTAAGAGTTAACAGACAGGAAACATGCTTTGAAAGAAAATAATTTATTTTAGCTCCTGAACAATTGTTTGACAGACCAGAAAAACCCATAGACCCGTAGCTCAATCACTGCCAATAGGAAACCATCACGAAGTAACCATAATCCGCAATTTTTTTCGTTGACCTATAAATTTTAATTAACATGGCATTCAATGCAAAATTAAACATGGCAGGAAAGCAGTACGATGTACTGAGCTGCAGCTACACCCTGAACAGGGATGTTGATCACAAAGGCCGCCCTTCTTCCGGCGTATACGGCGGCACCATTGATGTAGAAGTAGAATCCACGGAGGATACTTCCATTATTGAAGCGATGGTAAATTCTCAATTCAAACCCTTCTCCGGCGCAGTGCTCATCAAGAAAACAGATGAAGACGCCAAAATGAAAGAGGTGGCATTTGAAGGCGCTTTCATTGTTAAGTACACGGAAGGCCTCAATGTGATCGGTTCTGACCCGATGAAGCTCCGGTTCACGATCTCTGCGCGCAAAATGAAACTGGGCAATGCAGAGCATGTAAACGACTGGCCGGACGCTAAAGCCTGATCCCGCATTTATTAAGTTTTTCCGGTTAGCCATAACAGGCTTTTGCATGGCGTATGCGAAAGAATGAAGGTGTAGCTGTTTGAAAAATTATCTGAAAGTATTTAAATTCTGACCACTATGGCATTCAAAGCAACGCTGCAATTGGGCAGCAAGGAGTATGATGTACTGCAATGCAGTTTCTCCCTTAACCGGGATGTGGACGCCAAAGGCCGCCCCTCTTCAGGCGTGTACGGAGGAACTATTCATGTGGAAATTGAATCAACGGAAGATACTTCCGTGATCGAATCCATGGTGAATAGCCAGTTCAAACCCTTCTCCGGTAAGATCATCATTAAGAAAACTGATGAGGATGCTAAAATGAAAGAGCTGTTTTTCAGCAATGGCTTTATCATACAATATAACGAAGGCATCAATGTGGTGGGTAATCATCCCATGACCCTCAGTTTCGTGATCTCTGCACAAACCCTTAAAATGGGTAATGCAGAACATGAGAATGACTGGCCCAAATAATTCACGGCCATAATATTTACATGGTGTGCTGCCTGTTACAGGCAGCACACCTCTTATCGTTTTCGGATACCGCATAATGAAGAAGAAAAAGTATATTGCCGTAACTGTTCAACCCAAGGCGAGGCCTGCATCGAAGCCTAAACCTAAGGTCACACCATCTACACCCACTGATATCGAATATCAGCAGTTGTTTGACACCTGCGTGATCACAAAAGAGAAAGTGGCTGAAGTGGATAAAGTGATTGACGAAAAAGTACTGATCAACCGGCCCCGTTATGAACAGATTGCAACCCAGGTACAGGGTGCAGGAACGAATTTCGGCCTGCCAATGCCTTCTGTATTGGGCGGCACTAATTTTTTTCAACCCCGTAACTTTTACCAGACTCCCGTGCCGCAACAGGCTTTACCATCGCAGCCCGGGCCATTGCAGTTTCCTGGCCTGCTTCAGCGCAGTATGAGCACCTGGGGGAGAAGTAACCCCTTTAACCTTGGGTTTACGGCACTGCAGCCGGATTTCCTGTTCTCTGCTTCAGGCAGGATACCCTGGTTTTTTATTGCCTGCGTGCATTACCTGGAGTGCAGCTTTAATTTCAGTAAACATCTGCATAATGGCGATCCGCTTACGGGTTATACTGTACAGGTTCCGGCAGGCCGCCCCAAAGTAGGGCATCCGCCTCCGTTCACTTTTGAAGAGAGCGCTGTAGATGCGTTGAAGTTCATGAAATTTGATAAAGTGCGCCAGTGGACCCTGCCCTTTATCCTTCGGAAGCTGGAGGCCTATAATGGCTTTGGTTACTTTAAATATAAAAAGATCAACTCTCCATACTTGTGGAGCTTTTCCGGTCATTATACCAAAGGGAAATATGTGAAGGATGGAAAGTTCGACAAAGATGCCGTATCGCAACAAATGGGATCGGCAGTGATACTGAAAAGAATGGAAGAAAGAGGATTAATATACATACCAAGGTTCTGATATGAAAAACCATTACAAATATATCCTGTTATGCAGCCTTTGTTTCAGCACACTGGCCTGTAATAGCAAAACTAAAAGCCAGGCGCGGGCCGCCGTACCGGCTGCTGACAGTATCGCGCAAATACCGGCGGCAGACGCGGACAAAGATGAAAAACAATTCCATACTTTCTTCGATGCCTTCCGGCAGGCTGTGAAACAAAACAGTAAAGCAGGTTTGGAAAACATGCTGCATTTTCCCCTGCAAACAAGTCCTAAATGGGCAGATGAGGACCTGAAAAATATGGATGTGGATAAAAATGCCGGTAAAGTAAGCAGGCAGGAGTTCAATCAGTACTATAAAAATATTTTCACCGCAGACGTACAACGTATGTTACCTAAAGCCGTAGAGGAGCATCTTTCGGAGATCGGTGAAAGTAATTCGGAAGATTACTACCGTACCCTGCGCCAGGATATAGACCCTCATACAAAAATGTATGAAGTCTATATGCAATTCCCTGAGCCCAACACCAATGCCGAAACATACTTTGCATTTGTATGCGGCAAGGTGAAAGGTAAATATAAAATAATCAGTTATTACGCCAAATGGCCAGTAAAAGACTGAGTTTTTAAATTATGAAAAAAGAGTCATAGATGGAAGGTAAACTGAATGTAAGCATCCATATAGAGGATACGCCTATCCTGCATTTTTCATCTTTTACGCTGGAACAGCGGTTCAATGCACATCACTATTTTGAATTGCGTTTCAATCATGATGAAATGGGTGCACCCGGCGTTATTTCGCTGGACAAGTGCAGAGGCTTCATGGGCAAGAATATTAATGTGCAGTTCGGCAAGCTGCAGGGAGGTGAACAGCTTTTTGTCGGCAAAGTCACTAAAGTAGAACTTTCCCAGAGCCATGGTTATCACGGAACACTCATTGTAAGCGGTTACAGCCCCAGTATCCTGATAGACCGCGGGCCTGATCTTGGATCTTATCTCAATAAAGACCTGAGTGCCATTATCCGGAAAGCCACAGAAGATGCGCCTGCAAATGATCTCAATTTGCAACTGAACCCTGCGCGCAAAGAACCTATCGACTACCTGATCCAGTATCGTGAAAGTGATTATGATTTTCTGAACAGGCTTTCCGCAGAATACCATGAATGGTTTTTCTATGATGGGGTGAAATTGCAGTTCGGAAAACCCGATAAGCAGGAGGAAGTAAAGCTGGTCTACGGCCGGGACCTGCATAGCCTGCAGTATGCCATGCAGGTAGCACCGCTCAAAAGCCGCAAATTTTTCTATAGTCCAAAAGAAGATGAGCTGTTCAAAGCAGAAGCCAAGGCCAAACCTTCCGGCCAGCCGGACCTTGCCCATGCTGTAAATGCTTCCAATGAACTCTATAGCAAAATATACTCACAGCCACTGAACGTGCGGATAGATACCCGGCAGGAAATAGAAACTTTTGTGGCTAATGAAGAAAAATCAAATATCGCTGACCTTCTCCAGATCACAGCCAGCGGTGATAATCCGCAGGTTGGCCTGGGAAAAGTGGTGGATGTAAGCATGAGTGTGAAAGAAGCATTGAGCTTTACAGTGCAGCAGCTGGGGCGATTCCTGGTTACTGCAGTATACCATCACATAGATGGAGTGGGTCATTATTACAATACTTTCGAAGGAGTGGTGGCAGATACAGAGCGCATTCCCGTACGGCAATATGAAAAGCCGCTGGCAGATATGCAACTGGCCATGGTAGATGATAACGAAGATCCGGACGGGCAGGGCCGCGTAAAGGTGAAATTTAAATGGGAATGCACCTGCAACGATGTGTCTGAATGGTTGCGGGTAGTTTCGCCAAATGCCGGCAGCTCAGAAAAAGTAAGCACCAACAGAGGTTTTACTTTTGTGCCTGAAAAAGGAGACCAGGTAGTGGTAGCTTTTGAGGAAGGAAATATTGCCCGGCCACTTGTGCTCGGTAGTGTATATCATGGCAAATCAGGTAAAGGCGGCGGTGCTTCAAATAATGTAAAAAGCCTCAGCACCCGCAGTGGCAGTACTGTTACACTGGATGATAGTAAAGGCAGTGTAATGGTTAAAGATCCAAGCGGCAATGTGCTTACCATGCATGGAGATGGGTCCTGTACCCTCAATGCACCCAATTCATTTACCATCAATACCAAAGACTTTACGGTGAATGCTGGTAACAGTGTTACCATCAATGCCCAGCCTGGTGAACAGGGAGGAGGTGAAGGGATAGTGACCATCAGCGCCAAAAAGAGTATTTCCGGCACTGCCGATACAGAGGATATTACCTTCGCCGCCACCGCTAAAGGTGTGTCTATCAGCGGAAACACAGATGTGAAAGTGGAGAGCCTTACGGCTGCCGCCAATGTGATAGGCAGCACCATTGCTAATATTTTCGGGGCGGATGTAACTGTGAACGGAGGTACTACTATCCGCGTAGGTTCACCTGATACAGATATTACCTGATCAATGTAAGGAGATGGAACAACTCGAGTATATCACATATAAAGCGATGATGGAGTGCGACCAGGGTAGTGCACCTGGCCTCTTTATGCCTTCCTATAACCAAACAGTAAAGATCAACGGGTGTAAGGTATCTACTGCTATGGATAAGATACCGATCACTAATGTGCCGAACTTTGTAGTATGCAAAAAAACGCAAAAACCTTGTGTGCCCGTAACCACCATATGGGAGGATACCTATCCCGTAAAGGTTAAAGGCCAGCAAACACTGGTGGGCAAAAGCTGCATTAAATGCACTGTTGGAGGTAAAGTATCCTTTCTGACCAGTGGGCAGGTACCGCTTACCGCCGAAGAAGAAGATCAGCTCAACGGCATGCGGGATGATGTGAAGAAAGCTTATGATGAAGAACAGGCGGAAAAGAATAAACCCTGGTGGAAAAAAGCAGGAGAGTTTATTGTAGACTGTGTGCCGGTGGTAGGGCCCATTGTAAGCATGGCCAAAAACATCAGCGAAGGTAACTGGGGCATGGCTGCATTGGATGCAGGTTTTCTTGCCCTGGATGTGGTTGGCCTCGTTGCCGCTCCGTTCACGGGAGGAGCTTCCGTTGCAGGTGCCACAGCAGTGAAAATAGGAGCCCGGCAGGCCATTAAAGCCGGCGTGAAGCAGGTAGCTAAAAAGGTTTCTAAAGAAGCCCTGGAAGCAGGTGTAAAGCAAACCGCGGAAATGATCAGCAAACTATCCATGAGGAGTCTTACCCGTGGTAAGTTATGTGTATTCGCCTGTTTCCCCGCAGGTACGCTGGTGGCAGTTGCAAACGGTCACAAACGTATTGAAGATATCTTACAGGGTGATGCCGTATGGACGTACGATGAAGAAACCGGCGAAACCTCCCTGCAAACAGTTACCAATACCCTGGAGCGTACCACAGATGCACTGGTTACAGTAATTACGGATCAGTCAGTGGTACAGGTTACCCCTGAACATCCTTTTTACGCAGATGGTTTGTGGAAGGAAGCCGGCTTACTGGAAAAGGGGGATACCATTCAGATGAAGAACGGCAAACAAGCACTTGTGGTAAATGTAACTTACCAATATAGTGCTGTTGAAGCGGGTGAGCAGCTGATCTTGACAAATGAAGAACATGAAATAACAGAAATAAATGAACCCCTGACCGCAGAAAACTCTGTTAAAGTCTATAACTTTGAAGTAGCCGATGGGCATACCTATTTTGTTGGCGTGCAGGAACTGCTGGTGCATAATGTTTGTATCAAAAGAGTGGTCAAAGAAACCGGCGAAGTTGTATACGACCTTGTACTGAAAATGAAAGACGAATGGACGGCTGCCCAAAGAGCTGCCGCTAAGAAAAAAGCGGCCGCCCTTACAAAGGCAGATACACGGGTAGTAAAGAAACCCCAAAGGCTGCCGGATACAAGAGGGCGTTATAAAAAAGCCGGTGGTAAGGTAAAGGATACAGAAGATGTTGACCATATACAGGACCTGCAGCTGGATGGCCTGGATGATGTGACAAATATGAACGGGCTTGATTTCAGTGTGAACAGAAGCATGGGCCGTCAGATACAGGGTGATATTAAAGACTTGCCGGCAGGCACAAAGATTGGTAAGGTAACTATCAAATAACTATAGAAACACTATTATGAAACTTCCAGGTTTTGACAAGGAATTCGAATACAATAAATGGGAAACAGGTATTGCATCTTCCGAAACCGGTACTGCATACTCCGCTGCTGACCATGCTGCCTTTTTAAAAGGGCGGGAAGAACTGGCGGATTTCCTGAAAAGCTATGGTAACAAAACTTTCGATAACGGCCTTTACAGAACCCATAGCCTTGACTCTGCTATAAAGTGGACCAGGCTGCTGGAAGAATATTACCCGGATTTTAAAGGAAAGATCAGCTGTTTTGGCTATGACTGGGAAGGGAATATGATGGTACAAAGGATGGATGGAAAAGAAAGCGTGGTAATGATCTTTGAGTGTGCTACCGGAGATTATTTTGAACTCGAACAAACCATAACGGGCTTTCATGAAGAAGACCTGGTGGATTATAAAGATGATACCATTCACGAAGAAAAGTTCCTCCTGGTAACCTCGCATCTTGGAATCAGCAGCATTTCAAGGAATGACTGTATTGCTCACAAGATCAGCCTGTTATTGGATGGGGAAGATGTGGCAGAAAATATGGAAGTGACTGATATGGAAGTGAACTGGTCTCTGCAGCAACAGATTATGGATGAGATCAATAAAATGCCCTGAGCATTTTTTCAGCATTAATTTTTTTTCAGCTTACTGGTATTTTCAGGAATTAGGTATTAGTTTAGCATGAGAAAATTAATTTATATGAAAAACAGGGTTGTCAGAAAATTCCTGGAGTACGTTTACAATAATTATGTCGGTAATTTTTTAGGCTTTGTGATAGGGATGGCATCTACCCGGCTGGTATCTCACTTCTTTACAACCCGCAGTATCAGAAACCTTTGGGGCCTTACTGCCCATAAAACGGTGGTCAGCAAACAAACCTATACCAATCTGGAATGGACCATTTCCATTGTGATCGGCTTTATTGTATTTGAGATCGTTTCCAAATGGCTGAAGAAAAAGCTGGCGGAAATGCTGCCAAAATATAAGCTTACTCAATGGATGGTAGAAAAGGAAGAAAAAAGCCCTGCTTCCACCTGAGCTCAGAGCTGCCTTAAACTTTTTACATAATCAGCCAATACGGCCAGTTCATCTTCTGAAAACTTCTTTTTAAAGGATGGCATGGGGCTTTTCCCTTCCCGGATCTGTTGTATAATAGCGCTGGTTTCCATATTGCTCAGCTTAAGATTTTTAGCGCCCATGAAACCCCTGGCGCCATCATTTCCATGGCATACTTTACAGTTCTTCTTATAAAGCGCATCTCCTGCTGCCGGCGGTAACATTGTTTTATTACTCAGGATCAGTATCGCTAAAAGCGGCAGGATAAAAAGTGAGTATCGCATAGTGTTTGTTTTTATTTGATACAGCAAAAAAACGATAGTTCTGTTTCCGGAAATAGAACAAAACCGACAGGGGAGGATCGGTAGTAATTTCTCCCTTTATTGGTTAAAATTGCCAGTTCCTTGAAGTGCTGGCAGGAATGGTTTAATTTAAGATCCTCTTAATTACATTCCCGTTATGAAAATGCAATTCTTACCATTATTGGCAATGGCGGCCCTTCTTCCATTCAGCATGGAAGCGCAGGTAAAAAGTGAATGGGTATACCTCGATGCTCAGCAAAAACTCACTTACAAAACACTGGAAAAAGGGGACCGTATCATGGACTTTTCCTATGCAGGTTACATGGGTGGTGGTGTACGTATTCCTACTCCGCCTGTAAAGATCACCTTAAGTGCTGTTGAAGGAGATAACGCTGCAGCCATTCAGCGCGCCGTGAACGAAATTGCTGCCATGGAGCCAGTAAATGGTTTCAGGGGTACTTTGTTGTTGCAGCCCGGTGTATACAATTGTGATAATACCATCGTTATCAATACCAGCGGAATTGTTATACGTGGAAGCGGATCAGGGGAAACGGGTACAGTGCTGAAAATGACAGGCGAGCCACATGTTTGTTTCTCTGTGCAGGGCAGGGTTAACCTGCAGAAAGCAGGTAAACCCGCCATGATTACAGACGCTTATGTTCCCTCCGGTTCCAATAGTTTTCAGCTCTCGGATGTTTCAGGTCTTGCCGCCGGAGATCTGATACAGATCAGCCGTCCCGTAACACCTGCATGGGTAAAGTTTATGGGAATGGATAGCCTGGTGCGGGATGGTAAAAAACAAACCTGGATAACAGGAGAGATCAATGTGGAAAGGGCGATAAAAAAGATAGAAGGCAATAAAGTGATCCTCGAACTTCCGCTCACGGACAACTATGATGCTGCTTACCTGGGAACACCTGGTGTATCAGTGGTAAAGGTGGTAACATCCGGAGAGATCTCACAGGTAGGCCTCGAACTCATGCGGATTGTTTCTCCTGCACAATCAGGTACCATTAATGAGAAAGCACATAAAGCATTTAATATCCGCGGTGCAGCAGATGCATGGGCCCGTAATATAGATGTATACAATACTATTAACAGCATCAGTGTATCTGATGCAAAACGTGTTACACTGTCCGGCATCAATATTTATCATGAAACACCCACCAAAGGAGCAGCTAAGCCAGCTGACCTGAATGGCAGCGGATCGCAGATCCTTTTCAATCAGTGCAACATTCAGGGAGATAATGTATTCTATTTTGCTACCGGTGCAAAGGTATCAGGCCCTATTGTATTGCTGAACTGCACTTTCCTGGGTAATGGCTGGATCCAGCCACATCAGCGATGGGCAACAGGTGTACTGGTAGATGAATGCAATGTGCCGGATGGAGGAATTGATTTTATGAACCGGGGAATCATGGGCTCGGGTCATGGATGGTCTATCGGATGGGCGGTGGCCTGGAACTGTAAGGCTAAAACGTATCTTAACCAGCAACCGCCGGGAGCTGCTAACTGGGTGATCGGCAGCCTGGGAGAAAAAACGAAGCGGCCCATTCCCTTTGAAACGATGGATAAGCCTGCTTTGCCGGAAGGTTACTACGATGCACACAATACACCGGTGGCGCCTGCAAGTCTTTACCTGGAACAGCTTTCTCAGCGGCTGGGGCCTGAGGCGCTGGTGAATATAGGATATTAGTTTCGAGGTAAAGGAAGCGGGTGTATGTTTAATACACCCGCTCTCATTCACTAAAGCAGGCAGTTTATTTCTTTCCGCCCTCCACTTTTTCAGCTACCAGTTTAAACACCTTTCCGGTAACATCGGTTGGCCCGGCCACACTGGAAACCGTTAGATAAACTTCTCCTTCTTTATCCTGTCCGAATCCTTTCAGGTAGTAACCCAGATCATTCGGATAATCTTTCAGCGTAACTTCTGCAAAATCCCATAAGCCGTTTCCACTGCGCGGCCTGGCAATGAAGAGTTCTCCATTCGGTACTCCCCCCGGTTGGGAAAAACTGCCGAAAAGGTACATGCCTTTGAATTCAGGAATATCCTTACCGCGGTAAACATTCCCGCCTATAACAGTGGTGGCTTTGCCTCCGGTAGGGTTTGCACTGTTCTTCATTTCTATAACAGGGTCAATAAAACTCATCCCAAATACATCAACAGCAGGGCATCCCGGCAATTCCACACTATTGTTGGCGGCATTAAAACAATGCGTACCTTCCTTTACATTCCATCCATAATTTCCTCCTTTTCTCACTACATCAATTTCTTCATAAAGCACCTGGCCTGCATCACCTGCATATAACCAATGGTCGCCACCCATGTCAAAAGAAAAACGGTAAGGGTTACGGAAGCCATATGCATAGATCTCATCCTTTCCGGGTTTGCCAACAAAGGGATTGCTGGCAGGGATGCTATAAGGGCTGCCGCTGTTTACATCAATACGTAAAATGTTGCCGAAGAGGTTGGAATCCAGGTCTTGTCCATTACCCCCTGCATTGGGAAGATACCAGTCCGTTACATGGCCCGGTGCTACATCATTAGCGCCTCCGCCATCGCCAATGGCAATGTAGAGATAACCATCAGGCCCAAAAGCCAGCGTGCCGCCGTTGTGATTGGACTGCGGGTCATCTAGGTCCAGCAGTACCTTTTCAGAACTCATGTCTGCTAGATTGGGATTGGAAGAAACCCTGAATTCTGAAATGCGGCTCAGGTTATTCGAGGAGGTACCTGTGCGGGGAGGCATAGTGTAATAAACATAAAAACGTCCGTTGCTCCTGTAATCCGGGTGGAAAGCAAATCCCAGTAATCCGCGTTCATCATAACGTGCATTCAGTTGCACCATTATACTACTCACATCAATGAACGGAGTAGATAACCTGCTGCCATTATCATCTACGATCCAGATCTTCCCGATCTGATCAATGATGAAGAGCCGTTTAGTGTTGTCCGGAACAGCTACAACACCAAGTGGTGAAACAAGATTGTCCGCAATGAGTTGAAGTGTTACTGCTTTGGGCGGTTTGTCGTCATGTTTTCTGCAGCTTTGAAATAGCAAAAAACTGATCAATACTAGTGTGAGGGTGTAACTGGTTTTCATAATAAAGATGTTTTTAGATGGTTAGAAACAGCATTAGAGGAAAGGGGTAGGACAACAAATAATACGAGGTTAAAAGAATAAAGGTTGTGTGGGAGGACGAATAAATTAAACAAGCATACAGAAATTAAATTCAACAAGCGTATAGAAATTAAGCAGCTGTTTTATTATATTGGATCGTTGTCCTTCACTCTAAACAATTCCACATGCATCGTATCCGACTGCTGTTAATTTTTATTGTTAGCCTGCAAGCGAAGGCACAACAAGTTCCGGTTGATCTTTCTTCCTTCAATAAAAAAGGAGAAGCCAAAGCAGCCATTAGCCATGACCAGTTAACTATTACATGGCCTGCAGGCAATGCCGGCGAAGCGCAATTAATATTCAATCTCAGCCGGGAAGGCGCTTTATTGCGAAGCATGCTGCTGAACAAAAAAGAAGTGGCCCGGCAGCTGGATCCTGTTTTTCTGCTCACTATAAGCAGGCGGGACCTTGTATCCCAGAATGGCTGGAATATCTTTTTCGATAAAACCCATCTAAAGCCGCGGCAAACTTTCCCCGTACTGCTGAACCGGAAAAATGCCAGTGTACGTAATGAGGGCTCCCGCACCATAGTAAGGATAGGAGAAGTAGCGGCAGGGCCTTTCAGCGGGAATATAGAAGTGACCCTCTATCATGGAAGCCCTTTATTTAATATAGCAGCCGTGATGTCTACAGCTATTGACTCTACAGCTATCTTATATGATGCGGGGCTGGTGGCGAAAGAAAAAGTATGGGATAAGATAGCCTGGTCAGATACAGAAGGGCGTATACAATCCGCTGCAGCCTCATCAGATTCCAGTGTGAATATGGCGGTTAAGTACAGGACCATCATTGGTGAAAGTGAGAAGGGGAGCCTGGCAGTGTTCCCTGCACCACATCAATACTTCTATCCTTTGGATGAAGCCTTCAATTTAAAATTCACCTGGTATGGCAAAGACTACCGGCAGCTGGCGAAGGGATTCGGCATCGGGATCAGGCAGGACCCCATGGGTGATAACCGTTTTGTGCCCTGGTTTAATGCTCCGCCCAATACACAGCAGCGCCTTAACTTCTTTTGCCTGCTGGATACAAAGAAGGCTCCCGAAGCATTGGAAGCAGTAAAGCAGTTTACCCACGGCGATACTTATAAACCCCTACCCGGGTATAAAACCATGAGCAGCCATTTTCACAATGAATATGTGATGAAGCATATACTCGCTGGTAAACCCGTACCGGAAGATCCTGATTTTATGAAAGTGTTCAGGAACACCGGTATCAATATTGTGCACCTGGCGGAATTCCATTACACGGCACATCCAAAGGGCCCGGATGCCCAGCGGCTGAAAGAACTGAAAACGCTGCATGATATGTGCAAACAGTTCTCTAAAAACGACTTCCTGTTACTGCCGGGAGAAGAACCCAACGAGTTCTACGGTGGGCACTGGCTCAGCTTCTTCCCTAAACCCGTCTATTGGATCATGTCCCGCAAGCCGGATGCACCCTTTGTTGAAGCAGATCCGCAATATGGTAAGGTATACCGGATAGGTAATAAAGAAGAGATGCTGAAGTTGCTGGAGCTGGAAAAAGGCCTGGCGTGGACGGCGCATCCGAGAACAAAAGGTTCTACCGGTTACCCTGATAAATATAAAAATGAGCCCTTCTTTACCTCAGACCGCTTTTTTGGCGGGGCCTGGAAAGCAATGCCGGCAGACCTTTCCATAGAAAGGCTGGGCATCCGTGTACTCGATCTCCTGGATGACATGGCCAACTGGGGAGGTAAAAAACATATACTGGCAGAGGCGGACCTTTTTACTATTACCCCTCAGAACGAAATGTACGCCCACCTGAATGTGAATTACCTGCAACTGGATAAACTACCGGCGTATGAAAATGGCTGGCAGCCTATCCTGGATGCTATGCAGCAGGGGAAATTCTTTGTAACAACAGGAGAGGTGCTGATCCCTTCGGCCAAGCTCTCCCCGGATCACTCGCAGATTACGATGCGTATTAACTGGACTTTCCCTTTGAGCCATGCTACCATTATTTCAGGGGATGGGGAAAAGGTATACCGGGAACGGATCAACTTAGATGAAACGAAGGCTTTTGGGGATAAGGAGTTTACTTTTAAAACCAAATTGCAGAACAGGAAATGGGTAAGAGTAGAGGTTTGGGATGCTGCCGTGAACGGAGCATTTACCCAGCCCTTCTGGTTGGAATAATATAGGATTTTCCTATGTTGAGCCTATGTGAAGCCTATGTCAGGCATTAAAATCTTCTCCTTTTAAATGAAAAGAGGCCACTATGGCCTCTTTTTTCATGCTCCAAGGCCCCAAACTTATCCTGCTAGTTTAAAATCTTTATCATGATTATAAAAAACTATGAGTACTTTTTATTTTTTTTCAAAAGTAATTCCTACTTTCGTAACTGATACCATGAAATAGATCGGGGTTATAAGCTAACGTTATGTGCCTTCATTCAACCAAGAGGCCTTGATATTTCCAGGACGAATTTTTCGGAGAAGTTTTTATTTATAGTCAAACCAAAATTCTAATTGCAATGCGAACATCTCATGCATTTCTCATGCTGACGTTGCTACTATTCGGCAGTACGTCATCCCTTCTCGCACAACAAAAACAAACTATTACCGGAACTGTTACGGACAGTAAGGGTGGGTTGGTTATTGGGGTTACGGTGCTGGAAAAGGGAACCAGGAACGCCACATTTTCGGACGCAAATGGCTTCTACCGTTTGTCAGTGGCGCCTTCAGCCACATTGGTATTTTCGTATGTAGGATTTGCAACAAAAGAAGTTGTTACAGGTTCAAACACATCTATTAATGTAACCATTCAGGAAGATGCTAAAAGCCTGAATGAGGTAGTAGTTACAGGTTTTGGTGAAAACCGGGCAAAAAGGAATTTAGGATATGCCGTTACCCAGGTTTCCGGTGATGATATCAGAAGGACTGCTGCGGTGAACCCTATTGCTGCTTTGCAGGGTATGGTACCGGGCCTGCAGATCTCTCCAAACGTGGGTGGTCCGCAATCTTCCGTAAGATTCCTGATCAGGGGTAGCGCAAACCTGGACCCATTTGGAAACCAGCCGCTGATTGTAGTAGATGATATTGTGATGGATGAGCAGGTGGTTTTGCCTAACCGTGGTGGTGAGCAGGATTTTGGTAACATTCTGAAAGACATCAATCCGGATGATATTGAGTCTATCTCTGTACTGAAAGGTGGTGCCGTTACAGCGTTGTATGGTAGCCGTGCATCGAATGGTGTGATCCTGATCAAAACAAAGAAAGGATATTCTCAGAAGGGATTGGGTGTTTCTTTCTCCCATTCTATGATGTTTGAGCGTGCTTATAAAACAGTAGAACTGCAAAACCGTTTTGGTGCAGGTATTCATGGCAATGACTGGCTCAGAGGTACTAACGATACCTTGTCCATCAACCCTAACTATTACTATATGAGCTTTGGCCCTGAAATGAAAGGCCAGATGTTTAAAGATATCACGGGGATATACCGGGCTAATAATACAGGATACAATGATGTATTAGATCTTTACGAAACCGGTATTAACCGCAATACGAATATTGGTATTTCCGGTGGTAATGATAAAACCACTTTCCGTTTTTCCTTCTCTAATCTCGGTGCAAAATCCGCCACACCCAATAATGGTCTGGACAGGAACAGCTTTAGTTTCAGAGCTACACACCGCCCTGGTAAAGGTGTATTACTGGACGTAAATACTTCCTATACAGCAAGTACAACTAAAAACCCTGCATTGCAAGGTGGTAATGCACTTTTGTATGCTTTTACCTATGGTGTGCCAAGGAACTATGATGTGAATTACTGGCGGAACAATTACCTTGACCTCGTTAATGGTGGTGACGGTAACAGGGATATCACCAATGCTTCCAATAATGCTTTCTGGATGGTTGACCAGAATAAATATGAGCAGAAGGAAAATAACCTGAGAGCAGGTTTGAACCTGAGAGCTGATCTTACGCCATGGCTGCGTTTTGAAGGAAGCACATCCCTCAATACTTTCCAGACGGATTATTCTGCTAAAGTAAGAGGTAAAGATGCGCTCTTTGCAGGTGGTGACTATACAGTGAGCAATACAAACGTTAAACAGTTCCGCCACAGGGGAGCCTTGAACTTTACAAAGAAATTAGGTCAGATTGACCTGTTGGTGCAAGGTGGTGGTGAGCTCAATAAGTCTGAGCAGACTAATCTCTGGAACAGTATGCAGGGCATGGTTACGCCTGATCTTTTCCGCCTTTCAAATTCAAGAGAGAGACCGGAAGTCAGGGAAGGAAAACCTATGGAGTCAGAAATGGCTTCCTTGTTCTTCCAGAGCAGCATTGGGTTCAGGGACTATCTGACATTGAACCTGTATGGCCGTAATGACTGGAACAGTACGCTGGTGTACAACGATGGCCATGGTGACTATTCTTATTTCTACCCTGGTGCGGACCTCGCTTTTGTGTTCTCCGATATGATCAAATTACCAAAGGCAATTGACTTCGGTAAACTACGCTTTTCTTATGTAGAAGCCGGTGGCGGTACAACCCCATACAGGACCAGCACAGGTGCTTATCAGCCTAATGGTGTTTATGTGGATGCATATGGCGCGAGCATACTCAGGTATGGCTTCACATCAAACGAACTGGGAAACCAGAACCTTTTACCAGTGCGCAACAAGAAAGTAGAGGGAGGCCTGGAGTTTAAAATGCTCAACAACAGGCTGGGTGGTGACATTACTGTGTACAGGCAGATCTCCAGTAACCAGATCCAGGGTTTCAGTGTGGCTCCGCCATCAGGTGTTACAGCTGCACTCGTTAATGGTGGGAAGGTACGGAATCAGGGTATAGAGATCCAGTTGTACGGAACACCTGTTAAAACGAAAAATTTCTCATGGGATGTTATTGCTAACTATACCCGCAACAGGAACACTATTATCAGCTTATCATTCAATGCTAAATATGCATTGCTGGACGGCGGAGATGGTATCTATTCTGTAGGTCAGCCTGGTGGCGAGTATGGTGCTATCCGTTCCAACTATGGTTATGCCTCTTACCAGGCAAAAAATGGCGGTAACAATGTGGCCAGCCCATTGAACGGCATGCCGGTAGTAGTTTTCAATCCAACCGGTAATGTGTTGGGAGGTGGCTCCATTTACTACCAAAGAGCTGGTACCTATAATGGTACTGTGGGTGGTGAAACAGACCCGGTTGTTGGTTCTGCAACGCCTGATTTCCTGGGGAGCCTTCGTAATACATTTAACTATAAAAGACTTGCCCTTAGCATATTCCTGGATGGTAAGTTCGGTGGTGATGTTTATTCCTCCACACTGGCATTTGGTTCCCAGTATGGTATGCTGAACAGAACACTGGCTGGCCGTACTGCAGACCTGGGCGGTTTAAAGTATAACGGTACCACCAGTTACAACGGTATGTTACCCGGAGAACGTAATGATGGTATTCTGCCGGCAGGTGTATTTGCAGCAGGTACTGTAATACCGGCCAGTGCCAGCGGCGATGGTGTGCAGCATGATGTTGGAGGTATGACCGTAGCTGATGCACTTTCTAAAAACTTTATCAAACCTAACGCCGCATATGATTTTTATGATAAAACTTATGGATGGCAGTTCGGTATCAGACAAGCCAGCATGTTCGAATCTTCATGGGTATCTGTACGTGAGGTAACACTTACTTATGACCTGCCTGAGCGTATTGCCGGCAAATTGAAGCTGAATAACCTCAGGGCTTCCCTGATAGGCCGCAACCTCTTCTTCCTGTATAACAGCGCTCCTGACAAAGTGAATCCGGACAACCTGAGTTCTACCAGCAGTGGTGCGTTTATCGAGAATGGTGGTACGCCTTATTTCAGACAATTTGGATTCTCTCTGAATACCAACTTCTAAGCAGGTATTCAGCATAACAGAGAAGAACAGAAACAATAACAATCAGAATATTTAAAATATTTTTATGAGGAAGAAATTATTACAAGCCGGTTGCCTGCTGGCGCTTTTAGCAACTTCCTGCAGCCGCGAGAGATATGCGGAAGTAAATACAGATCCTGACCTGGTGCAGGTAGGTGAGATGAATCCTGCAACGTTTTTCCCTACTGCTCCTATTGCTATACATGCGAATGACTTTGAGGCGTTCTATGATATTCACCGTAACCTGGAATACTGGATCGGCGCCTGGGTACCTATTGGAGGTAATGGTATTATCATTACCCGTTTTAAAGTACCTATTTCTGCTTCCAACTACCCTTACAGGTACGAAAACCTGTATACAAGGGAGTCAACAGGGGCTGGTGGTGCTATGAGAGAATTAAGGAATATCATTGACAAAATGGCGCCGGCAGATGCTGCAAAGTATCAGCATATGAGGGCTATTTCCTATATTCCTGCTGCACTTGCTGCTTTTAATGTAACGGATATTATGGGAAGCATCGCTTTCTCTGATGCTTTTAAAGCGAGATATACCACACCTCCGGTATTCAAGCCTGTTTACGATACCCAGGAAGCATTGTATGATACCTTGAATAATCAGCTGAAAGCAAGTGTTGCCGCATTAAAGCTGCCGGCCCATGCGGATGAAAAGTTTTTAGGTGCATCTGATCTGTGGTTCCGTAGCGCGAATGCAGCTGCTGAAGCTACTAACTGGATCATGGCAGCAAATTCCCTGAGGATGCGTATTGCTATGCGCATGCTGAAAAGAAAACCCGCTGCAGCTAAAGCCATTATTGATGAAGTACTGGCAGACAATGTTGGACCTATCAACAGCAGGGCGGCCAACTGGAACTTCAAAGGTGGCCCTAACGTGGCCAACGGTGGTAACTATAACCTGGCAGCAGGTATTTCCGGCCAGAAAGCAGCTGTTGATTTTATGTATAAAACAACAGATCCCCGCATGAGAATGATCTATGCTAAGGTTGCATTGACTAAAGCTGACTTTGATACTTACAAGGCTAATGGTACCATTGCACCCGGTGAAGTATACCAGGAATACCGCGGCCGTTATACAAGTCCTGATGCTGTGCTGGAGAACGACAAGAAATTCTATTTCAACTATATTTTTGGTTCTACTGCTTATGTGTCTTTCATCAATCAGGGAATGTTCAATAATGCGGTAGGAGGTGTGGGTAGTTTTGTGAATTACCCGGTGATCACCTATGCGGATGTTTGCTTTATGAGAGCTGAGCTGGCTGCAAGAGGGGTTACAAACGAAGTAGCTGCTGACTGGTATTACAAAGGTATAGATGCTTCTGCGGCTGACTATGATGAATGGGGTAAAGATGCCAAGGTACCAGGTTACACAGCTGTAACAGCTGGAGAGCTGACTACATATAAAACTCATCCGGATATTGTTTACAATCCTGCAAAAGGTATTGAACAGATCTGTATCCAACAATATTTCAACTTCTGGAGAAATCCGAATGAAATGTGGGCGGTGATCAAAAGGACCGGATTCCCCAGCCAGACAGGCGTGGTGTTCCAGGCTGAAAGAATAAGAAGTGGCGGTATTGAAGCGGTAATGCCAAGAAGATGGAGCTTATTTGTTCCGCCTGTTGCTGATCTGAACTACGATAACGTGAAGAAGGCCATCACAGATATGCAGGCTGATCCTGAACTGGGCGACCTGACTGATATTACCGGAAGAGTTTGGTGGGATAAAAAATAGTTAATTATCTTATACAGTGAATTCAGGTGAAAACCTGAATTCACTGTATCTAAAATATGAAATGCCATAATAAATCGTTTTCCATGAAGCCTCTTTTTGTTATCTGCTGCTGCCTGTCCCTTTTATCGTTGCATGCACAGCAGCCTTCTCAGGAGGACATTAAAGTAAAAACAAACGGCGGTACTTCGCTTCCTTTATCAGGTGTCAAAAAACAATTGACGGCCATTGTATTCCTTTCCCCGGATTGCCCCCTTAGCCAGAACTATACACTGGTTTTGAACGAAATTCAAAAAAGCAGGAAAGAACTCCTGCAAATAATAGGCGTTCTCCCGAACGCAGGTGATTACAGTGAACAAGAAATAGTCACATTCAAAAACAAGTACGCCATCGGATTCCCGCTTTTGCGCGATAAGAAGGGCGTACTTGTTCATTACACCCATGCCACCATTACACCCGAAGTTTTTTTATATGACAGTAAAGCCGTTCTTTTGTACAAAGGCGCCATAGATGATTGGGCCATCAGCTTAGGCAAAAAGAAACGGCAAACAGATCAGCATTATCTACGTAATGCGATCGATAATTATTTACAACATAAAGAAGTTAGCCCTTCTGAAACCAAAGCAGTTGGTTGCTTTATCAGTAATAAATGACCCTATGCGGAGAGTTTTAATCACGATATTATTCAGCTGCGCGTTTGTAGGTCTTCGTGGACAAACTTTCCATGATGTAGAACCAATACTACAAAGCAAGTGCTCAGGTTGTCACAGACCGGGAGAAGCGGGACCATTCCCGCTTTTGAAGTATGAGGACTTTACCAAACGGCTTAATTTTATCAGGGAAGTGGTTTCCACAGGTTATATGCCGCCATGGCGGGCTGATACTTCCTATTCCTGTTTTGCCAATCAACGGGGATTAACGGCAGCCGAGAAAACAAAGATCCTGGCATGGATAGACAATAAAGCGCCGAAAGGGAATGCGCCTAAAAAGCAGGCGGTAAATACTGCGGTTGATAAACAACGGGCACCGGACCTGGTATTGCAGGTAAAAGATGCCTTCCTCGTTAAAGGAGATAACAAGGAGCGATTTATAGAATTTAAAGTGCCTTTTGAGTTACCTGCTGAAAAAAGCATCGAAGCAGTAGAGTTCGTGACCAACAACAGGAAGATCATACATCATATCAATTATGGATTCTATGATGTGCCTGATAAAGCTATTGATCTGAACGCCGGGATCAATGTAATCAACACAGATGAAGATCGTATCAACAGAATAGCTTTTGATCACTATAAAAAGAAGATGGTCTATTATACCGGATGGATTCCGGGATCTTCAGCAGAGTACTATCCAAAGGAATTTGGCTGGATGCTTCCGCGAAGAGGTGTAGTGATCTTCACCACGCATTACGCAGCAGTTGCGGCCAATGAAGAATCTGTAATAGGGGTGAACCTGTATTTTAAAGATGCACCCATACAAAGACCGGTACGGATCATCAGCCTGGGATCAGGCGGAGTAGGAGAACGGGACATTGATCCCATCTTCATGATCCCGGCAAATGAGGAAAGGACTTTCACATTGAAGATGAAGACACCGGAGGAACAATCCCTTTTATACGTATGGCCACACATGCATTTTCTTGGCAAGTCCTTTGAAGCATATGTGGTTACGCCGGCCAGTGACACTATCCGGTTGATAAGTATACCGCAATGGGATTTCCGCTGGCAGGAGCTCTACCGGTTCAAAAAGCCGGTGAAGGTTCCACGGAACTCTGTTATCTATATGAAAGGGACTTATGACAATACGAAGAACAATCCGCAAAACCCGAGTAACCCGCCGAAGTTTGTGTTTTCAGAAGGGAGCATGAATTCAAAAGATGAGATGTTTACGCTTCTGCTGATCTACGCACAGTACCAGGCGGGGGATGAATCAATGGAACTGGATTAGATGAGTGAAAATTTAATATTGTAATTATTTGGAGCGTGTTTGCATTTCGGAAGATTTAATTGTTTTTTTGCCAGAACATAATGTGTTTTTTATAAACAAAGTATAGAGATATGTGCATATGGTAAATAAAAATTATTATAAGACACTGGCCTTAAGAGAATTTTATTTTTCAGGTAAGCTTTCATCTACTGATCTGAGTGAGCGCATGGGTAAAAGTATCCCACACGTGATGAAGGTGATTGACGACCTGATAATAGATGGCTCCATTGCAGAGTCCGGGTATGCCCCTTCCAGTGGTGGAAGGCGTCCTGTTATTTATGCCCTGCGGCCCGATGCCATTTATATTTTGTCTGTATCCATGGACCAGATGTTTACCCGCATTACCCTGATGGATATTGAAAACAAAGCGGTTACGCCCGTTAAAGAGTTTGAACTGCCACTTAACAATAATCCGGATGCCATTGTACGGCTGGCGGAAAAAATGAGCGAAGTGATCCGTGAATCAGGCGTAGACAGGAAAAAGATCGTGGGCGCAGGTATAGGCATGCCAGGGTTTGTGGACTTTAAGAATGGCATCAACTATTCTTTCCTGCACGCAGGGAATAAAACGGTTACAGAATACCTGACAGACGAACTGAACCTCCCGGTATATATAGATAACGATTCCAGTCTGATTGCACTGGCGGAATTCCATTTCGGCGCTGCCCGCCAAAAGAAGAATGCCGTAGTGGTGAATATTGGATGGGGTATTGGATTGGGTATGATCTTAAATGGTGAACTGTTCCGGGGGCACGATGGTTTTGCCGGAGAGTTCAGTCATATTCCCATTTTCGATAACAATAAATTGTGCAGCTGCGGTAAAAGCGGATGTCTTGAAACAGAGGCGTCTTTGTTAGTGGTGATTGAAAAGGCTGCACAGGGTTTAAAGTCAGGAAGCCTTTCTTCACTGGGGGCCAAATTCCCCAGCGGCCATCCGGAAACGGATTGGGAAACCATTGTGAGGGCTATTCACAAAGGAGACCGTTATGTAATAGAGCTTTTGTCGCACACCGGTTATGATATCGGAAAGGCGGTGGCCATCCTTATTCACCTGATGAACCCGGAATGTGTGGTATTGAGCGGGCGTGGTACTTTAGCCGGTAAAGTATGGCAGGCGCCTGTGCAGCAGGCATTGAATGAGCATACGATCCCCCGGCTTGCCGCTAACACCACGCTGGCCATTTCAACATTGGGTTATCATGCGGAACTGATCGGCGCCGTTGCTTTGGTGATGGAGAATAAAGTAAAGGAATACAAAGTCAATCGTAAAAAAATAAAGGTGAAGGAGTTTTCCGAGTAGAAGTTCTTTCCGGCCTTAATCTATCTTTTTACATGAATAAGCTACACCGAGTAGTAGTTCTTTTCGCCGTTAATCTATCTTTTACATGAATAAGCTACATTACGCGTTGCTGCTTGTTTTAACATGCATGCAGGCTCCTGCTTTTTCCCAGGATACCTACCAGTTTAAGCAAGGTTTGATGGTTACCAGTCCTCAACGTTACGGAAGGGAAGCTATCTACACAGATCACCTGGCTTACCAGCTTTATACCAATCAATTAAAAACACCAATAGAAGGAGCCACCTTTGGCAACGGCGATAACGGGCAGCCATTAGTATGGCAGGCCGTTACTGCAGACAGTGCCAACCGCTTGTTCCGCCGTGGCGGAGGAAGAGGTGCTTTCGGAAGAGGGGCTTACATGTATCTTACCTATCAATCAGAGAAAGCAGGTCCTGCACTCCTGAATATTAAAGGGAACAGCGGATTGTATTTTAACGGAGAACCGCATACCGGTGACCCCTATAGTTCCGGTTGGTTATATATACCTGTACAATTAAAAAAAGGTCTCAATGAGATCTATGTACGTGGGGCGATGATCACAGCCAGCCTCAGTTTCCCTGCCAAAACGCTTCAGCTTATTACAGAAGACCCTACCATGCCGGCTATAGTGATCGGGGAAAAGAATGATGCGCTGCAGGGAGCCGTGGTAGTAATGAACACTTCTTCCAAAGAATGGAAAGGCCTGCAATACCGTGTAACATTACAGGGGAAACAGGTTACTACAGCTATTCCCGCTATCCCTCCCATGTCGTCACGGAAAGTTCCGTTCTCTTTTGATGGCAGTGCGGTGAATGCCACAGGAAAACCGGAATGCAGTATTGCATTACTGGATAAGAATGCTGTAGTGGATGAAAAGAAAATAATAGTGGAAGCAGTTACCGCTGCGGATAAATACAGCAGTACTTTCATTAGTGAAATAGATGGAAGCCTGCAATACTTTGCAGTGGCGCCACAATTGAATGGTACCAAAAAAGGATCAGCATTGTTCCTTTCCGTACATGGTGCCGGTGTGGAAGCGATCGGGCAGGCCAGGGCTTACCAGTCTAAGGATTGGGGAACACTGGTAGCAGCTACTAACCGCAGACCCAGGGGATTTAACTGGGAAGACTGGGGAAGATTAGATGCCCTGGAAGTCCTGAGCATTGCACGCAATAAATTCCAGCCGGACCCGCAACATATTTACCTTACCGGCCACTCTATGGGAGGTCATGGTACCTGGTTCCTTGGTGCTACCTATCCTGATAAATGGGCAGCTATTGCTCCCTGTGCAGGATACCCTACGCTGAAAGGATATGGATCTGCAGACGGGTTAGTTCCAGACAGCAGCAATTCTCCCATGGAACAAATGCTGCTGCGTTCCGGCAATCAAAGTGATGTGATCAAACTGGTACAAAACTATAAACCACTGGGTGTGTATGTATTTCATGGAGATGCAGACCGTACGGTATCCGTTAACTATGCAAGGCAAATGCGCGGTTTGCTGGGTGGATTCCATACAGACCTCAGTTATTATGAATATCCCGGAGGAGAACATTGGTTCGGTGATATCAGTGTAGACTGGAAACCTATCTTCGACTTCTTCAAATGGCATAACCGGCCGGTAGATACAGCGGTGAATGTGATCGATTTTATTACATCCAACCCTGGTATTTCTTCTTCCTTCCGTTGGGCTGCCATACAACAACAGGAACATCCTTTGCAGTACAGCCGCATTAAACTTAACAGGAACAGGGGAGCTAAAACCATCAATGGTACTACAGAAAACGTGCGCTTGCTGAAACTCGACCTCCATGATTTTGCTGCGGGATCAGATGTGAAAGTGAGTATTGATGGAACGGAGATCACTTCTAAAAACAATGGCCCGCTTTATCTGCTGCATACAAATGGAAAATGGGCAGCGCATCAGCAGCCTTCTCTGGATGAAAAAGGCCCGCACCGTTATGGCACATTGAAGGACGCTTTCAATAACAGGATGGTTTTTGTGTATAGCACAGGCGGATCACGCGAGGAGAATGAATGGAGTTTCAACAAAGCGCGTTATGATGCGGAAACCTGGTATTACCGCGGTAACGGAGCTGTAGATATTATTTCAGATAAAGAATATGCACTGGATAAATACAAAGACCGAGGCGTGATCATCTATGGGAATAAAAGTATCAACAAAGCATGGAACACCCTGCTGGCTAATTGCCCCATACAGGTAGAACGTAATAAAGTTACTGCAGGCAGTAAACAATGGACAGGTGAAGAGATCAGTGCCTGTTTTGTCTGGCCGCTCACAGGTTCCAATACAGCCTCTGTTGCAGTTGTAAGTGGAAGTGGTTTAACAGGTATGAAAGCAGCTTATGCTAACCAGTATTTTGCCGGTGCCAGCGGTTTCCCTGATTTCATGATCTACGATGCCAAAATGCTGATGACAGGTGTGGATGAAGTAAAGATGTCTGGCTTCTATGATAACCTGTGGAAACTGAGTGAGGCTGAAATGATATTGAAGTAATTCCATATATTTGCCGGGTAATTTATTTACCTATGAAAAAACTGCTCTTGCTGCCCCGCTGTTACAGACCATGAATAAGAACATAGAAGTGTTTGATGACGTGATCATAGTTGTATACCGGACTGAGATTGAAGAAGAGGAGCAAACAGCAGCCTACTTCAGGGGACTGAAGTTTTCGCCCGCTAAAGCAAAGGAACTGACAGATTATTGTTTGTATGCGGTTGCAGAGAGAAGTAAAGAGCGAACAGAGTCAGGTGATAAGGAGCGGGCGATCATTGGAATTGCTGATGAGGGAATTGTTACGGATGAGGATGATATCTTTACAGTGGTAGAACAACCGCCAACCTTTAAGGGTGGTAATGATTCCCTGATGCGATACCTGGACAGTAACATCAAATACCCAAAGGAAGCTCTTAAACAGAAGATCTCAGGAATAGTGGTTGTAATGTTCGTGATAAATAAAACCGGGAAGATTGAACAGGTGAAAACTATCAGCAGCGCAAAAGGAGGCGGACTGGAAGAAGAAGCCATGCGTGTTATAGCTGCTATGCCGGACTGGAACCCTGGTAAACAAAATAATAAATTTGTTATGGCGCAGTATACTTTGCCTGTAATTTTTAAATTGCCTTAAAAAAGGGAAGCATTTGCTTCCCTTTTTTATTTCACGCTATAAGGCAGTGATAACTTCTTAGACAGGATATTGTATACTTTATATACGCCGATCATCGGCATATTCTCTTTACTGGTATTCACCTGTAAATAGGATGATAAGGCATCAAACTTAAAGGATGTTTTAAACCTTATCCTGTAATCAGGCACTACTACACGAATGGCGTTACCTGCTGTGATCACCTGGAAACCCGGGGAATCAAAATAGGCAGCTAACCCCGGGTTGGTAGGCGGCAGTTTGACTGTTTTATCATTTTTATCGAACTGTTTAACGGAGAAACCTCCCGCCACTCTTTTGTCTTCTACCAGTACCACCCAATGTGGGTGCCAGTGGATCTTATCGTTTGCATAATCACCATCTCCATTCTCATCAAATAAAGGGGTGTCATCAAAATCAGGGTGAGCCGTTAATGCAAGGGCTACAATGCCTGCTGTTTTTGAGAAACCAATATCTTCTGCATTGAGGGTGGTTACAAATACATAAGCATCAATGGGGGCTTCATCAAACTGGCCACGGGGGATGGATATGCTGGCCCCCGCTCTTCCTGCCACACGTATCTCAAATTCGACCTGTCCCCACTTTTTATTATGGGTAACAGTAGCGCCTGTGATATTGTAGTCGGCTGCATTGATCTTTCCGATCCGGATCTTCATGCATGAATCACAGAAGGGACTTGCATACGTACTGAGGGCTGCTAAAGAAAGCAAAACAGATAGGATCTTTTTTCTCATGGAGTTTTAGAACAAATCTCCATAAGCAAATGAGAAAGGTCAATATCTATAACTACTGAAGAGTTGTATATCCTATTGATCTTTGAAAAGAGAGCGATCAAAACCTGTTCTTTTGATTCAGGGAGCGGGAGAAAGTCCGGATGGAACCGGGAGAGAAAAGCCTGCCTGGCAATCTGCTCAGGATCAATTGACGTATAATAGTTTTTGTCAATAAAAACCCTGGCTGCGGCAATTCGCTGGTATATATCCGTGGCCAGTTGCATTGCACCTTAATATAATTCATTTTTCTTAGATTAGTTTTTATAGTTTAGCGGAATATATCTAAAATAAAGTATTGTCAATCAACCAGGCATATGAGGAAAGGGCGCTGATCTCATCTTTTCAGCAGGGCGAACACAAAGCACTGCACCAGATCTATGAGTTATACATGCGGCCGCTCTGCTTTTTTACGGAACAGCTTATTTCCAATACCATGGCTGCGGAAGATATTGTTTCCGAATGCTTTATTAATGCTTTCCAAAGAAAAGAAAACTTCCCCACACTTGGCCAGCTGAAGGCCTTCCTTTTCACGGCAGCAAAGAATGCCGCACTCAATTATCTTAAGGCACAAAAAAGGCATGACGACATCCACCACTCCATAGAAAGAGGAGCGGAGCGTTTTACTATAGATGCGGAAAACGCTTATATCAAAACAGAAGTGATGCAGGTGATTTTCGGAGAGATCGAAAAACTGCCTCCGCAATGCCGGCAGGTGGTCCGCCTGTCTGTTGTTGAAGGAAAACGGGCGCAGGAAATAGCGGAGGAGTTAAATATGGCCTACCAGACGGTTCTGAACCAAAAGGCAAAAGGGATAAGCCTGCTCCGTACCGCCCTCCTGAAAAATGAGCTCCTTTCCCTGCCAGGGCTTGCTTTTGCACTATTCCTGCTGCAGCGGTAATTTTTTTTGAAAGAGGGCGGTATAAAAAGAAGAGTTAGTTGTTTTAGTAGTATAGCATGACTGAAAACATTCATTACATAGCCGGCCTCATCGGCAAACATCTCGAGAATAGCCTGAATGCTGAAGAGAATAGCGCATTGGAAGAGTGGATCAACTCATCCGAAAACAACCGTTCACTCTTTAATGAGATCAACGACCAGCAGCAGCTGACAGCTAACCTGCATCGTTTCTATGCATATGATTCAGACCGTATCTCTGCTAAGATCCGCGAGCAGATACCGGCATTCGGTCAACCTGTTCAAAAGCCAGCCAGGATTGTACACAGCAGATGGAAATGGGCTGCCGCGGCAGCTGTATTGCTCCTGGCAGGAAGCACCTACCTGTTGCTGACAGATCAGCAAAAGCAGCCGCCTGTAGTGGTTGCAGCGGATCCTGTAACCATCGCTCCCGGTAAAGAAGGTGCCATCCTTACACTGGCAGATGGCCGGGAAGTAGTACTGGATAGCCTGGGAAATGGTGTTATTGCGCAGCAGAACGGAACTTCAGTTGTGCTCTCCAACGGGCAACTGATCTACGATCCTGCCCGGGAAAATGCATCCGGTATGCAGTACAATCAAATGACCACGCCTAAGGGACGGCAGTTCCGGGTCACTTTACCTGATGGTACAAAAGTCTGGCTGAATGCTGCCAGCTCCATTCGTTATCCTACCGTATTTGCCGAAAACGAACGCAAAGTAGAAGTTTTCGGAGAGGCATGTTTTGAAGTTGCAAAAGATGCCCGCAAACCTTTCCTCGTAACCGTCAATAATAAAGCAGAAATAAGCGTACTAGGCACGTTGTTTAACGTAAATGCCTACGAAAATGAAGAAGCCATTAATACAACCCTGCTGAATGGAAGCGTGAAAGTAGCGATCCCCTCTTCAGCGCGGGCAGATGGTGTGATCCTGAAGCCCGGCCAGCAGGCAAGGATCGGTATGCATAAAGCCACAGAGGAAATACAGGTGCTCAATAATGAGGACCTGGAAAAAGTAATGGCCTGGAAGAACGGGTTGTTCAACTTTGAGGGCGCTCACCTGGAAGAAGTCATGAGACAGCTGGAACGCTGGTATAATATAGATGTTGTATATGAAAATGGGATCCCGGATATCCGGTTCCTGGGCGAAATGAGCAGGCAAATTGCATTAGCGGACCTGCTGGAGATATTAAGAAGAACAGAAGTGGATTTCAGAGTAGAAGGGCGCAAACTGATCGTGCTGAATAAATAAGTACCTGAAGAATTACAGAAAAGGCTGTATTTGACTATCCCCTGAAAGTAGATAGATAGGCCAGCTATTGGATAAAAAAACCGTCACGGATTGCGGCCATGACGGTGGATGACTTAGCTGGTCTCTAAACGGTTTATTGCTATTCACATTTATTAACAACCAAATCTCTTGCAATTTATGCAAAAAAAATGCTATTGCCCACCCGATCGTCCGGGGGAATATGGGCCCCTTACCAAAATCTTGTTGGCTATGCGACTTACTGTCATTTTATTAACAGCCGTTATGTTGCAGGCAAATGCTTCGGGCCTTGCACAAACCGTTACACTATCCGGTAAAGAGATTCCTTTAAAGAAAATATTCACTGCTATCAAGCAGCAAACAGGTTATGTTGTTTTCAGTAATACAAACACCATCAACGATGCACAGCATGTATCACTTTCTGTACGTGATATGCCGCTGAGAGACTTGCTGGATATAGTGCTGAAAGACTTTCCTGTTAGTTATCTGATCAAAGATAAAACGATTGTGCTCTCCCGTAAGGTGGTGCCGCCTGTTAACTTCCTGGAAATTCCGGCGCCGCCAGCCGAAATTTCAGGGGTTATCCGTTCAGCCACGGGAGAGGTATTGCAGGGTGTTTCCGTACGCATTAAAAATACCAGCAGTGGAACCAGTACAGGCCCCAACGGGGAATTTTCCTTTCTGCGGGTTCCGGAAAACGCTGTTGTGATTATTTCCATGCTGGGTTATGAAACCATGGAAATAGGGATCCGCAAAACGGGTAAGGGGTATACTGCCTATGCTGTTAATAATGCACAATCCGGCGGTGTAAAGTCTTCAGAGGGGAACATGGTGAATATCAATGTAACGCTGAATAAAAAAGAGCTGGAGATGCAGGATGTGGTGGTAACAGGTTATATGAACGTGAACAAGGGCATGTATGTGGGTGCTGTGTATTCCGTGAAGGCAGACGATATAAGGATAGGTGGTGAAACCAGTATTGACCAGATGTTGCAGGGCGTGGTACCAGGTATGTCTGTAATGGTGCAATCCGGCCAGGTTGGTGCTACTCCCAAGATCCGTATCCGTGGTACTTCCACTATCCTCGGAAACCAGGAACCACTTTGGGTAGTGGATGGCGTGATCCAGCGTGATCCTTTGCCTATTCCCAGTGGCAGCGGCGCACTGGCAGGAGATCCCGGAGAATTACGATTAATTGCCTCTAATGCTATTTCCTGGCTGAACCCTAACGACATTGATAATATCACCGTATTGAAAGATGCTTCTGCTACTGCCATCTATGGCTCGCAGGCTGCTAACGGTGTGATTGTACTCACTACCAAAAAAGCACGGCCGGGGCAGTTATCTGTTTCCTACAGCGGTAGCTTTTCCGTTGGCCAAAGACCCACCTATGGTACGTACGACCTGATGAACTCACAGGAGCTGATGCAGTTTTCCAAAGAGGTGTACCAGGGCCGTGACAGTTATACTTATGAGGTATTGCCAATAGGTTATGGCGGATTGATCCAGCAGTTACAGGATAAAACGATAGATTTTGCTACCTATACAGAAAGGTACAGGAAGATGGAAAACCAGAATACAGACTGGTTCAGTGCATTGTTCCGCAATACCTTTAACCAGAACCATAACGTGAGTATTGCCGGTGGTACTGACAGGATCGTAAACAGAACTTCCTTTAGCATGCAGCAGCAGAAAGGGGAAGCGAAAGGGAATGACCTGAAAACTTTCACGGCATCTTCTAATACAACACTCCGGTTCGGAAGCCGCCTTACTGTTAACCTGATGCTGAATGGAAGTATCAGGGAAACAGATGGTTTTACCTATGGTGTGAGCCCGTTTGATTATGCCTATAATACCTCCAGAACAATTCCGATGTATAATGATGATGGAACACTCTTCTATCATGAGAAAAGAGGAGAAGGCAGTACATCCATTCCTAATAAAACAAGTTACCTGTATAATATTCAGAATGAAATTAATAATACAGGTACAAAAAATACGACTACCACACTTTCTTCCACAGTTGATGTAAGGTTGCAGGTACTGAAAGGCCTGGAATACCAGGGGCTGCTGTCTTATACCACTGCTTCTTCCAATGTGAAATCCTTTGCTACGGAATTATCCTATTTCATCACACAGAAAAGAGGATATGAATTTGGCAGTGTACCGTCCAATTCCCCGGAAGAGCTGAGCAGCCGCTTGCCTTTTGGTGGCTTGGCACAGCTGGAAGCTGCCAGTAATAAAGGATATACTTTCAGGAACAGCCTCGTCTATAACAAACAGTTCGGCCACCTCCATAACATGATCCTGCAGGGAGGGGTAGAAGCAAGGTCTTCGCTTGCCGAGGGCAACACGGCCACGCGTTATGGTTATCTGCGTTACCGCGGGGAAAGTTATGCGCCCGTTCCGCTTGCCCCCACTTTTATTGTGGGCAGTGGTTTGGAGAACCTGCATGAATCCATGCGTTTGAATTCAAGGATCGTTAACCAGGAAAGTAATTACCTGAGTGAATACTTCTCTGCTGTATATGGTTTTGATCAGCGTTATATTATAAACTTTAATGGAAGGCTGGATGCCTCCAACCGTTTTGGCCAGGATAAGAATAAAAAGTTCCAGCCTACTTGGTCTGTGGGTGGAAGATGGCGTGTTGGGAACGAGAAATTCATGCAAAGGGTGAAATGGCTGAATTCATTCGACCTGTCTGCCACTTATGGTTACCAGGGAAATGCCGTAGAAGCGGTGTCGCCTTACCTGATCGCTACAGATGGCGGGCTTAGCCAGATATTCAGACAATATACCCTGAACATCAAATCACTGCCTTATCCTGATCTGGGTTGGGAAAAAACAAAAACCTGGAACCTGGGACTTGATTTCTCTCTGTGGAATGGCCGCTTTAATGCAGCGGCTAACTGGTACAAAAAGAGCAGTAACATTCTTGCATCCCGGCAGGTGCCTGTGGAGAATGGTATGAACTCAGCGATCGTTTTCGGTTCCCTGATGGAAAATACCGGGTACGATCTGATCATCAGCCTGATACCTGTACGCACAAAAGATTTCAGCTGGCAGTTCTCTGTTAATACAGGTCTTGCCAGGAATATACTGAAGCAAAATGAAAGAGTGAATACGAGAGAAGACTATCTCAATGGATCGGCTATTGTGAACGGAGAATCTTATTCCACATTCTACTCCTATGCATTTGCAGGTCTTGACCGCACGAACGGACGTCCTACTTTCAGATACATGGACATTAAACCAACACAGAACGACCTGGATTACCTGGTGAAGAGCGGTAAACTGGAGCCCGATTTCTCAGGTGGTTTTAATACCATGCTCAGGTATAAGAACATTTCACTGAGCGCGCAGTTTGCCATGGCTTTCGGAGCAACCAAACGTCTGCCGCTTTACTACAATAATAATGGTGCACCTACGCCGGAACAAAATGTTCCCCGGGCACTGAAGGATCGCTGGAAGCAACCCGGTGATGAACAACATACCAATATTCCTTCCATCCCTCCCGGCAATCCCCGCAGGTTTGAATTCAGCCTGCCGCTGTTGAATTCAGTATTTGTTACGCCTTATCAATTGTACAATCAATCTGATATCATGACAGCCAGTGCTGATTTTATCCGCTGCCGTTCCATAGGAATGAACTATGAGTTTACGCAGAAGCTGCTGAAACCAATGCGTATAAAACGCTTGAGTACATCGCTCAGTATGACCAATCCATTCCTGGTGGTGTTTGATGATGCATGGAGAGGATATGATCCGGAAACAGCCGGATGGCCTGCCCGCAGAATGGCAAACTTATCTTTTAATATGACCTTTTAATAATAGCGTATGAAATATAAAATATTCTATCTCTCCTTCATCGCCGGCCTGCTTGCTTTAAGCAGCTGCTCCAAACTCCTGGAAGAAAAATCCCAGAGTGAGGTGATCCCGAAAACCACGGTGGACTTCAGGGAATTGCTGATGGGATCCGGTTATATGCCTGCTGTGGAACCCATCAATTTTCTCTATTACATGGACGATGATGTGGATTTTTTCATTGAATATGGAAATGGCAATGGTTCACCTGTAGGTAGTTCCGCCGCTAAAACCAATTTCCTCTTTTATACCTGGCAACCCAGGCTGGGGGACAGGAACGGACTGGGAGACCTTATCAGTGAAGATCCTGCTTCCACAGCATACTACCGCCATTATGAATGGATAAAAGGATGTAATGCGGTATTGGACAATATCAATAATGCGATCGGCAGCCAGCCGGAAAAAGACAGGGTAAGGGCAGAAGCGCTGGCCATACGGGCTTTTTATTATTTCCGTTTGGTGAACCTATACGGAGAGCCTTATAACAGCAACCCTGCGGGACTGAGTGTACCATTAAAATTAACTTCCGGTCTTGTAGCAGAGAATATGCCAAGAGCCACAGTTGCGCAGGTATATGAAACGATCGTGAACGATCTGAAAGAAGCTTCCCGTTTAATGGACCCGCTGCCTATCGTTCGCAGGGATTTCCATATCAACCAGCCTGCTATTCATATCCTGTTATCAAGAGTATACCTCCATATGGAGAAATGGGCAGAGTGTAAAGCAGAAGCGGATAAGGTTTTTGAGCAGGGAGGCATGCTGAACGATCTCACAAAAGCTCCCGCCAGTTACTGGCTCTCTTATACAAACCCTGAAGTGGAATGGATGTTTGGCGGCAGCCCACAGGCTAATCAGAGCACCTATACACCCGCAGCTGATTTTCGTGCTACTTTCGATACAACAGATGTGCGCTGGAAGTATGGTTTCCTTATTCAACCGCAGAGTTTTAACCCGCTCCTTACTAAAATGATCCTGAGTTCCATAGACCTGGTACAATCGGTCCGTACAGGAGAAGCTGTTTTAAACAGGGCAGAAGCCAATGTGCAATTGGATAAGCTGCCGGAAGCCATGAAGGACCTGAACGATCTGCGCCGTACGCGTATTGTTGGTTACAGAGATACCAGCATCATCAGCAAAGCTGATCTGCTGCAGGCCGTAAGGACTGAACGCCGCAAGGAATTCTGTCACGAAGGTTTCCGCTGGTTCGATCTGCGCCGTTATGGAATGCCTTCCATCACGCACCGTTATCAGCATGAGCTGACAGAACCTATCGTGCATTACACACTGGCTGCAAAAGATCCGATGTATGTATTGCCTTTCCCCACCAGCCTGTTGCTGAGGAACCCTGCTTTGAAGCAGAACCCATCCGGCAGTATGCCAGACAGAATAGGGCAGTAATGTTTAACTATTAATTCAACACTAACATGAAAAAGATATTTATCATCGGTTGCCTGTTCCTGTTCTCCTGCAAAAAGGATGCAGAGATCGGTGCACCTATACCCATAGAAGTGGATTATGTTTTGCCGCAGGGGAATGCCTCCGCAGAAGCAAATGCTAAAATTCAGCAACTCTACGATAACTACGGGTCCTATTTCCTGTATGTATTTACACAGAAGGATTTTGAATGGACACAGGCTACCAGCACAGGCGCTTCAAAGATAGATTCTGTGGTACTGGGCAATCCTGCTTATGTGGGTGATATGCTCAGCTTCCTGGATGATATATGGCTGAAATTCCTGCCGGAATCATTTAAGAAAAGCCAGGGCATCCCTTACAGGGTAATGATGGCGGATACCATCAAACAACGCAGAGGTGGTACCGGATGGCCTCCGGGTATGGAATTCCTGTACTTCGATTATAAAGTGGTAGGTAAGTCCATCACTTTTGCAGGTATGAACAGTTCATTGCGTACTCTCACAGCAGCCCAGAAACTGGCGAAGAAAAATATACTCACAGGGGTTATCTGGAACTATTACATCAACAGCAAAATACTGGATGTGCCTGCAGCATTTTATAATGTGAGCAATTACGCAGCCGCTGCGCCTGCAACTCCGCTGAATGCAGCGAACCCTGCAAACGTAGAGGCATACCGCCAGAAGGGGTTTTTACCAAACGGCTATAATGCGGTGAGTGGCGTACCCACTGAATGGCATAACGGCACTTTTTCATGGACCACTGCCAGAACGAACGATATCAATTCCTTTATATTTAACCTTACGCAAAGAACGGATGCCCAGCTGCAATCTTATCTCACGTATCCGCTGATAAAGCAGAAGTATGATATACTGGTTAACCATTACAAAACAAAATACAATATAGACATACGCGCTATAGGTAATGCCACCTATTGATCCCTGATCTAACGGCTCCGGACCTGTTCCGGGGCTGTTATTTCCAACGCACATCATATAAGCACACCAGCTTATACAGATATTTTATTGATTAAACAATCCGTAATGAATGGAAAACGCCATTGTAAAAGTTGAAAACTTATCTCACCGTTACTCTTCGCAGTGGGCGGTAAGGGATATAAATTTTGAGATCCGCAGCCAGGGAGTTGTGGGATTGCTGGGTTCTAACGGAGCTGGTAAATCCACCACCATGAATATCATCTGTGGTGTACTAAAGCAAACAAAAGGAGAGGTATTCATCAACGGCATCAGCCTGAAGGATAACCCGGTAGCAGCTAAACGTAATATCGGTTTTATGCCGCAGAAGCTACCGCTTTACCAGGATTTTACGGTGGAAGAATACATCACCTATTGTGCAGACCTGAGAATGGTAGAAAAAACCGAGGTGAAAAAAGCAACGAAAGATGCGATGGAAAGATGCGGTGTACTGCACTTCCGGGAACGTTTGCTCCGCAACCTCTCCGGTGGTTATCAGCAAAGGGTGGGTATTGCACAGGCTATTGTGCATAATCCAAGATTTGTTGTGCTGGATGAACCTACCAATGGGCTGGATCCGAACCAGATCGTAGAAGTACGGAACCTGATCAAGGAAATTGCACAGGACCGTTCCGTATTGCTGTCTACCCACATTCTTACAGAAGTACAGGCTACCTGCCATGAGATCAAGATGATTGAAGAAGGGCAGATGGTGTTCTCCGGAACATTAGAGATGTTCGACAATTACATTGAACCAAATACACTCGTTGTTTCGCTGGATACACCTCCTGCCCAGGATGAATTACTGAAGCTGGAAGGCGTGAAGTCTATTGAACAACTGGCGCCTTCCCGTTTCAGAATAGGGTATGACGGGGACAAGAAAACTGCACAACGGATAGCAGAAATAAGTGTGAACAGCGGCTGGGGACTGATGGAACTTATCATTGAAAAGAGCTCGCTGGATGCTGTATTTGCCAGATTGTCCAGGAAAAACACCAAATAAAAATCTGATAAAAGATATTAAATGAGACGAATTTATAAGATCGCCAAGGCGGAATTATTCACCTTGTTCTATTCACCCATAGCCTGGATGATCCTTGTTGTATTTGCTTTTCAGACAGGGATGGCCTTTGTTGAACATCTGCAGGAAGCGGTAAGGGCACAGGCCACCGGTTGGGGAAATTCATTTATTACCGCCGGTATCTTTTCAGGGCAAAGGGGCTTGTTCGCTTCAGTACAGAATTACCTGTACCTCTACATGCCTTTGCTGACAATGGGGCTGATGAGCCGGGAATTAAGCAGCGGATCTATTAAGCTGTTGTACTCTTCCCCGGTAACGTCTTCCCAGATCATCCGCGGTAAGTTCCTTGCTATGATGACCTATAGCCTGATGCTGATCGGTGTACTCCTGGTGTATGTGGTGATCGGCTTATGTACAGTGGATCATTTCGACCTTCCATCTGTATGGTCAGGCCTCCTGGCTATTTACCTGCTGATGTGCGGATATGCAGCCATAGGATTATTTATGTCCAGCCTCACCTCTTACCAGGTAGTAGCGGCTTTGGGAACACTGGTGTTGCTGGCTGCATTGAGCTATATGAACAAGATCTGGCAGGACATTGATTTTGTACGTGATATCACTTACTGGCTTTCTATCTCCGGCCGTTGTAATGAAATGATCAGCGGACTGATCTGCAGCGAAGATGTACTGTATTTTGTGATCGTGGTATGCATGTTCCTGGCATTAAGTATCCTGAAACTGCAGTCTAACCGTACACATGCTTCCTTTTCGAGGGTCTGGGGGCAATATGCACTGGTAGTTGTTGCTGCTATGCTGCTGGGATACGCCACCTCCAGGCCAACGCTGATGGCATATTATGATGCTACTGAAACCAAGCGGAATACACTTACCCCTAACAGCCAGGAGATCATGGCAAAGCTGGATGGTGGAATGACCATTACCACTTATGTGAACCTGCTGGACAGGGAATACTATCATGGCATTCCTGCCCAGGTAAATGAGGATAAAGAACGGCTTAAACAATACATCCGCTTTAAACCGGAAACCAAACTGAAATACGTTTATTATTACGATAAGCCCAGTAATAATCCACGCCTGAATTTTGTTTATCCTAAAAAGAGCCTGTTTGAAATGGCCAAAGGAGAAGCAAATATCCGGGACCTTGACCTTGACCTGTTCATGTCGCCCAAGGAAATAAAGAAGAAGATCGATCTCTCAGGTGAAGGCAACACTTTTGTACGCCTGGTGGAAAGAGAGAACGGGCAAAAGGCCTGGCTGAGGATCTATGATGATATGATGAAATTCCCTTCTGAAGCAGAAGTATCCGCTGTTTTCAAACGGATGGTGATGAAGCTGCCCAGGATCGCTTTCCTGGAAGGGCACGGCGAGCGGAGGATTGAAGGAGAAAGGATCAAGGATTACACCATGTTCTCTTCCGTTAAAACTTTCCGTTACGCACTCACCAACCAGGGTTGTGATGTGGAAACACTGGATCTTTCCGGTGATAAACAGATCCCTAAGGAAGTGGATATCATTGTGATTGCGGATATGAAGGAAGAAATGGATTCCGTTGAAAAGAAAAAGCTGGACGTTTACATTGCCAACGGTGGTAACCTGGTGATCGCACTCAAGCCGAAATCAGAAATAATGGAAGCCTTCATTTCACAGTTCGGTGTAAAAACAGTGCCTGGTCAGTTAGTGCAACCCAAGCAGGATGTGGCAGCTAACGTTGTAATGAATGTGCCTACGGAAGCAGCCAAAGCACTGGCACCCATTTATGAGAGCATGCTGGAACGCAGGCAATGGGTAGGCACGGTGATCTCTGCAGGCCTTATTCAGGCGGAGAACAAAGGTTACAAAGCAATACCTGTTCTGCAAACAGTAGATACCATGAAAACATGGAGTGAAGTGCAGACCATAGATTTTGTGAACGATTCCGCTACCATAGACGAAGCAGCCGGAGAAAAGGCAGGCGTGTATACTACGGCCATGGCCTTAACCCGTAAGATAGGAAAGAAGGAACAGCGTATCATGATCCTGGGAGATGCTGATTGTATCAGTAACGGTGGCATGACACCTCCTTACAGACGTTACGGTGCAGCTAACTTCTCTATGATCCCGGGGATCTTCCATTGGCTGTCTTATGGTACAGTACCTGTTGATGTAAGCCGTCCGCGTTCTTCAGACAATGAGATATCGCTTACCAAAGACAGTGTGAAAATGGTGAAGTATGGATTAATGTGGGTGATTCCCGGCCTGTTGCTGTTAGGCAGTGCCATTTTACTGATCAGGAGAAAAAGAAAGTAGGTATATGAGCCTGATGACTGATAAACAAACGCTGAACGATCTGAATATTTTCGGCAAAGGAGGAGGAGATACGGTGTATGCCATCTTTAACCGCACCTTTACCCGTGGCGGATCAGAACTGCTGGAAGAAATGTTCCGCAGCCCGCTGTCTGATGAAAATGCGATCAATGCACGCAGTGCCATCATCCGTTCCTTTTCTGAGCGGGAAGTTAACTTCCCTTACGAAAGCGAATGGTTCGATGCGGCAGAGCAATACCTGGAAAACACAGATGAACGGACCCGGCTGACAGAAACAGATAATACGCTGAGCAGAAAGTTCAATCACCTGATCGCTGCTGATACGGAATATAAAGCCATTGAAAAAAGCGTACTGAGCCTGATCAGTATCCTACAGGCTACCAGGGCATTTGCCACTACTATCCGGCAACTGGCGGATATAGATGCGCTATTACAAATAGAAGAACTGCAGCCGCTTTTGCAGGAGAGCACTAAACAGAAATTTTCCTTTGCCAGGATAGCGGAGTACGATAAAGTACTTCGCTTCCGGCAGCGGGAGAACATCAAAAAACTGCTGGGGCATATCTACCTGGCAGATGTATACCTCTCTGTTGCACGCACCGCCAGGGAGCGTAAATTTGCCTTCCCTGTGGCATTAAAGAAAGAACTGCAAACTGTGGTGCTGGAAGATTTTTATCATCCGTCTTTAACTAAACCAGTGGTCAATTCTCTGTCTGTTAGTCCCCAAAGCAATATTATTTTTCTGACCGGGGCTAATATGGCAGGTAAATCCACTTTCATGAAAGCGCTGGGTATTACCATGTACCTGGCGCAAATGGGATTCCCTGTGCCTGCTGCAAAAATGGAATTCTCTGTGCGCGATGGTATTTACACTACCATCAACCTGCCGGATAACCTGAGCATCGGAGCCAGCCATTTCTATGCGGAGGTGCTGCGCATAAAAACAATAGCCCGTGAATTAAGCCGGGATAAGTACCTGTTTGTGATCTTTGATGAACTGTTCCGCGGTACCAATGTAAAAGATGCATACGAGGCAACCATTGCTATTACTTCTGCCATAGCGCGGAGGCAGAATTGCATGTTCATTGTGTCCACACACATTATTGAGGCGGGCGATGTGCTTAAAGAGAAATGTGATAACATCAACTTCGTATACCTGCCTACACTGATGGATGGCAATAAGCCTGTTTATACGCATAAGCTGGCCGCCGGTATTACTTCAGACAGGCATGGTATGGTGATTATAAAAAATGAAGGCATCCTGGATATCTTAACCAGGAGAAAATCAATAAAGAAAACCACATGAGCTTTATTGCAGACAAACAAACGCTGGATGACCTTTCTCTGTTAGGGAAATACAATGCCGGTTCCATTTTCAGCCTCTTCAACCAGGTACATACCAGGGGAGGGGAAAAGCTGCTGGATATAATGTTTCAACATCCTCTCACAGATCCGGATAAGATCAACAGCAGGAGTGAAGCCTTTCGTTATTTCAGCGATCATGCTGCTATCTTTCCTTTTGATGAGCAGCAGCTGAACAGCATGGAGGCATACCTGGAAGAAGGAGGTAGCGGCAATGCACCATTGGTATACTGGCAGGTAAGCAGGAAAAAACTGATGGAACTGTTAGTGAAGGATGATACTTACAGCCTGCTGGTGGAAGGTATCAACACCTGCATCCATGTATTGAAATGTTGTGCCGGGCTTCTCAGACAATTAGAAAAAGAAGACCGGGATAGTAACAGTCCCTGGGAGAAATGGGTCGCAGCAGCGAGAAGTATTATAGAGGATAAACGGCTTACCGACTATGATATAGCAGAAAGGTCTGTCTTTCAAACAGCCAGGCTGCATCACCTGTTCACACATGTGTTGCAAAGCAGGTTAAAACAGATGCTGGAACTGAGCTATGAAATAGATGTATATATCACGGTAGCCGATATTGCCAGAGAGCGGGGTTTTTCATATGCCCTTGCTTTGCCGAAAGGAAAGAATATCCTGGTGGCAGAAGGGGTAAGACACCCCAAGGTTGAAAAAGCGGTTCCCAATTCAATTGCTTTCAATGGAGATAGTAACATACTGTTCCTTACAGGGGCTAATATGGCCGGCAAATCCACTTTGATGAAAGCTACAGGTATCATGCTGTACCTGGCGCATATGGGCTTCCCGGTGGCTGCGGATGATCTGCAGTTCTCTGTGCTGGATGGTATTTATTCTTCCGTAAACGTACCGGATGATCTGAACAGGGGATACAGTCACTTTTATGCAGAGGTATTAAGAGTGAAAAAAGTAGCGGAGGAAGTAGATTCGGAGAAATACCTGTTTGTGATCTTCGATGAGCTTTTTAAAGGTACCAATGTAAAAGATGCCTATGATGCAACGCTTGCCGTCACTGCTGCGTTCACTGCCTTCAGAGAGTGTTTCTTTATAATTTCCACGCATATTTTTGAAGTAGGGGAGGAATTGAAGGCAGAAGGGGATAGTATCCAGTTTGTGTTCCTGCCTACCGTGATGGAGGGGACTGTGCCCAGGTATACTTATGCCCTGCAGAAGGGCATTACGGAAGACCGGCAGGGGATGATCATTATTGAAAATGAAGGAATCCTGGATATGCTTTAAACCGCCATTAGATAAACAGTAAAAGGTTGTGATCGCTGGATCGCAACCTTTTTTTATTCCCGCATAAGGGTAAAAGGCCGGAAGCGTGTTATTAGCATAACGGAGTAATTATGCTATTTAAGACAGCGATTGTAAAAACAGACAGAAAGGTTACCTATGGCCAGCTAACCAATACCCAACTGCTCGCAGTGACTTTTGTGCTGGCAGCTGTCTCTTACATATGGGCCGGGATATCTGATGGATTTTACCAGGGGGAAGAAGGGGCCCAATACATTAATATGCTCGATTTCTGGACGAACTGGAAAGTGATCCTGGGGAATTGGGCTAAAACCGGCTGGAAGCTGGTATATGTAGTGCCTGCCTTGCTTGGCCAGCCCGCAGTGCTTGCACTGAATTGCCTCTTATCTGCATTCACCGGTTTCTTTGTATATAAGGTTTGTGTACTGAAGGAAGTGAAACTGCCTGTGGTGGGGATCGTTATGCTTTTTTCACAGGTACTCTGGTTTCAGCTAAGCCACAGGACCTACTCTGAAATACTCACCGCTTTCCTGTTAATATTATCTGTCTATTTTTATTACAGGGATAAGTTCATCATCACAGCTCTTTTGTTCTCTTATATATTGGTCATCCGGCAGGAGTTCTATCCGCTGGCGTTCATTTTTGGTGTATTCCTGCTCTGGAAAAGAAAGTTCCTTCCGGCCGTATTGCTGGCAATATTCCCGGTACTGTATAACCTGGCCGGTTATTTTGCAACAAACGATATCTTATTTCTCTGGAACAATTCAAAGAAACTGGCAGATTTCACAAAAGACGCTTATCCCCGCCAGGGATTTGATCATTACTTCAGAGTATCTCCTGCCATCTTCGGCATCATTCCCCTGGCTGGTTTTATTGCTTATATCGCACTGTTCCTTTTTAGAAAGATCAAACCGGATTACCTGTTATTGGCCTGTGCAGGCATCTATTTTTTGACCCATTGTATATTGAACTGGCAATCTGTGGTCATTGGCGCTTCTACGGGTGGTAACTGGCGATACATGATCATCCTGTCGCCCATCATTGCAGTACTGGCAGCGGTAGCTTTTGATAAGGTGGTGACACTGGAGAAAAAATGGTTCCTGCTGGTGCTATTGGTACCCTGGTTCTTTTTAGTATTAAAATATGCCAGTTTTCATCACGACTGGGTGGTATACAATCACCAGGCACCTAACCGCGCTGTGATGATCTACAGCCTGCTGGCAGTTCTTTTACTGGTCATGCCCGTACATGCTAAAACGGCCTATTATGCATTGTTGATCATCGCAGGCGGGTTTATGCTGAAAATGATCAGGCCTATTAAACTGGTGGGCGAAAATGTTGCCATGAAGGAAGTATATCAGTGGTCAAAAGATAATAAGATAGATGAGCACAGGCATATCCTTTGTTCCTTGCCACTGTATAATTATTTCTATGATAAGCGGAACGATCAGTTCGCCAAAGGGAAGGAAGACCTGAATGAAACTACGCTTAAAAATGCACCGGTAGGGAGCTATGTTTTCTGGGACACACATTATGCCACCAAATATGGGAACGTGCCAAAAGAAGCGTTTACAACAGATAAATATAAGCTGATCAAAACATGGACGGATGTTGAACGTTCCATTGCGATTGCACTGGTTGAAAAAATAAAATGATGACGAAACTGGCTATTATTATTCCCTGTTATAACGAGGCAGAAGTACTGCCGGAAACGTCTTTTTGTATAGGCCAGCTCCTTGTTCAGCTGATCAGCAGGAAGATGATCTCAGTGGATAGCTATGTGTTATTTGTTGACGATGGGAGTAAGGACCGCACCTGGAGCATGATTGAAAAACTTCATCAGGAAAATGCCGCTTTCAGGGGTTTAAAGTTATCCCGCAATTTCGGGCATCAGAATGCCCTGCTGGCCGGATTATCACATGCAGACGATGCGCATGTGCTGATCTCTGTGGACGCAGATCTGCAGGATGACCTTTCTGCTATAGAAAAGATGCTGCTGGCATATGAGCGGGGATTTGAAGTGGTATATGGCGTAAGAGAAGACCGTAGCACGGATTCCTGGTTCAAACGGGCAACCGCATTGGGGTTTTATAAATTGCTCTCTATGATGGGCACAGAATCCGTTTACAATCATGCGGATTACCGCTTGCTGAGCCAAAAAGCCTTTGCGGCCTTCCGGGATTTTAAAGAAGTGAACCTGTATCTGCGGGGGATGATCCCTATGATCGGGTTTAAACAAACCGCGGTTTATTATAAAAGAGATATACGTAAAGCAGGCACCAGCAAATATCCCCTTACCAAAATGCTCTCTTTTGCCTGGGATGGATTAACGAGCCTAAGCAGCAGGCCATTACGGTTTGTTACGGTGACCGGAGGGGTGGTTTTCCTGCTGAGCATCGGCATGAGCATTTACGCACTGATCTCTTATCTCTCTGATGCAACCATCCATGGATGGGCATCTACCGTGCTGCCAATGTATTTTCTGGGTGGTATTCAATTGTTTTGCATTGGACTGATAGGGGAATATGTGGGGAAGATCTACCGCGAGGTGAAACAGCGGCCGCGCTTTATTATTGAGGAACATCTGAAAGGAGATACATTTGAGGCAGTTGAACATATCGCTTCAAAGATTTCCACCCTGGCAGGATAGTTCATGACACTTATCTGAAAATTACTGCTGATATTAGTATATCATACTAATACAGCTTATATGAACAGCCTTTCCACGAAAATTCTACTTTTAGCATTATTCCTTATGCCGGGGCTTTCCGGCCTGGCCCAGAAGATCAGCGTCAGTGATCTTACTGTGGAACATCTTGAAAACCCCTTGTCCGTGGATGCAGCTGCGCCCAGGTTAAGCTGGAAGATAACATCACCGCTTAAGAATACCCTGCAAACTGCCTATGAGATCAGGGTAGGCACAGATAAAAATGGCCTGACCGCAGGAAAAGGGATTGTGTGGAAAGGTAACGGCAAAACAAGCCAATCAGTGCTTATTCCCTATGAAGGCCCTGCATTGCAATCTAAAACACGTTATTTCTGGCAGGTAAGGGTCACTGATAACCAGGGTAATACTTCTCCCTGGAGCAGTGTGCAATTCTGGCAAACCGGTCTGAAGCCGGGAGATTGGACGGCTCAGTGGATCGCGGTCAGTGAAAAGGATACTTTGGCAAAGAGCCCCTTGTTCAGAAAAGAGTTTCCCGTAACAAAGAAAATAAGATCAGCCCTCGCATATATTACCGCCAAAGGTTTGTACGAAGCCAGTATTAATGGCCAGCGCATGGGCGATAGTTACCTTACACCGGGCTGGACGAGTTATCGCAACCACCTTCAATACCAGGTGTACGATGTAACGGCATCCCTGAAGAATGGTACTAACGCTATAGGCGTAACGTTGGGAGACGGATGGTACAAAGGGAGGATCGGTTTTGGTGACCAACGCAGGTTTTACGGAGATACCAGGGCTTTGCTGATGCAACTGGAGATCGAATATACAGATGGAACAAAAGAATCCATCAACACGGATCAAAGCTGGAAAACTGCCTACGGGCCGATCCAGGCAGCAGATATTTACGATGGGGAAACCTACGATGCCAGAGAAGAAAAGGCCGGCTGGAGCACAGCAGGATATAATGCTGCATGGGCGAATGTGCGCATACTCGAAAAAGGCACTGAGCAATTAGTTGGCATGAGTGGCCCGACCGTTAAAAAACACGAAACGTTTAAAGCCTTAAAAGTATTTAAAACACCCAAGGGTGAAATTGTAGCAGACTTCGGGCAAAACCTCGTAGGATGGGCTGTACTCAAAGCAAAAGGCCCTGCCGGCACCCGGATCAGTCTGAGCCATGCGGAAGTGCTGGATAAAGAAGGTAATTTTTATACAGTAAACTTAAGATCTGCAAAAGCACAGGCTAATTATATCCTCAAAGGAAATGAAGAACAGACGTTCGAACCGCATTTTACATTTTTCGGTTTCAGGTATGTGAAAGTAGAAGGTTATCCCGGTGAACTGAAACCAGAGGACCTCTCAGCGGTAGCCCTTTATTCAGATATGACCACTACCGGAAAGTTCACTACATCCAACACCCTGCTCAACCAGTTGCAGCATAATATACAATGGGGGCAAAAAGGAAACTTTGTGGACGTGCCCACCGACTGTCCGCAACGTGATGAACGCCTTGGCTGGACGGGCGATGCGCAGGCTTTTGCAAACACTGCCGCATATAATATGAATGTAGCCGGTTTCTTTACCAAATGGTTGAAGGATGTACAGGCAGACCAGCAGCCCAATGGCCTGGTCCCACACGTGATCCCCAATGTACTCGGGCAAAAGGATGGCGCTTCTGCAGGATGGGCAGACGTGGCTACCATTATTCCCTGGGACATGTATGTAGCCTATGGTGATAAACGTTTGCTGGAAGTACAATATGAAAGCATGAAAAAATGGGTGGGCTTCATTAGTACTGCTGCAAAGAATAATCTCTGGAACACGGGCTTCCATTTTGGCGACTGGTTGTTCTACCGCCCTGATGATGATAATGATGGCAGAGCTGCAGTGACGGACAAGTATCTGATCGCGCAGGCTTTTTATGCACACTCCACGCAATTATTGATCAATGCCGCACAGGTATTGGGAAAACAGGAGGATGTTGAGAAATACACCACTTTACTCAAAGAGATCAAAAAGGCCTTTATAAGAGAATATATGACGGAGACGGGCCGCCTGGTATCCAGTACACAAACGGCGTATGTATTAGCCCTGCAGTTCGACATGTTGCCGGAAGCGTTGAGGGCTTCATCCGCAGAGCGGCTGGTTAATAATATCAAAAGTTACGGTAATCACCTGACCACCGGTTTCCTTGGAACGCCTTATTTATGCCATGTACTTACCCGTTTTGGTTATACGAATGTAGCCTACGATCTGCTGATGCAGGAAAGTTATCCTTCCTGGTTATATCCTGTGAAAATGGGTGCTACCACTATATGGGAACGTTGGGATGGGATCAAACCGGACGGGAGCTTCCAGACACCTGGTATGAACTCATATAACCACTACGCGTATGGTGCCATCGGCGACTGGATGTACCGTCATATGGCTGGGATCAATTCAGATCCTTCTGCTCCGGGGTATAAAAGGATCTATATCAGTCCCAAGCCGGGTGGTGGTATAACCAATGTTTCAGGCGAACTGAATACACCCTATGGTATAGTGAGTTCTTCCTGGAAGATAGAAGATAAAGTGTTTAAGCTGGATGTACAGGTGCCCGCAAATACCACTGCAAAGGTAGTATTGCCTTTCGGAGGAAAGGAAACAGAAGTGGGCTCGGGGAGCCATCATTTTGAATGTAATGTGCAGTAAGTATAAAAAAACGCCGGAACATTATTTCCGGCGTTTTTATTTTATACTAGTCGGGGATCTGTACCTGCTGCTCTTCTTCAGGGATCTGAATATTCTTTATCTTTTCCAGCACCATGGATCCTGCAAACCTGTACTTTAACGGAAATGCCGGATTGGTGATATCATCATAATGATATTCCAGGTATACAGTGGTATATGTTTTCTCCAGGTATGGCTGTACCTCATCCATTCGTTTGCTGATGGTGTAGGTACCTTTTTGCTGCGCGAAATTGATGGCCGGATTGCCGGAGGTTAATGTAACCGTGCTATCCTGATTGAATCTTGCACTGATCTTATAACCAGCCCTGTCTATTGCTTCTTCTTCTGTTACACCTGCATAAAAGAATACGGAGTTTTCATTTACCACCCATGTATTCCTGTAAGGTGTGGTCAGCGCCGTCTGACCGTTCTCACTTCTTGTTCTGTCCCAAACAGCGCCGGCAACAGAGTATCTTCCGGAGAAGTTATTGAATGGTATGATACTGATCAGTGCCTTTTTATAATGCTTCAGTACAGAAGGCGAATACCTGGAAGTGGCAACGATCTCTAAGGGTAAGATGTATTTATTAACAAGGTCTATTCCATCCAGTTTCAGGTCGATTGTAAGATGCCCGGTGTTTGAACCCTTTGGAATAGTAGCCGTGAGCGTTTTAAAGCTATAGAACTCAGCGGGGAATTCTTTGAAATACAGGTCCTGCCGCAGGCGGAACCTGTCAAAGTTCAGGTTCTCCAACGTATCCTTATCCAGGGCAACGGTAACATTTACATCCATATTATTGTCCGTGGAGCCGCTTAATACGAGTGGGATCTTAAGCGGAATATTACCTCCCTGTTCCTTGTATTTCACATATACTTGCACAACACCATTTTTGCCAAATGCAACATACTTTGTAAAAAGTTCCTCTTCCCATTCTTTGTTACACGCGCAGAGCACGATCACCAGGAATAAATATAAATACTTCATGGTATTGTTGTTTTTAGTTGAATGTTGTCCATCCAGGGTTTTGTGTCAGTTTTCTATTCGTTCTTAACTCGCTATGTGAGATCGGCCACAGGTACATCTTTTTCACAAAGATGGTGGGCATGGAAGGGATGGCAACCGGAATATAGAACAGGTCCCGCTGATCTTCCGTCATATTCATATTACATCCCATCACTTGTGTGGATTCTTCTACGGGTGCATCTTTCCAGCGTCTCAGATCATAGTAGCGATGGCCTTCGGCAAATAGTTCGATCTGCCTTTCTCTTTTCAGGGCCTTCCTCAGGTTTTCTTTGGAAGCATAGGTGCCAGCATCAAAATCCGGAACGCCAGCCCTGATGCGTATCTGGCTGAGGTATTTGCTGATCTCCTCTGCATTTCTTGCAACGGTGATATTTCCTGTGCCCTGGTAGTTAGGAATATTGTGTGAGCCGTTTAATTCGTTCAATGCTTCTGCATAGATCAACAGCACCTCTGCATACCGGATGGCGGGTTCAATTTTTGGTACTACAAATCCACCTTCCATAAATGAGTCAAACGGGTTGTAATATTTTTTGATCCCTAATCCCGTTCTGATGTGGAAGGCAGGAGAGGAGGGTTGTTTGCCATCTGAATAGCCCCTGTAATAGAAAACCTGTTTATACCTGTCTTCCACTTTTCTGGCGCTGGTACCTTCCCACATACTACCGTTATAGGCTACAGAAGCATAAAAACGGGGCTCTCTGTTGGCGTATTGCAGGGATACTTTTGCCGGTAAAGGTTTATGGGAAGTATTATTTACAGTGAAGCCTGTTACCCGTGGGGTGAGCGGTACATTGGCCCCGTCATTCATGTAATAGATATCTGCCTGTTTCTGCGTGATGCCATGCGTATTCCATCCTTTCAATGAATAAGGTATCTGATGTAACACCATTTGAGCAACTCCTTCAGTGCTTTGTTCCGTAACGCGGGAAAAGATGATCTCGGGATTGGCGGTGTAGGCTAAAGCACCGTTAAAAAGCTGGCTGTAGGACTGAAAAGGGTCAATGTCTTTCCATCCCAGAGGGAAAGCCTTTTCTGAATAAAGGGCATTAAAAGGCGGGATAATTGTTCTGGGTTGTGTGGCACTCTGATCCTGGGCATTAAAAGGGGCAGTGAACAGTTTGTAAACATTCATATCTATCACATCTTTTGCGGCGGCAGCAGCTTTTGCCCATTTTACTTCATCATATGTTTGGGTGATCAGCTTACGGCCGGTATTGTCCACCAGGTCTGCCAGTTCTGTATTGCCATTAAAAAGCGGGCTTGCTCCATAGAGATATACTTTTGCACGTGCAGCAAGTGCTGCGCCTCTTGTTGGCCGCGCAGCCTCTCTATTGGTATGTTGCAGCGGAAGGTCTTTCGCGGCTATTGCCAGTTCCTTTGTAATGAAATCTACGCATTCATCATAGGAGTTCCTGGCTTGTGCTAAATTCTGATACTCTGTGGTGTAATCGATCCCTTCATCTGCAACAAGCGGTATAGGACCATATTTCCTTAACAGCAGCCAGTAATAGTAAGCTCTCAGAAAACGGGCCTCTGCTTTCTTTTGCAGGATCTCTTCCGGTGTCATCTCCCGGTTCTTATCGATATTATGTATGAAGATGGAAGCTTTGCGGATACCCTGGTAGCAGGATGACCAGGATGCCTGGTCCCATGTTTCATCGTACTCCCCGTTTTTGTACCTGCGGTATTTATCATCCCTGTCTCCAAAGAACATATCATCGGATATGAAATTGAAGGGTGTAAATCCTTTACTGGCAACATCCGCATTTTCATTGCGCAGGTGGGAGTAGGTGCTGGCCAGCCATTGGTCTGAGTAGTCTTTATTCGTAAACAGCGTATCTGTGTTCAGCCGGTCTTTAAAAAAGTGGTCCATGTCCAGGTACTTCTTACAGGAGCTCAGGAACAGGACTCCTGCAAATGCACAGAGGAACAGGGTCCGTTTATTCACTATAATTTTGTTCATAACATGCATTAAAAGTTGATAACAAGTCCGCCCGTAACGGTTTTGGCTAAAGGATAATTCATGCCGTTCCCACTGGCCAGTTCAGGGTCCCAGAGTTTCAGGTGATCCCATACCATGAGATTCTGTCCCATGAGATAAAACCGGGCACTATTGATATGTGCCCACCTGGTGATCCGCTGCGGCAGGGTATAACCCAGTTCAATATTTTTTAAGCGCAGATAAGCACCATTGCGTAACCAGTAAGTGGATGCACGGTAGTTATTGGCGTTACCACCATAACTGAGCCTGGGATATTTTGCATTGGGATTTTCTGTGGCAGGATCGCCGGAGATCTCTTTTTCAATCCACCTGTTACCTGGTACAGCCACATCCGTGAGGATATTACCCCAGGCCCCTTCTACAAAAGGATATACGCTGGGGCCATCAATGAAGTAAGATGATTTTCCCGCTCCCTGGAAATGAACATTCACATCTATACCACGCCACCTCAACGACATGCCTACTCCATAGATCAGGCTGGGGACCCTGGCTGCACCGATAGGAACAATATCATCATCGTTGATGAGCCCGTCTCCGTTTACATCCTTGTACTTCACATCTCCGGGCTGGTAAGCGCCATACATTTGCTTCGGACTGTTCTTAATATCTTCATAATCCCTGAATAAGCCCTGCGCGATCAAACCTCTTGCCTGGTTCAGCCTGAAGCCCTGGGTCATTCTGTAAGGCAGGTTATTAGCTTCTTCATCAAAAGCGATCACCCTGTTCTTAAAGTAGGTGATATTACCTCTCATGGTGATGTCAATGGCGCTGACCTTTTTGTTCACGTTGAACTGCGCATCAAAACCCTGGTTTTCCATCACCCCCACATTAGCCCATGGTTGGCTGACAATACCTACCATAGCTGGGAGATGTGATCTTTGCTTATAGATCCGCTCTCTCTTTTCTTTAAACAGATCAATAGTGATGGTGAATAAATTGTTCAGTAAGTTCATTTCAATGCCCAGATCCTGTTTGCGGGCTACCTCCCAGGTCAGTTGCTCGGAGGCTACCTGTGAGTAATACAGCCCGGTGTAAGGATTAGGACTGATGCTTTCGCCAAAGTTGTAACCATCTCCGGTACCTATGGTACTCAGGTAAGAAAAGCGGCCGCCGAAATTGTCGTTGCCCACTTCTCCGTAGGAATAACGAATCTTGAGGAAGTCCAGCCAGTCGTAGTTGTCTTTAAAGAATTTTTCTTCTGATATATTCCAGGCAGCAGAAACAGCGGGGAAGAAACCGAATTGATGACCAGGTTTAAAATTCTCCGAGCCCGTATAACCGAAGTTAAATTCAACGAGGTAACGGTTATCATAACCATACATCAAACGTCCGGATACGGACTGGTTCCTGCGGGGAATACCATTTACGATATCTGTTCCCAGGTTCACTGTTTGCCTTTGTTCCCGCTGGAAGTATTTGGCCAGCCCTTCCACCCGGTGCTTTTGAAATGCACGGCTATACCTCAGTTCCAGTTCGTACACTGAAACCCGCTCGCCAGCCGCACTGGTTTCCTGGAACATCAATGATTCGGGAGAGATGCGGTGCATGATGAGGTTACCATTCCTATCCCTTCTTTTTTCTACATTGTATTGTTCCGGCCATTTTTTTCTGCTGATGTTGTTTTCATTATTAGCGTCAAATGCAAGGCGGGCGGTGGCTCTCAATCCTTTGGTGATAAAATCCAGGTTCTGGTCTATCACAAAGTTGGTTTCTGCTTTGTTCCGCCAGTATTCTCTGTAACCGGTCTGTGTGGCCAATACCCATGGATTGGTTTTATTGCCGGTGCCATAAGCCGGCACAAGGCCGTTGGAATAAGCTTTTGGGATGGATACGGGAGACTGGCCCACGAGGGAATACCAGATATCGTCTTTCAATCCCGGATAGTTTTTCTTTTCGAGAAAACCTGCTACGCCAATCCGGAACAAAGTGGTTTTGGTAACATCCAGGTCAAGGTTGATCCTGTAGTTCCACCTGGAAAGATTGGCATTGGTCTTATATTCCCTTAAGGAAGCGTCTGATTTATACAAACCTCCTTCGTCAATATAACTACCGGAAACATAAAACCTGGCGATGGTAGCACCACCATTGATATTCAGTGATGTTCTGTTGATGTTTGCACCGCTTTTCAGCATTTCATCCTGCCAGTTCACGTTGGGATACAGATCCGGGTCAAGTCCAAGACGCAGGATCTCCAGTTCATTGGCCGTGTACATCGGTTCCTGGTTCCTTGTTATTTTGGCTTCATTGACTAAAGCGGCGTAAGCATTCCCATCTACAAATTTGGGTGTACGGGTACGGGTGCTATAGGTATGTTCCACCTTTCCGTCAATATTTATTTTACCCGTTTTCCCTTTTTTTGTGGTGATCAGTATTACGCCGTTTGCACCTCTGGAACCATAAATGGCGGTGGCGGAAGCGTCTTTTAATACAGAGAACGATTCTATGTCCTCAATATTTATTTCGTTAAAGGGACGTTCGAAGCCATCTACCATTACCATGGCCGCACTGTTGGCGCCGAAGGTGGAGATACCCCTTATCCAGAATTCGGATTGGTTACTGCCCGGCTCGCCGTTCCGCTGCATGGCAATTACACCTGCCACATTACCTGCCAGGGCATTGGTAATATTGGCCCCTGCCGTTCGCAGGTCCTTTGGGTTTACGGTTGTGATGGCCCCGGTAACCGTCACCTTTTTCTGAGGTCCGGCGGCAGTGATCACTACCTGTTCCAGGGCATTGGTATTGGCGGATTTCAGGACTACATTCACTACCCGGTTTTCCCGTATAGCTACCTCTGTGGTAACATATCCTACAAAGGAGAATATCAGTGTTTGAAAAGGGTCTACAGTGATCTTGTATCTTCCTTTCTCGTCCGTCATGGTGCCCAACCCCACTCTGTCTTTCACCACAACATTGGCGAAGGGCAAAGGAAGATTATTCGTATCGCTTACGATACCGGTGACTTCTACTGTTTGTTGTGATAATACCCTGGTTGAAATAGCAATGAAGATCAGGGATAAGTAAAAAATTCTCATTAGAAGACAATTAATTTATTCAACGGAGATTGTTCTGATCCTGCGGTTCTTTTGGTCTGCCACATAAAAAGTAGCGGCAGCCTCATCATAGGCGATGCCCTGAGGCCTGTCGAACTGCGCCTTTCGCAAGGGGCCATCTGCATATCCGTATTCACGGGGTCTGCCGGCAAAAGTGCTCACCACACCTTCGGGTGTTATTTTCCGGATGCAGTGATTCATCACATCCGCCAGGTAGAAGTTATTGTTCTTATCAAAGGTGCCCTGCTGTGGATGATCAAAACGGGCATCTGCTCCAACGCCATCGCGGTGAGCATGCTGCCCTCTGCCTCCGGCAAAATGCACAGGGGCATCCAGCATGCCGGTTTCCCTGTTGTACTTGGTTCTCAGTACATAACTTTGGTTCACTACAACGATGTAGGCAAAATCGCCGCTGGGTGCAAACTGGATATTAAACTCCCAGTTCACATCATCTACCCGGTACATTAACCTGGAAGATTTTGTGGTACGGTCCCATTTAAACATCTCACCTTTTGCATAGGAGTTGAAAAAGAAATCCCCGGTTTTAGGATTGGCATCTCCTCCGTTTGTGGTTTGTGAAAAGATGAGTGAGTTCCATCTCGTAAAGCCGGTTTCAGGTGTGAGGATGGCTGTGCTCAATCCCCGTTCATCCCATTGGTCGTTGGTCACATAAAGAGTGTCAAAAGTAGGGTTAAAGGCCAGTGTTCTGGGCCTGTCCAGCCCGTTCCCGGTCCTGAACAGGGTTTTTACCGTGGTACGTGCAGAATCGATGAATCTTAATCCCCTGTGTTCTTCCAGCAGGTAAAGGTTCTTATGCTGATCAAAAGTAAGCCAGTAAGGTTCTTCAAACTGTGCTTTCTTAATATCACCATCCACTATCGCGGTTTTTCCGTCTTTGTCTGTAAAGCCGGCCAGTGTGCCTACCACAGGATTAAAAAGATAATTGAAGTTAGTGGTTGAGGTAACCTCTTTCATGGCAGCATCTGCACCAACTTTTACCTTTACGGGTCCCTCGCCTGCCTGGGAGGGGATCAGTACAAAAATGGTGTTGTTCTTCACACCCACAACCGGTGCGGGAACATCATTGATAAATACTTTTACAATAGCGGCATCGCTGCCAAAGTTCTCACCATAAATGATCATCTGCGTACCTACTCCTCCGCTGTCAGGTGTGAACCTTTGCAGTGTCAGTGGTTTGGAAGGATCATATTTGGGAATGGTATCAGACTGTTTGTTCTTGGAACAGGCAGATAATAACAGGGCGCCGCAGACGGCAATGGGAATGCTTCTCCGAAGCATCTTCAGGATTTTAATCATAACGTATCGTGCTTTTAATTACTCAAAGCATTTTTTGGTCTTTGAAATGTTACAGCAATTTTGGACGTGGATAAGGTGGATTTTGGTCGAGATCCGGCATCTTCACAGGTATTCAGCCAGCACCGGATATTTAAAAGTAAATGTACAGGTTGCCGGAATGTGCATGCGGCTATTTCGAATCAAAAAAGATTTATATTGTATCATTCTTTCCCGCAGTATGAAAAACTGACAATCCTGTCTTAATTTAAATTATTGATAATCAGTACCTGCTTTTCCACCTTATGCAAAAACGTTTCATTTGCACCCTCATCATATTGTTTCTGCTAGCTGAAAGCAGTGCACAGCCCATTTATTTCAGGCATTACGAGGTGGAGAACGGGCTGTCCAATAATTCAGTGATCACCTCTTTGCAGGACAAGGATGGCTTTATGTGGTTTGGTACGGGGGATGGGTTAAACAGGTTTAATGGCTATAGTTTCAAGATCTTCAGGATAGGGGAGGACAAGTCCAACAACCCGATCTTTCACTTGTACCAGGATGCTGCGGGAACATTATGGGTAGCCACACTTAAAGGCCTGTTCTATTTTAATCCGGAAACCGGGGCGTTTACAAAACTCGCGCGTACAAAAGGGCAGCTGGTAAGGGTCATTCACGGGGATGCGCATAACAATATCTGGTTTGTTGAAGGCACGGTATTGTACAGGTATAATATCAAAACGGAACATATTGAGGCTTATGGCCAGTCGTCCCTGCAAAACATCACAACCCTGTATAAATCGGCGAACGGTACCCTGTGGCTGGGTTGTGCTAATGGCGTGCTGGCCAGGTATGATATAGAACACAATAACTTCGTTTATTACACCTCTGATAAAGTGGTCCGCACGGCTAATACAATTGAAACAATATCTGAAGACAAAGAGAATGAATCGCTGCTGATCGGCACTTCACAAACAGGGTTGCTCAAATTCAGTATCCGGGATCAGCAGTGGAAGCCAATAGTACTGTCACCCGCAAAGAATGCAAGCCTGTTTGTAAGAAGCCTGCTCAAGGTGAATGATACTGCTTATTGGGTTGGTACAGAATCAGGACTGTACATTCTAAATAGCCGGACCAACAGTATACAGCATATCTGCAAAGTTCCGCATGATCAATATTCCCTGACGGACAATGCCATTTATTCGATCTGTAAAGACAAAGAAGGAGGGATCTGGGTCGGTACCTTTTTTGGCGGTATAAACTATTATGCTCATCATACCATCGCCTTCGAAAAGTTCTTTCCTACATCCGCTTCAAATTCCATAGAAGGGAATGTGGTACGGGAAATGGTACAGGATAAATATGGGAAGATCTGGGTGGGGTCTGAAGATAAGGGAGTGGCCGCATTTGATCCTGGGAAAAGGAGCTTTGTTAATTATAGCCATCCGGGCAATATACATGGGCTTTTAGCCGATGATGATCAGCTGTATATCGGCACTTTCAAAGACGGGTTGTATGTGCTTGATCTGAAGACAAATAAGATCGTACAGCATTATGCGGCATATACTAACAACGGCTTAAACAGCAACTATATCAATATTTTATATAAAACCGCAGCGGGTGCCATCATTGTATGTACCTCCAATGGCGTGTACAGTTTTGATAAAGCAAACGGACAGTTCTACCATTTGCAGGGGCTGGTAAGGGATGAATTTTATTCTGCTATTACCCAGGATAGCAAAGGGCGCATCTGGCTGGGTACGCATGGCAACGGTATTTATTATATTGATTCAAGTCAAAAGGCGCGAAAACTATCTGTGCAGGTAAACGGGTATTATCCGTTTGATGACAACAAGATCCTGGACTTCCTGGAGGACACCGCACATCATCTCTGGATCTGTACAGAATCCGGTCTTTTCAGAATGGACCTCAGTAATCATTCTGTTAAAGTTTACAATACACAGTCTGGTATGCCCAGTAATATTGTTTACAGTACAGTGCAGGATGATCGCAGTAATATCTGGGCTTCCACATCCATGGGGCTGGCGCATATAGATCTGAAAACAGGGCAGATAAAAACATTCAAACAAAGCGATGGATTGTTAAGTGACCAGTTCAATCACCGCTCCTCCTTTAAGGATAAGGAAGGAAAGATCTATTTTGGCTGCCTCAAAGGCCTTGTGAGATTTAACCCGCGTGAGCTTACTACTGCTGACTATACACCGCCTATCTATCTCACACAGCTGGAGGTGTTCAATAAAGAAGCTACTGTTAATTCCCGGCACCTGTTCTACGATTATCCTTTCCTGCATGAAAAGAATATCCGGCTGCCTTATAATAATTCAACTTTCAGTCTTGATTTTGTAGCGCTTAGTTTCACGGCACCGGATAACATCAGGTACGCTTACATGTTAGACGGAATTGACGAGAACTGGAACTTTACGGAGAAAAACAAAACCATTCATTTTAATAATCTATCACCCGGCAACTATACTATTAAAGTGAAATCCACTAATAGCAGTGGCATATGGGCATCCAACGAAACGGCTTTTAAGATAAATATCACACCTCCGTTCTGGAAAACCGGTGTGGCTTATTTCATTTATACTTTGGTCATTATTGCCATGATCTATTTTGCCACGAAATATTATAGCAACCGTTATAAAGAAAAACAGCTGCGCCTGATGGAGATCTTTACATTGAATAAAGAGAAGGAACTCTACCAGGCGAAAATTGATTTCTTTACCAAAGTAGCACATGAAATAAAAACACCGCTTACGCTGATAAAAATGCCGATGAGTAAGATCCTTAAAAACGTGGAATCTATCCCCGGTATGAAACATGAGGTAATGGTGATGAATAAGAACACAGACCGGTTACTGACCTTAACGAATCAATTACTGGATTTCAGAATGGTAGAATCGGGGAATTACTTTTTACACCTGGATGCCAGGAATATTGTTCCTGTTATTGAAGAGGTGTATAGTAGTTTTCAGCCAGCTATCAATAAGAAAAAGCATACCTGGGAATTGATCATCAAAGATCCTGTGCTCATTTGTAATATTGATGAGGATGGGGTGATGAAAATTGTGAGTAACCTGGTAGATAATGCCATTAAGTATTGTAATTCCCGGATTTCATTGACCATTCTGTTAGAAGGGGGGCATGCGGTACTGCGTGTAATGAACGATGGGGACATTATCCCGGAAGAGGAAAGGGAAAGTATTTTTGAGCCTTTTTACAGGTCTGGTAATACCATGGCTGCAGGAACCGGCATTGGATTATCCCTGGCAAAATCCATTGCATTGCTGCATAACAGTAGCCTGGAATATAGTGTGGAAGGGGGGCTTAATACTTTTACGCTGGTAATGCCGCTTTACAGGGAGGACTTTTGATAAGCTTTATCAATATATTCTGAGGGAGACATTTTGAAATACTTGTAAAAATTCCTCCTGAACTGCCCTGCGGAATTATAACCCGCTTCTTCCGCCAGTTCATTTACCCTATGGTTGCCGGAATGGATGAGGTCAGCTGCCTTCTTTAAACGGGTGAGGTTGATGATATCGTGGGGGGACAGATCGGATATAGATTTTATCTTCCGGTAAAGCGTGGGTTTACTCATGTTCATGAGTACGCTCAGCCGCTCTACATCCAGTTGTGTTTCATCCAGGTGTGTAAGGATGGTGTTCACCAGCCGCTCCAGGAATGCTTCATCCATTTGCGTGTGTGCAATACTGTTGATATGTACATGCGGCAGTTGGGCATAACATTGTTTCAGCTTTAACCTGCTGGCCAGCAGATTTTCTATCTGGGCATATAAATGATCTAAGGAAAAAGGTTTTTCTATATAGGCATCGGCTCCTGCTTTTAATCCCTGTATCCGGGCCTGCAAGGTGTTTTTTGCTGTTAGCAGAATAACGGGTATATGGCTGAGTTCTAAGGTAAGTTTGATCTTCTCACATAATCCGAAGCCGTCCAGCTTAGGCATCATCACATCACTGACCACTAACTGGATCATCTCATGTTGCAGGATAGAAAAAGCCTTATCGCCATCTTTGGCGGTAAAGATCTGATAACTCTTTTCCATGTCGTGGGACAGGTATTCGAGAATATCATCGTTATCATCAACGATGAGGATGCCGGGTTTGGCATTCTTGAGAATTTGGCTGATCCCTTCCATGGATACAATTTAAAGAATAAAATACATCCCGGCAACTCTATCATCTATCACCTTGATACCGAATAGGGAAGGTCTTCAGGTTGCAGCTTTCTTTGCTGATCAGCTGTACTTTTCATGTCAAAAGAAAGGGTACCGCCTGCGTTAATGTCCTGGTAAGTGATAAATGTTTTGGAATAGGGTTTGCCATTCAGCATGGCACGATGGGTGTATACATTTTCAGCTGAATTGCCATTTGCGGTGATGATGAATTTCTTTCCGTTTTCCAGTTTGATTGTTGTTTTGTTAAACACCGGGCTTCCGAGTACATACTGGTTGGTCCCGGGACATACGCTATAGAATCCAAGGGCGCTCAGCACATACCAGGAGGAGGTTTGCCCCTGGTCTTCATCACCGGGGTATCCGTCTTCAGATGCATTGTATAATCTTTTCATCACCTCCCGTACATGAAACTGTGTTTTCCATGGCTGGCCTCCATAGTTGTAGAGATATACCATATGCTGGATAGGCTGATTGCCATGTGCATATTGTCCCATATTGGCCATCACCATCTCCGTCATTTCATGTATCATACCACCGTAAGTACCCACTTTTACTTTGTTCGGTTCTGTAAATACGGCATCCAGTTTTGCACAGAAAGCTTCATCTCCGCCAAGCATTTTTTTCAGTCCGCTGATATCATGGAACACAGACCATAACCAATGCCAGGCATTACCTTCTGTATAAGGGCCTCCCCATTCTATAGGGTCAAAATCCTTCAGCCATTTCCCATTTTCATCTTTGCCCCGCATAAAGCCCGTAGTGCTGTCATAAACATGGCGGTAGTTAAACATCTTTTGCGCAAAGCCCTGTTTGTATTTTTCCTGTTTTGCATCTGTAGCCAGTGCATAGGCGCAGAAATCATCGTAGGCGTATTCCAGTGTTTTGGCAGTGGCCTCCCTGTATTTAGGGTAAGGCACATAACCTAACTGATTATATTCTTTGTAACCATCTCTGCCGTTTGCGGGACCCCAGGGACCTTTGTTGTTGGCTTCATGATAATAAGCTTCCAGGGCGGCAGCCGGATCAAAAGTGCGTATGTCTTTTGCCCATGCATCGGCCAGCAGTGATATGGCATGGTTGCCGATCATACTGCCCTGTTCATTAGGGAAGGACCAGGAAGGCAGCCAGCCGCATTGCTCATTTGCTTTAAGCAGTGCCTGCATGTACCGCCCGTGCATTTGCGGGTGGAGCAATGCATTCAATGGGAACTGTGCCCTGAAGGTGTCCCAGAAGCCGGTATCGGTGAACATATAACCTTCATGTACTGTGCCGTCATAGGGGCTGAAGTAATAAGGCTTTCCGTTTTTATCCAGCTCATAGAATTTTCTTGAGAATAAGCTGGCTCTGAAAAAGCAGGAGTAGAAAGTTGCTTTATCTTCTTCCGTACCACCTTCTACTATGATCCGTGATAAATGTTCGTTCCAGATCTTCTTTGCTGCGGCCTTTGTTTGCTCCAGTGTTTTATGGTTGCCCAGTTCCCTGGAAAGGTTGAGTTTTGCCTGTTCTTCACTGATATAAGAGGAAGCGGTTTTAACCTGTATGGTAGCTCCTTCTTTGAACTGCAGGTATACACCTGTTCCTTTGCCTTCAGCCTGCAGATTGCCCTGTTGAATGGCGCCTGTTGTATTTTCCCAGGTGCCATAAGCTGCAAAGGGCGTATCAAATACTATGACAAAAAAACTTTTCCATCCTCTCTTAAATCCTCTGCCATTATTTACAAAGCCGGTAACCATTTTTTCTGCAGGGTGGATCTTAACGCCACTCAGGCCGGTATAACCATCGAGGATAATGTTTCCTTTATGCCCTTTGGGAAAAGAAAACCGAAGATGAGCGCCCCGCTCTGTGGGCGCCATTTCCGTGTTGATCTTATTGTTAAGTGTTACACTGTAATAGTATGGCTTCGCTACTTCATTTGTATGTTCAAAATCAGCGGCTCTTTTATCTTCATTTACTATAAGGCTATCCATAACAGGAAACAGCGAAAACACCGCATAGTCATTGGACCAGGAGCTGCATTGGTGTGCCTGCTGAAAGCCCCGGATGCTTTTTCTGTGATACTGGTATTTCCATCCATCTCCGTTGTTGCCTGTCTGCGGCGTCCAGGTATGCATACCAAAAGGAAGGGCAGTGGTTGGATAGGTATTGCCCCTGGTTAATTCATGTTTGGAATTTGTTCCCTGCAACGTATTTACATAATCTGCAAGTGCAGTTTGCTGGCATAGGGCACTTCCGGTAGCGGCAAGCTGGATAGTTAAAGCTAAAAGTAGTTTCTGCATGGCAAACTAATATAAGCCATTATTTATTTAGTTTATCACTTAATACCTTCATGAAATAACCGCCTACCACACTTCTTGCCTGGAAGCCCACCTGTTTGCCGTTGGTTGTTTCATGCCAGTCGCTGATAGGTACTCTGCTGCTTGTTTCTGCTGCATATTTCCGCAAGGGAAGAATGAATTTTTCAAACTCCGTATTGTCTTTTGTCATTACAGCCGTCCATATGATCCAGTCGGATTTGGTATAGGTTTTACGTGAATCCAGCGGGAGGCCATAAGTCAGTTGTTTAGTGAGGTAATAGCTTATTTCTTTTTCAAATACACTTTCAGGGAAGAGATGGAAATCCAGCACTTTATCCCATACCAGGTTGTATTTCTGGCTCCAGGTATTTTTCTTGTCGAAAGTTAAGCTGAAGTGGTCTCCATCGCCAGACATCTTTATCCAGTTCTGCATCATTTCCTGGCTGCGGCCGAGGTAGTATTGCGCATCTGCTTTATGCCCGAGCTTATCGGCCAGAAAAGCATAACTGCGTAATGCCATGATGGCTTTGGCGGAAAGGTTTACGTTCCTTGCCAGGTGGCCGGCAAAATCATCTGTGCAAAGCTGGTTGGCGGGATCAAAACCTTCTTTATCCAGGTATTTGGCCCAGGTTGTCAATACAGGCCAGTGTTTCTTTGCATAATCTGCCCCGCCTTCTACCTTTGCGATAGCTGCTGTGAGGATCACCATATTGCCAGCTTCTTCCACCGGCATATCTTCACCATATACCTGGCCGTTTGCAAGCGGATAAGTACCCAGGTCGTGAGCAGCAAAAGGTTTGGTCCATTTACCACTTTCACTGTAATAGAAGATGCCGTTCATCATACCCTTTTCCAGTTCCGGATTGTAAGCCAGGTATAAAGGAGCGGAAGGGTAGGTGAGGTCTACCGTTGCAATGCAGCCATTACTGAAGTTTTCTTTGGACAAGAATAACAGTTCTTTCTGAGGGCTTTCTACTAATCCATGAGCAGCAATACTCTGGCGGTAAACCAGTTCGCATAGTTTTGCATAAGCTTCGCCTCCGGCTTTAAAAGCATCAGTATAGATCGTATCCTCGAATTGTTTTACTTTTTTGATAACGGCGTTATAATTCGCAGCCGCTGTATTCATTAAAGTGCTGAATTGCCGGTTACCGTTTTTATTCCACCAGGGGCGCAGGTTTGTGCCGAAATATTGAATAGCATACACTTCATCGTATCCCAGCAGCATAAACTTTTCTATGGGCTGAACGCCTACCTGGCCAAAGGAAACAACGGTGTTGAGGTTTAAACGTTTTCCTGTTTTCTCCGTAGTGCCCTGGTACCTGCCCTGTAAGAACTGGCTGATACCGGTTTTCTCATCAGCAGAAATATATTGCTGGGAATAGTCTTTTGATGCACCTATATAAAAATAGCCCCAGTCTATACGGCGGTCGTCACCCTGTTTCATCAATACAGGCTGTTCAACAGTTCCTGCCTGCAGCAGTTTTACACCGCCTGTGGCAGTGGCTTTTGCAGTTACCTGTTGCGTAGGCTGATCGGTTGCGATATCGGTGCTTGCGCTTAAGAAAACGGATACCTGGTGTTTATTACCATCGTTGGACTTTACTTTGTAGCTCACATAAGATATGGGAGTGGCTAACAGGTCAAGGTCTTTTATCAGCAAAGGAGATGTGAAGGTCAGTTCAAGGTCTGCCTTTCCGCAGCTGAAAAGATATTTTGTTGCCATGGCTTTTATGTCAACATCCTTTTGCGCTGCTACCCTGATCAATTTGCTGTCTGCCGTTTCTATCTTTCTTACAATACCAGCATCCAGGAAGCGGCCGCCGGCAGTATTGCGTACATGAAATGCGAGTACGTTCTTACCTGCTTTCAGGTTAGCTTTCAGTTGTTCCTGCAGGTCCAGGAAAGTATAATTATTTACCCAGCCTTGTTTATGATAGATTGCTTTACCATTCAGGTAGATATCGATATTGTCATCATGATTGATCCTCAGGAAGAGCTTGTCAAAATTTACCTGGTTATTCAGCGTAAAGGTTCTTCTTACCCAGAGATCATCCGTGTTCCAGTAAGTTTTTGCTTTTTTTCTGTCATCTGAAAAAGGTGCTTCGCCGGTTTTCCAGGCTGCATCATTGAATGCCGGTTCGTTCCAGCCTTGTTCCGGTTTACTGAATGTATACGCTACCTGGTACGGCGTTTCATCTGCTGTTGGGAGCACTGTGGTAAACTCATCGGTTTCTTTTCCGAGGAAACGGTAGTAGGCATCATCTACTTTAATAATGCCGAGCAGGGAATGATCTGCCCCTGTCCAGTGTTTTGTAACAGATCCGTTCAGTTGATCTGTATTGCTCCAGATACTAAAATAGGGAGTATGCGTTATAAGCGGGTAGCTGGGCGCTTTTTGTTCCTGCGCGAAGCTGGTTACAGACTGAAGGAAACCACACACAAGGATAACAGCCATTCTGAATTGCCGATGGACCAACATTTTTGTTCAGTTTTTAATGATTACGAGACGAAGGGCGAATTTCTTAAAAAAAGGGCTTAGGGAGGTAGTCAAAACGTTTCAATATCTGGTCAAATTGCGTCATTTTGAGGGTTTTTCATCATGTATTTGGCTTGGAGCGACAGGAGTGTTAAGCACAAATTGGCCTTTTTTCACTGCAATATTATTGCAGTGGCGTTTCTTAATTTGAACAAACGTAAAATATACACATACAGGAAACCCAGAGGATTCACAAATATTAATTGCTGCCGCAGGCGAGCGGGGCCTTTACAAATTCCACTTTATGAATAAACAGCATCAACTTGTCTTTGAAGACATTGTACGACGTTGGCTGCGAAGCCTTGGCATTAAAACACACAGGCAGTTCATTGCCAAAGAGTTGCAAACCCATCCTGATTATCCTTCGCTGGTTTCGCTCACTGACTTTTTAGATATGGGCGGTATGCAATATTGTGCCACCGAAAGTGACAGATCCAGTATCATGGATTTCAATTATCCGCTGCTGGCGCATGTAAACCAGGGAGGCAACGATTACCTGATGCAGGTAGATAAACCCGCCACCTTCGAATCCGATGAAAAGCTCCGCCATAACTGGAGCGGCATAGTTGTATTTGCAGACGGGAAAGCCGCTTGGAAAGTACCTGAAAATACGAAACTGCTGCAGCGGCAGCATGCTTTTACCGCCATAGGTATCATCGCCGGATTGCTGGTACTGGCGGCTGTGGGTACGGCTTTTAACTTCAACCCGGGTTTGGCATTGCTCACATGGGGCATCCTGGCATTGACCGGACTTACCTTCGGCGTATTTACCATTACTACGGAACTGGGTATGCAGATAGGTATTGTGAACGAAGTCTGTAACTCCGTTGGCGGGAGGGCAGGTTGTAAAGCGGTACTCAGGAGTAAGCTCGCCAAAGTATATGGCAGCATTACCGTAGCCGATCTCGCACTTTCCTATTTCCTGACGCAGTTTGTGTTTTTTGTGGCTGCTGCCTGGTACCCTGCTCTCATGGCCATGCTAATGGTGATTGCGATGCCGCTCATTCTTGTAGCGGGCGCGAGCTTGGTTATACAGAAATTCAGGTTGAAGAGGTGGTGTGCCCTCTGCCTCGTTATCGTAGGTGTGCTCAGCCTGCAAAGTGCCCTGGCCTTTGCCTTTTTTAACGCTGCTTTTCCCCTGCTTGAGCCCCTTACCATCGGATATTTTTTCGTAGTACAAGCCATGCTTTGCCTTGCCATTCAGCCGATCAAAGCGCATTTGAAAGACAGTACAGAGAAAGATAATCATGCTCAGGACCTGCTCAAATGGAAACGCGATCCCCTGCTCTTCATTGCCCAGTGGGAACGTATGCAAGAAGTAGATACCACTACAATGCCGCATGAGCTGCATTTTGGTAATCCTAATGCAGCACTGGAATTAGTGGTAGCCTGCAACCCTTTCTGCGGACCCTGCCAGTACGCACATGGGGTGCTTGATGAGATCTGTGAAACCTATAAAGACCAGCTATCTGTGAAAGTGCGCTTCCTGAGCATGGAAGATCGCGCAGAGAACATTACCGAAGCTGTTACGGCCATCTTCCAGTGTGCACGTGGTTTGCAGTCGCCGGAAGAGGTGGCGCATATGTTATCCGACTGGTTCAGGTATATGAATCTGGACAAATGGCGAAAGCGCTGGCAATACAATACTTCGCTGGATGTAAAAGACCAATTGATGGCGCATCGTAAATGGATGAATGAGGTCGGCCTCAAGGGTACGCCTACTTTCTATATCAACGGCCGCAGAATGCCGAAGAGTTATGTACTGAAAGACCTCATGCACCTGGTGCCTATTCTTGCGGCTTCCGAAATAGCCTTGCAGCCGCAGGATGATCTGTAACCTGTAACTCCGCATTTATACGCGCAGTATGTGCGCTAACGATATTGGTTATTAAACAAGCCAATTTACACGTATGAAAACACTTTTCAGAACCCTCAGCAGAAACAGCCTCCGCGCTGTAAATGGTGGCAGAACCCAACTTAGTGCCTCATGCGGCGATTTCCGTTGCATCGCCGACATTGACTTTACGGAATGCGCATTGTCAGGACCTGTTTGCAGTTGCATGATGGATACCTGGTGTAACTTTGAATGATTTGATTTAACAGGAAGAGCCTGCGTCACCTCCCTGGTGGCGCAGGTTTTTTTATTGGTAGTATAAAATTAAGGACGGCGGTAATGTTTACTGCGCCTGATAAAAAGCGGTTAGGGAATGTACAAATGGTGTACAGGAAAAAAAATGATGATAAACACTTTATTATAGTTAACCCTCTTCTTCCCACTGGCTAGGTAGTCAGAACGTCTCAATACTTTGTCGAAATGATTCATTTTGCCGCTCTGCTTCCGCGGGGCCGGGAAACTATTTTATATTTAGTTACCGCCACTGATACTTCTTATTCCACGATCATAAACCCTTCACCCAAAAGTAAACCCAATGAAAAAACAACTATCCACACTTATTATTGCATTAGTTTTTGCGGGATGCGCAGAGAAAGAAACCACACCAGCAGAAGCGTTACCTTCTGGTACTTTAAGAGGTAATATCAGCCTGCTAAGCGCCATCGGCCTGATGAGCGGCAACCCGATCCTGCCGGTTGCAACAGCTGATCCCGATATTATTTACGCCAATGGTAAGTATTACATTTACCCCACTGCCAGCGGGCCGAACGCCAGCCAGTTCCATGCCTACTCATCCACAGATCTGCTGAACTGGACGGATGAAGGTATTGTGCTGGACCTCGCGAATGTAAGCTGGGCGCACACGGATGGATGGGCGCCTGCTATAGTAGCACGTAACGGAAATTATTACTTTTATTTTACTGCCGCCAAAAAAGTAGGTGTGGCTGTGAGTACCACCCCTACCGGACCTTTTGTGGATAAAGGCAGTGCATTGGCAACGGGTGATGGTACCGACCCCATAGACCCGATGGTATTCATAGATAGCGATGGACAGGCTTACATGTATTGGGGCAATACCACGATGAACATTCAGCGCTTGAATAACGATATGATCTCACTGACAGGTACGCGGGGGCATAATAAGCCATCTAACTATTTCGAAGCGCCCTATGTGATCAAACGAAACAGTATCTATTACCTGATGTATTCCATTAATCATTTCGGCAATGATGATTACCATGTGGAATATGCTACCTCTTCCAACCCAATGGGACCCTGGACTTACAAAGGGCGGATCACCTCTCCGCGTGGTGCCATAAAAGGGCCGGGGCATAATGCAGTGATCAGGAAACCCGGTTGCAGTGATGAGTATTTTTTTGTGTATCACCGGCGTACAAGCACCAATATTCATGAACGCCAGGTAGCGATCGACAGGATGTTCTTTGATGCAGCAGGCAATATTGTGCCGGTGAGTATCACTAACTCGGGCGTGGTACAATCGGGAGGAGGAACGCCCTGTTATACCCCTAATCCCATAGCAAACGGACAGTATGCCATCAGGTCCAAGATGAACACTACTGCAGGCGCAGGCCTGTATGTTGACATTGCAGGATGTGCTACCGGGAATGCGGATGTAAGGACCTGGACGCGTACCACCTGTAACGGGCAGAAGTGGAACCTTACCTACCAGGGTAACGGATATTATAAGATTCTGTCAGAGCTGCCTACTCATAAGGCCTTAGACCTGGATGCCTGTGGAATAGACCGCGGCGCAAATATCCAGGTATGGGATGTTTTCCCGAACGATTGTCAGCAATGGCGCATTGAGCCTGCTGGCGGCGGCTGGTACCGTATTATGTCCAAATCAAGTAATAATGTACTTGATATTGCGGACGGAAGTGTAACGCCGGGTGCGGATATCCGGTCCTGGAACTGGAATGGTACGGATGCGCAACTATGGAAGTTTGAAGCGCCATAATAAAGAGTAGCACCCCCGCAGCTCAATGGAGCTGCGGGTATTTTAATATACTATTTGTCCTTTGTTGATCAGCGATCTTACAGGTGAAATTCTTGCAACTGCTTCTGCAGAACAGCTGGCATCTATCAGCACCAGGTCTGCAAAATCCCCTGCTTTAGGCCATTGCTGTACACCTTTATCATCAAGCGGAAGTACATTCCCGGTAGCCAGCTTCAGGCTTCTGGACAACAGGAACTCGGTGGAGTAGCCATATAACTGTGCCATTGTATGGGCTTTTTCCAATACGCTTCCAGATCCGAATGTGCTCCAGTGATCGATGATGCTGTCGTTTCCAGTCATCACGTTTACATTGTGCTTATAGAGTGTGGGTATAGGCATAATAAGCCCTCCGAATGGAATGGTAGAAACAATACCTATACCTGCAGCACCCAGTTGTTCAGCAATTTCTTCCTGTTTTATCTTATCGATCCTTCCCAGCACAAAGCAGTGACTTAAGAATGTTTTGTGCTGAAGTGCGGGGTTTTCGTTTACTTTCTTAATCAGGTATTCTACTGTTTTTAGTCCGGACTCGCCCGATTCATGCAGGTGGATATCGATCCCTTTTTTGTTATCCAGCGCCAGCTGTACCGTGAAATCTATTGTTTTTTCAATGGCACCGTCAATAGTATAAGGATCAAGGCCCCCAATGAAATCGATGTTCATCTTTGCAGCTTCCTTTAAATAGGGAACTGAATCAGTGTAGAATACGCCATGCTGCGGGAAGGCTACCAGTTCAGCGCCAAAGGAGCTCTTCCTGTTTTCCAGTGCTTTGAGAAGATTGCTGAGCGATTGCAGTTTTGAAGTGGGTTCAATGTTGACATGGCTCCTGGCGAAATTAGTGCCTTTGGATTGCAGCAACTCAATTAGCTTTTCTGCCCGGTTTGTAGAAGTTTTCAGCATCTCCGGAAGGATCTTCTGTTCCAGGGCAATCATACCCTTAACACCACCCGGGCCTCTTCTGGTTGCCTGCCAGGGGCCACCGTAGAATGTTTTATCAAGGTGAATGTGCATATCCTTAAATGCAGGAAGCATCAGCCAGCCTTTTGCATCAATAGCCCCGGCGGCGTTTGGTTTATTAGCGGAAATACTTTTAATCTTTCCGTCTTTTATTTCTACGCAGAATAATTCAGTTTTTGTGTGGGATACCTCTCCTCCTTCATATTCAAACCCTGTTTCCAGCCGCACGTTCTTTAGCAGGAGGTTGTCTGCTCCTGCAGCGGGTATAAAGCCTGAAGCAAGTGTTACTCCTGCCAGTCCCAATCCGGACATTTTTAGAAATTCTTTGCGGGATAGTTCGGTTTTCTTCATGTTCCCATCATTTTTTACAAAATTAACCCTCACAGCTGGTTATCCTGTGAAGGATTCATGCCATGCCTTGAAAGATTTATTAATTTGCGGGTATGAAGATCTATGACGAAACAGGTAACATCCCCGTTTTAGGTATCCATGAATTCCGGAAAGGCCAGCAGGCTGGCAGGGAGGAATTCCTCTTCAATGAACTGCATGGTGAACGGCATATCGACAAGCCGCATAAGCATGATTTTTTTATCATCAACCTGTTTGAATCGGCAAAAGGGGTGCATAATATCGACTTCCACGATTACCCCATCGGGAATAAACAAATTCATGTGCTGTTTCCCGGACAGGTGCATACCTGGAGCATCAGGCCTGGTACAACAGGTTACCAGCTGATGATACAACAGCAGTTTTTCGAGCGCTTTGCATCATTTTTCCGTTTCTCGTTTTCTAATTATATTAATCATCCGGTGATCCCGCTGACCAGTGATAATTTTAAATTGCTGAAGTATGAATTTGATGCTATCAGAGATGAGTTGAATTCGCCGGACTCAGTGCAGGAGGTTATCAGTGCAAGGGCAGCTGTGATCGCTGCGATTGTGAGTAAGGAGGCGGAGAAGATCTTTACTGATCTGAAAGTGTTCCAGTCTCATCCGAGGCTTGCGGAGTTCAGTCAGCTGATTGATAAATTTTACAAGCAGGAGAAACTGGTTAGTTTCTATGCTTCCAAGCTGCACATCACTGCCAACTATCTGAATATCCTTTGTAAGAAACACCTCCATGTGCCGGCCACGAAATTGATCCAGGAACGTGTGCTATTAGAAGCAAAACGTTTGCTTCAGACAACGGATCTCTCCATCAAGGAAATTGCATTTGAACTGGGCTTTATTGATCATGCGTATTTTTCGAATTTCTTTAAAGCCCAGGCGGGGATTACGCCAACGCAGTTCAGGGAGGGGTAGGGGATAGTTGTGTTCTGAAATGAAAAAGCCCGCACTGAGTGCAGGCTTTTAATTTTGGTGCCCAGAACTGGATTCGGCACAAACCCGTTACTGCCTTTTTGAATATTCATAATACCCTGATTATTAAAATGTATTACCGATTTTCTGATTCTCGGCACAGGAGTTAAACCTGTTATTTACGGCCCCGCTCTGGACCCGTTTTGCCCTTAGAATCATTACCCACTATGCCCCCCAGCCAGCTCCAAACCTTTAGTCTTTATATTGCTGAAAGAATTCACCCACCTTAGCATCGAATACTCTTTTGAAGTCTGCACAACAGGTATTTACCAGGGAGGTAGTTATGGATGCGCCCGGCGAGAGCAGGGAATCCCCCATTATTTCTATTTTGCCAACAGGTACCACGTCCGAATGATTGTGGCAGTTCATTTCTCCCAAATATGCTGACATCTTCTGGGCGATTTGGTGGAGGGCTTCATTGGTCGCCCTTAACTCCAGAGTATCAATGGTATCCTGAATTGTCCCTTGGTGGGAATATTGTTTTTCTATAACTTGAATCTCCATGAATTTAGTTAGGTTGGTTACAAAATAAAGTATTAACCACGTTTTAAAGGCGCTATTAAGGCCATAAGGGATTTTTTGCAAATTCTTCTAAGAACATCCGCAACAGGATTGTCGTAACCATTTACTAACCTTGCGCTACCCCAAGTGTCTGTTGTTTTTCCGTAAAGGTTTCCAGTTTTATTTTCTATTATAAGAATATTGCCCTTTGCCCTTCCCAATGACATTTTTTTAATATTTGATTTCAAGGTATAGTCGGCGCTATCTTCTTTAAAAGTCACTTGAATGTTCTCTTCGAGTAACTTATCTATAATTACCTTTTCGGATCCTCCATCGGCCTTCTCAACAAAGAATTTCTGTGCATAGGTTGAGAACGTTAATACCAGAAAAATCGCTGTCAATATTAATTTTTGTCTCATAACGTTACCTCCTTACACTTTTTTAATTCACCAGGAAGGTATTTGTCTGCGATTTTTCGGTAAATACCAAAAGCGGCATTGTATCCATTAAATGCGGTCGGGCCCCCTTTTACTATTTTAGATTTCGTGACTTCCTGTCCAGTTCTGCGATCTGTAATTTTAACATATCCTTGGTAGGGCTGTTTAAGGCTCACAAATTTATAGGAACCGTCCATTAGCAATTCAATAATATAATCTGCAGATGTTGAATCCGAAGCAATTTTGTGACCTTCGAACTTAACCTTATTTGTAACATGCTCAACGCTTTTAATGTCTTTTCCGACAACAAAAAAGGTTTGCCCGAAGGAAGTTTTTGCGATCAACAATAGCGGGAGTAAAAGGAATTTCATTTTAGGAATTTTTGCGTTTTCAATTATTTTAAGTAGATCATTTTGTATCCTACGCACCTTATCTGCGTTCTAAAATTTAATTATCCACAGTGGATATATTGTGTACTACGCATTTCTACTGCGGAATGGTTGCAGACTTTTAATTCCTGTTACATTTTGTTTTATCACCAAAACCTGTTGAAATGGGAAACGCCAAAAGGAAGAAAAAGATGTCCGCAAAAGCCAAGGAAACATCACCTACTACAATTCTAAAACCCACCAAAAAGGGATTAACTTACCTCCGTTACTTAGACCGATCTACTCTTCAGATAATATGTTTAATAATTCGTTAGAATAGTAATCATCTATCGCACTATTGCTCTTTTTCCTTACTTCTGAAAGCAATTCTTTAATAAGTTTTGTATGTAAGCTATTCCTGGCTTTCAAATTATCAACATCCTGCCTTAACCTAATGATTTCCTCATTTTCATCTACAGTTACTACAGATATTTCTGTATGCTCCTCTGGGAGCCATTTAAATGTTTTCTGAAATAATTGCCATTTGTCAGGTTGGATATTGACTCTACCAGCCTTGATTTCAGAAATTGCCGTGGCATTTTTATAGCCCAAAATAGTAGCCAACTCCTTTTGATTTTTTATAACCTTTTGATTTGTAAGGATTTCTAGTGCCTTTACAAACTCTTTTGTCCGTTCTTCAATCTTTTCAGCCTTGGCCATAAAAAATAGTTCAGAAAAGTTTGGATAATTCAGAATAATCTGTACATTTGTATTGTCAACGCAAAGGTACACTACCTAGAAGGCGACAAACAAGAGCGAAAATACGAAATAATGAGAACCGTAGAACCACGCAGCAGGGTAAGGGTTGCAAAACGCAAGATCCGCTCTCAAATGAAGAAATGGGGAGTGATGGTGAAAGATGTGGCTGAAGCTACTACTTATCACCCCCAGACAGTGAAGGATGCTTTAAATCCAGAGCTGCCATATTGGAACGAGGCCATTGCACAAAAGGCAATGGAACTGGTGAAACTTAAGCAAGAGACTTTGAAGACGTTACCTGTACTGTTATAACTTCTTTGATACAATGCATGTTGCCTATAAAAAAGATGATCACGCGCTACCGGCGAAGAAACCTCTCAGCAGAAAGGAAATGATCACACGGTGGGCTGTAGTCTTGGAGAGGAAGTGGAGGGCTCGTGATAGAGCAGAGGCACTGCGGAAGTTCAGGGGGCGAATTGAGAAGTTAGGTGCGAATTGCTTATCAATATATAGTAAACCATAACCTTTTAATCCACGATCATGCCTTCAAGACAAACCGCGATCGAATACGCTACAGACCAATTGCAACAAGGTAATATAACTGCAGATCAAGCAAACGTAATGGCAGTTCAAATAGAGGGTGTTCGAGTTATTTGTGGGAAAGTTCCATCTTCTGTTAGGAAAGCTTTAAATGCGGCAGTTAAAGCTGGTGAATTAGGTCATATAAAAAAGGAAGGACTTAAACCAGAGGTATACCACCATAAAAATGCTCGTGCTAATGCGCTTGAAGAAAGGGAAAGAGTATTCAGAAGGGCTATTGAAAGTATTAAAGGTGTTTTTGCCTAAACTATAAAAAATCCACGATCATGAGCATTGATAATACAACCCTTCTTTGGTGTGCATTAGTTATACTGATGCTTGCAGATTTGATCCTCGGAACCTTACTATTCAAACTACTTTTCTTCAAACATAAAACTCACATCAAATGAATACAATTATACAATTCGTAGCAGAAAATCCGGTTCTTGGCCAGATCGCCTTGGCAGCTATCGCTGGTTTTGCATTTTACAAAGTAATGCCTGGTTTGCTGGAGCACTTTGATAGCCATGGAAAAGAGGTGACGATCGTTGAACCGAACGAAGAAGAAGTTCACCATCGGGAAGAAGTTGCGGAGGTCCAACTGGAGTGCTATAAGGATTATATGCGCCAGTCCCGTACCTGCCGGTTAATGGCAAAGGAAACGCGGTGGTTCTGGATGAATATCTATTACATATACAAAGCCAACCAGTACAGAGATTATGCACTGCAGCATTGGGAGTTATACGCAGCATTTTCTGGGAGGCACGACAATATTGGACCAGAGCATCTGGTAATAAATTCCTACGGCTCAATAGAGCAATGCTAGGCTGATCAAAAGGTAAGGTTTTTCATAGGATATGGTTTGAAAGGTAAACAGCCAGGTGAGATCTCTTTCCTGGGAAAATTTAAGGTATGTCACTTTTAGGTTTAGTTATTATAGGTTCCTTACTCAGTATTCTTGGTTATGCAGCATACTTGCAGGTCCGAGACTACAAAAGGGATAAGAACCGATTCAAATAGAAATTTATTGTTACAGTATTTGGGGTTGAAAAAAAGAACAATAAAACTCCGGCACTTTTCCAGGTGCCGGATTCCCTGAAGTTTTTTCATAACGTGGAATTTATAAGCGGCGTACCGGCCATGTTTATGGCTGGTGCCTTTTGAAAGTGATAGAAGTTCTTTGAAAATATTGGGGCAGGACAAATCCCTGGTCACCGAAAGGAGGCGAGAGTACTCTGGACAGCCCCAACCTTATTCCCGGTTACGCATATAAAGGAGTGCGGCGCCTGATCAGCGAAGAGCGGTGTCGAACGCCTTACCCGCACCGGGATACTTTATAAGGAGGGTAGTCAGCCCCTAAAGCGAGCATGAAATATCATATCGCTGCCCGGATGAATTGGAACCGCAGAAATAACCAGCCATTCTAACGAATGTGATGTGACGGCTGGTAGCTAAAGCCGGGGAAAAACTACGGCGGTTTTAAAGATAGTTGCAGGATTGTAGGGCAAGTACCCAGAAACCTGATCATCGGGCGGCGAGTGCGGCGCGGTTACTGGTGTTCGCTATCCACCAGACTAAAATAATGAAGCGGGAGCCTATCGGACACAAACCTTTACAGGGACGTCTTACCGTGGCCTTTGATGGCGAATAGGCGCAATGGTTAGTAGCATGCCAGAGTCAACTGCTACGGTTATGGTAGGACTGAAGCGACCCGTTAAACCATTTGAGGCGTAAAGTGGTGACTGAGGGAGAGCCACCTCGGACTGCCGGAAAGACGGGATCCCATAATGTAGTGTTACTGTCGCAGTATTCACGCACTACAGGAGCCGGGAGCGAATATTGCACAGCTTATCTAATGTTGGGCTTTACCAAGAGTGGCAGCCGGGGAAGACCGGCAAATGGGGGCAGACAATGGAGTTTTTCTCTTAGTCCATCAGGGTCTTGAGGGTTCGATTCCCCGGCCTCCACAACGCAACCAACACGAGGAACGAAGGAAAGTAGATTACGTGTAAACTTCCGGTGATCAGGTGTAACCGGTGACATGCTGGAAAGAATAGGGATACGACAGCACGGACGCGATTATTAAACACTAAACGTTGAAATCCTTCTGACCAGGCCGGGAAAGTAGCGGCCACTTTTTAAAAATTGGTTTATGGAAAAATGGATGCAATTAGATGTTAAAAAAATAGAGGGAAACACAGTTCAATGCAATTTGTATGCTGACGGCAGGTGTGTGCCCGTAATTATGAGGTCAGATGACTACCGCCTTCTTCAGAGTGAGGGATTCTTCATTCGTTCTGGCAAAGAACTGGATTCAGCCGGGGTATTAAACACAACGGAGACTTACAATTTTAAGAAATAAGTTTTCTATTCTTTAACAATAAAACCAAAAGCGAACATGGACAATTTCGATCCAGAAGTAAAAGACGGCCAGGGCGCCGAAGACGCAACCGAAAACGTTGCTGAAGCAGTCAATGCTGAACAAGGTGAAGCTGGCAGTGATGCCAGCGAATAGTTGACAGAAACTAGCGGGTAAAAGAAAGGCCCGGTCTGATCACCGGGCCTTCTTAAAGAAAACTTAAAATTTGAATACACTATAAAGTTATGAAAACAATTTATTTACAAACACTTTCTTTGAGAAATTTCAAGGGTATAACGGATCTCCTGATTCAGTTTGGACAGTCCACTAAAATCAGTGGGGCTAACGAGTCAGGCAAATCTACGATCCTGTCTGCGTTTTTCTGGTTACTTACCGGCAAGGATGAATTTGACCGTAAGGACTATGAGATCAAAAACACCCTCCGTAAAGAACTGAACGCACAGTCTCATGAAGTGGAGGGTGTCTTCCTGGTAAACAACCGGGAGCTAAAACTGAAGAGGGTTTACATGGAGGACTGGCAAAAGCCGAAGGGCCAGTCACAGAAGGTATTCAAAGGTCATTATACCGAATACTATGTGAATGATGTTCCCGTGTCCTTAACCGAGTATCAGGCAGATGTAGATGCAATGATCTCTCCCAGCCTGATCAAACTTCTCACCAACCCCCACTACTTCAATTCTCTTGACTGGAAGGACCAGCGCCGAGGCCTGGTGGATATTGCTGGGGAGATAACCAACGAGGACATTTTTACCTCGATGAACTCCAAGGTGACAGACTTCTCCCATTTAAGGGAAGTTCTCGGAAGTGGTAAATACAAGGACCTGGACGATTACAAAAAGCAGCTGGGTGCTAAGAAAGCTGGTTTGAAGAAAGATTCCGAACAGTACCTTCCACGAATTGACGAGGCAAAACGTGGATTGCCGGATGTTTTGGATTGGGACGACCTGGCCAAACAGATAAAAGCTAAGAAGGCGCGTGTGGAGGATATAGACCAGCAGCTGGCTGACTATTCAAAGGGATTACAGGAAAAGCAAAAGGGCATCACGGCTTTGAATAATGAGATTTTCCTGAAGAACACGCTCTTGGATGGAATCCGGAGTAAGATCAAAAGCGGTTTGCTTGAAAACCAAAATGGCAAAACATCTGAGATTGCCTCTGTTCAAAACCAGATTGATTCCAATAATCGGGAGGTTTCCAGGTTAGAAAAGGAGATCACATCCAAGGATGAAATGGTGGAAAGGTGTAAAACTGAAATTGAAAGGCTGGACATGCTGATCCAGGGCAACCGGGAACAGTGGGAGAAGATCAATGCAGAAAAGTTTGTTTTCGATGAAAACGGTTGCGTTTGTCCATCATGCAAGCAACAACTGCCAGTTGATGATGTTGTTAAAACAAAAGCGGGGCTGTTAAAGAACTTCAATGAAGGAGTTGCGTCCCGCAAAGCGGATGAAGTACGTAAGTCCGATCGCAGCAAGGAGCAAAAGGCGCAGGAAGAGAAAACCCTGCAGTCCTTAGAGCAAGCGATTGAAGACCTGGGCACCCAATTAAAAGTAACCAAGGAAAAAGTTCCTGCACTGGCCCAACAACTCGCGGACATTAAGGAGCTTGCGAAGAACGCATCGTCCATAGATATTGAAGCTGCAGTTACCGTTCTTATGGATAAAAACGGGGATGCTCTGAACCTTCTGGATGAAATAGAAGAACTGAGAAAGCTGGTTAAAATTCAGACTGACGCGCTGGGGGAGCCTGTGACATTTGAAAAGGAGAAGGCTGAGAAAGCTACCCTGAATGAAGAACTGGATGAACTTAAGGAGAAGTTATCCAGGAAGGCAACCATTGAGAAGACGGAATTACGGATTGCCCAACTTAAAAAGGAAGAATCCGCAACTGCTCAGGAAATCGCCACCATTGAACAGAAGGAGTTTGAGATCGAGGCCTATAACAGGGCAAAAATGGACATACTTGAGAAAAGGGTAAATGATCGCTTCCGGTATGTTTCATTCCGTCTCTTCGACCAGCAGGTTAATGGAGGAATCGCAGATACCTGTGTCTGTGAGTACAAAGATGTTCCATACAAGACCCTCAATACTGCCGCCAAACTGCTCGCCGGTCTCGATGTCCTAAATACTCTTTCCCAGCATTACGAGATCTATGCTCCTGTATTCTGTGATAACCGAGAGTCCGTTACGTTCATCCCGGAGATCAATTCCCAGATCATTTCTCTTTTTGTTTCACCTGCTGACACCACTTTGAGGGTAGAGGCTGCTTAATATTAATCGATGTCAAATACAACAACTCCGGCAGCACCGGCCACAAAACAAGACAGGAACATTACTGATGGTGTTCTATCAAGGATATCTCAATTCCAGGAAGCCGGCGAATTGGTGTTGCCCAAAAACTATAGTGCGGAAAATGCTTTAAAATCTGCTTACCTGGTTTTAGTGGAGTTAAAGGATAAAGACGGTAAACCTGTACTCGAATCATGTTCCAAAGATAGCATCGCAAACAGCCTGTTTAAAATGGTGACGGAAGGCCTAAGTGTTGCTAAAAGGCAAGGTTCCTTCATTGCATACGGAGGAAAATTATCCTGGCAACGGGAATACGCCGGCAACATCGCAATGGCGCGTAGGGTTGCTGGTTTGAACAAAATAAAAGGTAATGCCATTTTTAAAGGGGATGAATTTGAATTTGAAGTGGATGAGGAAACTGGCCGCAGGAAACTCATACACCATAAACAAACGTTGGAAAGCATTGGATCCGGAGTTATAGTTGGTGCATATGCCATAACCGAGCTGGAAGATGGGACTAAGGACATGGAGGTTATGACCTGGGATCAAATTCAAAAGGCGTGGGCACAAGGTCATGCAAAAGGAGGTAGCCCTGCACATAAAAACTTTGCTGACCAGATGGCCGCCAAAACGGTTATTAATCGTGCATGCAAGTTGTTGATAAATACTAGTGATGATGCTCACCTGTACGAAGATTCTACTGAAGATATCCAATCGGAAGTTGTTAGAACCACAATTGGCGAACGGGCAAACAGAGAAGTGCTCACAATTGATCCTGATCCTGCACCTGTTTCTGTGGAAGAAAAGGAAGAGGAATTAACCGGTGAAGAAAAAAATCCAATCTGATGGAACTACGGGTCATAGGTAGCAACAGCGCGGGCAATGCATATCTCCTTAAAGGGGAGACGGAAACACTTCTTATTGAGTGCGGAGTTCAATTTAGAAAAATAAAGGAGGCATTACAATTTAACCTCCAAGGCGTTTCCTGCATTGTTACCCATTGCCATGGCGATCATGCAAAGGCAATCAAAGATGTGCTGAATGCAGGAGTTCCTGTGTACGGTGGGGTGGATACCTTCAAGGCCTGTGACGTGGATAGGCATCATAACGCAATGGTTATAAGAGCGGGTCTTTCCTACCAGATTGGTGAATTCAAGGTGAGACCGTTTTCGGTAAACCATGATGTTCCCTGCTTTGGGTTTCTGATCCACCATCCAGAATGCGGCCTTACTCTCTTCCTGACAGATACTTATTACTGTGATTACGTTTTCCCAGGCATTAACAACATCATTGTGGAGTGTAACCATGATGAGTTAATAATGGAAGGGAATGGAACCCCTGGCTTTCTACGGGACCGGATTGTGCAATCACACATGAATCTGGAAACATGCAAGGGGTTGCTGGCTGCAAATGACCTGTCTACTGTGAATAACATTGTGCTTATTCACCTGAGTGACTCGAACAGTGATGAACGCAGGTTCGTCCGTGAGATCAGGGATTTGACGGGCAAGAATGTGGTTGCCGCTTCGGCCGGGCTTTCTATTCCATTTAATAAGACAGCCATCTAATGTCCCAGCGAATCTGCCATATCGAAAACGGCCGGATTAAGAACCGGGAGGAAATCAGAAAGCAGTTCGCTGAATTGAAGGATGGCATTTATCTGGTAAAAGTCTCAACCCGGAAGGTTAGGAGTCTGAGCCAAAATGCCTACTACTGGGGTGTGGTTTGTGATATGGTCAGGGATGGGTTGATAGACGCCGGCTTTGAATCAATAGAAAGTGGAGAGGATGCACACGAGGTTATGAAGGGGCTTTTCCTGAAACGGGATGTGATCAACTACAATACCGGGGAGATTTTGACAGGGGCCGTCAGCACAACGGAGCTTACAACCACAGAGTTTAATCAATATATAGAAAAGATCCAACAATGGGCTGCTGAATATCTCGGTATCAGCATCCCATCACCAAACGAATAACGATGAATACAAGGTTTTCATACACAGATAAGCAGAAGGTAAAACACGAAAGGGAAATCGTAGGTGAGTTTTATCAGTATGGCCGCAGAATCTATGATATGGTTGATCCTAAAACTAAGATGCCACACACAGGAATTGCGGACGAAATCGATAAAACTTTCTTTCCAAAGCGCGGTGCTGTGCTCCCGAGGAACAAAAAAGGCTTCATCGGTTTGAAGAGAAAAAGAGGTCGATAATCAAGCAAATAAGTTCTTATGCCACGAAATCCAAATGCAGTGTACAAATTTGACAGCCAGGGCAGAATGGTTCAGGAGTATCCAACAGTAAAGCAAGCCTGCAAAAGTGAAAACACCACGCAGTATAAGCTTTACAATGCAATGGAGCACGATCTGCTCATTAACGGACATAAGTTTTCCTTTGATGAGCATGCCGGTCTCCCTTTCGAACCGGAAGATCCAACAAAGGAGCGGGAGCCGTTCGACCGCAATGGGTTCTTCGATGTGGATGAGTTTGGTCAGCTGTACAATAGTGGTAAGTGGTCAGAGGAATCAAGCATTGAGCCTGTTAAAATAAAACTTCGGTAGCAATGGATAACGAAACGCTCCAAAAGAAGTTCGACCGGTTGCTGGAACTTTCCCGCCGGGTCCGAGGGTACCGTAAGGAATATGAGAAGTATCACGCTTCTGTTGATTGGGAAAAGACCAGGTACTGGGAAAGGAAACTGGATGCTTTTATAAAAACAGAATTGAAAGTCAGGGATTCGAAACAAAAGGAACTTTTCTAACAAAAGTGATAATGCCAAGGATAAGATCAATAAAGCCGGATTTTTGGAATGATGAGAAGTTGGGGCAGGAGCCCGAGGCTATCATGTTAACGTTTATTGGCTTATGGAATTTCTCGGATGATTATGGGGTTGTAAGGTCTAATCCCCTATGGTTAAAGAACCAAATATTCCCCTATAAATCGGCTCTCAGAATTGAGGTTTTTTCTAGCTGGCTGGAACGCCTGGCGGAGTTAGAGGCAGTGATCCCGTTCTCCTACCGTGGGGAAGGCTTCTACTGTATCAGAACTTTCCGGAGGCACCAGAAGGTAGATAAACCCTCCAAGGCGAGGAACTGCCCGGAGGAGGAATTATTAAGGTTAATGAACCTGAAAGGCTATACAATCAGTGAAGGCATTGAGTTTACACAGCACTCCACTAACACTCCACGAGTGTTAGACGAATACTCTACGAAGGAAGGGGATATAGGAAGGGGAAAAGGAGATGGAGGGGAAAGCGGAGGCGTGATGCCATCACCAATACTTTTTGGTTCTTCAATTTCCAAATCTGTGGATGTGCTAATGACCGATTGTTTGGCAGACAAGATCTACTTCGTTGACCATGTGCGAAAGAAGTTCACCATTTCGGAGATTCAGATTGTTAAAGCTCTTCAGGCGTTTAATTCCCATTTAAAGTCAGTGGGAGAAGGGGTCAAGGGCGTAAAGGATTATAGATCACATTTCCAGAACTGGCTTGCTAAGCAGGATTTGAAATCTTTCCGGATAAAGCCAGGGGGAGGATCAGTTGAAGAAGCGTTAAAAGGCTTAGGCATATGAAAGGATTTTTGTTTGATAAGGACATTGAACGCGCTGTTTTGGGGGCCATCCTCCTGGAAAAAACTGCAATCGCAAGGGTGAGTGTTCTACTCAGGCCAGAAATGTTTTACGTTCGGGCGCATGAGGAAGTAGCGAAAGCTGTATTTGTGTTATTCAAGAAGGCATCACCGATTGACATCATCACCGTGTGGGGAGAAATCAAGAAAGCCGGTAATGAGTCAAAAATAACAATGCCTGAGCTTGCTTCAATGACAAATTCTGTGGTTTCTTCTGCTCACCTGGAAGATCACACAATGAAGCTAGCCGAGCTTTATATGTCCAGGGAGTTACAGAAGATCACGGGAAGCATCCATTACCAATCAAGTGAGTGGGGACATGATGTTTTTGACCTGGTGTCTGATCTTCAAAAATCACTATCTGACCTTCTTGCCGGAACGATGCAGGGAGGGCTGGTGGGAATTGATCGGATCATTGTTGGAACGCTGAAGTATATCGATTCCATCAAACCTGGTGTTATGTCCGGGGTGCCGTCCGGAATAGATCCGTTGGATAAGATATTCTTCGGTTATAAGGCAGATGAACTGCACGTCATTGCTGCACGGCCGGGATGCGGAAAAACGGCTCTGGCACTTCAGATTCTTCGTAATGCGGCAAAGGCTAAGAAAAAGGGCGCATTCTTTTCCCTGGAAATGAACAGGGATAAAATTAACCAGAGAATGTTCTCGGCAGAGTCCGGAGTTGACTTTGCAAAGATACAGCGTAATCAGATGGAAGATTTTGAACGGCAGCTAATGAGTGAAGCTGCTGACAGATTGGCCAGGCTTCCCATATACATGGATGACTCCTTTAGCCAGAATGTACAGGTGCTGCACAGCAAATGCATCCAGCAGAAGTTTAGGACAGGTCTTGATTTCGCGGTAGTGGATTATCTCCAGCTAATCGGTGGAAACAGAGGGAGTAAATCCCAAAACAGGGAACAGCAGATTGCAGAGATATCTAGGGGATTAAAGGGAATGGCAAAAGACCTTCGAATGCCGGTCTTTGCACTAAGCCAGATGAGCAGGGATATCGAAAAAGGAGGAAGGAAGGAGCCTGTCCTATCTGACCTGAGAGAGTCAGGGGCAATAGAGCAAGATGCAGATAGCGTATTATTTCTCACGCCGGAAGAAGAATCAGAAGAAGTGCGATTTGGTGATCCAATATTGGTACGATTCAAAATCGCAAAGCAAAGGGATGGCGCGAAATTGTCCTTCCCAATGAAATTCGAAGGGAACTTCATGAGATTTTCCGTACCCGAGACAGAATCAAATCAACATTCACCACGGCCCGCTAATTGGCATCCTGTTCACAATACAGTTAATGAAGAGGACGGACCCTTTTAAAAAATATTTATGTGCATAAAGAAAACATTCGCCAGTAACCTCCTATTCCTGCGTGAGCGGGAAGGATGGACGCTGGATCAGGTCGCCCGTAAACTAGGGATAAACATATCCCGGTACCAGCATTGGGAAAGAGGGCGTGTATTACCACAAAGCCCGCAGTTCCTTATAACACTTTCCGATATGTACGGGGTAACTATTGATGATCTGTTGAAAACCGTGATGGTAAAAGCATAAAAAGTTAAAGCATGGAAAATTCTAAAATAGAATGGACAGATCACACTTTCAATCCTTGGTGGGGATGTATGAAAGTCTCCGAAGGGTGTAAAAACTGCTATGCGGAAACGCTGGATAGTAGATGGAAGGGAGGCCACTGGGGTCCAGGCAGTTCCCGGAAGCCAATGAGTGAGGCGTATTGGAAACAGCCATCGAAATGGGATAAAGCGGCGGCAAGAGCCGGAGTAAAAGCCAAGGTGTTCTGCGCGTCTATGGCAGATGTGTTTGAAGGACATCCTGATACTTTACCTCATTTGTCGAGACTTTTTAACTTGATTGACAACACTCCCAACCTGATCTGGCAATTACTCACCAAGCGCCCTGAGCATATAAATATCCTTTCCAAAGGTCATTGGCCTAACGGCCTTCCTGAAAATGTTTGGATTGGCACCAGCGTAGAGAATCAGGATACAGCCAAAAAGAGGGTTCGTGAACTTCTTAAAGTAAATGCGATCATTAGGTTCTTATCTATAGAACCTTTATTAGAAAACGTTAACCTAAGGTTTCCTCTTCTGCCAACTGATGTGATTACGGCGAATACATGTTGCAAAAACCCGAATAGAAACTTTGGTATTCATTGGGTAATAGTTGGGGGTGAATCAGGACATAATGCTAGGCCTCTACATCCGGATTGGGTTAGAAATATAAGAGAAGATTCAGACAGAATTGGGGCAGCATTCTTCTTCAAACAATGGGGAGAATGGTTGCCTGTAGAAAGGGGGCGATTATATCGGGAGCCCAGTATTGACTTCACGGATGGGCAGCAGATGGTAAAAGTTGGGAAAAGGGTTGCTGGCAGGAAGCTGGACGGAATAGAATACAATGATTTTCCAAACTATTGAAACATGGAACTAACAGCAGCTCAAATACAGAAATACCAGAAGAAAACAATCCCCCAGCTGATTAAACTGGCAACCGTACACTTCAACCGGTACATCCGGCAGCGTGATGACTTGGGTGGGTATTTCCAATGCATTTCCTGCGGGGAGCACAAATCGCTGGATCAGATGAATGCTTCCCATTATATGGCTGCAGGTAACTACTCAAACACCAGGTTTAACGAGGATAATGTTCATGGTGCTTGTATAAAGTGTAATAAGTTTCTTCATGGGAACCTTATTGAATATCGGAAAAGATTAGTGCAAAAGATTGGATTGGATCGAGTTGAGCTTGTTGAATCTATTGCCAGAAAGAACGTAAAGCAGGATCGTTTAAGCTTGATATGGGTTATTGAGAACTACAAACTCAAATTTAAAAATGGGAAAAAAGCTAATAGTATCTACCGGTGATCGTTATTGGAAGCTGGTAGTGCAAAAAGAAGGTGACCGCATTGTTTTGCCGTCAGGTCAGAAACATCGGGCATTTGTTTGCCAGTGTGATTGTGGAAAAATAAAGACGGTAAGGCTTTTACACCTGGTTAGAGGAAGAATAAGATCCTGTGGATGTTTGTCTGGTGTATTTCATGGGGAGTCAAGATCAATGTTATATACAGTATGGCGCGGCATGAAAAATAGGTGTTCAAGGGAGTATCCAGAAAAGCATCTTTATTGGGATCGAGGAATCACTGTATGCAAAGAATGGGATGAAAACTATCTCACGTTTAAGGCCTGGGCAATAAGCAATCAGTGGAGGCATGGGCTTCAACTTGATAGGATTAATACGGACGGAAATTATTGTCCAGAGAATTGTCGGTTTGTCACACCAAAGGTAAACTGTAATAACAGAAGATGTACTATGATGGTAACATTCGAAGGGAAACCTCAATCATTTCAATTGCTCTTGAGTGAACTGGGGCTTACAGATCACGAGGCAGCTATAAGGATGCGTATTGTCAGAGGATGGAATGATGAACTTGCGATTCTAACGCCGATTAGAAAAGGAAATTACCGGAGAAACTCTATACGTCAATCTACATGCTGTTTGTGAGTGATTGATCTATGTTATAGAAACCTATAAAGCTAAATGCAAATGAATCTTAAGAATTACACATCCGAAGTCCCTCCAGACCTATCGGTAAGCCGGATCGAAAGAAAGCTAGTGGAAATTGGAGCAACCAACATCAGCAAAAGGTATGAGGATGGTACCCTGGTGGCAATCTCCTTTGTCATACTGCAAAATGGTACAAGCATAGTATTACAACTCCCGGCCAGGGTTGAAAGGGTGTTCGAGGTAATGTGGAGAGAGGTAAAGCGACCGGTAGCCGGAACTAAAGCCAGAACCAAGGAACAGGCAGAAAGAACTGCATGGAAGATCGTTTCAGATTGGGTAGATGTTCAGGCATCCATGGTACTGCTGGAGCAAGCGGAGTTACTGCAGGTTTTTCTACCATATGCAATGGTAAGTTCCACGGAGACTCTTTTCGATAGAATGAAAGGGAGTGAATTTAAACTTTTAAATGCTGGAATTAATGCCTAAGAAAAATTCTCATATCACAGTTACAGATCAGTTCTGCGGAGCTGGTGGAAGCTCACAAGGCGCAAACAACGCAGGAAAAAAGATCGGTGGTGGAGTAGAAGTAAAATTGGCCCTCAATCACTGGGCATTGGCTATCGAGACACACAATACTAACTTCCCAAACACTCTGCACGATTGCACTGATATTAGCGCTAGTGATCCACGGAGGTATCCATCTACTACCATTCTGATAACATCCCCTGAATGCACCAACCACTCTGTCGCTAATGGCAAAAAAAAAGCAAAAAAACAATTAGATCTTTTTACCACTGGAAAATTAGATCCTGCGGCGGAGCGGTCAAGAGCAACAATGTGGGATGTACCTAGGTTTGCAGAGTACCATGGTTATGAAGCTATCATAGTGGAAAATGTGGTTGATGCAAGGAAATGGATATTGTTCGATACTTGGTTGAAAACAATGCATGCTCTTAATTATCAGCACCGATGTATTTACCTTAATAGCATGCATTGTTATCCAACACCACAGTCTCGTGACCGGATGTACATTGTATTTTGGAAAAAAGGAAATCGGGCCCCCCTTCTGGACTACACACCAACAGCGCATTGTCCGAAATGCAGTAAAGAAGTTAAAGCTGTTCAAACATGGAAGAAACATGGGGTTCGGTTTGGCAAGTATAGGGACCAGTACGTTTACTGTTGCCCCGTAGACGGAATGATAGTTGAGCCATATTATCATGCAGTTTTCAATATCATTGACTGGTCAGATTTGGGAGTTCGTATAGGGGACAGAAAAAAGGCCCTTTGTAAGAATACTATCAAACGTATAAATCATGGGTTAACCAAATATGAAAAAATATACACCAGTGGTGTGCCTCCCTTTATCATAAAAACAGAAAACACCCAAAATGAGGACAATGTTCGCTTGTTCAATGAAGTCCTGCAGACCCAGACAACATGGCAAACAATGGGTCTTGTAACTCCGATGGGGGTAAACGGATTTCTTGCTGGTTATTACAATGGCAGCCACTGTGTAAAGCATATAACTGAGGAAATGGGATCAGTCACTACTGTAGATAGCCACGCTTTGGTTACTTATCAATACCCAATACTGGAAGATTGCTATTATCGTATGCTCAAACCTCACGAAATTAAATTAGGAATGGCCTTCGATCCCGATTATATAGTACTAGGCTCGGGAAAAGACCAAGTAAGGCAGCTGGGAAATGCAGTTACTCCTCCTGCAATGGAATGGTTGGTCGGACAGGTTATTGAATCCCTTAAATAGCACAAATGGAGCTTAACAAGATATACAACATGGATTGCATGGAGGGGATGGCACAGTTTCCTGATAAGTTTTTTGACTTGGCTATTGTAGATCCACCTTATGGGATCAATGTAAATGGAATGCAGTTAGGTTCCGCCCCAAACCGATCTAAGATTGATGGTAGTGGACCAAGTTTAGGAACTGCAGCTAGATTGAAGAAAGAAAGGTACCACGGTAGGGGGAAACTAAAAGACCGCGCTTTTAACAGGCTTAATATGGATTGGGATGTTCCTCCATCTGTAGAATACTTTGAAGAGCTATTTCGCATATCTAAAAATCAGATTATATGGGGAGGAAATTATTTTGTCCTACCCCCTACGCGCTGTATTGTATGTTGGGATAAGGTTCAGCCATGGGATAACTTTTCTCAGTGGGAAATGGCATGGACTTCATTTGATCGGCCTGCGGCAATGTTCAGGTATTCAAATACAGGGGGGGGCAATCATGAAAAGAAGATTCACCCTACACAGAAGCCCATTGAATTATATCGGTGGTTACTTACCAAGTATGCTCAGCCTGGGATGAAAATTCTCGACACCCACGGAGGAAGCTGCAGTTCAGTAATAGCCTGTGAGGATCTGGGGTTTGAATACGCGGCGTTTGAGCTGGATCCTGAATACTATGAAGCGGCTATCAAACGAGCAGAGCAATTTAAATCTAAACTTAAGCTTTTTTAACCTGATACAATGAAACTTTTAAAATCTAAGAGGGTCATTTTCGGATGTGAACTGCGCGGTGACCACATGACGCCATACCTCACCAGGTACACCCTAATAGAATGTAAAAACTGGCAATTATGTCTTCATGTCTTTCACAGATCCGACTGGGAGGATGCCCTTCATGATCACCCTTGGAACTTTGTAAGCCTGTTGTTGTGGAGGGGTTATACTGAACATACGTTGACCGGCAAGCGTAGATATTACCCGGGTTCAGTCCTAGTAAGACCTGCAAGTCATATTCATAGGGTGGAGATCCCCGCTGGAAAGAAAGCAATTTCCTTGGTATGGATGGGTAAAAGGAAAAGGGAGTGGGGATTCGTGGTAAAAGATAAATGGGGGTACTTGACCTGGACAAGCTTCCTGAAGTATTTCATTAAGAATAAATGTTAGATGATGAAGAAATTTTGGTTCATAGTTCACAATGCATTAGCGCATCCCTTGCTTTGTTTTTCTAACAGGAAAGCCTCAATCTTTGGAAGGTTCCATGATTGGACGGCGGAGAAGATGGGGATGCCACACTAACTTAAAACGGCGCGGGCAACGATCCCGTTGAAATCAGATGAAAGAAATGATAATATCAATATTAGTAGGTTGTGTGATGATTCTATGGTTAGGGAGGACAACAATAATTTTCCATCCTTTCCGGATATCAATGGAACGTCCTGGAATGGGGATAGGAATCTTGTTGATAGGAATAGGGTTGTCTATCGTTTTCGCAAGCGAATTTAACTCCGGATGGAGAGAAGGCTTTAAGGAGGGCCAAAAGGAGGAACACAGCAAAAGTCAGAATTCACAAAATCAAAGCCATGAACAACGATAAACAACTTACACCGGAGGAAAGAAGCATTATTTGTAGTAGTTGCCATGGATCGGGTGGCGGAATGCTAAACAATGGTGACGGTTACATGGAGTGTATAAATTGTGATGGAGAGCCGATAGCAAAAGCAACATGGTCACATTTACAATACGCCGCCCAGCAGACCGCAGCGAAGGACGAAGAAAATACAAAGCTGAGGCAGCATAACAGCAGTATGGTTGCATCCATTCAAGACAGGGAGAGGGAAATATTAGCGAAGGACGAGGAACTAAAGGAGTTGATAATTAGTAGGGATAAGTGGGAAGAAACCGCATTGTTATGGATAAAGGAGGCGGATCAACGTAAAATTGAAGGGGACGAACGGATAAAGGAACTGGAAGGAGAATTGTTGAGAATTATGGAACTGTGTGGCGTACAGCATATAAGCGGAGAAGGTGAGGCTCTGGTGGCAGTTTCCTTCATTTTGAAAGAGAGAAAAGAATTATCCGCTTGGAAGAAAGAGCAGATAGAAACATTTTCCCCATTACTGAATTACGGTCATAGACCTGAATCAGGAATAAAAATAGGGGAAAGCATTGTTACAGCAGCAGTGGCGGCCTTGAAATCACAGAAAGAGCAGGCCTTGCGAATTGCGGAGCTGGAAAAAGAATTAGCAGATAAGACCGATTCCCCCGGATGGGATAGCTACAACCATGCTGTTACTGAAACAGGAGAAGCTAACATGAAAATTGGCGAACTAATCGAAAAAGTACAGCAGTTGGAAAAGGAACTTTCAAAAAGAACTAAAGAGAGGGATTTGCTCGCGGAGGTTGTTGTTAAGGATACCGAATTTGTAAAGACCAATCAGAAAGCGGCAATAGATATGAGAATTGAACGTGATCAGGCTTTTGGCCTGCTGGAAAGGTGCTTACAAGAGGACTGTCTTACCACTTCTTGCAGAACTGCTATTGAATCCCTCCTTTCCTCACGCGAAACTAAGCAGGTAGATGTAGACAATGACGAAATATTAAAACTTCATGTAGAGATACTTTCCTCACGCGAAAACAAAAAGCCTGATATCATTGATCCAGACTTTGAAAAGGGCATGATGGAAGGACTTTAAACCACACACCGGGAAGCCGGGTAAAATGTAAAAATTATGTTTGGACTATTCAGTAAAAAGCGATCATGCCCTAAATGTGGCAACACCAATTTACGTCTAGTGGCTGGCCCATTAACAGACAAGTTGAGGTGTGAACGATGCTTTAATGAAGCAGTAAGGATGGAGGCCGCAGAGAGGAGAATAGCGGAACTAGAAAATAAGATAAAGTTAATACCGAACAAAGACATTTAAAAAACCCTTCCGGCGGGATCACCGGGTAAAGTATGGAAATAGAAATTAAATCTCGCGGTATGTGGAACGCTTTGGTGCAAGTTGTTGAAAATAATAATGACTATTCAAGTCAAGCAAAGACGCTCTTAAGGCATTTGAACACGGCAGCTGGTAAATATTATTTGAAGGACGAAATATTGTCTTTCTTAGAACAAGTAAACGCATCCGGAAGCGATACCGGGATAATATGAATGTAATAGAAAAGCTTTTGGCTTTCATGGAAGAACAAACATGGACGCCTATATCCATAATAACGGAGGATCAAATAATAAAAGGGATTGAGCGAGATAACGGTAAAATCCTCTACTCTATTTCAGGCAAAGGTGTGCCACATCATATTAGTATGCGATTCTTCGAACGTCAGAAAGAGGAAGAATATTTCGATCATATCTACATATGGCAGACTGTTGGATTCCTGGGAGATGATTACTCTGGTTATCAGTTAATACCAGTTTATAAAGGTAAATATTTACTTGTCAGCTATGAATGTTGATTAAACGCCACCCGGAAGCGATACCGGGGAATGCCATGGTAACGGATGAAATAATTACAAAAGGCCTACGTGCAGGAGACAAAGCAGCGTTGAAATTGGCTTTTGATAAGTATTTCGATGCTCTCCTGATTAGGGCCATGCAATTTGTACCTGCAGAGGATGCCCAGGATATCGTACAGGAAGTATTAATTAAGCTGTGGAATCACCGATCCTCCATAAGGAGAGATAATGTTCTGGGTGCTTACCTGTTCAGAATGCTAAGAAATCAATGCCTGGACTACCTGGAGGAACAAAAACGACAAAGGAAGCATGATGCAGCGGCCTTCTACCTATCAGAAAGATATACAGATCCAGCAGTCAAAAAAGAAGATAATCCAAAAGAACAGGTGATTATCCGGGCCCTTGAAAAGGTAAGCCCCCGTAATCTGCAGGCAATACGGTTGGTTTACTACAACCGCCTTCGATATAACGATGCTGCGGTAGCTATGGGTATCAGTCCAAATACTTTGAGGAACCTATTGGTGAAGGGACTAAATCAGATTAGGAAATATTTTAACTCAAATAATTGATATGACCGCAGAAAATAAACAAGCCCAACCGGCTGGGGAAACTAAAACGATCAGGTATGAAAAGGGAGGAATACATCCCATTGGAAGCCTATGGTTTATTCCTGAGGTAGCTTTTTACCAACATTTTTTGTATAAGGCGTTTTCAGGAACAGATTATGTGTGTGTTAAATCCTTCACCCTACAAATAAACATCATTGAAGATAAAACCACACACAACTATCTGAATAACGATTGCAAACATCCGGATATTGGGACTGATGGTGGTGGGGATTATTGTAAAAGGTGTGGACATAGGTTTTAACAAATAAATAATTGAAGATGACAGTAAAACAACTTTATGACAAACTGGGTAGTTTCCCACCAGACTTGAATATTATGATACTGGAAAAGGGGGACGAATATTACATGGAAATAGAAGACGTTTCAGAGTTGACAAGTCCTGTTATTGACTCTTATGGAATTATCATTGGTGAACAAGGAGAGGGAGAATTAATTCTAACTGTAAAGTAATTGAAGATGAAGAAAGTTAGTTTTATAAAGGGGGTAGGTTATGGTTTTAGTGATATATCCTATCTGCCTAACGATATAAAATCAAATTTTTTTAGTGATGTAGATGATGGATTCTTTCCGTTTTATTGCACCGAATCCTTCACCGCAGATATCACCGTTAAAATCGTACCGTATGAGCAAGTATGAGGATTTGATTAAAAAACGCCAAGACGAACTATATGCATGCTGGAAGATGGGATCATCTGGTTCAGACGTATTTGAAGAACTTGCCCGGCTATCCGTCCAGCGGGAGGCAGAAGCGCATGAGCAAGGCTTTAGAACCGGATTACGATCTGGTCACACTGGCATAATGATAAAACGGAGTGACGATTTATTTAACAAAGGTTTTATAAGTGAAGAGGAACGTATAAAATGCGAAAATGAACCAAAGATAGAGCAATCTAACGGCCTTATTCCACCTAAAACAGAAACAACTATATGAAAAAGGGAGATAATTATTTTTATCAGGCAATCCTAAATTTGGATGGCACCGAAAACGATTTTACGCTTTACTATGTACACTTTTACGATGACGAAATCCCCACTATAGTTAGGGCTTCTAATACCACAACTGCTGAAATTCTAGCTATGGCATCCAGAATATTAGATAAAAAGTCCTTCGGCGTTAGAAAAGTGGTAAACTCTGTTACAGGAAATTATGTACCATCGGTAATGCAATCATATTGATAAAAACCAATAACATGACCAGGGAAGAACAGATAAAACTGGCGTCTGCACGATGGGCCGAAGGGAATACCGACCGCATTGCCACACAATTTATACAAGGCGCTCTCTGGGCAGACGCCAACCGATGGGTGAAGGTGGGGGAGGCGGAGCCGGAATACGGGGTGCTTTACGATATTGTTATAGATGGGTTTACATCCGGTATAGGAATATATAACGGTAAAAAATGGTTTGGCAAAACATGGGGTTGGGATTTTCTTAAAGAACATGATACGGTCACCCATTTTGCAATAAGATCCCCATTGCCATTACCCGAACCACCAAAAGCAGAACAATGACACCGGAACAAGAAAAACAAAAGGCTGCCAACGAACATGCAACCGCCCAATGGAAAGAACATCCTGAAGAAAGGAACGCTTCCTTCGAAAACTGGCAGAATTGCCAGGACGATTTTATAGCAGGGGCAGAATGGGAGGCAAACCGGGTAAAATGGATTCCTGGACTTCCAAATGACCAAGAAATATACCAGTTCCATATCATATATCAGGCTTTAGATACAACTGGTGTAGATGAATGGGTGGCTGCTGAGGAAATAATAATAGCCATGATGGACGACGAAGGAGGCTTGCGCTATCCTTCTGGTGAACCAACAGGATGGGAAGCAAAAGAAGTAGTACAGCATTATCAACCGGCAGCCGTGCCGCCTAAATCAGGGTCCAAATGAAAAAGGGTGCTACAATTTCAGAATGCGGAATTTTCAGATACAGTTTATGGAGGTTATGGGATGAAAAACCAATTGTACTATTTATTATGCTAAACCCCAGTACTGCGGATGGAGATTTTGACGATCCTACAATCCGCCGACTAATAGGCTTTTGTCAAAGATGGGGAACTGGCGGCTTTTATGTAGGAAATCTGTACCCCTATCGAACATCAAGCCCAGCGATACTGAACGAATGGTGGGGTAGTTTTGACAATTGGCATGAAATGATCGATGCAAACAAGGAAAACCAATGCCTCGTAAAGGAAATGGCTATCAAGGCTTCATATTGTGTAATAGCCTGGGGTGCAAATGGAATGTCTAAAGGCTTACGAACATCAGAAGAATATAGGTATGTTACAGGAGAACTCCAACTATTTTGTCTGGGAGTTACCAAGGCTGGTTTCCCTCGCCATCCGCTATATGTCCCGTATGATTCACCATTGATCACGTGGCCTGAATGTGAGAAGACGGAAAACCCTTTAGCCTAATGAAAAACCTCGGTAAACTCCGCCAACCGCCCATCGGATTAATCGTAACCAGAAGGGGAAGGCCTTATTTAAGATAAGGAACGACCACGTTGGCCTTGATCCCGTTTTATGGTAGCAAGGAACAAATCAGCAATTTAATCAACCCCAAAATTTTCATAATCTGCACAATAAGCTGTAGGATGGAGTTGATTACTCTAAATTTCTTGATGATTTGATCCCAGGTAATTTTGGTTTTCGTTTTTACTCCCTTACCCATAAAATGTTTTAATATTAAATAGCAGTTATTCTGGATTTTACCCAAAAAAGTAAAATTATTATGCCTCATCGACCTAAGAGCCCTTGGTGGCAGTTCGCCAACTTGGGTAGTACCATAATGAGATGAGAAAATTTCCCTGTGTATACCCCTAAAAATTACATTTGCCCGCAGAGGAAACTTTTAACCAGGTGGCATTAAAACCAGAACACAAGAATTTCATCAAGCATTACGTGAAAACGGGCGACCATATAGGGGCGTACCAGAAGGCTTTTCCGCATTCTGACCGCAAAAGTGCGGCAACAAATGGCGGTAGATTGCTGAAAAACGAAGAAATCGCCGAAGCAATCCGCAGAGAGGCTTCAAAAATCAGCAAAAAGGCTGAAGAAAAGGCGACAAATGAGCTGAAAGATGAAATCAAGGGTGAAGTGCTAACCGCAATAGAGAAGCGGGATTTGCTCCGTAGAATAGCGAAAGGTGAACTGGTAAATGGGAAAAAGGCAACCATCGCTGAAATGATCAAAGCTATAGAGGTTGATAACAAAATGGGGGGAGATAATGCCCCGGATAAACTGGATCATACTACTAAGGGTAAAGCACTTCCCGTTACAACCGTACAAACAATCCGAGTAATTCATTCCAATCCTGAGCATGGTAACCCAGACGCGAACGATACAGACGATGCCATCACCGATGCCGGAGATGGGGTCGATGGTGATCAATAGGGCCGGAGAGCTGAAAATGCTTGACGAGAATGGGGAGATCAGAGTCAGTAACGTATTTGATCGCCTGTATACGGCTTGGCAGAAGGTTATTTATAATGTTTTCGTGCTGGAAGGAGGGTCACGGTCATCTAAGACAATCTCTATTATCCAGTTTCTCCTTCTCTATGCACAGCTTACGCAAGGAACAGAAAAGAGGGTGATTATCAGCCGGGCGGTCGGCACCTGGATAAAGGGTACAGTGCTGCATGATTTTTTAAAAGTGGTGAAGGCTTACGGATGGTACGACAAACGACACTATAATAAGACGGACCGAGTTTATAAGCTCTTTGACTGTGAATTTTGGTTTCTAGGTTTAGATGATGACCAGCGACTCCATGGGATGACGTGCGATGTGTTCTGGATCAATGAGGCGATGGAGGCGGGGAAAAATGACTTCGACCAGCTCGAACAACGTTGTGCTGAGTTTGCCATCATCGACTATAACCCCACGGAGGAAGAACACTGGATCTATGAGAACGTATGCGGCAGGGATGATGCCATGTATATTCACTCTACGATGCTGGACAATCCCTTTCTACCGGCAAACATGCGGCGGAAGATACTGTCCTATAAGCCCACGAAAGAGAATTTCCGGCAAGGTACCGCGGATAAGAACAAATGGGAGATATACGGGCTGGGTAAGCGGGCGCGAATAGAGGGGGTAGTGTTTGAGAACTATGAGATTGTAGATGAGGTGCCGGCGTGGATCAAAAGGGTCTGCCAGGGGCTGGATTTAGGGTATACACACGACCCTACCGCAATACTGGATGTGTGGATGGATACTGGTCATAATGCACTGTACCTGGATGAATTGTGCTACCGGACCCACATGTTGAGCAGGGATATTGTAGCAGAGTTGAAGACTGTAAACAAGAAACGAAAAATCATCTCAGAGAGCGCAGACCCCCGCATGGTAGACGAAATTGCCCTGGGAGGCTTTAACATACATGCAGTAGAAAAAGGCCCAGGATCAATTAAAGCCGGTATCGACAAGATGAAGGGGATGAAGATCTATATCACCCGTAGATCCATGAACCTGATTAAAGAATTTAAGAACTACAAGTATAAAAAAGATAAGAACGGCAAGTGGTTGAATGAACCAATAGACGACTTCAATCACGGAATAGATGCAGCCCGGTATGTAGTTCTTATGGAGCTGTTAGGTAGGGCAACAAAACGGAAAAAATACACTGGAATATTCCATTAATATGAAGCTAAACATCATCACGCCGGTAACCCGGCCACAGAACCTCCCGGCAATCAGGGAAAGCATCAGGCAGCAACTCGGAAAGGGAATTGACATCGCCTGGTGGGTTATTTTCGACTCTACATGTCCGATGCCAGCGGATGGTTGGAAAGACCAGCTTGACGAGGTAGAGAATCAGGTCCAGGCAACCATTACCGGCATTGCCGGACACTGTCACCGTAACACCTTCCTTATGCAGCAGGAGCTACGGGCGCGGATAGAAAGCCTGAATGTTCTCAAAGAGTGGATATACTGCATTGACGATGACAATATACTTCACCCTGACTTAGTGCCATGGCTGGTAAATAAAAAAGCAGAACTCGGGATATATGGCATGGTGGCTTTTGATCAAGTCCTTAAAACAGGGGAGCTTCGCCTCAAAGCTGGTAAAATTGCGCCGAACCATATAGATACAGCCCAGTTCATGTGGCGCGGTCTCCGTTCTCAGGGTGTGAGATTCAGGGAAGATTTATATAACGCCGATGGATATTTTGCCATGGAGATATGCCAGCCTCACATCGAGGAATTGATCGTTAACCAGCCTCTGTGCTACTACAACTATCTCCGCTCATGAGTAACATCCTCGATAAATGCCCGGTTCCCATCCTGCAGGAGCCGTGGGAGTTTGAACAACTGGTAAAGATATTCAAGGCTTATTCCCCCAAGAAGGTGTTAGAGATTGGGTCGTTCTACGGAGGGACATTGTGGTTCTGGCTTCAGGCTAGAATAAAAAAGGACGGTCTTAAACAAGACGGCCTTTATGGGGATTTTAAACCTGCAGGAGAATGGCTGGAAGTCCCCGTTGTTCATTCACTAATGTCCGTTGATTATCCAATCGGCCCATCCGATGGAAGGTATGCGGAAATGCTTAGATGCCGAACATTATGGAGCGAATGGACAAAGCATATTGAATTCCATGATCTCCAAGGTGATTCACATTCGTGGGAAATCATACAGAAAGCGCATACCATATACCCGCAAAATGACGTGGATTTCCTCTTCATCGATGGTGATCACTCCTACAACGGTGTAAAAGCCGACTATGAAAACTATGCGCCGCTGGTTCGCTCAGGAGGGCTCATTGTCTTTCATGATGTATACGGTCTACCCGAGGTAAAACAGTTCTGGAAAGAGCTGAAACAGACGGAACGGACACAAACCATCATTGGCCAGCCTGGCGGATGGGGAATAGGTATTGTTTACAAAAAATAGCACATGAAATACTTCATTGGGACTTACACCAACTGGGCAAAGGAATACTGCGACAAACAGTTTTTGGAGAATATAGGGGAGATACAGCAAGCGGCTGAAACTATTCCACCTGTTGTGATCGTGGACAACACCGACCCGGAGAAGCATGATTACGTAGAGGATTTGACAGGTTTGGCGGACGAATATCTCGCTGGTAAGGTAGCAATTACCCAGGTTTACCGAAAGCATGAAGATCACCAGTTCCACCACAACGTTGTTGCTGGCGCATTATCGGTTCGTCAGCATTTTTTGAACAGTGACGCCCAATATCTTCTTCTGGTAGAGTCTGATGTCATCCCGCCTGTGGACCTGCTCGGCCGCCTGGATGCCTCCATTTCCCAACTCCCAGAGGATTGGGGTATCCTCGGATGCCTTTATTACGAAGGCTTCCACGACTATTCAAAAACCGGCATTCACCAGGCCGCCCATGCCCTGTCCGGATGTACTGTGTACCGCAGAGAAGTTGTTGAACAGTACCCGTTCCGTATCAGCGAGGAAAACTGGGCGGCCTTCCCTGATGCCTGGATATCCTACGATGTGAATAAAGACGGGAAGTTCAAAATTTTCAATGATCATGATATTCGGTGCGAGCACCTGCATTACCGTGGTCCAATGAGGCAATGCCATCCATTATGATCCGAGCGCTCGCCATATACTCCGACAATTCCGGGTGTGATTATCACCGGGTAAAATTGCCATTTCAGTATGGCGGCCAGTATGTTGATCATGCTGCATTCAAGCCAGCAAACGGGGACTTAAATAAGCTGCTGGATATATCGGAACTGGTTTTGGTGAATAGGGATTGTCCTCTACCAGGTGTAGACCTTTCTGCAATTAAGAAAAAGGGTGTCAAAGTAGTACTGGATTTGGATGATCACTGGGAGTTAAACCCGGGTCACTACATGACGGAGTATTACAGGTCACAGAGAGTACCAGAAAAGATCAGTCGAAATATTCGACTGGCTGATGTTGTAACGGTTACTACTTCCCGCCTCGCAGAAAAGGTAAAGCCGCTCAACAAAAACGTTCATGTGATCCCCAATGCCATTCCATACGGGCACGGACAGTTTAAAGATAGAGAATACCAGCCTTTCGAAATATTCAACGTCCTATATGCCGGCCAAAAGTCCCATTTGCATGATCTCGGATTGATCGGAGAAACAATGAAGAGGTTCGCGGAAGAAAACCCTTTAGATCTCTGCTTCGTTCTGGCTGGCTATCAGTCCGGAGATAAGGAATGGGAAGGGATGGAGGGTGTGTTTACTGCAGGTGGAAAGCTAAAGAATTATTACCGTATTCCCAATGCCCCGTTGGACAAATATATGTCAGTGTACGAGGCTGCGGATGCTGTATTGGTGCCCCTGCTTAATAACTCGTTCAACCGGCACAAATCAAACCTGAAATTGCTGGAAGCCGCAGCACAGAAGATCCCGGTAATATGCCAGCGGGTACCTCCTTACTCTGATACTTCGGACGCACCGGTTCTTTGGGTGGAATCGCCCGGGGATTGGTATAGGCATATCAAATACCTGTCGGCAAACAGGGAGGCAGCGAAAGAAATGGGACAGTCCCTACACGAATGGGCTGTAAAATACTACAATTTGATTACCTGGAACAAAACCAGGTTTGAACTATACGAAAGCATTGTTAACAGTTAACCCAACACAATGGAACCAAAAGATTTTACCGGGCTCTCAGGAGACGGTTACGATAAAGTAATTGAGAAGGTAAAGGACGCAAGTCCTCAGCCTAAAAAGGTGCCTACCGAAACATTACTTCAGCTCGATCCCAAGGAGCATGATGTCATGAAGCCTGGGAAACGGAAGGATAAGATTAAAAAAGTGGAGGAAGAAGATGGAACAAAAACCCAAACAATTGTTCCGGTTGCGCGCTTGCCTATTGCTCTACAAAAATTGATTGTTCGCCGTGCTGCAGCTTTCCTCTGTGGGAATCCTATTACCCTCGTAGCCCAACCCGATGGAGATGATCAGTCCGATTTTCTGGAACTTCTTAAAAAGGTGTGGGATGACAACAAACTTGATTATGAGTCATTGGAACTGGCTAAGAAAATGATGGGCGAAACCCAATGCGCCGAGCTGTGGTATTACGTGCCCGCAGAGCCGGGTTATTGGGGGGAGGGACCAAACAATAAGGCAAAGAACAAAATGCGCGTAAAGGTCTTGGCGCCTTCATTGGGGGATTTACTTTATCCTGTATATGATACTACTGGGGATATGATCGCTTTTGGCAGGGGGTTTAATATAAAGGTCGACCAAAAGGACGAGGAGCATTTTGATTTATACACTGCAGAACGCATTTATTACGGGAAGAAAGGCCCCACGAATTGGGAAGTGAAGGCAGAACCGAATTTGTTCAAGAAAATACCTGTTATTTATTGGACACAGGGCGTACCTGAGTGGTATGATGTAGAGGAACTGATAGGGGGATTGGAAACCGTTGTAAGCAATACGCGTGATACCAACGCCTATTTTGCAAGTCCAATGGTAGTGCTATCCGGGCAGGTTTCAGGGCTGGGTGATAAAGAAGATCAGGGGAAAGTGATCCAGACGGAAAACGGCGGTGAAGCGAAATACCTGACATGGGACAACGCTCCGGAGGCAACAAAGTTTGAGTACCAAAACTTGAAGAGCCTCATTTTCGAAATGACTGACACGCCAGATATATCCTTTGAAGCAATGAAAGGGGTAAATACCTTTTCAGGAATTGCCCTCAAAATGCTTTTCCTCGGTGCCCATCTGAAAGCAGCAGAAAAGGAGGGGACTTTTGGTAAAGGGGTTCAACGCCGGATTAACTTCCTAAAGGCAGGGCTGGTGACCATCAATGGGAACCTGGAAAAAGCGTCTTCAATGACGATCAAGCCGAAATTCGAGTACTACCTGCCGAAGAATGACCAGGAGGCGATTGAGGTATTAACTACAGCGGTCGGTTCGGGCAAAGCAATTATGAGTCAGGAAGCCGCAGTTAGACAGAACCCTCTGGTAGGTGATGCAGAAGCCGAGTTGGAGCAAATGAAAGAGGAGGGCAGCCTTGGATCTGATATTGAAGCATCTTAAATGGACGAAAACCAGCAATACCTAAAGAAGCTCGTTAACCTGCAGAACAAAAAGGAGCGAGAGATCCGCCAGATCTATTATGATGTGATAGTAGATCTGGCCGCTTTGGCCTCCACATTGCCATATAAGAAAACCATTTTCACCCTTTCTTTATATCCACTGCTTAAACGCCGGGTGGATTACTTACTCAAACAGATGGTCGGGAAGCTGGAATTGGCGGTAATAAATGGCATTGACCAGGCATGGGAGTTATCCGGACGAAAGAATATCCTCTTCCTGGACAAGAGGTTAAAAGGCTTCGAAATACCAGCAAAAACCCGAAAACGATTCTATGATCCCAACCTTCAGGCAAAGGAAGCATTCACGACCCGGCAGGTAAAAGGGCTGAATCTCTCTGATCGGATATGGAGGGCGGTAGAGCCGTTCCGTATTCAGCTGGAACTGAGTTTAGGGGAGGGGATATCCACTGGAGATAGTGCCAAAAGTATGGCAACCCGAATGAAACGGGAACTGAATGAACCTGATCGACTATTTAGAAGGGTGAGAACAAAGAGCGCAGATCCCAATTCCCCACTGAAGTTATCCAAAACTGCGCTGAACTACCAGCCGGGGCAAGGTGTCTACCGGTCCAGTTATAAAAATGCCCTCCGGGTAACCAGAACGGAGACGAATATGTCTTACCGATCAGCGGATTACGTTCGCTGGCAAACTCAACCGTTCATTGTTGGTATCGAAATACGTCTTTCCAATGCTCACCCGCGTGTTGATATATGTGATCCCCTGGCCGGTAAGTACCCGAAGGACTTTAAATGGGTTGGCTGGCATCCGCAGTGTATCTGCTATGTTGTTCCTATCCAGGTAACGGATGCTGAAATGGAGAAGATTATCGATGAGATACTGGGTAACGGCAAATGGGACGGCAAGAGTGTGAATAGGGTAGAAGATGCGCCGGCAGAATTCTACAAATATGTGGTTGATCACGCCGGAGAGCTGAAACGGTTGAAGTCTGCGCCATACTGGTTGCAGGACAATGGAAAGTTTGTAACATCATTAAAATAGATGGAAAAAAAGTTTGGCGTATATCGCTAAAAATTACATTTGCTGCATAAGAAGCTCAAAAACATTGTTTGTTAACCTTTCTTTTCTTTACCCACAATGGGTTTGAGCTGATTTTATTGTTAACCTAATCGTTCTTTCACATGCTTAAGGAGAAGATCCTGGCAGAACTGAAGAAGAAATATTCAGGGCTGTCCAACGAATTTCTGGGGTTTTTGGCTGAAAAAATGGCCGTGAAAACAACAGAAGAATCTCAAATAGAGGGCGCTATCAGCGAACTCGAAAAATCACCCATTTCCGTAACAGATCTCGCTGCCGAATTCCAAAAGGAAGGCGACAGGAGAGCAACAGGCGCATCCAACAAAAAGGAAGCTGAACTCAAAGAGAAATACAATCTAGTTGAAAAAAAGGCAGAGCCGCCAAAGCCGCCCACACCTCCTAACCCCGAACCGGGAAAGGAAGGGAATACTGAGATCGCAGAACTTAAAACTATGGTTCTGGAACTTAGTAAGACATTGGCAGAAAAGGACGCCAAGGCAACTAAGGATTCTCTGTTTGCAAAGCTGAAGGGGAAAAATCCGGAAAAGAAAATCCCGGATATGTTCTTCGAAGGGAAAGTGGTTGAAAAAGAAGAGGATATCGACAAAGTATACGCGGACGTGGAAGCTGCCTATACTGCTGCCAAGCAACATTTCATTGACCTGAGCATGAGCGAAAGCTCAAAGCCTCTCGGTGGAGCTGGGGCTAATGGTGACCAGGTGTCTTCTCTCATGAAGGAATACATTGATCACGAGAAAAAAACCGAGCAAAAATGAACGGTATCAAAATTACAGGTGGCGGATTCGACAAAGTAGTGTTCGAATCCGAAATAGATACACTCGCCGGGGGTGTCACGCTTGATGTATCAGGAGTGACCTTCGCGGATGGAGTGGTACCCGCCGGCACACTGGTTAGTGTAAAGGATTCCAATGGTTTCTCCTACCCAGTAAAAATCACAAACCCCGGTGACTCCGCAACTTTCGACAGAGTGCCCCTCGGTTTTGTGCATATGACAGTGCCGGTCGATGATAATACGCTCGTTGGAGTGGTTATCGAAGGTGTTGTTCGTAAGGATGCTGTAGCAGCCGATGTTAAAACATCTGCCAAAGCTATTGCCGCAGTGATTCCGAAGATAACATTCGTATAGTCACCGGCCAGTAAACCATTGTTTTTAACCACAATTTCAACACAAAATGGTAAAAGTAACAGACCTCGTAAGCGAGTTCAACAGGGCGGATATGCAGGCATACGTTGAGCGCTATACGCTGGGGAATTTACAATACAAAACCTATTTCCCTGGTGTTTATACGCCAAACCTCACATTCGAGTCCCTGCAAGCACAGTTCAGTGCTATTGTGGCCGCAGATGTGGTTGCGTTTGACAGTCGCGCACCAAGAAAGGGCCGTCCTCTGCCGGGGAAAATGACAGGCGATATTCCTAAGATCGAAATCTCTCGTCCAAAGAAGGAAACCGATCTCAACCGGTATCGTATGTTGCTTTCAGCAATCAGCCAAACATCAAATGGGAATGCTTCTGCTCAGGCAAAGCGAGCCCTGGTTGACTGGATGTATGAAGATACCAAGTTCTGCCTGGATGGCGTAAATGCTCGTTTAGAGTGGCTTGCTAAGCAAGTTGCATCAAACGGCAAATACAGCCTGACCATTGCTAACAACGAAGCTGGTGTTCAGACCAAAGTAGAAGTGGATTTTGGTATCCCTTCTGCAAACAGAAAGAACGCCGCATTCGACTGGAGTAATCCGACAACAGCAAAACCGATCACCGATTTCAAAACGGTTGATACTGCATCCCGTGCGAAGGGTATCATCCTGGGTTATGCCTTCATGACTAAGGAAACCTTTGATCAGTTTGTAGCTGCAGAAGAAACTCAAAAGGCGGCAGCAACATTCGCAAGCCTGGCTCTCAACAACCTGGCGGTTCCAAACCTGGAGACTGTAAACACCGTACTTCGTAACCGCAGCCTGCCTCAGATAATCATCTGGGACAGCTATGTTAATATCGAAAGCAAAGCAGGTGTGCACACAGCCGTTTCTGGCTGGCAGGAAGGAAACGTTACCTTCTCTGTAACAAACAGGCTGGGTGATACTGCAAACACCACGACTGCGGACGCGTTCGTGACCAATGATGTCTCCACTAAAGCGTTCAACGACTTTGTGCTGGTGAAATCTTGGGCTGAACAAGACCCTATCACGGTGATCACCAAGGGTATTGCGTATGCAACGCCCGTGTTGCAGGGTGTCAACAACATCTACATCCTGAAGACAAAACTCAGTTAAGCTCTTTGATATCTGATGACGAATAAAGAGTACATACAGGTTTATCTGTCCAAATTTGGGATTACCGATCAGGAAATTGAACTGATGCTGTTAAATGCCGGGTTGAATGGTGGAGATCCCGTAACCGACACAAAAGCGTTGGATACGGCTATCTACTATCAGTTACCGCCGCTTTTTGCTGGCATGCAGGACGTTTCTGAGGGAGGTTATTCTATCAAATGGAATTTGGACGGCATAAAACTGTGGTACTCTTGGCTCGCCCGAAAGCTCGGCCTTCCGGATAACCTCGTTCCAAAGCCTACCGTAAAGGGGATAAGTCCATGGTGACTCAATATCCCCATACGTTGACTGCCACTATCGTCACTGAATCACATCAGGATGCCAATGGCAATTGGGTGCCGGGAGTAACGACAACCAGGTCTTTTGATTGTCGGTCTGAACCTAATGGCGGAGGAAAGATGATCCAGGTTGCTGATGGCAGACAGGTAGTTTATGCCTCCACTGTGTACATCCCGAAGGGGACCGCGCCTTTACCCGATCAAACACAGGTAACTATTACCTGGAAGGGTGACGGCGTGTTTGTTTCCAGCGGACGGGTGCTTCGGTTTTCTCAAGGACAATTAAACTGCCGGCTATGGTTATAAAGATCTGGCCGAAGTTTACAGCGGCCGAGATTTCCCGGATGATACAGGAACGGTTGTTAAAGGTTGATGCTGCAATTATTGCCCGCCTCCTGTTTATAGGCGAGAAGTTCGTAAAAAATGCCAGAGAAAAAGGGGGTTATCGTGATCAAACGGGAAACCTTCGAAATTCCATAGGGTACATCATCATGAGAGACGGTGTAATCCTAATGGAAAATTTCAGGCGATCAGCATCAGTTACCAAAACTATCTCCCAGGGGAAGAACAAAGGGCAAACGAGGACAACATCTGGTAGCAAGGATGGGTTAACGACAGGGAAGGCAATAGCTTACCAAGCTTCAGCAAAGTTTCCAGAAGGCTATGTTTTGATCGTGGTTGCAGGAATGGATTATGCCGCAGCGGTAGAAAGCAGAGGCAAAGATGTGATCACTGGATCTAGCCTGATTGCCAAAGAAGATCTTAAAAAGGCTATGAAACAATTGCCCGCCCAAATATCAAAAATGCGATGAGGACTTCTTTTACTGCTGTGGATATAGTTTGGACGAGGCTTAAAACAAGCCCGCTCAGTGCTGCAATATCAGGAGGAATCTATAAACATGGCCGCCCATTGAATTCAGGGAAAGAGGATTGCGTAGTTAACAGTCTCCCAATTTCGGGTGCGCAATTGCAGGAAGGGGTTTTGAATGTGAACATTCATGTGCCCAATATAGTAATTGTCTCTGAAGGAAATCAGGATGCAACGCAACCAAATTCTCCACGCCTTGATGAACTGACCAGGATTGCGATTGACCGCCTCACTGATGCCTGGGAGGAAAGCGGTGATGTCAATTTTACAATAGAGCAGCAGGTCTTAATTCAGGAAGACAGTATCAATGAACATTATTCTAACATTCGACTTACATTTTTTTCAGTAAACGTATAAAATTGTTAACTCATGCCCAAAGTAAAAATTGGTCTTAAGCTACTCGAAATGGGTCCTATTGCCGTTGATGGAGGAATGGGAACCGTGCTTACTCCGCTTGCATGCACAGTAGTAGACACAGCTCTTCTGACAAGTGAGGCGGCGACTGTAACAGATTTCCCAATTGAGGAAGAGGATGATCCATATTACACAAGTTCTGTAGCTGGGAAAAAAACGCTCACTTTCAGTTCCTATGATATGGACCCGGCTTCCCTTGTGAGGGTGCTGGGAGGGTCCGCCACTACAGATGCCAGTGGTAACAACATCTACGAAGCACCATCTGCCACTCCGGTAATAGAGCAGTCATTCAGGCTAACGGATCAGAAGGGGAACATCACTGAAATCCCCCGGGGAAAGGTTGATGCCATCATTCAGCAAAAGTTCCAAAAGTCAGGGCTTGCTCAAGTGGACGTTACGGTGACTGTTCTCAAGCCAACAAAGGCAGGAGTCGCACCATACAGGATTATCAGTCTTCCGTAAAAGATATATATGAGTGATTTAAATCCTCAGGAGGTATTGACCTCAGAAGTAAATGCCATACTAGAAGAACCAGCAATCATCGAGATTGAAATTGTAAGTCCAGGACTATGGGATAAAATTCTTTTCAAATTTGGCGCACCAACCAAACGAAAATTTGAATTAAAGCCTATTGTCCTGGGCAATTTGGTTAGGATCTCAAAGCGGCTGCTAACGGTGGATATGGACATTTTTGAGCAAGGGGGGAATATCCTTGTTGCCAATTATACTGCCATTCAAAATCATTCAACAGCGCTTGCGGAAATAGTGGCCATCGGGATGACTAACCAACGGGAAGAACCCAGTCCGCGGCTGGTAAGGTTCATACTCAACAATTTTACGGCCGTGGAGTTGCTGAATGTTGTGACCAAGGTTGTGAAGATGATGGAAATAGGGGCTTTTATGAACACTATCATTTCCGCAAAGGGAATGAGCCTGTTAAATCCAGGGGAGACAATAGCCTCTGGGGTACCATCGGAGGGCTGATAAAATATTTCCGATTCACATGGGACGAGGTTCTTTGGGAAAGGAGCTGGACGAACCTGATGATGCTATCTGCCTCAGTTCCCACGTATGAAAAGACGGATGAAAAGAAGGGGAAGGAGGAAGAGCGGGAAGGTGATTTAACAGATGCAGCCAGCATTTGGGGAACAATTTAACTACTACAAAATGGCAGTAACGATAAATGGCGGGCCTCTTGAATTTGATGCCATAATTCACGGTTCACAATTCAAAGCGCAATTTGACGCTATAGAGCGCCAGTTGAAATCCCTTACTGTCACAGCCCAAAGAGAATCCAACGCCATCGAAAATGTAGCCAAAAAGGCTGCAACCGCGGTTGGAACATATTTATCTATTGCAGGGGCTACCAATTTTATTCAACAGATGATCAGGGTCAGGGGGGAGTTCCAGCAATTGGAAGTTTCTTTTAAGACCATGCTGAAAAGCAAATCAGAAGCAGACAAACTGCTGGCACAAGCCGTTGAGCTTGCTGCCAAAACCCCATTCCAATTATCCGATGTAGGAGCAGGAGCAAAGCAGCTATTGGCCTACGGTTTTTCAGCTGACCAGGTAATCGGCACCCTAAAAACACTCGGGGATGTATCATCTGGGGTAAGCGCACCTCTTGGGGATATCGTATACCTCTACGGAACCCTTCGAACCCAAGGAAGAGCTTACACAAGGGATATCATGCAATTTACTTCCCGCGGTATTCCTATTATCAGCGAGTTGGCTAAGCAATTTGGAGTTACCGAAGACAAGGTTTCGGAGCTGGTGGAAGCTGGTAAAGTAGGATTTCCGGAAGTAGAAAAGGCATTTAAGTCGATGACAGGGCAAGGAGGATTGTTCTTCAACCTGATGGAAGAGCAATCAAAAACCCTTACTGGCCAAATCAGCAACTTAGAAGATGCCTTTTCCCAAATGTTGAACAATTTAGGCAAATCCCAGGAAGGGCTTTTCTCAGGAGCCATCCAAAGCCTCACGTTTCTGGTAAATAATTATCAAACAGTTCTCGACATAATCAAGGTCCTCACCGTTGCTTATGGGGCCTATCGTACTGCCCTGATCATTACCAATGCGCTGGAAAGCATCAGGGTTATTCAGTTAAACCTTCAGGCAGCCGGTGTTTCCCGTCTTACTGTTGCTGAACTACTGCACTATGCTGCATTAGAAGCCACCAGCAGGGCACAGAAGATTTTGAATGCGACAATGCTATCGAATCCTTATGTGGCGTTGGCAACAATACTCGCCGGGTTGACAACCGCCTTGTTGATAATGAAGGATTCAACTCTGGAGGTAAAAAGTAGCCAGGAACTGCTGGCTGAAACCACGAAAAGATCGGGTTCGGCGCTTACCGAACAGGAAACAAAGATAAATGCTTATGTGACCGTACTGCAGAACGCAAACAGTACGGAGCAGGAACGGCTTGTTGCCTATCAAAAACTTCGGGATATCAATCCTGTGCTCGTAAAAGGCATAAATGCCCAATCGGTTGCGCAAGGCCAGCTTACTGCAAACGTTAAGGAGTATGTGGCGGCGCTGCGGGAAAAGTTCAGGCTTGAAGCTAATGAAGCCGCTGCTTCTGAAAGTTTCAAGCAAGAGCAATTGATCCAGGAGCGTATCACCAAGTTAAACACACAATTGGCTGATATTTCTACGAAAGACCAGCGTAGAAGAGAACAATACCAAAATGCCATCCAATACATGATTGGTGTAGAAACCAAAAAATTGGAAGAGCAGAAGAAGGTTACAGAATCCCTGATAAGTAGCCAGATAAAACAAGAGGGGGCAAAGGCAGAGGCAGCTAAAAAGACCAATGCACAGTTAATTGCAGAGGCGCAATCGCTGGAGCAAATAAAGGCTATCCGGGAGGACATAGAAAAGGCTTATAAAGCTTCCACGGTAGAGAAAGAACGTTTACAACTAACTAAAGACCTCGAAGCCGCTGATCGCAGAATAAAAGAACTCGATCCATACGGCCGGCAGAAAGCGTCTGCGAAAGAAGCGCAGAAAGAAGTTTCGAAACTAACAGATCTCCTGAAGGATTTGGCTGACGCTGAAGGAGAAGCAAGCAGGAGCGGACTGGTTCGTGATGAAAACGAAATAGCCAGGATCAATGCCCGTTATGACGAGCTTGTAAAGCGTGCAAAGGAACTACAAAGTGCAGGTGTAAAAGTGCCTGGTGCTGTTTTTACGCGTATAGAATCAGCCCGCGGTACAGAAACCGGGAATGCCCGTATAAAGCAGGATGTAGAGGATTATAAAAAGGTAATTGCCGCGCAAAAGGATATTTTTAAGGACTTCCAGGAGTTCCAGCAGGAAGTGGGGATTGAAAAAGCACAGCAGGTTTACCAGGAACAGGTCGGAAATGCTCTTTCCTTCGTTGAATTCCTACGGAATGAACTGTCCAAGCTGGATGGTGATTCTTCGGTAACCGCCAGTTTTAAACGGGACGCTTTGGCGAATGCGCTTTCTGCAGCGGATAAGGAAGAGATTCAGAACACCTTAAACAGGTATAAAGAAGTTATCCAGGCAACGCTGACCTATGAGCAGCAGAAGTATATCATAACCCAGAAATACGAAAAAGAGCGCGCCCTGCTCCTAAAGAATGGGCAATTAGTGCAAGCTGCCGAAAGGGACAAGCAGTATAAGGAAGATATTGACCGGCTGAACGATAATAATATTCAACAACTCAAAGCCTATAAGGATCTCTTTGGCGATATCGATGAGCTGGATACCAGTTCGATAAAGAAAATTATCGATGTTTGGACAGGTCCCGATGGAATGCTCGAACAACTGAAAAAGGCCGGGAAAATCAGTGAAGAAGAGATCAAAAAGATTAAGAAGCAGTTAGGTGAGGCGATGGAGGAGGTGACCGGAAGAGGCATTGAGGCGTTTGCCTCTTTTATTTCGGTATTAAGATCAGTATCCAACGAATTTAAGGGCATAAATGATGGGTTAGCGGATACTATCGATACTATGTCGGATGTACTGGAGGCAGTTGGAGGCATAGCGGCTGTAGCTGGGGTGGCATCGAATGTGAAAACAGGCAAATTTTCTTCTGATCAGGCGAATAATGCATTAGGAACAATCGGAGGTTTGATTGGTACAGGTGCGGCCATAGGAGGAGCATTAACATCCTGGACGGGGCCTGGGGCAATTATTGGTGCTGCAATTGGTGCAGTGGTTGGTGCTGTCGCTGCAGCATTAAAAGGTGGCAAAAAAGTCCGTGAATCCCTGCAAAAAACTTACGAAGCGCAATATGCCTTCCTGGTTAATCAGGAACTGGGAGAATACCGGATCAATGAAGTGATCCGTCAACGAAATCTCCTGAAAGCCCAGGAGATTGATTTAACCCTCAAAGGCATCCAGGCACAGAAACAGGCAAACATTGAGAACCAGAAGCAGAATAAAGCAGAACAGGAAAGGATCCTCGCATTGCTTCAGGGGGAGGCTTTTATTTCCGGTGTCGATGCAAAGAAATATGGTGGGTTTCTGGGTCTTTGGCGGAAAAAACAAGCTGTCAATCAGTATTCTTCTCTGATGGGGATGACTATTGACCAGATAGAAAAGCTTTACGCCGAGAATAAACTGGACGGCCGGGCCAAAACACTCTTTGAGCAGTTGCAGAAGCTTCAGGCGGAAGGCCAAAACATACAGCAGATGCTCAGCGACCTTGAGCAGCAAACAAAAGAGATTTTTACCGGTACAACTGCAGATAGCATCACTGATGCCATAGTAGATGGCTTTGCCAATGGCAAATTTGCTGCTCAAGATTTTGCCGGAACATTCGAAGATCTGATGCGTCAGGCTGCATTAAATGCCTTGAAATATAAATTCCTGGAAGAGCCGTTAAAGGCTTTTTACGACCAGTTCGCAAAGAACGCTGAATCCGATGGCGTGCTCACAGGATCTGAGATATCAAAATTGCGGGATCTCTATGATAAAATAATCGCCAAGGCAGGTGACCAGTTTAAAGACCTGGAGGATATCACAGGTTTGAATCTCGCAAACGGCGGATCTGGCGGCAATAGCCTCATGGCAGGAATCCAGGGTATGTCCCAGCAAACCGCAGAGCTGATCGCGGGGCAGTTTGGAGGATTAAGAATAACTGGGTTGCAGCAAGTCCAGATTATGAATTCAAGCCTCAGCGTATTGAACGCTATCAAAGGCGATACGTCTTATTTATTGAGTATAGACAGCCGACTGAGAAAAATTGAAAACGAAGGTATCAAATTGAAAAAGTAATGGCTTATCCAACCGGACAATATTATATCGATGGAGCCGACCTGTGGCTGGTATACGGAATGATCATAGAAGATCGTGCCGGTACAGATGCTCTCCTGCAATTCCCGGAAAGGAAGGAAAGTATTTCCCATGATTGGGCGGACGAGAATGGGCTGGATATCGATTTGTCCCGCGTATACCTGAAGGAGAAGGAATTTTCTTTAAATATTAGCATCCAGGCCGCGGGCGAAAGTGACTTTTGGGATAAGTATCACAAATTCCTGAACATGCTCCGGCAACCTGGTTTAAGGAGGTTGGAGGTTTCTGAGCTTGCCAGTTCATATTTCGTTTTCTATAAGTCCTGTACAAGTTTTGCCCGCCGTACCCGGATCAAAGGGAGTTCCAAAATAGCGGCACAGTTTTCCATTACCCTGGTAGAACCCAGCCCACAGTTGGACTCAACCAACGTTTACATTATGGATGAGGAAGGGAGGTTCCTGATCACATGATCACGCTGAACATCATGAGGGGAGAAGTCCAGGTGGAATCCATAAAGCCGGGGAACAACAGTTCCCAGTCTAAAACCATTATGGGTGATAACCAGCTGTCCATACAGTTTGAGCTGAGCAGACTCATGGACCTGCGGATCGGGGATTGGTGTGAAGTCTTCGGAGAGAGGTATTATATCAACCAGTTACCCAAGATATCAAAAGGATCCTCCCGAGAATACGCGTATGACATGGTGATGCAGGCAGATTACTTCGGGCTGGCAAAAACTATGTTCATGTTCTACGATGAAAACAATGAACTGAAGGAAGGCGTGTTTTCATTAATGGGAAAACCGGAAGTGTTCATTGATCTGATTGTGAAGAACGCAAATAGGGTAGGAGCGGGGTGGACTCGCGGAGCAGTGATCATTGCAGATGCACAGAACATGACCTTCAATTCTGAAAGCTGCCTGGAAGTACTCGGGAGAATAGCGCAGCAGTTCGGAACTGAGTATTTCATTGAGGGAAAGAAGGTTTCTCTGGATAGAAAGCTTCGGGACCGAGGTGTTACCCTTTCGGTAGGTAAGGGCAAAGGGCTGTATGATTTGGGTCGGGATCCGCTGAATGATACGAACGTTGTGACCAGGCTTTACGCTTTCGGGTCGGAGAAAAACCTGCCTCCTGATTACAGGAATTACTCCCGGAGGCTGAAGATGACAGGCGGAGAAGTTTATCTGGAAAAGAATGTCGGGACCTACGGGTTAAACGAGCAAACCACTGTCTTCGAAAATATTTATCCGCATCGTACTGGCAAAGTCACAAACGTGAATGCACTGAATCCAAATGTCTTCTTCGACAGTACAATGGATTTTGATGTGAATGATTTCCTGTTGCCTGGTGTAGCGGCAAAGGTAACGTTCAATACCGGCCAGCTGGCTGGTTATACCTTCGATATTAAAGCGGGAGGATATAATAACATCACAAAGCAATTCACGGTCCTTAAAAATAAGAATGAGAAAGCGATCGATGTACCCTCTTCATTATTCCGGCCGGCAATCGGGGACGAATATGTTCTGGTGGATATCCAGATGCCGCCGAGCTATGTTACGGCGGCTGAGGCGGAGTTAACCGCTGCGGCGCAAAAGCTGTTGGATACAATCAGCGTTCCTCAGTTCACAAACCCAATTTCTGTGGATCCGGCTTATTTCAGGAAAAACAACCTGCAGGTAGATATAGGCGACCTCATTTGGATCGTAGACACCCCTCTTTCGATAAACAGGAGAATTAGGGTAACCGCGTTCACCAGGACGTTTGAGGACGAGTTCAACTACCAGTTGACCCTATCGGATGGTTTGTCAATAAACGCCGGTTCTGAGATTTACAATCTCATTGGAAATAACGGGCGGTCCATCGATGAGATAAACAGCCAGTTGAATAACAGAGCAAGTGAAAATGATTTCATTGGGCCTGTGACGATGGCGGACTTACCAACAACGACAGATATTACCGGTATGTTTCCACTTTATGTGGATGCGACCGGGAAAGTATATAAAAAGATATAATTGTTAACCCATGGCTTTAGTTACAGGAACTATAGTAGGAACAGGGCAGGTTGTAACGATAGAATTGCCAACCGCGCGAGTGCCGGAATTACCCGATTTCGTTGTTATCGATGATGATGATGAGCTGGCAGGTTATGATACTTCGGAAAACAAAACCAAGGGAATGAAGATTTCCCAGCTCAGGGCGAAAATAAACGGCGTTGCAACGCCCGAAGCGCCAGTCGTGTCTGGTGCCGATATGGAATTGACAGTTCCTGCAGAGTTGGATGGTCTAAAGCAGTGGGATATTCCTGCACTGGCAGGACTGAACTACTCGCTGGAAAGGGTAGGACCTAGTTCGTCCTCAAGGTATATGTCGGATTGGTTTGAAACGCTATCAACTGGAGGATTTGAATTAACCAGGGACTTTGACGTTTTATACAGTGGTGAGCGATGGATTGCTCATATCTACGAGTATGAGGGTGGTAATAGTACGGTTCCGAGCCCTGGTGCTGGGCAATCTGATAAAGGATTCAAACTGATCGATAGTACGTACCCTTTGGTGCCTGATGATGTTGGTTACACGTTCAATATTTCTGGTGGAAGCAATAAGCCAGTGATAACATTGTTGGCTTTAGCCGACACTCCAGACAAAGCGGAGCTACCCTTCGAGACCATGATCAACAACAATTTTCAAAGTACAATCCAAACGAAAAACGGTGAGTTCATCTACTTCAAAGGCCAGGCACTGACGAAGGTTTATATGGGGAAAGGGGATACCCTCAAGCTTAAGAAGGCAGAGGACGGGTGGTATGTAATTGATTTCTTCGGTAACTACCTGGTGGCAGGCCAGCCTATCGCCGGTTATTCCACTATGCTTAACACATTGATTGCAGACGGATCCTTGGTAAGAAAAGATTCTTACCCCCGTTTGTGGGAAGCTGTGCAGGCAATGGGTGATGCATTGATAGAGGATACCTTATGGCTTTCCTCTGTTGATTACCAGGGCTGCTATTCTTTGGGGCCGGAGGATGATCCGGATGTATTCAGGATACCTGCTCTTGATGGTACCGTCTTGCGTTTTTTGAACCAGGGTAGAAGTTTGGATACAAATGGCCGCACTCACCAATTCCCTGGCGGATACCAGGCGGATGGTGTTGGGAACTTCCTTCCCGATCCGAATTTTGACAAGCTGCTGGCTGGTTCATCTGGAGGAAATGACACTGCGGCAACCTTTGCGCCCGGAGGTAGGCCCCCAAACTGGCCACAGATAGACGATTCGAAGTCAATAGTTGGATTGAAATCAGAAACCACGATGAAAAATACTGGGGTTTTAGGTCTGATTCTCACATGATATACCGCTAAAAATTACATTTGGCGCGAACATTTTTGTTAACCTAATCGTACGAAATGAAGCGATTGCTTATTATGGTCTGTGTTCTGTTAATCTCATTGAGAGTTTTCTCCCAGTCACAGTTCCCTCCGTTGGATCCGGCACCAAAGTCATTTAACCAGTTGAAAATTGGTAAAATATTTTGGATAAATACAAATGACACCCTGGGTGTTTCAGCGCTGTCCTATCCTGGCGCTTTGATATTTAGACAACAGACTGGTGATACCGCTCACTATTACTCGAATGGGGTAAAGTGGATGAAAATTGGAGGTGCCCCCAATTTCTCTACGCTTGTCAAATATACCGACACGGCGGCAATGCTTACTCCATATCTTCGAAAGGCTGATACCATTTATCTTTCTAGCCGAATCGATGGAAAAGCGCCTATCACTGGAGGCACAGGATATATTCAAAACCAAAATGCTGCTGCTCAAACAGCAAATTTTTGGTTAGACGGAACCGGACAGGGGAATGTTTTGCGCGGAAATACAAGATTAGAGGCTAGTGCCAGTTGGCATATCACCGGGAATTCTGGCTCACTCACTTTCTCTTACCCTTCTGGAAGCCGATCCCCTGTGACAATAAGTTCATCCGGCAACACAAACTTCGATGGTGGTGTAACCATGGAGAACGGTAATACTACTATGGATTTTGGCGGCACAGTTTCTCCGCGATTCATGCAGTTCACAAATTTTGATAACGTCAATCAATTAGGAACAACATCCAATGACTTATTGATGTTTGATCCTGCTACAAGCAGGATGAAGAGATTGCCTTTTGCTTCTGCCTTTGGGGCTTATGAATTACTGGCAAACAAAGCCACTACATTAGCCGGTGCAAATAACACAACCTATCCTACTACGCTGGCGGTAGCAAATTCCTTAGCAGGATATGCACCAGTAAGCGGCTCAGGCAATTATATACAAACTCAATTTTCCGCTGCACAGGCAGGGAATGGCTGGATTGATGGTCAATTTCGTGTAGGTGGTTCGCCAAGCAATGGGTACATTCATTTGAACACCGCTGTTGGTGCTACAGGCTGGGTAGGGTTTTATAAACCGGATAATACTCGGCTGGGGTATATCGGTAGTAATACTACAGACATGTCTTATGTGGCCGAAAATGGTGCTCGCCATGCTTTTTCTGGTGGCCGTATGCTGGTGAATGCGCCTACAGATGATGGATCAAGCGCAGTACAAATTAATGGAGTAATTAAAACGAATAACGATATTATTTCGACAGATGGCACTATAGACGCTCGTTTAACTTACAGCCCTGCCAATTCTATTGCTGCCATTGGTTCATTTTCTAATCATGCATTAGGTATTTATATAAATGCTATTGAAAGGATGCGCATTACCTCAGCAGGAAATGTAGGCATAGGCACAATAACACCTCAAGCCCCGTTGCATGTGCAAAACCCTAATGGTTTAGGGGTAGTGATTGGAAACAATGGCAATGCAATTGACGGGATGAACGGGAACGCATATGATAATTTATACATTAATCACTTTTCAAGTGGTAATGTGTTTATGGGTACAGGTGGTGGTAAGGTAGGGATAAACACAACAACGCCTGCCACTACTTTAGAGATAAATGGTGTCGCTACAGCGCCTGCCATATACAGCCCTTCTGGAAGCAGTTTAGAATTAAGGGCGGCCTCTGATTATATTGTTATGAGCCAAGGCGGTGCCGGTCAATTTACCTATGTTAATAGCGATGGATTAGGAGTTGGCGGGTTTGCAGGCGGTACTCACTCAGCAAAGGGTTTTTTTAATGGTAATGTTGTGAGTACAGACGCTTTTATAGCTGAAGGCGGTGGGGTATTAGCTGAATTTTGGTTGGGGACTGGCTTAGCGGGTAACCGCACTGTATCCAATCACCCTTTTACATTTTCAACCAATTCCTTAGAGAGGGCAAGATTTACGGCAGGGGGAAACCTACTTATAAATACAACAACAGATAATAGCACTCTCACTCTTAATGGCAGTTTTGCTGTAAAGACCCGTACAATTTCAACTGCAACACCCTTCACGGTTGCGAGTGATGACCATACTATACTCATGGAGGGAATGGGTACAGGTGCAGCGGATGGTGTACTGATAACATTGCCAGATCCCGCAACATGCCCAGGACGAATCCTGCATTTCCATGAGTACAGTGCAAGTAATTGGGCGATTAATTATAATATTTCACGACCCAATGCTGCGGCACTTACAACCATGACTTTAACAACGGTAATTCAATCAGTAGGCGGATCGTGGCGATTGATTTCCAGAAATTAAATTATTAGTCATTAGGATAGTGATCAAATAAAATCAGACAAATGGCAAATACAAAATTCGGGTTTACCCAGGTTACTGAATACTCCTTCTAAGTGGGGGATGGGTGGATTTTAAAAAATAATGAAATGGCGAATAATCTTTCAAAACACGCGCCTATATGGCTTGTAAACCTTACAGGCATTCTGGCAACTTTAACAGCAACAATATCCCCTTTAATATCCTCCATGCCGGGAAATGTCCCCCAGGATGTTAAGGACTGGATAACCTGGATATTTGCAGTCTTAACCTCTATATCAGGCATTGGAGCCATGGTAAGCAAGAGTACGTCCATTGCGGGCACAAAGCTAACGCTAGAAATTGAAGATCCCGGGGAAACTGACTTGGTAGGTGGACGTCCAGATGATCGTAAACCATGAGAACGGATAATACCATATTGCTAAGTGCTTTGGCCGTTTTAATCGTAGGCTATAACCTTTGGCCAAGATTATGGACAGGAGCATATTACCAATCAATTGCCATTGGGTTCTTTCTGCTTTTTTTGACAATAAAGCGTCTTAATAAGGGAGAGGGAGTTATGGACAAGGTAGCAACTATTGGGTTGTTCCTTTCCCTTAATAACCTGCTTGACGAGATTTTTTTCGATCCGAAAGTTTTCGGGATTAACGAATATATAGTAGCCACAATAATTATAACCGTTACACTATTGAGAAATGGCAGAAAACGCAAATGAGCAGGGTCCGCTTTTGGTCAAGATTTTAGTATACGTGGGCGGGGTAGTTATTGGATTGGCGGCTAAACTCGCAACACTCAACATGGAAGCTAAACTCACTTATAAGGCAATCATTTTTCACACAACAGTTGCTTTTGCTGCTGCATGGGCGGTGTGGATGTGGTTGGCCAGCTATGGCAAATATGATTTGGCCATCATCAGCGCAGTTATCATAGGGCGGTTTGGCGACAGCATTCTCCTGGCCATTGGTAAAGCCGTTAGACAAGGATTAATCAATCTATTCAAATTCGATAAATGAAGAAACTACTCTTAATACTACTATTTCTACCGATTTTGGTTTCTGCCCAATTCGGCGGTAACCTTCAAGCCTACCAGGTAAAAATTGCCAGCTACGGAGCGACACAGAACGCTTTGTTATCGCTTCCGGATGATTACACATCCACATCACAGAATTATCCGCTTATCATTTTCCTTCATGGTTATGGAGAAGTGGGGAGCACAGTGCAGGACCTTTCGCGCCTTATAAAGCAGGGATTACCCAAAGTGATCTCCAGTGGCCAGAAGGTGGAAGCCGTTCACCCGGTTTCTGGCCAGCGGACTAAATTCATCGTTCTGGCGCCACAGCATCATGGCTGGACAACAACTCCTGAAGCTATTGAATACATGTTGACCGACCTGCCAAAGAAGTTCCGCATAGATACCAACAGGATATACCTTACCGGTTTGAGCGCTGGTGGCCAGGGAGTAATCCAGGCAGTTACGTTCAAAGAGTCCTTAACCAAGAAGATCGCCGCCATTGTTCCCATGTCACCGAGTGCTCCGAGTGACGACTACATGAAAAACTTCAGATTCTTCTCGGGAGGATATCCTGCAGCCTGGTTCTTTACTGGCGATAATGATCAGGTGACACCGCCGGCGAATGCTCGCCGGTATAGTGATTCGATCAACAGATACAACCAAGGAGGCGGCACTGTTACGATATACAGCGGAGGCCATGATGGATGGGCCAATATTTACGATTCCTCTTACCGGGTGAATGGCCGGAATTGGTTAGAGTGGCTTTTGATGCATCCACATCCAGGTGGTCCTCCTGTAATTGATCCTAAGCCGGTACCTAAGTACACAACTATCCTGCACGACAAAAGCAGGATCAACAAAATTATAGTCCTGGACCTGGACGGTAAGGTGACGCTTTACGATTCTACCAGCGTGGAATCAGAGGGCATAAAACTGGAATTCAAATGAATACCATTTACCGGTTTATAATTGTTGCCTTGCTGGTTGTGATAGGAATCCTGGCTACCCGCTCATGCCATCGTAAAGAGAAGGTGATCACTTCAATTGAAACCATCCAGGATATCAGGGACGATAGCGTTAGATTCTGGCAAGATCTGGCCGGCAGGGAGCATGCTGAAAAGCAGGTGGCAGAGGGTAGTATCTCCGCATTGAAAATCTATTATAAATCGGAAATAGATAGCCTAAAAAGAATCTTCAGAATGAAGGAAAATGCCCTGCAAAGCTTTGTGTCCGCCCAAACCGAAACGAAAGGATCTGTGGTACTGAAGGTCGATACCGTTTATGGTGACACCAGCAAGACCTACCAGTTTCATTATGATGACCGCTGGATTTCACTGCAAGGAGAAATAGCCAAAGAGCCCTTTATCCGGTATTCGGTCAGGGATTCTATCACATTCGTTACCTATAGCAAGAAAAAGGGACTGTTCACAAAGGAAACCTATGTGGATGGTTTTAGCCAGAACCCTAATACACGAATAACTGGTCTTACCGGCATTCGGGTGAATAATGCGAAATCGAAGCGGTTTGGGGTAGGTCCTTATGCCGGCTATGGTTTTAATGGCACCAGGTGGACACCCTCTGCCGGAATTGCAATTCAGTACTCACTAATTAACTTCTGAACATGAGAAACGCATATCCAGAAAAACCGGTTCTACAATACAAAAAGACCAGCATCGAAATGGCGTTTGCCATTCAGTACATTAAGGAAAGCCAAGCACCTGCAGAGGTGAAACGGGCCGCTTACATCTTCTTCCGGATGGAGTCCGCTAACGGTAAAAGTGGCGTAAACAACAATTACGCCGGCATTCAGGCAGATGGCGCCAGGTGGCCTGCAGAGTTTGATAAGAAAATTGCCGGAACGGTAGTAAAGCGGGAGAACGGAACAGGAAAAGAGCGGATCTTTATTGCTTTTCACTCCTGGAAGGACAGCATAGATTTTACGATCAGCAATTCGCTACGGCGGGAACTATATATTGGTGGCCTGACCTGGAAATACACTCAAATAGCGATTAAGAATCCAAGGGACCTTTGCACAGCTTATAAAAGGGAGTGGGTGACCGGTGATCCAGAGCATGAACCCAGTGAGCAGAATTACCGGGATTTTGAATCAATGTATAAGCAGGCTGCAAGGTTATTTGTGTGACTGGAAGGCTAACTTCCTTCAACATGGAAAGCTAGGGTGGGAGGATTGCGCATCTTTTGATGTGATAGATAGGTTGGAGAAAGTGGACTTTAGCTGTTCATCTCGTCAGGAGTTTTTTCTTAAGTAGGTCCTTTACTGTGCCATCAAAATTCTCTTTCTCTGCTTTGTCATACACTGATAGAAGGTAAACGGAAGAATCTATTATTTTCACCTCTATTATAACCCGCGCCCCACCGCTTTCTCCACACCCTTTGTCGCTAATAGGCATTCTTACCTTATAGCAATCACAGCCAAGGGCATCGTTGCCCGTTATTGGATCTTTTTTTAGCGTGGTTGATAAGTCCCGGAAATCGCTGCCAATGTTAGGATATTTCTTCTTTAACCTTTTGGCTTCTTTGATGAAAAGGTCGGTTGTCATTACTTTAAAATCCTTCGAGGAATTCGTCGAATGTCTGTGCTTTCCTTTTCCCGGCGTGGATTTGTTTTGCTTCATGCAAGCTTCTCATTATTTTATTAACTCGCCTTTTGGCTTTAATTTTTACCACGCAACGTGTTATCCAGCCTACATTTTTGTTAGGAGTAGGGCTTGGAGAGGCCGTTACAGCTACTGCCGGTTTATGTGTCATTGCTATCGTGGTCATGGCATGTTCTTTTAAAACGTGAACAACGTGAAACTTATTCAGGAGTATAAATGCTGCTAATATGTCGTCTTTTGTTTTATGGATTTGGTCTAATTAATACAGATGAACAAAATTAACACCAAAATGGTTAGCATTGAAATATTTAACAAATTAAGTTTCCGGAAACATAAACAATTGACAAACAGTGGATTATAAAATATCTCGTGGTTGGTACAACTTTTCTGAGGAAATTTAGGGACTTTTTGGTATTGTAAATCCACAAAATCAGTGGCGGGCTACAGTGAAAATCTCTAATCAATCTTTTATTTTTGCTCTAATACCCTCTAATATCTTCATTTCTATGCCCGTCACATCCCCCGCAAAGATCTCTTCAATTATCTTCCGGTCCAGGTGTAATTCCATAACCAGGTAATCAACGGTAAAACCCCGTTCCATCCACTTCTCTGCAATCTGCTTTGCGAGATCCTGTTTTCTTTGATCAAAACTATCCATGCCTTCCCTGTTTCCCGCAAAATAATCCATCCGGTAATTATCCAACTGCCCTTTTGTTAATCGGGTTGTTAATTTCCGCAAACTCCTTTGATTGTTAACTAAATAATTTAGTATTATTGCTAAATAAATTAGTTAGACATGAGAGCTACAGCTGTGCGGAACGGCCTGCGATTCTATGGAGTTGAATTACAGGCGCCGGAATTCCTTTTGCCATATGTTGGACCTGTGAAGGCCGGATTCCCCTCCCCGGCACAGGATTTCATGGAAGAAGATATAGACCTCGTTGCATTTTTAGGAATGAACAAGCCCTCCGTATTCATTGTCCGAGTTGATGGTAATTCCATGCAGGATGAACACGTTCCGGATAAAAGCTACCTGATAGTAGACAGATCCCTTAAACCCCAACCCCATGACCTGGTAGTCGCGGTTTTGAATGGAGAATTTACTGTTAAGACCCTAGTAAGTTCGAAAGCCGGCTGGGTTCTGTATGCGGCTAACAATCTGTATGATCCCATTCCGGTAAAAGATGAAGACGAATTCCAGGTGTGGGGAGTTGTCGCCCAGGTAATAATTGATCGTAAAGAAATGCGGCGACATGCCAGATAGAATCCAGTTTCAGGCATCCTTTGGGCTGCAGGTCAAAACCGTAGAGATCAGCAAAGTATATGGCGCGGGAGACTCCTATCATGTGTACATTGATCGTTACTACAACGGGTCATTCATAAAAACCAATTTGGGCTACGCAAAGCACTTGCCACCAAACTCTCAGCTGACCTCAGACGACATACAGATCATTGAGGAGTTGATTGAGGGACTTTCCATGTAAGATAAAGGGTGTCTGATCGTTGTAAAGTGTAGTACCAGAGAGGAATCCCCGGTAGGTTAGGTAATTGATTATATTTCGTCTTCCCTTGGTCGGTTTCGGCTTCTGCCTTTATATATGATCCAGTAGTTTCTTTCCTTTGAAGGTGTTTGTACGTTGCGAATTGAATCAAAAAAACAAAAAGGCCTATCGCCAAAACGAAAAGCAAGGATTGCCAGAACGGAAATTCAAGGACCTGCTGGGGGGATGTGCTCGCTTTCATATCACCAGGTTTACTGATTAATATTCCGAGCACATAAAAATGGCGCGGAACTCAACTCTGTCGGCCAGGACGTCTTGGAACGCATGGAGCACGAGCAAAGAAGAGCCCGCACCGTTCTGGTACGAGCTGCTTTCTTCCCTCAGCGCTCCAAAGTGAATTTTCCAAGATTCCTGGCACTGATCGAAGTAGCGGCCTTCAATATTTTCAGGCTGCAAAGAAAGCTAATATAAAGCTTTTATACAAAAGGACTACTTAAATAGGGGCTATTAACATATGGGCTATTATAATAGTATTTTATTAACTCATTTGCAAATAAATTAACAATACTCGGGTAATTAATCATTTGTTGATTAAATTGCCCCGGCTTATGGCAGGTCAAAAAGAAATACCATCACCGCAGGACTATTATGAAAGATTGGGGGAAAGGCTTAAAACCCTTCGCCTTGAGGCCGGTTTTGATAGTGCCGAAGCATTCGCAATCCATCATAAAATGGGCAGAACGCAATATCTGGCGTATGAAAGGGGAAAGGACCTGCAGTTATCTACAATAAGAAGGCTTGCAAGGTTTCACAAAATTACTCCTGATGAATTATTGCGAGGATTAGGTAGTTAAATTACCCTGCTGTTTTCCACTGCTTCTCTGTTTACCAGTAACCCCAAATCCCTTAAGTATATCATGGTTTGTTCCAATGTAGTGTGCCGGAAAAGCTCCATGATGGCGTAGGGGCTAACTCCCGAAGTGGCAAGATGTATTGCCCTGGTATGCTTCCAATTATAAAGTTTTTTTGCATCATCAATCCCATGGCGCTCTCGTATTGGTTTGTACACTCGTGCATAATAATTCTCTGCGGCCATTTCCGGGCCTGGCCGATGATCCTTGCCAAAGAGGTACCAGTCCTTTGGAAGCCTATCATATCCCTGCTTCAAGTAGAACTCTTTTAAAACAGGATCAAGTGGCACATAATCTTCTCGTCTGGCTTTTGTGCCATCAGCTGACAGCAGTAGCATATCCCTGTCGAATAAGATATTTTCCACTTTAAGCGCTCGCATTTCGGCTTTACTTCTTACGGCCGCATAGTAACAGGTTAGGATAATACCCTCCATATAGGTGTCTCCTGCATCACGAACATCTTTTAGTATAGCTTGGAGTTCCTGGTCAGTATAAGCTGAGGGCTTACGTTTCAGTGTTTCTCTTTGGGTTGCACCTTTTATGGGGTTCTCTGGGATGATATTACCGTTAATCTTTTCAGCCAACCAGTTCAAAATTGTTTCTAGGTAAAGAAGATAGTTGTTGTATGTCTTGTTTGCCCAACCTACCCCCGTTTCCTTATCCACCGATGCTACGGTGATCATGTCCATGTACTGCGTATCTGTGATCAGGGCAGCCGGAACAAGAAGCATACCGTTGTCATTCAGCCAGTTCCTCATGAAATTGGCTGTGGTTGTGTAGGCGCTTATTGTAGAATCCGATTTACCTTCTTTTTCTTTAGCAGTCAGGAATAACTTTAATCCCTGGATCATCGTGAACTGGGTTTTAACCCCTGTAGAAGCCGCAGCATTCCTCTTTTCGGTTTCCTGGATCCACATTTCTACCTTTTCTACTTCATCAAATGGACTGTACCCATTACGCAGAGCCAGGTTAACGGCATCGCGCAGGTTCTTCGCATACTCTACTTTACTTTCTCCCTTATAGAGATTGATATCTTCATACACTTTTTTTCGCTCGTATTGCCCTTTAAAGGGATGCATGAACCAGTAATATACATACCACTTCCGGACTGAGAGGTCCATGGATTCAGGGTAAATTTTCGCGGGTCTGTACTGCATATCCAGGAATTTTTTCTTTTTTGCCGTGGCCCCATTGCGGCCCCGGTCTGGCCCTAAAATAGTAAAACCCGCTCTAGGAGCGGGTCTATTTTCTCTTGTGCCCAGAACTGGATTCGAACCAGCACATCCTTGCGGACGCTGCGACCTGAACACAGTGCGTCTACCAATTTCGCCATCTGGGCATCTTCAGGGAGTGCAAAAGTAAGGAGTTTCAGCATATTTCCAAAACTCCTTACAAATAAAATTTAATACTATACGGCAATATTGAATTCGCGCAGCGTATCATTCAGGCTGGTCTTCAGGTCTGTACTGGCTTTCCGCTGACCAATGATCAGTGCGCAGCTCACCTGGTATTCTCCTGCAGGGAATTTCTTGGTGTAAGTACCGGGGATCACTACGCTCCTGGCAGGTACACGGCCTTTGTATTCGATGGGCTCAGGGCCGCTTACATCAATGATCTTGGTAGATTGGGTTAACACCACGTTTGCACCCAATACCGCTTCTTTCTCAACATGCACACCTTCAACAACAATGCAACGGGAGCCCACAAAAACACCGTCTTCAATGATCACAGGGGAAGCCTGTAATGGTTCCAGCACACCGCCGATACCCACACCACCGCTCAGGTGAACGTGTTTGCCGATCTGTGCGCAGGAGCCTACTGTAGCCCAGGTATCCACCATGGTTCCTTCATCAACGTATGCGCCGATGTTTACATATGAAGGCATCAGGATAGCGCCTTTGGCAATGAATGCACCATAACGGGCCACTGCATGCGGAACTACGCGAACACCCAGCTCTTTATAATTGGTTTTGAGCTTCATTTTATCATGGAACTCAAAAGGAGGTAAGCTCATGGTTTCCATGGGTTGAATGGAGAAATACATCAGGATAGCCTGTTTCACCCATTCGTTTACTTTCCAGCCATTTTCTACGGGTTCCGCTACACGTAATTTTCCTTTATCTACTGCTTCAATCACTGCTTTCACGGCATCGGAATATTGTCTTTCTTGTAACAGGCCACGATCGTTCCAGGCAGTCTGTATTAGTTGCTGTGTATCCATTGTCTAAAAATATTTCCGCAAAAATAGTATAATCGGGCAGAGTTAACAGCCTTAATCTCTTCTTTCCGCCTGGTTTAATAATACGGCTGCCAGCTGGTGGGAAATAGCATTGCCGCATAGCTTGTCCAGCCAAAAATATTCCCCGGCGGCATTAACTTCCAGGAAATAATACTTTCCTTCCGGTGTAAGGATCAGGTCTATGGCTCCGTAGTTCAGGCCGTAAATATCCATGAAGCGCAGCAATGCCTGGCTGATATCGGGTGGCAGGATATAGGGTTGCCATTCATCGGCCAGCGCGGCTCCTTCTTTCCGCCAGTCTACCAGTTGCCGGGAGTCGATAGAAAAAGGGAAGATCTTACGGCCAACAATGGTGACGCGCAGTTCCAGGGACTTCTCCAGCTTTTCCTGGAACACCATGGGGCAATACCGTAATTCATTCAGCTGGTCCAGGTGGGCGGTGGTGACCTCATTGGTGAACACCACATGTTCCTGGCCATCCCGGTAAATGGCAAAAGCACTCTGCATTTTGGCGATCACGGGTTTGTTGGTGCCGGCCAGGAAGGCTTTTAGCTGTGCAGGAGAATTGGTGATGCAGGTGGCAGGTACTTCCAGCCCGCAATCCCTGGCAATGCGCAGTTGTTCTTCCTTACTGTCCAGGCGGCGGTATACGCTGTATCTTTCAATCTGGAAACACTTTAATCCCTCCAGCATCCCGAATAGCGTACGCCGCAGTTCGCCGAGGGTGGAAGAGAGGTATTCCTTTTCCAGCAGGGTTTCCAGGCCTTTGCCAATATGGTAACTGCGCCGGTACCAGACGGCGGTAATATCATCCAGTGTGTAAGTACCCGCTGTTGTTTCCAGCAGGCCCTGCCATTGCCCGTTGATAATGGAAGAGCTGAGCCTGCTTTCAACCGGGTAGCGGTCTACATCAAAACGTACGCAGCTGCCGCCCAGTTGTTGAATCTGCTGTATAACGGTATCTACTGCGTAATTATCTTCGGAATGGGTGATAATGAGGACTTTACCTTTATTCATTGGTGATCCGGTTAACTAATTTCTCTGCAATGGTTTCGGCGATAGGAAATCCGAGGTATTTTTCCAGCATGCCCCATTCTCCCTGTGGGTTCACTTCCAGGAAAACGTATTTGCCATCGGGCTGTACGATCATGTCTATAGCACCAAAGGGAAGGTTAAGCAGGCGCATCATGGCATCTATCTTTTCTGCTGTTTCGGGAGGGAGCTGATAAGGTTCCCATTGAATGATGGTAGTGCTGTTCGTGCGCCAGTCTGTAGACTCCGGGGCTTTCAGGCTGCCGGTAAAGATCTCTCCATCGATATAGGCAACACGCAGTTCTCTTTCTTTTGGAATGTATTCCTGCAGGATCATAGGGCAGGCGGCCAGGGATTCCAGCATGGGTACATCTTCTTTACGCAGGCGGGTAGTGGGGAAGAAGTCGCCGGCACCATCCATGGTTTTGGAAAGGGCGCCGTGCAGTTTTACCACCACGTCTCCGTTATTGGCATCATAAAATTTGATGGCGTCTTCTGCATGATTGCTGATGAGGGTTTGCGGAACATGCAAACCGGCGGCCTGTGCGGCGGATAATTGTATGAGTTTATTATTGCCGATGCCATGGTCTATATGCATGGGATTGATCCATGGTACATCCAGGGCATCGAGGAAAATATGAAGGGAAGTATTGTATTCTTTGATGAAAGCAGGAACATAGGCGGGGTCCAGGGAAGGAGGCACCTGTAGTTTCCATAGTTTTCTGTACCATACAGCACTGACATCACTGGCATTCAGTGTTTGTTTTCCATGCTGCAGCTGGTATTGCGGACCCTCTGGTGTGAGCCGGTACCGGAGCCGGTAACGGGTGCCAAATTCATCAGAGTTGAAGCGGAAGCTGGGATATCCAAGCTGTTGCAGGCGTTGTTGTACTAACTCTATCGTGTAGGCGTCCTGTGAATGAGTAATGCAAAGAATCATGAATTTTCAGATAAAAAAACAAGCAATAGCTACTGCCATTGCTTGCAATGATCATTGAATGTTAGATGAACTATAACAGCCACCATTCCTCATCCCCATCTGAAGGGTACTTGAGGGTCTGATCGGGAGCATCTGATAATTTGCTCGTCCAGTTACTTTCTTTTTCCTGGCGTTTTTCAGTTTGCTGTGCTTCCAGGAATTGTGCAAAGAATGGTTTCATTACTTGTTCATTGGGTTTCATACTTGATTGTTTTTTGTTGATGTTACAAGATGATACAATAATGGATACGTATGTTTAATGGGAGTAAATGTCTTTCCAAGCCTGATTTTCCGACCTGGTATGCTTCTCAAAAGCGGACAATTAAATTAGTCTTTTTTGTGGAATTAAACAAATCTAATTACCTGATCCCCCGGTTAATAGCGTATCAGAAGATGGTATTTACCAACGGTATATTAACCCTAAAGGGTGAAGCAATGAAAGAGCTTTGAAAGAGCCTTGAAAGAACTTTGATGGCCCTGTGTGAAGAATGCTTAAAATACCGGCATTACAGCCTGAAAACTGATAGCTTTTTAACCAATCGCATTTATTTTGTTATTTTGCCGCCTGAATTAAATGTAACGCAACTTGAACATTGGTTTCGATGCTAAGCGGGCTTTTCAGAATCGTACGGGGCTGGGTAATTACAGCCGTACCCTCATACGTTCCCTGGGAGAATACTATCCGCAAAATAACTATTTTCTTTTTGCCCCCAAAGAGAAACCGCTGTTTCAGCCATCTTCCGGTATGCAAACCATTCTCCCGCAACGGGCGCATCACAGGTGGTTAAAATCTGTATGGAGAAGCCGTTGGGTGATCCAGGACCTGATCGATAAGGAGATAGACCTTTATCACGGACTGAGCGCAGAACTGCCCTTTGGCATCAGCAACAGCGGTGTGCAGAGTGTCGTGACCATGCATGACCTCATTTTTGAACGCTACCCTGAGCAATACAATCCCATTGATGTGTACACCTACCGCAAAAAGGCCCGGTACGCCTGCAAACATGCGGATAAGGTGATTGCCATCAGTGAGCAGACCAAACAGGACCTTATACAATACTACCATACGCCGGAGAACAGGATTAAAGTTTGCTATCAAAGCTGCGATCCCTCTTTCGAAAAACAATGTACAAAAGAGCAGATCAGCAGTATGCTGGCGGCTTATCAGCTGCCATCCGCTTATTTCCTCTATGTAGGTTCCGTAATAGAACGTAAGAACCTGCTGGGTATCGTAAAAGCTATGCGTCTGCTGAAAGGTAAGATAGACCTGCCTTTGGTGGTTTTGGGCGATGGTGGTAAATATAAAGATGAGGTGAAAGCCTACCTGCATAAAGAAGGTATGGAAAAACAAGTCATCTGGCTGAATGAAGGACCTAAATTCTCCTTTAAAGATCTGCCGGCCCTGTACCAGGGCGCCACGGCACTGATATATCCTTCTATTTTTGAAGGCTTTGGTATACCCATCCTGGAAGCACTCTGGAGCCGTACACCGGTAGTCACTTCCAACGTTTCCTGCTTCCAGGAAACAGGAGGAGATGCAGCGCTGTACATAGATCCTTATCTGCCTGCATCTATAGCAGAAGGTATGGAAAGGGTGGCGATTGATCGTACCTTTGCGGCTGGTATGCAGGAAAGAGGCATAAAGCATGCACAGCTGTTCACTTTAGATAAATGTGCAGCCGCCGTGATGGAGGTATACCAGTCTTAAACTTACAACGTACATGATAACTGAATTTGAAGAAGATCTCGTGCAAAGTCTCAGCACCCTTCGCGCCGGAGGCATCATCCTTTATCCTACAGATACTATCTGGGGCCTCGGTTGCGATGCAACAGACGAAGCAGCTGTAAAGCGCATTTTTGACCTCAAGCAGCGGAGCGAATCCAAAAGCCTGGTGATACTGGTGGCAGATGTACGGGACCTTGTTAAATACCTGTCGCAACCACCTCCCGATATTGCAGATACCATTGCGGCCTTCGACCGGCCTACCACAGTGATCTATGAAGGGGCGCTGCACCTTGCGCCCAATGTGATCGCAGAAGATGGTACAGTAGCCATCCGCGTGGTAAAAGAACCTTTTTGCCGGCATCTGATCAAAAGATTCAGAAAACCGATCGTTTCCACATCCGCCAATATCAGTGGCGCTCCTTCACCTGCTACCTTCCTGGATATAACGGATGAGATCAAACAGGGGGCAGACTATACCGTAGTGCACCGGCAGCACGAGATCGCTATCCGCCAACCCTCACGGATCGTGCGTATTCAGCCGGATGGAAAGCTGGAAATACTGAGAAATTGACCTTTGGGCGGGAGGAATAAATCTGAATTGAGTACTTTTGCGCCTTAAACCAGTAGATAGTATATGCAGATTCCCTGTACAACACGGGAAAAGGAGTTATTCGATCGCGTGGCATTAGCGGCACGCCAGCTTGGCGTTCCCTGTTACCTCATTGGTGGTTTTGTAAGAGATAAACTACTGAACAGGAACACGAAAGATATGGATATCGTTTGTGTGGGAGATGGTATTGCGCTCGCACACAAAGTGGCAGCTTTGCTGGACCCTTCACCTAAAGTGAACTTTTTTAAAACGTATGGTACTGCCCAGATCCGTCATAAGGACCTGGAGATAGAATTTGTGGGGGCCCGTAAAGAAAGTTACCGCCAGCATTCCCGTAATCCTGAAGTGGAGCCGGGAAGCCTGGAAGATGATCAGCTCCGCCGGGATTTTACGATTAACGCATTGGCTATCAGTTTGAATGAAGCTGATTTCGGGACTTTGCTGGATCCTTTCAACGGGCGGCAGGATATGGCAGACAAACTGATCCGTACACCACTGAACCCTGTGCAGACCTTCAGCGATGACCCTTTGCGTATGATGAGGGCCATCCGTTTTGCCTCCCAGCTGCATTTCACCATTGTGCCTGAAACATTGCAGGCCATCCGGGAGAATGCGGACAGGATTAAGATCATCACCCAGGAGCGGATCACGGATGAATTAAATAAGATCATGTTATCGTCTAAACCTTCCATTGGTTTGGACCTTTTATATCAAACCGGCCTGTTAAAGATCATTTTCCCCCAGATGGTAGACCTGGCGGGGGTGGAAATGCAGGAAGGGAAGGGGCACAAGGATAATTTCTACCATACACTCCAGGTAATAGACAATATTTCCCGGAATACGAAGGACCTCTGGTTACGTTGGGCAGCATTGTTGCATGATATTGGCAAACCTGCTACCAAGCGATTTGAAGAAGGGCATGGCTGGACGTTTCATGGGCACGATGCAGTTGGAGGTAAAATGGTGCCGCGTATTTTTGCCCGGCTCAAATTGCCACAGCACGATAAAATGAAGTTTGTAAGAAAGCTGGTGGAGCTGCATCTGCGCCCGATCAGCCTTACAAAGGAGAATATAACAGATTCGGCTATACGGCGTCTGCTGTTTGATGCAGGGGATGACCTGGAAGCGCTGATGCTCTTGTGTGATGCGGATATCACTTCCAAGAATAAAGCGAAAGTTAAACGCTATCTTGAGAATTTTGAAATGGTACGGCAGCGTTTGAAGGAAGTGGAAGAAAGTGATCGTATCCGCAACTGGCAACCACCTATCACCGGTGAAATGATCATGGAGATCTTTGCTCTCAAACCGGGAAGAATGGTGGGCGATTTGAAAAGCGCGATCCGGGAAGCTATCCTGGATGGTGAGATACCGAACAGCTACGAGGCGGCTTATCAGTATATGTTGCAGAAGGCCAAAGAACTAGACTTGACCCCTGTTAAATAATTTGGTAATTTTACAGCACGTTTAATTTGATCATATGCCGGTATTGAAGTTCAGAGTTTATTGGGAGGAAGATGAGAGTGTCTATAGAGACATTGTGGTTAAGCCTACCCAGAATTTTTTACAGTTCCATCAGGCCATCTTGTTGGCATATGAGTTTGACTCCAAACATAAAGCCACTTTTTTCCGTAGTAACGACAACTGGCAGCGTGGCCGCGAGATCATCCTGGAAGCAGATGGGCAGCCGCGTAAAGCAGAGCCGTTATTAATGCAGGAAACCGCCGTTGGTGCAATGGTGCGGGACCCCAATCAGAAATTCATCTACCTCTATGATTATGCCAAGAACTGGACGTTCCTGGTAGAACTCATTGCTGTAGCCAAAGACGAAAACACCAAACTCAGTTACCCCGCCTGCGTACGCAAGGAAGGGCTTGCTCCGAGCCAGTACGGTACCAAAGGCCTCATCGGCGATAAGCTGGTGGAAATGGAAGAGAAATATGATCTCAACCGGGAAGGCATGCCGGACGATGGTTTTGGAGAAGAAGGCGAGGAAAGCGGAGAACGTGAGGAAGATGGTGCAGAAGAGAATGGCGCCGAGGAAGAAAACCTGTTCTAAAATCCATTGATTGAAAAATACGGTTGTTGTATTGGCTGGCCCTACGGCTGTAGGTAAAACTGCACTGGCTATACGAATAGCGCAGCAGCTGGGTACGGAGATCATCTCCGCAGATTCCCGCCAGTGCTACCGGGAACTGAGCATCGGAACCGCCAAACCGGATGCTGCAGAACTATCAGCTGTTCCTCATTACTTTATTAATTCTCATTCCATACGGGAAGAAGTGAATGCAGCCATGTATGAGCAACTCGCTTTGCAATATGCGGCCGATATCTTCACAAGGCACCCTGTTGCCATCGTTACCGGTGGTACAGGCCTGTATATCAGGGCTTTCCTGGAAGGTATGGACGAGATGCCCTCCATTCCGCCTGCTATCAGGGCTGCTGTCAGGGAACGTTATGCTGCAGAAGGTTTAACCTGGCTGCAGGAAACCCTGCAGCAAAGAGATCCTTCTTTTTATGCAACAGCGGAAACGCAAAATCCTCAACGTCTCATGCGTGCGCTGGAGGTACTGGAAGCCACAGGCCAATCCATCAGTACATTCAGAACAGCCACACCCCGTAACCGCGATTTCAGGATCATTAAAATAGGGATACAATTACCAAAGGAGTTATTACACGAAAATATTGTAAAACGTGTAGATGCCATGATGGTGGCAGGGTTGGTGGACGAAGTGGAATCGGTGAAGGAGTACCGCCATCATAATGCCCTGCAAACAGTAGGATACACAGAGATCTTCGATTATTTTGATGGAAAACTGCGGATAGCAGAAGCGGCAGAAGCTATTAAGATCCATACAAGGCAATATGCAAAACGCCAGCTCACCTGGTTCAGAAGAGATGCGGAAATGAATTGGTTTGATGCACGGGAAGGAGAAGAGGTGCTCACATGGTTAGAGAAACAGTTGCAGTAATGCTATTCATGCAGTGTGGAAAACTTCCATCTAATTTTTTTTATGAACTACTATAGTTGATTAAATATAAATTCCTAATTTAGACGAAATTATGGAAACCATCTATTTTAATTTTTGATCTGCCTGAATGGATCTGTTCATTACTTCGGCGGGTTGAAGTTAGCCCAGAGATAGATAAGACTTATTGTTGTTGCCTATGATGCTTTTCCATGCCATGAAGTCCCATGCTTTTTTCATCAATTAAACAAATACCATGCAAAAGTTAACTCGTGCTTTTTTGCTGCCATTCCTTGGTATCTCAATTGCCGCCCTATTGTCCAGTCTTAAGGCACCCGTACCGCCAAGTACCCGGCCATCTTTAACACCGGTGGACTGCAACCTTAAACTTCAGTTTATTGCAGACGTGTCTACGGACAGGTCTTGCCCAACGCCCAACCCTCAGTCCAATCCACAAACTGTCAATGGGGCTACTGCACTTGTCACCACCCAGAGTCACACTTACTATTGTAAGATCACCGTGGAGCCAGTTGAAAACATTTACAATTACAATGCAGCCACTTACAAAACTACCTGGGTTACGAGTGGTCAATCCATGAACATCAAGGTGCCGAGAGAAGTGCCTTCTACCCTGATCATTGACTTCTATGAGAATTGCAATGCCTGCAAAGGTGGAACAACAGGAAGACCCATGTTCAGAGGCCGCGCGCAATTGGCTCCGGGGCAAACGCATGCGTTTACGCTGCTCTCTTATTCCATGAAAGCGGGATGCTAATCAGCTTTCCACGCATTTTCTCTCACTCTTTTAATTCATTTAATGATATGAAGCCTATTAAGCTTTTCTTATATTTTATTGCCCTGATGGCAATGACAAGTTGCGATAAGAATGCAGTTAACAAACAAAATTCACTGGAGAAACTGGAGGTTGGAAGATCCGATGTATCTACCATGTCTGGCGTTGGTGACGGTATAGAAGCCTTTTATACATTTCTCCAGACACAAAGTAATGGTTCTTTCGGTTTGGTGAACTTTTCTTCTTATCGGGTAGCCGGGTTAACGTCTCCTGTAACAGGTGACCGCGGGGATGGCAAATATGAGTTCACCGGTGCATTTTATGATGATAACCAGAACATTGTTCCCGGTGGTTTGGTTAGCTTCGGCCCACTAAGTATTTCTTCGGACCCGGCCAGAGGTAATATGTATTTACAGAATAGTTTTGGAGGCGCTGCCGCTGCCGCTGCTCCTGCAGCTACTCCTGCCCCTGCATTTGACCCTGTTACAGACTATAATTCTGTAGCCGGTCAAACGCTGAACTTTACACTGAATCCCAGTGCTCCCGGACTCCCTGTTAGTGGCTCATTGTATGTTCCACAACGTATGTCAGTGAAGTTCGGTTTTGAAAACCCTAACACTGATGGCGGATCTTCCCCTCCACGTTCGAGCCCTATTATGGGTAATAATTTCCCTCGCTGGGGTACCACCGTTAATAACACGGTTGGATGCGAACTTGGTTGGGTGGCAGATCCTTTGAATACCAGCGGAGTGATTGTTACCGTGGAGTATGATGTTGAAAACAGCAAGTCGGTCCTTCCGGCATCACCAGCTGGTGGTGATCGCAAACGTTATGTGGCTTTCCGTGTTGCGGACAATGGAAGGTTCATCATTCCAACTACTGTTTACAGCACGTTATTCCCCGGATTAGACCCGAGAGATGGTTTTAGTGCGCTTGTGACGATAACTGTTGGTCGTGCGACTTATACCATGGCCAGCAATAGTGCAGATCCTGCCAGGAAATATTCTGTGTACGCCGCAACCGTGGTTGAAGTACCGGTATACATCAGCGTGGCCAGGTCTAACGGTCCGAGATAATAGAATAATAAGAGAATGAAGGGTCATATCCTCCTCCACGAAAACAATCGTCAGCAATGGCCACAATTCCTGATCAGCTGGCTGTTCTTTGGGCTCCTGCTATCCATGTCCTGGTACGTGCACCCGCTTTTTTCGCTGGTCTGTTTTGTGCCTTACTTTAAGGTATTGTTTCAGGCTAAAAAGAACCTGTTGTATTATGTTCAGCTGTTTGTGCTGAACCTCACATGGAATACAGCAGTCACCTATTGGATATACCAGTTAAGGCCGCTGAAAGGACTGGCTACGCTGCTGACCAATAGTATGCTCTTTTTGATGCCGGTGTTGATCTGGCATCTGTGTTCCCGTTCTTTTCTGAAAAAAGGGCAGGGGATGATGTTGCTGGTGTGCTGGTTGCTATTTGAATACCTGCATCATATATGGGATTTTTCGTGGACATGGCTCACTGTGGGGAATGTGTTCGGAAGCCATCCTCAATGGGTTTTGTGGTACGCATATGCAGGCGTATTGGGAGGGTCTGCCTGGATACTAAGCAGTAATTATCTCATTTATCAAGTAGCCAGGGTTTCTCGTCCTGGCCTGAAGAAATGGATTTTACCCGGCTTCACCATATTACTGCCGGTTGTGATCTCTTTAGGTCTAAAAGTCCGAAGCAATGCACAACCGGCAGGTATGGTAAGCCATATTACAGCGGCAGCGCTGTCTGTTCATGATAAAGACAGCATCAGTGACATCCGGAAGCTCAGGATTGTGGACTCCCTGCTGGTGAGTGATAAACAGCCCAAAGAGATCGTGCTGTTGCCGGAAGCATTATTGACGGACCAGGTTTGGCTGGACCGTTTTCCTTTCAGCCGGCAGTACGACCTGATCAAACAAAGTTTGAAAAGGTGGCAGGCCAGCCATATTATTACAGGTGCTCAACTGAATGTCTATGACACCACGGGAATAGTTAATGCTGGTCCGGAGCAGGCGGATGGGATCAGTGCATACAATGCCGCATTGATGATAGATACATCAGATATGATCAGCATCAAGCTTAAAAAAGTATTGGTGCCGGTAGAGGAGTATGTGCCTTCCTATCTTTCCTTCCTGCCCCTGAAAAAGCGGTTCAGGATAGAACGCAACAATTCAGATGTTTTTGAAATAAGCGGCCGGCAATACCTGATCGGTATCTGTTACGAAGTGGTGAATAGCATTTTTATAGCCAACAGGGTACAGGAGCAGACCAGCGCTCTGTTAATGCTGTCCAGCGAGAGTTTCTTCGGGCAGTCTGAAGTAGGGCGGGAACAATACATGAACATCTGCCGGTTGCGTTGTGTAGAAAACAACCTGCCCCTGGTAAAATCTTCCAACGATGGCATTGTAATGTCTCTGAGTGCAGGGGGAGAAATACTGGAAGCTAAAAGAACATCCGGGCCATACCTGCTGCATGCTGCAGTGAGGTCGCCGGGTATTTCGTTTTACCATATGATCGTACCCTTTGTGCCATGGGCTTTATTGCTCCTCCTGGGAGGTGTACTGATGGTGAATTTTTTCTTAAAAGTAAAAAGCCGGGAAAGCGTACATGCTCCTTCCCGGCTTTCTATTTACATAAATGATTGATCAGAATTTAAACCCTATCGTAGCCACTACGTTACCGCCGGTGGTTTCCAGGGAAGCCGGCTGCACGTTGGTAGCGCGTAATATGTAAGGCTGATACGTATCGTTCCAGGCCAATGTGTGGATGTAAGTGAGGTCTGCAAAAAATCCTTTGTTACGGTAACCTAAACCACCACTGATCTTCTTGATGCTGCCATCAATATCAGACTGTTTGTATGGACTGCCATAGTAAGAGAAACCAGCGCGAACGGCCAGTACAGTAAATTTCAATTCACCACCCACCCTCAGGTTCATGGCGCCCTGGTAGGTATCGCGGATAACCTGGTTCAGGCTATTGGCCAAAGCGGGTTGAGGGTTCGGGCCTTTGCTGAAATTGTATTTTGTTCCCCCGTAGTTAACGTATTCCACATCTGCAGTAATAAAGCCGTGTTGTTTGCTAACATCCGCATTGGTACCGAAGATATAAGAAAGACTCACCAGCGCGCGGGAGGGCGTTCTGAGCTTGTATTCATATTCCAAAGGGAACCCATCGTTTACCTCTCCTGATTCTATGTAAACGGGATATTGAATGGGATTGGAAGGATCCGGCTGGAAGCCTTCCAGGTCATTCTGTAAATTGGCGGTAGACTGGTCACGCATAGAATACCAGGATGGTGTATGATAAGAGAGGCCTATACGCAGGGCAGGCATGGGTGAATAGATCAACCCTAATTTAGCATTGAAACCCACAGCGTCTGTTTTCAGGCTCTCTTTGTATTCGAGGAAAGAAAACTCATTCCCGGTATCATCTGTATTATCGTCTTCCGCATAAGTGCGGTTACGTTCGTAACGAATAGTAGGAAAATTCAAAGCTGCACCTATGTAAAGCTGGTCGTTGTAGTTGCCGCCCAGGCCTATGGAGAACTCGTTCATGGCGCCACTTTGTTCCACCATATCCTGCTGGTAGATACCCTGATCCACTGGTACGTAGGAATGGTAATTTCCATCATTGGCCAGCGATACGAGATAGTTCCGGTAGCCAAGGCTTGCCCCGGTAGGGAAGCCGTTGGAAGCCTGGTCTCCTGTAACAGGCTGGCCGCCGTTGTTCAGGTCTTCCGCCCACCGGTCCGTGATGCTGGAGGAGGAATTTACCCCCTGAATTTTTATTGTGCTGTTAAAATCGGCGAGGCGACTATAGTTCAATGCCACTGCCATATTTTTCCATTTACCATTATTGTGGGCAGGCAATCCGAATACGATGCCGGCATTGCCCAATGTTACGCCGGACCTGTTGGCATCGTTGCCGGTACCCAGATATCCTGTCTGGATCTTGTTGAAATAGAACCCTGGGGTGATCACAACTTCGCTGGTTTTGAAAAAGCCAAGGCCGGCAGGGTTTACGTGAGTGGCGCTAATATCGCCACCAAGCGAGCCGGCGGCTCCTCCGATGGACTGCGTACGTGCAGTTCCTCCCGGAGTCAGGCGACTATAGCGTAATGCGTCCCATTCGTCCTGTGCAAGGACCTGGGTAGATACACCAATGGCTATCAAAAGAAATACGGTTCTTTTATTCATCTTAAAATCAGTATGGTGATAAATTGAGTGCTTATGGAGATATAGGGTTTAAAAGGAAACGATCAATTACGGGCCAGGTTATGATCCGCAATTGATCGTTCTTTAGTTATCTATTAACCGCCTCTCGGACGTGTTGTTCTTGCTGGTGCCGGTGAACTGCTTGGACTGCTGGAAGGATAACTGCGTTCCGGTGCACTGCTGCGTTCAGGAGCTCTGTACGAAGGTTCCGGTGTATACTGCCGTACAGGAGGGCGGTCATTACTATTACTACGGTCAAAATTCCTTGAAGGCGCTTGTCTTGAAGGTCTTGAATCCGGATTTGTAACAGGGCGTTCAGATGGAGCGCGGTCAAATGTTCTTCTCGGAGCACTTCCACGGCCGCCATTCGGATTGCCTGGATTCACCACGGTTCCGCCGCTGCGGTCAAACGTCCTTACAGGAGCTGAACCCCTGATAACAGGCCTTGGATTGGATGAATTGTAGTTGTTGGAATTGAACACGCGGGAAGAGGAAGAACCTCTCGGACCCCATGAGTTCGCCGGACGGGTGTAGTAGTAACCACCACCACCATGCCAGCCGCCACCGGGGTAACCGCCGCCATACCATCCATTGCCATACCATCCGCCACCATACCAACTGCTACCGTACCAGCTGTTGTACCAGGGATGACCGAAGCCACCACCGTACCATCCGTTTCCGTACCAGTTATTCCAGCGATAAGGGTTGTAGCCCCATCCCAGGCCGATACTGAAGGAATTACCCCAGGAAGGATAACCGTAGAAATTGTTCATGTAGATGTTGGGGCCGCCATAGAACGGGTCTGCATAATATCCATCCCAATAGTAGCCATTATAGCCCCTGCTGAAACGGTCTATACGCCGTGCGTAATCATAGCGTTCCTCATCCTCATCCTGGTATGTTACATAATTGTCGTCGCCGTTGTCGTTATACGTTTCCTCATCTGCATTACTAGCTTGTTGTTGCGTACTTCTGGCAGTGTTATTGGCGTAGACTTTGGCTCTGCCCGGTGAATAATACACATCATCGGGAGTCTGTGCTGTTTTGTATGCGGTAGAGCAGCTGCTTAACACGAGCAGTGCAGCTATCGCACTATATATCATAGGTTTCATCTGATGATATTTGATTAACAATGTAAATTTACTCAATTTAAACGAATTTTATCGTTGAAAGATGCCACGCACACGGCGTTTTATTATCTTCGCACACCCGGAGGAGGTTTTGGTTTTTTCTAACGTAGGTTTGTGGCGATTTCCGTCTTATCTTAAACAAATATTGCGCCAATAAATTGTGCCGGAAGCCTTATAAATCGTAGCTTTCTGCCGAATGGCAACAGGGATGGATAAACGGAAAATAAGACATACTAACTCCCTGTACAGGAACACGTTGGAAATTCCGGAAGCCGGGGAAACGGAAAAAGAAAAAAACTTATATGAGTAAAGAGATCACAGCCAGATCAGAGGATTATTCGCAATGGTATAACGACCTCGTTTTGAAAGGCGGTTTAGCTGACTATTCTGCAGTGCGCGGATGCATGGTTATCAAACCCCACGGATTTGCCCTTTGGGAGAATATGCGCGATGTGCTGGACAAAATGTTCAAAGACACCGGCCACCAGAATGCTTATTTCCCCCTTTTCATCCCTAAAAGCTTCCTGAGCAAAGAAGCCGCCCACGTGGAAGGTTTTGCGAAGGAATGCGCCGTGGTTACCCATTACCGCCTGAAGAACGATCCGAATGGCGGTGGCGTGGTGGTTGACCCGGACGCGAAACTGGAGGAAGAACTGATCGTTCGCCCTACATCTGAAACAATTATCTGGAATACTTATAAAGACTGGATCCAATCTTACCGCGATCTTCCCCTGCTGATCAACCAGTGGGCTAACGTTGTGCGCTGGGAAATGCGTACCCGTCTTTTCCTGCGTACCGCTGAATTCCTCTGGCAGGAAGGGCATACCGCCCATGCCACTGCGGAAGAAGCGATCGCAGAAACCCGCCAGATGCTGGATATTTACGCAGAATTTGCAGAAAAATACATGGCACTGCCGGTGATCAAAGGTGTTAAATCTGCGTCTGAAAGATTTGCCGGTGCGGAAGATACTTATTGCATTGAGGCGCTGATGCAGGATGGAAAAGCCCTGCAGGCAGGAACTTCCCATTTTCTTGGCCAGAATTTTGCGAAGGCTTTCGAGGTGAAATTCTCCAATAAGGAAAACAAACAGGAATACGTGTGGGCAACATCATGGGGGGTATCCACCCGCCTGGTGGGAGCACTGGTGATGGCACACAGCGATGACCAGGGGCTTATACTACCGCCACGCATTTCTCCGTTACAGGTCGTGATTGTTCCGATATTTAAAGGAGACGATCAGAAGAAACTGATAGACGACAAGGTGAACGAGATCATAAAAGAGCTGAAGGCAGCCGGTATCCGTGTGAAATATGATGATTCCGATAACGCCCGTCCGGGATGGAAATTTGCGGAATATGAGATGAAAGGAGTACCTGTACGTATTGCATTAGGTGCCAGGGACCTGGAGAATAATGTAGCCGAAGTAGCGCGCAGAGATGAAAAAACAAAATCAAGCCTGTCACTGGACGGCCTTTCCGGCCAGATCGTGCAGTTGCTGGAAGACATCCAGCAGAACATGTATAACAAAGCCCTTGCCTACCGCGAGTCACATATTACGCCGGTAAACAGCTGGGAGGAATTTGAAAAAGTGCTGGATGAAAAAGGTGGTTTTGTAGCGGCGCACTGGGATGGCACTCCGGAAACGGAAGCGGCTATAAAAGAACGCACCAAAGCAACCATCCGTTGCATACCTTTAAACAATGTGCAGGAAGCCGGAACATGTATTCTCTCCGGTAAACCTTCCAAAGAAAGGGTGTTGTTTGCCAGGGCATATTGATCACCGCTTAAATATTCAGACAGATACATCGTTGATGCAAGCCATCCGTTATATAACATTGCTGCTTTTTTTCCTGGCCTTTTCCCGCATCGCAGATGCACAGGGGCTGGTGATCCGCAATTATAATGTAAAGGATGGGCTTGCCAATGCTACTGTATATGGCGCCGTACAGGATGCCGAAGGTTTCGTCTGGTTTGCCACACCCACCGGTGTCAGCAAATTTGATGGAAAACGTTTCCGCAATTACACCAAAAAAGACGGCCTCACGGATAATGACGTGATCAAACTGGCCGCCGATTCCAGGGGAAGGGTATGGTTCTTCACCAATAACGGAAAACCTTCTTTTTATAGCAAACCCGGCATACACAACGAGGAGAACGATACATCGCTCCGTTTCAACAGTCGGAGCCAGTATATACAATACGCTTTTGAGGACAATGCCCGGGTTACCTGGTTCCTGAACAGCGCAGGCAGCGTTTTTAGTTACAATGGACGCCAAACCTCTCTTGGTAAACTAGGTACCTCAGGCAATAAACCCGAGACCTCAGAAACATCGCAGACAGACGTGTTTTTCTTCCTCAGAACAGAAACCGTTTACCGTTCCCTGCAGCGTACCTTGAACTTTCCCAGTGTAAAAGACAGTAACAATCGTGACCAGAAGATCTTCCTCACGGCGCTTTCTCCTGTGCAGGCCCCCGTGTTTAAGGAAAGGATCAAAAAACAACCTGTGATCATTACGGATAATGTGCTGTATTCTTATTCCCCGAAAGACATCATTCCTTTCTTCAAAGGGGAAGACTGGGGTATCACGGAGGAGATCAGCAGCATCTGTATAGACCGGGATAATCTCTGGATAGGCAGCCAGCGTGCGTTGTACCTGATACGCGATTATTTCAAAGGAGAAAAGAAGATCAGTAAACTCCTGTATAACCACTACATCACCTCTATTCTGAACGACCGGGACGGTAACATCTGGATCACAACATATGGAGACGGGGTGTATCATATTCCTTTCAAACATTTCTATTTCGGTTACTTCGATAATACCAATGGTCTTTATTCCCATTCTGTTTACAGTGTGTATAAAGACAAGCGGAACGGCCTCCTGTATATCGGAGAGAATGCCGGTATGCTGAATACCATGGACGGGGACGGTGCTATTAGCCGCCTGACGATGGATTCCACGCTTGGCCGGAACAGCATTTTCGGTATTCTGCCTTTGCCGCATGGGCAGGAGGTATTGATCGGCACAGATAACGGCATCTATCAGTATGCCCCTGGGTATAAAAAACCAAGGGAGATATTGAACATGAAGGCGGTGAAAGATATGGAGATGACACCTTCCGGCAAATTAAGGGTGGTAACCCGCAGCAAGGTGTTAAGTGGTTTGGATTTCAAACCCACGGATCTGGGCGTGCTGGAAACCCTCATCACCTCTATTGCCTGCCTCAGTGATACCTCTTATTACCTGGGTACCGGCAGCGGGCTGTATTTCAGTAATGGAGGTATGCCATATCCCATCCAGCAAGACCCGCGTCTGAGCCAGAGTATCAAAGACCTGCAGTGGATAGACGGATATCTCTGGATAGGCACCAGCGACCAGGGGATCTTTGTATTGAAGAATAACCAGATCATCCGGCACTTTAAAGTGTTCGACGGGCTGGTAAGCGATATCTGCCAGCAGTTGTATTACGATGGGCAGGGCAGGTTGTATGTGGCTACCAATCGTGGTGTATCCGTGATCGATACAAAAGAACGGGTGCTGCTGCGCAACATCACCTCCAACGATGGTCTGATGAGTGACGATATCCGGGGCCTTTGCCACTCCGGCGATACCTTATATGTAGCTACTTCCAACGGACTGTGTTATTTTTCCCGGGACCATATTCCCGTGGATACTTTCCCGCCAACCGTATACCTGAATGCCATACGTTACGGGGATAGCAGTTTCCCGGCTTATCCTTATTTCAGTCATTTATATGAAAGGGGCAGCACCTTTGAGGTAGAATTTGGCGCCATTGCATTCGATCTGCCGGAACTGGTGGAATACCAGTATAATTTCTCCAACGATACTTCCGGTGGCTGGGTGACCACCATGAGTAATATTATACCTTACCCTAAACTGCAGCCGGGAGAGTATAAACTGCTGATCCGTGCCCGTAAGTATAAGAGCAACTGGAGTGAACCCGTGTCCCTGACCATTTCCATTTTACCGCAATGGTACCAGGAATGGTGGGCGAGAGGTATCCTGGTGTTGCTGGGTTTATTAGCTATCATATTGATACTCCGTTATATAATAGGGAGGATTAAAGGAGGAGAGAAGCGGAAAACGGAGTATAACCGGCGTATCGCAGAACTGGAGGCAAAGGCGCTTACTAACCAGATGAACCCGCACTTCATCTTTAATTCCCTCAATTCTGTGCAGCACCTGATATTGGAAAAAGAAGAGAAACAGGCCCTGAACTTCCTGGCAGACTTTGCCACGCTCATGCGCCAGATGCTCAACAATTCCAGGAAATCGTATATTTCCCTGGAAGATGAGATTGCCTTCCTTGCCCGCTATCTTGAGCTGGAAAAGATCCGTTTTGCTAATTCTTTCGTTTATAAGTTCGAAATGAGTGATGAACTCAAGGAATATACCGTATACATTCCGCCTATGCTCATTCAGCCAATTTTAGAAAATGCCATCAAACATGGCCTTGCCCCCAAAAACGGGAGCGGGCACCTGCTGGTGAAGCTTGAGATGCATGGAGACCTGCTCTATTGTGCCGTTGACGATGACGGCATAGGCTGGGAGCATGCCAACAATATCAAGAGCGGAAAGCTGGCAAAACATGAATCCACCGCCCTGAGCGTAATCCGGGAAAGGCTCCAGATTATTAAATCTTTTAATGGAAGCGTTGGAAAGTTAGAAATTATTGATAAATTTAAGTCTGGATTCGGCAACAAGGAAGGTACCTTGGTTGAAATCCTGATTCCCATTGTAAAGATGTTATGAGTATTATTAAAGCTGCCATTGTTGACGACGAGGTCCGCAACATACATATCCTTCGAAACATTTTAGAGAATTACTGCAAGGATGTAAAGGTGATAGGCGAAGCACAAAATATCCATGAGGCCGCGGAAATGATCAAAAATAACCCTATTGATGTATTGTTTCTGGATATTGAAATGCCCCCGCACAACGGGTTTCAGCTACTGGAGATGTTCCCTGTCCTCAACTTTGAAGTAATTTTCATAACAGCGTTTCAGGAATATGCGCTTCAGGCTATTAAGTTTGCGGCACTGGATTATTTGCTCAAACCTATCAAGGTAAGTGAGGTGGAAGATGCATTGGAGAAAGTGAAGCGGAGCAAAAAAGGCCGTCTGAACGAACTGGCTTCCATTTTAAAGGATTATGTTAAGAATAACGATAATGCGTTCTCCAAGATCGTTATACCGGTGAATGACGGCTACAACGTTATTGACCTGAAGGATATCATCTACTGCGAAGCTTTTGACAGCTACACCAAAATACAGCTCATCAATAACGTGTCCCATCTCATTTCCAAGTCCCTGAAGGAGTATGAGGAGATGTTATCTGATAAAGGTTTTTATCGTGTTCACAAGTCTTTCCTCATCAATATCCATCATATCGTAAAGATCATCAAAGGATTAGGTACCGCCGTGATTATGAGCGACCAAAAGAACATCCCCATATCTTCCCGTAAGAAGGACGAATTCTTTACACAACTGAAAGGGGTGATCAACCTCTAACCCCGCATCTTTTCGGATATTTATACTTGAAGAATTTTTTCACCGCAACTTTATTGCCGTTAACGAGTTATTTCTTGACGTTTACCAACTCGTATTGTTCCGGTATAACATATAATCCTACATTTAGTATAGGGTTTTCATAGGATATATGGTCATTGTAGTAAGCTCTTTGCGATGATGATCATAATAAAGGCCTCTCGCTTGCGGGAGGCTTTTTATTTTCAGGCCAAACAAAAAGGCCTCCCGAGAAGCGGGAAGCCTTTAATCCTAACCTATAAAACCTATATGAAAACTCTTAGAATGCTACACTATTACTCAGATCAAGATCGTAGTAATAAATATTCGCCTGGCGGTCCGTCATATAAAATCCTTCGAGCCTCACTGATTTCTTTCCCTGTAAAGCACTTTTCAGGGCATCTACAGATTCGATCTTCGCATTACCTGCTTTCAGGATCACGAAATTGGATTTCATATTCGTTTGTTTCTTAATGATCCCGCTGTTAACATTGGTGACCATCACGCCGCCTTCCATACCCAGGCGCTGGGCAATTTCTTTTGGTAAAGGCCTCAATTCAGCCCCCAGGTAATCGAGTACACCTGGCTTTACAATGCCCGTATTCCCGTCGAGGTTCTTCAGGATTGCGCTGGCCGTGTACTCTTTGTCATTGCGCGTATAGTTTATACTCACTTTGTCACCTGGTTTGTATCGGCTGATCTGCTCCATTAATTCAGGAACAGAAGAGGTATTCACCCCGTTTATCTTTGTTATAATATCTCCTTCTTTAATGCCGGCCGCCGCCGCAGCGCCTGTGGGCGGAACACCCAGTACCTTGATGCCTGCCAGGTCCCTGCTCATGTTCAATGCACGTAACTGGGATTCGGACATCTGGGAAGGGTCCTGGTATTCAATACCCAGGTAAGCCCTTTGCACATTTCCGAACTTCATCAGGTCATTCACTACTTTTCTCACCAGGTTCACCGGGATGGCGTAGGAATAACCTGCGTAAGCCCCTGTTGGAGAGGCAATAGCGGAATTGATCCCTATCAGCTCTCCGGCTGTATTGATGAGCGCGCCGCCGCTGTTTCCCTGGTTCACCGCTGCATCCGTTTGAATAAAGGATTCAATGGCTGACCTGCGCTGCCGGGTGTTGATGCCTATTGCACGCGATTTGGCGCTTACGATACCCGCTGTTACCGTGGTTTCCAGGTTTAGCGGATAACCTACTGCCAGTACCCACTGGCCTACCTGTATCTCATCTGAATTACCATAGAGCAGGTAAGGCAGGTTATTGGCGTCTATCCGGATCACGGCCAGGTCTGTATTCGGATCAGTACCGATCACCTTTGCCGTGTACGTTTTATTATTACTGAGGGTCACGGAAATTTCATCCGCATCGTCCACCACGTGATTGTTGGTAACGATAAACCCGTCATCCGAGATCAGTACGCCGGAACCGGAAGCCATCTGGCCTGGTATATAATACCGGCGGCCGCCTTCTTCTTCGTCAAACTGCTCTCCAAAGAACTCTTCGATCAAACTCCTTCTTTTCTGCAGGTTATTGTTCACCTGCTTGGGATTGATCTTTGTTTTGATATGCACAACTCCCGGTGTACCTATTTTCGCTGCCTGCTGAAAATCCGTAGGTGGCGTCAGGTTATCGTTGGGAATGGCACCGGGCATGTATTTGGCGTAATTCACAGGGATGTCGTTTGAACCGTTCTGGAATGTGCCTTCCGGTTTTGGTGCAAAATATTTGCTGTAAACAAATATGCTCCCTGCGGCTGTAAGTACGCTGATTAAAAAAGTGGCGGCAACTTGCTGGAATCTCATATGTGCCTTGATTTTAAAAGGGTCAAATTGATAAGGAAAATCCTTCGCTTAAGTTAATCAATTTACATGCCTGTCACACAAAATTAAGGAGGAACGGAGGATATATGTTGTAACATGGAAGCATTTAACAGATATTTATGGGATTCGTTAAAGGCTCCTTAAATTAAACGCTGCAGGCACTGCCAAAAGTATGGCAATGCCTGTCAGTATAACAATCTTTAATGTCATTTTGCTAGAGGGAATGCAGGAAGGCCGCGGTATCCACGCCATCTGCATAATCGCTCAGTGAAGGTTTCTGCGCCTGGCCAAATGGAATAGCATCCCTTGCTACCAGGCATTGCAGGTCTTCATTTTTCCTGAGTTGTTCTTCCAGTTCTTCCCGGTTGCTGTAATACCCGTAGTGCAGTACGCTGATGGGGGAGAAGATGCTTTCGTTCTCCTGCAGCAGTATGCTGTCGTTCGTAAGGCAGGGGGTAGAGTTCAGCAGGAACAGGGCGAGGTTGTAATCGAAGTTGTTCTTGTACTTATTGTGGTCTGCCATGTAAGCATACTTTGTGAATGCTTCCAGCAGCGGGCCGAATGTATATCCCTCCGGCACATATACCTTGGTTACGTTCCGGCAGCCTAATCCGAAATACAACATCACATCATCTGCGAGTGCCTCCAGCTCTTCAGGGCTTTCATCTCCCTGAAGTACGGCAACGGATGTACGGTTGCGGCGGATAATATGCGGGTATTTGGCGAAATAATAGTTGAAATAGCGGGCGGAGTTGTTGCTGCCTGTAGCGATGTAAGCATCGCAGTCTTTCAGCATATCCTGTATGGAGGTGTATGCCGCCGCTTCAGGATACCATTCCTGCAGCTTGTTCAGCAGGTGGGGAAGCAGCACACTGTCCTTCGAGGAGAGTTTAATACGTATCTCATGCCCGCTGAGGAAACCAGTCAGCCAGTCGTGGAACCCTACGAGGGGAATATTCCCTGCGGCCACGATCCCTACCTTTTTTGGCTGAGCAGGTTTACCGAATCCGGGATAGGCAGTCAGCCATTGCTGCAGTTTATCCTTATCCAGGTAATATTGGCAGATGTTACTGATAGCCAGATCAATGAATTCCGGGGTAAACCAGCCATTTTGCACATACGCCCTTTGCTTCACTTCCTGCAGGGTTTCCCGCTCTTCTTCCGTACCCTGACCGCTCATATACGCTCCCAGGCGCTGCAGTGCTGTTAATTTTTGCGATAATTCCATCATTTCCCGGAAAATAAATTGAGTATTTTTAATTGAAGATATTCTATTTTTGGAGCAAAATTAATGGCTTACTACCTAAACTAAAAGTTTGAAACATGGCAATTAAGATAACAGACGAATGTATAAACTGCGGCGCATGTGAACCGGAATGCCCTAATAATGCTATTTATGAAGGCGGTGTAGAGTGGGCAATGGCTGATGGTACTACCGTTAAAGGGTCCTTTACACTGATGGATGGATCGGTGATAGATGCTGATCAGCGTAATGCGCCTGTAAGTGTGGATACTTATTATATCGTTCCCAATAAATGTACAGAGTGCCAGGGTTTCCATGAGGAACCTCAATGTGCGGCCGTTTGCCCGGTAGACTGCTGCGTGCCTGATGAAATGTACCAGGAAACAGTAGACGAACTGATGGAGAAGAAATCCAGGTTGCATCTTTAAACTGCAAATGACAAGTTGATCATACCCGTCCGGCCAGGTTATTCCAGGCCGGATTTTTTTTACTCATTTACCTTCTTATTTTTGCTGCCTTACTGTTAATGTCTTTATGATGAAAAATATAGCCCTGGTAGCCGGCGGATATTCCGGAGAATATGTAATATCTGTTCAGAGCGCCGCAGTGATCGAAAAGAACATCGATGCTGCTTTGTACACTGTTTACAAGATCATTATCACCAGGGAAGCCTGGAATTACACCGCCCCTGATGGTACGGTACATGCAATAGATAAGAATGATTTCAGCCTCAGCATTGCCGGAAAGAAGATCGCGTTTGATGCAGTGTTCATTGGTATCCATGGTACGCCGGGAGAAGATGGCCGCCTGCAGGGTTATTTTGAAATGCTGGGGATCCCCTACACCAGCTGTGGCATGGTAACTTCCGCATTAACCTTTAATAAAAGCTATTGCAATAAGGTAGTGGCGGCACTGGATGTGGTGAAAGTGAGCCGTTCCGCGCATATCTTCCGGGATAAACCTTATGATACTACCGCTATCCTGCAGCAATTGCGTTTGCCTGTATTTGTGAAACCCGCAGAAGGGGGCAGCAGCATCGGCATGAGCAAAGTGAATAAAGCAGAGGAGCTGGAGCCGGCTATCATCAAAGCGTTTAAAGAAGATAACCAGGTATTGATAGAAGAATTCATCAAAGGCACGGAGGTGACCTGTGGAATGTTCTTTGCAAAAGGACAACTGCATGTATTACCCCTCACGGAGATCCGCAGCACCAAGGAATTCTTTGATTATGAAGCGAAATACACGCCGGGCATCACCAATGAGGTAACCCCTGCTGAAATTCCGGAAGCAGCTGCGGAACATATCCGTACTGCCGGTAAGGAGTTATACCACCGCCTGAATTGCAAAGGCATTGTACGGGCTGATTTTATCCTGGAAGAAGGAACCGGAAATGTGTATTTCCTGGAAATAAACACCATGCCGGGCCAGAGTGAAAACAGCCTGGTGCCGCAGCAGGTACGCGCTGCAGGCATGACTTTACAGGCGTTTTACGGCATGCTTATTGAAGAATGCCTAAGCAATCACTAAATAAGGCATCTATCCATACAAACTATGAAACTATTCGATAAGATAACTAAACGCTCCTTTGGCTATAACCTGCTGGTCATCATCGGGTTAATTGTGCTGATCGGCCTCATCTTCTTTTTTTCGCTCGGTTTCCTCACCCGCCATGGCGAGGTGGTGACCGTACCGGATGTAAGGGGGAAAAGCATTAAAGATGCCACCACTTCGCTGGAAGGCCTGGGATTTGATGTGGAAGTACGGGATTCCATCTATATTGATACAATGCCGGCATTGCTGGTATATGAGCAAACACCGGAACGCGGGGATGTGGTAAAAGTGGGCCGTACGGTATACCTCACTGTCAATAAAGTGGTGCCGCCCATGGTACCGATGCCTGACCTGGAAGGCCTTACCTTCCGCAGTGCAGAAATGACGCTGCGTGCCCGCCGCCTGAATATCGGGGATACGATCTATAAACCTGATTTTGCTACCAATACGGTATTACAGCAATTGCTGAACGGTAAACCCATCAAACCCGGGAAGGAGATCCCCGAGGGCAGTAATATTACCCTGGTGCTGAGCAGTGGTACGGGCAGTATGGAAAACCCTGTGCCGGAAATCGTAGGGCTTACCTATATGGAGGCAAAGGAAGTACTGGCGGCCAGCAACCTCAATATCGGTACGGTGCTGATAGACGGCGGCGTAACAGATACCCTGGGTGCTTTTGTGTTTAAGCAAAGCCCTGCCCGCAGGAATGAACTGCACGAACTGAACCTGATCCGTGCCGGTGAAAGTGTGGACCTCTGGCTCTCTGCCACCCGCCCGGTGAAAGACAGTACGCTGGCTCCGGTGCAGAAACCGGCTGAAGAAAACTAATATATTATCTTTGTAAAAAATAAAAGCATCATGCAAAACATAACAGCAGAAGAACTGAAGCAGCGTATGGACAATGGTGAGGCGCTAAACATCGTGGACGTTCGTGAACCACATGAGCATGACGAATTCAACATCGGTGGAATTCTGATACCGCTTGGGGACGTGCGCGCGATGCAGATAGATGAAATCGAAGACCTGAAAGATAAAGAAGTGATCGTTTACTGCAAAAGCGGTAACCGCAGTGGTCAGGCAGCTATGCTGCTGGAAACAATGGGGTTCAGTAATGTGGTGAACCTGCAGGGAGGAATGATGAGATGGCGCGAAGTCATTAAATAATTGAAAAGGCCGCTCTGTAAAAGCGGCCTTTTTTTATGCTTTGGAAGAAGGTACAATCGCAGTAGCTTCAATCTCCACCAGTAATTCCGGACTGATAAGTTTACTCACTTCCACCATCGTAGTGGCCGGCCTGATAGCCTGAAAAAATTCACCATGCGCACGCCCGATCTTTTCCCATTGAGAGATATCGGTTACGTATATACGCGTACGTATCACATCATGCAGAGAAGCGCCTGCTTTCACCAATGCTGCTTCAATTTTAGCAAGGGTATGTTTTGTTTGTTCATAAGGATCGTTGATACCGATCACTTTATCCCCGTCCTGGGAAACCGTGCCGGATACTTCCACCACATTACCGATCCTCACTGCGCGGGAATAACCAACTTTCGCTTCCCAGGGCGCTCCTGAACTGATGTTTAAACGTTGCATATGGAGGGTGTTTTATGACTTATTCAAAGAAGCAACTACTTCCACCTACCCAGTCTTTATCCGCATTATAATTCACGCCTATCATCTTCCCTTTGCTGAGCCTGGCCAGGTTATGTGTGAGTATAGGATCAGCTGCATCATCCGGCCAGCAATACATCAGGCGGATCTCACATTTAGCCGGACCGCTGGGCGTTTTGATCACAGGCGCGTAATTTACTTTCTGTTGTAATATCCAGTTCTCAGGATCTTTTATGGCATCTATATCTGCGGGTGTGGGATCAATGATCACACCCTGTCCGGCAAAAGAGAACAGGGGTTTTAATACATAATTTTCCAGGTCTTTTGGCAATACCGCTATTTCATGCAGGAAACCTGCTTTCGGCGCATAAGCTCCCTGGATATATGGCAGCAGGAATTTGCTGATGCGGTAATACCAGTTGGGATGCGTCACCCATTCCACTTCCATTTCGTGCTGAAAATTGATCAGGGTACCCAGTTCTTCCCGGTGTTTTTCCAGGTCTTCAGCAATCATGCGGTTATAGATGCGTTTTACCGGTAACTTTTCCCCATCCTTTTCGTAGTAGAGTTTCTTTCCTTCCAGTACCAGTGCAGATACGCAAACGGTGGGGATGCCCAGCAACTGTTCTGTACGCACAAAATCGATCAGTGTTTTTTGTTGCTGCGGCAGCACTTCCAGCAGGATCACCTCTTTGGGATCATGTCCATTGAGGATGGTTCTGCGGAGCAGTGTTTCGTATTGCGCAGCATCCATACCACCGAGAAAGTTGTTCAGGGATGAAGGTATATCAAAGTGCTGCCGGTATTGTGCAGCGAGTAGTTCCTGGAATCCAAAGAGGCTGGGAAATCCCTGTAGTTCTATCAGCTGAGGGGATAAAGCGCCTGCCTCATCCTGCGTAACAGCAAAATCTACGATCAGGAATTGCGGATGTGCATCCTGCTGCGGTACCACCTGTCCTTTCGGGATAGCCATTTCCGTGAGTGCATTGAAATCTTTCCTGCGTATTACTTCTATCACGGCATCCCCGGCTGCGATCAGTTGCTGCTTAAGGGCTGCAGGCACAAATACGGGAGTTTCTGCTACACGGAAAGAAGGGGTTATACCGGTGATGTCTGTTAGTGACCGCAGCAGCGCTTCATATGCGCCGGAGCTGAATTGGCTGTTGTATTGCTGACGGATAGCAGGGATCATGAGATCGTTTTAGTATATAGGTGTTGCAGTGCATCCTGCAGGAAATCAGGCAGCAGGGTATCATGGGTGAGCAGGATCTTATCCGGCTCCATGAGCAGTTCCAGCATATTATGATACTTCTCTGCACCATGTTCTTCCGTCACCCTTTTCTTTTTGGCGGGCGACATCAGGTATTTGCGCATGCCAACGGCATCTGCTTCAGGATGGAATTGGGTACCGGTCATGTATTCATTGAAGCGGATGGCCATGATAGCCCGTTCAAGCGGTACATGTGGCCTTTCTTTTTCAATGGCCAGCACTTCTGCACCCATGGCCTTTAGTTTTGTTTCATCAGGACTGATCACCTGCCAGTTGCGGCTATCCACAATGTAGAAAGGATCGTTCAGCCCGGAAAAGTAAGGTTCATGCAGGCCTGCGGCTGTTTTATGCACGGGAAATACACCAAAGGCGGGAGACTTGCGGCGTACTACCTGTCCCAGTTCAAAATACCTGCATACTATCTGAAAGGAGTGGCAGATCAGGAATACATATTTTTTGCGGTTACCGGGTACGCTGTTCCAGGCCAGCACACTATTCAGCCAGTTGAAATAAACTCTCTCCCATTCGCTGCCGGCACTGTCTACCGGGCTGCCGGGGCCCCCCGTTGAGATGTATGCATCGTAAGAGAGGTCCGGCACCTGTTTTTGCTGGCGCACTTCAAATTCATTTACCTGCAGGGGGATCTGCTGCTTTTCTGCAAAATCGATCAGCAATTCGCGGATGCAGCGCATACCTTCATTGGGTACGCCCTCGTACAGGTCTAATACGGCTACTTTCATGTATGCTGCAAAATTACGCCAGAAACTGCGATTGTATGAAATCAACTACCGGTACCAGTCCATTTTGTTCCTCGTAAACCTTTAGTTGTTTGTCTGCTCCTGTGCCCATGGCCAGGATGCGCTGTGTTCCCTCTACCACTTCAGCGCGGGAACCCAGGTCGTTCAGAACATCGTCCACAAAATCCAGCAGCTCATAGATCAGGGCGCGGGTGTTCACTTCCATTTCTTTCCCGAAATCTATCAGGTTACCGTCTATACCGTAACGGGATGCGCGCCATTTGTTCTCATTCACCAGTGCGCGGTTGTAAATGATGAAATTGAGGTTCTGCATGCGCAGTTTATAGATCTTCACGCATACCGCCTGGAAAAGTGCGGCAAGGGTGATGGTTTCTTCTGTGGTGAGTGGAACATCGCAGATACGGAACTCCACCGTGTTGAAGAAAGGATGTACCCGGAGGTCCCACCATACTTTTTTGGCGTTATCGATGCAATTGGTCTTTACCAGTAGTTTGATATAATTATCGTATTCCTCTATGCTGGCAAAATAGTCCGGGATCCCTGTGCGGGGGAATTTATCGAACACTTTGGTGCGGAAAGATTTGAAGCCGGTATTGCGGCCTTCCCAGAAGGGGGAATTGGTGCTGAGGGCAAAGATATGCGGCAGGAAATACCGGGCGCTGTTGGCGATGTGAATGGCCAGCTCGCGGCTTTCCATCCCTACATGCACATGCAAACCAAAAATGAGATTGGAACGGGCAGCATCCTGCATTTCATTCACCAGCGCAAAATAGCGGGGATGATCTGTGATCAGTTGTTTTTCCCAAAGGGAGAAAGGGTGAGTGCCTGCGGCGCCGATACTGAATCCCAGTTCACCGGCTATCTGGTGGATGGTTTTACGTAAGAGAAGCACATCCTCCCGCGCTTCATGGATATCCGCACAGATCTGTGTGCCTACTTCCACAACGGCCTGGTGCATTTCGGCTTTTACTTTGTCTTTGATCACCTTCTGTGCCTGCTCTACGATCTTTTGTTCATGGGAGCGGAGTTCACGGGTTTGTGGGTCCAGCACCATGTATTCTTCTTCTATGCCTAATGTAAATGCTGAAAAATTCATGTATAAGATTGCGTTACGGTGTGAATGTCCGAATTATCTGATCAATGTTGCACAGATTTTTTAAGATAGGTTCCCCAGGTAAGATTGTCTTTCCCGAATTGCTGTATCCTGGCCCTTTCTACGGCGTACTGTGCCATGGTGTTCACTACCCATTCAAAGTTCTCTTCACCAACGGATACAGCATCTGCATCCGGGGCGGGGTTGCAGAAGTCTATGGCGTAAGGGATACCTTCCCGTACAGCCAGTTCCACGGTATTGAAATCATAACCCAATGCGCGGTTCAATGCCAGCACATAATGTTCCATGGCCTGGTACAGTTTTTCAGCAGGTTGGAAGCCTGCTTTATAACGGTCTGCCGGTGGGTTGCGGGGTTCATATGGCATGATGCGCACGTGTTTACCGCCGATGCAGTAACAGCGGTAATATTCTTCAAACAATATTTCTTCCTGTAATAACATCACAGATTGCCCCGTTTGTGCGTGGAGTTTGAAGAAGGCTTCTTTGTCCGCCACCCGGTATACATCTTTCCAGCCGCCGCCGGCAAAGGGTTTCATGTAAGCGGGGAAACCTGTATAGTTAAAAATGGCATCCCAGTCCATTGGGTACCGGAGGTTACGGAAAGAGCGGGCATTGGTATCTGGTGGTAGTTCAAAAGAGGGAAGCAGTGCGGTTTTCGGAACGGGAATATCCAGGCTTAATGCCAGTGCGTTGTTGAAGAACTTTTCATCTGCGCTCCACCAGAAGGGATTGTTGATAACGGCGGTTCCATCCAGTGCGGCATTTTTCAGCCATGCGCGGTAAAAAGGAACATCGTGGGAAATGCGGTCGATGATCACGGCATATTCTCCCGCCTGGCCCTGCAGGGCTTTATCGATCACCACAAACTCCGCATGCATGCCGGGCTCGCAGTGGCGGTTCACGCGGTCCACAAAAGCCTGGGGGAAAGTATTCTCCTGCCCAAACAAGATTCCAATCTTTTTCATCATGGATCATGGCTTTAAGAACGACAAATAATGTGGCAGCATCTCTCTCCATACCGGCCAGTCGTGCAGGGTATTGGGTCTGATGTCCAGCCAGTGCTGTATCTGTTTGTTGGACAGGATGCCGGAGAACTGTTCGTTCTGGGAGAGGGTCACATCCCTTTCCGCAGCGCCCAGCACAATACCCATCCTCCAGAGGTCGGGATGTTTATTATCCGGCATGAAGTCCATGGGGTTATTGTAATACACATTATCATCGTAATACCCGTCTATCCTGGAACTGATGTCAAACAAACCACTCATGGAGAACAGGTAGGACACTAACTCCGGATGCCTGAACGCAAAATTGGCGGCGTGATACCCCCCGAAACTGCAGCCTGCTATCGCTACCCGCTTGTGGCCGGTTTCTGCTATGGCACGGGGGATCACTTCATTCAATATAACGGCATCATAACACATATGGTTCAGTGCTCTTTCCGCAGGACTGATCTGTTTATTGTACCAGCTCTGGGTATCAATGCCATCCGGACAATAGATCTTCACATGCCCGTTATTGACGTACCAGGCTACAGAGTCTATCAGGCCACGGTCTTTGCTTTCGTAGTAACGGCCCATAGAAGTGGGGAAGAGGATGAGCGGGTAACCGCTATCCCCGAAGACCAGCATTTCGAAATCCCGGTCAATATGTTCAGAGTGCCATTTATGATAGTTTTCAGTCAAGGGATCGGGTTTTAGAAAAAGGATATTTCTTGGATGCCCCGGGGGCATTGCAGGCTCTACGAATTTCATGAAAAATAATGGCTTCTCAAAGGTCAGGGAAAATTTAGTTTTTGACGGGGACGGTTTCCCATCCTTTATATTCGCCACCTAGTGCAGCGGCCTTTTTACGGAGGTATATGATCATACCGCTGATGGTGGATGCATCCGGCAGGGCATTTTTGGAAATGGTCACCAGGCCGGTACCTTCTTTGCTAATGGCTTTTTTAGGCTCGTCTGTGACCCGGAATCCTTCTTTCTTCATCTCTTCAATAAAAGTGCTTCGGTTCTTTCTGTCGGCGAAAAAGAAGCTGTAATCCACTGGTCTTTCTTTTTCCTTTTTGTCTCCCCCTTCGGCTAACTGATGCAGTACTTTGGATACATTGAGCTGTTCCAGGATGATCTCATTAGGATAGAGGAACTGCAGGTAACCCTGCCATTCAGGATCATGGCGGATATTGATATAGTATTTGAAATCCGGGAAATTGTCTTTGTAAAAGGTCTGCAGCGAAAACCGTACATCCATGGAATCCTGCAGGTAGAAATAGTTCAGGCGTTCGCAGTTATGCGTCCAGTTACCGGCAAAGGTGGTTTTTCCCAGGAAGCTTACCTGGCGTACCAGCGCATCATCGATAGATTGGAGCGTTTCCTGGATTTCGGGGGAAGGAAGGCCGTCTTTGCATTGGGTGAAAGTTACCCCTGTGATCAGCACAAATCCCTGCTCTTTCACCGGCGCTTTTTCTTTCAGGCTCATATTCACCAAAGTGATGCCGGCACCCTTTTCGTAGGCTGCTATATAAGATTCCCAATGATCTTCAACCTGGGCTGCTGCGTTTTCAGAGATGGTTAAAAGCAACAGGATATGTGTCAGTTTAGCTAAATTCATCATATAGGATTTCTACATGTAAAATATCGATTTCTTCATAATCTTCTAGCATTGTTTTTGCTAACTTAGTGTATAACCCTTCTGCTTATGCTTCCCAGGAAAGAATCTTTTGGACAATTCTCACTTTACCTGCAAAGGGAAGTGACCTTCGATTGCTATCTGCCCGCCAATACCCGCGAAACGCCTCACCTGTTATTGCTGAACGACGGGCAGGACCTGGCGGAGATAGGTTTTCCCGCAATGCTGGAACAATTGCAGGATACCATTCACCCTTCATTATGGGTAGTGGCTGTGCACGCAGGCCCGCAACGGCTGCAGGAATACGGTACGGCAAAACATGTGGATTACCAGGGCCGTGGCTGCAAAGCAGGGCTGTATACACGTTTTATCCTGAAGGAATTATTGCCTTTCCTGCAGCAGCGTTATCATCAAAGCTTTCCCGATAAAACCTTTGGCGGTTTTTCCATGGGAGGCTTGTCTGCACTGGACATTGTGTGGAATAATCCCGCGCAATTCCACAAGGCCGGCGTATTCTCCGGTTCGTTATGGTGGCGTTCTTCCAATGAGGATACCAATCACCGCATTATGCACCGCCAGGTGAAAGAAGGACGTTTTCATCCTGACCTGCGTTTCTTTTTTGAAGCAGGTACGGAGGATGAAAAGTCAGACAGGAATATTAACGGGAAGATAGACGCGGTGGATGATACAGAAGACCTGGTGGCGATCCTGGAAGAGAAAGGGTATGAGAAAGGAAAACATATTCAATATACACTTGTGGAAGGTGGTAAACATGATCTGCATACCTGGGCTGGTGTAATGCCGGGATTCCTGGAATGGGTAGTGAATACCTGATAAACACAAGTGCAAAAAAAAGCCGGGTCAATAACGACCCGGCTTTTTTTTGTGTATGAAATTAGTTGAAGATATAACGGAGACCTACCTGCATTTGCCATCTTGAAGCAACGGCAGGGTTTGTTCTGAAAGGAGCATCTACTTTCGCAAAAGAGAAGCGGGGCTGGCCACCGGGACCATTGAAGTCACGGAATGCTAGCGGGCTGGAAGTATTTGCAGTTTGTGTAACACCCCAATCGCTGTTCAGCAGGTTACCGAAGTTGATGATATCAAGGGTAAGCTGCAGTTTGCTTTTTGATTTAGGTGCCAGTTTTGCAAAATCCAGGTCCTGCGTCAGTTTCACATCAAAGCGGTTAGCCCATGGGATGTCTGCGCCGTTCCTTTCTACATATTGGCCTCTTCTGCTGCTCAGGTATTTGCTGTTATTGATGAAAGTATTCAGGTCGTCCCAGATCTGCGCCGGAGTACGGGTATCAGGAGCTGTGTTAGGCCTTGTCTGATTCGGGATAAGGATAATCTCGGAAGCATCCCTTGGCACATACATCAGGTCATTGGAAGTGCTGTTGTCCCTGTTAACAGAACCACCGTACGTATAACTTACGCGTGAATTCTGGAAGCCATCATTATAAGGAGCGCCTTCATAGATCACCGCAAGTGTGGTACCCAGGAATTTTGCATATTTCACACTGTAAGTTACAGTACCCACCACGCGGTGTTTAACCAGGAAGTTGGTGTAAGACAATACGGGGATGTTAGGATCATTTACAATCTGGTTCCCTGCATAGGCACTGTTTGCCTGTGATCCGGGGCTGGATGTAACATCCTTTGCATCTGTATAGGCATAAGCTACCATGGCACCTAAACCGAAATCAAATTGTTTTGACAATTGAGCGGATAAGGTGTAGGAATAACCTTTGGATACGTTATCCAGTACAATGGCATTGGTAATGGATGAATTGATCCTGTTGGCATTACCACCGGGGAATGTAGGGCGTTTATCGGGGCCAGGTAAAGTGCCGGTTGGCGCAACGAGATTCGCATCCCTGTGGAACACTGCATTCAGATCTTTTGTATAGATACCTTCTACGGTAGCCACGATATCACCTGGTAAACGCACATCCGCTGCCAGGTTGGAGCGCCAAACCTGTGGATATTTGAAGTCACCGTCTATCACGTTGATAGCATAAGTAGGTGGCAGGGAAGGGTTAGCCGGGATATAGGCATTCGGGTTATCTGTAAAAGGCCTGTCTGTTGGGTTGTTGCGGAATTCATTACCAAACAGCAATCCATTCTGGCCTGCCTGGTTCACTGCCCATACAAAAGGTATCCGGCCGGTGAAAAGACCGGTTCCACCACGGATCTGTAACTTCTGGTTATTCATTACATCCCAGTTGAAACCAATACGGGGAGACCACAGCAATTGTGCTTTCGGTAATTTACCCACATCCAGTTTCTCACCATCCCGGAATGTCATAGCGTTCACGAGCGGATTGCTTTGCAGGGTGGAAGGATAGAAAGGTACATCCAGTCTTACACCATATGTGAGGCGGAAGTTATCTGCCACCTGGAACTCATCCTGTACATATGCGGAGAACTGTGCTGTATTCAAGTCTGCGGTGGGGGTTGGATTACCTTTCACGGCAGAATAAGTAAGCTGGTAGAGTGATGGGTTAGCACCGGCTACACCATTGGTTGCATCAACAAAACTTTGAAGGGAAGCGTAACGATATTGTCCATACAGGAATTGAGCAAACCCATTTGAAAATTTGAAGTATTCACCGCTTACACCAAAAAGAAGGGTGTGTTTGCCGGCATAATAGTTGAAATTATCAGTGATCTGGAACAGGTCCTGGTTAAGTACGTTCAATCCGCTGAAAGGCTCAGAACCAAAAGAGATGTAGTTGGAACCATTCAGTTCAATATCCACAACAGGGAATGGTTTTCCGAATATTTCCCTTTTATCCCTGAAGGCACTGTAGGTAACAGACAGGTTATTGGACATTTTATTGGAAAGCGAACTGTTCAACTCCGCCACAAAAGAATTGATCTTATTGTACTGGCGGTATTTCATGTTCTCGAAATAGATGGAGGTAGTGCTCTGCCCGCGGCCTGAGTTGGAGTTGGAGGCGCTGGGTGCTTTATCCTGATATGCATTCAGATAAGAATAACGGAAAGTGAATTTATTCTTTTCGTTAATGTTCCAGTCCAGACGTACCGTGATCTTGTCGTTGTTTTGCGGATAAGAAAAACCCTGGTAAGCACCCGGATCATAATTGTATTTGGTCCTCAGGATATTTCCTACGGTTTCAAGGTCTGTTTTATTCACCAGGGAAACGCCGGGAGGTAATGTTCTTGGATCTGTAGTTGGCGTACCTGTATTGGCTACCAGTGTACTGGCCGGAGCATCCTGCCTTTCCATTTCACCGTTGATGAAGAAGAACAGTTTGTTTTTGATGATCGGCCCGCCGATACGGAAACCTACCTGTGTTTGGTTAAAATCGTCTTTCGTAACGCTTTGCCCTTTTACTTTTCCTCCTGTTAAGGAATTGCTGCGGATAAAGGTGTAAACAGACCCTGATATTTCATTTGTTCCACCTTTGGTAACGGCATTGATACCGGCACCGGTGAATCCACTCAGTTTTACATCATAAGGGGCCAGGTTAACCTGCAACTGATCAATAGCGTCCAGGCTGATAGGTTGTGCGTTAGCGCCTCCTCCGGGTAAGTCAGTGATACCAAAAGCATTACTGAAGAGAGAACCATCCACTGTGAAGCTGTTATATAAACCATTACGGCCGGCAAAGTTGAGGCTCTTTCCGGACTGAGGGGTTAACCTTGTAAAGTCGGAAATACCGCGGCTCAGCGTAGGGAGCTTATTCAGCTGGTCTCTGTTAATAAAGGTGGCAGCACCTGTTCTGGAAGGGTTGAAGGTATTATCCTGGCGGCCGCTGATCACCACCTCCTGCAGGCCGGTAGCGGCAGTTTGCAGGCTGAAATCCTGCCGGAGGGTCTGGCCCAGCGGAAGGTTTATGTTTTCAATCTTTTCTTCTTTGTAGCTGACATAGGTTACCGTGATGGTATAGGGACCGCCTACACGCATATTGGGAATGTTATAACGGCCACTTTCCTGTGTGGTGGTGCCATAAACTGAGCCGGTAGGGGTGTGAACAGCTTTCACTGTTGCACCGATCAGTATTTCACCAGTGGTTGCGTCTTTAACAGTTCCTGTTATACCAGAAGTAGTTACCTGTGCAAAGGCGGTATTAACACCTAATAATAATAGACATAGATAGAGTAGTTTTCTAATTCCCATAACAAACGATTTGATGATCCTGCAAATATCAATAAATATGCTTTCGAAACTTTAACTTGAAATTAACAAATTGTTACCACAGTAGGGTTTTGAAGCTACTTGCCGGTGATCTTTGATAATTTATGAGAATAACAAGGTTTAACGCGCAAACGTTTAAGAACTGGATAAGAATTTTAAGATTGACGAATTGATGTTTTTATAATGTGTACCATTTTCCGACGTTACCCTATGCTATCCTCCCCTAACGTCTATTCCTCCAAAACCGATTTTAAAGCGTAACTTTGCCCATCTTTTTATTTAACCGAGACCATAGATTATGTTGGATACAATTGAATCCGCCATTGAGGATATAAAGAAGGGAAAACTGGTGATTGTGGTGGATGATGAAGACCGCGAGAATGAAGGGGATTTTATCACAGCCGCCAGGAATGTAACGCCAGAGATCATCAATTTCATGAGCACCCATGGCCGCGGCCTGATCTGCGCGCCCCTGGTAGAGGAACGCTGCGAAGAGCTGGGATTGGAACTGATGGTAAGGGACAATACAGCTTTACACCAAACACCATTCACCGTGTCCGTAGATTTATTAGGGCATGGCTGTACAACCGGTATTTCTGCCTCAGACCGTTCCAAAACGGTGCAGGCGCTCATTAACCCGGATACCCGTCCGGAAGAACTGGGAAAACCCGGTCATATTTTCCCCTTACGGGCCAAACAAGGCGGTGTACTCCGCCGTACCGGCCATACAGAAGCCACAATAGACCTGGCCCGCCTGGCAGGCTTTGAGCCGGCTGGTGTACTGGTAGAGATCATGAATGAGGATGGTTCCATGGCCCGCCTCCCTGAACTCCGGGAGATAGCTATCAAGTTCGACCTGAAGCTGATCTCTATTAAAGACCTCATTGAATACCGCCTCCGCACGGAGACCCTGATAGAAGAAGAGGTTAGGGTACAAATGCCTACCAAATACGGCAATTTTGAACTGGTAGCCTTCAAGCAGCTTAATTCCGGGGACATGCACATGGCCCTGAAAAAAGGCGACTGGGAATTAGGCGACCCTGTTCTCGCAAGGGTGCACTCCAGCTGCTTTACCGGCGATATCCTGCATTCCCTGCGCTGCGACTGTGGTGAACAATTGCAGGCTGCCATGCAAATGGTGGAGAAAGAAGGCAAAGGCCTTATTTTATATATGAACCAGGAAGGGCGTGGCATTGGCCTGATGAACAAGCTGAAAGCTTATAAACTGCAGGAAGAAGGCAGGGATACGGTGGAAGCTAACCTGGAACTTGGTTTTGGCATGGATGAAAGGGATTATGGTGTAGGGGCACAGATACTGCGTCATATGAAAGTGTCCAAGATCAGGCTGATCACTAATAACCCAAAGAAACGGGCCGGTTTGAGAGGTTACGGATTGGAAATTGTGGAGAATGTAGGTATTGAAGTGTCTCCTAATCCGCATAACGAATTGTATCTCAAGACGAAGAGGGATAAAATGGGGCACGAGATCCTGAAGGGCTAAGCGGGTATTTGTGCCATTTGCTGATGTCTTTGGCCGTTTTGGCCGCATTTGACCGGTTTTTTGAATCAACTACGGCTCAACCCCGGGCCATCCATGGGCCAACCCCGGAGCATCCCCGGGCCAACACTGATTTTACTTTAAGAATGATATTGTACAAGGAAGTCTTTTAAAAAAGGCTTCCTTATTTTTTTATGCTATCCTTCACCGGGTTACCCAAACTATCCAGGTCCTCCCGTCTGATAGCCGCCGCTCTTCGTAAGCTATCCCCCAACAACCGTTGGGTTCTGCCCTGGAACAATTCCTTCAGCACATTATATTCCCGCACATAGGACAGCCCCAAACCGCTGCGTGTACGGTTGTAGAAGTTATAGGCATCGTAGTCCGTTTTGCTGAATGCGTTGATCCGCACCCTGCCATCCGCAGTAAGCAGGTATTCAATCCTGAAGTCTCCCGCAATGTTCTGGGAGGAAGCGTTAGTGGAAACACGGCCCCAGTCATAATCCCCGCCCACATATAATTGAATACGGTTATTGTAGAAGTTTTTGGTGATCCCTGCACTTACCAGGTTCCTGTCGAAAGTGTTGCTCACATTCGTATTGAAATTATAGGCGGTGTAGTTAACGTTAAAGCCAATCCCTGCATTTTTCAGGAAGGTGCTGGAGAAGTTGTTGAGGATAGCCGTTGCCTGCGCACTCAGTGCCTGACCCACGCTGTTTTTCCCGGTAATGGCAATATTGGCGCCTCCTCCATCCGGTGGCTGGAACTGGCCTGCTGCCAGCAGAAAGTAGATCTGGTATAAAGCCTGGTTCTGGTCCTGGTTGATCTCTTTCAACCGGGAGGCAATGGCACTTTCATAAGCCAGGGAGCCTACATCCGGTAATGTGATCTCATAGTTCACATTGGGTTGAAGCAGTGAACCGCGGAGGAATAGCAGAATGTCCACCCGTTCCGGCCTGTTCAGTTTGTCTTTTTCTCCACTGCTGCTGGTACCAAATTGCGCTTCTGTTGAAAGGTTGTAGAGGCTCACTTTCGGTAACGAATATTTGGCCGTGATGTTCAGTTTTGCTTCTGAGGGATCGCCATTCCAGGTGATAGTACTGTTCTTGTCAATATCGAACTTCCAGTTGGCAAATCTTTCAAAAGAGAAGTTGTAGATCCCTTTATTGATGATATAGTTACCATACATGGTAAAGTCACCATCCAGGTTCACGTTGATGGTGAGGTTACCCGTACCGTTGGCGGAGATCACGTCATTGGTGGTGGCATCCAGGATCACATCTATTTCTGCATCCGGGTTCGCCGCAATGTCCATCTTCACATTCAGTTTGATATCACTTTTCTTTTTAGGCTCTTCTTTAATAGTACCGTATTGTTTGAAACGGATGTAATCCCGTTTACCGATATCCTTACTGTCTGAAATAGGCAGGTAAAAGTGCGTGCCACGCAGCGGGCGGGCCAGTACACGTAATTCCAGGTTGTTCATGGGGCCGGTGAAATATACACGGCCCTGCGCCAATACATCTCCGTAATACAGATTGTTATCACCGGAACCTGTATTGAGGAACAGGAATTTGTCCGACTGTACATCGAACTCAAAATTCATGTCGTAGAAATTCTGGTGACTGATGAAGCCATTCACTTTCGCGGAGTTGTTGTATTTATCATACATCGTGAAAGAATGCATTTCTATCAGGTTATCATCCATATTATGCACATGGAGTAAAGGGATCTTGTAATAAGTGCCCAGGTAGTTCACTTTCATGCCAATGTTCTCCACTTTTACAGAACCCCGGAAAGAAGGTTTGTCTGTTGTGCCCGTTACCGATACTTTTCCGGTAGCTGTTCCGGAAAGATTACTCACGTAGGCGCCGAGGTATTTTTCCAGCAGGCTGATGGAAGCTTTGTTGAGTTCCGCCGTGGCATCCAGTACCCTGTTGGAGTCTGATACACCTACGCTGCCTCTTGCCTGGAAACTGGCCAGGTCATTATTCGAGCTGACGTCAAAAGTGACCAGGCCTGTGGGATTATCGTAACTGCCTTTGAGATCTACCAGGCCAAGGGAATCATTATCTATCCGTAACTGACTGGCTTTTATATCCGCGTTCACACCCAGTCTGTTAAAAGGATCATCCACATTGATGGTGCCGTTGGCCAAACCTTCTATGCGGGTGTCTGTAATGCCTGGAGGTATTGCGTCCGCCAGGTTCAGGTCTTTCAGGCTGATGATAAAGCGGGATTCATCCGGGTTATGTTCGTTTGTTTGAATGGTGATGCTTTGTGCGTTACGGGAAATGCGCAGGTTTTGTACGGTGAGGAAGTGTGTACTCCAATACACTTCATTACCCGGTGTCATGCTCCATTGCTTGCCGTTCACAGTAAAGCTGCTGTTCAGGAAATTCACTTTCACCCCATCACCTACTGTTACTACCCTGGCATAAAAACCATCCAGTGAAGTAGTGTCTTCTGCTTTCAGGTCTACTTTCACATAAGAAGTATCCCTGCTGGAACTTGCCAGGATGAGGGGATTGGTGAATACCGTACTGTCTTGATACAATGCCTGCCCTATGCTGGTGCTTACATTGATCTTATTAAAATCTCCGTTGGCTTTCAGGATCAGGTTACGTACGCCTATATCTGTATAGGCCGCATAAGGGATGGCCGCGTTTAAGGTTACCTGGCCGGAGAGGGTGTTCAGCGCGCCGGAAACCTGTGTTCCGTCCAGCCCTTTGATCTCGTTGGTAAATGCCCGCAGCAGTTTATCCACTTCCCCGAATTCGAAAGAGAAGGTAAAGTCCTGCCCCGCATTGGCCATAGGAGGGGATATGAAGAAGCTGGGGTAATACTTGTTCAGGAATAATTTAAAGGCATTCGGCAACTCCATGAAGCTATAGGAACCCTGCACGTAACCATTGATCTCGTTCCCTTTGATCCGTAGGGTTTTGAGGTTGTTCTCCATATTGGTGATCACGGAGAGGGAGTCAAATTCAACACGACTTTTATTCTTAAAAAGAGATACATCATAGAGGCGCGCGATCCCATCGAAGTTATCGATATTGCTACCTGCAAAGTTGAGGTCTGCTTTAGCCTGCAGGGTAATGGAGTCTTCCGTGAGGTGCAGGGCTTTGAGATCACTGTTGCGTATTTCAGAATAGAAGTTGAAGACGGGGAGGCGGCTGTTAAAGTCGATGGTACCGGCAAAATCCATATCCAGGTTAGGGTCATTCACGGTAAGAGAACCATTGAAGAATTTCCTGTTCATTTCACCGGCTGTTTTCAGGTTCTCGTACTCATAACCCCTGAGCCCTATCTTCTGGATATCTGCGTCTACAGATGCTTTCAGCGTTTTAATATTGAAACCTTCTCCTTTCACCTTGGCTTTCATCGTAACATTGGATACGATGTTGTTATCCAGCAACATGCCTACGTTGAAATTATCTGCTGTAAGACTTCCCGAATAAATAGGAACATCCTTGCTTGTTTTGAAGTTCAGGTCAGAATTCAGGTTGCCCATATTGGTCTGGAACTTACCATAGGCCACAAAGTCATTCACCAGCCCCAGGAAGGAACCCTGGAAAGCCAGATGGGTAATCAGGTCTGTGCGGATGGTATTAACGGTTTTAAGGATGGGAAGGAATTGCCGGAGGTCCTGCCCGCTGGTGGTTAGCTCCTGTGCGGAGAAGTCAATGAACGTTTCATTTATGTAGGGCAGCCCCCGCATATTTACATTCCCTTTGAAACGGGTATTATTGCCTCCCTTTACATTCAGGTTGTCCGCAGAAAGCCTGCTAACGGGGCCGTCTACACGGCCACTAACCATCAGTTCTGTTTTCCAGGAGGAGAGGGGAGGCGCAAAAAAGGCAATATCATCTGAAGAGATGCGGGTATTGTGAAACCTGGCGCGCATGGTTACTGCATCTACATAATCGCTCATGTCACTCAGGTCCCCGTACTGCATGGTATAATAATCCTGAAGATGACTATTATTGGTAACAAGATCCAGGTTATTGAATTCCATTTCCACCGGCGACATTTTAAAACGGCTTTTCAGCTGTTTTACGGTAAACCCGCTGCGTTCTTTTGTGGAGAGTTTCAGGTCCGCATAGATGCTGTCTTTTACCAGGGTGCTATTGGAGAGGGACAGGTTTATTTCTCCAAACCGGATATGCGAAGGGTCGAATTCGCCGGGAGTGGAAGGGATGGTGTCCTTCAGGTTGTCTACACCAAACAGGCCATCGTTAATATTTAATGATTTCACGATCAGTTTCCAGTTATCCGCATTCCAGCGGAGTGGTACGGGTTTCAGGGTATCTGCGGGTACGCGGGGTGTTTGTACCAGGCTGGATCTTTTTTTCCGGAGAGGGGAGGCCGGGTAGCTGCTGACAATGAAAACAGGTTTGTCCAGCAGGAACTGGTTGATCAGTACATCGTGGGCGCGAAGATCCAGCCGTTCTGCATCCAGGTAGATGCGGTTAGCGGATACGCGCATATCTTCTCCCACCCATGCATCTATAATATTGAAGTTTACCCTGCGGAGGTCTACCTTTTTAAGGTCCAGGGAAATGCCGGATTTTTTAGTGGTTTTAGGTTGAGGGGAAGGGCTGCCGCCAAATTCATCTATAATAAACTGGTAGTTCCAGAGGGAGTCGTTCCTGGGGCGGATGAGGTTGATTCTTGCATTTTCCAGGCCCACGAATTTGAGGATGGGTTTTTCCTGGATGAAGAACCAGTCTGTGATCCGCACCTGGAGAGCCCCGGCATACAGCAGGGTATCCTTGTGGTGATCTTCTATATAAACGCCTTCCAGGCGCATGCTGTTAAACAGGCGGAAGTTCACGTGATCTATTTCCACCCGCGTTTGCAACTGTTTGGAAATCCGTTGCGCAACCTGCTGCACCAACACGTTCTGTACCGCAGGAATATTAATGAGGATGCTGACCAATAATAATATACCCAGCAGGGTCAGCAGGGTAATGGTCAATATTTTACGTGCTTTTCTCAGGAAACTCCGATTTATCCGACAAAAGTAGTCATTCGCAAAATGTCTGCCAATTGAATATCGCGCTTGAGAAGCGTTTTGCGTAGATATACGGCTTGCAGTGTAGCCAATACCGTGAGTATCCTGTTTCTTTTAAAGCCCTCTTATCTACGAAAAAATCGTGTCACCGTTGTGTCAGCTGTAAATAAAAGATGTGATGGAATTTTAACGTTTGGTGATATGATTCTCTCTTGCAATTCCGTTGCATTAACGTTTGATAATGTTAATATTATATACTCATTTGATTATCAGTAGAATATTAAAGTGTTCTGCTTGATTTGCAGGATACCTTTTAATTGTAATAGAAGTATCACTATTATCCCCGGGGTTTTTTAACAAAAATTTAAAGATTCTACCTTACCCTTAAATAGTTTGTAAGAAAGCACGATAAGCATTAAAAAGTACGATAAGCATTTTAATACTAGTAACCAACAATCATTTTATCAATTAAAATCTATGACCAAGAAGCTACTCTTGTTGTGGGTCATGCTATGCATTGCTATGTTCAATGCTGCAGCCCAAGGTCGCCAGGTTACCGGAACAGTGAAGGATAAGGAAGGGGTGGCACTCCCCGGTGTATCCATTCGCGAAACGGGAACGAGCAATGGCACCGCCTCCGGTTCAGACGGAAAATTCACCCTCACCTTGAAAGGAACTAATCCCAGCCTTGAACTGACTTACATGGGTTACACCAAAACCACGCTGAAAGTGGATTCCCGTAATGACTACACCATTGTTATGCAGTCTGATGCACAACAGTTAAAGGATGTGGTGATCACAGGGTATGAATCTAAAAAGCGGAAAACGCTGACCACTTCAGTAACGCGGCTGGATGCTGATGAGATCCAGAATATCCCCGCTGCGAGTGTGGTTAACCTGTTGCAGGGCCGTGTGGCGGGTTTGGCTGTGGTAAACAACTCCGGTGCCCCGGGTATTGGAGCGCCGGTATTTATCAGGGGAAATGCCAGCGTAGCCAGCAGTTTTTCTGATAACCGTATTTACAGCGATCCTTTGTTTGTAGTGGATGGGATCATTATTCCTCCGGACAGGGCTTCTGCAAAAGGATTCTCTGTGAATGCACTGGGCTCCGGTAATAGCCCTATCTCCTGGTTAAACCCCAGTGACATTGAATCAATAGACGTATTGAAAGATGCTGCCGCCGCTGCTGTATATGGTTCCCGCGGTGCTAATGGCGTTATCATCATCAAAACAAAAACAGCCAAATCCGGCAAGCCAAAAATAGACCTGAGAGCCTATACAGGGGTTACTTTTACGCCTTCTCTTTTCCCTATCCTTGGTGGTAAAGCTGAGAGTGATGCAAAAACGGATATATGGACCCGCTTTGCGCCATATGATCAAAGAATGAGCGGCATGCCTATTCAGATGACGGACAGCCTGAATCCTTATTTCAATAATTCTACTGACTGGCAGAGCCTTTATTTCAGAACGGGAAAGATCCAGAATTATGATGCCAGCATCCAGGCGGGTAATGAAATGGGTAACTATCGCATAGGTGCAGGTTATTATAGTGAGGATGGGATTGTTTTGAATACTGGCTTTAAACGTTATACCGCCAACTTTACAGGCCGCCTGTTGCCTAACAAAAAAACAACCATCCTGATGCAGACTTACCTGGGGCGTACAGACCGTTCCCGCGGTAACAGCAAGAACGGCCAGGGTATTAATGCGCAGGGTATCTGGAGTATTCCTTCTTCAGTGTATGCCATACCCGGTAAAAATCCTGCAGGAGGTAGTTTGCTTGATGCATTTTCAAAGAACCGTGATAAGAACTATACCAATAGTGTGAATACCAGCCTTCAGCTGATGTATGCCATTACACCGGAGCTGATGTTCACATCCACGGGGTCGCTCAGTTATGCAAATGATAAACGTGATTATTTTTTTGCTGCGGTGGCTAACAATGGTTCCGCAGATGCCGGTGAATACAATGCGATCAACAACAGTTATACTTTCACGAATCAGTTGTCTTATAACCATACTACAAAAAATGGTGACCACAACTTCGGTGCTTTCCTGGTACAGGAATTTAATAAGAATACCCTGGAAATTACACAGATAGATGCGAAGAAAGGCCCGCTGGACCCTATTCAGATCATTCAGGGGTATAGCCCGAGAAATACGACCACCAAAACAGGATACGGTGCCAACGCCACTTCTTCTGTATTAGGTAAAGTGAACTATGGTTTCCGTGAAAAATACCTGGTGGACGCATCCTTACGTGCGGATGGTTCCTCCAAGCTCGCAAGCAATAACAGGTGGGGATATTTCCCAACCTTGTCTGCAGCATGGCGTATTGCGGAAGAACCATTTGTAAAGAATAACCTGCCATGGCTGAATGAAGCGAAAGTACGTTTGAGCTGGGGTAAAAACGCCAATCAGTACGTAGAGAATTTTGCCAGCGTGAATGCCTTAACGGGTGCTGCAGGAGGTTTTGATGAGCCTTCTGATCTCTATGTAAGTACCTATGGAGGTACGCCTGTTGCCGTGCAGAATTTTGCACAGATGCAGAATAAAGACCTGAGATGGGAATATTCAGACCAGACTAACCTTGGTATCGAACTGAGCACATTTAAAGGCCGTGTGAGCCTGATCGCTGACCTGTACCAGCGTTATACGGAAGGTGGTACCTACGATGAACAGCTGCCTACCAGTGCTGGTTACAGCATCATTAAAAAGAATGGTATTGATGTGCTGAACAAGGGTTTTGAAATGACCCTCAGCGTAGATGTACTGGGTAAAAATAAACTTGGCCTGGGATGGACCACCCGGTTCATGCTGGCTAAGAACGTGAATAAAGTAGCCAAGCTGCCCAACAACAACCGTCCTTTCTTTGTGGATAACGTAACCATGGTGAAAGTGGGCAGCGCTCCATATGGTTATGTGTTTATGGTAAGTGATGGGGTATGGCAAAGCGATGCAGAAGTACCGGTAGATCCTTTCACTGGTAAGAAATTATTCTTCGACTATGGTTACCTGCCATACCGCGCGGGCTCTCCTAGGTTCCTGGACCTGAATGGCGATTACAAGATCAATGACCTGAACGGAGATGGTGCACGCGAAGTGAACGACCGTTTATGGGTGGGAGATCCAACGCCGAAGATAGAAGGTGGATGGGTGAACACGCTTTCATGGAAAGGCATTACCCTGGACATGATGTTCAATTTTAAATTAGGTGTGAAAGTAGTGAACTCTGCTATGCAGCGTTACTGGAATTCCGTGAAGGTAACCGGTGGCGGCGGCCAGTTCCCGAATTATACCAAACAGGAATATTTTAATGGTGATTCTCAGGACTGGGGTGGTATACCTCCTACCGGTTATTATGATATCTATGGTTTTGCCCCCGGAGACCGCGGAGGTGTGGACGCCCGCTTCCCCACACTGGATTATTGGACAGGTTCCATTCAAACCTTCTGGAATATTTATGATTATAAAAGTGCATTCGTAGAAGATGCTTCTTTCATGCGGCTGAAAAACCTGATGCTGAGTTATAATCTTCCTATGCCGCTGATCAAACGTTTTGGTCTTGAGCGTATGATGGTGTATGGTAACGTAGAGAACGTATTTATCCTCACCAAATATTCAGGACGCGATCCTGAGGCTATCGAGTTCCCTTCCGGTTATGACAGGGGAAGGAACTATCCGCTGTCCCGTAAAATGACACTCGGTTTGAATGTCACTTTTTAATCCATTTAAAGTTATTGTATGAAAAGAGGAATATATTATGTGATGCTTTGCCTGGTGGGTTTAACTGTACTGTCATGCAACAAGCAATTGGACATTTCTCCAATCGATCAGATACCTGACCAGAATTTCTGGTCCACAGAAAAAGAACTGGATGCAGCAGTAGCGGGCGGGTATGCAATACTGCGTAAAACGCTGGCTGAAAGCCCCAAGAACAGTAATGATGCAAATGGTTACCATAACCGCTTTTATATGTATGGGGACAGGAGAGGATTACTTTTCCGTTCTTACGCAAAAGACCAGATCAGGGACCTTACAGATGGAGCATTGAAAACAAACAAACTCCGTACAGAATGGGGAACTACCAGGCAATGGGATGATATCCTGTTTAACTGGGCTCCTTTTTACCAGGTTATAGAACAATGTAATACCGTTATTGAAAATGCAGGCCGTGTGCCGGATAATGAGTTCTTTGGCGAACGCAGCCGGCAGAGCTATGTGGCAGAAGCACGTTTCCTGCGTGCATTCACTTATTTCTACATCGTACGGGTATGGGGTAATGTACCGTTGGTAACCAAATCCAAAACTGCAGATAAACTGAGTAGGACGGATTATAACGCTGTGCTGGATTTTGTAGAAACAGAACTCAGTGCTGTGGAAAGCTTGTTGCCTGTTAACTATAATGTAGCCGGTAAAAAATCTATCCGCGCTACACAGGGTACAGTACAGGCAACATTGGCGCATGTGTATGCCTGGCGCCAGAAGTATGTGGAAGCAATAGCTGCTTCTACCAAAGTGATCAATGGTGGTGTGTACAGGTTGCTGACCGGTGCACAGCGTGGAGAACCTTCAGCGTCCAGGTTTATGATGGAGTACCAGCAGATCTGGAAAGGAAAAACAGATGAAGGCATTTTTGAAATAGACTTTGATGCAGCCACAGGAGAAATAGGCGTAAATGGCTCATTGGCCAACCTTACCATGTTTGGGCCAAAAGCTGCCAACAGGAATGAACCATTCTGGGCGCTGAATTTTTTAAAGATCGGGGATTCTACCAATGCAAAAGGAACCCGCACTTCACAACTGGCTACACCTAAACAATTCTTCCCGGATACTACTTCCGATCTCCGTTTTGTTGCACAGTTTGATACCCTGAACAGCCCCACAAATCCGGCGCTGACCATGTTCACCAAATACCAGTGGGTGGTAGATGCAAGCAGAAACCTGTTTGATGCCAATATTGTGATCTTCCGCATGGCTGATATCATACTGCTGAGAGCAGAAGCAAATGCTGCATTGAAAAACTATTTGCCTGCCCGCCAGGACCTGAATACGATCCGTACCCGTGCATGGACAAAACCTTTCACTGGCGCAGACGATCAGCTTCCGATGGAAATTTTTAAAGAGCGTACGCGTGAGTTGCTGGGTGAAGGGCATTACTTCTACGACCTGGTGAGAACACGATTACTGATAGACCCGGATTACGTGAAGGTTCCGCTTCGCCCTGATGTACTGCCTGCCGATTTCAATGATGGCGCATGGACATGGCCTGTTTCTAACAGGGCTTTTGTGGATAATCCGAATATGGCGCAGATGCGTTACTGGCAGCGTTATTAATCTTTAAAAAAATCAAGATGAAAAAAATCAGATATTTTCTTTCGTTTGCTATCGTACTGGTGTTTGCAACAGCCTGTCAGAAAGAACATTTCACAGATGGCGGGGTTCGCACAGGTAAGCTCAATATGAACGTGTACGATTTCCTGAAATCCCGGCCGTTTGAGTTTGATACCATTGTATGGATCCTGGACAAAACGGGCCTTGCGGAGGCAGTAAAACAGAACAATATTACTTTTTTTGCTCCACGTGATCTCAATGTGGTGAACTACCTCAAAAGGATAGGAGGGGCAAAGCTGGACACGGTGAATGTGGATACGTTGCGTAAAGCCATGAGTAAATACATATTTCCCGGGAGGAAAGTATGGAGAGACAGTATTCCTCTGGAAAAGAGTCCCGCAGGCGGCATGCTTATCGCCAGCCTGAATGGTTACCCGATGTACCTGGATACCTGGAGAGATGCTTATAACGGTATACCCAATGCCGGCCCCATTTTTATCCGCATCTGGGATCCACATGGTTACACTGCCAGTCCTATCCGCAGGTTTGACCCCATTTCAAAATGGCCGGAACTGCAGAACAGGTATAATCCCTGGGTGAACTCTGCTGTAATTACCAGCAACCTGGAAGCTACCAACGGAGTGATACATGCTGTAGCAGGTTCGCATACATTCAATTTCCCCTACTAAGTCTTTAAAATTAAACGCATGACTAATTCATATAAAAACATAGTAAGAGCAGGGATGCTGGTAGTATTGACCGGAGTCCTGATCTACAGCTGCCGTAAGGTAGATATGCAGGATGGTTATTTTGGTGAAAATATCCGATATAAGGATAAGATCATTACCCTGGAAACCGGCCGTGACGCTTATAAAGGAGATCTGATACTGGACCGTTCTACTTTACCTATTAAAGTGGAGCTGGCAGACATCCGTCGCTGGGATGGTAAACCGGCTCCGGAAATGAAACAGGAGGTAGACGCAGTGGAGTGGGTGGAAGAATTTACCGGTCAGGAAAAGACATTGGAAGAGCTGGAGAAAAAGAAAAGGATCGTCAAACGTCCTGTATTTGAGATAAGTCCTTCTGATGGCCGCCTGAAGTTCCGTAAGGAAAGTTATGAAATGGATTCTGCTACTTATTTCATCGATGTGAAAGTAACAAACGGTGCAGGTTCCCGTGTAATTAAAAATGCATTGGAGGTGAAAGTGGTGAAAGGTGCTGATTTTGAATTCCGTGATGACGGTGCATGGATCGTTTGTTCAGACTACGACTGGGATGGCTGTTCTCCTTACTTTGATTCCATCAACATCCGCATAGATAAGTTCGAATACAAAGGCCCTGGTAATAAGATCACGGTTAAGTTCAAAGATCCGAACGGTAACTTAATGGATCCCAGGTCTTTTCCTGAAGGCAGTAAGCAAAAAGGAAAACGGATGCAGGATTTTACGTTTGCACAACGATTACTGGCAGACAGGATCGAGTATGATGTAGCGTATCCATTCAACACAGCGAACCGCCAGTTCGAATGGTGGGTGCCGGGTGCTGCCTTTGGCAAGAATGATCACTATGATCTGTTTGCGTATGTAAACTTTAAAGTATTCAGACCAGGAAATTGGGAAATTACCTGGCAGGCCTTTTATCCATGATCAAAACCTGCATTATAAAAAACAGGCCGCGAATTTCGCGGCCTATTTTTTATTTGTCATTATCTTTTCTTTCATGAGGCTCATGAAGGCTTCCTTATAAGAATCCCCTACAGGTACTATTTCTGCGGTATGTTCCAGGTGTACCGTGTTGCCTTCGATCATTTTAATAAAACCGGTGGCGAGCAGGAAGGATTTATGTGTTCTGGCAAAATCCCCTGCCGGTAACCGTTCTTCCAGGTCTTTCATGTTCAGCAGGGCAATGATCCCTTCTCCCTGGCGGGTATGGATCTTCACGTAATTCTTTAATCCTTCAATAAAAAGGATGTCCCTGATATTGATCTTGATCAGCTTTCCTTTTTGTTCTGTTTTAACAAAGATGAAATCACTGTCTTCTTTGGCAGTGGTGGCCGCTGGCTGTATCAGGGCCAGCGCGCGTTGTGCACCTTTAATGAAACGGGCAAAGGAAATGGGTTTTAAAAGATAATCCACTACTTCATTCTCAAACCCTTCCATGGCATATTCGCTGTAGGCGGTAGTGAGGATCACTTTGCTTTTACCGTTGATCGCTTTAATGAAATCAATCCCCGTCATGGTGGGCATCTGTACGTCCAGGAAGATCAGGTCTATTTTATGCAGATGCAGTAATTGCAGTCCCTCTACCGGGTCTGTAGTGGAATACAGCAGGTTCAGGAAGGGGGTTTGTTGAATATGGTGGGTCAGCAGGTCTATCGCGTGCTGTTCATCGTCTATCACAATACAGTTAATCATGTCTTATAAATTGATCGTTAATGCTGCGGTATAGAAATCCTCATTTTCCTTCACGTTAAAAGTATGTTTCTCTGCATACATCAGTTGCAGCCTTTGTTTCACATTGTTGAGCCCAATGCCTGTGGAGAGTTCTTTGGTGCCTTTCTTCTTTTTATTGTTGATAAGGAATGTAATTGTTTTTTCATTAGCTTCTGTTCTTACTACCAGCGGGTTAGCGGGGTCCAGCAGATCGCCGTGTTTGAAGGCATTCTCCACCAGGGTGATAAGCACCAGCGGCGTAATGCGGGCATTCGGGTTACTGATCTCTTCACTGTACTGAATGTTCAGCTTGTTGTTGAAACGCATCTGGTTAATTTCGATAACGTTCTTAAGGTGGGTGAGTTCCTGGGATAAAGCCACTTTCCCTTCCACATCTTCCTCTTTTCCAAGGGCGTACCGCATAATGTCTGAGAGCAACAGCACTGCATTTGAAACTTCTTCGCTCAAAGGTACTGTTTTGCTATAAATGAAACTAAGTGAATTGAACAGGAAGTGTGGGTTGATCTGGTATTTGATAGCAGCCAGTTCGGCATCCATCTTTTGTTTTATCAGTTCTTTCTGCCGGCGGTTCCTGGTGTTATAGTCGATGATAAAGGCGGCCACGAAAGATATCACCAGGGTAACGATATAAAAGAAGAAACTGCTGAGGGAGAAGAACAGGAATTTATGGTTTTTGATGAAGGTTGTAAAAGCATCCTTACTGACGCCGGATACTCTATAATTGATAGAGTCGAATTCAACAATAGCCGTGTATCCGAATTTTATCAGGAAAACGCTTAAAACAATTAATATGAACCTACTTATCTTCCTTGCCTGTAATAAGGGCAGGCAGGCCTGAAAGATCAGCAGGTAGTACGTGATAACGAACTCCAGTATGCTTTTTATCGAATGCAGGAAAACCCCTCCCAGTTTGCTATAAGTTTCATTTGCCAGGTCCGGGGCTGCTGTATAAAGAAAAGAGAGACCCAGCAGCAGCTGAACAATAGCTATGATAAACAAGGTCAGTAACTTCTTCCATTCCTGCCTGAAAAACTGAATGATCTGTTGCTTCATATCAATCTAATATATGGCTATTATCAAAAATAACTAAAAAAGCTTCCCGGCTCACCCGGGAAGCTTGTAGGAAATATAGGCTAAAAGGTAGTTGTATTAGTTCGTCCGGCTTCTGCTTCAATAGTGTTTTTACGGGTTTTGGTCTGTTTTACGTTCTTGTTGCCGAATTTGTAATTGAAAGTGAGGTTCACTACACGGGTGTCCATCTCCTGGCGGCTGCTGTTGTCAATGGCGGCATACTTCACATCAAAACGGTATTGCTTTGTGTTGAATACATCATTCAACGCCAGTTTCAGGGAGCCATTGCCTTTCATGATGTTCTTACGTAAGCCCAGGTCCACAAACCCCATTGAACGCAGAGAAGCATACCCCATGGCGAAGGGGCTCTGGAAAGACCCGTTCAGCTCTGCTGTAAAACCTGCAGGCAGGGTGAATACGTTCTGCGTGTTCAGGATGGTAGTAATATTCTCTTTCTGATACTGTACACCATCCAGGTTGGTATTGATGTTCAGGTAAAGGCCCATCACCGTCCAGGTGGTGCGGATCTTTTTAGTGAGCGGCTTAGAGATCACGAGGTTGGCATACACCACATTGAAGGCAGCCTGGTTGTCGTAACTCATCACGAGGATCTTCGTCTGAGGGTCCTGGCGGAATACCACGCTCAGGTTATCTGTGCTGCGGGAATAAGCCAGGGTAGTGAAGATGGAATAGTTATGCGCCCAGGTGGCTTCTATGGATTGATTGATCACCGGTTTGATGTCAGGGTTCCCCTTTTGGTAGGTGTAAGCATTCTTATAAGTGATGAAAGGGTTCACGATCTCAAAGCCAAAGCGGTTGATGCTCCTGCGGTAAGAGAGGCTGAACTGGTTCTTTGGATCTTTCATGTAAGAGATACTGGCGCTAGGGAACAGCTGGAAATAATCGCGGTTGAAGCGCTGATCTATGGTGAGGCTGTTGCCGGTTGCATGCGTATGTTCACCACGCAGTACGGCATTGAAAGTATATTTCTTAATGGTTTTGTTCAGGCCGATGTACGCAGCATTGATGTTCTCTTTGTAGATAAAGTGATTGGTTTTACCAGCATCATTCTGCCAGTTGTCCCCAAACTTATTCTCCCAGATCATATCATTATCCGTTTCTGTGAAAGTGGTTTTGATACCGGCTTCCAGGCGGGCAAATTTAAGCGGCTGCACATAGTCTGCACTGGCGGAGTAAACATTGATGCGGGAATCTGCATTGTTGCGGATATTGGTCTGATCGCCAATGATCTGCTGGCTTGCGTTGTAATACTGACCGGTGAACAGGTCGTTCCAGTCTTTATTGTAAGAGAAATAATCCGCATTGAAGGTGAATTCATTCTTCTTTTTCTCGCTGCCTGTTTTAAAATAAACGTTTACGGATGGGTTTACAATGGATTGATCACCACCTGCATACTGCAGGAAAGTGGAATCAGGAAGGCCGGTCTTGTTTTCTCCGTTCCTGCCGCGGTTACTGAAAGAGCCTTTCAGCAGTACGCCGGCTGAGGTGGTTTTATTTAGGTCAAAGTCTGCACCTGCTTTTACATTATGTGTGTTACGGTTTTCTTTGTTATAGTCATTGTCTTCCAGCTTGTAACCATCTTTGAAACGGCGTTCAGACTTTGTTTTGGTGAACTGATTGGTGTGAAGGAAATCATAACCGCCATAGATATTTACAGCTTTACTGCGGTTATTCAGCGTAAAACCTTCCGTAGTACGGGCGTAACGGCCAAATCCTCCGCTGATGGTAGCCGTACCATTGGTACCCAGGTCTTTGCTTTTGATCATTTTGATATTGATAATAGCAGCGCCTTGTGCATCATATTTGGTGGAAGGGTTGCTCATGAGTTCCAGTTTATCGATGTTGCCGCCGGGCGTGCTGTTGAGCAGGTTCTTCAGGTCTTCCCCGGTCAGGCGGCTGGGGCGCCCGTCTATATATACTGTCACTGATTTGCCGTTCAGCAGCAGGTTATCTGTATTATCCACTATCACACCCGGTGCTTTCTGTAATACTTCCCAGGCGGTGGAACCGGCTGCGGTAGTGGTTTTGGCAACATTCACCACCATGGTACCGCCCTGCATGGTAATGGTGGGGGCAGTGGAAGTGATGTTCACCTCTTTGAGTTGTTTAACAGTATCTTTCTTTTCCTGTGCCTGGGCTAAGCCGGAAAGAGTAAGTATGGTGGCGGAAAGGAGAGTAGTAATGTTTGCTTTCATATAGCTTAATTTGATAGTGCAAACATATTACGGGATGGAGGGCAGGGGAAATTCGTTACACCAATCACCCCTTTATCGGGATCAAAAGGGGAATTCTCCTTTAAAAGGGTTATATTCAGAAAAATCTCAAAGCAATTCCATGTGTAAATTCGTTATCAAAACAGGCAAGCACCATCAGTTCTTTTTTGACCTGAAAACAGATGATGGCACAGTGCTCATCACCAGTGATGCTTTTCATACAAAAGCGGCCTGTAATTCGGGCATAGAGGCTTTAAAAGCAGTAGCGCGCGATGATAATAAGTTTGAAAGAATGAAAGCGGCTACGGAGCATTATTACTTCACTGTTAAGGGTGCCAACGGGAAACAAATAGCAAAAAGCGTGTTATTCCCCACGCCGGCGGAGCGGAATGCGGCTATTAAAAGCATCGAGGCGGAAGCGCATGATGCGGCAGTAGCGGAGGAATGAATTTATTTCAGCACCGGTTCCACGGTATAACCCTGTTTGCGCAGTAATGCCACTACCCCCTGATCTCCACCCAGGTGCATAGCGCCGCAGGCAACGAGCGTGGTTTCTTTTGCGGCAGCTTTCTCAATTACGGGTATCCAGTTGCGGTTGCGGTTATATACCATTACATCTTCAAACCCTGCCAGTTCAGGTGAGTCTTTCAGGTAGCCATGGATCTCCGTAATGTTCTGGCGTTTGTAAGCTCCTACGAGGCGTTTGAAGAGTGCCCGCTGTTTGGGCAGGTTATCGATGTAATCCATGATCATCACACTTTCCGTACTGTCCGGAATAGCATCGAAGATGGCTACCTGGTCTTCAATATTTTCCAGTCCTTCTATGGGTTTCTTCTGCTCCTGGGCCATTTTTATAAAGGTACCTTCATACGAAGCCGGGTTGGGGCATTCCAGCGACTTCATCATCACGGAGGATAATAATATCATGGGCTTCATGGTCTTGAACATGGATACATCCATGCCCACACTGTCCTTAAAATACCGGCTCAGCTTCTGGTAATCCGCAGGTTTGAACACATTCTGCAGGGAGTAACCATCAGTTTTATCCTGCATGGATTCCATAAGCCTGGCCATCATGGCAGGATCATCCATGTCCATTTCAAGGTAAATGGTTTTGGCCTGGCCGAAAGCTTCTTTTACATGCTCCGGGAAGAAGAAGTCATCAGGGCAGATCATATGAATAGTGCCATACAGGTAGGAGGGCTGTTTGAGGCCTTTTCCTGAGATCTTGTATAAAAGGGAATGCTGCGCAAAGGCGGGTAACAGGAACAATGCTAAAAAGGCTGTGATAATGGTTCTTTTAAACATAATAATGAATTATACAGATGGATAAAACTGCGCCAGCTGGGTGGACAGGATGTTTAAGTCGGTATGGGTATGCAGAGCAGAAAGGATCACACGGTGTATCCGCTGCCCCAACGGGTCCGGGTAGGCAAAAGAAGAAATGAAAGTATCCCGGGAAAGCAGATAGGTATAAACGTTCTCTTTTTCTTTTTTGTCTTCCAGCACAAACATAGGTAATTGGTGCGGATGATGTATGCCGGTAATACCCGTATTCAATCGCTTGAATTCGATGATCAGGTCTTTTAATCTTTTACGTGCTGTAGCATAGGCGCCTGCTGCATGCAGGAATGTATAGGCGTAAGCAGGGATGATGGGTGTGCTGGCAGTAAAAAGCGGTAGCCTGCGAATAGCTGCAATATCTGCCGCATGCCCTGCCACAAAACCGCCTTCCAGGCTGAATGCCTTAGCCATAGAGGCAGTGATCAAATAATGCAAAGCCGGGTTATCCGGTAAAATACTGATGATGCCTTCTCCTTTTTCTCCCAGGATGCCCACGCCATGCGAATCATCTATCAGCACCGTCACTTTCTTCTCTATCTGCCGTAGGGCCTCAAAATCATTGATGGTAGCCGTTAAAGGATTCACACCATCTGAAACGATCACATACTGATCATCTGCTCCTTTATTCACCATTTCTACTACGGTGGTGATCCAGTCGTTCCACTGGCCAACAGGTACCAGCGCACCGGGGTACTGCAAAGCAGGATGTGTGCCCGGGGCAAAAAGTACTTCGCCTTTTGTGGCTGCATGGGTAACGGCAGCCTGTGCCGCCAGGTATCCGGAAGAGAAACAAACAGCAGACTGCTGATGGAGTAAAACAGCCAGGGCATGCTCTGTTTCTTCATAGAGTTTTAGCTGCAGGTTAGAGATGCGGGAAGAGGGATATACACTACCAAAGCGCCCTATCCCTACTGCTAAAAGATCGCGGAAGGCATGGGAAGAATGCATGCCCAGGTAAGAGAAGCCGGAGAAGTAAAGGCAGGTTCTGCCATCAACCAGGGCTGTTCTGCCGGGCGTGTTTTCTGTGATTTTGATCATGCTATTGTTTTCTCGTACGAAGGATGAAATGATAATCGCCGGACGCCACTTTCATGTCAAACAACTCATCGCTCAGTTTCACTACTTCCACCAGGTGCTCCGCTTTACGGTCTCCATTGGCTGCCGTGATGGAAATAATACTGCCATTGCTTAAGAGCTTGTACCTGCCGGAATCAGGCTGGCCTGCAATGGTGGCAATGAAAAGCCCATCGTCCAGGAACTGGTAATAAGCATCGCTGTAATATCCATTCTTCAGGTCTTTTGCCTGCGTTACCTGTACGGCGTTGTAGCCATCCTTTGCCGGAATGGTCACATCGTATACTTTCCATTTTTTGTTTTTGAGCAGGGTATTGGTTTTGCCGGAACCGCAAGCCATTAATGCAATGGCGATGCCTGATAACAGATATTTCATTTGCCTGCGGCTTTTTCCTGGTTAAATTGCTGAGAGTGTCCTTTGGGAATAGAAAGGCTTTGCCATCCTTCTCCTTTTAATACTTTACCGATATAAACGATCTGGCCCACATGGTAGGGGTGATGCGCTAATTGGCGGTTGATGGCATCTATCACAATAAGAGGTTCTGTTCTGATGTAAATGGTTTTTGCAAGGTCCGCCGCGGTTAAGCTGTTAATGGCCTGCATCATACAGTTCCAGCCCTTTTCCCAGATAACGAGCATCTCAGCTTTGGTGCCGTTGGGTGCGTCATCTTCGAACTCTGCGTCTCTTTGCCGCCAGGGTTTCTCTCCGTCTGAAGTAAGAAAGTCTGTAAAGCGGCTCAGCATATTGCCGCTCATGTGTTTTACGATGATGTAAATGCTGTTGGGTTCTCCGGCCGGCTGCCAGTGAATTTGTTCGTCTGTCAGCTGTGCAAAGGTTTTCTCTGCCAGTGTTTTATAGCCGAGTAAACGTTGCTTCACACTCTCCAGGTAAATATTTTCGGTATCCATATATACAAGTTACGAATTCGTGGAATAATCAAAAGCCTGCGGCACTGTCGTCTCCTCTTTTATCACCTACTGCTTCTATTTTGCCATTAGCATGGATTTTGATCAATTCTGTTCTGCCAATAGAGCCGCTTTTCACGATCTTATATCCCATTTTCTCCAGTGCCTGTGTGGTGCTGTCCGGGAAATCCCTTTCCACCGTTACCTGATCCGGCAACCACTGGTGATGGAATTTCGGCGCATTCACGGAATTGCGCGCATCCAGTTTAAAAATAAGATCATTTAACAGCGTCTGGAATACGGAGGTGATGATCGTAGAGCCACCGGGTGTGCCGGTGATCAATACAGGTTTATTATTTTTCAGTACAATGGTAGGCGTCATGCAGCTGAGCATTTTTTTACCCGGTGCAATAGCATTGGCTTCTGCGCCTATCAGTCCGTATAAATTAGGTGTGCCGGGTTTTACAGAGAAGTCGTCCATTTCATTATTGAGGATGAAACCGGCTGCCACTACACGGCAACCATAGCTGCCATTCAAAGTGGTGGTAACGGAAACGGCATTACCTTCTTTATCTATTACACAGAGGTGTGTGGTTTCAGTACTTTCCGGTGCTATATTCCCTGCGGAGATATTTTTACTTTCAGAGGCAATGCCCGGCGTGAAGGATTGCATCCGTTCTTCGATATACTTTTTATCTGTGAGCTTTTTTACGGGCACTTTCACAAAATCCTGATCTCCCAGGTATAAGGCGCGGTCTGCGTATGCTCTTCTTTCTGCTTCTATCATCACCTGTACGCTCTTTGCACTGTGAAAGCCCCATTCCTGCAAAGGATATTTTTCCACCATGCCCAGCATCTGCTGTATGCCAATACCGCCGCTGCTGGGTAAAGGCATGGTAAGGATCTTATATCCTGCAAAATCGAACAATATGGGCTGACGCACTTTTGCGCGATAGTTCTTCAGATCATTTGCACTGATGATGCCACCTCCGCGTTTCATTTCAGCTACTATTTTCTCCGCGGTGGGGCCTTCATAAAAACCTTTCATGCCTTTGGCGGCGATCAGTTTTAAGGTATTGGCCAGTTCTTTCTGCACAAGTGTATCTCCCTTTTTCCAGGGTTCATTTTTCACGAAGGCAGTAGGCAGTGTATTCAGGCGGAGAAAATCCTCCCTTTTCCTGTTGAGGCCTGCAGCCTCTGCGGCGGTGATCACATAACCCTTTTCTGCGAGCAGGATGGCGGGAGCCAGCAGTTTTGCAAAAGGCAGGCGTGCGTGCGCATGTGCAGCAAAGAGTCCGGCTACGGTGCCCGGAACGCCGGCAGCCAGGTGGCCATCGAGACTTTTACGGGTTTGTGCTTCACCGTTAGCATCCAGGTACATATCCCGGTGTGCAGTGCCGGGAGCTGTTTCCCGGTAATCAATGGAAATATTGCTGCCGTTCTTTAAACGGGCTACAGTAAAACCGCCTCCGCCAAGGTTCCCGGCTTCCGGAAAAACCACGGCAAGGGCCAGTTGTGTGGCGATGGCTGCATCTACCGCATTGCCGCCCTGCTGCATGATCAGAACGCCTGCTTTACTTGCCAGCGGGTGTGCAGACACTACGGCGGCGCTGTTTATTTCCAGGTATTTATCAATGGAATAATCATAAGGGTTCAGCTTAACCTGCTGTGCAGCAAGGAGCAGGGGAGCCATAATAAAGGAACATAAGATGAAATACCGCTTCATTAACAGGTTTGTTTACACCGAAATTAGTACTTATTACCAAAAGAAATAGCGGCTAAACCTTATCTTAGCTATATACAACCCAAAGCTATGAGGCGCATTATTACGACTTTTTGCATACTATTTACGACACTCTGCCAGGCATCTGCGCAAACCGCGCCTTCTCCCGCCACCTTCCTGCAGTATACCCTGGGCTCCCATTTTACGCCCCATTTCAAAGTAATGGAGTATTTCAAAGAAGTGGCGCGGAACGTGAATACCGTGAAACTGGAAACTTATGGGCAGACCTATGAAGGACGGCCGCTGATCATGGCTATTGTGGCTTCCCCCGAAAACCTGGCCCGGCTGGAAGAGATCCGTCAGCAGAACCTGGGACTGGTGGCAGGTGCAAACCCCGCTAACCAGCCTGTGATCGTTTGGCTGAGTTATAACGTGCATGGCAATGAAGCAGTATCTACAGAAGCGGCCATGAAAACATTATATGCGCTGATCAGTGAACGTACAGACCTTTTAAAGAACGCGATCGTTATCATAGATCCCTGCCTCAACCCTGATGGCCGGGAGCGTTATGTGAACTTTTATAATGCCATTCACAGCAAAGTACCTGATGCTACACCCTATGCAAGGGAACATTATGAACCCTGGCCCGGCGGACGGAGCAATCACTATTACTTTGACCTGAACCGCGACTGGGCATGGCAGACACAAACAGAATCCCGCCAGCGTGTGTTACAGTACAACCGCTGGATGCCGCAGGTACACGTGGATTTTCATGAGCAGGGTGTAGATGCGCCTTACTATTTTGCTCCCGCGGCAGAGCCATTACATGATGCTGTTACTGCCTGGCAGCGCGAGTTCCAGGTGCAGATCGGCAAACACAACGCTACTTACTTTGACGCCAAAGGCTGGCTCTACTTCACAAAGGAACAATTTGACCTGTTCTATCCCAGTTATGGTGACACCTATCCTACCTACAACGGCTCCATCGGAATGACCTATGAGCAGGGGGGCAGCGGCAGGGCAGGACTGGCCATTGCCACGCGGCAGGGAGATACCCTTACACTGCTGGACCGGATAGAACATCATTACACCACCGGTATGGCCACCGTGGAGGTGTCTGCCGCCAATGCTGCCAAACTGGTGAATGAATTTGCAGGATACTTTGCAGCGGCACGCAGTAAACCCTCCGGAGACTATAAAACCTATGTGATAAAAGCTGCCGGCAACCAGGAGAAATTATTGTCCCTGGCAGAAACCCTTCGTAAAAATGAATTAGCAGTAGGTTTTGCTACCGGGAATAGCAGTGGTAATGGATTCAATTACTTTACCGGCAAAACAGAGAATTTCAATATTGAAAAGGGCGACCTGGTGATCAGTGCTTTTCAACCACGCTCCAACATGGTGCGGGTATTGTTTGAACCGGTATCCCGCTTAACGGATTCTGTTACCTATGATATCACCGCATGGGCGCTGCCATATGCGTATGGTTTACCGGCTTATGCACTGAAGCAAAAGATAGAGCCGGCCACTTCTCCGGCACCGGAAAAAGCAGCGGTGGCAGATGCAGGTATTGATAATGCCTATGCTTACCTGGCGCCCTGGAACAGTACGAAAGATCTGAAGTTCCTGGTAGCATTGCTGAACAGGAATATAAAAGTGCGTTATTCAGAAAAGCCGTTCACAATTGCCAATAAAACATATCCTGCCGGTACACTGGTGATCACAAAAGCCGGTAATGCGGGGCTGGATATTATTCCTGCACTGGCAGCCAAAATGGAAATATCGCTGATCAAAGTGCCTTCAGGTTTTGTGGATAAGGGGGCGGATTTCGGCTCTGATAAGATCCGTTTTATCCGTAAACCCAAAGTGGCAGTAATGGCAGGGGATGGCGTGTCCTCGCTGGGCATGGGGGAGATCTGGCATTTCTTTGAGCAGCAGATCGGTTATCCTGTTACAGTGCTGAACACATCCAGTTTGTATGGCGTGAACTGGAAGGAGCTGGATGTACTGATCCTGCCGGATGGGCACTATGCGGCACTTAATGATAAAGTAATGACCGAGCGGCTGAAAGACTGGGTATCCGGCGGTGGTAAACTCATTGCAGTAGAAGATGCCGTGTCTCAGCTGGCACAGGGGGAATGGGGCATTAAACTGAAAAAGGAGGAAGAAGACAAGGATAAGAAAGACAGTAATAAAAAGGACCCTTATGTTCCTTTAAAATCATATGGTAACCGCGAGCGGGAGAGTGTTACCCAATTCATTCCCGGTGCTATTTATAAAGTGCATATGGATAACACCCATCCTTTGGCCTTTGGTTACCCCGAGTACTATTATACCCTCAAACAAAGTGATAAACTGGTGGAATTCATTGAGTCAGATGGATGGAATGTGGGGGTATTGAAGAAGGACGATTACATCACCGGCTTTGTGGGCGCACAAACAAAACTGAAACTGAAGGATGGGTTGCTGTTTGGTGTGAAGGAAATGGGTGCAGGAGAGCTGGTGCTGCTTACAGATAACCCCCTGTTCAGGAGTTTCTGGGAGAATGGTAAGCTATTGTTCGGGAATGCGGTGTTTATGGTGGGGCAATAGGTTGCAAAACCGATTTAGTTCTGGGTTTTGAATGTTTTTTTGATAGATTTACAGTAATAATTATCAAATCCCTTTAAAACATGAAATTCCCTTTAGCTTTAGTTACTGCATTGATACTTGCCGTATCTGCTTCTGCAAAAAGTGATTCAACCATTCTTACAAAAACGGTAACACCTGAAGGTGCTATTATCTATACTAAAAATGGTCTGACACTTACCCTGAACAACAAGTCTGCTACTTTTGATACCCTGGTATTGCGCCAGCGGTTAGTGAACACCTTCTTTTCTGTTTACCCGGTGTTATTGAGCACATTTAATCCTGATGCCACCAAACACGTAGTGTTTAATGTGGACTCTGCTTATGACGGGGTTGCCTATGCTTCAAGAGGCCAGATCACTTTCAACCCGGCCTGGTTTGTAAAACATCCGGATGATATTGATGTGGTTACGCATGAAACCATGCACCTGGTACAGGCTTACACCGGCAGATCGCCGGGATGGCTTACAGAAGGCATCGCGGATTATGTACGTTTTAAGTTTGGTGTGGAGAACATAGGCTGGGCATTACCGGCATTTAAGGAAACACAGAAATATACAGATGCCTACCGTGTTACGGCAAGGTTCCTGGCATGGCTGGAAGCACATGTACACCAGGGTATTGTAGTGGAACTGAATACGGCGTTACGTACCAAAACATACACGCAAAACACCTGGACAGAGCTTACAAAAAAAACTTTAGATGAGTTATGGGCTGATTATGCTAAAAATCCTGCTCTTTAGCAGATCATCCAGCAAAGCTTTCCGCTGATTATGCTGAAAAAAGTGTTACTGCCGCAGGGTAGTAACACTTTTTTTTGCTTGCAGCATCTGGAATTATGCTGTATATTCTGCCCCGAAAACCGCTATAATGAACTCACAACCACGTTTTACAGAAAAAAGCTACCTCGTTATTTTCGCCTTTGTTACTTCACTCTTCCTGTTATGGGGGCTTGCTCATTCCATGAGTGATGTATTGAACAAACACTTTCAAACCGTACTAAGCGTTACCAAATCACAATCCGGCCTTATCCAGCTTTCCGTATTCGGGGCATATGCTGTAATGAGTATTCCTGCGGGTATGTTCATGAAAAGATTTGGTTATAAAGCCGGTGTATTACTGGGCCTGTCTTTATTTGCAACCGGTACTTTCCTCTTTGTGCCGGCGGCTACGGAAAACTCTTTCGGTTACTTCCGGTTTGCATTATTCATCATGGGCTGCGGAATGGCCACACTGGAAACAGTGGCGCATCCGTTCATTGCAGCCTTAGGTGATCAGCGCACGAGCGACAGGCGTATCAACTTCTCCCAATCGTTCAATGCATTAGGTACAGTGATAGGGCCTTTGCTGGGCAGTTATTTCCTGCTGCGTGCTACCGGCGAGCAACATGATCTTTCAGCAGTGAGGAGTTTATATGTGGGCATTGGTCTTGTTATTGCAGCAGTAGCCATTTCTTTTTCATTTGTAAAAGTGCCGGTACTGGCTGATCCGCACGAAGGAGATGTACTGGAAGGCGGCATCCCGGGTAAACCGCTGTTCGCACACCGTCACTTTGTATGGGCGGTAGTAGCGCAGTTCTTTAATGTAGCTGCACAGGGCGGTACATGGGCTTTCTTTATCAATTATGGTCATGAAGTGATGGGCTTTTCTGATGAAAAGGCGGGTAACTTAATGGCACTGTTTATGGCCATGATGGTATTGGGCCGTTTTGTGGGTACCTACCTGATGAAGTTCATTGCACCGAATAAATTACTGGCTGGTTTTGCCACAGGCAGCATACTGATGTGCATCATTGTGGCGCAGGGATGGGGCTGGACCTCTTACATTGCGCTGCTGATGATCAATTTCTTTTTTAGTATTATGTTCCCCACCATCTTTAGTCTTGGTTTGAAGAGCCTGGGCGGCCATACGCAGAGAGCAGCTTCATTTATCACCATGGGGGTGGTAGGCGGAGCGTTCTTCCCATTGCTGATGGGCATGGTTGCTAACCATAACGTAGCACAATCTTATTATTTACCGATCATCTGTTACCTGGTTATTTTCCTCTTCGGCTATAAACTGTATAAAGTAAGGGCTTAGTGTATTGGCAGAGTAATTGATACCGATATCATAAATACCTGTCTTTATGAAAAACACTTTCCTGATTGCCAGTGTCTGCATAACATTAGCTGCATGCAACGGAGCACAACGGATGCCTTCGAGCAATGATTCCACAGATGCGCAGGCAAATACGCCGTCTGCAGATTCTCTTCCTGCACCGGATACTGCCAGTTCTGTCAGGAACTTCAGCAAAGTAATTGGCTGGAAAGACGGTAAAACACCACAAGCGCCTGCAGGATTTATTGTCAGCAAGTTTGCCGATAGCCTGGAGAATCCCCGCTGGATCTATGTTGCACCAAACGGAGATATCTTTGTGTCTGAAGCCAATGCCAAAAAGAAATTTGTGCAGAAGGTAGGAGAGGTAGTAGTGGGGAAAGCAAAATCCGGCAATACAGAAAAGAGTGCGGACAGGATCACCTTGTTCCGTGATACAGATAAAGACGGGCGGTACGATGCCCGGTATGTTTTCCTGGAGAAGCTGAATCAGCCATTTGGTATGCTTGTTACGGGAGGACATTTTTACGTGGGCAATACAGATGGTGTGATGCAGTTTCCCTACGAAGAAGGGCAAACGAAGATCAGCGATAAAGGAAAAAAGATACTGGACCTCCCGGCAGGTGGTTACAACAACCACTGGACGCGCAATCTCATTGCTTCGCCGGATGGATCAAAGATCTTTGTATCAGTAGGGTCCGGTAGTAATGTGGCTGAACATGGCATGGAAAACGAAGCCCGCCGCGCCTGCATACTGGAGATCAGCACGGATGGCAGCAGCCAGCGAGTGTATGCCAGTGGTCTCCGTAATCCTGTAGGAATGGCTTTCCCGCAAGGCTCCTCCACTTTATGGACTGTGGTAAATGAAAGAGATGAACTGGGGGATGAACTGGTGCCGGATTATCTTACCAGTGTGAAGGAAGGCGCATTCTATGGATGGCCATATGCTTACATGGGGCAACATGAGGATCCAAGGCTGAAAGGGCAAAATCCTGAAATGGTGCAGAAGTCTATAGCGCCTGATTATCCCTTAGGGGCACATACAGCCTCATTAGGACTCGCTTTCTATAGCGGCGGCACTTTCCCTTCCGGTTTCAATAAAGGAGCTTTTATAGGGCAGCATGGTTCCTGGAACCGTTCTGTGCTATCCGGATATAAGGTGATTTATGTACCTTTCGAAAATGGTAAACCAGCCGGCAGTGCTGTTGATTTCTTAACGGGGTTTATTGCCGATCTTGAGAAGAATGAAGTATACGGAAGGCCGGTAGGAGTTGCCATTGCAGGAGATGGCGCCGTCCTGGTAGCGGATGACGCTTCCAATACTATCTGGCGCGTAGTACCAAATAAATAGTCATACACATAATGAGGAATAAATTCCATATACCTGTTTGCCTGCTGTTATTGCTTCCATTTGCGGTGCATGCCCAGCGGGATACTTTGCCTGAAGTGGTAGTACGTTCCTATCTTTCGAAAGAATCACTCATAAGAATACCCACAGCCACCAGTATTTTAAGTGGTACACAGTTGCAGCAGCAACAAGGGTATTCACTTGTTCCTGCATTTAATACGGTACCGGGCATCCGCATGGAAGAAAGGTCTCCGGGCAGTTATCGCCTTTCCATGCGCGGAAGTTTACTGCGTTCTCCTTTCGGCATCCGTAATATTAAAATATACATGGATGAAATACCCCTGACAGATGCAGGTGGTAATGCTTATCTCAACCTGCTGGACCCCGGTGCGGTAACAGATGCGGAAGTATTGAAAGGGCCGGATGGGAGCCTCTTTGGAGCTAACTCAGGCGGTGTGATCAGATTGGGTGTTTTTAATCCTCCGCAGGATAGTTCCCTGCGTATCAGGTTACAGGGAGGCAGTTATGGTTTGTTCCATTCATCCGCCGGTTACAGCAAACAGCTGGATAACTATCGCCTGCAGCTTTTTATGGGATATCAGCGTGCAGATGGATACCGCCAGAACAGTGCATTGAAAAGGATCTATGCGCAAACTGCCCAGCAATGGGAATACAGGCCGGGTTATAATTTGAAGCTCTTAGCTTTTTATACGGACATGGCTTACCGTACACCCGGCGGCCTTACACTGGATCAGAGCAATGCCAATCCCCGTGCTGCAAGAGTACAATCCCTCACACAAAAAGCGGCTATTTACAACCGTACCTTCCAGGGAGGACTGGTACATGAAGCGCAGTTTTCTGCCAGGTGGAAACATACCATTGCCGTATTCGGTGCAAATACACATTTTGAAAACCCTTTCATCACCAATTATGAAGCGCGTGATGAAAACACTGCAGGCTTCCGCACATTCCTGGAATGGCAGAATGCGGACCGTCCTTTCCGCTTGAAATTCAATGTGGGGATGGAATGGCAGCAAACCGGTTCAGATATCGCCAACTATGGCAACCGGCAGGGCGTAAGGGATACCTTGCAGGTGAGGGACGATATCCATGCAGGCCAGCATTTTTATTTTGCCCGCTTTTCTGTACAGTCTGCCCGCAGCCTGCTGGAAGGCGCAGCCAGCGTAAATTATTATCACTTTGTATTTGACCGTAACGGGCGCACAAGAGTGGAATTCTCTCCTGTACTTATGCCCCGTTTGTCTTATTCCTATAAACTGGAGAACGATCTGTCACTTCGTATAACAGTGAGCCGCGGCTATTCTCCGCCTGCCGTAGCAGAAGTACGTGCATCGAATAATGTATTCAATACTTCCCTGCGCCCTGAAACAGGATGGAACTATGAAACAGGATTACGTTTGCTTCCGCGAACAGGACGTTACATGCTGGATGTAGCATTGTTCCATTACCGCATGCAAAATGCCATTGTGAGAAAGCTGGATGCCCAGGGAGAAGAGTTCTTTGATAATGCAGGCGGAACAAAGCAAACAGGACTTGAAGTACAAGGCTTAGTATGGCTTGGGCATAAAGTTGAAGTACGCACTGCGTATACTTTGAGTATTTTTAAATTTGAGAATTATAAAGATTTTTCCGGCAATAAAATGACCGGCGTGCCGCAGCATGTGGTGGTGAGCAGTGTGTTATGGCATTTGCCATACGCATTCTCCCTGTTTGCACAACACAATTTTACGGGCAGTATTCCATTGGATGATGCCAACAGCGTATATGCAAAATCCTATCATCTTGTGCAGGGGAAAATAAGCTGGCAGCGCTCCCGTATCACTTTGCAGGGAGGCGTGGATAATATATTGAATGTACGGTACAGTTTGGGAAATGACCTGAATGCACTGGGTGGCCGGTATTTTAATCCGGCACCCGGTAGAAATTATTTTGCCACGGTATTGTTCAGGATCTGAGGTTACATTTTCCTTTTGATCCCGCAACCAACGGAAGCGCTGGAAGTTACTTCCACTGCCTTGCCTGTAAGTACTGCATTCATGGCATTATGAAGGTACTTCTGGGATACATCCGCGGCGCTGCCGGGATTATCATCAATAGCACCTTTGTAAACCAATACAGCGTCTTTATTGAATAAATAACATTCAGGCGTACGGTCTGCTGCAAAAGCATCCGCTATTTCATTGTTCTTATCTACCGTGTAATACCAGGTGTAACTTTGTTTTTTTGCATAACTCTGCATGGCTGCATAGGAATCCCCGCCATCCCGTTCCGCTTCATTGGAATTGATCAGGATCACCCCGATGTTATTCTTCAGTGCGAAGTGGCAGATCTCGCGTGTGCGTTCCTGGTTGCGTGCTACATAAGGGCATGTATTGCAGCTGAACATCACCAGTAGTCCATTGCTTTTTTTTGCATCGTTCAGTGAGATCTCTTTACCGGTTACATCTTTCATTTTGATGTCCGGTTTCGGCATTTTGGAGCCGACTTCCAGTGCATCCGGTAAACGGAATGCAGCCAGCCATACAGTAGCAACAAGCAGTAAAACGAATTGCTTTTTCATAGGCTCAATTTTGTTTAGGTTCGTATGTAAATTAAGCTATTTTATACGCATTTAAAAGCCGTTCATCATGAATTAGATATTTTCAAACGGGCATATTAAAATTGTCATGAAAGGCCTTGTACTTCAGGGTTTTCGGCTGTACGTTCACTGGCTATTTCCCGCAGTGTACTGATGCTTGTATTTAGTTCAAAACCAATGAGAAGGATGAATGAATTGAAGTAAACTACTAACATAATCACCAGGATGGTTCCGATAGAACCGTAGATTTTATTGTACTGCGCAAAATTGGTGACGTAGAAAGAAAATCCTAATGTTACCACTATCATGGAAATAGTGGCAAAAGTGGAACCTGCGGAGATAAATTTCCATTTTTTCTTAGTGGCCGGCCCAAAACGATAGATCACGGAAATGATGGAAAAGAACAGCAATACGATCAGTGTCCATCTTACCAAACCAATGATGAATTGAGAGAAGGAATCACGGATGTTCAATTCCTGCATGATCAGTTTTAAGATAGCGCCTTGTGTAATGATCAGGGCAACAGTGACCAGTAAAAGCAACACCAGGAAGATGGTTAGTTTTAATGCAGTGAGGCGCGTTTGCCACCAGGCACGCTGATTAAAACCTGGAAGCATTTTATCGAAAGAGTTCAGCATACCCATTACACCATTGGAAGAATAATAGAAGCTGAGGATGAATGAAAAAGATAACAAAGTATTCCGCTGCGTGTAGAGGAAATCATGGATCATATCCCTCACTATTATATAACTGTTATAGTTAGGTGTGAGTGATTCTGCAAGATCATATAAGGTTGGTTCTATATTCTGCAAAGGAATATAGGGAACGAGGGTAAGTATAAAAATGAAGAAAGGAGGAATGGCCAGCAGGAAGTTGAAAGACATGGATGCAGCCCGTTCTGCCAGACTTTCCTTTGCAGTTTCCTTCAGAAAAAAGACGATGACATCATATAAAGGTGCCCTGTCGAAACCTGGTAATACCAGGCTTTTACTCTTCCTGATCACCCAGCTTACAGGTTTCGAATTCAGTATTAATTTTTCAATGTCGATCATCAGGGCATTGTTGGACAGGGGTAAAAGTACTGAAAGTTGCTTACTTTATTCCCCTTGCATTCAATGCTTTCTGATAAGCCCGCGCATTCTCCATATGATCTTTGTAATTGGTTGCAAACGCATGATAACCGCTGAAATCCCATTTCGCGCAGAAGTAGAGATAATCAGATACTACAGGCGTTAATACGGCGTCTATTGACTTGGCAGAAGGTGTACAGATAGGGCCGGGAGGCAGGCCGCTATAACGGTATGTGTTATACGGAGAATCAAATTCTGTATGCGCACCCCAGATCCTTTTTAAAGCAAAGTTCTTCAATGCAAATTTAACGGTGGGGTCAGCTCCCAGTTTCATACCTGTACGTAAACGGTTCAGATACACGCTGGCAATGACAGGTTTTTCATCATTCTTGTTGGTTTCTTCTTCCACAATGGAAGCGAGCGTGGTAACCTCAGTAGGGCTTAGTCCTAAAGCCAGCGCTTTGGCTTTGCGGCTTTCATTCCAGAAAGTATTGTAAGCATTTTCCAGTTTGTCAAATACTTTACCTGCACTGGTGTTCCAGTAGAATTCGTAAGTATTGGGCATAACGGCGCACATCACGGTATTGGTATCCAGGCCAAACTGCCGCAGGTATACCTGGTCTTCAAAGATGGCTTTAAGGCTGGCAGAATCTGCTTCCAGGTTGCTGGCAACCAGCCGGATGAAATCTTCCTTCAGGCGCAGTTTATTGATGACCAGTTTTACCGGGGATTGCCTGCCGGAACGCAGCATACGGATGATCTCCAGGTTACTCATTCCTTTCTTTATCTCATACCGGCCCGCTTTCACACGGGCGGGATAATCCAGTCTTTTTGCCACGAGGTTGAAGGTGGCAGGGGAGCCGATGATGCCTTGTTCCTGTAAACCTTCCAGTACGTTCTGGTAATTACTGCCGGTAGGGATGTAGAAGTATTTCTTATCGCCAAAGGAGCGGGTATTGGGGCCCATCAGCAGATAGGCGGCAAATACCAGAGCGCCGGCCAGCAGGCAGCCAATAACTACCGCCGTGCGGCGGATCCAGGGAGAGCGGTTATTCTTTACTTTGTTCTTCATGAATAAGATAGGGTATGGATATGATCATTCACACATGCGCACAAAAAACCCCGCTTTTAACGGCGAGGTTCCTGTAAATATTATGATTTATATAATATTATTAGTTTGTCTTGGCCGGAGGCGTAGGCTGCGGCAAAGGTGCTGTGTTTGATGGAGCAGCAGGTGCAGGGGCCGGAGCGCCGGCAGATTGCTCAATGGTGCTTTTACCTTTTTCAACGGAACCAGCGCCTTTATTGACAAACATAGCGGAAGTGAGGCAGAGGATAGCGATGGCAGATGCCAGGATCCAGGTACCTTTTTCGAGAACGTCAGTAGTCTGACGCACGCCCATCACCTGGTTACCGAAACCGCCAAAAGAACCGGACAAGCCGCCACCTTTGGGATTCTGTACCAGCACGAAGAAGCCCAGCAAAACGCAGGCTACTACGATCAATATTCCAAAGAAAATCAACATATTCGTTGCTATTTATTGTTGTCTGTTAGTAATTGTAATTCTTTGATCTTTTGCGCAAAATAAGCGTTTTTGTCGGGATTAAGCAAACTTAATTTTTGGTAAACCACGATCGCTTTTGCGTGCTGGTGCTGGCGTACCCAGATCTCAGCCAGTGTTTCAGAGACGATATCATCGTTCAGGGTAATGGACTCCATGGCCATTTTTTCCACTCTTTCAGATACTTCCGGCTCATCGTCTTCATACAAACGGTGCATTTGCTGGTGATACCAGTCTTTTGTAGCTTTTCCTGCTATAAAGTTGTCTTTCAGCTCCCGCAGCCAGTCAGTGAAGCTTCTCATTTCAGCCTGTGCTTTGTCGTTCATCATTTCTGCAGTATTCGGATCTTTCAGCTTTTTATAGGCAAAATAGTCTTCTGTGTATAGTGGCTGGAAGGTGAGAACGGTCTCTTCTTCCGGTGTATCTATCGGGTGGATGCGGATGGGGCCTTCTGCTTCGGTGTTTTCTTCCCCGTTATCCTCATCGTCTGATATAATTATTTGTTTATCAGTTGTTTCTGCGGCGGCAGGGATGGAGATGCCGGCTGCAGGTTGGGTGGTTTGAGCGGCTACAACGATGTCTTCTTCTTCTATTTCAGGCTCGTAATGTGATTTTTCTTCTTTTAATGCCTCATAATCAATGGCGACTATTTCATCCGGTGCGTCTGAAGTTCTTGCTGCTTCGAAGGCTTTTTCTTCTTTAATCGCTTCGTAGTCAATGGCTACAACTTCATCCGGTTCGTTTGAAGTTCTGGCTTCTTCGAAGGCTTTTTCGGCTGTAATGGCTTCGTAGTCAATGGCTACGATCTCATCTGGTTCTTCTGCGGCGGGTTGTTCTTCAGCGGTGATTGCTTCTTCACCTGTCGGTGCTTCGGTAATGATCGCTTCTGCGGCAGGGGAAAGTGTTTCTTCCACTGCGGGTTGTTCCTGGGCAGTGGGTTGTTCTTCGGCTACCGGCTGTTCTTCAGAAGCTATTGCTGCTATTGCTTCTTCAACTGCAGGTTCTTCTGCAGCAGCAACCATTTCTTCGGCTACGGGTTCCTCTTCAGTGGCTGTTGCTTCTTCAGTTATAAGTTCCTCTTCTGGAGTTATTTCTTCTTCTAATAAGGGAGCCTCTTCAGCAACGATCTCTTCTTCAATTGCTCCTTCTTCTGCAGTGATTTCTTCTTCAATTTCCTCTTCTGCAGTGATTTCTTCTTCAATTTCCTCTTCTGCAGTGATCTCTTCTTCAATTTCCTCTTCTGCAGTGATCTCTTCTTCTAAGACAGGCGCCTTTTCTGTAGCGATCTCTTCATCCTTAGTGATCGCTTCTTTATTTTCAAGTACCGGTTCTTCTTCAGCAAACTCATCTTCAATAACCAGTTCTTCATCCAGCTCAGACAAATTATCTACTTCATCTTCCACGAGTAAGATGTGTTCAACAACCAGTTTTGGCTGTTGAGCCTGTAGAGCAGCCAATTCAGCATTAGCCCTGTCTTCTGCTTCTATTTCATCCAGGATCTGCTGGTCTTCTGCGGAGATGGCATCTTCGGTTTCTTCTATATCAACAGCCGGAGGAATAGGCATTTCTGCTACTACCGGTGCTTCTTCAAAAAGAGAGGTATCTGTCAGTAACTGATGTAAATGTTGTGGATTGCTGCTGTAAAGCTGGGCCTTTTTCAGCGTGGGAGCCGTCAGATCAGGACGTTGAATGTATTGTTTCTGCGCCAGCAACAGGCGTGCCGCCGCAAAATAAGGATATGTTTCTACCAGCCGTTCCAGTTCAGCCTGGTCCACGTGCCGGATATCCGGTTGGTTAAAAATATGGTGAATGATCCTGTTAGCGGTCATGGGTGCTAAAATATGAAAATAAAACTTAAATCAAATAGCAGCGCGGCGATATCCGCTATTACCAGTTTGCAAATGCCCTGTTAAAAACATCATCCACCAGGTTCGGTACAATCTCCTCCAACAAGCGTGGCTCTGCTTCCGTGACAGTTTTACCGGCATCGAAATCTGCAGAGCGGGAGAAGGACTGGCTCGTAAAGCCTTTCTTATCGCCTACCCGTTTAATAAAAGTAATATTGAGCGTAATAGTAAGACGGGCAGAAGCAGGCTTATCCACATCCGTTACTGCGGCATTCGAAATAGAATAGCCGGTAATGGTACCCTTGAATTCATAATCCGCGTTCTGATCATTTGTTTGTGTCAGGCGGGTTTGTGCAAGGATCTTCGTCCGCAGTTTTTCTGTAACCTGCTGGCTTAATTGCGGATTATTCTGTGGGGCACGGTTCTCAATAAAACGGACCAGTACCGTTTTGGCCTCAGGATCGATACTGGCGCCATTGGCCGAGTATTTTATAGAACATCCCCCCAAAAGTAGCCACAGGCTTAAGCTTACAAGTAATGAAATCGTTCTGACCATAGGTTGGCGGATAGCGTATTTATTCATTGATATTATATTCCTTCAGTTTCCTGTACAAAGTCCGTTCCGAAATTCCGAGGTCGAGTGCGGCATCTTTACGTTTCCCTTTGTGTTTCTTCAGCGCTTTTTCGATCAGTTCTTTCTCTTTATCTGCTATAGAGAGGGTTTCTTCCACTTCCTCATGATGATCTATTTTGCTGCTGTCCTGGATAATGTAAGGCTGCGGATTGGAAATGATACCGGCAGGAGCGGCCTGTGGTTCCGGTTGCTTGAAGTTATGCAGTACATTTTCTTCCGGGAACACGCCGGTATGTGCTATAGAAGGATTTTGCAGGATATCGAAGAACATTTTCTTCAATTCTGTTACATCCTTTTTCATGTCAAAGAAAAGTTTATAAAGAATGTCCCTTTCACTGTTGAAGTCGCCACCGGTACCGCCGCCATTGTGATTCGGGGCGAGCATGGGCAGGCGGTTGGTCACCTGTGGTTCCGGCAGGAACCTGCGCAGCTCTGCGGCACTCACATGTTTATCTGTTGCCAGTACAGAGATCTGTTCTGCGATATTCTTTAGTTCCCGTACGTTACCTGGCCAGGGGTAATTGGTGACCATGTCCCGGGCTTCATCATCCAGCTGGATGGAAGTGGTTTTATAACGTTCTGCAAAGTCCACACAGAACTTGCGGAAGAGCATAGCGATATCTTCTTTCCTGTCACGCAGGGAAGGAACCCGGATGGGTACCGTGTTCAAACGATAATACAGGTCTTCCCGGAACTTACCCTGCTGGGTGCTTTCAAGGAGATCGCGGTTGGTAGCTGCGATCACGCGAACGTCTGTTTTCTGTACTTTGGAGGAACCTACGCGGATGTATTCGCCGGCCTCCAGTACCCTTAAGAGACGGGCTTGCGTGCCCAGGGGCATTTCACCTATTTCGTCCAGGAAAATGGTACCACCGTTTACGGTTTCGAAATATCCTTTACGGTTATCAACGGCTCCTGTGAATGATCCTTTTTCGTGACCAAATAACTCCGAGTCTATTGTTCCTTCGGGAATGGCGCCGCAGTTCACGGCAATAAAAGGGTTGTGTTTGCGGGCGCTCAGGGTATGGATGATCTGTGAAAATACTTCCTTTCCCACACCGCTTTCTCCGGAGATCAGCACCGTAAGATCGGTGTTGGACACCTGGGCGGCTACCTGCAGGGCATAGTTCAATGCCTGCGAATTGCCGATGATGCCGAAGCGGTTCTTTATACTTTGAATGTTGTCCATCAGTTTTTTAATTTTAGCTTATCCTTCCACAACCTTTCCCAGCAAGGTACCAGCGGTACAGTTCTCTACTTTGACCATCACATACTCACCCTTTTTATGTTCTCCTTTCGGGAATACGATCACTTTGTTCTGATCGTTCCTGCCAAAAAGATCGTTCTCTGAACGTTTGGAAGTGCCTTCTATCAATACTTTAAAGGTTTTTCCTACATCCTTCTGCATACTTGCGAGCGTGTGCGTACGGTGCAGGGCAACTATTTCTGCAAGACGGCGCTTCTTCACGTCTGCTTCCACATCGTCCCGGTACCGGCGGGCAGCCAATGTGCCGGGGCGTTCAGAGTAAGCGTACATATAGGCGAGGTCAAAACGGGCGTAGTTCATGATGTCCATCGTTTCCTGGTGGTCTTCTTCCGTTTCTGTACAGAAGCCCGTGATCACGTCTGTGGAAAGGCCACAGTCGGGGATCAGTTCCAGGATGCGATCTACCTTTTTCTTATACCATTCCCGGGTATAAGTGCGGTTCATCAATTGTAAGATCCTGTTGCTGCCGCTTTGAACAGGCAGGTGGATATAATTGCAAATATTTTCGTGTCTGGCGATAGTGAGGATCACTTCGTCTGTAATGTCTTTGGGATGGGAGGTGCTGAAGCGTACCCTTAACAGTGGGCTGATAGCGGCCACTTTTTCGAGTAAGAGGGCGAAGGTGACAGTTTCGTCCCTTTGCTCGTCCACGAAATAATAGGAATCCACGTTCTGGCCCAGCAGGGTTACCTCGCGGAAGCCCCTCTGGAAGAGGTCTGTAGCTTCCTCTATAATGGATTGCGGTTCCCGGCTTCTTTCCCGGCCACGGGTGAAGGGCACTACACAGAAGGAGCACATGTTATTGCAACCCCGCATGATGGAAACAAAAGCCGTTACGCCATTGCTGTTGAGGCGTACAGGGCTGATGTCTGCATACGTTTCTTCCCGGCTGAGCAGTACGTTAATGGCTTTCTGGCCGGTGGAGGCTTCTTCTATAAGGCCGGGCAGGGAGCGGTAGGAATCCGGTCCAACCACCATATCTACCAGTTTTTCTTCTTCGAGGAATTTGGATTTGAGGCGTTCCGCCATGCAGCCTAAAACTCCTACCAGGAAGCCCGGTTTGGCTTTTTTGATGCTTTTGAACTCCGTAAGGCGTTTCCGGACGGTTTGTTCGGCTTTTTCACGGATGGAGCAGGTGTTGAGGAGTACGAGGTCGGCTTCTTCCACGTCCCTGGTGGCTCCGAAACCTTCTTTATTGAGGATGGAGGCCACAATCTCACTATCGTTAAAGTTCATGGCACAGCCATAACTTTCTATATAAAACTTTTTTGCGTAGGTACGCGTATCTCCGGCCTGCGGAGCGATTGCTTCGCCCTGGCGGTTCTCATCATGTACTTTAGGTACGGTATCCAACATGCACTGTCTGAATTTAGAAGGGCAAAAATACATAAAAAAATGACAGAATGACAGGTTAAGTTTTGCTTATATTTCGGCTCTTATGAAGATAGCACCTGACAAATGGAAACATTTCTATGTGGGTATCCCGATGGGGATTGTGTTGCAGTTAGCGGGGTTTTTCCTGTTCCCGGGGGAGTTGGTATACGGGGCGGTGTTTGCCCTGATTGGAAATCTGGGGATCAGTTATGGGTTTGAGTTGTTTTCCCTGGTTACGGGGAAGGGGCATCATGATTTTATGGATGCGGTGGCGGCGGTGATCGGAGGGGTACTGGGGCAGGGGGCAGTGTTGCTGACGCTGTTACTGAGTTAGATAGGTTGAATAGTATGCGGGTGTTTCCTGAACAGTGCTATTATCCGGGATGATGAAGTGTAGTTTTTCGGGTTCCGGCCATTGCACTTCTTCACGTGGGATGAAGAAGCCTTTTATGCAGTTAGGGTTTCTGACGCATATCTGGATATGTGTTTTTTCATGGAAGCCGGCGTTTTCGTAGATAGGGGAGCCTTCGATGAAGACGCCACGGGTGGAGTCGAAGGGGGGAGTCTGTAAAATTCTCATTGATTCATGTAGATTTTCAATGACAGAACAATCAAGTTCTCTAAGGACGCAATCTTTTGAGTCTTTCGAATTCTTATTTACAGGTAGTTTTTTATTTTCTGATATAGCAGACACCTTTAGATTTTCGTAGGAAAATTGGACAGATTTAATATGTTTTTTGTCTGTTAAGTCTAAACAGCTTCCTAGGCTGAGTACGGCGCCAAGTACGGCTGGTTTCCCGATCTCTTTTTTGCCAGGAGGATTAGTAGCAAAATCCAGAGCTCGCTCATAATTATTTTGCCAGAAATAAAAACCATATCCCAGCCAATCATATTTGTTTTGGCTGGCTTTTAACATCATGTTTCCTGAAACAACGGCATCTCTAATGGCTTCTTCACAACCATGAAAGCCTAATACTAATCCCGGATCGGAAGTGTATATGAATTTGGATTCTGAGGTTAACATTTAACTGAGTTAGTCTGATAAAAATATTATTTACATACTTTATTCTCTAAAGTTCTCTTTTCTGCAGCTGCTTTTATTTCTTCTTCTGTCATAGGAATAAGCAGGTGTCTAATGCCTAAAGAATCTATTAAAGCTGCAGCGGCTTCCTTGGAAGATTCAATTCTTCTTCTTTGCTCCAATAAACCGTTCTCAATTCTTTGAATGTATTCTTTGTTTGTCATATAGTGGAACATTTTTACACTGCAAAAGTACAAATTCCTCTTCTTCAAAATCACTCAGCCACCAACTAAAAATGCAAACCAATTGTTATTACAATCAGCTTGCATTTTCATCATGTATAGTGAATAATATCTAAGCAAAAAACTCTTCCATCAAACCGTTATTCACACCTGTGTTTTTCATGGGCCTTACATTAAGATGTTGTTTTGTGGTGTGGTAGGAGAGGGGAGTTCTGCTTCATCCAGCATATCCCGCATATCTATTTCTATAGTTCGGGAAATGTTACTGATAGGTACATCGTTAGCGCTGCCTTCAAAAGGGTTGTTGGAACTTTCTCCTACAACATCCAAAGCTACAAACACCCAGGATAGCAATAAGGAGAAAGGGATGTTCAGCCAGATAGAATAACCTTCTATCATGGTACCGTTCCCCAGCTTCTGAAATTCATTGAGCAGACCAAAGGGTACTAACAGCACAAAGAAATAGAGCAGGTAACTGGCAATAGAGGAAAAGTGCCGGGGATAAGGAAAGTTTTTGATCCTCTCTGCTCTTCCCTGGCAATCGTAGAAAGCGGTCACTGATTGCTGTAATTGCATCAGCTGAAGATCTGTTAGTCTTAAGTTGTTAATATGCCTGGATTGCATGGCCATCAACTGTGTAGCTTTGTTCTTTTTTGCGAGGATATAGTGGAGTTCTTCATCCGGCAGGTATTTCTTTAACTCTTCTTCCATGGTGGTCTGCTTTTCCGGAATGCTGTAAAGCGCCGCATATTCCACGTTTTCCGGGTTGGTCATATTTTCCCAGACCCTGGGCTCTCTTAATTGATAGCGAAGCGCCGTAAGCCAGGCAAAATGCCGGTGGAAAATGGTTTTAATATCAGTATCGTCCTTTACAAAATCTCTGACCATCACGGCGAAGGCCCTGCTGCTATTAACAATGCTGCCATATATGATCCTTGCTTCCCATAGCCGGGAATAACTGGTGTTATTCTTGAAACCGACAATGAAGGATACCGCTGTACCTAATAATGCAACGGGTACCCAGGTGATGGATAAGAAAGTAAGGCCCAGGTGGTAGAGTATGGTTGGGATCAGGGCCAGAAAGAAGAGCTTGTAGATATGTCTCCTTGTCCAGTATACAAACTCTCTGAAGGTGTATCTTCTTCCTATGTTCATTGTCAGGTTTTTTGGGTATTGAGATAAATGTACAAAATCTTAGGGCTTTACCGCGGAGTAACCATGCCGTGAAGTTAAGTAGTCAACGACCGGATTTTGTTATAATAAAGCCAGTTAAGAGAAAATATTCAGCTATCTGAATATTACTTCAGAGTTACCTCTATAAAAGGTAGCTCTTAGGTAGCTCTGAGGTAAGACTTAGGTAACTCTTAGGTAAGACATATCGGACCCGGAAGGACAGTTTTCCGGCTAAAACAAGGCGTTTAGCCGTATTTAATAAGGGAACACAATTAAGCAGGCACATTGATCGCTGTGCGAATAAAAGTTTTTGACTTTCAGATCTGGTCCTAAAACAAAAATGCCTGTACATCCAATGATCTACAGGCAATTTATTTTAAGAGCGGAAAACCGGGCTCGAACCGGCCACCCTCAGCTTGGGAAGCTGATGCTCTACCAAATGAGCTATTTCCGCTGGTATTTACAAATATACAAATGTATCCCGTATAGCTATACCCCTTTCCTCAACTTCTGATAATATTCCTTAATTGCCCCGGCCTTGTCCTTCCTGATCTTCTTTCCTAACTCCCTGCGGGGACAATTCGCATTATACTTCGCTCCCCAATCCATGATCTCAATAATGATGGGTAACAGGTCAATACCCTTCTCTGTAAGACTATAAATAAACTTCGACTTATTAGCAGGTGATACACTTTTGATAAGGATCTGTTCTGCCTCCAGCACACTCAGCCTGTTAACAAGGATGTTGCTCGCGATCTTCTCTTCCGATTGCAGGAATTCGCTGTACGACAACTTTCCCCGCAGCATAATATCCCTGATGATCAGCAGTGACCATTTATCCCCAAATACATCCAGGGAACAACTGATAGGACAATCCGACCTGGTCTTTTCCATATTTTTTTATGTTAAAAGTACTTGCATTTTGAAATAACTTTTTATCTTAGCTCTTGCAAAATGCAACAACTATTGTAAAATTCCTAATCCTTAAAATCTGAAAAAAATGGAAACTTCAGCATCCACAAAAAAATTGCTGGAAACCTACTATAAAGGTTTCGCCCAAAAGGAAGGCTGGGAATCAGTTATAGCCGATGATTTCAGCTATACAGGCGGTGATATTTCAAAAACAACGCCATTGATAGGAAAGGCTGCTTATATAGAGGTGATCAAAAGGTTTTCCCGTGTGTTTCAATCCATGCGGGTAAAACAAATGATTGTGGATGGTGAAAATGCAAGTGTTATAGGGAATTACGATTTTAAATTCCCCAATGGTGAAACCGTTAACGGAGATGTATCGGAGATATGGAAAGCAAAGAATGGCAAACTGAAGGCACTCACCATTTTCTTTGACACCCTTACTTTTGACAGGAACACACCTAAATAATGGCTTATAGTGAAAAGCTGGCTGACAGGCTCAGGCAGGCATTGGCGGGCATTCCCAAAGTGGAAGAGAAAAAGATGTTTGGCGGCCTGGCCTTTATGGTAAATGGTAAAATGTGCCTCACAGCGGGTGCTGACAGGATCATGTGCCGTATTGATCCCAACTTGCAGATAGAAGGCTGCACCACAGTGATTATGGGAGGAAGGCAATACAAAGGTTATGTGCATGTAAATGAAAACAACCTTAAGACAAAGGCTGCCCTTGATCAATGGGTAGCCCTTGCGCTTGACTTCAATAAAAAAGCCTTGAAATGATCAAGGCTTTACAAATAATTTACGCTGTTTTAGCCAGTTTCGCCATCAGCCAGCTCTCCTTCAACGGTACCAGCCAATGATCTTCCAGCTCCTGCTTCGTTAACACAGTATTATTGAGATAAAGCGTATCTGTGGTAATAAACCCTTTCTCCAGCGCATAACCCACCTGGTTCAAGGGCAGTAACTGCAGTTTATCCTTCACCAGGAAACCCAGCAGCAGGCGGTCAAAAAGGTTCACGGAATATTGTCTTTCCATGCTTTTAATGATCCGCACGGAACTGTCTGTACTGCATCCGCTCACTTCGGAAGTGGTTTCATCTGCCATCAGCACTATCACCTGGTCAAATAACAGGCGGCCCCAGCCTTTTACGGGTACTCCGTGGGAATTCCATTGCACTGCAAACTGGTGCAGCTGTTCTTCTATCTCTTCGGCCTCTCTTTCTGAAAACGGGCGGTTACTTTGGTATATCCAAACCCTGGAAGCAGGGGCGAAGTCGTTCGGTAAAATATGTTTGATATCGGTGTTCATGGTACAAAGTTAAGATTATTGCATGTTTTGTGCGATCATTTCCGCAATATCCAGCACTTTTACTTCCTCTTCTTTGCCTGCTTCTTTGACCCCGTCAGTTAACATCGTCATGCAAAAAGGGCAGTTGGAAGCGATCACGGATGCACCGGTAGATACAGCTTCATGGCCTCTTTCAAAGTTGATCCGGGTAGTTCCCTTTTCCTCTTCCTTGAACATTTGGGCGCCTCCGGCGCCACAGCAAAGCCCCTTGCTTCTGCACCTTTTCATTTCCACCAATTCTGCATCGAGGGTTTCTAAAACTTGTCTTGGTGCTTCGTAGATCCCATTTGCCCTTCCCAGGTAGCAGGAATCATGATAAGTGATCTTTTTGCCCTTAAAAGTGCCGCCTTCTTTCATTTTGATGCGGCCGCCGTCTATCAGCTGTTGTAAATAGGTGGCATGATGGATCACCTCGTAGCTGCCTCCCAGTTGTGGATATTCATTTTTGAAGGTATTGAAGCAGTGAGGGCAGGCGGTGACGATGGTTTTTACACCATAGTTGTTCAGCACCTGGATATTGTTGTAGGCCATCATCTGGAAGAGGAATTCGTTCCCGGCCCGCCTGGCGGGGTCGCCGGTGCAGGCTTCTTCCTTGCCCAAGATGGCGAACTGTATCCCTGTTTTGGTGAGGATCTCTGCAAATGCCCGGGTGATCTTCTGGGCCCGCTGGTCAAAACTACCGGCACATCCCACCCAAAAAAGTACTTCAGGCGTTTCTCCATTGGCAAAATATTCGGCCATTGTTTTTATCTGCATTTCTTTCTTTTTTGCTTGGGTGTATGATTATTGTATCCAGGCGTCACGGTCATCCGGACTGAATTTCCAGGGCGCCATATTATTCTCGATATTGGAAAACATCATATTCCACTCCTGTGGTGCGCTGGATTCTTCCATTACCAGGTGCCTGCGCATCTGCAGGATGATGTGAAGGGGATTAATGCTCACGGGGCATTCTTCCACGCAGGCATTGCAACTGGTGCAGGCGCGTAATTCTTCTTCTGTTATATAATCACGTAACAGGGTTTTGCCCTCAATTGCACCCCTGCCTACTTCTTCCGCCCTGTCCCGCGTTTTCATCATGATCAGGCGGGGAGAGAGCGCTTTGCCAGTTTGTGTGGCAGGGCAGGCTGCGGAGCAACGGCCGCATTCTGTGCAGGCATATGCATCCAGCAGGTTCTTCCAGGTAAGGTCCTGTATATCTTTTGCGCCGAATTTGGGCACTGTTTCTGAAGGCGTAGTGGGTGCCAGTTCAGGTTGCATGGCGTAAAGGACCTCCTGTTGTATCTCCGGCATATTTTCCATCTTTCCTTTGGGCCGCAGGTCCGCATAATAAGCATTCGGGAAGGCCAGGATGATATGGAGGTGTTTAGAGAAGGGCAGGTAATTCAAAAAGGCCAGTACGCCCAGGATGTGCAGCCACCAGGCACCTCTTTCTATCGCTATCAGCGCACCGTCTGATAAGCCGGAAAGGAGAGGGGTAAACTGACTGGTAACCCAGAACGGCTGTGTTTGTATATAATGTTCAGCACCCCGGCTTTGCAATACCAGGTCGGCCGTGTTCATCGTGAGGAACAATACCATCAGCACGATCTCTGTGATAAGGATATAGTTGGCATCAGAGCGGGGCCAGCCATTGAGGTCTTTACTGATGAAACGTTTTAGTTTGATGATATTCCGGCGTACCAGGAAGATGGCGCAGGAAACGGCTACCAGCACCGCCAGTATCTCAAAACAGCCGATCAGTATCCCGTACAGAGATCCAAGAACGGGCGCGAATATACGATGTGTACCGGCCAGCCCGTCTATTATGATCTCCAGGATCTCAATATTAATGATCAGGAAACCTGCATACACAAAAAAGTGCAATACCGCCACCAGGGGGTTGCGGAACATCTTTTTCTGTCCGAAGGCCAGTAAAAAAAGATTTTTCCAGCGGGCTGCAGGCTGGTCGTTAAGTGCTACATCTCTTCCCAGCAGGATGTTACGCCTGATACCCAATGCTCTGCGGGAGAACAAATAGGTGGCTACGCTCAATGCGATGAGAAAGAGGACCTGGTAAACAATTTGCATATCCTTGATTTGACCGGTTGTTATCGCAATTTATGTATTTTTACGGCTGCACAAACCCACTATATGGAAAATAAGAACGTAATCCTGACGCAGGAAGTTATTGAAAAGAAAATAGAACGGATCGCGTATGAAATATATGAGCATAATTATGACGAGCCTTCCCTGATCCTTGCGGGTATCTGGGACCGTGGTACTATTCTCACCAATAAGATTGCGGCGCACCTGAAAGCGATCGCCCCCTTTAAGATAGAAGTGGTGGAGATTAAGCTGGACAAGCAACATCCGGCAGAAGTGACGCTCTCTCATGAACTGGATTTTACGGATAAAGTGATTGTGCTGATAGATGATGTGGCTAATTCCGGTAAAACCATGTTGTATGCATTGAAACCTTTTCTGCAATTCTTTCCTAAGAAGATACAAACGGCTGTACTGGTAGACCGCCGCCATAAATCTTTTCCGCTGTCTGTGGATTTTGTGGGTTACAGCCTGTCCACTACTTTACAGGACATGGTAATGGTGGATGTGGAAGGAGAAGCGATCCACTCTGCCTACCTCGTTTAAAAATACAAAGCATGCATTTTTAACTTCCCTGCGCCATTGATCTCCAATGCCGGTGCCGGTATTTTTACCATATTCAATACCTGGAACAATATCTTCAGCCCCTTTCGCCTGGTGGGTATCTTTGTGAGATCAATATCGGGAGAAAGATAGAACTGCCGTGTACGGCGGATATGCGTGTAATCATACGTTACGCCCTGATCATCCGTCCAGTCGTTTCTTTTAGCGTCATACAGGCCTTCCGCACCATAACCTACGGCAATGTTCAGCCATTTTGGAAAATTACTTTCTTTGGCAAAAGACCATGGATTTACGGATAACCAATAGGTTTGTGCGTTATAATCCTTTAAAGTGCGTTCTGTATAACGTTCCCCGAACTGGTTTACGGCGCGGGCTTTTAACACCGGATCACGGTAGTGAATGGGGAAAGAAGAGAATTTTAATTGAAAGCGGGGTTCATTCCATATCAGTTCCTGGCTGATCATAGCCGCTGAACCTATGGCATTGGCGCCCATATCGCTCCAGGAGAATCCCCAGTGTGTGGAGTGTGCATCCAGTAACTCTATTACAGATTGATAGGCAAAGCCACTTAATCCTCCGATCCAGATCTGCTGCTTGCGGGGTAAGCCACTCCATCTCCATAACTCACGGCTGTATTTTGAAAACAGGTAAGTAGTATATACATGTCCGAACTTATCCATCTGCAGCCATTCGCCGGCATCGTTGATGGTATGGAAATCACGTTTGGCATAATCCTTATACCAGTATTGATTCAATACCAGTAAAGATCCGCCGTATGCCATGGCACTGCCTACTCCCAGTGCCCAGACCCTGCCTTTGATGACAGAGTCCGGGTTCTGGAAGAATGTATGGTTTTGTGAAGAAACTTTAAGAGAGATAAAAAGAAGGATAGCCAACAGGCCAACACAACGGCCAATGTTCTGCAACAGGATATGCGTTCTTTTTAAGGCATGACCCCTCATCCAAGCTTCATGTCGTGAATAATGTTGGTTACTTTACTGTCCAGGATCTGTTCTACTCTCTCCAGGTCTGCCACGCTTTCCAGGTTTTCATGCACGCTGAAGTAGAATTTGATCTTGGGTTCCGTGCCGGAAGGGCGGGCGGATATACGGCTGCCGTCTGCCAGGAGGAATTGTAATACATTGGATCTGGGCAGATCCAGCGGTGTTTTTTCTCCTGAGCTCAGGTTTGTTACATGCTGTAATTGGTAGTCGAACAATTTCACTACAGGCTGGCCGTTGATGATAACAGGCGGATTGTTGCGGTAGGCAGTCATCATTTCTGCGATCTCTTCTGCACCTTTCATACCTTTCTTTGTGATGGAAATGAGGGACTCTTTGTAGAAACCGTAGCGAATATAAATATCGATCAGTTGTTCAAAGAGGCTTCTGCCTTCGTTCTTTGCATAGGCTGCCATTTCGCAGATCATGGCAACGGAAGCGATGGCATCTTTATCCCGTACATTATCACCGATCATATAACCATAAGATTCTTCTCCGCCGCAAATGAAGTTTTCTTTTCCTTCTTTCTGATGGATAAGGTCTGCGATCCATTTGAAACCGGTGAGGGTGTTGTAGCACCTTATCTCATTGCTGGCTGCAAATACATCTATCAGGTCTGATGTTACGATGGTTTTGCAGATGTAATCATTCGGCTGTGTTAAACCTTTACGTTTGCGGCCTTCTACGATGTAGTTGAAGAGCAGTACGGCGGTTTGGTTACCATTCAGTAAGATCCATTTGCCGGTATGGTCTTTAACGGCAATCCCTACACGATCAGAATCAGGGTCTGTTCCCAGGAGTATGTCTGCGTTCAGTGCAGCGGCTTTTTTGAGGCCGATGCTCATAGCTTCTGATTCCTCGGGGTTAGGATATACTACAGTAGGGAAGTTACCATCCGGTTTGGATTGCTCTTCCACCACATGTACATTGGTGAAACCGAAACGTTGCAGCACCTCGGGTACCAGGGTAATGCCCGTACCATGGATAGGTGTATACACTATCCTGAGATCGTGTTGTGCTGCGATCACTTCTGGATATACGCTGAGGCCTTTCAGCATTTGCATGTAGGCTTCGTCTATTTCTTTTCCGATAGGATGGATGTTCTCAGACCAGCCTGTCCACTTCACATCGCCGATGCTGGCGATCTTATCCACTTCCGTGATCACGTTTTTGTCGTGCGGTGGTACAAGTTGTGCACCATCATCCCAGTAAGCTTTATACCCGTTGTATTCCCGGGGATTATGGGAAGCAGTGAGCACTACGCCTGCCTGGCATTTGAGATGGCGGATGGCGAAGGACAGTTCCGGTGTGGGGCGGAGGGCTTCAAAGAGATATACTTTGATGCCGTTGGCGGCCATTACATTGGCCGTCACTTCAGCAAAGAAGCGGCTGTTATTGCGGCTGTCATGTGCAATTGCCATCTTAATCTCTCCCGTGAAGGAGTTTTTCAGATAATTGGCAAAACCCTGGGTGGCCATACCTACGGTATATTTATTCATCCGGTTGGTACCTACGCCCATAATGCCACGGAGGCCGCCAGTGCCGAATTCGAGGTTTCGATAAAATGCATCGGTGAGTTCGTCCGGGTTTTCTTTTTGGAGTTGGAGGATGGTGGCTACTGTTTCTTCATCGAAACCGCCATTGAGCCATTGCTCTACTTTGCTTAAAATGTTTGCGTCCATGATTCAATTTACTGTTTACAAGCCACTAATGATCAATTGCTGATGTAAAATAATGAGAAATTTAAATATCCCCGAAATGTTTGGCCATATAGGCAATGGCCTCTTCCTGTGTTTTAACGGCAAAATCCTTGTAACGTTCATGTACATCCGCTATTTCATCCAGCGCAGCCTTTACCAGTTCCGTGTTCTCCCAGGTCTTAAGGTCTGCGGTTACGGTTTCAAGGCAGCCTTTCTTATAGGCTATCTGCCCCAGCACGTGTACCAGGGTATTCCTGACGCGGGCTGTTTTGTCGAACTGCAGGGTTTTGAGAAGGGGGAGGATGTCCTGCGGGTGTGTACGCCCTCTTAGCTCAATGCCGTGGCATATTTCCCGGCGGATCTCTTTATCCGGATGTTGCAGGTATCCTTTTGCCCATGCTAATACCGGCACCGGGTTCTTTTCCCCCATCTTCTTTACAGACCCGATCACTGCATTACGCACGCTATGGTGAGCATCTGTGAGGCCCTGGTCCATGTAGGCGCGAACAGCACTAAAATCATGCCGTCCTATCTCTCCGGCGGCATTAATGGCTGTTTGCCTCACTTTGGCTTCCGGGTGCTGTACAAGGGTTGTAATGGCCTGCAATACGGCCGCAGGTTGGGCGGGGTATATTTTACCTAATGCCTGGTAGGCATTTTTGCGGATATAAGTATCCTCGTCTGCCGCGTATAATAACAGCGATTGTAATTGGCTGGTTTGCACTGCCTTTTCTATTACGGCTTCCATTTGCCGGACCAATGCGGACCTTTCTTCTTTGGACAGATCGTAAAACGCCATCTATCAAACTGTTTTGCAATGATCGAAAAACTTCTATTTTTGCGCCCATGAGGCGGTACGAAGATAATTATAAGCAAAAAGGATTACGCAAACAATTGGTAGACAATATCAGGCAGAAAGGAATTACGGACGAAAACGTATTGGCGGCCATTAACAACATCCCACGGCATTACTTCCTGGATACAGCTTTTGAGGGAATTGCCTATGAAGACAGGGCTTTTCCCATCGGAGAAGGGCAAACCATTTCACAGCCCTATACTGTAGCGTATCAAACCCAGTTGTTAGACGTTAAACCATTTGAAAAGGTGCTGGAGATAGGCACCGGCAGCGCTTACCAGGCATGTGTACTGGGAGAGCTGAAAGTAAACCTGTACACTATCGAAAGACAAAAGAAACTGTTTGATCTTGTAAAAACATTTCCTTACAAATCAAAGTATCCTACCATCAAGTTCTTTTATGGGGACGGTTATGAGGGATTACCCACCTATGCACCTTTCGATAAGATATTGGTGACAGCGGCAGCGCCTGCTATTCCGGAGAAGTTGTTGAAACAGTTAAAAGTGGGAGGGAAGATGGTGATCCCTGTGGGCGCGCAGGACATACAAAGGATGCTGCGCATCACCAAAACCGGAGAAGATGAATTCCAGGAAGAAGTATTTGATGATTTTTCTTTTGTTCCCATGCTCAGCGGTAAAAAAGGCTAAACATAAAAAAAGGGCTGTCTTAATGGAGACAGCCCTTTTTCTTTTTAGAAAGCTTTTAACCTGAACCCGGTACTTAATAATGCAGAGCCGGGTAATGGCTGAAAGTAATTATTTACATCCACACCCGCTGCTGCGATAGTGGGAAATTTAGTGTTGATGCTTGTGCCTGTTCCTTCCGTTACCTGCCCGCCATTTTCAGTATAGATATAAGCGCGGTCATCCACCACACCGCCGCCTGTGCGGGGTTGAATGAATGCGTTGGCGCTGATGAGCTGTCTGGCTTTCTGACCCAGGAGCCCGTTGATGCGCAATGCCACACCAAAAGGACGTGCTACGGTATTGTTGGTGAACTTAATCACGGCATCATCTGTTCCACGGAAAGTAACGCCATCGTTTGCCGTGTTATCGCGGAAAAGATTATTGGTGATGGTATGCTGTGCGCCGGTTTCTCCTGATCCAAAGAACTGGCAAAGATCGCCCCAGCCATCATGTATCACATTGTCGTGCACATTAGAGGCAGTCACCCTTCCGCCGATCAACAACCCGCCGCTGTGAGATGGATTGTGCTGCAGGCCCCAGTTGGTAACATCGTTGTTGGATACTTCCAGCTGATCGATCGCTGCGGTTTGTATACCATCCGCGCCAATGTCTTTCACTTTATTGTTATAGATCTTCACCTTACGCCATTTGATGGGTTGCACCAGGTCTCCGCCTGGTACCTGGCCGGGAGCCAGTTCGTAAACGGACTGATTGGTGCTCAGGTTCCAGTAAGTGGCAGTATGGCCGATGTACATCGCTTCGTTGTAAGTACCGGTAACAGACACATCATGGATGGAGAGGTTTTCCATATAGCTATTCGGATAATGTGTGCTGGCATCATTTTTCACAGGATCTGTTTTTGCCCATATACCAGTACCTCCGTTGATAATGGTGATGAAACCAATATCAAAATTATCGGAATGCGCACTTAAGGAAAGATTGAAGTAGGCGTTGCGGCTGGCTTTGGTAGAACCGTTGATAACAAATTCAGCAGCGGTTGAACCTCCCACTTTTATGTGGTGAGAATTCACAAAGCTCAGGGCAGTGGACCAGGAACCGCCATCCCAGGCGGGGTTTCCTATTTTAACCACTGTGCCAGGTGCATTGCGCACTACAATTGGTTTACTGGCACTTCCACTCAGATTGTAGAAGATAACAGCATAGAAGGTTCCTTTCAGGTTAAGGATATCTCCAGGTTGATAAAGGCCATCCTTATTATCTATTACCAGTCTGCCTTCTTTATCAGGTACAAGGGTGTACTGTTTGGCGTTTGGATCTACGGGCGGTGCGGGATTTTCCGGGGTACCTGTTTCATCTCTTACTTCTTCAATAGAACTCGTTTTGCTACAATTGGAAAATGTCAGTATGAGTGTAAGTGCTAAAAGCAACATGCTCGGTAAATTAATACAGTCTTTTTTCATGGTTTTTCAAAATAGTTATGCGTCAAAAAATAAAGGTGCTGGATCGGCACTAAATAAAAACTATCCGGATATGGTAATTAAAAATCGATTAGTGCAAATATCAAAAAAAAACGAATAGATAACTGCAACAAAACGGGCGTTAACAACGAAATATTATGAGGGCATTCAGGCGCTTTCCAGTTATGCAACTTAGCTGTCAAAAGCATGACATTGTTTCCCGGGATATTTTACCTAATAGATATCATAGTGAATTGATATACATATATCTAAATCTATATATTTATATGATGAAAATTATTCATCTGCAAATATTTTATATATGTAATTTTTTTTGTCAATCTACCGCAGGGAGAGGTGGTGACTACCGGGTCCTGCTTCATAGATCAGCATACCTTTTTCTTTCTTTATGAACCGTAATGCATTGTTTCCCATTACCTTTCCTTTTCCGATAGCAGGCAAACAGATAGTTGCGGAGGTGTTAGGGGGAATTTGTACGGTAAGGTCAAAAGTGCTGTCACTTTTATGCCATTCGCTTTTAATGAGGCCATATGGGGAATGATAACCTGCCTTGGCAAAGGTGATATCGCCAACCGGTTGCGGGCGTATCAGGATCTTTTTGAATGCAATGCTGCCTGGTTCCTGGCCTATTCCCGCAAGGCCGCTGTAGAACCATTCCATCAGGTGCCCGAGCATCAGGTGGTTGTTGGAAACAAAACGGTATGCCTGCCAGGATTCTGTAAGCGCAGTAGCTCCATTTGCTAATTGAAATCCATAACCGGGCACATCCTTGCGGTTATTCATGGTGTAGATCAGATCTGAGCGGTTGGCGTTGTTCAGCAAACGCAGCAGGTAACCGAATCCTATTTCACCGGTGGTTAAACTGTTATCTCTTTTAACGATATCATCGATGATATGCTGCAGTACGGTTTCTTTCTGCGCAGATGGTACAAGGTCCATATACAGTGCCATGGCATTGGATGTTTGACTGCCGGTGGCATACTGCCCTGTGGTTTTATCCAGCCAGGTATCATTAAAATACTTTTTAACGGAGGCACTGATCTGTTCATACTTCACTACATCCTGTTGTTTACCTAATACTTTAGCCGTGGCTATCATCACCTGCAGGTCGTGATAATAGGTGGCGAATGCGGTCAATGCAATGGGAGTGTTCTGTGATTCGCCCACACCTTTAGGCCCGATGTCGAACCAATCACCGAGGCCGCGTTTCAGGGAATCTTTCGCTGCATTTTTCCCCAGGAATTCCAGGTAGCGTACCATCATGCTGTAATTCTCTTCCAGTGCCCGTTTATCTCCATACCAGCGATACATGTCCCACGGCACTAATACGGAAGCGCTGCCCCATTCAGCAGAATTACGGAAGCCGCCATGGAATTCTACATATTCCGGAGCAATGTCCGGCACAAGGCCATCTGCGGTTTGCGCACCGCGCATATCATTTGTTATCTTATTCAGTAATGCAGGTACCTGGTAATTATACCGGATAGAATTTCCCATCAGGTGTACTTCTTCCAGCCAGCCGAGTTTTTCGCGGTGCGGGCAATCTGTTAATACACTGGCCAGGTTGCTGCGGATAGCCCAGTCTATGAGATGATGGATATTATTGAACAGTTCACTGGAGCAACTGAAATATCCTGCGGAAGCTGCTGCATGGCGGGTGTGCAAACCATCTGCTGCCAGCAGCACCGGCAATTGTGATGGATTGTTTTCATTGGCAGGAACAGCACCTTCTATCTGCAGGTAACGGTATCCGTAATAAGTGAATTGTGGTTGCCAGGTTTCTGCTTCCGTTCCTTTGATGATATAGGTGTAATACATGGGGCCACCGGAAGCCTGCTGGGTAACCTTTCCGCTATCGTCCAGCAATTCGCCGGGTATGATCTTTACCTGATCTCCGCTTTTGCCTTTCACTTTAATGCGTGGAATACCGGATGCATTTTGTGCTACATCATAGATCCATATATTGGCTGTGGGATGTGTGATCTTTTTAGTGGGGAGGATGTCTGTTACTTTCAGCGGGTCCATGGTTTGGCTGGCCAGGTGCGGGGAGCCACTCACCGGCACTGCAGCCTTCCAGTCACTGTCATTGTATCCGGGAAGGTTCCATCCTTGTTTTTCAAGGCGTGCATCATAACTTTCACCACCATAAATGCTGGAATAGGTGATGGGTCCCGGTGTTGCTTTCCAGTCGGTTCCGCTGACAATATTTTCTGTGCTGCCATCTTCATATTGCAGCAACATTCTGCAGATCATTTTTGGATAGCCGTAGGAGCCGGTGAGCTTGCGGTATCTTTCTCTTGGTATATGATAGAAGCCATTGCCCAGCATAATGCCTAAAGCGTTCTTTCCCTGTTTGAGCTGAGCAGTCAGATCGAAGGTGATGTACAATGCTTCTTTACTATATTGCGTCCAGCCCGGATCAAGGAAATGGTCGCCTACCTTTTCACCGTTCAGGCTCATATCAAAGTGCCCCAGCCCTGAAATGAACATGGTGGCACGTTTAAGTGGTTTTGAAATATTGAATTCTTTGCGGAGAAGTGGAAGTATACTTTTCCCTGGTCCCCATTCCTTTTTGCCTGCACCATGTGCCGCCGGTATGATCAGGGAGGTGTCCGGCATGGATTCATAACCTATCCAGCGCGCCTGCAGCCAGTCTGCCTGGTTAATGAGCCCCATCTGCCAGGAAGCGGTATTGCTCCAGCCGGCAGCGATTCCCTGCGCATCCCATGTTTTTACTTTCCAGTAATATACTTTTGCGGGGTCCAGCTTTTTGCCTTTGTATACGATCTGAATAGTTGCATTGCTTTGTACTTTACCGGAATTCCAGATGTTACCTTCCCGTACAGCAGGGTCGTCTGATACAAACACCTGGTAAGCCTGCTGTGTTGGTGAATTAAGTTCCCAGGATAAACGTGGGGCAGCGGAGGTAATGCCTAAGGGGTCCTTACGGTATTCGCATTGCAGGTTTGTAGCCTGACCAAATAAATGGCAGGCCTGGAACATGCCCAGGACTGCCAGAAAATATTTCATCATACTTATTTGTATTGCATGATCCTGAAATCTTCTATCAGGCCATAATCATATAGATCGTAATCCTTGCCGGAAGGATATGCTTTGATGTTCCGCCAATGCCAGGGGCTTGCTATCCCGGGTTTAGGGTTATTGTGATGTGGTCCCAGCAGGTTCTTGAAGCTACCTGTCACAATCACTTCCACCTGGTTTGTTCCTTTCTTCAGATACTTTGTGATGTTCAATGCATTGGGATCCGTAAATATAATACCTGCTTTTATACCATTCACTTTTACTTCTGCCACGGTACCTTTCCATGCTCCCAGCACCACTTCATATTGCTGGCCTGTATTGGCTACTGATAACTCCTTTTTATAGCTGATGCTTTGCCCGTATAAAGGAAGGCCCTGTTCTTTCCAGCTGCCCAATTGTAATGGCTGCGGCGGTATAATCCTAAAGCCTTTCGCTGCTGCGGCCAGGTTAAAGTCTCCCAGGATATATACGGGTTCTATCTCTGCATAAATGCTCATGGGTGTGATGGAAAGCGTAAGGGTGTTTTCGCCTGTTTTCAGTAAAGCACCTATCTCCAGTACGCCAAACGACCTGTCCAGCCACCATTTGCCTTTTACGGGTTGTACTGCTTTGCCGTTCACGAGGATCTTATTCCATAGTTCAGGATGTTCTATAACGGCAGTGAACTTATTAAAAGGTACATTTTCATCTATTTCAAAACGATAGGTGGCAGTGTAACCGGTATGGGTAGTGAAAGTATCTTTTGCTACCAGGCGGTCTTTAAATTGCACCTCATGGTTCCAGGGATTGCCGCTGGTATAATTGTATTTTTTGAAGAGCACATCTGTAGCATTGGTCACATGATTTTCCTTCAGCAGCGTATCCCCGAATGCAACATCTGCAAAATCGATCATGAGTGTATTGGCAGCGGGGCGTACAGCTTTAGCGATGCCTGTGCTTACAGTGGTGGCTGTTCCTTTAACAGGCCATGCAGGGAAACCTGGCTGTTGTTTATCTGCAACAAACAATAACATACTGCCGGCAGCGGGAACATTGAAATCAATCGTGAGACCACTGGCGGAACTTTGTGCAGGATAGTCATATACTGTGCCCGTGAAAAGGTCCATCAGCAGCACATCTTTTCCTTTCAGCTGCAATTGCCCTGTAGCTGCGCTTTCCATACCGGAGTTGGCCAGGAAGATCAGCTGGCCGTCTGCAAAGGTCCTGCGGTGATGAAAGAGGTTGCCGCCAGTGAAGCTGATAGCAAAATCTTTTGAGGGAAAGATCTTTGTATCAAGGGAGTTGTGTACTTCCCCGAAAGCCAGTGCATTACTGGCTGCACCATCCAGTGTTTGCAGTTTTTCGTACAGCAATACTTTACCGCCCTGATCTGCATATGCTTTTAATAATTTGTGAGTGGGGCCGTCTATATTTTCCATACCGGGCGGGATCACCACGGTGCTGTAAGCCCTTTGGCCTACTACAAATTTTCCGTTCTGTACTTTCCCATGCTCTTTGATAATGTATTCTGATCCCAGGTCGTATTCCACCTGTGCTTTTTCCAGCTTAGTTACAAAGGCCTGGAAAGCATTGCCTATCTCTCCGAGGTGCGGATGGTTTTTGCCGTGAATGGCGTAGGACCATGCAGTGGTGGTAGGTTCTATAACGAGTATATCGTTCCGCTGCTGGCCTTGTGACAGGGCGAAAGACAAACGGGTGTAATAATTATTCAGCGTGGCGTAGTGTTGCCACCAGGGATTATGATAAGAGAAAGATTGCGGGTAATCTCCTTTCCTTGCACCGGAGATGGTCATAAAGGAAAGGTGTTGGTTGAGGAAATTCACGCCCAGTACATATTCCCAGTCTCCCAGGCGTTTAAGGTCTTTGTAGGTAAGGTCCCAGCCGCCGCCGCCATAGGTTTCACTCAGTGTTCTTTTTTTGTTCAGCTGATTGGCAACGCTGGCTAATTCCTTTACAGAGCGGATGTTGCCGAATTGTGCGCCGGGGCTTGTTTCATTGAACTGGTTGAACAGCATGTCTATACCCGGTTGCTGATGCCAGGCATACATGGCCATGTTATCAGGGCCGTGTTCAGGATTAGGCCAGCCATGTTCCCAGTAGTGACCTGTCCAGGGCATGTTGTGCTTTTCCATGTAATTGTACATGGGTTTGGACCAGCGGTCAATGAAGAGGTCCAGCAGGGTTTGATAGAAGTTATGTCTTACTTTTTTCCAGTCTCCCACCTCTTCAAATAAGGAGGGGAGGTTCGGTTGTAAGGGATATCCCCATTTCTGCTGAAAGGTATTGAAGAGATCAGGTGTCCAGCGTACGGTGTTGGGATATTCTGCCTGTATGCCGGGTTCATCGGAGAAAAGGCCTTTAACGGTTTTGCCGAATTCGTTGCCGGCTACTTTCTCGTATCCTTTCATGGTTACTTCCAGGAATTTTTCTGTTACACCTTTCACCATCAGGTCCACATAACTGAAGCCGCCATACCAGCCGGATTTGCTGTAGTATCTTTTATGGAACAGGTAGAACCTGCCGGTTTTACCTCTGAGTTCCTGCATCTGCGATGTTACATCTTTAAAGCTGCCATTCACTTCCTGTACGCAAACAAAGAGATATTTTGTATCCTTTGGAAAGGTATCTGTTTTAGTGATCTGCAGCATTTGGCCCTGGTTATAGGATTCCGGCATCTGATCAGGCACATGCCCTCCTGCGAAACCGGAGGGGTAGGAGTTCTCGTCATAGATCCATACATCAAGCCCAAGGGCTTTGCCTTTGGCTACAGTGTACTGGAAAAGATCGAACCATTCGTTGGAGAGGTAAGAAGTGATGAGGCCCGGGCGCGGATGTACCATTACCCCACCGAATGCTTTGTCTTTAAAATCCTGCAGCATCAGGTCTATTTCCTTCTTTGTTATTTTTGTATTCCATACCCATAAAGGTGCGCTGCCATATTCCCTGCCGGGTGCAGTGAATTGTTTTTGCAGTTGAGTAAATGTTTGTGCTTTCCCCTGCATGATCATCAACATACAGATGCAGTAGAACGTGGTCGCAAGCTTTTGCATAATCGGGTATGTTTTTTTAAACTTTATTTAAACCATCGGACGATCTCTTTTGCGATCAGTTCGTGGCCTTCTTTATTAGGGTGATTCCCCTGGGACATGTAATCTTTAAGCGGTTGCACTGCTTTGAACTGGCTGTAGCTGTCAGAAAAACCTACCTTGAACGCATCGGCCATTTCCCGGATCTGCTTTGTATGTTTGGCCAGTGGCGCATCAGCACTTTGAATATTTTCAGAAAGGTCTGCAGAAGGAGAGAGCAGGATCACTTTGATCCCTTTTGCCAATGCAGCGCGTATCATTTTCTCCCAGGCAGCTTTGGCTGCTTCCAGCCCCGGCCCTCTGTCGTTCAGGGCATAGTCAATGAACAGTACATCCGGTTGATGGATGAGTACATCTTTCTCAAAACGTTTCTCTCCGTTTACACTGTTTTCGCCGCCGATAGCTGTTACAATCACATTGATCACGGCATGCGGGTATGTTGCCTTTAATGCTTTCAGTACCAGTTGCGGATATGCATCCAGCGTGTTCACCTGCGGTGTTCTGAAGTAACCGGAAGGAACAGAGTGGCCATGGAATACAAGGTTGATGGTCCTGTTCTTCGGCCATTCTTTTACCAGTTCTAATTTAATATCTTTGAGATATTCTTCCCTGTTTACCTGTGCTGAAACCAGGCCTGATAAGAACAGGAGGCAGCAAATAAGTTGTATCTTTTTCATGGTAAACAAGATATTGTTTTTATCGAACAACACCTATAAAGCTAGATGGAACGGATCAATCTCTTTTATATAAACTACCAGATTTTTTGTACTTTTTGACATTAATCATCCACGTGTACACATGAAGAACTTTTCGAAATATTTCACGATCACGTCTGCGGAAGAACGATGGGGATTATATCTCACCACAACAGGTTTTACCCGGATAGAACCTGCTGCTGCCAAAACGTATCCGGCTAATAAAGAACATCCATCCAGTTATTCACTCACCTGGAAGTCCGGCCGTGTGCTGAAGGAATTCCAGCTGGTATACATTACGGCAGGCAACGGCGTCTTTGAATCTTCGCAGGTGCCTTTGCGGAATATAGACGGCGGCACCTGCTTTCTGCTGTACCCCGGTACCTGGCACCGCTACAAACCACTGGAAACTTCCGGCTGGACGGAGTACTGGATCGGGTTCAAAGGTTATTACCCGGAGCAACTGATGCGGAAAGGTTTTTTCCAGGAAGATAAACCGGTGATAGACCTGGGCATCGATGAAGAAGTACTGATCCTGTTCCAGAAGTTATTCATGGCGGTAGACCAGGCGCAGCCCGGTTATCCGCAGGTAATGTCCGCTATGCTGATGGAGATCTTTGCGCGGATCCATACCCGCACGTATTATGATGTGCAGCATAAGGGACAGGATGAAAACCTGGTGGTAAGAGCTAAGTTCCTGATGCGGGAAGCCATTGAAGAATCCAACAACATCGAAGATATCATTAAAGACCTGCCGGTGAGTTATTCCAAATTCAGGAAAGTGTTCAAACAGGTGACGGGTGAATCGCCCAATCAGTATTACCTGAACCTTCGCCTGAAAAAAGCAATGACCCTGCTGGATGCCACACACCTCTCTGTGAATGAAATAGCTTACCAAACGGGTTTTGAATCCGTGTTCTATTTTTCAAAGCTCTTCAAGAAAAAGAACGGGCTTTCTCCCTCTGCCTGGCGGGAGCAAAAGAAGGCGGATTAGCAGACCTTTACAATGTTCATGTTCAGGAGATGCGCCAGTTTTTCCAGCTTATGATACATATGCCCTGTTCCTATTGCACAGTGATGCGCGGGGCCCTGGCTGTTCCAGCGGTTAATAAATTCCTTTGCGCCACAGGAGAAACGGTAACGGCTATTGGTATTGCCTATCTCCAGGATAGGGCCTGCCACAGATTCAGCTTCTGCCACCAGGAAGAACAATTCATTACGATCGTTTTCCACGATAGAAAGTAAAGTAACGGGGCCTTGTTTAACAGACATCTCAACAGAAAGCCCGTTGCCTACCTTGCCATGATAAACCCCTAAAGGTTTCACTTTGATCTTGCCTTCCGCGATCCTGATATGCGCAGGGCCATCATGCCCCAGGAGTACTACATCATCATTATAATCCACGGCATAATATTCAGAGAAAGATCCGCCGCAACCAAAGCTGTCCATGATCTTCATGGCCTGGGCATTCTTGATCTCATACTCACCTGCTACCGGAATACCTTTGGAAGTTAAAAGGGAATTGCCCACAATGATAGTGGCAATGGTCTCTTTATTTTCCGGGATGCCGGTGCCTTTATAGTAGTAGGCCATGGAACCCAATTTATACCTGCTGGTTAATACATCCAGTGCCACGCTGGTAACGGCTGCTTTCCTGATCTCTTCGGGATCGCAGTTGGGCTGCATATCAAATTCCTGGTAGAATTCCTTTATCCTGTCTTCTGCCTGTTTATTGGTCACATCTCTGCGGAGAGCAGATAGCTCATCTACTTCCAGCAGTTCCATATGCCCGCCGAAGTATTTGTACTGGAGGGTGAGATCGCTGTAGATATCCATCATACCGCTGTAATAATGGCCCATGCAGCCCAGGCGGTTGTAGTTCATGGTATGTGCTACTTTCGCCGCTTCCACCCAGTCTCCGATCTCTTCCCAGCATATATCATTTTGCAGTACGCCGGTGATCTGGTGAAAACGTACACCTGTTCTTTTGAATACATTGGCCAGTTCAGGAACGGGGCAGGCAGAACAATAGGCCAGCCATTCACCCGTCATCTGCGTGGTATCGTTCATTTTATTGAATGCATCATAATTGATGGCATTACCAGGAGAGAGATTTAAAAGTACTACGGGTGCGCGGTGGTTCCTGAGTACTGTCATCACTGTGGAGGAGAGGGCGTAGGTGGACACATAAATGAAGATGAGGTCAACATCTCCTGTACGCAAACGGGTGCCGGCTTCAAAGGCTTTATCTGTATTATCTACGAGGCCAAGGTTCAATACACGTGGATGGATTTTCTCCAGTCTTTGCTGGATATAGAGCAGGTTATTGCTCAGGCGTTCCTGTAATCCGCTGAACTGATTCCAGTATTCCTCCAGCCCTATGCCAAACAGTCCTATGTTCATACTATACATTTTTTCAAATGTAGATTGAATTCTATATTCTATTTGGCAGGAAAGATGTGTTTTTTGACAAAAAAAAGGCGGGCTGAATGCAGCCCGCCTTTTCTATAATATCAGAATCCTCCGCCGGTATCCATTTGCATACCATCAGCGCTGGTCTTGTTGTTCTTACGTTTGAATAAAGTAGCGTCAAACTTCCCGAAGCGGTAACTGAAGTTCAGTTTCAGAATACGTGATTCACGTTTACGGATGAAGTTCTGGGAAAAGTAAGGTGATTCCTGGTCCATCTCAAACTGGCGGGTATTGAATACATCGCTCAGGCTGAGGGTAAGGCTGGCTGCTTTGTTCTTCAAAAAGTCTTTCCTTACTGCAAGGTCTACCGCACTTAATCCTTTGATCATACCCTGTGCAGAAGTGGGGATCATCATGAAGCCGCCACCGCCGCCTCCGCCACCACGGCCGCCGCCACCGCCACCGGAAGGAACCGTAATGGTAGGTGCCTGGTAATTGGCCGTTACCTGGAAGGTAAAGTTAGCCGGCAGTTTAGTTTCAGAGTTGATCTTTGCGAGCCAGCTGAATCCGCGGTTAGTATAATTTTCTTTCGCATTCCTTACCTGCAGCTCTGTTTGATAGAGGTTCACGTTGGTGGTAACAGACCAGCCGGTGATGATCTCATTCTTCATAGTGAGTTCTGCACCGTAAGAGAAGTTCTTGTTCGCATTCACAAATGTGGTCAGCAAAGTATCATTGCCCGGTGTAATAGGTTCGTTGATGGTGCTGATCAGGTTGTTGGTATTGCGATAGTATAATGAACCCAGGAAGTTGTGTTTCTTCCATGTTTTCATATAAGAGAATTCAAGACTGTTGGTATACTCCGGCTTCAGATCAGGATTACCTTCCCGGTGGTTCAGCGGATCCGTGAAATCGCGGTAAGGTATTAACTGGAAGAAGTTCGGACGGTTCACGCGGCGGGAATAGTTCAGCTGTACTTCCTGTTCCTTTTTCAGTTTGTAGGATAAGTACACGCTGGGGAAGAGGCCCGGCACTGGTTTAGTAGGTTTATACTTCAGTGATTTACTGGGTATTTCTCCTGCGTATACATATTGTTCTGCACGTAAACCTACCTGGTAACCGAAATTCTGAATGGTGTTTGAATAGTTTGCATAAGCAGCGTAGATCTGCTCATCGTATTTATAGTCGTTGGAAATACTGTCTATCCTTACAGGATTGCCATTGTTGGCATCAAACACATCATACACACTGCTGTAGTAACGCATGGTTCCTTTGATACCGGTTTCGAATTTGCCGGTTTTACCAACAGGGTCTACGTAATCTGCCTGGAAGGAATAGAAATTAGTTTTACCATCACTGTTGTTGGTCTGTGCAAAACGATTGCCAACAGGTTCTCCGCTCAGGTTGAGCGGTTGTGTGATGAATCCGCCGCCGCGGTTATTGTTGCTGAGGTTCAGTGACACATCTGCAGTGAGTTCCCTGTTAGGTTCTGCAAAAAGGTGTTTGAAACCAAGTGTGGTAGTGTAGTTATTGAAACCGAACTTACTGTCCGTATAACGGTTGTTGCGGTTAGTGATCACTTTGTTGGCATCACTGTATACACTGGCCAGTGTTTCCCTGTTCTTGAAACTACCTCCTACGATGTTCTGGGACAGGGAGAGGGTGTTGCGGTTGTCCAGGAAATAATCCACCCCAAAACGGCCGAACTGGAACTGCCCGCCCTGACGGCTGTCGCTGTTCTGGTTAATGTAATTCTGATCCGGGGAACCGGCCACAGCAAAATTGGTACGGTCTGTGGTTCCGTTGCCCCAGTTCCTGTTAGCGTTAAAGTTGTAATTGGCAGACACATTCCATTTACCCTGGCGCACGTTCACATTACCACCCAGGTTGTATTTGTCGTTGTTGCCAATTCCGGCCATCACCATACCGTTATAGCCGGCTTTTTTGTTCTTTTTCAGTACAATGTTAATGATGCCGCTCATGCCCTCGGCATCGTATTTGGCGGAAGGATTGGTAATAAGTTCTACGCTTTCAATAGCGTCTGCAGGGATCTGATCAATGGAGAGCGTGCTGGGTTTTCCGTCCACAAAAATATTAGGGGAGGAGTTCCGCACTTTCACATTACCATCAATGTCCACGTTCACTGAAGGAACACTTTTCAGCACATCTGCGGCAGTACCGCCTACGCTGGTTAGGTTACGGTCCACATTGAACACCTTTTTATCAATGCTCATCTGGAAAGCGCTGCGCTGGCCGGTAACATTCACTTCTTCCAATGATTTGGCATTGGCTTCCAGTTTGATATTACCCAGGTCCTGCGACATGGTTTGCGGCGTAACGGTCACCTTTTTGAAGATGGTTTTATAACCCATAAAGTTGATACGGACCAGGAAAGCGCCGAAGGGCAGATTTTCCAGGTTGAAATCGCCGTTTCCTTTACTGAGCATACCTGTTACCAGGCTGGAATCTTTCGCACGAAGGAGTGCAACAGATGCGTATTCAACAGATTGTTTAGTTTGAGCGTCTACAAGTTTGCCATAGATCTGGCCTATCTGCGGCATTGCTCCGCCTCCGGGGCCACCGGCGCCACCCGGGCGTTGGCCCGCTCCCGTTCCGGGACGGCTTGCGCCGCCTGCACCCGGTCTTCCTCCATTTTGTGGGGCCTGGGCAGCCACATTCAGTTGCATTACCATCAATGCAATGAACACTGCGTATAATTTTTTCATCTTGATTTTTTCTTTGACTCCAGATTTAGACGTTGTTTTTTGATTTGACCTTTGTTACACAGGTATTTGCAGGAACAAAAATAGATGCAAAACAGCTCACCTTGCAGAGATATTGATAAAGGGAGTTAAATCAGCTACGAAATGCGGTTAATCAGGGGTAAAAGGTATTAACAGTAGTTAACACTCAGACCTGGCTTTTTAAAATGAAAAATGGCCTCTATTTACATAGAGACCATTCTATTAAGATGGGTGATTGAGGGGTCTCGAACCCCCGACCCTCAGAACCACAATCTGATGCTCTAACCAACTGAGCTACAACCACCATGTCTGTTTTGCGGATTGCAAAGGTAAGGGAAATCACCTTCAAATTCCAAATGTGCAGCCAAAAATCTTTTTCATTTATAAATGTTTTTTTTGGCGAGGGTAAGTTGCTGAGGCTAAGATACCTAACATATGATGGTTGGAAATCTGTTAGAGAGGGGTGGTTATGCACATGATTTCCACAAAAAATGAGTTATCTTTGCCTCTCGCAATTCACCCGAACTTACTAGCCCAGCATGCGAAGTGCTGGGCTATTTTGTGCCCATGAATGAACGAGACATTATATAGTAGATTGATATTCAACTTAATATGCGTATGGATCAGCTGAAATTAAAACTGCAGGAGTATTACCAGCATTATCAGAAGCAAGAGAAAAAGCCAAGAAAAACGGCTAAAGGTGGAGATGTGGACACGGTGCAGGTACTGGAAACAGATATCCTCACCCAGTTCGGTTTACCTGTATCAAAACGGTTTGTACAGATACTGCACGATTTCGTGAATCACAGTGTGGTAAATGATCAACTGTTAGATTACGTAAGCAAGAAATTGCGTACCGCAGCCCGCAAGTATTTATTAGCACCTGTTATGACAGATCTCGAACTATTAACGCAGGGCCGTGATCAGAAAAGGAGTCCGTTTGACGTACTGCCGGAGTTGGGATATCCCTCTCACGAGTATGCCGTATTCCTGATCGGGGAATTACTGTACCGCAGAAATGTATCCGCACAGGAAGTGATGGATGAACTGAAGCGTGTGCAGAAGCATAACAGTTGGAGCGACCTGTTGGTGTTAAGCAAGATCAACAACTATTCCACGCATGAGCTGTATACGAAACTGAAAAAGTACCAGCTCAGCTTTGTGGATGATTTTGTGACGCATCTGCGCCGCCAGGAAGTGGCTAAACCACAGAACAGACGCCTGACGCCTGCGGAAGAAGGGTACAAACCCAACTACAAGACCATCTCCAAAGTACAGGTGGAAGACATTGTGTTCGATGACAAAACAATGCCAACTTTGTTTGGGAAGATCAAGAGCGGCACCCGTTACACCCGCATCACTATCGGGCTGGAATTCACGGAGCTGAACCAGTTGCTGATGAGCAGCGGAGAGTTAGGTGTAGAGATCAGCAATGCTATCAAAAAACGCATGGCTAACCCGGCAGCGGAGAAACCGATGGTGATCGATATCAAAGCGGAATTCGGCGAACCCCTGAAACTGGATAACTGCTACCTGGAAGTATACAAACCGCAGCACAAGGAAGATGGTAAATGGACGGAGGATAAAGATGCTTTCTACTTTGTAGACAGGATCCTTTCCAAAAAGGAATTCGATAAAAAGTCGAAAGAAGCAGAGGTGAAGAACAAGATTGAAGAATGCCTGGAGCTGATCGGCGGTTCTTATGTATACTACCAGCGTTTACGCCGCTTAGGTATTACTGAGGAAGAAGCGCAGGTGAGAGCGGGATTGCAGGATGAATTATTGTTTAAGCTGAGTTTCTACCTGAATAAGCTGAAAGATTAAGCAGGAAATAAAGCATTTTTAAACAGCCCCCGGATACTTCCGGGGGCTGTTTTTTTTATTTCTTTTTTCCAGGGCTTCTATCCGCTTGTTCTGCTCGATCAGCAGGAGGGTCAGCTCTTCTATCTTCTGCAATAATTTCACGTTCATTTCTCCCAGGTCTACGCCATTTTCCTTTACCTCTTTGGCAGTAGGGATCTCCGGCAGGTGTTTATGTTCCCGGATATATTTTTCCAGGGAGGGGAGGGAGGGCATTTTGTAATTGTCTTCAAATACAAAGTCGGCCCAGTTGGCAGTGGTGACTTTTACTTTCTTAGCGAAGAGATCTCCATTTACAGAGAGTTTTGCACCTGTCTGCGGAGTTTTGCAGCCAATGCATACCCTGCCATCATCTTTGATCACAAAAGCAGTTCCCGCGCCTTGCGACCAGAATCCTATACCATCTCCAAGGCCTGCAGTATTGTCGTTGTCCCGCCCGAACCACCAGGCCATTTGGCCTTCATCATAAAATGCCAATGCGCGTTCTGAATTAACAGGGCCGTCAAGGATCACTGTTCCCTCTACGTTGCCGGTAGTTGATTTGTAGATATGTAATTTGCCTTTCGGAGCGGCAATTCCTATGCCCATATTAAAAGCATTCGTGCCGGCGTTCGCAGACAATACCACACTTTTAACATCAGGCACAAAGCTGGCAATGTCTTGTACGGTTGGGTTAGAGAATAGCGTACTATAGCTATAATTATCACCGGAAATACTGGTCAGATCCATCTGAAAATGGGCGCCAGTTACATCAGCTTCTACCTGCCAGACAGTATGATAATCCACATCCAGAAATATTTCTTTATAATAATTTAACTGACCTTCATAACTATTGCCGGTTGCTACAGCTTCTCCCAGCACTAAACGGCCTTTATCAACATTTTGCCCCATTGCACGCAGGCAGGAAATCTCGGGCATTCCCTGACGAACTGTTACCAGGTACTCAACAATGCCACTGGTGTAATAGTTCTCCTGAAGTGTGAACTTTATAGTGCTGTAGTCTCCCCAGTGCAACGCATTATAATATAGCCTTCCAAGGCAGACCCTTTTAGCCTGGGTTGCATTGGCGCTATAACGATTGTTCCACTTGTAATGGGTGTTTTGGCCAAACAAGAATACTGGTGCTAAGAGCAATAGCACTGTAGGTAACAAGGATAAAATCTTTCTCATGGGTTGAACTGAATTAAAAAAAAGGAGAACGAAATTGTTCTCCCTTAAAAATATAATTATTTGTGATACTGTTAAAAGTCTTTCGCTACTCTTCCCACTCTTCCATACTGGTCCATTGCTTCTACCACTACATGGAAGTTCTTGGTGAAGTCGTTGTTATAGAAGATAACCCTCGCCGTATGATTAGTAGTATCATATCTCAGGTTAGCATTCCAGTATAGTGTGAGGCGTTTATCTGCCAGCTGATGTACTGCTTTTTTCACAGAGTAATCAGGACTATAGAATTCTTTAATGATCTTGTAACCGCCTTTCTTCACCAGTTCCAGTCCTTTTACATTAGGATCCGGCCTGCTGTCTCCGCCTCTGCGCGTCCAGATAGCAATAGCGCCGTTGGCACCGCCAAAGCCGCCCATAAACGGAGGGCGGAACACTTTAATCAGTGCTACGTCAGACATGGGGATATTGGCTACCGTATTAATGTCTACCGGCATCTGATCCAGGAACACACCGGGAGCACCACCCCGCCAGGAGAGGGAGGGATTGTTCATATCGCCACCGATCTGCAACCCGGGTACCCTTGCCTGCAGGTATTGGAATACGTTGAAGGAAGTAGGATTTTCGTTCGTGAGATCGAAAGTATAACCATCGCCGCCGGAGAACATGCCGCTGGCATAACGTTTCTCTGTTGTTTCTTCAGGGGTAGGTTTCTTTGCGTTGATGTTCACTTCTTTCAGGAAGATGGTACGGTTGGTCATGCTCCTGATCACACTGTTGCCTTCCAGTACGGTAGCCAGGTAATTCTTCAATACCTTGTTATCCATAGGTGGCGGCGGTAATAAAGGGATCGGTGTTTTTACCGGTGCAAAGTTGTCGAAGAAATGGCGGTCAAACTGTACATCCACATCCTTCCACTTTTTATTGGCCATATTGCCCTGGAAATAGATCTGGGCAGTATCGTTGTACATTAAATTGGCGAGGGCGAACTGCCCTTTGTTATTTACAGGTGCAGAAGCAAATGCAGAAGAACTGTCCACCGGAATTTTGATGAGAAAGTTCACACTTCCGTCTGTTACAGGATTTCTGCCGGAGGTATAAGCAGTACCGGTGATATTGATACCCTGTTCATAAGGATAAATGATATTCGGGAATTTGTCCTGCAGGATCTGCTGCCAGTTATAACGTCTCCATCCGTTGGTGAGCATCACGAGGTCCAGCGTTTGCATGGTGCTGTCGTTCTGAAAATACCAGTACGGGTTGTGTACGTATCCATGGATATCAGAAGTAAGGAAGGTATGTGTGATGATGTTATTGGCATTTTCATCCCTTGCTACCTGGTCTGCATCCGTTACAGCCACGCTCAGGTGACCGCGCATGGAATCGGGGATCTGCAACACCAGTTCTGTACGCTGGCGGGGGCCTTTATTTAGCTCCTGGGGGTCCAGGAAGAACTCCAGCAAGTCCTGTTTCTGGTTCACATACACGAGGCGTTCCGTAAGCGGGCGGCCCTGGTGATCAAATATAGTGAGTTGCAGGATGCCGGGAGGCAGGTTGTTGGTGGGGATAAGCCCGCTCACTTTTCCTTCATCTATATTCAGTTCTGCTTTATAGATCAGCTGGTTCTGCATGGTAGCAACCAGTAAAAGGTTGTTAGCCGTGCTGTCTATTCCATTGAAACCCGTAAGGTAGAAGATGCGTGAACCACGGTTATATACTTTGAGTGCAATACCGCTTGCTTTGGCCACAGGGAGCGGGAATGTTTTCTGTTGCCCGCTGGCAGACTGCACCACGGCTTTATAGGTTTTGCCGGCTTCCGGTTTCAGTTCAAAAGTACCCATCCCGTCATGCACGGTGGTGATCACCGCCACCTGTTTATCATTGCCATCCCTTACGGCGCCGGCTACTTTGATAGGGTAACCATTCTGGTCAATGGCTTTGAAGGCCACCACGCTGCTTACCTCATTCACGAGGTCTCCACCTTCCGGGAAGAATTGTACGGCATAATCCTTACTGGCGGCTTCCTCGCCTGATTTACCCGTTTTGGGGTCAAATACCTGTATGTTTTTATAGAAAAGGAAAGTAGAATCGAAGTTCAGCATCCATGCGGTGTAGGCCCTTACCTGGTAGAGCCCTGGTTTCATGTTTTCCGGTAAGGTGAATTCACCGGATGCTGCGCCATTATATACCAGCACCAGTTCCTTCTGCACAATAGCGCCTTTCTGGTCACGCAATTCCGCATAAAGGTTGCGGGCGCCGGTGGCCGGAAGATCGTTAAGGGTAACAAATCCTGAGAACCATACGGTTTCGCCTGAAGCATAATAGTCTTTATCTAACTGCAGGTAAACTTTCTCTTGCGGATAATTGCCCGTGAATTTGGCTAAAGCCTGTTGAATCCTTGTGGCCCAGTCGTCTGGTGGTGTAAAGCCGAACGCGCCCCAGATTCCTGTGGTTAATACACAGGACATCAATAGGTAACGAAGTTTGTGCAGGGATTTGCGTTGCATGGATCAGAATGTATTTAAACCAACAAGATAATGAATTACGAATAATTAGTAGATAGTGCTTATGAGATTTTAACATTTCATATTTGAGCCATAAATCCGAAATTCGCCGCGGGAATGCCGGATGGCACATTCTGTAACGAATAAAAAATGGTAAAAGTATGAACAGGCTGGTGGTGATTGGCGGTGGAGCTGCCGGCTTTTTTTGCGCGGTAAACGCAGCAAGGCTGCATCCGGGGCTGGAAGTGGTGTTACTGGAAAAAACGGGCAAACTGCTTTCTAAGGTAAAAGTTTCCGGCGGCGGGCGCTGCAACGTAACCCATGCACTCAGCAGTATCTCTGATATGGTGAAACGTTATCCCCGTGGTACGCAGTTCCTGAAAAAATCTTTTACGCATTTTTTTGTACCGGATACCATCCGCTGGTTTGAAGAAAGGGGCGTGAGCCTGAAAACAGAGGAGGATGGCAGGATGTTCCCCGTAACAGATAATTCCCAGACCATTATTGATTGTTTGCTGCGTGAAGCAGACCGTTACGGGGTGCAGGTAAAAATGCATGCGGATGTGGTACGTATAGCTAAACAAACAGATGGGTGGATGATACAATTGCAGGACGGGCAGGAGATAACCGCACAGTATGTTTGCATCGCTGCAGGCGGATATGCGCAGGCGGAGAAATTCAACTGGCTGCAAGCCCTCGGGCATACGATAGAAGCCCCTGCGCCTTCGTTATTCACTTTCAATATGCCCCAGAACCCCGTGACTGCATTGATGGGCGTATCTGTACCAATGGCACAGGTGAAGATAGCGGGTACCAAACTACAGGAGTCCGGGCCATTGCTTATCACGCATTGGGGTATGAGCGGACCGGTGATATTACGGCTTTCCGCATGGGGCGCACGTTTGCTGCAGGCGCAGGAATATACATTTACCTTACTGGTGAACTGGTTGCCTGACTATCATGAAAGTTCCCTGCGCGATGCCTGGCCGCAATGGCGGCTGGATATGGGTGGGCAGATGATCTATACTAAAAACCCCTTCGGTTTGCCGCAAAGGTTATGGCATTTTCTCTTACAACAGTGTGGGATACACGAAGAGATCCGCTGGTCTGAATTACCGGGGAAAGAGCAGAATAAACTGATCCGTTACTTAACAGGGATGGAATTTCCGGTGAAAGGGAAAACTACTTTCAAAGAGGAGTTTGTGACCTGCGGAGGTATCCGCTTAAGTGAAATAGAGCCTGATACCATGCAGAGCAGGGTAGTGCCGGGCCTCTTCTTTGCAGGTGAGGTGATGGATGTGGATGGGATCACCGGTGGCTTTAACTTCCAGCATGCATGGACGAGTGGTTTTGTGGCTGCTAACCTGGGTGCCCTTAAAAAAAGCTGATCCCTGCCTGCCAGCCTAACAATTGATTGAGATGTTTCTCCGAGAACTTGTTAACGCCACTGGCATATTCTGAAATGGAAAGCGCAGGCCCTGCATGTATGGATAACCAACTGGTAAGGCTGAAGTTCAGCAGTGGTTGAAACCTGTATACCTGTCCAAGGCTCTTCCAGTCTTTATCAAATACATTCAGCTGCAGGATGTCTGTGGTGATAACCCATTTCTTCCCGATGCTGAACGACCTGCCAATACCAAAACCCACATTGTACAGATTGTTATCCATACCGCCGGTGAATAGGGTATAGAATTGTTTGCGCCCGCTTTTGAAAGACAGGTTCAGCGGCATCAGGTCATTCGCTGAAACAGAAAGTTTATAATATCCTCCTTTACGGATAATGTTCAGCAGGCCAAAGCTGAGGCCGGAAGAAGTATCGGCTATGTTTACCAATCCAAACTGAATGCCTGTAAGACGGCGGCTGTAATTAAAGATGGAACTGAATTGCAGGCCGGCCATTTCTCCACCGCTGATGTTGCCTGCACCGGCTAATTGCATACCCATCACATTTTTTGTGGTTGAATTGGCAACCCCGGCCAGCTGTAAACCCATCATATTCCCGCCTGTATGGTTCAGTACGCCTGTAATACTGGCGCCTGTTGTATTGCCCTGGTTGAAATTACTGATACCGGCAGCCTGTGCTCCTGTTACATCACCGCCTGCCTGGTTCAAACCACCGGTAGCCTGCACACCTTGCAGGTTTCCTTTTACCATGTTGCTGATGCCGGCTGCCTGTGCTCCTTTGGCACTGTCTCCTACAGTATTCAGGCCACCGGTAGCCTGAACGCCCTTCAGCTTTCCTTTCACCACGTTGGCAATACCGGCTGCCTGTGCGCCCTTTACGGACTGCATCACCTGGTTATAACCCCCGGTGGCTTGTGCGCCGGTCATATTACCTCCTACCATGTTAAAGAGACCGGCTACCTGTACATATTGCACATCCTTTTTATCGATATTGAAACCGCCGGCAACCTCCACACCGTTCAGGCCTGCGGAGTAACCACCAATGAGGTTAAGAGAAAACTTATTCACCACCTGCCCGGCCATTTTACCATGAGAACCAATGGCAGGCACCAGGGAGGTCTGCACCGGTTTATCTGCAAAGAACTTAGAGATATTCTGTGTTTGCCGCTTTAAACCTTCAGACAGCAGGCGTTTGCCCAACCAGGTTTTCTCCACCTGGTCAGAAACAATGAATTCCTTCAACACAACTGTTTTGGCAGGGGAAATGGCCAGGGAAACCTCCCGGTCAAAGCCGGGTAGTACATACAATGCCGTATCCGTATAAAATTCTTTACTCACGGTGAGCTGAACAGAGGGCTGCTTGCCTTTGTCCTTCAGGCGGAGATGGAAAAACCCGTCACTATTGGTAAATGCAGAATACAGGTTGGTATGATCGTAAATACTGGCATTGGGCACTACCTGCCCGTTCTCTTTGTCCCGCACATATCCGCTGATCACGTAGTTCCTTTCCCGTGCCTGTTCTGCGCGCTGAAGGATGATATTATCCCCGCTTTCCACATATTGAATGCGGCCGCTGAACAGGAGGTCCAGCACCTGTTTAACAGGTTTGTTGGCTATGTTGAAAGTAACCAGGCTATCTCCCCGGAAGGGGCTGCCAGCAAAGGAAAAAGAACAGGAGCCCTGCCGGCTGATGATGGCCAGCACGGTATCTACAGGTTTATTTGTTACGCGGAAAGACACTGTTTTGCTGAGCGGTTGCTGGGCATACAAACCGGGGGCATGCAATAAACTAAAAGTTATAAGGAGTATGAAGCTGGCACGTTTCAAAACAAAGGAGGGTTTATGCATGGCGAATGCCGGGCTGAATTTTTCAGTTCCCGGCCGCCAAAATTAGCTTAAATCGTGCAAAAGGTGCAAATGGTATTGTATAAACGGTTAAAACAAGCCGGCTTTAACGCCAAGGTGGAAGCCGGGCGCACTCAGTTTTGCATCGGAGATGCCCACATTGGAACCAGTGCCAAATACACCACGGTAAGTTCCGCCTGCAACAATACGCAGGTAAGAGGTCACATTCATTTCCACGTTCACAAAAGGTTCTGCAACAAATACAGCGCTGCGTGCATGTACATCGTCCCTGTGTTCATTATGACCGGTTCTTGTGGAAACACCGCCTCCGCCTACCAGTGCACCGGCAGACCAATGGAACAGTTTATCTGAGTTGTGTACATATTCAAATACACCACCGGTATACCAGAGATTGTATTTACGGTTGTCAGTATAGTTTGGTACATAGATATTATTTGCCAGTGAGTAGGCGCCCGCTCCGAGAAGAAACTTTTTGTTCAGCAATACACCACCATAACCACCGGTAAATACAGCGAGTTTACCATCTATATAAGAGAGTTTGCCTAAGGCTGTACCATAGGCGCCTACTTTAGTGTTGCCACCACCACTTTTGTGTTTGAAAGAGAGCGTTTCGATCTGTTGTGCATTGGCAAACTGTGCTCCCAGCAGTATTACGCAAGCGATAATAAATGTTTTCATGATATTCAGTTTTTGAATTGTTTCTGCTTCTATGACGGAGAAAAAAGCCTTCCCCCTAGAACTGCTGTAAATTTTTTTAGAGAGTAATTGAACAGAATGAACAGAGGGATTGAAAATGAACAGAATGAATAAAACTGAAGAAGTTACATTTGGTAACATACGATACCCCATTTTCTTCACCAAACAACAAAATCTATGGAAAACAAACAATTTGGCTGCGAAGCCCTGAATCCTGTCGAGCTCCAAGAGATCAATGGTGGCGGTTACGTCAACGACCTGCTGACATTGGGGAAAGGTATTTACTTCTTATCTAAAGGTTTTGTAGCAACAGTGCCATTAGCGGGCGCACTGGCTAACTCGTTGCTGACTTCTTTTGTAGATCCGGTTGTAATAGCTGCGTAATTACAGAAGGAACAAAAAAAGGTGGCAGGACTGATCCTGCCACCTTTCGTTTTTTACAGGTAGGTGATCCCCACAGGGTAATCTGTTTCCAATGCGGCAAGCAGGGTCTGAAAATCTTCCGGCCTGTGCAGGAAATCCATTTCAGTGGTATCTACCAGCAGGGTACGCACAGGATGCTGGCGGATGAACTGGCTGTACATATCCTGTACATTGGCCAGGTAACTATCCGGTATCTGCTGTTCGTAAGAGCGGTTCCGCTTTTTGATGTTCTGCTGCAGTTTGCTCACCGGGGCGTGGAGGTAGATCAGCAGGTCCGGCTGCGCCAGCTGTGGATTGATGATATCGAATAACTTCTGGTAAAGGGAGAACTCATCTTCCTTTAAGTTCATTTTAGCAAACAGCAGGCTTTTGATGAAAAGGTAATCGCTCACCGTGTGGGTGGAAAAAAGATCCCTGGTGCCCAGCATTTCCTTCAGCTGTTTGTACCGCTCTGCCATAAAGAAAAGCTCCAGTGGAAAGGCGTATTGCTCCGGTTCTGCATAGAATTTGGGCAGGAAAGGGTTGTCTGCAAACTCTTCCAGGATCAGTTTCGCCTGCAGATGTTCTGCCAGCTTGATAGCGAGGGTTGTTTTTCCGGCGCCGATGTTACCTTCTATGGTGATGAAGCGGTATTGCATAGTTAATGGGCCGCAGCAATGAATTTATGAGCGGGTAATGGGTCAGGACAAGCTTCCAGCAACTGATCCACAGTGAGTTGCAGGATAGGGTGCACCCATTGCGGGATGATCTCCTGCAGGGGGGCCAGTACAAACCGCCGGTTCTGCATCTGCGGATGCGGCACTTTGAGCTGGGGAAGGGTGATCACTTCGTTGTTAAAGAAGATCAGATCGATATCTATCACACGGGAGCCCCATTTCTGGCGGCGCACCCGGCCAATTTCCTTTTCTATCTCCAGCAGCACATCCAGCAGAACGGAGGCTTCCATGGTTGTTTCCACTACCAGGGCCTGGTTCAGGTAGTCCGGCTGCTGCACATCGCCCCAGGGAGCGGTTTCGTACATGGTGGATTCCCTGAGGATACGCCCTGCCCTTGCTGCAATCAGTGATGCAGCCTGCTGAAGGAATTTTGGGCGGTCTCCCATATTGCCACCTATAAGTAATATTGCTGTATTCATGTATTTAGACGGCCCAAAAGTAGCCATATTCCTTATTTTTGGAAAAATTAATGAAGATTTCGCATTTTGGGGAGAAAGGAAAGGGGATTCATTTGAACCTTACACCAACGAACCAGGATCTAAACTAATCAACTAACATGCGCAGTTTCTTAAAGTTTTTCTTTGCTTCCTTCCTAGCCCTTATTGTTTTTAGCGTTATAGGTTTCTTTTTCGTGCTGATGATTGCCGTGAGAATGACTTCCGATAAAAAAGTAGTGGTAGGCTCCAATGCTGTTCTGGTAATTGACCTGAGTGACCACTACGCAGAACAACGTGTTCAAACTCCTTTACGTGCTTTGGCAGGAGAAGGGGCTGATTCAGATCCCGGACTCTACGATGCCGTACGCCTGATCAGGCAGGCCGCCACAGACGATAATGTGAAAGGTATTTACCTGAAAGCAGATGGCAGTGGCAACGGGCATGCTTCCAGTGAAGAGATCCGCCGCGCTATTGTTGATTTCAGCAAAAGTAAAAAATTCGTGTATGCTTATGGAGAAGTGATCTCCCAGAACGCCTATTTCCTGGCCTCTGCAGCAGATAAAGTATACCTGCATCCAAAAGGCGGGATCGACTTTTCCGGTTATGCCATCACCATGATGTACCTGAAAGGTACGCTGGAGAAACTGGAGATACAGCCGCAGATCTTCTATAACGGTAAGTTCAAAAGTGCTACAGAGCCTTTGCGCGAAACTAAAATGACGGAGGCTAACCGCATCCAGACGACAGTTTTCCTCGGTGAGCTGTATGGCGACTTCCTTATGAAAGTGGGCGCTTCCCGCGGGATTGATACGGCCACCTTACATCAATATGCTGATGCCGGTACTATCCAGTACCCGGAGGATGCATTGAAATATAAACTGGTGGACGGGCTCAGGTATGATGACCAGGTGATGGATGAGATCAAACAAAAGCTAAGCCTGAAAGGAGATGATAAAGTGAATTTCATTGCCCTGAACAGGTACGATGAAGCAAAAGCCAGTTACGAAGGCAGCGGGAACATTGCCCTGATCTATGCGGAAGGGGATATTGTAAGCGGTTCTGCAGACAAAGCGATTGCCAGTGAAGATTATATCAAAACCATCCGCGAAGCCCGCCAGGATAAGGATGTGAAAGCCATTGTATTCCGGGTGAATTCTCCGGGTGGCAGTGCGCTGGCTTCAGAAGGTATCTGGAGGGAGCTTACACTGGCCCGCAAATCCAAGCCGGTGATTGTTTCCATGGGTGACTATGCTGCCTCCGGCGGTTACTATATTTCCTGCATGGCGGATTCTATTTTCGCTGAGCCTACCACACTTACCGGTTCCATTGGTGTTTTTGCGATATTACCGAATATGCAGGCTTTCTTCAATAATAAACTCGGGATCACTTTTGATGCGGTGAAAACGGGTGAGTATGCGGACCTTGGTACTACCAGCCGCCCGCTCACAGAAAAAGAGAAGCTGATGGTACAGCGTTCTGTGGATACCATTTACGCTACTTTTAAACACCGGGTAACAGAAGGCCGCAAGCTGGATGCAACAGTGGTAGACAGTATTGCACAGGGCCGTGTATGGACCGGTATCCAGGCACGGGAAATGGGCCTGGTGGACCGCCTGGGAGGAATAGATGATGCGGTGAACTGTGCTGCGCGTATGGCCAATGTGGCAGAAGTGAAGATCGTTTCATTCCCCAAACAGAAAGATCCTTATCAGCAGTTGCTGAAGAGCCTGGGTGGTGTACGTGCCAGTATGGTGAAGGAAGAGCTGGGAGAACACTACCAGTTGTACCAGACCATTAAGGAACTGAAGAAATTAACCGGGGAGATCCAGGCAAAGCTGCCGTATAATCTGACGATACAATAATGGAACTCAGCTTATAGATGAAAGGGAAAAGCATGATGCTTTTCCCTTTTGCTTTTTCCTGCGGTTTGTTACCTTGTGAATGATTGAGAAAATTGAAAACAAATCACAATTTACCTTGCAGTCTAATGTACATATTACCTATGATGCGAATTGCCATTGCATTTTGTGCGCTTTACCTGGTTTCCTGCCAGCAGTCTGCCAAAACTGAAGAAGGAACGAAAGACAGTACCACTACTGTTACTGATTCTGCTGCCGTTATTATCGATACTGTATCGATCGGCCGTCAGTTGTACAATATCACCGTATCAACTGCTGCAGAATTCCAGCAGGTTCCTGCGTTTGTAGCCGATACCAGCGAGGCGGTGAACATCCTGCGGGATGCTTCGCACGTGCGCAGGGCAGGTGATTCTTTGGTGCTTACGCTGGCAAATGGCCGGCAGAAAGTAATGGTCAATAATAACAACGATAATGAGGAGTACACACAATATACCTACCAGGCTTACCTTCCTGCTATTGAGCATTGGGTAGTGTTTAACGCAGGTTATGAGTGGCATTCCTATGAACTGATCAACTCCCGGAATGGAGAGATGACGCGTACTATCGGATTTCCTGAGCTATCGCCGGACAAAAGATATTTTATCTGCAGTAATACGGACCTGATGGCGGCGTTTACCCTGAACGGATTCCAGTTATTTCAGTATACACCCGGCCAGAATCCTGTATTGGTACAGGAAAGGGAACTCGTGAACTGGGGGCCTGCTACCATCAAATGGAAAGATGCTACAACCCTGGTGGCTTTACAGCATTACCTGGATGCTCACTCAGAAGAACATACCCGCTTTATCCGTTTGATGCCTGAGCCGTAAAGATCAGCCTTCCTCTGAATACACAGGATCTCTTTCTTCGCTGCTGAGGCGGATCACCGTATTATGATTATTGTCCACCACCTGCTGCGCCTGCATCCGGAGCCTGCGCAAACCGTCTGCGAGTGCTTCCATGCTTTTCTCTGCGGATTCAGCGAGATCATTGTGGTGGCGGATCACCGTTGTTAATCGTTTGATATGCTCATTGATAACGTTACAGATGATCTGCGATGCACTGAAGGCATCAAAGTCCTGCAGATTATTCAATATACCGTCATAACATTTGCACATCCTGGAAATTAATTCCTGTTGCTCAGCCGGGCTAGCCTGAGATTGTTGTGATGCCATATAAGGTCGGTTTCTGGTTGATAGATACTATGGTTAATTGCACTTCGGCAATGTGTACACAACTTAATAAAATGTGATTAAGTGAAACGCCGCAACTTTGTTAAACAACGGTTATTGGGTTTTAACCCAGCACCTGGCCGGCGTCATTTGTATTTCTTATCCAAAACATTAGCTTTACAGCCTTTAAAAGAAAACGCATGGCGGTGAAATATAATCAGTGGAAGGCGATGTGGGCGATCACAAAGGCTAGTATCAAAGCAATATTCCGCAGCCCCTCGGCGGTTGTGTTCAGCCTGGCTTTCCCGCTGGTATTTATATTGGTGTTCGGCTTCATTGGCGGAAGAAGTGTTTCCGTGAAGGTGGGTATCGATAATGCTTCTGATACCACTAACGGCATCTATGCCAAACTGAAAGAGGAGAAAAATATCCGGCTGGTCACCAACACACCAAAGGAACAAATGGAAGATGACCTGCGCAAAGGACGGCTGGTTGCTATCCTCCGTATAGATGCCTCCAAACCGGCTGTGCTGCCTGAATATAAAGTGCATGTGAAAACTTCTACTGCCGGCGGTGAAAAAACAGGCCTGTTATTCAATATCTTAACCAACAGCATCCACAATCTGGATGATAAAGCTTATCCAAGACCCACCGTAGCGCAGATCGTACCAGAAGAAGTACCCGGCCGCGCCTACAAAACCATCGATTTTATCCTTCCCGGGCAACTGGGTTTTTCCCTGCTGAGCGCCGCCGTGTTCGGTACGGCATTCCTCTTTTTTAGTTTGCGCCAGACCCTGGTGCTTAAACGTTTCTTTGCTACCCCCATCAACCGTTTATATATCATCCTGGGCGAAGCATTGGCGCGGCTGCTGTTCCAGTCTTTCGGTTCCGTGATCATTATCGGTATCGGTTATTTCTTTTTCGGTTTTACACTGATTAATGGTTTTGCCACCTTCCTGGAAATGTTACTGCTTTGTTTATTCGGGTTGATCGTATTCATGGGTTTTGGTTTTATTGTAAGCGGTATTGCCAAAACGGAAAGTACGATCCCGCCTTTAGCCAATATTGTTACTTTACCACAGTTCCTGCTGGCAGGCACTTTCTTTTCTGTGGATGTGTTCCCTGCCTGGCTGCAACCCATCTGTAAGATCATGCCGCTCACCTACCTGAACGATGCTTTGCGCAAAATAGCTTTTGAAGGGCTGCATCTCTGGAATGTAGGGACGCAATTAGGGGTATTATGCATCTGGGGAGTGGTGGTATATGCGGTGGCCATCAAAGTTTTCAAATGGGAATAATTCCGGGAAATCTGCCGGAATTGCTGTAACTTATACATCCCTCTTCACCAAAAACACACCTTATGCAACAAGCCTTATATGTTATTATTGGGGCCTTGATAGTGCTTGTGTTAGGTTTATTCATCTTTTCCTTCTATTTACCTTCCCTTGTAAAGGTGGAACGCTCTCAGCTCATCAAAGCACCGGCAGGCAGGATCTTTGAGCAGGTGAATGCATTGCGTAACTGGCCTTTATGGTCGCCCTGGCATGGATATGATCCGCAGATGAAACTGGCCTATCATGTAAAAGATACCGGTGCAGGCGCAGGGTATTCCTGGGAAAGCCAGCATCGTAAAGTAGGGAAGGGGAGCCTTATTATCACGGAATCGCGTTTGAATGAGTATATTGCCACCGAAATGAATTTCATGCAGCAGGGCACGGCTAAAGCCATGTTCCGTTTTGATACGGTAGCGGAGGGCACAAAGGTCACCTGGGGTATGGAAGCGGATATGGGGCAGAACCCTGTTCGTAAACTGATGGGAAAGATGATGGATAAATGGGTAGGCGGTGATTTTGAAAAAGGACTGCATAACCTCAAACGATTAACTGAAGCCACGGCTTAATATTTTCTCCGGATATGCGATTTGTTAAAATGTTTTTGATTGCAGTGCTCGTTTTTGGTTCACTGATCTTTATTTTATCCTTATTATTTCCCTCAACCGCCAGAATGGAACGTTCCGGTTCCATTAATGCTCCCCTTGCCGCTGTGTATGAAGAGATCAGCAACCTGCAAACATGGGCTGCCTGGAATCCCTGGCATCCTGCATATAGAAAAGGAGTGGATGTGCTGCAGCAATATTCAAAACCTCCCACCGGCCTCGGCGCCTGGTTCACCTGGAGTAATACTGCCGGCAGCTCGGCATCCGGCAGGGTAGAGATCATTACGGCAGACTCATTGAAGGGCATTACCTACAATATGACCCATCCCGCCATGAAGCCCGTGAAAGGGTTCCTGGAACTCAAATCTACGGCAGATGGCAAAGGCACTGCGATCCTGTGGCGGCTGGAAACAAATGTGGGGATCACGCCCTGGTGGAAATTGCGCGGATTCCTCATGGACCGTATGTTTGGTTCCTCTATGGAAGAAGGGCTGAATAAACTCCGCAATCTTTGCGAAAAGCCCTGATTTTGGATGAGTGGTATGGAAATTGTGAACGCAACACCGTAATTTACCATCTCAATATTATAAAAATCCTGTTTTATGAAAAGTATGTTATTTGCCCTCGCGTTACTGGTAACAACCAGCGCTGTAATGGCCCAGAATCCTCCAAAAAGTCCACGTGTTACTGCAACCGGTGATAACGTTGAGATCGCTTATGGCCAACCTTCAAAGAATGGCCGTCAGATCTTCCCTGGTCTGGAAGCTTATGGAAAAGTTTGGCGCGCAGGTGCTAACAAATCCACGGACATCACTTTCAAAAAAGATGTAACCTTTGGCGGCACTAAAGTGAAAGCGGGTACTTATGCCCTGTTCATTACTCCCGGTGAAAAAGAATTCACTGTGATCCTGAACAGCATCCCTGGTCAATCCGGCGCTTTTGATTACGAAAAGAACAAAGGAAGCAATGTTGCAGAAGTAAAAGTTCCCCGTCAGAAAACTGCGGCTACGGTAGAGAAACTCACTTTCTCTTTCCCTAAAGGCCATCTGCAGATGGAGTGGGACGATACTAAGATCTCCGTTCCCCTGAAGTCTTAAGTTGTAAGATATTATGTAAAGAAAAAAGCAAGACCGTAAGGTCTTGCTTTTTTTTATGTTAACTCCATTGTTCCTGGTATTGGGCCAGCATTTCATAGATGCTGTCGTACACCTCCGTTAGCTGTTCATCTGTGATGCAGTAAGGCGGCAATATATACAGGGTATTACCCAGCGGCCGCAGCATTATCCGTTTCTCCCGGAAGAATTTAAACAGGAAGCCTGCGAGATCATTGGTGTAACTATCTGCTTCCCCTGTCTCTATCTCAAAGGCGAGGATGGTTCCCAGCGAACGCACATTTTTCACATCAGCATGGTAAGCCAGCTCTACGGCAAAAGCGCGGTGGCGGGCATTGATCCGTTCCCGGTCCTGACGGCACGTTGGCTGCAGGAATAATTCCAGGCTGGCCAGGGCTATTGCACAGGTTAAAGGATTGGCGGTGTAAGAATGACCATGGAAGAGGGTCTTTAATTTATCGGTGGACAAAAAGGCATTATAGATCTCATTGGTGCAGGTAGTGATACCCATGGCAATGGTGCCGCCTGTGAGCCCTTTGGAGAGGGTGATCATATCCGGCGGGGTTTGTACCTGTTCCATGGCAAAGTTGCTGCCTGTGCGCCCGAAACCGGTCATCACCTCATCCGCGATCAGCAGTATACCCTGTGCACGGCAATGCTGCAGCAGCGCATCAAAACACGCCGCATCATACATCACCATACCGCCTGATCCCTGTACCAGCGGTTCAAAAATGAAAGCGGCAGTATCTGCAGCATGGGTATCCACGGCTGCTTTGAGGGCTTCTAAATTATCCGGTGCAGGTATATCCAGGAAAGTAACATCAAACAGGTATTCATCGAAAGCCCGCGTGAACACGCTGCGGGCACTCACGCTCATGGCGCCGAAGGTATCGCCATGGTAAGCATTCCTGAAAGCCAGGATCCTGGTCTTTACCTGGCCTTTGTTCTGCCAGTACTGGATGGTCATTTTCAGGGCTACTTCCACCGCGGTGGAGCCATTATCCGAATAAAAGAGTTTCTGCTGGGAGCCGGGCAGTACAGGCAGGAGTTTTTCTGCCAGTTCTACCGCCGGTTCATGCGTATAACCGGCAAAGATGACATGATGCAGTTTTGCGGCCTGTTCGGCAATTTTTTCTGTAATATAAGGGTGTGCATGACCGTGAATGTTCACCCACCAGCTGGAGGTAGCATCCAGGTAACTGTTCCCGTTCTCGTCAAAAAGGAGCGCCCCTTCTCCCCGTACGATGCCGATAGGGTCCGGCGCTGTTTGCATTTGTGTGTATGGATGCCAGATCACGGCTTTGTCACGTTCACTCAGACTTTTTTGCATGGGGCAAATTTAAGTCAGCCAAATATAACATGTGTAATTATGTTAATAAATATGGGTTCCTGCCAAATCCGTAACTTTGCAGCATGAGAAATACCGGCAGGATATTTGAACTGCAGTATTCTTTAAGTTAAAACCCAAATATAACATGGATACGAAGCTGTTGGAAGTAAAAGATAATGTGAATGCCAGGCAATTTGAAGTGAAAATTGACGGGTTGCTGGCAAAAGTTGAGTATATGATGGGTGGAAATAAGATCTTCCTTACACATACGGAAGTTCCCCCAGCCCTGGAAGGTCAGGGTATTGCTTCGGCGCTTGTGGAGAGAGTGCTGGAAATCATCGATGAGCGAAAATTAAAGATGGTGCCCCTTTGCCCCTATGTGGCCACTTACCTGCGTAAACACCCGGAATGGAAGCGGTTGCTTGCACACGGAATTAATGTATAGACACAATCCTCTAAAATATGGCCATAGAAAATTTTGATGCACTGCATCAACTGCACCAGGAATGGAAAAAAGACCTTTTGCTGAGCGAAAAGGAGATCAAATCATTAACAGCCGAACTGACGGAACTCAGTACACAATCACTGGACCAGGATCAGCAGGTAAAGATCGAGCATTTTCAAAATGCACTGATCCGCCAGAAAGAAGTAGTGAACGATGAACTGCAGCTGATCATCAAGGCAGACAAAATGATGTCTGAAAGCAATGGGGAAGCAGCACAATTGCAGATGCTGCACAACAAACTGCAGGACGATATGGATACCTTCGACCGGTTGTTCACCGATCTGCGTGAAGAGTTCAAGGCCTTCAAACGCAGCCTGCTTAAATCCTGAAAAAATTACTGATATGGAAGCAAAACTGGAATACACGAATGGGGAGGTCACCATCGTGTGGCAGCCCAGGCTCTGTAAACATACCGGCATCTGCGCACGTGGTTTGCCGGCAGTATTTCAGCCGAAAGACAGACCCTGGATCAAAATGTTTGCTGCGGATACCGCAACATTGATTGCCCAGGTAGAGAAGTGCCCCTCCGGCGCTTTGAGTTTTTATATGAATGCAGACAAATTAAATGACAAAACTCCGTAGTGTAAAAACCGTATTGTACGCCGATCTGAAAGAAGCAGGCGATATACCTGTGCGTCAGCCTTTCCCTTCTGTACATGCAGACAGGATAGATCCTTTCCTGTTATTACATCACATCAATATTGAAGTGCCCGCCTACATGCCGCCAAGGCATGCAGGCGTAGCACCGCATCCGCACCGGGGATTTTCTCCGGTGACCTTTATTTTTAAAGGCGGTGTGCATCACCGGGACAGTCGCGGCAACAACAGTGTGGTGCGCGAAGGCGGCACCCAGTGGATGCATGCGGGTATGGGTGTTATCCATAGTGAAAGGCCGCCGGACGATATTCATGAAACCGGTGGTGTGCAGGAATTGCTGCAGCTTTGGGTGAACTCGCCGGCCAGCCGTAAAAAGGACCAGCCTGCTTATTACCCGCTGCACGCAGCAGAAACGCCGCAACTGAAGAGTGAGGACGGCCTGGCGGTTGTGCATGTGGTAACAGGGGAGTTGCTGGGCACCAAAGGCCCTATTCCCACTTTAACACCCGTGAACACTTTTACCGCAAATATTAAAAAAGGCGGCGCGTTTTATTTCCCGATCCCGGCCAGCCATCATGCGTTCATCTACCTGCTGGACGGAGAGTTGAAAGTGGAAGGCGCCAGTGTATACACTGCCTTTCATGCCGTGGTGTTCAATGAGGATGGAGAAGGCATTAAACTGATCGCTGAAGAAGATACCCGGGTGTTCATTGCCAGCGGGGAACCGCTGAATGAAAAAGTAGTGGCACACGGGCCTTATGTGATGAACACGGAAACCGAAGTTTTGGAGGCCATGCGTGATTTTCAGATGGGAAAAATGGGTATCTTGATAGAGGAATAAATCTATACCAATGACATTGCAGGAAGTTTTGGACGCTATCAAAGCTTACGGTAGTGCTTCCACGAAAAACACACTCATGAAACACGGTTGCCAGGAGCCTGTTTACGGTGCTAAAGTGGCAGACCTGAAAGTGTTGCAGAAGAAGATCAAAAAAGATCAGGCACTCGCGCTTGCATTGTATGAAAGCGGTGTGTATGATGCCATGTATCTTGCCGGCCTGGTAGCAGACGGTAGTGCTATGACGGAGAAGCAACTGGAGCATTGGGTGAAAAACGCGAAGTCACCTTCTATCAATGAATACACCGTTCCCTGGGTAACCTCCGAACATCCGCAGGGCTGGAAACTTGCTTTGAAATGGATAGATTCCAAAGATGAACAAATTGCCTGCAGCGGCTGGAATACACTGGGTGGCATCGTATCCATGAAACCGGATGAGGAGCTGGACCTGCCGAAGCTGAAGGAATTGCTGAAACGGGTACAAACAGAGATCCATACAGCCCCTAACAGGGTACGTTATACGATGAACGGATTTGTGATAGGCGTAGGTACTTATGTGGATGCTTTGAATAAAGAGGCCATTGCGGTAGCAAAGAAAGTGGGCATTGTAAGCGTTAATATGGGCGATACGGCCTGTAAAGTTCCTGCGGCAGAAGATTATATCAACGCCTCCCGAAACCGGCCAGGCGGGGCTAAAAAGAAGAAAACCATTAAGTGTTAAAATAGTAAGCGCTCATCCCTGAAGATGAGCGCTTTTTTTAATCAACCAGAAATCCAAATCATACTACAACTTTATCAGTTGGCAGATTATAAATCTAAAGGCCGATGCAAATGTAAGATTCCTGCCATCCAACGGTGTTAATGGATGGTGTAACGCATAGGCGCAAACGAGTTTGAAAATGTTAATTTCTTAGAAGAACACGGCAGACCATTGTGAAGAAAAGATCTGCTCAGGTGAAAGGGCCATCATACCTTCTTTCTCCTCCAGCTTACCCGTTGCATTTTCATGATCAGCAATACCGTACCAGGGTTCAATGCAAACAAAGTCTGCATCCCTTGCATTCCAGATACCCATATAAGGGAAACCGGGGAAATGTACGGTTAAGCCATGCGGTGTTTTATCGCTCCTGATGGAGATAGCAGTGGAAGCCAGGTGTTTGAACACCAGTGCATCGTTGTAGAACAGGGATTTGCGTAGAGGCAGCTCCGTTGTATGATCGAGGTAAGGGCTGGGCTGGTTGTTGACAATACCGGCAGAAGATAACAGCCACAGCGGTGCTGTTTCCGGATCGCTGAAATGCAGGCTGTAATCTTCAAAAGCAGTACCATTCACCAGGGGCACTTTAAATGCAGGATGTGCACCGATGGAAAAGTACATTGTTTCATCGCCCATATTCTGCACTTCATATCCAACCGTCAGGGTAGCATCCTTAACGCTGTAACGGATGTTGAGGCTGAAAGGAAAAGGATATTTCAGCAGGGTAAGGTCATTGTCCTGTATATTGAAAGTAATGCTTGTTGCGGTATGTTCCGTAACAGCAAATTCCATTTCCCGTGCAAAGCCATGCCTTCCCAACTGGTAATGCTGTTCTTTGTACTGGTAAGTGTTTTCTTTTAATCCGCCAACAATGGGGAAGAGCACGGGACTCTTCTTTCCCCAGAATGCGGGATCACCGCTCCAGAGGTATTCCAGTTGATTGTCCTTCCGGATAATGCTTTGCAGTTCTGCGCCTGCCGGGCTGATCTTTACCTGCAGGTATTCGTTTGCTATTTCCAACATAGAATACAAAGTTACAGTTTCAATCGGATTCCTCCTTTACTGATCCATCCGGCAATCTGGATCATCAGGAAAGAGAATACGAGTGATTTTACGATGCCGATGGCACCGCCGGAGATCATGTCAGGGAAACTGAGATGTGCGAGGGAAAGGAGCGCATATACGAAATAGGGGATAAGATAACAGAGTAAGGTATCAGTACCCGCTGCTTTGATGCCCTTAAACCAGGATGCTTTCTGCTGCAGGTCTGCCAGCCAGTAGGTGAAGATGAACACGCCGATGGTGATAGCGCTGCAGATCAGTACCCAGCTGGGTGTTGCCATGATCTTGGAGATACCCCATATGGGCCGTGTTAAAAATCCTGCAGTGAGTAATACTACGGCTAAGGCACTGAGTACAGCTATTACGGATTGCCATTTGCCGGCAGTGCTGTAGTGACGGAAGATCTGGGAAACAAGTACACCACCCAGCACCAGTGCGGGCATAGCGCCGTCTGCAATATATCCGAAGATCCCCGGTGCCACATCCCCATGTACCGCCATGCTATATCCTAAACACAGCAACCAGGCTACTGCATTCACTATAAAATTGCCTTTCCCCAATACATATACCATGGCACTTACCAGGTAGGCCCAACCGATCAATCCCAGGATCCCCCACCAGTAGGTAGCAAAACGTTGTACCTCATCTCCTTCTCCGCCTCTGCAGATCCAGGCCATCATCAGCAGGGTAACTATACCCACACCTTTGATCACGTTCTGTGCTGTTTTAGGAAACTTTGCGGGATATTGGTTCCAGATGAAAATGAAACAGATGCAGCAGATGATGTTCCATACGCCGCGTGGCATACCGGTAGCGGCTGCATTCAGGTTTTCTCCGTTCACAAAGAAAAGGCCCATTACCAGCAGTGCTATGGAGCGTTCTACCACATGGCGTATCAGTTGCCATAAAGTATCGCCTTTTTTGATGCGGTTGCTGATCGCGTAAGGGATGCTCATGCCCACAATAAAAAGGAATGCAGGGAACACCGTGTCCGCAAGCCCCATCCCGTCGTCCTTTGCAGCAGTATGTTCCAGCCATTTGGGAATATCGTGCAGGGACCAGAGGTCATTCACGAATATCATCAGGAACATAGTCAGTGCGCGGGTTATGTCGATAGCGGCAATGCGTTGTGTTACGGTCATGTAGTTAGGGATTTACCGATCAAGATAGCTAAAATATTATAATATTTTAGCTATATGCTCTTTAAAAATCCCACTACATCGCTGATATCTTTTTCAGTAAGATTGTTACTGAAGGGATCGGGCATCAGGCTTTTTTCCTGCTTTTTCTGCGAGCTTATTTTCTTTTTGTCCACTACATGTTTTTGACCGCTCACGTCTTTGATAACAATGGACCGCTTGTTTTCCGAGAGCAGGAAGCCGAACAGCGTTTCACCTTCACTGGTGTTTACCAGCCAGGACTCATAGCCGAACACGATACCGGCGCTTGGATTCACGATCGCATCCAGCAGTTCGGTTTTATCGAATTTCTTTCCGATACCTGTCAGATCAGGGCCGATGCTATTGCCCTTATCGCCGAGTTTATGACAACTGCCGCAGCGGGTTGTAAACACGGTTTTGCCGTTTGCAGCATCCGGCTTCAGTTGCAGCATATCCGGTATGGAGTAAGCCCTTTCTGAGCCGGGTTGTTTGAAGTATTTGCCCGCCTGCATCCGGATGGTGGGGTCAGTATTGTTAAAGATCTTTTCTTCTATAACAGGCAACATGTCTTCAGGAATGGTCTTTGCTTCCGCCATGCCTATCAGCATCTGGCCTCCCACCGTATCCATGGCCATTTGCTGTGCGCGGAATTTTCTTTCATCAAAGGGCTGGCGTTTGTCCATGATCGTTTGTTTTTTCAATTTCATCTTTGCCAGCTTGCGCTCATAGTATGGGTTCAGGTCCAGCTCCTTCCAGTCAAGCAGGTCTACCCAATCATTGCTTTGCCGGAAAGCCAGCCAGTAAGTTGCGGTTTCTGCAATCTCCTGTGTACTCCCTTTTGACAGTGCCAGCATAGCCTCCGCTGCAGGTTTCGTATTCATAAAGCCAAGCGCGGTCATGGCTTCCTGCCTGTCTTTTATAGACAAGAGTGTATCACCTGCCCGTTTTGTTAAAGCATTAATTGCTTCCGGTGGATGCAAGCGCCATGCAAGGGAGACCATTTTACGGTTCCAGGCGGAAGGTTCTTTTCCTTCTCCGAATATCTTTACAATCTCCGGGTATATATCTGATTCATGGCCTTTTAAACTGGCGCCCAGGGCCTCCAGGTACCAGCGGTCCTCACCATCGTATTGTTTGATCAGTTCCAGCAGCAGCGGTTTCTTTTTTTCGTAGGAGGAATCCCGCAGGGAGCTGATCACTTCTCTTTTTATGAATGCGGAAGTATCGTTGATCATTGCTTTTGCGTAGGGCAGCAGGTCATTGCCGCTCTGGCGAAGCGCGCGGTAAGCAGTAGCTCTCAGTTGAACATCTGGATCTTTCAACAAAGCTTCCACTATTTTTGTGTTCAGCTGCGCCAGCAACCATACCGCTCTTGCCCTGATAAAGGGATTTTTGTCCTTCAACAATGCCTGCACATGCGGAACAGCTGCTGGCCCCTGCGCTTTCAGTTTTACAAATCCCTGGTTGCGCACATTAATGGCCGGGCTTTTTAAAGCAGCTATCTGGCCTTCAGTGGTATTGATATCAATTTTGGGCGCAGTGAGTTTTTTGTTTTTGGGTACTATCCGGTAGATCCTTCCATATCCCACACTGTCATTCATCAAATGGGCGCCCACTACAGGATCAAACCAATCTGCAATATAGATGGCGCCATCTGTACCAATGGTTACATCACTGGGCCGGAACCAGCTTTCTTTTTTGTTGTTATGAGCAGAGTCATGCCACACGTAATTGCTGTCAGCATTCAACACAGAGCTGATGAGGTCTTGTCTTTTTCCCAGGTTGTAACCGGAAGCATACAGGGAAGGATGATAACCGAAGATCACATTCCTTCCGGCATCAGCGCTCAGCAGCATGCCTAAGTAATCTTTGCCCAAAGCATCACTTTCATTCACAACAATACCTGTGGGTGCACCTGAACCGGAACGGTCGCCTGCCGGCATTACACCCGGATCGTCCTGGTGCCAGTGTGCGGTGAACGCTTCCTGTCCCAGGCGGTGATCTCCCTGCCAGGTGCGGGTTCCGTCTGAACTGAAATAACCCGCGTTACCGCCTTCCATCAGCCAGGTGGTCCTGCAGGCGATCACTTCGTCATCATTGTCGTTCTGCCAGAGGTTACCGTATGAATCAGGGATCACTTCGTAGGAATTCCTGAAGTTATGGCCCAATACTTTTAAACCCTTTCCATCCGGCTGAATGCGTAAAGCGAGCCCGCCCACATACACGCAGCTGTCATCGCTTTTCATATTGCCATTGTTCTTGGTGTTATAGGGTGAGCCGCCGGTATAGATACTGCCGGAACGTAAAGTCCATCCGCTTTTATCTGTTACCACATGCGGCCCTGCATTACCTGTGTTGAAATACCAGTTGCCATCCGGGCCTGCAAAGAGTGCATGCAGCGCATGATCATGGTCCAGGCCGCCGAAGCCTTTCAGGAAGATCTCTTTTTTATCCGGTTGGTCGTCTCCGTTTTCATCGGTGTATACAATGAGATTGGGGGAGCAGGATACTATTACTTTATTCCCGATCACGGCAATACCCACGGGTGCAATCAGGTCTCTGTCCTGCACATAAACTTTGGAAGTATCCGCACGGCCATCGCCATCCCTGTCTTCCAGGATCATCACACGGTCTCCCTGTGCATGATGCAGATGTTTGGTAGAATCATTTCTGAAGTTGCGGTAGTCTACAGCTTCTGTGATCCAGATCCTGCCTTTGATATCCACATCCATATTGGTGGGATTATAGAACAGCGGGGATTCCGCCCATAAGGTTACTTCCAGGTCTTCGGGAAGGTATAGGTCGAGGCTTTTAACGATTTCTTTTGTAGGTTGCCTGCAGGCATAGGAACTGAGTAAAATTGCAGACAGTATGCAATACATGATCTTCATAGCGTGGTTCGTTATCTATTTACAATTATTTCTCCCACCCCGTGTCTTTCAAAGCCGGGTCATTCTCTTTTTTCAGGAAGTCTGCTTCAGACAAAGAAGCGGCTTTCCATTGCAGGATAGCTTCATCCGGCACCACTTGTACAGGTTCTTTCCACGATGTGGATGTTTCATTATAAGCAAGGTTGGATTGTGAACAGTAACAGGAAATTACTGACCAGCGCGGATGATCAGAAAGGTTGGCTTCGGAGCGGTGCAGGATATTGCTGTGAAAGAAGAGCGCATCGCCCGGTTCCAGTTCCACATACACCAGTTCCATTGTTTTCAGTGCGTTGTTGACCATCACCATATCCGCACCCACCTGTTCACCGGCAAAGCCATGGTTCACACGGCCCAGTTTATGGGATCCTTTGATCACCTGCAAACAACCGTTCTCTTTATTCGCGATTGTTAAGGCTACCATGATAGACAAGAGCTGGTCCGGGAACATAAACTGGTTTTTGTACCAGTAGCCATAATCCTGGTGCCATTCCCAGGCGCCGCCTACCTTAGGTTCCTTTTGCATGAGCTTGGAATGAAAATGGCAAACGGGGGAATCGCTGTCCATTAGCTGTGCGGCCCTGCCCACCAGTTTTTCACTGCGGGTTAAGTACCCGAACACATCATTGCCGGGTGTGAACCAAAGGGACAATTTTGTTTTCTTGCCGGACTGGTCGTTGAGGTCCAGCGCGTTTTTACGCATGGCATCATCTTCCAGGGCCGTTTTATATAGCAGCGCTGTTTCAGGTTGGGAAACAAGGTTTTTCACGATGATATACCCATCCCGGTGGTATTGTGCTATTTGTTCAGGAGTGAATAATGTGTCCATATCCAAATTTGGGAATTTAAGCAGGGCAGGTTTACAACTATTCGACCTAAAAAAACAACTATTTTGACATTTTTAACCGCCTGTTCCATGAATTTAAGTATTTTAACTTTATCATGAAGTCCCTCATCCAAAAACTGCCACTTCCTGAACAATCCTCTTTTGTAGCGGACCGTTACATCACGCCTTATTTTGAAACCCCATGGCATTATCACCCGGAGTATGAACTGGTACTGATCATCCATGGAAAGGGCAGGCGTTTTGTTGGCGATCATGTGTCCGACTACAGTGAAGGTGAACTGGACCTTCTGGGGCCGAGCCTGCCGCACTGGTACCGGAAAGATGATGGAGAAAAACAGGGTGGTTCGCTGGTGATCCACTTCAGGGAAGAATTTTTAGGGAAAGATTTTTTGCAGATCCCCGAGATGCAAAAGATCCTGTTACTGTTTGAGAAGTCTAAGATGGGTTTGCACTTCGGTGCGAAAACGGCGGTGAGTGTTGCCGGGAAGATGGAGGCCTTGCTTTCCTGTACGGGAATCGACAGGCTGCTATGTTTGCTTACTATTTTGAAGGAACTATCTGAGTCTACTGAATATGCCATGCTTTCAAGTCCTGAGGTGATCGGGAGGAGTAACAGGGAAAACGACCGGCTGCAAAAGATCTTCGACTATGTACTGGCCAATTTTAAACAGGAGATCCAGTTGCAGGAAATAGCGCGTATTGCCATGATGAGCCCTTCCAGCTTCAGCAGGTATTTTAAAAACAGAACCAGGAAAAACTTCTCGCACTTTGTAAATCAGATAAGGGTAAGCCATGCCTGCAGGCAGCTGATAAAGGGTAATTTCAGCATCAGTTATGTTTGCCAGGAAAGCGGCTTCAACAACATGACGAATTTCAATAAGCAATTCAGGAAAGTGGTGAAGCTTTCCCCTTCTCAATTCCGGCAAAAGCACAGGGTGTGAAATGCAGGTTGATTTTATATCAGCACAGCTGTCAATAAGCACGCTGTGCAAAAGATTGTTTCATTCACATCAACATATAACCACTATCAATACAGCCGCCAATACATCTGATTTTATATAAAAAAGCAGGGCCGTTTTATGGCCCTGCTTTTTCAATTACTCCTTCACCAGTTTTTGCGTGATCACTTTGCCATGATGGCTCAGTTTCAGAATATACATACCGGATGGGAGATGCCCTGTTCTATGATTCACACGGTGTGTGCCGGCAGCCTGTACTGCATCGGTTAATACCGCCGCCTGTCTGCCGCTCAGGTCAATTAAAGACAACTGTACGCGGCCTGCTGTTTTTAGTGTGTAGGTCACCGTTAGGTTATCACCGAATGGATTTGGTAATCCCTGCAATGCAGTTTCAAGATCCACATTGCTTTTTGCCGGAGCCGTAACTGCCTGTTTCGCAAGGCTGGTGTTATGTGTTACCACCAGTTGCGGTGCATTACTGCCTGCTTCTTTTGAGTTAAAAGAAAGGATAGGCGTAGTGGCCGTGGTAGCTGTAATAGCAAAGGAAACCGTATGCCTGCCCGCCGCTTTTTCTGCCAGTACATAACTGGTTACATCCCAGGTATAATATCTCGGGATGGAATCCGGGATGGTGGTAGTGGCCAGTGTTGAACCTATTGCAGGTTTATTGTTCCAGGTGAGTGCAGACTCCGTCCAGCTGGTAGTAGCTACCGCACTGGCGGTCAATGGTGTATTGCTGCTTCTGTTATCAGAGAGCCCGCCATACAGCCTGATCTTCACATTCGTAACAGTGCTGGTGATGCTGCTGGTGTTGAAGGTCAGGAAGGCCTGACGGTCGTTACCGGCAGCAGGATTGGAATTGAGTTTCACTACCAATGCATTGGGATCTGTAGTGCCATGTGTGATAGTGGCAGAGGTACCATTCCTTGCGTAAGCATCGTGTATGGGTGCAAGGGTGGTTTCAGTAGAACCGGTGCTGGTAGTGATCTTCACTTCCGTATAACTGTTCCAGAGATTCACTGAGTTGCCGTGACCAAGGATCCGCACATACTGTGTGCTTTGAGAAGGGATGGTGAAGGTTTCCAGGTTCAGCGATGTGCCGCTGCTGGAAAGGCCTGCTGCTACGGTGTTCCAGCTGGTACCGTTGCTGCTCACCTGTATGTCGAAATTGGATGAACGCACATTACCATTATAGAATGCTATCTGTACGCCGGTCACTGTTTGCACACTGCCGAGGCAGAAAGCGATCCATTGCCCGTCTCCATTGGCAGACCAGCGTGTGGCCAGGTTGTTATCCAGTACATTGGCCGCTACGTTGCCATCATCTCCGCTGGCCGTAACAGGGTCGCAGGAAGGTGCACCCGTTACCGTGATATTAACTGCCGGAGAGGAGGTGCCGATGCCACCTGCATTGTCCGTTGCTTTTGCAGTAAGGCTGTAAGTACCTGCAGGTACATTGTTCCATGCAAAAGAATACGGCGCATCCAGGTCTTCTCCCAATTTGCTGGCGCCATTGAAGAATTCCACTTTGGTAACAGTGCCATCACTATCTGTGGCAGTTGCGGTGAGGGTGATATTAGCAGGTGCTGTAAAGGATGCGCCGTTTGTTGGAGCAGTCAGGGATACAGCAGGACTGATATTACCACCGGCATCTGTGATCACAGACAGTAAAGGCGGGTTGGAGCCAAATTCACTGGAGTTCCAGAAGATGCGCGGATCATGCGCAACCTGGCTCTTCAGGGCAAAGGACACTTTATTCCTGCCTGCTGCTTTTTCCGCCTGTACATAAGCAGTAACATCAAAATTATAATACGCGTAAGCTGTGTTGATGACGGTTACAGTAGCCAGCGGGCTGGCACTGGTAGCAGGTTTGTTGTTCCAGGTAAGCGTGTTCTCCGTCCAGGTAGTATTAGCTACGGAGTAAGCGCCTACACCTACAGATGGAACGGTAGTAAGGTCTACTTTACCATATACTTTCAGTACTACGGAAGCAAGCGGACTGCTGATGGAAGACAGATCAAACTGCAGGTAAGATTCTCTTGCGTTGTTGAGCTGGCCTGAAGGTGATAGTTTGGTGATCAGCAAAGTAGAATCCGTAGTGCCATGTGTAATGGCGGCATTGCTGCCATCCCGCACATACGCATCATGTAATGGTGTAAGGTTCACCGGCGCAGGTGCTACTTTGAAATGCGCAGTGTAAGTAACATCTGCATCTGTTACCGTAATGTTCTGCTGCCGTGCACCGCCATGTTCCCAATAATCAAAGATGTAGGTAGTGCCGTTGAGTGTTTGCGGACTGGGTGCTGCCAGTGGCCGTACCATGCCCGATAAGGATTCCTGTGTAGCCGGTGTGGTGAATGGGATCTCATTAAGCGTAAGTTGTAAACCAGCCGGTACCGTTTGTAATGTAACATCAGCGGTAACAGGGAAGATCTCTATGTAAGTAGTGTCTTTCTCTCCCTGTGAATCCGTTACTTCTAAATAAAGGCGATACCATATATCCGTTTCCGTATGGCCTTCCGCAGAAATGGGGAAGCTGCCGCCGGTAACGCCATCTGCTAATTCAGGGCCGGGATGCGTGTGATTGGCGTGATGGAAATCTACCCACCAGGTGTAAGCGCTGGCCGGTAAGTTGCCGTCTTCTGCATCCGTGCCCGTGCCGGTAAAGCTGATCTGATCGCCGCCACGGAAAGAAGATCCATTGGCAGGACTGGTGATCGTAGCTACAGGGAAGGCATTGGGTGCAGTAACCGTTAAGGTGGCATTATTGCTGGTTACACTGCCTGCGCTGTTGGTTACCACTACATTGTAAGTGCCCGCATGTGTGGATTGCACATTGCTGATCGAATAACTGGAAGCAGTGGCACCGGAGATATTAGTGGTGCCTTTGCGCCATTGGTAAGTGGGTGTTGGGTTACCGGTAGCTGTAACAGAGAACGTAGCCGTTTGCCCCTGTGGTACGGAAATGCTTTGCGGTTGTGTAGTGATCACCGGTGCTGCATTGCCGCTGTAAATAATTTTGTACAAAGAGTTGTTACCTCTTCTGATGAAGTAGAGATTGCCATCTATACCTTGTTTCAGGGTAGTGAGGCCATCACTCAGACCTGTGCCGAAAGCATTGCGGGTAGCGGGAGAGGAGGGGTTGATATAATCAATCCATTCACCGCAGTAATCCAGGAAGAAATATTTTCCATGGTAAGTGGCCGGCCAGTTGCTGATAGATCCGTTTAAGAAGGCACCACCATTGATGGCACATCCCTGGCCGGTTGCGGGTGGATCGTTCCGGTTGGTGGCATAGTAGTAAATGGGATTGGTAAGGCCTGTACAGCCGCTGGAGCAGATCCCTTCTTTAGAGGGCCAGCCAAAATTGCGGCCACCTACGGAAGCATCATTCACTTCTTCCCAGGTAGCTTCACCTACATCGTTTACATAGATCTTTCCGCTTACAGGGTCCACATTCAGTGTGAAGGGATTCCGCAAACCATAGGCCCATACACGGCTGCGTTGTGCGCCGCCACTGAAGGGGTTGCCGCTGGGCACCGTGCCATCTGTATTGATGCGCAATACTTTACCCATGTAACTGTCCAGGTTGGATGAATTACCCCCTACCTTATTATCCCCGACTGCTATGAGCAGTTTGCCGGTATTATCAAAGGCAAGGCCGCCACCGTTGTGATAAATGGCGCTGAGGGTGGGCATGTCAAGGATAGCGGTTTCTGCAGTGGCCAGATCGCCGGACATGGTGAAGCGGCTTACACGGTTATGCGGGCCGGAGGACGAGGTGTAGTACAGGTAAATGTAATTGTTCGTGCTGAAGGCGGGGTCAACGGCAATGCCTATTAATCCGCGCTCTCCGCTGGTGTTCACAGAAAGGCTCACCGCAGGGGTGGCCAGGAGGGCATTGTTCTTGAATACCCTTAGCTGGCCGTTCTGCTGGCCAATAAGGATCCTGCCATCCGGCAGCTGGGCAAAAGTAGTAGGGCCGGTAAGGCCGCCTGTTACCAATACCCGCTGGAAATTAGCCGGTAAAGTCTGTGCATACGATTGCATGCCGGCAAGTAACAAGAGCAGCAGCAGGGGAATTACCACATGCCTGAATTTGTTGAGTACATCAGTTTTGATCATAAGGGACCGGGTTTTATAGTGTTAACAAAAATCTTGGATAGTCTGCGATATGGGGTATGGCGTTAAGTACCGTGCATAGCGGATCTGCACCGGATTACCGGCATACAGTCAGGTCATTATGTAGTAGATGTCAGGTAGAATGTACTGTGGGCTCTTTCTATAACGGGTCTATGTGAAACAGTATATTACTAAGTTATGCAAACGGTTGCATAACCAAGCATAGTATTTTGCCATTTACAGATAGGATTTTGTGCAACGGTTAATTCCAGATATCGTTATCCTTTGTAAAGATCAGGGGTTCTCCGTCTGTTACCATAATGGTATGTTCATGCTGGGCAACAAAACTGCCATCTTTCGCAGTGAGCGTCCAGCCATCTCCGTTTTCGTATGCCCAGGTGGCTTTGGTGGAGATAAATGTTTCGATGGCCACAACGCTGTTCTTTTTAAAACGGGTCTTATTGTATTTATCGTAGTAGTTGGCAATGGAATGCGGCTCTTCATGCAGGTTTCTGCCAATGCCGTGTCCGGTGAGGTTTTTGATTACCCGGTATCCGCGGCGTTTCGCTTCTGCTTCAATCAGGCCGCCGATGTCTGCAATCTTCACACCGCCATGTATATTGGCAATAGCGATCTTTAAAATGTCTTTGGAAGCATCTACCAGCACCTGGTGCTGATGAATGTCCTGCCCTAATACAAATGATCCGCCATTGTCTGCCCAGAAACCATCCAGCTCTGCGGAAACATCCACATTCACCAGGTCTCCTTCCTGCAGGATCCTTCTTTTGGTGGGAATACCATGTGCAATTTCGTTGTTCACACTAATGCAGGTCCAGCCGGGGAAGCCGTACGTGAGTTTAGGTGCGGATTTTGCGCCGAAACTTTCCAGTGCAGCCCTGCCGAATTCATCCAGCTCTGCGGTGCTCATGCCCGGTTGTGCATAATTCCGCATACTCTTTAAAGTGAGGGCTACTGCTTCACTTGCCTTCTGCATACCTGCCAGTTCTGCCTGTGTTGTAATTGACATGTTATTCTTTTATAGCCTGCAAGATACGAAAATGGAATATTTTAGCGGCATGATTAGAGTAGTGATCATAGATGATGAGCCGGCTATCCGCAGAGATATGCAGGCATTACTGCAACAGCAGCCCGGTTTTATAGTGGTGGGTACCTGCGGCAGCGTGGCGGAAGCCAGGGTGCTGATCCCTGCCACGCAGCCAGACCTTCTGCTGCTGGACATTTCCCTGGGAGACGGTACCGGCTTTGACATCCTGCAGGAAGCGGGGCCGCTTTCCTGTAAAGTGATCTTCATCACTGCCCACCATGACCATGCTATTAAAGCCATCAAGTATGGCGCACTGGATTACCTGCTGAAACCTGTAGATGAAGAGGAACTGCAGCAGGCATTGCAAAGGGTGTTACAGCTGAAAGCCGTAGCGCCGGAACAACTGTCCCTGGCACAGCAGCACCTGAAACAGGGCGGCCTGCAGAACAGGATCGTCCTGCGCTCGCAGCAATACCTGCAGATCGTTGCTTTTGAGGAGATTGTGTATTGCCAGAGTGATGCAGGTTATACCACTTTCTTTTTAACAGACGGGAGGAAGATCGTTGCATCCAAGTCCATCAAAGAATATGAAGAGCTATTGCCCGAAGCAAAGTTCCTCCGCCCGCATCAATCCTATTTAGTGAATCATCAGTTCATAGACCGGTACCATAAGGATGGGTACCTGGTACTCCGTAATGGTGTGGAGATACCTGTATCTACCCGCCGGAAAGACCTGGTGATGGAATTCCTTACCGGTAACCGCTAATCCGTTTTAACCATGCGCCTTATTCCTGTTGTATTATTCCTGTGCTGTATCATTGCCTGTGCACCCAAAAAAGTGGCCGTTACTAACGGTCAGGCAGACACGCTGATGGCATTCATGAAAGAATCCGTCAACCCCCATTTTCATAACCAGCGTCCCAGGGAAGCAGGCCGGCTGCTGGATAGTATCTATCCTTTTGTGCAGCAGCTCAATAACTATATACTCACCTGCTCTTACCTGCGCTTCAAAGGGGTGCAGTTTGGAGAGGAAAAGAAGTATGACAGTGCGAGGGCAGTGATCAATGAATCCATTGCATTGGCTCTCAAGAAAGATTCCACAGGGAAACAGGTACTGGCCGGCAAGATACAGCTGATCGATATCCTGCATGAGGAAGGGTATAATGACAGTGCCCTGAAAGTAGCCAAAGAAGCCTATTACGAAGCCGCTAAAATAGATACGCCAGGCCTGGCCATCATCTGCCTGCGCCTCTCCGAAATCTATATGGATATTGGCGACCTGCCTGCTGTGAAGAAATACCTCTTCGAAGGTTTTCATCGCACTTCCCGCCCTATTCTGAAAACAGTATTTGCCAATGGCATTTCCAAATATTATGCGGATAACGACCAGCCGGATTCCGCCATTATTTTCTTCAAAGCAATGGAAACAGATACCAGCTTTGCCAGCCCTCATTTCGATGCGGTGAAATACGGGAACCTGGGCCTCCTGCTCTCACAAACGGGCAAACCGGAAGAAGGATTACCCTACCTGCTAAAGTCCATGGACATCAGCAGGGAGCTGGATCAACTGGATGGGGAATCATATTATGCCCTGGGAGAAACCTACAGTAAACTGAAGCAATACAAACAGTCCGCCGCCTACCTGGATACTGCATTCAGCATGGGAGAGCAGTCTACCCTCACCAGTGTATGGAAGAGAAGGTCGCGCAACCTGGCTGCACAGGGGCAATACGCTGCTGCCTATGCCGCATTAGATAGTTCTTATGAAAGTTACAGGGCGGAAAATGATTCTTCCCTTGCCATGCAGGGAAGAGAGCTGGAAACAAAATATGCGGTGAAAGCCAAGGACGATGAAATTGCCGCACTGGCCTTTGAAAATAAAGCTAACCATAAGATCCACCGCCAGCAGCAGGTGATCATTATTGGAATGATCGTTGGCGGAGTATTACTGGCAACACTGGGCTTATTACTCTGGCGCCGCCGCAAACTGCAGTTACAACTGCTGGAAACTTCCCTTCAGCAACGCCTGTTGCGCAGCCAGATGGAACCGCATTTCATTTTCAACACTTTGAGTGTTTTACAAAGTTTTATCAGGAATGATGAAAAGGAGAAAGCGATCCGCTATCTGAATAAGTTTGCCAAACTGGTGCGCATCAGTTTAGAGAATGCCCGCGAAAGTTTTGTGCCGCTGAAAGATGAAGTGCTGGCGCTGCAAAACTACCTGGGCCTGCAGGCCATGCGTTTTGAAGGTGATTTTGACTATGAGATTGATGTGTATGAACAGTATGAAGAAGATGAGCTGCTCATTCCTCCTATGTTATTACAACCTTTTGTAGAGAACGCCATCCTGCATGGTATCCGCCAGCTGCCGCGCAAAGGCCTCATCCGCGTAAGCATACGCAGAACACAGTGGATGCTGCACTGTGAAATAGAAGATAACGGCAATGGCATGCTGCCGGTTCGCGAGGCTACGCCGGATAAACAATCCCTTTCCACCATTATCACGCAGGAACGGCTGACCATGCTGAGCCGTCAAACCCGCCAACCGGCCCATTTGAGTATTACAGACAAAGGGACGCTGAACGGGCAGGGGGTGCTTGTAAAACTGGATATCCCTCTCCGCAGGACTAAATGACCTTCAGCAAGCTAATAACCTTCAGCAGAACCCAATAATCAAATAATGCATGTAAGCGCGCGGATTTCAGAAAAGTCCGCGCGCTTTTATATTGTAGCCCCATTTCCTCTTTAACTGCCCCTATGTTTGTGCCACAATGATGAAAAACCATTCCAAAACCTAAAACTTGTTGCATGAAAAAGATCAGCTGTTTTATGCTGCTTGCGGTTATCCTGTCTGCCTGCGAATACTTCGGTGGCGGCGGCCGGGATTTTGAAACCAGCAAAGGCATTGCTTCCCTTGTAAGCGAACTGAAAGATAAATTCGGGGAAAACGCAGGGTATACCAGCATTAATATGTCCTACCACGATGGCATCGGCACCAGTACCGTTGCCACCGGAACAAAAGATGTGAACTCCAATAAGCTGACAGAGAAATTAAAACAAAAAGGTATCTGGGAGGATAAGTCCGAAATCACACTGGAAATAGAAGGAGATGCCAAACCAAAGGATTTCATGTTCACCCTGCAGCAGGTGCAAGACCTCCAGAAAATTCCTGACCTCGTGAAGGCATCCGTAGAAAGAGTGGAGAAAGAAAAACAGATGAAAGACATGGTAGCCACCATGGTTGCCATCTCCATGCCCAGCAGGATCAATAGTCCGGATGATGGCCTCAGGATCATTATCTATGTAGAGCCTAAGAATGGCGGAACAGATTTTCAGCTGAGTTACAACGAAAAAGGTGAATTTATCAGAATGATGTATTAAAACCCTTATATCATGACACTTGAGTATAACAACAACATACCCACCCTCAACCAGATACAACAGGTTTTGCAGGAACAACTGGGTCATAAGTACGAATGCAAAGTGGTACACGACCGCTGGACGCTTAACTTCTCCGGCGCACAGTGTGTACTGGTGAAAAAGAATGGCGTGGCAGGGATCTGTGTAGCGCCGAATGAAAAGAAAAAAATAGTGGACGTGGACGGTATTGTACCGAACATGGTGATAGAAAAGATCTTCTTTAACAATTTTGCCACCAGGTTATTATTGCTTTCCTCCTGGAATAAACTGGAAAAAGAAGTAGCGGAGGCAATCAAGGCAAAGTTCGCGTAAGCCTGTTCGCTTGCCTGTTCACAAAATCCAGCAGTATGTTTTCTTTCCGCTTTTTCCGCAAACGTATAAAGTATACCCGGCCTTCCATTGAACATGTTTCCCTGGTAGAGCGGCGGGCGGAAGAATTCAGGAGATTTTATGAAGAACGGTTCGGCTATGGACTGAACTATGAAAAGAACAGTCTGCATTTATTGGATGTGATCCTTTCGGAAGCCAGGGACAGCTCATTGAATCACGACAGGAAACAATGGCTGGCCACACATGCGGGTGCTTACTTTTTCAAGGTAGTCTCGCAGCGGTTTCCGGACTGGCCGATGCAATATTTGTGGTACCATCCGCTGGAACAGTTACTGATGGTAATAGGACCGCCCACCTACCGTATTTCACTGCTGGCGCATCAGGCCGTTCTCCTGCGGCTGGATGCATTACCTGATCTCCCTGTATCTATGTTATTTCAGCGGTTTGAAAAAGCAGTATTATCTGCCAAGGCAGGTGATGATCAGCTTTTCATGTAGCTGTTTATGGAAACCATGCTCCCGGTTTTTCCGCCATCTAAAACCAGGATCAGAACTGTAGATAAAAAGCTCTCCCCGTTAAACGGGAGAGTTTTTTTACATTTGGGTATTATGATGAAGATCGTTTTAGCCAGTACCTCCACTTTATCCGGCCAGGATTACCTGGCTTACCTGCAGCCGGTGATGCAGCGCCTGTTCTCCGGTATTTCCGAGATCATTTTTGTGCCTTACGCCCGGCCCGGCGGCATCTCTCATGATGACTATACACAACGGGCAGCGGATGCATTTGCTGCTATCGGCGTGCGTGTAAAAGGCCTGCATACTTTCGAAGATCCGGCAACGGCTTTAAAACATGCAGAAGGTTTCTTTACCGGCGGCGGTAATACTTTCTTATTAGTGAAACAACTGCATGAGCTGGAACTGATGGATGTGTTACGTGCGGAAGTAGAGAAAGGGAAACCATACCTGGGTACCAGTGCAGGCAGTAATATCGGTGGGGTGAATATGCAAACCACCAACGACATGCCTATTGTATACCCGCCTTCTTTTGAAACCATGGGCCTGGTACCTTTCAATCTCAACCCGCATTACCTGGACCCAATACCGGAGATAAAACACATGGGTGAAACAAGGGAAACGAGGATCAGGGAGTTTCATACACAACAGGATGTAACGGTGATAGGCTTACGGGAAGGGAGCTGGATTGAGGTTTCCGGAACAGAGATCCGTTTACGCGGAGAACTGAGTGCGAGGATCTTTAAGGTTGGGAGGGAGGCTTATGAGTTAGGGACCGGGGGAGATCTGGCGATATTGTGAGGAAAGTATGGGTCATCTACGGGTAAAAGGCGGACTTGATGTGAAAATGAGGTAAAGTAGCTGCGGAGCTGCTCCGGAACATCATGAAAGAGGGTATAAAGGAGATATAGCAGAACAAACAGGCTTCAAAAACAAAATACTACCCGCAAAATCACACGTTTTTACGAAGCAGGTACACAGGTTTGCGAAAGGAAGCGAACTTCCAGCCAGTTTCTTTACCATAAACATGATGATCATTCCAAAGGTGGAGGTTTCTTTTTGGAAGAGCGGGGTTGTTTGCGGAGGGGGATCGTTGAGCGTGTATCAGGTTTGTAATGTACTTCTACGGATAATGTTTTATCCGGCAACATTACACCGATAATATCTGCGGCTGCATATTTAACATCCTGTAATAGGGTCAGTTCGCCATTTACCATTTGAAAAGGTATCACCTGCAATACTACGAAGGCAGCTTCTTTCCCTGTATACGATAATATGAATTCTATTTTTTCAGGTGCTGCCTGTACGTCTATTAATTTACTCTCTGAGGCAGCATGTGTATATTTCGCTTTTGCAAAATCAACACCGGTTACAAAAGCTTTTATTTCTATATGGGTAGCGCCCTTTGCTTTTTTGCAGGACGGTGTAACGGATACGCATATATTACCATCTTTATCTTTTGTAAGCTTAGGCTGGAAAGTTAACAGCTGGTCCAGCTTAGTGGCCTTATTCAGGTTGAACCCGGTTAAAGCAGGAAGATGCCGTGTAAGGATACTCCGCTGCCCGGGAAAATGATGGGCATCTGCCTTTACGATAGCTTGTAGTACTTTATTGATCCGGTTCACTAACTTTCCGTCATCCGGTATTTCCAACTCTCCCAACAATGCACGGCGCAGCAAACGGCCTCCTTTGCTCGCTGTGCCGAAATCCATCGCTGAACGTTTTGTTGCATAACTGCGTTCAACATGAGTGGGCATGCTGCGTACAAGAGGGATGCCATCCACCTCGTAACCAATAAGGTTACCCAGTTTACCCGTAAACGTTATAGGCCCTGTCTGCCTGGCCATGGTACTTGTTTTTTCATACTTACAATTTACTAAAAACACTGCACATTGCATGTGTTTATTTTATAATGATCAAATAGTTTTCATATATTAAAACTATTTTGTTAATAGTAAGGAATCCAAATAAGGTTTATATCTTTGTAGTAATAGATGAGTCATGATAGTCAATTGACTATCTCTATATATTTATGTATTATAGAATATGTCCTGCGGAAACCCTTTACTCCATCAGCATACCTGTAATGCCATCTATATAGAACACCCTAACCTTTGTTCTATTTAGAAGAATGAGACGTTTTGTTCACTTACTTATTCCGCTTTTGACGGGTACGCCTGCGTTTGCTTTATCCGGTTTATCCGGCATAGATACTTTACCGTATACCATTACTCATTACACAGATGAGAATGGTTTACCACAGAATAGCGTAAAGTTCATTGCTCCTGATGATGAGGGATTTCTATGGCTGGCCACGGAAAACGGCCTGGTGCGTTTTGAGGGCGACCGCTTCCGCAATTTCAATAGCAGCAGCAGGATCTCTTATATTTTTTCCAATTCCGGGCATGACAAACTTTTTGCCAGAACGGACCAAAGGGTAGGCATCCAGGTGGAGAACGGCCGAACGGCTACGTTTACACGTGATCCAAAAGGGGAGGATGATTATGAATTCCTGATCTATAGTGATACGGCCTTCACCTATCCGGTTAATGGGCTCCCTAATGTTTTTGCCGATGGGATCCATCCGGATTATTTCCTGATCCCTGTAAACGCACAGGAATATTACATGGTGTGTAAGGACAGCATCAGATTTGTCAGGAAAAAACAAGAGCAATACCGGTTTAAATTTCCCATTTCCAATCCCTGGAAATTTTTCACGATGGGGGATAGTCTTTATCAGTTGACTGAAAAGGGGGATATCAACTTTTTCGATAAAGACAAAGCTGTTAATGTGATGGTCAGAGGGGATATCCTGAATTTTCCTGCTTATAAGACCCGGAAAAAAGATATTCAATTATACTGGAATTTTGTTGCACAGCAGCTTTTCTTTTACCTGGACCAGCAATGTTATTTTGTAGAAGTACTGCCAGATGGCAGCCTGGGTACTACACTGGTGGTAAAGGATTTTGATTTTGAACAGCTGTCTATTCTTTCTGTTTATTATACCGCCTTCAATAAACGTGTTTACCTGGGCAGCAGTTCCAAGGGAATGTTTGTTTTTTCCTGGAAGCAGTTTCATCCGCTTCGTACGGGAGAGGGGAAAACAGACGTGTATTATGCACAGGCACCATTTGGAAATGATGGTATCATAACACCGCAAGGAATTGCATTCGATGCGCAGGGAAAACATTCTTCCTTACCCTTGTTCGACCGGGTAAAAGGAAGGTATGACAATTACAGCATGCAGGTGGATAAGGAGGGCAACATCTGGAGCAAATCCATCAGGAGCATCTATAAAATGAATGCAGCCTGTACTGAAATATTGTGGTCAAGGGATTTTCATGATGGTGTCAGCCAGCTTTATACAGATAACGCTGGCCGTTTATGGATCGGCACCCTGAAGTCCGGGCTTTATTACCTTTACACGAAGGATGAAAACCCTGTGCCGCTTTTGTATAGCGCCACTATAAAAGGTGCCACTTACATGCAGATGGAAAATGCTGATACCATGTGGGTAGGCACCAGTAAGGGCTTGTTCCGCATCCAGGTCAGCAAAAACAGGATAGACACAATTGCCGGCCTGGAGGAGGCACATGTAAGAAGTTTATACATTCCCAACAAAGATGAAGTCTGGGTCACTACATACGGGAGTGGTTTCTACCTGCACCGGCAAAACAGGTTAACTACCATGCCGCTGGATAAACTTAAATACCTGGCCTTTGCACACTGTATCATCGGCGATGCACATGGTTACTTCTGGATCACCAGCAATAAAGGATTGTTCAAAGCTTCCCGTAAAGACCTGATAGCTTATGCAGACTGGAAGCAGGACCTCGTCTATTATTTCTATTATGGAAAGAGCCAGGGTTTTTTTACGAATGAATTTAATGGCGGATGCCAGCCATGTGCTTTAAAACTCAGCAACGGGGATATCTCGCTGCCTTCCCTGGACGGTATTGTGCGGTTCTCTCCTGATTCATTAAACCACTATCTGCCGGCGAGGAAATTGTTCCTGGATGAAGTGGAGCTGGACGGGCATTCTTTGCCGGCAAACGATACGCTTTTGCTGCCGAACAACTTCCTGCAACTCAAATTGCATATCAGCACGCCTTTTTTTGGAGATAACTATAATACACAGATCTTTTATTCGGTAGCTGGTGAAGGAAACGACATCTGGTTACCGGTAGAGAGCAACCATGTTATTTCGTTTTCTTCCATGCCTTCGGGTACCTATCACCTCCGTATCCGCAAGATCAATGGTTTTGGTGCCAACAATTTTATAGAAAAATCAATTGTTTTTACGGTAGAACTGGCCTGGTTTGAAACAGTGTGGTTCCGCATACTCCTGCTGGGATTGCTGGCATTGTCTGTGGTGGCGTACCTTCGCTGGCGCATCACCAGTATTCAATACAAAACCCACTTGCTGGAAACGCGGGTGTCTGACAGAACAAGAGAACTCAAGCAGGCCCTGGAGTTCCTGCAGACTTCAGAGAACAAACTGCGCAAGCAAACCCTGATGCAGCAGCGGCTGATCGCAGCTATCACGCACGACATCAAAACACCCATGAAGTTCCTTATGCTCTTATCCAATAACCGTAATACGGGCGATAAGAGTGCAAAAGCGGTATATGATGCGCTCTACAAGATGTATCATCTTGTGGAGAACCTCATCCAGTATATGAAAACGCATATCAAGGGCGAAGGCGTTATACTGGAAGCGGTAGACCTGCACGACCTGCTGGAAGAGAAAGCGGGTATCTTCAGGCCCATTGCTGCCGCAAGAGAAGTGGAGATCTTCAACGATACTACGCCGGGCAGCAAAGTAATGGTGAACCGCCAGTTGCTGGCCGTGGTAATGCATAACCTGCTGGACAATGCGGTGAAATATACCACGCAGGGTTCTATCCATATGGAAGCCATTCACCAGGGCAATGAGGTCTGCATCAGATTTATAGATACAGGCATCGGTATGCAGCCGGTGCTGGCGGACTGGGTAAACCAGTACAATGCAACAGACACACAGGTGCATAACGGTATTGGTCTGCTGATCGTGATAGAGTTACTCCTGCTGATCAATGGCAGGTTGAAAGTAATACCGAATAAGGATACGGGAACTACAGTATCAGTGATCCTGGAAATTAATAATAGTAATTAAAGCGTGGTGCTGTACATCTTTACTTTTTCCAGCAGTTCTACAATATTGGAGATGCCCAGTTTTTCAAATACGCGTGTTTTATAGGTGCTCACAGTAGTTACCTGCAAATGCAGCATCTCTGCTATTTTTGCAACAGGTATTCCTTTCGTGAGCAGGTTCATCACTTCTATCTCCCGCCCGGATAAAGTGGCCAGTGGATTCTGTACCGGCTCCTTTTGTGCGTTCAGCATGTTCAACATCTGCTCACGTGTGGCGGCGCTCATGTATTTCTGCTGGTTCAACACCGTCTGGATAGCAGTTCTGATCTCATCTTCCGGCGAGTATTTTACAAGATACCCGTCCGCGCCTGCCTGCATATAATTAATAGCAAACAGTTGTTCATCATAACCGGAAAAGATAAGGATCTTAATCTTTGGCTGCCGGAGCTTTACGGCATCAATCATCTGAAGACTGTTACCACCGGGAATATTAATGTCGAGTATCAGAAGATCATAAGGATCCTGGTCCAGCAAAGTGATGACCTGGTCGAAAGTCTCAGCTTCTTTGATGGATACAGGAATGGAAAGAGTAGATACAATATGCGTAACACCCAATCTTACGATGGTATGGTCATCCGCAATCAGGATAGTTTTCATTTTTACATAGGTTATGTTAGCTGCCCCGGCTATACGAAGGGTGCCGGACAAAAGTAAAATATAATTCTTCTTTTTGTTCCTTTCTTTTAGGCAAGTAGAACTATTACTACAAGCAAAGACGTGATATGTCTATACGCAAGTCGTTGACATACATATTATTTTGCGCTAATAAATCATGCGGACAGTTTAACCCTGCATAAAACCTTCGTTAACAATTCAAAGCAGCCCTGCAATACCAGAATAAACTACATTTGGTGTGCAGGTGCTATGAAAAAATTCATCAAGGCAGTACTAAATGCAGGGCGGCGGCCATCGCAGCCCATCGTGGAGCAAAAGCTGATAAGGTCACTCAACCTGGGATGCCTTGTAGCGGTTTTGCTGGCTTTTTTGCTCATAATCCTCAATGGCCTCACAGGATATTACATCCTGGCGGTCACTTATTTCGTGTCCATTATTTTCTCCTCCGGTGTTATTGTTTTACAGCGCTATGGGTATTACGGAACTGCCCGCTACCTGGCTGTATTTGAAAGCATGGTGCTCTTTTCCTTTGTAGCGCTTGCCTATCATAACAGCGTGGAACTGCTGCTGCTTTTTAACATCCTCACTATTGTATTACTGTTTGATAACCCCTGGGAACGTTATTCACTGGGCGTTTTAAACGTGGCATTGTTCACCTTTACCCGCCTGTATGTGGATACGCATCCTCCCCTGATCAGTGAACTGCCTTTCCTCCGGGAGATCATGAGTTATGTGGTGGCCTGTACTTTCCTGGGCCTGATCATCGCCAATTATAAAAAAGACCAGCTGCATAACCGGCAATTACTGGAAGGCATGAACAGAAGGCTGAAAGAAAAAGCAGAGACCCTGAAGAACCTGAATGAAACAAAAGAGAAAGTATTGTCCATCCTCTCCCGTGACCTGCGTCAGCCCCTGGCCAGCATGAAATCCCTGGTGGCGCTTTCGGATGATGTAACGCCTGCTGAATTTACTTCGTTCACCAAAAAGGTAGAAAATCACCTGGACAACGGACTGCTCAGCCTGGAAAATACCATGCACTGGGCACACTCCCAGATGAAAGGGCAGGAGGCCATACCGGAAGCCTGCAAAGTGAATAGCATCCTGCTGCCATTGAAGGTGCGGTTTGAGGAAACCCTGAAAGGAAAAGCCATCAACCTTTTAATGGCCGTGCCGGAAAATGCCAGGGTATATGCAGATCCGGAACACTTTTCCATTATCCTGCGTAACCTGTTATCCAATGCCATCAAATATACTCCCAGGGGAGGTATTGTAAGCATTGCTGCAAGGCAAAGGCTCGATCATATGGAGCTGGCCATTACAGATACCGGTACCGGGATAGATCCCAAACTGATGGAAAGGCTCTTTGACCTGGAATTACATTTCACCTGCTTTGGAACGGAAAACGAACATGGCGTTGGGCTGGGCCTGCTGGTGGTAAAAGAACTGGCAGAATTAAATAACGGAGAGGTGAAACTTTCCAGCGAACCCGGGAAAGGTACCACGGTACTGCTAAGCCTTCCCCTTTGCTAAACGTTGAAACCGGACAAGCCCTGTATCAAAACCGGACACTTTCTGCTGCTTTTACCCCTGTAATCTGCTCATAATCAATAGCTGCTGTAATTGGTATGCTTTTGTGGGGAGAAAGCCATCCATCCTACATAATTTAATTCCTATGTTTAAAAATTACATGAAGGTTGCATTCAGAAATCTCCTGCGCAATAAGGCATTCTCATTCATTAATATCAGCGGCCTGGTATTAGGTATGGCCAGTGCTATGCTGATCTTATTGTGGATCCAGCATGAAGTAAGTTATGATCGCTTTCATCATCACCCGGAACGCTTATTTGAAGTATGGACGAACAATGTTGTGGAAGGAAAGATAGAATCCAATACTTATACTCCTGAATTAATGGGTCCGGCCATCACTGCAGATATTCCGGAAGCAGCCGCCGTAGCCCGCTTTGGTGGTGGCGGCATGTTATTGTTTACCTATGGAGAAAATCAGATCAATGGAAAGGGAAACTGGGTAGATCCTGCTTTTTTGAAGATGTTCAATTTCCCGCTGGTGGAAGGAGATATTAATACCCTGTTGAATGATCCTTTAAGTATTGTACTTACGCAGCAACTGGCGCATAAGTTATTCGGGAACGTTTCTGCACTGGGTAAATCATTGCGGATAGGTACAGATGAAAACTTTACGGTAACAGGGGTGCTGAAAGACCTTCCCGATAACTCCATGTTTGATTTTGAGTACCTGAACTCTTCCATGTTGCGCCAGTCCAGGGGATTTACGGATAAAGACTGGACGAATATAAGCCCCCGCACCTTTGTGTTGCTCAAACCCAATACTTCATCTGCGCTTGTGAATAACAAGCTGAAAGGTATGATCAGTGCCTATAGTAATAAACGTTCCAATACCGAAGCGTTTTTATACCCGGTGAGCCAGGAATACCTGTATGGGAAATTTGAGAATGGCGTGCCGGTAGGTGGAAGGATTACCAAAGTCCGGACCTTTGCCCTGATTGCAGGGCTTATTTTGTTGATAGCCTGCATCAATTTCATGAACCTCTCTACTGCACGCAGTGAAAAACGGGCTAAAGAGGTTGGTATACGTAAAGTGGCAGGCGCCAATAAAGAAACCCTCATTGGGCAGTTCCTGGGGGAATCATTACTGATCTCTTTTATCGCAGGTATACTGGCCGTTGCCGCTGTGATACTTGTATTACCTTCTTTTAATTTACTGATCGGTAAAACGCTTGTATTTCACTTTAACAGGCCGGAATGGTGGTTGGCCATCACGGGATTTATTCTGTTGACAGGTTTCCTGGCAGGCAGCTACCCTGCCTTATTCCTTTCCCGTTTCAGACCTGTGCAGGTGCTGAAGGGCAGTTTTAAGAACGTGCATGCCCTGGTTACGCCCAGGAAAGTATTGGTGGTGCTGCAATTTTCTTTTGCCATTGGTTTGATCATCTGTACGATCATCATCCGGCAACAGTTAAAATACGGGCAGGATAGGGAAGTGGGATATGAACGAAAGGACCTGGTATATACATTTATGAAAGGAGAGGTTGGTAAAAATTACCAGCTTATAAAAGATGAATTGCTGAATAATGGTTTTGCTTCGGCAGTTACTAAAACCCAGAATCCTATTACGCAGATCTGGAGCACAGGGTTTAGCATGCAATGGAAAGGAAAGCCGGAAAACGAAAAGGTGATGGTAAAGCGGTACGCTGCGGACGGTGATATGGTAAAAACCTTTGGCATGCAGTTAGTACAAGGCAGGGATATAGATGTAAAAAAATATCCCACAGATTCAACGGCCTGCCTGATCAATGAAGCGGCTGTTAAAGTGATGGGTTTTGCCGATCCCATAGGTGAAACGATATTCGATGATCCGGTTAAATGGCATGTGGTAGGAGTAGTGAAAGATTTTATCTCCGAATCTCCCTACCAGGCTATTAAGCCATTTATGGTAAAGGGGCCAAAGGAGGGCATGGGTGTTTTGCATATTAAACTAAGCAGCAAATATACAACAGCTAAAGCGCTGGCAGGAGTGGAAGCGATCTTCAGAAAGTATAACTCCCAATATCCATTCGAAGTTTTTTTTGTGGATGAACAATATGCCAGGAAGTTCGGAGAGCAACAATTCATGACCCGGTTAATAGGATTGTTTTCCGGCCTGACCATCCTGATCGCCTGCCTTGGCCTGTTGGGCCTGGCTATGTATATGGCAGAAAACAGAACGAAGGAAATTGGTGTCCGCAAGGTGATGGGCGCTTCTGTTGCCAGTATCACACGTTTGTTAACGATGGATTTCATGAAGCTGGTAGTGGTTGCACTTTTCATTGCTTCCCCGGTGGCCTGGTATTTTATGGACCAGTGGCTGGATAATTATAACTACAGGATCTATGTCAGCTGGTGGGTGTTTGCGCTGGCAGGACTGGGCGCCATTGCCATTGCATTCCTTACCATAAGTGTTCAGACTATCCGCGCTGCCAATGCAGATCCTATACGAAGTTTGCGGATAGAATAGGGGATTTCTGTGAACGCCTATCAAATAAAGTGTAGAGAAGTTTAAAAAATTACTATTTTAACCTCCTTAAAGTCTACTCTACAGCTCTAAAGCAACTATGATGAGTTCAAATCGCAGAAATTTCCTCCGTCACCTGGCGGTAGGTACAGGAGCCCTCGCAGCAGGGATCCCCACATTCGCTTCTTCCCCCACCGCACCAAGTGACCGGGAATTGAGGCAGGCACTGGACCAGTCCAACAAACAACAACGTTTTAACATGAGCGGTTACGCAGCGCCGAAGATCGACAAAGTACGTATTGGCTTTATTGGCCAGGGTATGCGTGGTCCGGGTGCTGTACAACGTATGTCTTTCATAGACGGTGTTGAAATTGTTGCCCTGTGTGACCTGTTGCCGGAACGCGCCACTAAATCCAACAAGATAGTGACGAAGTCCGGAAGGCCAGCCGCCAAAGAGTATTCCGGTCAGAATGGCTGGAAGGACATGATCAACAACGAAAAGCTGGACCTGGTGTACATCACCACTCCATGGGAACTGCATACGCCTATGGCGTTGTATGCAATGGAACATGGCGCACATGCCGCTTCCGAAGTACCCATTGCTTTAACGCTGGAAGATTGCTGGAAACTCGTGGAAACATCGGAGCGCACCAAAAAGCATTGTATGATGCTGGAAAACTGCTGCTATGATTTCTTTGAGCTGCTGACCCTCAACATGGCCCGCCAGGGTATGTTTGGTGAGCTGGTGCATGCTGAAGGTGCGTATATCCATGATCTGCGCGACCTGAACTTCTCCAAAAAAGGTTATCAGAACATGTGGAGGCTCCGCATGAACGGCAAACACAAAGCCAACCTGTATCCTACGCATGGCCTGGGCCCTGTTGCGCAATGCCTCAACATCAACCGCGGCGATAAAATGGATTACCTGGTGTCCGTAGCTACGAACGACTTCATGATGAATGCGATCGCGAAGGAAAGAGCAGCAACTGACGACTTCTATAAAGAATTCGTGAACCTGCCTTACCGCGGTAACATGAGCACCACTACTATTAAAACCAGCAAAGGTAAAACCATCATGATCCAGCATGATGTTACTTCCCCTCGTCCGTATTCCCGCATCCACCTGATCAGTGGTACCAAAGGTGTGGCTTCCAAATGGCCTGATCCTGAGCGTATCGCATTCGGTCATGAATGGATCAAGGAAGAAGAACTGAAAAAACTCTATGACCAATATACCCCTGAGATCATCCGTAAGATCGGTGACCTGGCTAAACAGGTAGGTGGCCATGGTGGTATGGACTTTATGATGGACTGGCGTTTGATCGACTGTTTGCGTAACGGCCTGCCGCTGGACCAGGATGTATATGACGCGGCTGCATGGAGCTGTATTGTTCCATTGACAGAGAAGTCAATCGCCAACCGTGGTAACAGTGTGGATATTCCTGACTTCACAAGAGGTTCCTGGAAAACCAATGCACCGGTTGAACTGACGCTGAAAGGTGGCGGTACTACAGGTGTGATAGGTGTTGAAAAGAAGGGTGAGTCCAAGCAACTGAACGTACATTAATTTTATACGAACGCGCTGTTTGAGATAAGCAGGCAGCGCGTTCTTTATTTTTTCAGCTCATCTGTAAACCCCGGTGGCATCTTATTTCTCCAGCTCATCTGTAAACCCTGGCGGCGTCTTATTTCTCCAGCTCATCTGTAAACCCTGGCGGCGTCTTATTTCTCCAGCTCATCTGTAAACCCTGGTGGCATCTTATTTCTCCAACTCCCTGATATACTCCCTTGGCGCTCTGCCGGTAATGGTTTTGAATACCCTGTTGAATGTAGCGATACTGTTAAACCCGCTCTGATAAGCAATCGTAGATATATTATCATTGATACCGCCGGATAGTTTCTTGCAGGCTTCGTGGATCCTCACTTCATTGAGGAAGGTGATGAAGGTAAGCCGCGTATGTTTTTTGAAATAGCGGCAGAATGCCTGTGGCGTCATGTTCGCATGTTTGGCAATATCCTCCAGCATAATATCCGTATCGTAATGTTTCATGATATAATCATAAATGGCGCCGATGCGGATGCCCTCCTGGTCGTTCACACTGGAAAGGCGGGAGCCGGAAACCAATGGTATCAGGTCCTGCAGCGGTTGCAGGAAACTCAGCAGGAGGATGAACTGCATGAATTGCTTTGCGCCCTGCGTCTGGTCTAAACGTAACATCATTTCTGATAACTCTGCAACATATTCTTCCGGTACTTTGAAGCCGTTCGGGTATTTATGAATGAAAGTGCTGATCTTCTTTAATTCCGTTAATTCAAATACGGTAGCCAGCTTGCCATTTGGGTTGAAGAAGAGTGTTAAGGATTCAACAGTATCTTCACTGGCATCGCTTTTAAATACATGCGGCTGATTACCGGCAATCCAGAATATTTCGTTGGCCCTGAAGGTTTGCATGCTGTTTTCAGCGATAAGCGTACCTGTTCCTTTCAGCACCCAGGTGAGTTGAATTTCATCGTGCCGGTGCAGGTGAGGATAGAAGAAAGGCAATTGCTCTTTTTGTACGATAATGTTCTTATCGTGGGACACAGGTATTGTAAACTGCAATACTTTCATGATGCACAATTTAAGCAAATTTTACCCTTATTCAGAAAAACATCCTTCGGATTGATCAAAATATGAGCATAAATGATTAAAAACCGCAGGCAAGGCCAAGGGTGATCGCGGTACTTTTGGAAAAAAAAGAAAGCGATGGCAATTACATGGAAGGGAGTATTTCCCGCACTCACTACTAAGTTCACAGCAGCGGATGAACTGGATCTTACATTATTCAGCAGGAACCTTGATGCGCAGCTGGAAGCTGGTGTGGAGGGAATTATCCTTGGAGGCTCATTAGGAGAGGCCAGCGTGATCACTACGGAAGAGAAGGCCACATTGGTAAAACATGCGGTTAAACAGATCGCCGGCAGGGTACCTGTGGTGATCAATATTGCAGAAGGTGCTACCCGTGAAGCCCTCCGGCAGGCAGCCCTGGCAGAAGAATGGGGTGCTTCCGGCCTGATGCTGTTACCTCCGATGCGTTATAAGTCTGATGCACGCGAAACAGTGGAATATTTCCGTACGATTGCCCGCTCCACCAGTTTACCTATTATGTTATACAATAACCCGGTGGATTATAAAACGGAGATCACGCTGGATATGTTTGAAGAACTGTCTGCCGAAAAGAACATTGAAGCCGTGAAAGAATCCACACGTGATGTGACGAATGTGATCCGCATGCAAAACCGGTTTGGAGACCGTTTTAAGATCCTTTGCGGCGTAGATACCTTAACGCTGGAAGAATTGGTAACAGGGGCAGACGGGCTCGTTGCTGGGCTTGTATGTGCTTTTCCTGTTGAAACCGTTAACTTATATAAACTGATCAAAGCCGGAAAGATCCAGGAGGCGCTGCCATTGTACAGGTGGTTCATGCCTTTGCTGGAACTGGATATTCATCCCAAACTGGTACAATACATCAAGCTGGCGGAAACACGTGCAGGTATAGGCAGCGAGTATGTAAGAGCACCCCGCCTTGCACTGATAGGAGAAGAAAGGGAACGTATCCTGAAAGTAATTGATCATGCCATTGCAACAAGACCATGAGTGAGATAAAAGAGATCATGCAGCAGGCGAAAGCTGCATTTGAGGTGTATAGTAAAACAACGCCTGTACAACGTGCGCAGTTCCTGGAGAAGATCGCGGAGCAGATAGAAGCCAAACGGGAACAACTTACAGCAAAGGCACATGAAGAAACGCATCTGCCTTTACCCAGGCTCAATAATGAGATCACGCGTACGACAGGTCAGTTGAAAATGTTTGCTGCCTATATCACAGAAGGCAGCTGGGTAGCCGCGGCTATTGATAACCAGCCATCCAAACCGGATACCCGAAAGATGCTGATCCCTGTTGGTCCTGTGGTAGTGTTCGGTGCCAGTAATTTTCCTTTTGCTTTTTCAACAGCGGGAGGGGATACGGCGAGCGCATTGGCTTCCGGCTCCACGGTTGTGGTAAAAGGGCACTCTGCACATGCCGGTACCTCTTTACTGGTATACAATGCCATTCAGGAAGCGATCCGTTTGTCCGGTATGCCGGAACATACTTTGCAACATGTGCTGGGCCCGGGTAATACAACCGGTAAAGAACTGGTGATGCATCCCAATACAACAGGTGTTGGTTTCACCGGCTCTTTCAACGGAGGCACTGCTTTAATGCGATATGCTGCAGAAAGAGAAAAGCCGATTCCCGTGTTTGCGGAGATGAGCAGTATCAATCCTGTGGTATTATTGCCGGATACCTTAACGCAAAATGGAGCAGCACTGGCTAAAAAACTGGCAGGTTCTGTTACCCTGGGAATGGGGCAGTTCTGTACCAACCCGGGTTTATTGCTGGGTATCAAAAGTCCTGCGCTGAAAGCGTTCCTGTCTCAGTTAGGAGAAGAAGTAAGCCAGGTAACACCAATGCCTATGCTGCATGAAGGAATTCATACGAATTATCAGCAGGGACTAACGGAGATGTTGCCATACGTTGTCTATAAAGGAGATGGAGAGCCGGCAACTGCCATTGCCACGGTCAAAGCTTCTGAGTTTTTAGCTGTTCCGCATCTCCGGGAAGAGGTTTTTGGACCATTCTCTTTATTAGTGGAATGTGCGGATAAAGCAGAGTTGATCAAAGTGCTGCAAAGCATTTCAGGGCAACTGACAGCTACCATCATGGGTACAGATAAAGACCTTGCCGAACACCGGGATATTATTTCCCTGCAAACTTCCCTGGCCGGAAGGGTGATCATCAATGAAGTGCCAACCGGTGTGGAAGTAAATAGCAGCATGGTGCATGGCGGACCTTTCCCGGCTACCTCCGATGCCCGTTTCACTTCTGTAGGTACCTCTGCCATCCAGCGATGGGTGCGGCCTGTTTGCTTCCAGGGTTTCCCGGATGCCCTGCTGCCGGAGGAATTGCAGAATGCCAACCCCCGCGGGATCTGGCGTACGGTGAACAATGAGTGGAAGAATGTATAATTTTATTACTTTAGAAAGATGAAGCCTGCGCGTAAAAAGACTTTTTTCTGTATTGATGCTCATACCTGTGGTAACCCGGTCCGCGTAGTGGCAGGAGGAGGGCCCACCCTCACTGGTAATAACATGAGCGAAAAGCGTCAGCACTTCCTGGAAGAATTCGACTGGATCCGAAAAGGACTGATGTTTGAACCCCGCGGCCATGACATGATGAGCGGCAGTATCCTGTATGCTCCCCATGATCCGCAGAACGATGTAGCCGTGTTGTTCATTGAAACCAGCGGCTGTTTGCCCATGTGCGGGCATGGTACTATCGGTACCATCACCATCGCTATCGAAGAGGGATTACTGTTACCTAAAACACATGGCACCGTTCGCATGGAAGCCCCGGCAGGACTGGTGAACATTTCTTATACCACCATCGGCAATAAAGTGAAAACAGTGAAGCTCACCAATGTGCCTTCTTTCCTGGAAGCCACAGAACTCACCGTAGATTGCCCGGAGTTGGGAGAGTTGGTGTTTGATGTTTCCTATGGCGGTAATTTCTACGCCATTGTGGATGTACAAAAGAACTTTGCAGGGCTGGAACATTACAGTGCGGATAAGCTGATTGCATGGGCCAGGGAGATCCGTAAAAGGATCAATGATAAATATACTTTCGTTCATCCTGATGATCCAACGATCAATGGCTGCTCGCATGTGTTATGGACGGGTGCTGTACTGGACCCCGCATCCACTGCCCGTAATGCCGTGTTCTACGGAGATAAGGCCATAGACCGTTCTCCCTGTGGTACCGGAACTTCTGCCCGCATGGCACAGTGGTATGCAAAAGGGAAACTGAAGAAAGGAGATGAATTCATTCATGAAAGTATTATCGGTTCCCGCTTCACCGGCCGCATTGAAGAAGAAACATCTGTAGCCGGGAAAGCCGCTATCAGGCCAAGTATTGAAGGATGGGCCAGGGTCTATGGATACAATACCATTAGTATTGATCCGGATGATGATCCTTATGCATATGGTTTCCAGGTTTTGTAAGTAATAAACAAAGCATGAAATACTATCGGCGTTGATCCGGGTGGTTTCCAGGTTTTGTAAGTAATAAATAAAAAGCATGAAATGTACTGTTATCGGCGGTGGGATCATTGGCTTAAGCTCCGCTTATTTTCTGCAGGAAAGCGGTTGGGATGTAACGATCATTGACAAAGGAGATCTTTCGGATAATTGCTCTTACGGCAATGCGGGATATGTATGCCCCAGCCACTTTGTGCCCATGGCTACGCCCGGTATCGTAAAGCAGGGATTGAAATGGATGCTGAACGCGCAAAGCCCCTTTTACGTGAAACCAAGATTAAGCATGGACCTGATAGACTGGGGATTGAAGTTCATCCGCAGCGCCAATGCAGCACATGTGGAAAGAAGCGCCGTTCCGTTGCGGGACATTGCCGTACTCAGTAAAGGATGGTATGAAACATGGCTGCGTCAGCCGGAGTTTGATTTTGCTTATGAACAGAAAGGTTTGCTGGATCTCTTCCAGTCGGAAGCCAATGCACTGCATGCACATCATACCGTAGAGAAAGCAAAGGAACTTGGTTTGGATGCGGAATATCTGAACGCAGAACAGGTGCAGGCCATGGAGCCGCAAACAAAACTGAATATCAGGGGAGCGGTGTATTTTAAATGTGATGCACATCTCTATCCCAATAAACTCATGCATAACCTGCTGGCATATTTACGGTCCAAAAGCAATGTCACCTTTGTGCCCGGGCAGGAAGTGGAAAGCATTGAAAAGGAACAGGGAAAGATCAAACGGGTGAAAACACGGCAAGGCGTATACGAAACTGATATGCTGGTGATCGCAACCGGTTCCTGGAGCCGTGAAATGGCTGCGTTGGTAGATGTGAAATTACCTATGGCTGCAGGCAGGGGATATTCCATTACCTATGAAAATGCGCCCTATAAACTGAATCATCCCGCCATCCTCATGGAAGGCAGGGTAGCTATCACGCCGATGGACGGAAACAAGATCCGTTTTGGCGGCACCATGGAAATCACCTCCCTGAATGCGCCGCCGGATATGAACAGGGTGAAAGGCATCCTGCGCTCCGTGAAGAACTTTTTGCCGGATTATGATATTCCGCTGCCACCGAAAGAACAGGTATGGTTCGGATACCGCCCCTGTTCAGCAGACGGACTGCCTTACATTGGAAGATTAAAACGCATTGATAATTGCATATTAGCTACCGGGCATTCCATGCTGGGGCTGAGCCTGGGTGCAGGTACCGGAAAGCTCGTCAGCGAGCTGGTGAACGAGCAGGCACTGAGTATGGATATAACCCCTTTTGCTCCTGAACGTTTTTAAACCTTTGATCATGAGAAAATCCTTATGCTGTATCTGTTTGTTACTGGTACAGTTTACCACCTATGCACAATCGCAGGATACTGACCTGTATAACCAATCCAGTGAAGTGAACAATATCATGGTGCAGTACTATGCAGACAGAGGGGCGCTGAACCGTTTCTATTTTGTCCGTAACTCTCCTGAACGCAGAGAGCGGATGACGGTATTGCAGGATGAATATGTAAAACGATTGGCGAAACTGGATTTCTCCAAACTGCCCACTGGTTCTGCCGTGGATTACGTGCTGTTCCAGCGTGATCTGAAGGATGAACTGTTTCAGCTGGAGCAGGAGCGGAAAGAGTATAAGGATGTACAGCAATGGTTCCCATTTGCAGACAGATTGTATGCAGTAGAGAAAATGCGCCGCCGGGGTACTGCACCGGATGCTGAAAAGCTCGCCGGCGAATTGAATATCCTGGCCAAAGATGTTATAGCCGCCAAAGCATTATTGCGGAAAGACAGTTCCATGCCTTTAGCCCTCAGCCGCAGAGCTTCGGGTGTTGCGAGAGGCATGCAGCAGGCCATCAAGAGTACGTTTGATTTTTACAATGGTTATGATCCTTTGTTCAGCTGGTGGATCCCTGCCCCTTATAAACGATTGGATAGTTTATTGAATGATTACGCCAATGCGCTCAGCAGCAAAGGCAAAAGCGCCGTATCCCAGAAAGATGACGGCAGTGGTATCATTGGCAATCCCATCGGCAGGGAAGAGCTGATCCGCCAATTACAGGAGGAAATGATCCCCTATACGCCAGAAGACCTTATTACCATCGCTAATAAGGAGTTTGCCTGGTGTGATGCAGAAATGCTGAAAGCTTCCCGCGAAATGGGTTTTGGTGATAACTGGAAAGCTGCCATGGAAAAGGTGAAGAACGCTTATGTGCCGCCTTCCAAACAACCGGAGGCTATGATGAAGTTGTATGAGGAATCTGTTGCCTTTATCAAAAAGAACAACCTGATCACCATACCACCACTGGCAGAAGAAACCTGGCGTATGAGTATGATGGCGCCGGAGCGTCAGCTGGTTAGCCCTTTCTTTTTGGGCGGAGAGGAATTTATTATTTCCTATCCCACCAACACCATGCAGCACGATGATAAAATGATGAGCATGCGGGGCAATAATCCTCATTTCTCCAGGGCTACAGTACATCATGAGTTACTGGCGGGCCATGCCATGCAACAGTTCATGAACGATCGTTACAGATCTTACCGCCACTTTGATACACCCTTCTGGACGGAAGGCTGGGCATTATACTGGGAACGTTTACTGTGGGACCTCAAATTCCCTGTTACACCGGAAGACCGTATGGGTATGTTGTTCTGGCGCATGCACCGTTGCGCAAGGATCATCTTTTCCCTCAGCTATCATACCAATAAATGGACGCCACAACAATGCATCGATTTCCTGGTGGACCGGGTGAATCATGAAAGGGCGAATGCAGAAGGAGAGGTGCGCCGTTCTTTTACAGGTGGTTATGGGCCGCTGTACCAGATCGCTTATATGATCGGTGGCTTACAGTTTGAAGCACTCAAAAAGGAGTTGGTAGATAGTGGTAAGATGACGTATCAGCAGTTCCATGATGCTATTATCCGGGAGAATTCGATGCCGGTGGAAATGGTAAGAGCGATATTGCTGAAGCAGCCCCTGAAGAAGGATTTTACTACGAATTGGAAGTTTTACAAACTATAAGATCAATAACCTGCAAAAGGAAGGGGGTGTCTCAAAAGTAATTTTAACTTGATTTTACACGGGTACCTGATGGAGAGAATCTTCGTTTACGCGATTCTCAAGCTCATCAAATTACTTTTGAGACGCCCCCTTTTCTATATGAGTTATTTGCAAACTTTTATTACATCATTCGCCGGATAACTGAATGTATTCACCAGGTTCCAGCGCGCCTTGTAGATCCTCAATCCCTTCTGACTAAATACCGGCTTGCCTTGTGCATCCAGCACTTCATTGGACCACCAGGATTCATTAGGCTGCAGCACAATCACCGGATAACCTGCAGGGCCGGATGATACGCTCTTTATTTTACTTTGTGGTACATCCGCCCTTGTGATCTTCTTTGTTGCAATATCAAACTGGTACACCCCTTCGTTATTGGTCAGCCACAAAGCATCTTTTCCATAAACGGGAAAGAGATCATGCGCTTCAGTGCCTTCGAGGGGAATGGAATCTTTTAGTACCAGATCCGGTTGCAAACAATTGAAATTATAAGTGAAAGATTTCAACTGGCTCAGCCCCGCAGACCATAACAGCTGGCGTTTATTGTCCCACACCGCATTATGCCCGAATTCAATGAACACCTTTTTGGTATATACATTCTCCGGGAAATGGAGGGTATCCACTTTAAACAGCATCAGGAAATTCCCATGGCTGGACGCCGCAACAATATTTCCATCCGGCAGTAACTCCGCGGAGTGGGTATTGCCACCTGCGTAAGCATAGAACACGGTTTTCTTATCCGCAATACGGATCAATGCCACGCCGCCACCGGAGGCAACCGTGAGCACATATTTCCCGTCATACACCAGTTTGGCATCACTGATACTGGAAAACCATTTGGCATGCTCCGGTTTTACGTTGGAAGATGCTGGTTTCCATTCCCAGGTAATTTTCTTCGTATTGATATCAGCAATGGCTACACGGTGTTCTGATTGTTCAGAAAGTATAATGCTGGTATCCGGTTGGGCAATTATGCTGCCGATGATCATCAATGCACTTATCATGGCGACATAATTACAAAAAGTTTACCAGAATTTTGCGTACAACGCCGTAAGGATCATCAATGTTAACACAATCATTACAATCGTGGTGGGCTTCAGTTTAAACATCTCCTTATCCAGTTCAAATGCCTTTGGATTTACCTTTGGCCCGGCAAGACTGAGCAATACCATCACAATCATGGTGAACAGGAAGGAGAGGCCCATACAGATGAGGAAGGGGATCACAAAACCACCCTTACCATCAGGATAAGCGGTATAGAATAAAGTGTTGGTGCCAAACATAGGCACAGCAAAACTATTGAAGAAAACAGAGAGCAGGAACCCGGTAAGCACACCTGCAATGGCTGCTACCCCGGTAGTCCTTTTCCAGAACATACCCAGGATGAACATCGCAAATACCCCGGGACTGATAAACCCGGTATATTTCTGGATAAAGGTAAATCCTCCTTCACCCCCTATGCCCAGCAGGTCCTCCCAGGTAAAGATCACGGCAATGAGCATCGCCAGCCAGATGGTAGCCCTGCCGACCCATACCAGCTTTTTCTCATCTGCTTCTTTATCAAAGTATTTCTTGTAAATATCCAGCGTGAAAATAGTAGAGATACTATTGGCCTTACCAGCCAGCGAAGCCACAATGGCAGCGGTTAATGCGGCAATGGATAAACCTTTCAGCCCATTGGGAAGAAAGCCCAGGATAGCGGAATACGCACCATCCTTACTGCCGCCTTCCAGTTGGGGAAGGTGACCATTCTTGTATAATACATATGCAGCAATACCAGGCAGCATTACTATCACAGGCATCATCAGTTTCAGGAAACCTGCAAAGAGGATGCCGGTACGGGCGGTTTCCAGGTTAGCACCCAGCGCACGTTGTGTGATATATTGGTTACAGCCCCAGTAATTGAGGTTCACGATCCACTGGCCTGCAAAATACATGGCAATACCGGGGAGCACCACATACCTGTCAATTTCAATCTGGGTAGATGCTGCTGTAGGTTTAGGCAGGATCATTTTAAAATGCTCCGGTGCGTCCTTCATCATTACTTTAAAACCAGCAATGGCATCGCTGCCAAGACCGAACTTTTCCGATACCATGGTAAGGGCAAGATAAGTAGTGGCCAGCCCGCCGATGATCAGTACAGCTACCTGTATCACATCCGTATAGCCGATCACTTTCATACCGCCAAGGGTAATGATCAGTGCAAAGAATGCCAGCCCTAACATAATAACATGCAGGTATTCTCCGCCGGCCAGTCCATTGATGGCCACAGCACCCAGGTAGAGAATGGAAGTAAGGTTCACAAACACATAGAGGAACAACCAGAACACCGCCATGATCAGCGCTACCGTTTCATTATACCGCATTTTCAGGAATTGCGGCATGGTGTAGATCTTGTTCTTCAGGTACACCGGGATGAACCATACTGCAATAATGATCAGTGCAATGGCTGCGATCCATTCATAAGCCGCGACGGCTATGCCCACAAAAAATCCTTCTCCGCTCATACCAATGAACTGCTCCGCGGAAATATTGGAAGCAATGAGGGATGCGCCGATGGCCCACCAGGTAAGGGAGCCTTCTGCCAGGAAGAAGTCTTTTGTGTTCAGGGAAGCCTTTTGCTTTCTGCGGTATATCCAGTATCCAAAGGAAGCAACAAGCAGGAAATAGGTGATAAACACCAGATAGTCTGATAATGCGAGGTGATTGCTCATAACGTGTTGGCTGATTATTATTTTGGATTGATCATGTAGGCCGCTTCATTCCATCGTAATTCATTTTTCAGTTGCCGGAGTTGGGTATGTTTATCGATCAGCACACATTCTATGTTCGCGATCTCCGCAAAGTCTTCCAGCTGTGTAGAAGTTAAATTCTGACTGTAACAGGTATGATGTGCACCTCCTGCAAGGATCCATGCGGCACAACCTGTTTTCATGTCAGGATAAGGTTTCCAGAGCACCCTTGCTACAGGAAGTTTAGGTAAATTATGCATGGGTTTAACCGCCATCACTTCATTGACAATTAAGCGGAAGCGGTTGCCCATATCCACAATGGAAGCATTCAGGGCAGGGCCTGCTGCTGCATTGAACACCAGGCGAACGGGATCTGATTTGCCGCCAATGCCCAAAGGATGTATTTCACAGGAAGCTTGGCCTTCTGCAATGGATTCGCAGATCTCCAGCATGTGTGAGCCCAGTACCATGGAGTTATCCGGGTTGAAATGATAGGTATAGTCTTCCATGAAGGAGTTGCCACCCGGCAGGCCGCTGCCCATTACTTTCATGGCACGTACCAATGCGGCCGTTTTCCAGTCTCCTTCTCCCGCAAAGCCGTAACCTTTTGCCATGAGGCGTTGCGCGGCAATGCCCGGTAATTGCTGCATGCCATGCAGGTCTTCAAATGTATCTGTAAAACCTTTGAAGTTCCCGTCTTCCAGGAACGCCTGTAAACCTAGTTCAATGCGTGCGGCTTCCCGTAATGCAGCATGCTGTTCATTGCCTTTGCGTAAAGAACTGGCCAATGCATAACGGTCTTCGTATTCTTTTACGAGTACATCTACAGCATGTGTACTCACAGCATCTATCACCTTGGTGAGATCGCCGATGCCATGTGTATTTACAGAATAACCGAATTTGTATTCTGCTTCTACTTTATCACCATCTGTTACCGCCACAAAACGCATGTTGTCACCGAAACGTACAAAACGTGCACCCTGCCAGTCGTGCCAGCCTGCTGCAGTACGTGTCCAGGCATTGATATCTTTGATCACTTCGGGGTCCTGCCAGTGGCCTGCTGTTACTTTCCTGTTCATACGCAGACGGCTCACCATGAAACCAAATTCCCGGTCGCCATGCGCACTCTGGTTGAGGTTCATGAAATCCATGTCTATAGTGCCCCAGGGGATATCACGGTTGAACTGTGTGTGCAGGTGCAATAAAGGTTTTTGCAAAGCCTTCAGTCCGCCTATCCACATTTTAGCAGGGGAGAAGGTATGCATCCATGCTATGAGCCCTATCACCTGTTTGGTGCTATTGGCTTCCACGATGAGGTGGCTGATCTCCTCTGTTGATTTCAGCGTAGGTTTCCAAACGATGGATACCGGTATTTCCGGTGAATCATTCAGCGCTGCTGCGATCACCTTTGCGTGTTCCGCTACCTGTAATAATGTTTCTTCTCCATATAGGTGCTGACTTCCGGTTACAAACCATACTTCCAGTTGCTTAAGTTCACTCATGTTTAAAGTTTATTGGCCGTAATAGGAATCCGGGCCATGTTTTCGTTCATAATGTTTTTTGATCAGTGCATCCTTTAAGCGTGGTGCATCCAGGCGGATCTGTTGCGTAAGGAATGCCATATGAGCAATGTTTTCCAGTACTGCGCTGTTGTATACTGCTTTCTCAGCTGTTTTCCCCCAGGTGAAAGGAGCATGATTGCCTACGAGGATCATTTCCACTTCTTCGTAGTTCATTCCTCTTTCTTCCAGTGCCTGCATGATCTGGAAGCCGGTCTGGTATTCATAGTTGCCGGCTATCATTTCGTCAGACATAGGAGGAGCGCATGGAATGTCTGCCGTGGTATGATCTGCATGTGTGGTGCCATAGATGGGGATGTCCTGTAAGGTTTGTGCCCATGCTGTGGCATAGAGGGAATGTGTGTGCACAATGCCGCCGATGTTCTTCCAGTGTTTGTATAATACGGCATGTGTACGGGTATCAGAGGAAGGACGCAGATCACCTTCAACGGTATTGCCCTCAAAATCCACGATCACCATACTGTCAACAGTGAGTTCCGTATAAGGCACACCACTGGGTTTGATGGCAAATACACCAAGGTTCTGATCTGCAGCGCTCACATTACCGAAAGTAAAAAGCACCAGGTCCAGTGCCGGTAATTGCATATTAGCGGCATAGGCGGTTTCTTTCAATTGCTGGTATTTACTTTTCATACGGTTTGTTGTTCGATGAAATTTCCTAATGCCTGGTATTGCTGATAACGTTTTGCATAGATGGCCGCATGTGCGGGATTGGGGTGATAAGTAATGTCAAAACCCTGCCCCATGGCCTGCATTGCATCTTCTACTTTATCATAGATCCCTGCTACTGTAGCAGCAAACATCGCTGCACCGGCTGCGCAGGTTTGATCAGAACGGTGAATGCGCAATGGCATATTCATTACGTCCGCCATGATCTGCATGATCTGTGGTGATTTTCTTGCTACGCCTCCCATACCTATCAGGCCTTTTACAGGAATCCCTTCCTGGTTAAACCTGTCTGCAATCGCTTTGGCGCCAAAGCAGGTGGATTCAATAATGGAACGGAATATTTGTGGGGCACTGCTGGCAAGGTCTAAACCAGTGATGGCACCTTTGAGCAATTGATTGGCATCCGGTGTGCGTCTGCCATTCAGCCAATCCAGTGCAATGCCGGTATGTTCTTCCGGAGGAATTAATGCTGCCTGTTTAGTCAATTCCGGTATGAGTTGCTCAATGATATCCGCAGGTTGTTTAAAATATTGGAGTGGCCAGCTAAGCAGGTCTCTGAACCATGCATAGGCATCGCCGAAAGAACTCTGGCCTGCTTCCATACCCATCATACCTGGGATCACAGAGCCTGGTACCTGTCCGCAGATACCTTTCACAAGTTTACCGGCTACTTCATCCACGGGCGCTACCAGCATATCGCAGGTAGAAGTGCCCATTACTTTACTGAGATGATAAGGTTCTATCTGACCGCCAACAGCTCCCATGTGTGCATCAAATGCGCCGGTACCTACCAGTACTTCCGTAGAAAGACCAAGGCGTTCTGCCCATGCGGGAGCAAGGTGCCCTGCGGCTTTATCTGCCGTATAGGTTTGTGAGAAGAGGCGGGAGGTATAACAGTTCAGCAGTGGGTCCAGCGAAGAAAAGAATTCATTCGGCGGCAGGCCATTAAATTCCGCAGCCCACAATGCTTTATGTCCTGCGCTGCAGGTACCGCGTTTCATTTGAGAAATATGTGTGCCGCCTGTAAGGAGGAAAGGTATCCAGTCGCAATGTTCCACCCAGGAATGGCAGGCGCTGCGCACCTGTTCATCCACTCTTAAAACATGCAGGAGTTTGGCCCAGAACCATTCGGAGGAATAAATGCCGCCTACAAACTGCAGGTAGTTTACAGGAAAGCTGGCAGCATGCGCATTGATCTGCGCGGCTTCTTTTGTAGCCGTATGATCTTTCCACAGCACAAACATGGCATTGGGATTCTGTTCAAATCCCGGGGTTAAAGCCAGGGGCGTTCCGCTTTCATCCACTGCCACCGGTGTGGAACCTGTTGTATCTACAGAAATAGCACGTACCGCACGGGCGGCAGCTGGCCCGGCCAGTTTTAAACAGGTACGGATAGTATGTTCCAGCCCTTCCTGGTAGTCCAGCGGATGCTGCCGGAAACGATTCCTGGCGGCATCACAATACAGGCCATCCTTCCAGCGCGGATAATAAAATACTGCTGCGGAGATCTCCTCCCCGGTATGGGCATTTACAAGAATGGAGCGGACAGAATCTGTGCCATAATCTACCCCTATTACATAAGAATCTTTCATGTGGAATTATTATTGTCAATGCGACACTTAAGTAAAGTAGCAAAAAAATTCCCATCTTTTCCATTATCTGGAAAAAAAATTAGTTAAGATTGTTGGGATTGGGAATAAAATTCAGGAAGGCATTGAATTTTGTCTGGTATTTGCGCTTATCCAGTTTGTAGTAAAAAGCGCCTCTTTTGGAACTTAAACGTTCCTTGTCCTTCTGTTTTATTAATAGTCCGGTTGACAATACTTTCCGGGAGAAGTTCCTTTTGTCCATCAGGGAGCCGTAGATCCCTTCATACAGGCTTTGGAGTTGCGGGAGGGTGAATTTCTCCGGCAGCATTTCAAATACAATGGGGTGGAAGGCTGCTTTATAGCGCAGCTTTTCTTTTGCCATTTCCACCATATCCCGGTGGTCAAAGATCAGGGATGGTATCTTTTTCAGCGGGAACCATTCAGAATGGAAGTCGTTATTGATCTGTTTTTTATACTCATTGATATCTATCAGGCTGGTGTATACCACGGATACTGTTCTTTCAATGGGATCGCGTTCTACTTCCCCGAAGGCATGCAGTTGTTCCATGTATACATCCTTCAATCCTGTCAGTTCGTGCAGGATGCGGGCAGCGGCATTATCCAATGTTTCCTTCGGCTGTACAAATCCGCCCATGAGGCTCCAGCGGCCCTGCTCAGGTTCAAATCCTCTTTTTATCAGTAATAGTTTTAATTCTGTTCCATCGAATCCGAAAATGATGCAATCAACCGCTAACAGCATTTTGTTCTTTCCTGAATAATGAGATATTTTCACTGGTGCTCTTTTAATCCTGTGGTTAATATTGTTTTGTTTTTGATCATCCGTACTCCGTATAAAGGTCCTGCGCTGTTTTGTGGCTTAGGGGCAAATTTTATGGTTACGGTGGTTTTCCCTTTGGTCAGTTCCCCGGGAATTTTGTAGCTAATATCGTAAAACTTGCTGGCTTTATACTTATTTAGGTCTTCCGTGGCAATGGTGACCCCGTTCACCTGTATGTCAAATGTCCGGCCCCGGTTATCCATACCCCAGTAACTGCATATAATGGTATTGCCTCCTTCGGGCTGTACTTTCATGTTGAAGGAGAAGAATCCTCCCGGTGCTGCCATGCGCCATTTCTTTCCATGTTCCTCTTCTGTATGCAGTTTTTCCCCGGTAAAATCATGGTCCCGCTCCGGCTGCATTTCCCCGGGCCGCAGGATATCCAGGGTAAGGTCCTCCAGTTCCCGGGCCTCTTTTTTGTGTGCCTCATACACTTTTTGCTGTTCTGCCCAGGCGGCAGGACTGAACACATCCCAGTATACGCTATAGTATTGATTTTTAGTGTCATGGAAAGGCACCATGCGGATACCCGTTTCCTTTGTTACAAAAGAGGCATCCATCCAGCTGGCCGGGTTGGCCTGATCTGTTACAATAACAGGTACACCTTTTACGGGGTCTGGTTCTTTATCTCCCAGCAGGCCGGCCAGTAAAGTGGGGCCGTAAAAGATAGCCCTGCGGTTCGGATTGTCCGGCATGGATTCCGTATAAAGGGTTTGCGGGTAATTGAGTTGGATCACATCCCCGTTTTTCCATTTCCGTTGCAGTACCAGGTAGCCATTGGCATCAGGTGATAAAACCTGTTCTTTATCGTTAATAAGGATCTTTGCTTTTAAAACCCAATGCGGTTTGCGGATACGGATAGGGAAGGAGCCGGATCCTGTAATAGTCAGCTTCATATCCGGCAGGGTAGTTTCCTGCTTAATCTTTACGCCCCGTTCTTTCCAATCCAGGGTGGAGGGAATGAAGAGGTTCACATATAAACTGCCGTCTTCCCCGCGGGCATAAATGCTTTCCCCGTATTTCACATGATTTTCCATGCCCGAGCCTACACAGCAGGTGAAAGAATGCCAGGGGTTACTGTATTCTTTGGTGCCTCCCATCCGCAGGGACACGAAATAACAGACCATGCCTGACTCATGATGCTGGGAGGCCAGGATGTGATTGTACAGGGCCTTTTCGTAATAATCCATATAAGCGGCATCCGGCTTCAGCGCAAATAAATGGCGCGTCAGCTTGAGCATATTATACGTGTTGCAGGTTTCTGTGGTGTTGTCCGTAAGCGTTTCGCTCAGTTTATCTGCCGGGCCGAAATATTCATAATTGCTGTTCCCGCCGGTGGCATAAGAATGATGTTTGGTAACGGTGTTCCAGAAAAAGTGGGCAATGTCCGCATCTTTTTTATCGAGGTTCAGCTCATGCCGGCGAATGCCCCCGATCACTTTGGGGATCTGGGTATTGGAGTGTTTGCCGGGGAGGATATCTATCCCTGCCGCCAGGGAATCCAGTATGCGGGTATCGTAGAATTTGTAACTGAGGTCCAGGTATTTTTTGTTGCCGGTTAAAGCCCATGTGTTCACCAGGGTTTCACTCATGCCGCCATATTCGCAGAACAGCATCTTCTGCAATTGCTCATGGTTCAGGTTTTGGATAATAGTACCCGCCCAGTTGGCAATGCCTTCATTGATCACCAGGGCTTTTTTATTACCGCAGTATAAATTGGCATCCAGCAAACCGGCCATGATCTTATGCACAGTATACCAGGGTGCCCATGCGCCATTGAGGTCAAATCCACGGGTACGGATATTGCCTGCTTTCACTTCTGCCCACATACTGTCTTCATTGGGAATAGCACCAACATACCCCCCGCGCCTGCAAACTTCCAGTTCATCCACGATATAATTTACACGATGCAGGAAGGCAGTATCGCCGGAAGCGGCATACTGCATGGCACAGGCAGAAAGGTAATGCCCCAGGGAATGACCTGCAAGCCCTGAAGACTCCCAGCCCCCGTATTTCTCTCCTTTGGGCGTAAGGCCTGCATGTGCACGGAAATCAGACAGGAGCCTGTCCGGTTCTATCTGTAAAAGGTATTTGGCTTCTGCCTGCATGGCCGTCTGAAAAGGACCTTCCAGTAAACGAACATCCGCCAGGTTAAATGCATAGGCCCGGATGTTTGCCTGCAAAGGCATTTTAATACGGGCATCTTTCCATTCCGGTACCAGGGATTGCGCAAATGCTGTTATACTGCTCAACAACAATAGTACGGCGATCAACAGTTTATTCATATGAATAAAGCTAGCATGCAATTCAAAGATCCACTTTTCAATATTTCGCAAATAGTATACAGATATTGATAATTAAATGTGGTACTGACAATTTAAATATTTGTCTGGATTTTTTAGAATTTAATCCGGATATTTAAGGATTAACCACGCAAACACTTAAACAAGGATCATCATGTTTAAAAAACTCTCTACGATTATGACTATCATTACCGGCAGTCTGATTGTTACCTCAGCCTGTAACAACCAGTCCTCAGAGCAAAAGACCAGTGCAGATTCCACCGTTGTGCCCGCACCTGTGCATTATGGCGACCTGGGCGGCCAGGAAGTTTTGCAATATACCCTCACAAACGACAGCGGCATGGTAGTAAAGGTTCTGAATTACGGGGGCGTTATCACAGACATTCTTGTAAAAGATAAAAATGGAGAACCGGGGAATGTGGTGCTTTCTTACGATTCGCTCGCAGGATATGTACAAACAGGCAACCCTTATTTCGGTACCCTGGTGGGCCGTTATGCCAACCGCATTGCCAATGCAAGCTTTAAAATAGATAGTAACGAATATAAACTGGCTGCCAATAATAACGGTAACAGCCTGCACGGTGGCCTGAAAGGTTTTGATAAAGTGATCTGGAAAGTGACACCTTTACCCGGAGATAGCAGCCTCCTGCTGGAATATACCAGTGCGGACGGCGAAGAAGGTTATCCTGGTGCCCTGGATGCCAAAGTGATCTATACCCTCACGGCAGACAATGCCCTGAAGCTGGAATACGTGGCTACCACCAGTAAACCAACACCGGTGAACCTCACACAGCATACTTACTTTAACTTATCTGCCGGCAAGGATTCTACGATCCTGGACCATGTGCTGCAACTCAATGCGCCCAGCTATACACCGGTAAATGATAAGCTGATCCCAACAGGTAAAATAGAGCCGGTAAAAGGCACACCAATGGACTTCACCGCGCCTACCCGTATTGGTGAACATATTGCAGAAGTGAAAGGCGGATACGACCATAACTGGGTATTTGATAAATCAGGTTTTGCCGTGATCGGTACCCTGTATCATCCTGGCAGCGGAAGACTGATGACCATCTCTACTTCAGAGCCCGGCATTCAGTTCTACACCGGTAACTTCCTGGATGGCAGCTTACAGCATACCCGTAACGGAGCCAAATATGGCAAGAACGCAGGGCTTTGCCTGGAAGCACAGCACTATCCTGATTCTCCGAACCAGCCTTCTTTCCCTAACGTGATCCTGAAACCAGGCGAGCGTTATACACAAACTACGGTTTACCAGTTCGGGACGAAGTAACAAGATAATAAACAGGGATCCCTGCAAGTGCAATGAGCAATCCGGGCCAGGTAAAACCGGGTTTGTAAATGATCAGCAGGATACAGAAACTCAGGCCCATCACAATATAAATGATGGGTAGTACCGGGTAGCCGAATGCTTTATACGGGCGTTCGGCATTCGGTCTTTTTTTGCGCAGGATAAAAATGCCTGCAATGGTAAGCATATAGAAACCCACTACTACAAAAGAGATCATATCCAATAACTGGCCATATTTACCGCTGATACTCCAGGCACAGGCAACAATACACTGGATCCACAAAGCAAATTCAGGAACGGCTGCCTGGTTGAGTTTCCCCGCCCTGCGGAAGAACAAACCATCATTGGCCATGGTATAATATACCCTGGCACCCGCCAGTATCAGGCCATTGTTGCAGCCAAAAGTAGAGATCATGATCATGGCCGCGATCAATACAGTTCCTGCTTTGCCGAACATCACATGCGAAGCTGCTACGGCCACCCTGTCTTTCTCCGCAAAAGCAATTTCCTGTAAAGGCAATACCGCGATGTAAGTAATGTTAGCGAGGATATACAGGAAGGTAACTATCAGTGTACCCAGGAATAAGCTGAGGCCAATGTTGCGCTGCGGGTTCTTTACTTCTCCTGCAATGAAAGCGATATTGTTCCAGGAATCGCTGCTGAAAATGGAACCTACCATAGCTGCTGCAATAGCACCTAATGCTGCGATGATGGTGTAAGATCCGGTGGTGGTGATGGAATGCAGGTGCCAGGGATTTTCCCAGTTGGCAGCCCATACATCCGGTTTTAATAACACCAGGCCACAAATGATCAGGGCAGCCAGGCTGAATAGTTTGATAAGGGTTAAAGTGGTCTGCACCAGTTTGCCGCTTTTGATACCCCTGGTATTAATAAAGGTCAACAGGAAGATCACGGCGATAGATAATAACTGCGCCCGGGAAATGTTCTTCCACACAAGAATGTCTTCGCTGAAATAAGGAATAATATAAGCCGTGAATTTAGCAAAGGCAACACCTACTGCCGCAATGGTAGCGGTTTGTACCACCGTAAAGAAACTCCATCCATACACAAAACCCGTTAGCGGATTGTAGGCTTCTTTCAGGTATACATACTGGCCGCCTGCTTTGGGGAACATGGCACTCAGTTCTCCATAACTCAATGCCGCCGTGAGGGTCATAAAGCCGGTGATAAGCCATACCAGCAAAAGCCAGCCGGAACTTCCGGTGAGCCGGGTAATGTCTGCACTTACAATAAAAATACCGGAGCCGATCATGCTGCCTGCTACTACCATGGTAGCGTCTAAGAGGCTGAGGGAGGGTTTAAAGTTATTCATTAAAGTAAAGCTAACCAGCAGGAGAGGAGAACACTTTGTAATTATTAACCGTTTCTGCTCAAAATTGAAAGGATAAAATCAGTACACTTATGGTTAAAATGCGTAAATCAATTCCTGTAAAATGTGCCCACTTTACAGGAGATTAAAACAGTTATATGCTGAAGCATAAGTTCTTCTGTATCATGCTGCTGCTGATCCGGACCAGTTCCCTCAGCGCGCAACAACTCCCTTACCACCCGGATGAGGAGGAAATGACAGGCCGGTATAAACATGCCCGCCTATTGGATAGCATCAGCCGGAACACTGTATTCAAAAGTACGGTGAGAGCTAACTGGTCTGTAGATGGCCGGAGTTTCTGGTATGTGAACACCCTCAAGGATTCAGTAAAGGAATACATCCTCGCAGATGCAGCCACGGGTAAAAAACGCCCTGCATTTGATCATGCAAAACTGGCTGCTGCCCTGGAACAGGACCCACTGCGTTTGAATATCACCCGGATGGATATCGGTACCAAAACGGCCATGCTGGAAGTAAAAGGGAAATACTGGGAGTGTGATCTGAATACCTATCAGCTCACAAAGAAAGATAGTTTCCCTCAACGTGTATACCCGGATAGAGTATTCCGCCGCAGCCGCTGGCAAAGTTTTTCCACAAAAAGTGAATCGCCGGATAAGAAGTGGCATGCCTTCATCAAAGAAGGGAATGTATTCATCCGTAACGCAGCAACTAAAGACACCATACAATATACCACCAATGGCACTAAAGAAAAACCTTATGCAGAGTTGGCCTGGTCCCCGGATAGCAAATATCTGGTAGGTTATCTTACCAATCCTGCACTGGATACCCTGGTATATTATGTACTCACCAGTGTATCAGGTACTAAACGCGGACAATTACGCTCGCAGAATTACAAACAACCCGGCGATCCTTTCACTACTTATGAGATGCACCTGTTCCCCATTGGGCAACGCAGTGGCATAAAAGTAAACACAGAACTGCTGGACTTTTTTGAAGCCCCTGTATTACATTGGCGCAAGGATGATCCAAGGTATTTCAGCTATGAGAAAGTAGACCGAGGGCATCAGCGTTTCAGGATCATTGAAGTGGATGCACAATCTGGGACCACACGTACATTGCTGGATGAAAAAGCCAAAACCTTTATTTATGAATCGCGCATCTTCACGGAGTATCTACCTGCTACAAATGAAATAGTATGGTCCTCTGAAAAGGATGGCTGGCGGCATTTGTATTTGATAGATGGCCTCAGCGGCAATATTAAAAATACAATTACGCAGGGAGAATGGGTAGTGCGTAACATTGATAGTGTGGATGAAAAGAAGAGAGAAATATGGTTCAGGGCCAGTGGCATGCACGCAGGTGAAGACCCTTATTTTATCCATTACTACCGCATTGGATTTGATGGTAAAAACCTGGTACAGATGACACCGGAAAAAGGGCAGCATGTGATCGCGCTTTCTAATGATAAGAAATATTATCTCGATACCTATTCACAGGTGAATATGCCGCCTGTTACAGAACTGCGGCTGACCAGTAACGGTAAGAAAATAGCGGAGATAGAACGCGCAGATGCTACGGAATTTTTCAAAACAGGCATACCGCCGGTAGAGCCTTTTGTAGCAAAGGGAAGGGATGGGGTTACAGACATCTGGGGCATTGTTTGCAGGCCTTCTAAATTTGACCCTGCCAAAAAATATCCCATCATTGAAAATATCTACGCCGGTCCGCATGATGCTTTTGTGCCTAAAACTTTCATGGGAACTTTCGGGGAAATGCAAAGCATGGCAGAACTCGGTTTCATTGTAGTGCAGATAGATGGTATGGGCACAGCCAACCGTTCAAAAGCCTTTCATGATGTTTGCTGGAAGAATATTGCAGATGCCGGTTTCCCTGACAGGATCTTATGGATGAAAGCCCTCGGCACGAAATACCCCTATGCAGATACAAACCGCGTGGGCCTGTATGGAACCTCCGCAGGCGGCCAGAATGCATTGGCGGCTTTACTGTTCCATCCTGAGTTTTATAAAGCGGCCGTTTCTTCCTGCGGCTGCCATGATAACCGGGTGGATAAGCAATGGTGGAACGAACAGTGGATGGGGTATCCTGTTGGCAAACATTACGATGAGCAGAGCAACATCACCAACGTGGATAAATTACAGGGCAAGTTGCTGCTGATCGTGGGAGAAGCAGATACCAATGTGCCACCGGAATCTACCTACCGCGTAGCGGATGCACTGATCAAATGTAATAAGGAGTTTGAGTTCTTACCGATCCCGGGAATGGGGCATAGTGATGGAGGCCCTTATGGCAGGTTGCGGAAGCGGAATTTCTTTGTGCGGCACCTGTTAGGCGTGGAAACGCCTTTGGTGATAAAGTAACAGGAGATTTGTTAAAGAGTGTTAAAACATTGATGCACGAATACTGATCTGCACGTACATTTACGGCATGTATAAACGGATCTGGTGGATCATATTGCCTACTGTACTCACTGTGCTGGCATTCCAGACGTACTGGCTGATGGCTACCTACAGGGAGCAGCGGAAGGCTTTTTACAACCAGGCGAAGGATGTATTGCAGTATACATATGACCAGGCTTTTATGGAAAGCCTGGTAACCCTGCAGATGAAACAGCTGCATTCCTCCCCCAAAGATATAGACAGCGCCATCAGGGATGTAATGGAGGACAATGAAATTACCTTCAGCAGCACTATTATAGCCTCTGATACCATGAACTTACGTGAATCCACTTTGAAAGATGCCCGTACCACTACCATGTCGCGCGAGAACCTGCAGCCATTTCTTTCCGGCATATTGTCCAACACCCCGGGGCTGCGGCCGGATAGTCAAAAAGTGTTAAAAGCCTACAGAAAAGAATTGGCTACACGAGGTATTGCCGTAGGAGTTCAATTATCTTATGCAAAAAAGACGGATACTACCGGATATCACATTAGTATACCCTTGTCTGTATCAGAGCCGGATAACCAGCTTCATGCCCGTTTTTCCGGTGTGGGAAATTATCTCATGAAGAAGATGAGCGGACCGGTGATCATCTCCCTTGTCTTATTGCTGATCGTTGCAGGCTGTATATGGGCATTGTGGCGTATCATTATGCGGCAGAAAGCACTGGAAGCCATGCGCAGTGATTTCATCAGTAATATCACGCATGAACTGAAAACACCCGTAGCCATTCTGAGCACCATTAATGAATCGCTGCTGACCTATAACGGGATGGATGATAAAACCAAAACGGAAAGATACCTGCGCTTATCTAAAGACGAACTGAATAAATTACAGGGGCATATAGAAGAAATCCTCAACCTGTCTAAAATGGAGAACGGTACCGCGTTGGCTGAAAGTAACGAAGTACTGTTGCCGGAGGTGCTCAATATGGTGCAGCAACGTTACATTCACCTGCCCGGCGTTTATATCACCACAGTGATGGAAGTAACGGAAACCGTAGTGCATACGCACCGGGAATCATTGTTTACGATCCTGAACAACCTGGTGGATAATTCCATTAAATATGCAGACAAGCCGGAGAAACGGATAGAACTGCGCGTAAAGCAGCAGGATACCAGCTACCTTTTTAGCGTAACAGATAATGGTATTGGCATCAGTAAAGAACACCTTCCTTTTATCTTCGATAAATTTTACCGTGTGCCGCAAGGGAACCTGCACGATGTGAAAGGTTATGGCCTTGGGCTCAGTTATGTGAAGGAATTAGTGAACAGGCTGGGTGGCAGTATTAAAGTATCCAGCACGCCCGGCAGCGGAAGTTTGTTCACCTTTAAAATACCCGGAACATGAGTAAGATCAGGCTGTTATTGGTAGAAGATGAGCAGGTGCTGGCCAGCGTGATCAGGGAAACGCTGGAATTAAACGGCTTTGAAGTATGCTGTGCCGCCAATGGCAAAGAGGGCTGGGAAATGTTCCGTTCCTTTTCCCCGGAGGTTTGCGTAGTAGATGTGATGATGCCCAAAAAGGATGGCATCACCCTGGTAGAAGAGATCAGGATGACGGATGAAGAAATTCCCATTGTATTCCTCACCGCCAAAACCACTACCGCCGATGTGCTCCGCGGATTGAGTGTGGGCGCGGATGATTATATTAAAAAGCCCTTTAGCATCGAAGAATTATTACTGCGTGTACAGGGCCTGTTGCGGCGTTCGAAATTAAAAACAAAGAAAGCAGCCGGTAATGGTATTTACCAGATCGGTGCTTATGTGTTCGACAGCCACCGCCAGGAGTTAAACTTTAAAGGAGAAGTACGGCGGCTCTCACAACGGGAAACGGATATCTTAAAAATGCTGGCGGATCACCTGAATGCAATAACTCCCCGGAAAGCCATGTTACTCAATGTCTGGGGAGATGATGGTTTCTTTAATGCCCGTAACATGGACGTTTACATCACCCGCATCCGTAAATACCTGCAACAGGATGCTTCTATACAGATCATCAATGTTCGCAGCGTAGGGTTTAAATTGATCGCCTAGCAAAGCTTTAACATTCATTAACACTACATACATACCCGTTAACCCATTCCGCATATCCGCTGAAATAGCTTTGCGGTATGAAACAATTATTCATATGCCTGCTTTTCTCTTTACCACTGCAAGCCCAGGTGGTAGCAGACAGTACTTCCCGTAAACCACTATCCGGTGCTTCTGTTTTGATCACCGGTACAAAGGATACCTCCATCATCACCGGCAACGATGGACATTTTAGAGTAACAGGTCTCCCCCAGGGAGATTACGGTATTACACTTTCCTATCTGGGTTATCCCACGCATCGCACCCGTTTCAGTATACCGGGAGGATTGCCGGATACATTGTTCCTTTCCGCAAGAGGAAGAGACCTCAAAGAAGTGGTAGTGATCAACGATGCCCCCGCCATCAGTATGAAAGGAGATACTATTGAATACAATGCAGATAAGTTCAAAACAAAAGAAAATGCTGTAGTAGAAGACCTCCTGCAGAAACTCCCGGGCATACGGGTAGACCGGGATGGCAGTATCAAAGCACAAGGCCATGCCGTACAACAGGTATTGGTAGATGGCAAGGAATTCTTTGGTAACGACCCTACAGTGGCCACTAAAAACCTTCCGGCAGACATGATCTCAAAAGTGCAGGTGCTGGATAAGCAAAGTGAGATGGCTGAATTTACTGGCATTGCAGATGGGAACAAAAAGAAAGTGATCAACCTCGTTACAAAGAAAGACCGTAAAAGAGGATTGTTCGGAAATGTAAGCGGAAGCCTGGGTAATAATGATCGTTATGAAGCCGGTACTAACATTAATAGCTTCAGTGGAGAACGCCAGCTTTCCCTGCTGGCCAAAACAAACAACGTGAACCGGTCCGGCTTTACAGGAGGAGAACTGTTACAGATGATGATGAAAGATCCCGGAATGGCAGATAACCTGCCACCCTTTGTATATGCAGAACTGATGAAAATGAAAGGCGTAAAAGTGAGTGTAGGCGGAGGAGATGTTTCCAGCCTGTTAAGGCCTGCCGGTTATACGGATATCCGCTACGGAGGTTTCAATTTCAATAACGACTGGGATAAGCTGAAATGGCGTAGCAGCTATTTTCACAACGGCTCAGATAGCAGGAATACCTTTGCCCGCGACCGCCAGAACTTCCTGGCAGATACTTCTTACATATACCAGCAGGAAGGTACAACCCGTAACAGGAATGAAGAACACCGGCTGGAGATGTCTGCGGAGATCACACTAAATGATAAAAACACGCTTAATATAACCCCCAGGCTAAACAGCGGTTCCTATACTAACAGCCAAAGCGAGCAATACCGTTCCTTCTCAATAGACAGGAAAACACTGCTGAATGAAGGTACGCAGGCCACCAGCTCTGCAAGCACCAATGATCACGCAGGTGCGAATATTCTTTTGATGCACAGGTTTGCTAAGAAAGGGCGAACCATGGCCATATCACTTTCCCCTGACTACTACAGGAACAGGTTTTCATCACTGAACCATACCCGTAGCCGTTATTACAATATACCACGCACAGAAGAACTGGACCAGGAAACAAACAGTACATCCACCAGTGGCAGCTTTTCAGGAAGCATCAATTACACAGAGCCACTCAGTAAAATACTCAGCCTGCAACTTACAGAAGAGGCCTATTACAACACATCTGCTACGGACAAGATCGTAAAAGACATACATACAAAAGTAATAGACGAGCGGTTCAGTGATAATTACAGCACAGCATCATTCAGGAACAGGGCAGACGTTCTTTTATCTGCCCGGTATAAAAAGCTGGAGTTCTCTGCGGGTACTGCATTTGAGCAGCATAAACTGGATGGGCTTTCCAGCAGAAAGGGTTATGAGGTGGAAAAAGATTTTACCGCCTTACTGCCACATCTCTATTTGCAATACCGCTTTTCAAACCTCCGCAAATTAGAGCTGAATTATAATACTTCCGCAAGTATGCCGGGTATGGAACAGTTGCAGCCGCTGGAAGATAATTCTGTAGCCATGGTTACGCGTAAAGGAAATCCTGATCTGCAACAGTCATCTGATCACCGTGTATCTCTTTCTTTCAGCAATAGCAGCAAAGACCAGCAACGTTCACAATACCTCCGCATGCAATATAACCTCGGAAGGCAGAAGATTGTAAACCAGGTGAGGTTTGATGCCACCACCGGAAGGCAATTGATTTCTCCCATCAATGTAAACGGGAATTATGATGCCGGTATGGATGCCGGTTTCTCTTTCCCGGCGGGGCAAAGCGGTTCTTATATCAATTTTGGAGCAGGTGTTTTTTATACAAAAAATACCGGGTATACCAATGGACAGCCTAACTATGCTACCAATTGGGCATTCAGGCCGGAAGCCGGGTATTCCGCTTATTTCGGTAAAAACATCAGCCTGCAGCTGAAAGGGAATGCCGGTTATAACAACCGCCGTTTTGATCAGCGTAAAGAACAATCCTGGTCCTTCAACTATAACATCAGCCCTATGTTCACCCTGCCCGCCAGTATGGTACTGGAGCTGGAATGGGATGGCTATGCAAATACCGGTCTGGCTGCAGGTTACAATACCAGCGTGTATCTGCTGCATGTATCCTTAACAAAGCAATTGGGAAAGAACTTCTCCCTGAGGCTGGATGGCCGCGATCTCCTTAACCAGAACAAAAGCATTCAGCGTACTTCCGGAAACGGCTACCTGGAAGATGTGCGGAACAATATGCTGGGCCGTTATGGCATGCTCGGCATCATTTATAAACTGAAATTTTTTCCAAAACCAAAAGCATAACATGAAACATTTATCAGCACTTGTAATTTTTGTCATGTCCTGTTTGCCACTGATGGCACAGGATAACACACAGGGGAAGATCAATTATAAGATCCGTGTGAACGTGCATGCCAGCCTCAAGCCGGATCAGCTGCAATACAAAGATATTATCCCTGAATTTATGGAACAGGAAGCTGTTTTCCTTTTCAAAGGCCGGCACGGGTTGGTGAAAAGCAGTGAGGGAGGAATGGAGCAGGAAGAAGGAGATGTAAACGTGCAGATAAAGATGGGGAATGAAAATGGTGTCACATATGTGGATATGGATGCAAAGAAAAACTTCCAGCTCGTAAAAGTAGGGGATAAGGAATACCTGCTTTCCGGGAAAGGTAATGATGGTGGTGATAATAATAATGTGAAGCTTGATCTTAAGGGAAAGGAAGTAGAAACAGGAGAAACCCGCAAGATCCTGGGCTACGATTGTAAAAAGGTGATCACCGGATCAGGTAAGGATAAGGCTGTTTACTGGTATACCACGGCACTTCCCATCCTGGGAGGAGCATTAGGCTTCATGACTGAAAAAGGCCTGGTGCTGGAAATGGAAAGCCAGGTCTTCTCCTTCAAAGCCACATCCGTGCAATTCCAGCAAGTGGCCGATGCAGATGTATTACCGCCTAAAGGTTTGAAAACGATCAGCAACATGAAGGAGGCAAAATAAACAACCAGGGCGGTCTTTAAAAAGAGATCGCCCTGGTTATTACAACAGTAACGGCTACATATTTCAAAAAATAATCCCTACCTTACTTTTCAGAAAGCTGCCATTCAGGAATGCCGCAAAACGTTATACCAAGCCCGGCTGACCACACAGTTTGGGAAAAATTCAAACATGGAGATCGGGAGGCTTTTGCACTATTGTATCGCACGCATATCCATATGCTTATTGCCTATGGGATGCGGATTGCCAGTGAACAAAATGTGGTGAAGGATGCTATCCAGGATCTGTTTATGGAATTATGGCGCTCGAAAGAGCAGCTCCAACCCCCGCGTTCCATAGAGGCCTACCTGCTCAAAGCACTCCGTTACAAACTCATGCGCAATGCCAAAGTGCAGCAACGTTACCAGTCAGAGGTGCCGGACGCGCCGGACACCCTTAATATAGAATCCAGCATTTTACTCCGGGAAACAGAAAATCTGCAGAAAGAACAGATCCAAAGGGCTATTTCCCAATTACCCCAGCGCCAGCAGGAAGTGATCAACCTCCGTTTTTTCCAGGGATGCAGTACAGAAGACGTGGCCAGCATCATGGGCCTTAATTACCAATCAGCCACCAATCTGCTTCACAGGGCGGTTTTACACCTCCGGAAATTCCTTAGTTCCGGGGTTCTTCTTTTTTTCTTAAAAATAATCTGATCCCACTGAGTATCCGGGGCAGGTGTTGTACACTACTTATTAAAGCGCTTAAACTTTTCGTATGTCGTATTCACAACAGGACCTGGAAGCATTGCTGCAGAATGACGAATTTATCAGCTGGGTATTAAGCCCCCGGCCGGAGGACAACGCGCACTGGCAGAACTGGGTGCAACAGCATCCTGACAGGGAGGCGATGGTGAAAATGATCCGCAGCATACGGGAAGCAGAAAAAGAAGCTGCAAACAGTCATGATCTGGCAGACCAGATCTGGCATGATCTGCAAAGCCAGCTGGAAACGCCGGTGCGCCGGATGAACTGGCGCCGTTATGTTGCTGCAGCTGTTGTAATATTATTATTAGGCACAGGAGGATTATGGTTTGCCTTATCTGGCACTAAAACAACAGAAAAAAGTGGCCTGGTAGTACAAAAGATCAACAAACATGAATTAACCGCCCGGAATACCAGTTCCGGTTTGCAGACACTCTTCCTGCTGGATGGCACCCGTATTACTTTAAGTCCTAACAGTACTTTACACTATTCCCGCCTCATGTCTGGCGATAAAAGAGAAGTATCCCTGGAAGGAGAGGCCTTTTTTGAAGTAGCCCGCGATGCTAACCGCCCCTTTTACGTATATAGTGGTAACATCATTACCAAAGTATTGGGTACCAGCTTCCGCGTGAAAGGAAATGAGCAGATAGTGGTGGCCGTAAGATCAGGAAAGGTAGCCGTTTCCCGCAAGGAAAGTACAACAGAGCAATTTATCCTGTTACCGAATGAACAGGTTATTTTTAATGCGAAACAGAACACTTTACAGAAGCTGAATGTTACTGATGTAGCCATATTGGCCAACCCCGTACCGGCACCTGCCGTATTAAACTATGATGAAGCACCTGTGGGCGATGTACTGGACAGCCTGGCAAAGATGTATGCGATAGATATACAATACAACCATTCCCTCTTCGCCAAATGCCGGGTAACGGTGGCGCTGGACCAGGAATCCCTTTACGAGAAACTAACGGTATTGTGTAAGGTTGTGGGCGCTAATTATGAAATAATAGATGAAGCTATAAATATAACAGGACAGGGATGTAATTAATACCATTCCGTTCTGCGAATAACAGTGAACAATTTAATGTCAACCAAAATAATATGCGTATGAATACCTTCCCATTCACTATGCGGGTAGCGCTATTGAAGTTATTTTTATTCGTAACCCTTGTTAGCCCGGCCTTTGCTGCGCAGGGGGTGCTGGATAAAAAGATCACGCTCAATATCTCCAACAAAGGACTCAAAAATGTGTTGGCTAAAATTGAGGAAGCCGCTGCCGTTAAATTCGCTTATGCCACCCAAACGATCCCACTGAATACCAAAGTCAGCGTGGATGCACAGAACGAACGGCTTGGCGATGTGCTCACAGAATTATTATCTCCTTACAAAGTAACCTACGAAGTGGTAGGCAACCAGATCATCATTTCAAAAAATGGTGTGAAGATGGTACTGGCCGGTGATGCTTTTGCCCCCGCAGCCTTTAAAAAGGTGACCGGTGTTATAAAAGCAGCAGATGGTACTACCATACCCGGTGTAAGCGTTGCCGTGAAAGGTTTGGCAAGAGGCGCTATTTCAGATGCCAATGGTGCTTTTTCCATTGAAGCCAATGAAGGCGCCGTGCTGGTGTTCACAGCTATTGGTTTTGAAACGCAGGAACTGGTAGTAGGTGTTGCCGCTTCTTATGATATTGTATTACAGGAATCTAAAAAAGACCTGGCAGAAGTAGTAGTAACAGCCTTAGGTGTAAGAAAGGAAAAACGCTCGCTGGGTTTTTCCGTAACGGAAGTAAAAGGTACAGAACTGGCAGCTACCAATGAAGTAAACCCGATCAACGCTTTACAGGGTAAAGTAGCTGGGATCAATATCGATCAGGGTTCCGGCGGTTTATTCGGCAACTCCAGGATCCTGATCCGTGGTAACTCTACACTGAGCACGAATAACCAGCCCATCTTTGTAATTGATGGGGTGTTTGTGGATAATGATGCCTTCAACGGACAGGGCAGGGACTTCGGGAACGATCTGAAGAACCTGAACATGGAAGACTTTGAAAGCGTATCTATCCTGAAAGGTTCCGCGGCTGCAGCTTTGTATGGCTCCCGCGCAATCAACGGCGTAGTATTGATCACCACTAAAAAAGGACGGGTGAAAAAAGGATGGGGTGTAAGTGTATCCCAATCCATCAATATACAGGATCCCTATCGCGGCCCTGATTTTCAGAATGAATTTGGCGGAGGTTCCGTAGGTAATTTCTTTACAGATACCCGCGACCCCGGTTATAAAGCCAATGAAGCATGGCAAACAAAAGTATTCCCCACTAATTCTGCCGGTCAGCCTTATATCGATCCGCAAAAGAACCGGGAGCTGGAAAACTGGGGCCCGCGTTTTGCAGGCCAGCAGGTGTTGAACTACGATGGTACCATGACGGAATATAAAGCGGCGCCGAACAATTACCTGGACGCCTTCCAGACCGGCCTGGGATTCCTTACCAGCGTATCGGTGGATGGTGCTACAGATAAATCTTCTTTCCGTTTATCTTATTCCCGCAACGAAGCAGAAGGTATCAACTTCCGCAATAAGCTGAACAAGAATGCTTTCTCGCTGAGAGCTACTCATAACCTTACCAGCTTCCTTACTTTTGATGCAGGTGCAGATTATACTTCCATCAAAGGAGTGAATCCCCCGCAGCTGGGCCTGAATAACTTCATATGGATCTTCCCGCGTAACTATGATACAAAGTACTGGAAACAACGCAGCAAGTATACCAGCTCATTAGGCGGTGTTCCTAAGGTAACGGACCCTGCAGAAACGAATGTAGTGCCTGGTGCAGATTACTGGTTCAGGATCTTCGAAAATACCTATACGCAGGAAGAACAGATGTTCCGTGGCCGCCTCACAATGACGGCTACGATCACTGACTGGCTGAAGTTACAGCTGGAAGGGAACTTCAGTTCACTGGCTGTACGGAATGATGCCAAGGAATTAGGGCAGGGTTATAACTTCACCGGATCTGATAATGGCTCCGGAGGATTTTACAGCCTGGAACATTCCAACAAACGGAGCTATCTCATGAAGTGGATGGCCCTTGTAACCAAACAGCTCACCAAAGACCTTTCGCTGAATGGGTACATCGGAGGTGAACAACAACGGTACACCCAATCGTTCAGCAAATCGCAAACAGACGGTGGGCTGCTGTTCCCCAATAACTACTTTGTGGAGAACTCCCAGAAAGCACCTATTGCTACCGGCGGTTTCAGGCCAAGGAAAACCCTGAATTCCATTTATGCAAGTGCAGACCTTGCCTGGAAAGATCAGTTATTCCTGCAAACCACCTGGCGTGGTGACTGGTCTTCCGCACTCACTTATTCTGATGGCTCAGGTAATAATTTTTTTAATTATCCCGCAGCCAGCTTATCCTGGATCTTCACAGAAACATTCCAGCTGCCTAAGTTCATTTCCTTCGGTAAACTAAGAACAAACATCGCCGCTCTGGGTGGAGATGTGGATCCATTCATCATCAATGCGGGCTTCAAGCTGAGAGGTACTACCACAGCCGGAGGAGGCAATCTTCCTTTGCTCACCTATATGCTGGATGAAAAAGGGCAGTCCTTTGTGGTAGATAAGAACATCAAACCACTCCGCAAGATCGCTAAGGAAGTGGGTATTGACCTGCGTTTCCTGAATGACCGCATTGGCATTGATGCAACCGTATACAGGGATAATACCTATAACCAGGGCATCAGGATCCCTGCCGCACCTGAAACAGGTGTGAACAACCTGCTTATCAATGCAGGTAATATCCAGAACTCGGGTATTGAAATTGCGCTGAATGGTACACCGGTAAAATCCAGGAACTTTGAATGGAATTCTACACTCACTTATTCCCGCAACCGTAATAAAATAATAGAGCTCTATGGCGATCGTGAATACTATGCTTTGGATGATGAGGGTTTAGGTTCCAACGACCAGATACCTTATGCAAAAGTAGGTGGCGCTTATGGAGTGATCAGAACACGCATTCACTCCAAAGCCTACCAGGCAGTAGATGGCACCGGCAAACCCATTGACCATCCCAATAATGGAAAGGTAGTGCTGGACTGGCGTTCTGATGCAAGAGCAGCTTTCCCGAAAAGAAGTAATGTACTGATGGATGTAGGTGATATTAATCCTGATTTCCGCGGCAGCTGGGATAATACTTTCCGCTTTAAGAGCTTCTCCGTGAATGTATTGCTGGATGCTAAAATAGGAGGGGATATGGTCATGCATTCCATGCGTTATGGTACACACACCGGTATCTTCAAAAGCTCCCTGTTCGGAAGGGATAAAGATCATGGCGGTATTTCCTGGACCAGCAAGTATGCGGATGATCTGAATATCTCTTATGATGATGGTATTATTCCGGATGGTGTATTTGACAACGGGCAAACCATTACACAACCGGATGGTTCTTCCGTTAACGTAGGGGGCATGACCTTTAAGGAAGCATATGATAAAGGATATGTACCACCCACACACCTGCCGCAGTTCGCTTACCGTTATGGCTCTTTCTCTACAGCTGTAGGAGATTACTGGGTAGTGGAAAACTCCTGGATCTCTGTTCGTCAGCTGGCCCTTAACTATTCGCTGCCGCAGAATATTGCCGCCAAACTGCATCTGAACAACCTGGGTGTAAGCCTCATTGGCCGCGATCTGTTCTACTTATATAATACCCTGCCGAATAATTTCAACCCGGCCTCCAATAATTCAAACAGGACGAGTGTGAATAAGGAAGAAGGCTTTGTGCCGCCCATGACACGTTCATTCGCATTTACGATACGTGCCGGATTCTAAATTCATCATGAAAAAGAAGCAACATGAAAAAATTACGCATATACATCCTCATAAGTGCAACGGTGCTGCTGGTAAATTCCTGTACAAAGGATTTTGAGAATATCAACACAGATCCCAGCGTAGTAACATCGCCGGATCTTAATGCATTATTTGCTTTGTCCCTGGATAACCTGGAAACCTATCAGGGTACGGAATGGATCTGGGAAAACCTGGAACAGTTGCTGCGCTTTTCACAGCACATGACCACAGATCCTTATGAACTGTCTACGAATGTCAATAGCAGGTATGGTGTATACTACAGCAATATCCTGCCCAATCTCTTTGAGATCAGGAAACAGATTGAACAGAGAGCGGATAAGGCCCGTTACCGCAATATGCGCGCTGCTACTGTTGTAGTACAGGTGCTGCATGGATTGAAAGTAACAGATATGAATGGGTCTATGCCTTATACTGAAGCTATCAAAGGAAGAACAGAACAATTGTATACGCCTGTATATGACGATCAGAAGAAACTTTACGATACATGGCTGAAGGAACTAACGGATGCAGTGGATTCATTATCCGGTACTGCAGCAGGACAGGTGAATTTTGGCAGCTCTGATTTCATTTATAAGAATAACTGGGCCAGCTGGGCCAAACTGGCAAACACCCTCAAACTGCGTATTGCCGTACGTTATGAAAGGCAGGATGCAGCCGCTGCTACAAGGATCTTCAAAGAAGTGATGCAGAATGCTATCGGGCCTATTGATGATGGTTCCCAGTTTGTATACGACAGGCCGGAACATAATCCTATCGGCAATGATATTGATTACCGCAGTCCGCGCTTTGCCACATCATCTATCATGACCTTTCTGAAGCTGACCAATGATCCGCGTTTGCCTATTTATTTTCAACCCAATGATCTCACCGGCTCTTTCAAAGATTCTTTAACGAAGTATGCCAAAACCTTACCGGCCTTCATTAATATCAACGACCCATTAGTTCAATACCAGGGCGGCCCTGCAGACTGGACAACAGACCCTGTGAATGCTGCGTTTTACAAAACGGCATTTGAAGTGAGCCAGTTCACCAAATACCGTTTGTACAGCCCTATCAATAAAAAGTTCTTTGCTCCCCGTTACGGTAATTTCAGAACAGGAAAGATGCTGGACTACATGGTAACCCGTGCAGAAACCTGCTTCTATATTGCAGAGTTCATTCAGAAAGGATATGGTGCCGGTTTTGATACAAAAGGTACCGCAGAGCAATGGTATAACAGGGGCATCGAATCTTCTATCAGAACCATGAATGCCATTGCCGTTGCAGCAGAATCCACTACCGGCCTTACCGGTAATGGTGATGCAGAAGTGCTGGCTTATCAGAACAATGTAAATGTGAAGTTCAATGGTGTAAATAACCTCGAACGTATTTACATCCAGCAGTACCTCAACTTCTACAGATTGGGTAACGAAGCCTTTACATTCTGCAGAAGAACAGGTTATCCAAAGAATACTTCTACCTATTACAAACGTAATACCTGGAATGAACCCATTCCGCGCAGGTATGCCATCAATGAACCGCCATTAGGCACCAATACTAATAACTGGACGAAGAGCCAGCAGGATCAGGGCTTTACACCCGGAGACAGAAGTATTCCTTCTTTAAGTACACAACGTTTATGGTTTGATAAAACAAGTCCGAATTTCGGGGAGGGCAACTAACCCCCGTCCCGGTTGAGAAACAGTAACCTAAGCATAATTCCCCGGCGTCTGGCGGGGAATTTTTTTTAGCAGGGTTTTTGTATTCACTGCTGTATGAACGCTATAAAACATTGGTGGGAAATGTTCAAATGCGCAGGCATCGATTTCATTGATGATAAGATCCTGAAATTAAGTGCCTCCCTTGCTTATTCCACGGTATTTTCCATTGCGCCCATGATCATTGTGGCCCTGTATTGCGGTGATATCTTCCTGGGCAGGGAAGCCATAGAAGGGAAGTTGTATGGAGAGCTCCGGGGGCTTTTAGGGTCCTCTGCCGCCGGGCAGATACAGGAGATCATTAAGAACACAGCCTTGTCAACCGACCTCGGATGGTCTGCCATTATAGGGCTTATTACGCTGATCATCGGAGCCACCGGGGTTTTTACAGAGATCCAGGATTCCATTAACCTGATCTGGCGTTTAAAAGCGAAACCTAAAAAAGGAAAGGGATTGTTGAAAATTGTCCTCACCCGTTTATTGTCTTTCTCTCTTGTGATCAGTCTTGGTTTTGTGATGGTGGTATCACTGGTGATCCATGGTATTATAGAAGTGCTGATGAGCAGGCTGAGTGCGCTGCTGCCTACTGCTATTGTTGTTTATATCGTTAACCTTATCGTTACTTTTATTACTATTACTGCTTTATTTGCCGTGATCTTTAAAGTATTGCCGGATGCAAAAGTGAAATGGCGGCATGTATGGGTAGGGGCCATGACAACAAGCGTTTTATTTATGCTGGGTAAATTCGGTATCGGGCTTTATCTCGGTAACAGCAGTATCGGCAGTACCTATGGCGCAGCAGGTTCTTTGGTGATCTTACTGGTATGGGTATATTATTCCGCAGCCATCCTGTATTTCGGCGCTGCTTTTACCCGCGAGTATGTACAGCATAAAGGAGAAAGGATCTACCCGAATAACTATGCAGTATGGGTGGAACAGGTGGAAGTGGAATCAAAAGGTGTTATCCCCGAAAAAACAACTACATCACCTGTAAACCCAACTTAATATAAGGATTAAAAAGTTCCAGCGAAGGATTATCTGTAACAATGGTATCAATATCTGTGATCTCACATACTTTAAAAGTCTCCCCGGTGCCCATCTTGTCACTGGTAGCCAGCGCTACTACTTTATTTGCTGCCTTTACCATCGCTGATTTTACTTCTGCTTCTTCAAAATCAAGTCCTGTTACACCGGCATCAGGGTGTAAACTGCAAACACCCAGGAAACAGAGGTCTGCCCGCAGGTTTTGAATTGTGCGGATGGTGTTCAGTCCACCGGATGTCTGAGAATCTTTATTCACCCTTCCTCCTGTAAAGATCACCTGCACGCCGGGATGTTCTATCAGCTGTGCTACAATAGGCACACTATTGGTAACAACCGTAAGTTGGAGGTTAGGCGGAAATAATTTCACCAGGGTAAGGGTAGAAGTACCGCCATCGAGGATCACCGTCTGACCATTATGTAATAAGCTCAATGCCTTACGGGCAATGTTCTTCTTATCATCTTCATGATACTGCAATCTTTCTTTAAAAGGATATGGATTGGGGGAGTGGGGGATGGCACCACCTCTCACTTTTATTAAAAGGCCATTTTGCGCCAGGGAATCCAGGTCCCGGCGTACCGTATCTTCAGAAACCTGCAGATCGTTACTTAACTCCGTTTGCAGCACTTTCTGGTCCGTCTGTAACTTCCTGAGAATGAATTCAAGGCGCTCTTCTCTTAACATCTTTTGCTGTTTTATGCAATATTATGTAAAATATTGCAGTTTTCCTATTGGCGAATTACCGAATATTGCATAACTTTGCAATAAATAGCAGAATATGGCAAGAAAAAGAATAGCAATAGATATGGACGGCGTAATGGCGGATATTGTTTCCCATTACATAGACTGGTACGCAAAACGCACAGGAGAACTGGTGCCGGTGGAACAGCTGAATGGCAAACCCGAACCTACAGGTTTCTCCAACGGAGAATTGATCCGTGAGTTCCTGCATACCCCCGGTTTCTTCAGAACGGCCCCGGTAATGCCTGGCAGCCAGGAAGCGATCAAGGCCCTGATGGAAGAATACGAGGTGTTCATTGTTTCCGCTGCGGTAGAATTTCCACAATCCCTCTCAGAAAAAGTAGAATGGCTGAATGAGCACTTCCCCTTCATCAGTTGGAAGAATATGGTGTTCTGTGGTCTTAAAACCATTGTGCAGGCAGATTACATGATCGATGATTACGACAAGAACCTTAAGTATTTCAATGGCGAAAGGTTGCTGTTCTCCCAACCGCACAATGCCAATTACGAGGATTATAACAGGTTTGATAACTGGGAGCAGATCGCAGAATTCTTTGCAAAACAAGCAGTGCCTTTAGCTTCATAAGTAAAAAAGCTTTATGTTTGGATGGGTGTGAAGCACAACCCATCCTATTTGAACCAGCATGAAGCCCTGTATTAGCCTGATTATTTGCCTGTTACTCTCCGGCAAACTTTCTGCACAATGTGCAGCCTCTTATATTGGCAGCTCCAACCGGATGGTGTACAACACATCGCTGATGGACAGCCTGATGACCCCGCAACGTTACAAAGCCATCCTTTACGGGGAAACACATAACGTACATTTTGAACCCGAGTGGAAGCTCCACCTGATCAAACACCTGCATGCCGGATATGGCATAAAGGATGTGTTTATGGAAGTGGGCATAGCTGCAGCTTATCTTTTCAATCAATATTTAACAACAGGCGATACTGCGCTTATTCATGGCCTGGTGTATACGGATCATCATTACCAGGATTTCTGGAAAGGCCTGCATGCCTATAATATTACATTACCTGCAGCGAAGCGCCTTGTGATCCATGGCGTTGATTTTGAAAGAACAGAAGTACTGAGGGTGCTGGCAGTTGCAACACCCGTTCCTGCCAGTTTGCAGGATGTATTTAACCGCATGGCAGCATCACATACACTCAATGCATTTGATCCGGCGTTTGAAGAACTGCTGTGTTATATTCAATCTGAATTCCGTGCAAAAGATAAAGACGTGAAAGCATTGTATGGAGAAAGATATCCGCTGGTCAGCCGCATTGTTCGTAATGATTGTCCTATTACACAAAGGGCCATTCCCCGGAACAAAGTAATGTACCGTCACCTGGCAGAGGCTTTGAGGGATAACAACATAACTACTTTTGTAGGTTTCTTTGGCCAGGCGCATACTACTTATAATACCCCTTCATCCTTACCTAATAGTTTGAAGAAAGAAAATAATTTCGCAGGAAAGGTGCTCACCTTTATGTCTGTTTATAAAGATGCTTACAGCCCTAAAGGTATCATTCCCTACACAGGTTTATTCCGTGCAGAAACACTGGCCACATTGTACAATAGATACATGGATACTTCCTGCCGGGCTACTGTTCTTCCCGCACAACAGGTAAATAACAGGAAGTTGAGCAACAGTGCAGATCTTATCTTATTCGCAAAGGACTATCTGTAGAAGAACTCCGGCCATCCCTCGCAGTCATTGGGCGGAACAAATTGTTCTATCAGCTCAACGGCTTTTGTAATACCGCCATAACTTTTCAGTTGATTGCCATGTGCTTTAGCTGCAGTACTATATGCAGGTGAATGAATGAGTTGTTTGACTTTATTTTTAATCGTTTCTGCTGCATACTCATGTGGTAGTATAAACTCTGCCGCACCCAATGCCTGCATCCTCCTGGCATTACTTTCCCGTTCAGAAAAAGTGGGGAAGATGAGAGAAGGTGTTCCGCAATAAAGTCCCGTCTGGCAGGAACCATAGCCACCATGATGGATCAGCAGATCACTTCTTTCCGCCATAAATAAACCCGGCACATAAGGCAGCTGCATAAAGTTCGCAGGCACCTTAATGGATTTTGGCAAAGGATGATGTCCTGTTGTGACCACTACATAATAATCTTCATCTGCCAGTGCATCAAAGCAAGGCTGCAGCATTTTATCTGAATCAAAGATTCTGCTTCTGCCATTGTAGGAAGGGTTGCTGGTATACAGCCATACAAGCGGTTTGTCGTCCGGTATGTTCTGTAGCCAGGCTGGCTGAGGTATCCGCGAGTCCTGCCACAGCAAAGGGCCTATGTAACGATGATCATCTCCCTGTAATGGATCTGTTTCCGGCATGCCTGTAACAAGAGACAGGTCGCCCCTGGTGATCTCTTCCACCTGTTTTATTGCCGCTAACCCATAAGAACGTAATACTTTATTGATGGCAGGTACAACGGAAGGAGTGCCCTCCGGTCTTTCCTTCCACCAGATAAAACCTTTTGTGCCGGGTAATGCATCTCCCTGGTTGATCGTGATCAGCGGAACGCCCAGTTTCTTTGCTGCAATACAGGCAAAAGGATTCCAGAAATCCACCACCACATCTGCTGCAGATGCACGGATCACCTGCATATATACTTCACACTGCGCTTTGATGAAATTGGCATTCAGTAAACCCGTGATGGCAAAGGCATGGTCCATATCCCATATTTCATGGCTGGCCGGCGCTGCGCGGTAAGGAATGGACTTCACCAGTTCTTTTATGAAATTAAATGCACCGCCATGATGGTTCCTCACTGCAGAAGAAGTGAAAATATCTTTCCAGTGTAAACCATTAAAGCTGATCTCATACAAAGGATGTGTAGGCAGCAGGTTCTCAAAACCTGCATCTGCAATAAGTTTGCGGGGAGCCCTGGCCGGATGGGAGAACATAACGGTCTTCCCTTTTTTCTGCAATGCTTTGGCTACCGGCAGCGAGCGTGTCAGTAATCCCAGGTCATTGGTGGGCAGCACAGTGAAGAGGTAACGTTTTGCCATGTCACAAAGTTGCTGCAGCCAAATGATCTTTCCTTTGATCCAGATCAAAAAATGATCACTGGACCATCTGTTAATTAAAATGTGGACTATAAAAATGGTCCAATGCCCTTTTAAATTTGTACCATGAAAGAAAGATTCCTCCTGAAAGACATATTGCCCGCTGCCTACAATGCCATGCTGGGCCTGTACAAATTTGAAACCACCACCAGCATTGATCCCATTCACCGGGAACTCATTAAGATCAGGGCTTCCCAGATCAACGGCTGTGCTTATTGCCTTAATAAACATACTATTGAAGCAAGAGAACTGGGTGAAACAGAACAACGTATCTACCTTATCAGCGTATGGCGCGATGCCCCGCAATTCTCCGAACAGGAGAAGACCGTTCTGGCCATGACGGAAGAAATTACATTCATCCATCAAAAGGGTTTAACAGAAGAAACGTATCAGCAGGCACTGGAACACTTCGGCAAAACCGGAACCGCAGAACTGCTCATGCATATTATCGCCATCAATGCCTGGAACCGCATTGGAGTTTCCTCACACAGAATCCCTGAATAATGAAAACGGTCCATACCGCATCAGACGATGCTGCTATATTAGCCTGCAGGGAAGTGATCCTTTCCCTTCGCCCGCATCTTTTGCATACAGACATTGTAGCACAGGTAAAAGAAATGCAGAGCGAAAACTATCACATCATTTACCTCAACGCAGATGATCAGCCCTCAAAGGTTGTAGCCTTCGCAGGTTTCCGCTACATGCAGAAACTACATTCCGGTAAACATATTTATATTGATGATCTGGCCACATTACCGGAATACCAGGGGAAAGGTTATGCCTCTCTGTTACTGCGTTACATCAGGTCATTAGCCAAAACAGCCGGTTTCCATTCCGTGCAGCTGGATTCAGGACATCTGTTACATCCTGCGCATAAAGTATATCATAAAGAAGGTTATTTCATTTCCGCCCATCACTTCAGTCAGCCTCTGTGAGCAGACCGGATGCGGCTTAATGTTTCCTGTGTAATGCCCAGGAAAGAAGCAATGTGCCCGAGCGATGCACGTTGTGTAATGTCCGGTAATACTTTTAGAAGATTGGCATACCGCTGTGCAGCCGTTTCAAACTGAATGCTCACGATCCTGCGCTGCAGGCGTAACATGATACGGGTCACAGCCATTCGGCTAAGGGTTTCAAACTCATGAAACTGCTCGCAGAGCTGTATCAGGGAGTGTCTTCTCATCAGCACCATTTCACAGGGTTGCAGGGTTTCTGTGTAATGCTCACTGGAAACATTGCGGAAGTAACTATTGATGGCGCAGGTGAATTCATGTTCACGGGCAAACCAGTCTGTAATATCTTTTCCATCTTTGAGATAGTATTCACGGATGGTCCCGGAAAGCAGGAAGAACATACTATCGGAATACTGGCCAGCCGTAACGAGTATGGTGTTTTTAGGAACAGAGATTGGTTCTGCAATTTCGCGGAAGGCATCGGCACAGGCAGGGGAGAGGCCTATATAGTGATCTGAAAAAGACTGGAGGGCTTGATCTATAAGTGAGTCCATACTGTAAATTACAAAAGGGCCATCTCTTTTCATGAAATGGCCCTTTTGTTTTTTTATTTCTTTACATCTATATCCGAAAAGAAAGTGATCAGCTCCTTCGTCCACAGATCTGGTTTTTCCAATGCTGCAAAGTGACCGCCATCAGGGAATACCGTGTAACGTTTTACATTCACCATCCGTTCTGCCCACTCTTTCGGCAAAGGACCATCTCCGGGAAAATGCGCCACACCGGTTGGTGTTTTCACATATTTGGCAGATTCCAGTCCTCCGGAATAACCAGCCCTGGCTGTTTCCAGGTAAGTACGCATAGAGGAGTTAATGGTTTGCGTTACCCAATAGATGGTAATATTTGTCAGCAGTTCATCTTTGGTAAAGTTCTTTTCAATATCATTTTTGGCAGGCTCAAACCTCCAGCTGTAGAATTTCTCCAATATCCAGGAAGCCAGTCCTACAGGAGAATCGTTCAACCCAAAAGCTACCGTTTGTGGTTTGGTGGAGTGCATCATATTGTAAGCTCCTTCAGCAAACCACCATTGTTGAATGAATTGTCCGAATTGCTGTAAGGCCGGAGACATTTTGGACCAATCTTCCGTTCCATCCGGATAACCTACATCCGTCAGGAAAATAGCTTTCACTGCTTCAGGATACTTATTCGCCAGGCCTTTAGTGATACCTGTACCCATATCGCCTCCCGCTGCCAGGAATGTTTTATACCCCAGCACATCGGACATCAACTTATAAAAGATCTCAGCGCTGCCATCCACGCTTTTGGCTACATGGTCTGAAAATCCGAAACCGGGGATGGAGGGGATCACCACATCAAAGCCCTGTTCCGCCAGAATGGGGATCACTTTGTAATAACGGTAAAAACAATCCGGCCAGCCATGACTTAAGATCAAAGGTTTTGGATTGGCGCCTTTTCCTTTAATGTGCAGGAAATGGATCTTGATCCCGTCAATTTCTGTGATGAACTGGGGAAACTGGTTCAAAGCGGCTTCATGTTTACGCCAGTCGTACTGGTTAGCCCAGTAGTCTGCCAGTTCTTTCAGGTAATCCGGGTTGGTACCATAGTTCCAACCGGCATTTTCTGGTGCATCCGCCCATCTTGTTTGTTTGAGACGGGCTTTCAGGTCATCGAGTACGCTTTGTGGTACTTCAATCTTAAAGGGTTTTACTGTTTGCATGTTAGGTTTGTTTTGTGCAAATGAATGGAGCAATACAATGCTTAAAAATAAGGTGCTGATTAACTTTTTCATACGGTTTCAATGATTATACCACAAATTTAAAATGTGTATATGACAGCAGTATGTCAGTAGGTTTTTCAGAAAATAAAAAAAAGCCTCCCGCAATATAATGCGGGAGGCTTCAGGATGGTTCAAAATGCCGGAATAGGGTATGCAAAGGCTCAAAATAGGGTAGCCGGATACCTGATATAGGCTCGACATAGGCTTCACATAGGCTCAGATATGCTCTCTCATTGCTTTATCCTTCTCTTAAGGTTTAGGCAATACCATAATTTCTATATTCCGGAAATCAATCGGCTGCCCCTCACTCTGCAGGGCAATAAACCCTGATTTGAGGGCTTTCCCGTCCTGTTTTTGCTTAGGATCATAGTTGTTTACCACGGGGCCGCCTATCTGCGGTTTGGAGTACTGCATGACCGTATCCCCGTTAATGATATGCGTGATCAGGGAATCCCCCAGCACAATGATCTCTGCTTTCACCCATTGCTCCCCCTCATAGGTTTTAGAGGAAGAATTGATGCAATGCCGGGTATCCAGCTTACCATTATAGAAGATATGCGTTCCTGGAGAGCACATATTGCCGGTAGGGCGGGGTTTTCCGTCCCCAAGGCCGGCCAGGAACTGCATTTCAATGGAAATAGGCCAGTCCTGCTCTTTGGGCATGGTACGCGGGTCCTGGGAATGATACATCAGCCCGCTGTTCAGGATAGTATACTCAGGGGCAGTTTTGCACCATTCCCCTACAAACCGGTATTCCAGCTTCAGGTGGTAGTAGGAAAAAGGTGTTTTGTAATAAAGGTGGCCATACTGGTTGTTGTAATCCCCATACTGGTCATAGCGTACCTTGATGATATTATCCTCCACCCGGAAGGTATTACCAAAATTCTCGCCAACCTCGTGGTGGTGGATCTTTACAAACCAGTCTTTAATGTCTTTACCATTGAACAGGGGTACCCATTTGCCGGGCTTTTGTGCAAACGCGGAATGGCTTAAGCCGGATAGGAGGAAGAGCCCTATCAGGATAGTAGATCTTATCATATTTTTAAGTGTAGAGTTGATCTTAAAAATAGCAGATTATTTCTTTTTCTTCTTCCGTTTTAGATCTTTTGTGGCTTTTTCGTGGTCCTCGATCAGTTTCTTCCAGTTATCGTTAGGGGTTTCCTCAGAAAAGCTGATGGTTTCCCGGTAATCGTCTTTATTAATGGTCATGGTAGTGATGGGTTTGCCCAGGTAAGCCTGGATGGCTTCCAGCACTGGTTTTTCCTCCTCGCTGCAGAAAGAAACAGCCTGTCCTTTTTTTACCCCGCGGCCTGTACGGCCCACACGGTGCACATAGTTTTCCGGCTCATCCGGCAGATCGTAGTTCACCACGTATTCCACATCCGGGATATCAATGCCCCGGGCATTTACATCTGTGGTGATCAGTACTTTCACTTCCCCCTTTTTGAATTCGTCCATTACGGTAAGCCGGTCTCCCTGTTCCTTACCGCCATGCATGGTGAGGCTTTTGATGTTCACCCGCTCCATGGCTGCGGCTACCCTTTCTGCCCGTACTTTGGTCCTTACGAACACCAGGATCTTATTCTCCGGGAACTCCCTTACCAGCCTTTCCAGGAAAAAGCGCTTATCGTCCATAGACACATAGGCTACGGAATGGCTCACGTTCCTGGAAACGGGGTCTTCCGGGGAGATCTGGATCCGGATGGGGTTGCGTACCACAGAATAGGCAATATCTTTAATCTCTTCATCAATGGTAGCGGAAAAGAAGAGGGTCTGGTGAATACGGGGAAGGTGTTTCAGTACATCCCGGATATCCCTGATAAAACCAAGGTCCAGCATATGATCCGCTTCGTCCAGCACCAGGATCTGTACATGGCTGAGGTCCAGGTGCCCCTGGCTGACCAGGTCAAACATCCGGCCGGGTGTGGCGATCAGGATGTCTACCCCTTTATCCAGTTTGGCGATCTGGGCTTCCTGTTCTACACCGCCGAAAAGGCCCATAATATCCACACGGGTATATTTGGCGAGTTTTTTAAATACTTCGCCTATCTGTACGGCCAGTTCCCGGGTAGGCACCATAATGAGGCATTTCACTTCTCCTTTGGTGCGGGAACGGCTTTGTTGTTGTAATAACTGGATGATGGGGATGGCAAAAGCAGCGGTTTTACCGGTGCCGGTTTGAGCAATCGCTAATACATCATCCCCTTTCAGGATGGAGGGTATGGCCTTATATTGAATATCCGTAGGGCGTTTGAACCCAAGTTCTTCTAAACTTCTCTTTAGCTCCTCTGATATGCGGTATTGTTCAAATTTCATGGGCACAAAGGTAAGCTTTAATGCCGTATGGGGAAATGGGCTTGCATCCTAACAAAGCGGGTCATATCTTTAGCAGCGTTTACACAAAGTAACAAAATCAAAATCCGGGACGAATTGTACGGCCACCTGCACGATAAAGCGCTATGGAGTAAGGTAATTGAAGGTGATAAGGATGCTTTGGCGTTCATTTATAAAACATATTTCAATTCCCTCTATCAGTACGGCATGAAATTACAACCAGACGAAGGGCTGGTAAAAGATTGTATTCACGATCTTTTCGTCACCATCTGGTTAAGCAGGGAGCGCCTCTCCGTAACGGATTCCATCAGGTATTACCTCCTCGCCAGCCTGAAAAGGAAGATCGCCAGCCAGCAACAGAAAAAACTCCCCGGTCACTTTGGCGAAAATACCGCCTCCGTCACCAGCTCCCCGGAAGAAGTACTGATCGGAGAACAATCCAACCTGGAACTGCGCGCCAAACTGGGGAAGATCATGGACCAGCTTCCCCGCCGCCAGAAAGAAATACTCTACCTGCGCTATTATGAAGGGCTGGATACCAAAGAAACAGCTGCTATTATGGACCTTAGTGTGAATTCTACCTATGTGCTCCTGTCCAAAGCCATCAACTACCTGAAAAAACACAGCGATAAACTAATAATTACCTCATTTCTAATCTTTTCACTCTTTTTTTTAAAATAAGTGAAAATTAACGCTAAGATTTTGTTCACTTCCTGCTTTATCTGTTAAGTAACTATAATGACATTCAGAAATTTCACGACGCAAGAGTATTTAGAGCATCCCATGTTTCGCAAGTGGGTGCTGGAACAGGATGAAACAGCCGCCGCTTTCTGGAACGAATGGCTGCTGAATAATCCTGACAGGAAGGATGATGTGGTGAAAGCAAAGGAGATATTACTGCTGATCTGTACGCCAACGCATACAGCCACAGCAAAGGACGAAGAAGAAACATGGGCGAAAGTATTGCAGAGCATGGACCGCCCTGCAGCTAAAATAGTGGAGATGCCCAAAAAGCATCGCCGCTGGATACCTTATGCGGCTGCGTTCATAGGATTGATCATAGCCGTGTTCGCGGCCTATACCTTTTATCCCCGTGCAGAGGTGCATCACCAGACTGCCATGGGAGAACTGAGAACAATTGAGCTGCCCGATCATTCTGTGGTGAAACTGAATGTGAATTCAAAGATCCATTATAAGGATAACTGGGACCAGGTACATCCCCGCGAAATATGGATAGAAGGGGAGGCCTTCTTCTCCGTTACACATCAAAGCAATAACCAAACCTTTGTTGTGCATACAAAAGATGTGGATATCCAGGTAGTAGGTACCGAATTTAATGTGAACACCCGCCGTATTAAAACACAGGTAGTGTTAGCCAACGGAGTGGTAAGGCTCACCTTGAATAAGAAAAGTAACCAGCCTGCCATCACCATGAAAGCAGGGGATATGGTAGTGTATTCTGCCGCCACCACCGAACTGGTGAACAAAAAAGTAGACCCGGAAGTATATTCTTCCTGGCAGCAAAAAGTATTAAGCTTTAATGAAACGCCTATTGCCGAAGTGATCAGATCACTGCAGGATAATATGGGCATTACAATACAACTGGAGGATTCCAGCTTTAGCGGACAAACGTTTACGGGGAGTATACCAATGGACAATATCGATGTGTTCTTTAAAACACTATCGAGATCATTTGAGGTGCATATAGATAAGACAGGAACAAACACATATAAGATCAGTAATAATTAACTAAGCCAACGTCATGTCACACTTTAGAGGGTCCCGAAAAAACGGGAGGTGACATTGCTATGTCTTAACCAACCAAAATCAATAGCTATGGTAGAATTTTACGCCGGAACCCGAAGGGTATTGGGAAGCCTGGCACTGGCATTGCTGATACAAGGAGGTACAGCTTCAGGAGCCGCTCACAATGTACAAGGCACGGAAGTGCAGGACAACAGGCAGGTGCCATTGAAGACTATACTGGCAGAATTGGAACAGCTTTACAAAGTTCGTATCAATTATACCGGTAACACTATCAACGGTATCACCACGCAAAAGCCTGCCGGAAAACCTACAGCCGAAAAGCTGATCGACTATCTCAGTAATTTCCTTCGCCCCATGGGGCTGGAAGTGGAACAGGCCGCACAGGACCATTTCATTATTTACAAAAAAGAGAAGCGCACCGAAAAAAAAATCGCAGATCAGGTATCCGCGACAGAACCAGCGCAACCACTTCAGCTGGAAAGTATCACACAGCAGCAGCAACCTACAGTAACCGGACAGGTAACGGAAGAATCCGGTGTACCCTTACCGGGCGTAACAGTAGTAGTGAAAGGTACTTTTAATGGTGCTAAAACCAATGAGAATGGTAAGTACACTTTGCCGAACGTTCCGACCAATGCCACACTGGTGTTTAGTTACATCGGCTATAAACCGCAGGAGGTAAAAGTAAATAACCGTACCGCTATTGATATAAAGCTGTTAACCGATGTGCAGTCCATGAAGGACTTTGTTGTGAACGGTTATCAGAAACTAAAGAAAGAAAGTTATACAGGGTCTGCGATTGTAATTACGGGAGAAGAGATCAAACGTTTCAACCCGCAGAATATCCTGGCCAGTATACAGGCTTATGATCCTTCTTTCAGGATCGTGGAGAACAACCTCGCAGGTTCCAATCCCAATGCATTGCCTAATATCAATGTAAGAGGTGCTACCGCAATGCCTACCACCGCTACTACAGATCCTCAACTCCTTTCCCGCAACCAGCTGGCTACCATCACCAACCTGCCCATGTTCATTATGGACGGTTACCAGGTAGGTATTCAAACCATCTACGACCTGGATGTGAACAGGATAGAAATGATCACCTTGCTGAAAGATGCGGCAGCCACTGCTATCTATGGCTCCCGTGCTTCTAACGGCGTGGTGGTGATCAATACCAAAACACCGAAAGAAGGTGCGCTGGAAGTGTATTACAATTATGAACTGAATGTAACCACACCAGACCTTACGGCTTATAAAGTATTGAATGCTTCCGAGAAACTGGAATATGAAAAACTGGCCGGCTTATATACCAGCAATGCTGTGGAAAATCCGGATGACCTGGAAAGGAAGTACTACCAGAAAAGAAGGAATGTACTCAGTGGAGTGAACACCTATTGGCTATCTCAGCCACTGGCTACCGATTTCGGTCATAAACATTCCATTTCCTTACAGGGTGGTACACCTACTTTAAGATATGGTGTGGATGGCCGTTATCAAACTAATAATGGTGTGATGAAAGGTTCCGGCCGTGATCGTTACAGCCTTGCCACCAGTCTTGCTTACAATCTGAAGAACAACAAACTCATGTTCCGTAATAACTTCACCATTTCCCAGGTGAAGGGAGTGGAATCTCCTTACGGGCAGTTCTCCAAATATGTGCGCATGAACCCTTATTATCCTAAAACAGATTCACTGGGCAGGATACTGAGGGAAGTAGATTCCTGGCAGTATCTGTCAAATGAAGACCGTGTTAGCGGAGACCGGGTATTATCACCTGTAATGAACCCTTTGTACGAAGCTACCACCGGCAGCTTTGATAAACAGGATTACCTGGAGTTCATTGATGCGTTCTCCGCGGAATATAATCCCAGCCCTTCCTGGAGGATCAATGGTACCATCAGTTTAACAAAACGTAAAGCTACGCTGGATAAATTCGTTTCTCCAAACAGCAATGAGTTCTACTGGTATTCCGGAAATGATCTGAAAGACCGTGGCAAATATTATTTCAGTAGTATAGACGAACAACAGGTGGATGGAAATTTCACCGTGAACTATAATAAAGTATTACAAGGGTCACACTTCCTCAATTTCTCCCTGGGTACCAATATACAGGCCCAGCAATCCAACTATAAATATATAGTGGCACAGGGTTTCACTAACGACCGCTTTACTGATATCAGCTTCGCCCGCAGTTACGAGAAAGATGGATCACCAACCGGTGAGGTAACAGAACAACGCCTCATCGGTGCTTTCCTTTCCTTTAACTATTCTTACCAGAACCGCTTCCTGATGGATGGAACAGTAAGAACAGATGGTTCTTCCAAATTCGGAAAGGATTCAAGAATGGCTACCTTCTGGTCCTATGGCCTGGGCTGGAACCTGCATAATGAGAAATTCATGCAGCATTCCATCTTCAATCAGTTCAGAATAAAAGCCACTACAGGTTTAACAGGAGATGTGAACTTCCCGGCTTACCTCTCCAACACCACCTATACCTACTTCAATGCGGATTGGTATTCCACTGGTGTTGGTGCTATCTTCAGAGATTACGGCAACTCCGCCCTGAAATGGCAGCGTACGCAGAACTACGATCTGAGCCTGGAAGTTTCGATGTTTAAAGACAGGTTGTATATGTCTCCCCGTTATTATCACAAGCTCACAAAAGACCTGCTTACAGATGTGAACGTACCTACCTCCACTGGTTTTGCAAGGTATAAAGAGAACCTGGGTGAAATGGTGAACAAAGGTTTTGAGATCTATTTCCGTGCAAACGTACTGCGTGGAAAGAACTGGTCCTTTAACCTGAACGGTAACCTGGGGCACAATACGAATGTGATCACCAAGATCTCTGATGCATTGAAACGTTATAATGAAGAAGTGGATAACAAGCAGCAAGCAGACTCCGCCTCCAGAACAAGACCATTACTGCGTTACAAGGAAGGCCAGTCACTCAATACCATCTACGCCGTAAGGTCCTTAGGTATCGATCCTGAGAATGGTAAAGAGATCTTTGTTCGTCCTGATGGCACTACTACTTATGAATATGATGTGCGTAACACCGTAGCTGTGGGAGATCAGACGCCAGACCTGGATGGTTATTTCGGCGGTAGTTTCGTTTACAGGAACTTCATGATAGAATTCAGTTTCTATACCCGTTTAGGTGGCGATATCTATAACCAGACGTTGATTGACAGGGTGGAGAATGCAGATCCCAAATACAATGTGGATAGCAGGGTGCTGGCACTGCGCTGGAAGAAACCAGGTGATCATACTTTCTATAAAGACATTAAAGACCTCAGCACAACACGTACCACTTCCCGTTTTGTACAGGAAGAGAACAGGCTGGAATTTAAATCCGTGTACCTGTCGTATGACGCACCGGCACAATGGTATAAACGTTTGAAGATGAAAAGCCTCCGCTTTGCATTGAACCTGAATGATCTGGCTTATTGGTCCAGCCTGCAGACAGAAAGGGGGATCGATTATCCCTTCGCCAGGAGTTTCACCTTCTCATTATCCACCCGGTTCTAAACTTAATTACGATGAAGAAATATATTATATCCATCATCATCATAGGCGCTTTTGCATCCTGCAGCAAATGGCTGGATGTACAGCCCAAATCTGAAGTGTCCCAGGACGCGCTTTTCAGTTCTGAAGATGGTTTTAAAGAAGCCCTCAACGGCTTATACAGCAAAAATGCCAAAGAGCAGCTCTATGGCCGTGAACTCACTTACGGTTTCCTGGATGCATTTGCACAGAACTACAGCACCGATGTTTTTGACAGCTGGGGATATGGTGCGGTGATGAAGTTCAACCGTAAAGAGAATGGTTTTGTACAAAGAAGGGACCAGATCTGGGAAGGCCTGTACACTGTAGTGGCCAATGCCAACCTCATCCTGGAGCATATTGATGAAAAGAAGAACATCCTCACTGCCGTTAATTACAACATCATAAAAGGCGAAGCGCTGGCTATGCGTGCTTACTGCCATTTTGATGTACTGCGCCTTTTTGCTGATTCCTATGTTACAAATGCAAATGGAAGTGGTATTCCCTATGTAACCAAATTCAGCAAAGAAGTACCACCGTTGTTCAAAGTAGGAGAAGCCATCGACCTGATGCTGAAAGACCTGCTGGCGGCAAAGGAATTACTGAGAGAAAGCGATCCTATCCTTTCCCCCGGTTATAAAGTAGGTTATCCTAAAACAGACACCGCTACGGAAACCAAAGGAGAAACCTTCCTGCAGGTACGCCGCCACCGCCTGAACTATTATGCAGTCTGTGGAGAGCTGGCAAGGGTTTATCTCTATAAAGGAGACAAAACAAACGCTTTGAGCAATGCCCTGGAGGTGATCAATTCCAACAAATTCCCCTTCACCAAACAGGCAGACTTCCTGAATCCTGATGAAGAGAAGAAAGACAGGATCCTGTATAAAGAACTGCTCTTTGGTATTTATGCACCGAATATGCAGGACAGGATGAAGGAAGTACTCACCAATGGCCAGTCAGCCTTATACGTAACATTAACAGAGGGCCGGAATATCTATGAGACCGGCGGCGTAGGAGGAGATGATTTCCGTTATAAACAATGGCTGCAGGAACAATCCGGTTCTACCGGTACCTATCTGCGGGTAGTAAAATACACCAGGGACCCTGATGCTAACATCCATGATCTGATGATGCCCTGCATGCGTTTGAGTGAAATGTATTACATCGCAGCAGAGTGTACGTTTGATACAGATGCCACCAAGGCATGGGATTATTTTAATACCGTTCGTTTGAACAGGGGGATCGGTACTAAGCTGAGCGATCCTTCCAAAACAGTGTTCATGAATGAACTGGTGAAAGAAGCACGTAAAGAGTTCTTCTCCGAAGGCCAGATCTTTTATATGTACAAACGCCTGAATATGCCTATTGCCGGACAATCCGGCGTAAGCATCCCGGCCAGCAAAGCAGTATTTGTACTGCCATTCCCTGATGATGAGATTGCATACGGTAACAGATAAAAAAACAGCGATGAAAAAATTATTCCTGATTGGTTTATTCGGCGCAGTTTGTTTGAGTGCTTGTAAAAAGGCAGTTGAATTAACGTATCAGTCGCCAGACAATATATACTTCGATTTTACAGATCCAAAGGATAAAGAGAAACGGGTGGACAGCTTTTTCTATTCTTTCGCCCTCTTCCCGGAGAAATCCTTTGATACCATATTTTTACCTGTACGTATTTCCGGCTTGCGGAAGTCTGTGGACAGGAAGTTCAAACTCACGGTAATAGACAGTGCTACCACAGCATTACCTGGCACGCACTATAAAGCCCTGGAACCGGAATATACCATTCCTGCTGATTCCGGCAGTGCCAATGTGCCCATCATTATCTACAGCAAGGACCCTGCACTCCTGGCAGGTTCTGTTAAGATAAAGTTCCGCCTGGCGGCCACCAAAGATTTTGCAGTTACAACCGTTGCGTTCGATACGGCAAAGGTGATCTTCTCCAACCGCCTGGAGCAACCGGTATGGTGGAATACCTGGGCCGGCGAACTGGGAGCCTATTCCCGCGTGAAGCATGAGCTGTTCATCAGAACATCCGGTACTATAGAGTTACCTGCTGTTTTTAATGCAGAAGTATTACCTAAAACACTATATCATACCCGCCGTTTCAGAAGTTTCCTGAACAATCCCATTTCATGGGTAGCAGCTAATCCCGCAGAAGGATATACCGTGGAAGATATAGGAGGAGGGAAGTATAATTTCTTCAGCATCAGCAATCCTGAAAAGAAGTACGTTATGGAGCTCAACCCGGCAGATAACAAATACTACTTCAGGGATGAGAATGGTAACCGCATTGTATAATTATTAACGATCGTACATGAAAAAATATTCCTTATATATTTTGCTGTTGTTCATCCTTGGCGCCTGTGCCAAGGACAAGGGCAACTATGATTACATCAACATTCCGGATCCTGTTGTAAAAGGGCTGGATACTGCTTATGCAGCCATCGTGGGAGACAGCCTGATCATTACCCCTGAAGTACAGCTGAAATCCGGTAAAAACGATTATTCCTGCTTCTGGAAGATAGATGTGCCGGAAAAGGCCATGTCTGTGGATTATGAGGGGCAATCATTGAGGATTGTATTCGGCCTGGGCGCTAACCGCTATAATGCTTTACTGAAAGTAAAGGATAACAATACCGGCCAGGTATATTTCTTCAAGTTTATTGTCAAAGGGCAGACACAGTTTACAAGAGGTGTGCTGGTGCTCAGCAATGAGAACAACAGAACGGTACTCACCTTCATTAAACCTGATGGAACGGTACAACCTGATATCTATGATGCCATCAACAAAGAAGTATTGCCCGGTGGTGGTATGCAACTGGTGCCTATAAGGAACCAGTTCTACATGAACCAGCTGAGTTCTTTCTGGATCACTTATACCGGCGGCACTACCGGTGCTGTACAGATTGATGCCAACACATTGCAACGCAACAAATACCTGGCAGATAACTTTTATACCGCTCCTGCTGTATTGAAGGTGAACAGTTTCCTGAATATGATCAATGGTGTAACCACTGCTATCCTCAATGGAAAAATGTACATCGGCGCTACGGAAACAGCACCATTCTGGCCTTATTACGGCTTTTGGGGAGTACCGGTAGATGGTAATTACCAGTTGCATCCCAATGTGCTGCATAACCTTTATGAGCGCCCTAACGATGGTTATTTCTTTGGCTTTGAAGCCACCAAAAAACAATTCCTGCGCTTCAGCACCAATGCATTCTTCGATACCAGCTATAATGTATTAGGTAACACTTCTTTCGATCCCAAGAACCTGAAAATGGACCTGCTCTACATGACCCGCTTCACGGATAATGAGTTCTATGCCATGATGGACAGTGTGGGTAAGAAAATAGAACTGAAGTTTGGCCTTGATTTCAATGCAGATAAAAGAACGTTCACGCCTTCTTATAAAAGAGAATTCCCCGCAGCCAGCCTGCTGATGCCGGATACCAAATGGCAAAGTTCCCCGATCGGTGTGATCTTCTTTTCTTCCAACGATAAGATCTATCGCTACAACCCGGTTAACAATGAGGTGAAGGCGCTGGATGCCACTTTCGGTGGAAAGAAAGTGACCATGCTGAAAGTGTTGAATGGCGGGAACCTGTTAGTGGCCGGTGTGGAAGGAAGTATCTATTACCTGGATACCAGTGTGGGGCATAATGGAGAAAACCCGCAGCAGGTGAATAGTATTCCGGGTGTGCCTGCGGATATCTATATCAGGGAGAATTAATTTGTAAATTCCACGTATGGAAATAGCGGCTGTTTCAGTGAAATGCTGAAACAGCCGCTGTTTTTTTGCTGGTTTATGACCAGCCCTGCACTACCCACGCCACCATAGACCAGGGCTACTTTATTTTTTAATCTGTCCATCTTTTTAAGATAAAGCTTCAAATGATTGTTTATCCATAATTTCCTGCGCCAGTTTTTCCATATGCCTGTAAGTAGCTTTGTATAATAATACCGCCATGCTTATTCGTTTTACGCCATAATCTGTTAATTCGGCAATGGACGCAATTTTTGGAACGCCAACTACATTCACCGGCAGCGTGGTGTAAGAGGTGATCTCTTTAATTGTTTCAGCCTCCTGAACACCAGGTACAAACAGGCCATCGGCACCCGCCTCTCTGTATAGTTCCGCTCTGATCAATGTTGTTTTCAGGGGTGCTGGCAGTTTTTGCAGGAAAGCGTCTGTTCTGGCATTAATAAATAACTGCTGGTTGGTTTTGACCAGGTAGTTTTTAATATGGTTCAATTTTTTCAGATAGATCTCTTCTCCCTGTGCATCTTCCAGGTTTATACCGGCAACGCCGCTGTCAATTAGCTTTTGAATGTTATCATTCAATATTGCAGGATCATCCGAATATCCTCTTTCAAGGTCTACTGATAAGGGAATGGACGTAGTGGCATTGATCCGTTGTATGATATATAATAACTCCGCAAATGGTATTTGCTCACCGTCCCTGTACCCGAGCGATTCAGCAATAGCCCCGCTGGAAGTAGCTATTGCGGCGAAGCCACTCTTTTCTGCTATTTGCGCACTTTTCACATTCCATACGTTGGCCAGTATTAACGGGGTGGATTGATGGTGTAGCTGATGGAACTTTTCGTAGTTTGTCATTTTTCTCCTGTTCAGTTGATTAAATTCCGTTCTCTTAATACCTCCGCGTTTATACCATCTTCTCCTTTAGGAGTTGGCTGTCCCTGGCCGGTAGCGATCAGATTGTACAGGCTCTGATTAATGTAGGTGCTCCAGGCAACATGGCAAACCTCATAACACTCATATTCCGGAACGAGGCCCACATGCGTGAATTTTACTTTTGTTTTACCGTCTTCACTTGAAATATCAAAAACGAGCTGGGTATTGATCCATTCTGTTTTATCCTTTGTAAATACACTGAATTGATTGTCCAAAACATGGTAAACCAGCTTTTTATCCGGAACTTCCTCAATAAGCTTAAGCTTGCACAGATGGATATCCTTATATTGATAAAGGAAAACCTCATGAAGGATGTTTGTTCTTCCTTTGATATCTTCTGACCACCAGGCACGGAAATTAGTGATGGCTTCGAATGCCTCATGTGGTGTTTTATCAACCAGGAAACTGGTTGTGAAATCCTGACCTTTCATATTTACTGAGTTTAAATGGTTATGAGATAGGAATACAAATGTAAAGTCCGGTTACTTCCCGGAAGGGGGGTGAATCGGACTTTGACATGGGGGGATTAAGACATTTATATGGGGTATTAAAGAAGCCCGGGCATCTGTTGGAACATGCCAAAAGAGCCTTTGAAAGTACCCGTAAAAGTAATGTATGAAGTAAGGTCACTGCCAGGTGAGGTAATGGGCTTATGCCTCATCCTTCGTATTCTTCACCAGCCCTATACCCGAAAAGAAAAAGATCAACCCGATGATCCCCACTACTATTAACTCACGGGTTTTGACACTGTGTTGAACAAAGCCATAACCGGCATAGATCAGTCCTATAATACCCAGAACAGTTAAGACGGCGCCGAAGATGCGTTTTACATTCATATGGGGTAGTTTTAAGAGGTTGGGGTACAATATTTGTGCCGTTTACCTGCAAAAGGCCAGGTAACGCGCTGTGGCCTTCTTTAAGGCTGTTGTTTGTGTTTTGTTCAGTGTTGTGAATATGTCCATATCCAGCCCGTCATTGTCCTTCTTTTTCCACGTACCTGCAATCTTTCCATCCACAATGATCATATGGGAATAGAAGGTACGGGCGCCTTCGTTGAAGATGTCGTGGCGGTCTTTATAGCTCATGCCGTATTCATCATAATCCGGCATAATGAAGGTATGTGTGATCTTTTCTTTCTTGTCAAATGAAGCAGGGAGGTATATTAATTCTCCTTCCTTAACGAAGTCCGCAGAAAGCGCCTCAGCGCCTTCTTTTGCATCTTTCATTGTTAAGCCGGACCAATAAGCGAAGTCCTGCAAAGTAGCTGGTCCCCTGGTAGTGAAGTATCTTTGCACAAACTGCGCCAGCGCTTCTGAACGGCTGAGTGCTTTTACAGGAGGTACCCTTTCTTCCAGCAAAGCATAGGTGAACTGTTTGCCTTCCCGGGGGCCGCTGCAAATAAGCCCTTCCAGTTCTGCAAACATCATGATATAACCGAGCCTTGGCCCGGAAGCGATGATCTTAGCATCCTTTAGTGCCTTTGCCAAAGCAGTACGTTGCAGATGTTTCCCGCCCTGTAATGCTTTTTCCAGTACTTTATTACTGCGGGAGAACAATTTGGTATCCAGTTCCAGTTGTTTATAGTAATAGGCATTGGCTGCATGTACCCTTGGTGCAGTGAGTTGCAGCAGCCAGCGGATATCCTGCTGATGCACAAAATGCCAGGTAGGCCGCATGAGATGGGTACGGAGGTAAATGCCCTCATTGAAGGATTGTTCTATTGCCTTTTCTGTTAGTCCTTTGGAGCGGAGATGAATAGCCCATTTGGCATGTGCATACTCCTGTGCCTGCATGGCAATGAGCCAGGAAACTACCTCTCCTGCTTCTTTATAGTTAGGTTTGGCCAGCTGCTGGGTATGCAGCCGCTGAAGGATAATGTCTTCGGTTTTCATACTTCCCCCAAATATAATTACTTTTGAAAGACGTGAAGAACACTCAGCCACATAATATCAAGACTATCAGCGAGTACCATCAGCATATGGACCTGCCGAAACCCCTGCATCCCCTGATCAGCGTTGTTAATTTCGATGATATCAAACGCTCACCCGGTACCGTTATACATAATTTCTATTCCATTGCATTAAAAAGGAATTTTAACTGCAAGATGCGGTACGGCCAGCAGGTATATGATTTTGACGAAGGATTGATGAGCTTCATTTCCCCCGGCCAGGTATTTTCTATAGAAGCAGCAGACGATTTCAGCCATACCGGCTGGTTACTGATCGTGCATCCCGACTTTTTATGGAACACCCCGCTGGCTAAAAAGATCAAACAATACGAGTATTTCAGCTATGCGGTTCATGAAGCCCTGCATCTTTCTGAAAAGGAAGAGCTGACTATTACTAGCCTGATACAGAACATCGCACAGGAATATCACGCGAGCATAGATAAATTCAGCCAGGATGTGATCATTGCGCAGCTGGATCTCCTGCTTATCTATGCAGAACGTTTCTATCAGCGCCAGTTCATCACCCGTAAGATCAGTAATCACAGGATCCTGGAGAAGCTGGAGGATGTGCTTACTTCCTGGTTTCAGAAAGAAAATGGAATACCCACCGTACAGTACATTGCTAATGAATTAAACGTATCTCCCAACTACCTGAGTGTAATGCTGAAGACCTTAACCGGCCAAAGTACCCAACAGCATATACACGATAAACTGATCGAAAAGGCAAAGGAAAAACTGTCCACTACGGACCTCACCGTTAGTGAAATTGCGTATGAGCTGGGCTTTGAACATTCCCAGTCATTCAGCAAATTATTCAAGAGCAAAACCAGTCTTTCTCCGGTAGAATTCCGGAATTCTTTCAATTAAAGAAATGACTACAACAATCTGAGATTTAGCTACAGGGAAAAACGCTGGAGGAGGGACCTTTATGTTATGAAAATAATAACAACAGGTTCCTTAGGGAACATAGGCTTGCCATTAATAAAAGACCTGTTACAGAAAGGCCATAGGGTAACCACTATCAGCAGCAATCCTGCAAAGAAAGCAGAGATCGAAGCACTCGGGGCCACAGCGGCCATCGGCTCACTGGACGACCGGGAGTTTCTGACAAACACTTTCACTGGCGCAGATACTGTATATATAATGGTGCCTCCCGGCTATACGGAAACAGATCAGGTGGCGTATTACAAAAGGCTTGCAGGCAATTATGCACAGGCCATTCAGCAGGCTGGTATAAAGAGGGTAGTACATCTCAGCAGCTATGGTGCACATTTGGATAAAGGCACCGGCTTCATCCTGGGTGCACATCATGCGGAAATTATCCTGAACCAGTTGCCTGGCATTTCCCTCACACACCTCCGCCCGGGATATTTCTACCCAAATCTTTACAGGTTTGCAGATATGATCAAAGGAGCAGGTTTCATCGGTTCAAACTATGGTGGAGATGATAAACTGGTAATGGTTGCTCCGGCAGACATTGCCACGGTTGCTGCGGAAGAGCTGGAGAAAACAACTGCCACACAAAACATCCGCTATATCATCAGCGATGAACGCACAGCCAGTGAAGTAGCCAGTGTGTTAGGTAGAGCAATCGGCAAACCGGACCTGCAATGGCTGTTACTTACTGAGGAACAAACGAAAAGTGGTTTGGAACAGGCCGGATTACCTTCCTTCTTTATTACCAATATCCTGCAATTGAACAACAGCATTCATACAGGTGTGTTACAGGAAGATTATAAGAAGCAGGAACCTATTCCATTAGGCAAAACAAAACTGGAGGAATTTGCAAAAGAATTTGCAGCTGCATTCTAAAAAGGAAGCCCGTACATTGTGTACGGGCTTTAAGTTTTTAATACCATCTGTCTGCATGCGCCATTTCAACATCCTGTTTATACTTTTCAGGAATTTTGTTGTTGAGGATCGCACTGGGTTCCAGGGATGGGAAGATATCTTCAAAAGTCCTCACCTCATTCATGAATACACGGCGGTAGATATGTGAGCGTGTCAGCTTTTTATAATCATCAATACCTGCGGCGCCCATCAGTTCCACGAAAGTTTTCACGGTATCTTCATGATAGTTGGCTACCCGCTGTTTCTTATCAGCTACTACCAGCCCGATAGATAAAGCGGGATCCTGTGTAGCCACGCCCGTTGGACATTTATTGGAATTACATTGCAAAGCCTGGATACACCCGATGGCCATCATCATGGCACGTGCACTGTTACAGGCATCTGCACCCAAAGCGATGGCTCTGAGGATATGGAAACCGGAAAGGATCTTACCCGAAGCGATCAGTTTGATATGTTTCCGGATATCATAACCTACCAGGATATTATGCACAAAAGCCAGTCCATCCAGTAAAGGCGCTCCTACGTGATTGGAGAATTCCTGTGGTGCAGCACCTGTTCCTCCTTCACCACCATCCACGGTAATAAAGTCCGGGTAAAGGTTCAGTTCTATCATGGCTTTACAGATGCCGATGAATTCACTCTTCCTTCCGATACATAATTTGAAACCTACGGGTTTTCCGCCGGACAATTCACGCATCTGCTGAAGCAGTAATACCAGCTCACGCGGGTTATTAAATGCGCTGTGGTAAGGAGGGGAGTATACTGTAGTGCCCGCTTTTACGTGCCGGATGGCTGCAATCTCCGGTGTATTCTTTTTAGCCGGCAGAATACCCCCGTGACCAGGTTTGGCTCCCTGGGATAATTTCAGTTCTATCATCCTGATCTGCGGCGCAGAAGATGTTTGCCTGAATAGTTCCGGTGAAAAATTCCCATCTTCATCCCGGCAGCCAAAATAGCCTGTGCCTACCTGCCAGATAATATCCCCGTTATGTTTAAGGTGATAAGGGCTGATACCACCCTCACCGGTATTATGCGCAAAGTTGCCGATCTTAGCACCTGCATTCAATGCCTCAATCGCATTGCTGCTCAGAGAACCGAAGCTCATGGCGGATACATTGAAGATGCTGGCAGAATAAGGGAGTTTGCAATCCTTGTTGCCGATCAGCACCCGCGGATTATGGTCCAGGTTACGGAAATCTTTGGGAGAGATGGAATGGCTCATCCATTCGTATCCTTCCTCATACACATCCAGTTGTGTACCGAAAGGCATGGTGTCCATTTCTTTTTTAGCACGCTGATAAATGGTGGAGCGGTCTATGCGGTTAATGGGGCGCCCGTCAATATCAGATTCCACAAAGTACTGGTACATTTTAGGCCGCAATGCTTCCATCCAGTAACGCATTCTGCCAAAAACAGGATAGGTGCGCATGATAGAATGTTTGGTCTGCCGCATATCATTAATGCCCATAATAAACAGCGCCACGATCATAGCCAGGATCACATACCACCAGGGGCTTGCGAAGTAGCCGAGCAAAGCAGTGCCTATAATCCCTATGATTGCGCTAATGATAAATCCTTTACGCATGTTGGTCTCTTTTAATCAATGGCAAATGTAGGGAATTAAACAATTGCTTACTGAATTGAGAGAGCCGGAGGGGGAGCAGCCTGAACGTGATGGGGAAGGAGCTGTATTGTTGTGATCATTTATTATGTGCAATGAATAAAGGCAATTGTAAGTTGCTCATCAGTACATCGGCCATGCTCATTCTGAAGAACCGGGAAACAGCACTTCTTCTGTAGGCACCTAAGATCACCATAGTGCCAGGTTCCTGTTCTTTCAACTGGTCCACAATAACGGTTTCCGGTGGCCCTTGCATCACTTTGATGGGAGCCGCCGGGAAATACGTTTGCATAAACTCATCCATCAGGCGGTTGTCATTCAATTGTTCAACCGCCTCTTTGTTATTAATGGAGAGCACTTCTGCCGGCAGTCTGTTGATCCAGGGTAATAGGTACCCCGCCATTTTAATAGCATAAACAGAAGAAGGCTCTCCATCATACAGGAGTATAGCTTTGGAAATTTCACGATAGGTGGAGGGGATAATTAATACAGGGCATTGTGTATCGGTCAGCAGGTCCCTCATGAACCGGGTAGGAGGTAATTTCTTTTCCTGCGTGAAAGATTCATGAATATCCACGATGATCAGGTCAGAATAAACACTATCTTCTAAAACATCCTGTATGGCAATATTCCCGCCATGATGTATACTGCAGGAAAGACCTGCCTGTTGAAGAGCTGCTTCAACATACCGGCCTGCAGTTCCCCTTTGCGTCCTGTCCCGCAGGTCAAAATCCCTGACTTCATTTTCCGATGCACCCTCCCGTATCAATTGATACATATTGTAGCTGTTATAGGTGAAGTCATCCAGGAAAAGAGCAGAAATATGGGCAGATACTTTTTTACCCAGGAATATGGCATATTGTAATGCACTTTCGGAAAGGCGTAAGCCATCAAATACCACAGTGATCTTTTTCATACCGCAAGATTTAAGAAAAGTGCCCTTGCAGAACGCAAAGGCACTTTGTTTTGCAATTCCTCACACTGTAGGAACCGCCATTCTCACTTCCACAACCGCACCCACTTGAATGATGGGGCAGCCTTTAGCAATTTCAACGGCCTCCTCATAGTCATTAGCCCTTATCAGGAACAACCCGCCTATCGATTTCTTAACCTCAGCATATGGCCCGGTAGATACTGTATTACCTGGTTTGACTACCCGGCCATCTGTATCCCATCTTTTTGGTGGATTCACCAGTCTGTCCTGCGCAGCAATGCTACTGATCCAATCCTGGTAAGGTTTCATGGCTTCTTTCATTTGCTCTGGCGTTGGTTTGGGGTTCTTGCCCGTCAGATCCCTGTGGATAGCGATTAAGAATTCTTGCATGGGTATTTGATTTTTTATGATTAAAAAAGATGTTTTGGTGTACTACTCCTCTACTTCAGGAGGCAGTTCCTCATTCATGTGAATGGCATCATCCATGAATTCACTTCCATCACTGGTATTCCCTTCCGGGAAAGGCCTTTGTAAAGGCACTATTTCTTTTGACGGAGGCACGTATTTAGCCGGGTCGTCTTTGTGCGATAACATAAGCATAATTTTAAGCGGTTATTCAGGAGAAGTACTGAACGTATTGTTGAATCTGTTCCAGGTATTGACGGTGGTGATGATCAGCGTGAGGTCTACCAGTTCTTCTTCAGAAAAGAATAACGCGGCGTTGTTATAGACCTTGTCGTTCATGGCAGCCGCTGTAACAGCTTCTGCAAAAGCGAAGGCAGCTTTTTCCCGATCACTGTACCAGTTGGTCTGCCGCCAGGTGCTCAGGCCATACAGGCGTTTTTCTGTTTCACCTTTTGCCTTTGCGCTCTTATAGTGCATGTCAATACAATAAGCACAGGAATTGACCTGGGATACCCGTAAATTAATAAGCTCGCGAAGATTTACGTCTATGGGAGATTTGCTTAAATATGCGCCGATATTAAAGAGCGTTTTTAATGCCTCCCGCCCTTTTTCTGCGATGTTAATTTTGGCTTCCATGTGCACTTAGTTTTTGGATCATCTCAAAATTCATATTCTCCGCATAGGCTCCATAACCATCTACGAGTGTGCCTTTAATACCTGCTGAGGAAGAGATGGCATAAAGCACGGCGTTGTCTTCCGGATTAGAGTCTTCCTCAAAGCGGTAGACCTCGTCGATATGAAATTCTTCAGGATAAAGGCGGATATCCAGGTCGCCACAGTAGAGGCAGCTTGGTTCAACGGAGAAGTCCTCCGTATAGCCCCTGCTTTTAACATCGGCCAGTGCATCTATCAGGGTCAGGAAACTTTTCATAAGAAGATCTGTTTAAGGTGAAAGGTTGCGGAAATGGTTTTGTTTTTCATTGCTTATTGGTTTAGGACTGATCGCGAGACTAATCTTGTGCCATTTTTTTAGATGGCTGATTTGCAGTAATTTAATTTTTACAGCGGGGGATCAATTATTGTTATATCAATAATTATTGAATAAACGCATGATTAGAAGGTTGATTAATAATACTTTGTGATTTAGAAATGGAACTTTTGTAATTTGCATTGACAAAATGTTGCCCATTGAAAGCGAAAATTTTAATTGTAGAGGATCAGTTCATTGAAGCAAAGGGACTCAATGTTATCCTCACGAACGCAGGATATGCCACCTGTACTATCGCGAGATCAGTTGCCGTTGCACTGTCAGTAATAGAAAAGGAAAAACCGGATCTTGTACTAGTAGATATTTTTTTGCAGGGAGAAGGTACTGGTATTGACCTCGGGAAAATACTGCATGATAAGAACATGGCCTTTGTTTACCTGTCTGCTAATTCCAACAGGCAGATACTGGAAGAGGCCAAATCAACCAAACCGTATGGCTTTATGGTTAAGCCATTCCGTGCAAAGGATGTATTGATCATGCTGGATGTAGCCCTGTACCTGCATAAACACAGGATGGAAGAAAGTGCCATGCAGGCTTTATCACAAAAATCCCTGCCAGCTGCGCTTCCTGCAGAATTCAGTCACCTCGTTGGCAAAAGCAAAAAATTCAAGGAAGCATTGGAGCAGGCCCGGTTGGTTGGCCCCATGGATACTTCTGTGTTGATCCTGGGAGAAAGTGGCACCGGAAAGGAATTGATCGCACATTCCATTCATAAGTATTCCACCCGCAAGAATAAATCCTTTGTTGTTGTCAATTGCGGTGCATTACCGGCCAACCTGATCGAATCTGAATTGTTCGGTCATGAAAAAGGTTCTTTCACAGGCGCTATCGCAAGGAGGGCCGGAAAGTTTGAACTGGCAGACGGGGGTACTATTTTCCTTGATGAAATAGGAGAGTTGCCTCTTGAGTTACAGGTTAAGTTTCTAAGGGTACTCCAGGAAAAAGAGATAGAACCCATTGGCGGCAAACCACAAAAGATCAATGTAAGGGTACTGGCCGCAACAAATAAAGATCTGGAAGAAGAAGTAGCAGCAGGGCGCTTCCGTATAGATCTGTATTACCGCCTGAACGTATTCCCCTTAATGTTACCTTCTCTTCGCGAGAGAAAAGAAGATATCACCTTACTGGCAGAATACTTCTTAAAGAAGTACAGCGATGGAAAAGTTTCAACACTCTCAAAAGAGGCGCTGGACAAGCTCATGGCATATAACTGGCCCGGTAATATCAGGGAGCTGGAAAATACCATTCAGCGGAATGTAGTGATGGCAAACGGTACTGTTATTGAATCGATAGAAATACCTGTTTCCAAACTAGCCCCCGTTCCAGCCATTAATGATAAGAACAAGTTTAAAACAATGATAGAGAACGAGCGGGATCATATCCTGGCCGTACTCGAAAGCTGCAACTGGAAGATCTCCGGAAAAGGAGGAGCTGCCGAAATACTGGATATCAATGTGAATACCCTGAATTCAAGGATCAAGAAACTGGGCATTGAAAAAGAGATCATTGCCAGAAAGAGTTAAGAATAATTGCTTACATTAGAGTAAACAGGGTAAATGAAGTCAGTACTTATTTTTTTATCCCTTTGTTTTATCGTTTGTTCCCTTTCGGTCTTTGGGCAAACCCAAGCCGGTAAATCCTCCTTTGGCTATTCCATTCCCACTCAACGACTGCAATTAGAACTCACCACTTCCTATGTATTTTTTTGCCTGAAAGGCAGGGTGGACATGGACAGTGTGGCCATTATGGTAAGTGATGGAGAAAACCTGCCTCATTCTCTCTATTACGACATGGATTATATTGATGGTCCGGACAATTATATTAAATCTCTATTAAAGCAAGGTAGTTCTCACCTTTTCAAAGCAGGCTCCCATAAAAAGGACCTGGATGCCGCATTGCCCTTTTTCCTTTCCGCTAAAGCTGAAGCGGATAAAACCAGAGATGTATATTGGCAGAATGCAGCTTTGACCTTATTGGGTAAATACTATCTCCAAAGCGGAGAGCCTGAAAAAAGTAAGCAATGTTTTACGCAGGCCGTGAACCTGGCCAGGAGAACGAACAACCCGGTGATACTGGCCAGGGCATTGGCAAACAGGGGGACAGGGGCTGGCTTTGACGATCCGCAGAAGGAAATTGACTTTAATGAATCACTTAAATTAGTACGGCAACAACGGGATACGGTTTCAATGATAAAAATGTTAACCGGCATCTATGAGATCTATTTTGTTCAACAAAAATACGACACTGTTAAAAAACAGTTACTCCATGTAACAGAACTGGAGAAATTAATGGGTTTCAAACATATTCATTATAACTATTCAGTGTTCTCATTCCTGGACTCTTTTATAGGAGATTATGCGGATATTTTTGCTGATTGTAAAACAGCCATTGCTATCATGGAGGCTAACCAGGATTTTGCATTTGCTAATTTTTTATATGCTAATATAGCATACCAGTATATACGTTTTGAGAACTTCGAAAAAGCCATGGAATACCTGAATAGGAGCATCCGGCATGAGCCGAAGAATATGGCAAAAAGGATATGGTACGATGCTTTTTATATGGTAGCTATAGCTGTCGCAAAAACAGGGCGTCCGAACGAAGCACTCAGTTTTGTATTGAAAACAATAGCCAGCTATCCACCTTTATCAGTGCCTGATAAAATGCATGTGGCACATGTTTTAGGCTGGATCTATTATAAGCTTGATCAACAGGCACTAAGCAGGCAATATTTTGAGGAGATGTTACCTTACCTGGATTCACTTAAAAATGACCGGACTGAAAGAGACAATATATTTTTTGCCTATTCCGATATGTCGCTCCATTACGTTAAAACAGGTAATATCAACCTTGGTAAACAGTATTTCGGGATAGCAAAAAAGTTTGCAGATTCAGGTCACATATTTAATGTGAATAAAATTCATTGGGTACAGTTTAAAATTGATTCCAGTGAAGGGAATTATCTGAAGGCTATAAATGAATACCAGCGTGGGCAGGCTATTGATGATAGCCTTTATAATGTAACAAAGACAAAACAATTTGCGGAACTCCAGATCCAATATCAAATTGAAAGTAAAGATAAGAACATTGAATTATTAGAACAGAAAGACAAAGCGCGGCAGGCCGAATTGCAACGTTCAGACCTGATGAGGAATGTTACACTGGCAGGTATCCTGGTGATGATACTAATTACCCTGCTGGTATATATCCAATACCGGAACAAGCAAAAAAGGAATATTGAGATCAATGAAAAGAACAGGATGCTGGAGCAGTTGGTAAAGGATAAGGAATGGCTGGTGAAAGAGATCCATCACCGGGTGAAGAATAATTTCCATGTGGTAGCAAGCCTGCTGGAGATCCAGTCCAGTTACCTGAAGAACAAAGCTGCCCTCTCCGCTATTAAAGACAGCCAGCACAGGATCCACTCTATGTCCATTATCCATCAGAAGCTCTATCAGTCGGAAACCCTGTCTACCATTCATATGCCCGAGTATATTTATGAACTGGTGGAATACCTCCGGGAAAGTTATGGTATCCGGGGGAACATCCGTTTCGAAATGCATGTGGAAAAAATTGATCTGAATCATGCTTCTGCCATTACATTGGGCCTGATCCTCAACGAGGCTATCACCAATGCCATTAAATATGCGTTTACCCATACAGCGCAGGGGAAAATTTCTATTGCGCTTACGTATCTCTCAGGTACAGAGATCATGTTAAGTGTTTCAGACAACGGCCGCGGCCTTCCGGCAGACTTTAATGACCGCATTGGCGCCTCTATGGGTATGGAGTTGTTGCAGGGGCTCACAGATGATATAGGAGGTTCTTTTAATATCCGCACGGATGAAGGAACGCATATCAATATTATCTTCCCCATAAAGGGGGAATAGAAAACCCAAACAAACCTCTTTTTTACATTTATCCGGCATCCGCCGCCGCATACACAAAAAATCCTGCCACCTGGCATTTTATCGTTTTCCCTTAAAAAAATCGCTGCATCTTTACATCATCAAAAAGACATTCTTTCTAATAGCTCCTTCATCCATCGAATACCCCAAAAGAATCCATTCGCGTCCCCCAAAAGAGTAAAGGAGCTAAGAATCCACCTAAAGGCCCTCCGAATTATCGGAGGGCTTTGTTTTTTTACGATAATGATCGGATAAAAAAATACTATATATTATGTGCATTTAAAGGATAGATTTGCCGGAAGCTTATTTAAATCCACGTATGCAGAAAATTTCGCTGAAGGAAAAGATCGGTTACGGTTTTGGGGATATGGCATCCTCCATGTTCTGGAAACTCTTTGGTACTTATTTGCTCTTCTTTTATACAGATGTAATGGGCCTGGCCGCAGGGGCTATTGGCACCATGTTCCTCATCACCCGTATCTGGGACACCCTTTTTGATCCCGTGGTGGGTGTAATGACGGATAGAACAACCACCCGCTGGGGCAAATTCCGCCCTTACCTGCTCTATATGGCCATACCTTTTGGCCTGATCGGGGTATTAACTTTCACCACGCCGGATTACGGTGTTACGGGGAAACTGATCTATGCCTATATCACCTATTCCGCCATGATGATGATCTATTCCCTCATCAATGTGCCATATGCTTCCCTGCTGGGAGTGATCTCTCCGGATGGAAAAGAGAGGAATATCCTGGCTTCCTTCAGAATGTCCTTTGCTTTTGCAGGCAGCCTCATTGCTTTTGCCCTGCTGGAACCGCTGGTGCGCTTTTTCGGCAGATCAACGGACCTGCAAAGCAGCTGGCAATTATCTGTAGCAGTGATCTCTGCTATTTGTGTGGTCCTCTTCCTGTTATGTTTTGCCTGGGTGAAAGAACGGGTAAAACCCATCCGGGAGGAAAAGGTGTCTTTAAAAGACGACATTAAAGACCTTTTTGCTAACCGCCCCTGGTGGATCCTGCTGGGTGCAGGTATTGCTGCACTGATCTTTAATTCTATCCGGGACGGGGCCACTTTGTATTACTTCAAATATTACCTGGGCAATGCGGAAACCTTCTCTGCCCTGAACGTCACCTATTCTGCCCTTTATCTCATGCTGGGGCAGGGTGCAAATATCCTGGGAGTGATCCTGGCTTCGCCCATCGCCAATAAACTGGGTAAAAAGAATACCTACCTGGCAGCCATGGTTGTTGCCGGTGTACTCAGTATTTTATTTTATTGGCTCGGTAAAGAACAACTTGCGCTGATTTTTGTTTTTCAGATATTAATTAGCGCTTGTGCAGGGATGATCTTTCCCCTTTTATGGTCCCTGTATGCAGATACGGCGGATTATTCAGAATGGAGGACCGGCAGGCGCGCAACAGGCCTGATCTTTTCTTCCTCCTCCATGTCCCAGAAATTCGGCTGGACGATCGGTGGGGCACTTACCGGCTGGTTATTGGAGTATTTCGGGTTTAAGGCAAATGTTGTGCAGGAAGAGGACGTACAAACAGGGATTCTTTTAATGTTGAGCTTCTTACCGGCTATCGGGGCTTTGTTATCCATTATATGCATTGCCCTGTATCCTTTAACGGAGGAAAAGATAACGGAGATCAGCACCGATCTGGAAGCACGGCGAAAATAAACAGTTCATGCAAGAGAAACTAAGACAGGACCTGCAGGATGAATTAACCGCTATCCTTGATTACTGGCAAACACACACCATAGACGAAAAACATGGTGGTTTCCTGGGTAAACTGGATAACGACAATATGCCTGACCCATTCGCCGTAAAAGGTGCCGTACTCAACGCCAGGATCCTCTGGTCGTTTTCCGCAGCTTATAATGTTACTAAAAACCCTTCTTACCTGGAAGTAGCCACCCGCGCTTTCGATTACATCACGGAATATTTTATAGACAAGGAATTTGGTGGTGTAATGTGGACGGTGGGTTATGCCGGAGATATTGTAGATACCAAAAAACAGATCTATGCCCAGGCATTTGTGATCTATGCATTCAGCGAATACTACAAAGCCAGCAAAAACGAAAAAGCGAAAGAGAAAGCCATCGGCCTGTATTCCCTCATTCAGCTGTATAGTTATGATTGTGTGTATGGTGGTTACCTGGAAGCTTTTTCCCGTGAATGGAAAGAACTGGAAGATCTGCGCCTGAGTGAAAAAGATGCCAATGAAAAGAAATCGATGAACACCCACCTGCATGTACTGGAAGCTTACACCAATCTCTACAGCATCTGGGCAGACCCTTCTCTGAAAATACATATCCAGGACCTGCTGCGTGTTTTTTACGACAAGATTATTGATCCCAACACCCATCATCTCCGTCTTTTCTTTGATGAAAAATGGAACCCTGCAGGTGACCTTGTTTCCTATGGCCATGATATTGAAGCCAGCTGGTTACTCCTGGAAGCCGCTGAAGTGATAGGAGATACTGAATTGATAGAAAAGTCCAAAGCCGTAGCCATCCAGATGACGGATGCAGCGAAAGAGGGGGTAGATACAGATGGCGGATTATGGTATGAATATGAACCGGGAGAAAAACAACTGATCGCTGAAAAGCATTGGTGGCCACAGGCAGAGGCGGTAGTGGGTTTTGTGAATGCCTGGCAGCTCAGCAAAAATCCCCGTTACCTGGAAGATGCAGCCAACAGCTGGCAGTACATTGAAAAGAATTTACTGGACAAAGCAAAGGGAGAGTGGTACTGGGGCATCAGGGATAATAAGGTGATGGATGAAGATAAGGTAGGGCTCTGGAAATGTCCCTATCACAACAGCCGTGCATGCCTGGAAGTGATGAAGCGGCTTTGATATACATGTAACAGGCCTTTGCTGCGGCAAGGCAAGGTATTAAAGTATCCCCTGCTGCTTTGCAAAATTCAGGAGTCCCGCAGTGTTCTTCAATTCCAGCTTCCGCAGGATATTCTTCCTGTGTGTATTCACCGTAAACTCACTGATAGAAAGTTCTGTACCGATCTCTTTACTCGTTAGTTCACTGCCCACCATTTTAATGATCTGCACTTCCCTTTTAGTAAGATGATATTTCTTCATAAACTCATCCAGGAAAAAAGCCGTTACCGGAGCCTCCTGGGGAACAAGGTTTTCAAAATAAGGAACGCCTGCCTGTACAGACCGTAAGGCCGCTTTTAATACATCTCCGGAAGCATTTTTCAGCAGGTAGCCATCTGCCCCGAGTTTACGTACCTCAGATAATAATTGTGGCTGGTTGTAATTGGTGAGCACCAGCACTTTGATCCCCGGGTATTGTTCTTTAATGATCTCCAGTGTTTTGATGCCATCCAGGTGTGGCATGTTAAGGTCCAGCAACACAATGTCCACCTGGGTTTCTGCCAGCCGGTCCAGCAGCTCCCGCCCATTGTTGACGGGCACGAGTATATCCCATTCTGCTGCCTCCCGTAGTACGGCCACTAATCCATCTGCGAGTAGCTGATGATCGTCTGCTATGATCAATCTGGTCATACGGTTATTTTTCAGGCAATGGTAATTCTATGTTCACCATAGCACCTTCGTTAGGTTTACTTTCTATAATGATCTTTCCTTCCATATAAGCCACTTTGGCTTCCACACTACGCAGGATCGTTGCCGGATCTATTCCTATGCCGTTATCTTCCACAATGACCGAACAACTTTTCTCCAGCTCTATTTCTATCAGTTGTATCAATACATTCGACGCCTCCGCGTGTTTAAGGATGTTCTGCAGCAGTTCCTGTATGATACGGTAAATGGTAAATTCCGTGTTGGATGGATAAGGGGTGGCAGGAGAGAAACCGATCAGCACCAGTTCAATGTTTATTTTACGGGTACCATTGGCCATCTTTACCAGGTCTTCTATCGCATGCCTTAGCCCATACTTCTCAATGGCTACAGGTGTTAACTGATGACTGATATGGCGTACGGTATGGCTGAGCTGGTCCAGCATTTCAGTTACTTCATCCAGCTTCATCGCCTGCATGTTTAAAGAAGCCAGCGATAACATCGAACCTATTTCATCATGCAGCTGATCTGCGAGTATTTTTCTTTCTTTTTCTTCCACTGCAATGATCGTGTCCGTTAATGTTCGCAGCATGGTTTCTTTTTCTTTGCGATAGGTATTGAAACGTGCTGCCAGTGCAAAGGTGATGATGATCACTTCCAGTGCTGCACCCGTGAAAACACCGAAGTGTACAAAGTAAACCGGGATCTCCAGTTTCCCGAGATAATACATGATCTCTATGGTGATGAACACAAGGAGTACCATTGTTGCCACCAGGTATACTGTTGCTGCCGTGTTCCGCTGCCATATCTTTTGCAGCAGGCTCACAGCTACCAGTCCAACTGCAGCAAGACTGAAGATGGTTAATGCCTTTTGCAATACCATGCTCACCATTCCAAAACGCGCATAATCTGTCGGCCACAGTATCACCACCAGGAAGCACAAACCAATGGCCTGGAATATTTTGAAAGGCTGGTAAGCCCAGTTATCTTTCTTTATGCCAATAAAATGTTGCAGGAATTGAAACACCAGGAGCATATTGGTGATCACAAAAACCGGCCGGGCACGGCTGGGGAAGAAATGAGAGTCCGGCCAGAGATAATGAAAACCGAGTCCTTTATTAGCCCATATCCATAACAGGATGCTCAGTACATACAACGCATAAAAACCATACACCCGGTCGCTCGTAGTAAAGAAAAGGAAAGCGCCGAATAATACGATCAATAACATAATGCCTGTGAAAAGACCACTGAGGAGATTTTCAGACGCCATCTCCTGTGCCAGCTGCTCCTGTGTAACAAGCCGGAACGGGGCTTGCAGGGATTCTAGGTGTTTGTCCACTTTCAGCAGGTACAGATCTGTTTTGGGCTGTAAAGGGAAAACAAATGTATTATGAATAACGGGGCGTTGCGCAAAAGGGAAAAAGTCGCCCGTAACGTACAAAGGCATGGGTACACTGTCAGTCACGGCATACCATTCCAGGATATTGATATGGGCATTGTCTGTTATCAGCAAAAGATCTTCCGGGGTAGGCGGTACCGTTAGGGCTATCCAGAAAACACTCTTTGTAAAACCGGGATTGAGATTTTCTTTTGGCAGCGGAGTGAAATCTCCTTTGTAGTAATGGTTTAAAGCAGAAGGTGCTGCCTGCACACGCGTACTGTCCTCCCATACCTTAAATACCTGGCCATGCTGCGCATGCAGCTGTTGTATGCCATATAGGAAAATAAAGGATAAAAGGAGGTATGCCCGCCGCATAGGTATAGAGAAACTGTTACGGCTGCCAAGATAGGGCTTTTGATCTATTTCTTATCCCGAAGAACCATACCCAGGCAATAAATATTATTTGCTCAGGGATCCTTGTCCACAGATATTCCGGTCCTTTGCCATCTGTTGTGGCTGTTTCAAGATTAATATGGTGGAGGGCCGCGTAGATATTCGCAGGAGTGATCATCACAAAGAAAACGATCAGCAGTACAGCCGTGATCCTTCTGTATGCCGGCAGTAGTAAACCAATGGCGGCCGCAATTTCCAGTATGCCTGTAAAATATACCAGCCCCAGCCGGAAGGGAAAGAAAGGAGGGATCATCATTTCCATCCCTTTGGGGAACAGGAAGTGCCCGAGAGCGGTAAAAAGCAGCATGGCACTCATGCCTATACAGCCGCTCAGCTGCAGGTTCCAGTTCCCTTTTATCAGTTTGATCAGCAGTAGCGCAATGCCAAAAGCCCCCAGTAATATCAGTAATACCATCATGATCTGTCAGTTTTATAACGCAAAGGTGAACCTTCCGCCAAAGGGAGAAAATGATGTATGTTAGTTTCCTTTCCCGTACTGTTTACGGATTCGGCTCAGGCTTTCCGGTTGTATACCCAGGTAGGAGGAGAGGTGTTTCACTGAAATGCTCTGTACCAGTTGCGGATTCCTTTTGATCAATTTTGCATATCGTTCCTCTGCGGTATCAGAGAGCAACTCCATTTCCCGGTCCAACCGCCGTACATATTGCATTTCGGCTATCAGCCTGCCGATCCTTTCGCCGGTTTTGCCCTGTGCATAAAAAGCCAGCAGGTGCTCACGCGGGATCAGGAGGGCTTCCACATCTTCTATCACTTCCAGCGCAACAGGAGAGGGGCGGCGGGTAAGGAAAGAATAATAAGCCGTAAGCAGGTCCCCTTCAAAATGAAAATCCACCGTGAATTCCTTGCCGTCTTTTGTGAAATAATTACGCGTAGCACCCTTCAGCAGAAAGAAGATGAAATTCTCTGTCTGGCCCTCGCGACAAAGGAATTCGCCTTTTTTGTAGTGCTGAAAGAGAAGTTTTTCGCTAAAGTCCGTCCATTCCTCATCCGGTATTTCCGAAAAACGGGCAATGGCCTGTCGCAGTTGCAGGAGTGGGTCCATCTGGTTTTCACTTTGGCGCAAAAATACAGAGAATCCCTGCCTGAATATTTGGAAATCTGCACCCGCCGGCTTACATTTAATATGTAGTACATATCTACTATTAAATCCCAATGTTATGAATTATTCCACCTTATGTATCCTTATTTCCCTTAGCCTCGGATGTACCAAGCAGGTAAATACCTCACCGGCTCCGAAGATAGAGGATAAAGTGGCTACCACCGCTGCTGTGGCTGCTACAGCATACCATAACAGCATGGTATTATTTAACGGAGGAAATGAAAGCATTTATCATTCCTTCCGTATTCCTTCCATCATTAAAACCAAAAATGGCACGCTGATAGCCATTTGCGAAGGACGGAGATGGAGCCCCAGTGATTGGGGGGACATCAATGTTGTCTTCAAACGTTCTACAGACAATGGTACCACCTGGTCTGCACTGGGAGAAGTAGTAGGCAGTGGTGCCGGCACCTGGGGAAATCCCACTGCGGTATACGACAAGGATAAAGGTACCAATGGCCGTGCCTGGGTATTTATGTCCTGGAACGATGCCGATAAAGATGCCTGGTCTGATATCACTGCCTGGGGAGACAGGCGGGTGTTTTCTTCCTACAGTGATGATCATGGCGCCACCTGGTCTACTCCGCAGGATATGAGCAGTACATTACTGCCAACCGGTTATACATGGGATGCCATGGGACCCGGTATAGGGATCCAGACAACCATCAACACACCCGGCCGCCTCATCATTCCTGCTTTTGGCAGGAATATTTACAGTGATGATCATGGCACCACCTGGCATTATCAGCCAATCCCCGGCGGCACAGATGAAGGCACTATCGTGGAATTAATGAACGGCAGCCTGTTGCGGAACGACAGACCAGGCACTACTGCCTGGAATGCAGCTAAAAGGAGAAGAAAATCTGTAGGCACCATTGCAGGAGGTTTTGCAGCATGGTCTATCGATAACACACTCAATGATCCTAAATGCCAGGCATCTATCCTTCGCTATAATGGGGATGATCCGCACAGGATCTATTTCCTGAATCCCAACACGATTGATAAACGTTGTAATATGACCGTGCGTATCAGTTATGATGATGGTGCTACCTGGCCGATCAGCAGAGCTATCTACAGTGGTAATACCTGCGATTATGCTAATCTCACTGTTGCAAAAGGAGGATATTCCAGCATGGTGAAAACAGCGGATTATGCGGTAGGTGCTTTAATAGAGATCAATGAAAATGTACAGGCAAGCGCAACCAGCAATAAATCAATTGAGTTCCATAAGTTTAATCTGCCCTGGATACTGAATGGGCAAACGGAACCATAAAATATATACCCCTGATTATCCCTGTACCAAAGAAGCCATCTCCATAAGGAGGAGGCTTTTTTCTTTATAAATAAAAAGGATGCCCCTTGCGAGACACCCTTTTCAGATTATACAGACGCGGCATTGAGACTAATTCTTACCAGCATCTTATACGCCATGGCCACTATGACTTCTTATTTGCTTTGTAACGCTTATCCGGCGTACCGTCTTTTTTTAAAGGCCCTTCTGGTGTTTTATTTTCTTTAAAGCGTTTATCCTTCGTTCCATCTTTCTTCAGGTGAACGGTATCTGTTTTAGTGGTAGCTGTAACTTTCTTTGGTGCAGGTTTGGTTTGCGCCATAGATGTCATCGATACGGACGCTACCATTAACATGGCCAGTATAGCCGTCAGGATTCTTTTCATAGTCAGTAAATTTTAAGAAAAGTTAGGGGAATTTCAGTTCTCTTATACAGGCCGCGACCTTTTTTAAGGGTATTTTAAGGTGAAATAAAAAGCCCATGGAAATTTTCCGCGGTTTTTTTTATTGTACTAGCTTTGCCTAAATTAATTTGTGTTTGTTATGAATGGCCAGAATAGAAAGGATATATACCCGGGCCTCGAGGTAGGTATTATCCTGAAGAAAGATCAGAGAACCGGTAAACTCACCTACGGAATTGTAAAAGACATTTTAACCTCTTCCCCTTTTCACTCCCGTGGCATTAAGGTAAGATTGGAAGACGGCCAGATCGGCCGTGTTGCCGAGATCAGCTGGTTAGATACCTGATGTTATTTTATTATGTATTACTGCTTTTAAGCTAAATTGATTAGCTTTAGGCCCGTTAAAACTTATACTGACTGAATGTTTAAACAGATCTACAGGCGTATTGTGCCTAAAAAAACATCCGCCAAACAGGACGCTACCCGCTCCATGGAGATTGAAAATTTTATCCAAAAACATCTGTTTGACCAGGAAAAGTACCAGCATCCCCTGAAATTGAATCGTTTTGAATACCAGAGTTTCTCCCAATGCGGGGAAGATGGTATCATCGATGAGATCTTCAAAAGGATCGGTACCACCAATAAGTATTTTGTTGAATTTGGTGTGGAAAATGGCACGGAATGTAATTCCACCCTCTTGTTATATAAAGGCTGGAAGGGCCTTTGGATAGAAGGGAATGCCCCCAGCGTGGAACATATCAAAACCCATATGTCCGGCATTATTTCCGCCGGAACACTCACCGTTTTAAACAGCTTTATCACCGCAGAAAATATTGAATCCCTCTTCACACAGGGAGGCTGCCCCGCAGAACCGGACCTTTTATCAATAGATATAGACCGGAACGATTATTACGTATGGAAGTCCATCGTAAAATTCAAACCCCGCGTAGTAGCCATTGAATACAATGCCATCTTCCGCCCGGATGTATCATTCACCGTACCTTACGATGGCACCAAAACCTGGGATAAAACCAGCAACTTTGGCGCATCGCTTGGTTTGCTGAACACCCTGGGAGAGGAAAAAGGTTATAGCCTGGTGGCCTGCAATTTTGCAGGTACCAATGCTTTCTTTGTGCGGAAAGACTGCCTGGGGGATAAATTCCTGCTACCGGGTGATGCGGAAGCGCATTATGAACCGGCCAGGTATTACCTCTATAAAAAGGACGGACATCCAAGGAACGTAATTCTATAATATAAGGGGCTTAGCAATAAGCCCCTTTTTATTATTTTTAGGTTGATGATGAAACGATTCTTCATGAAGAACAGGGAGACCATCCTGTATGGTCTCGCACTGGCACTGTTGTTGTTTTTGCTCAAATGGCTTGAATTACGGTTCATAATAATTGACCATGCTTTTGAGATCTACATTGGTGCCATTGCTGCTATATTCACCGCCCTCGGCATCTGGCTGGCTGTAAAGCTCACCAAACCCAAAACCGTGGTAGTGGAAAAAGAGGTGTATATAAAAGATTTTACCCTGAACGAAAACGAACTCAATAAACTCCGTTTAAGCAAAAGAGAACTGGAAGTATTACAGTTAATGGCGGAAGGCCTCAGCAACCAGGAGATCGCCGAACGCTTATTTGTTTCCCTCAACACCATTAAGACCCATTCTTCCAAAGTTTTGGAAAAACTGGACGTAGAACGCAGAACACAGGCAGTAGAAAAGGCTAAGAGGTTGAGTATCATACCTTAGTGGTATTCATCCTTATGGGTGAAAATTGCGTCTCACACCTAAAATCATTCTTAAGTATGAATGAAAAGAGGTTTTATTCCATCATTTTTGAGCCATAATCTTAAAACTAAAACAGATGAAAAAAAATGTGCTTGTCTGCGGGTTGATAGGAGGTGCCTGGTTATCTATCATGTTGGTGTATTCCATCTACCTCTGTTACACACGGGAGAATTTTGAAGGTAATATGGTGCTGGGCTTTGCCAGCATGATCCTTGCCTTTTCCCTGATCTTTATTGCCGTCAGGAATTACAGGAATAAGTATAACGGGGGAGTGATCACCTTTGGGAAGGCTTTTAAGATCGGTTTATACATTGCACTGATCGCCTCTTCCATGTATGTGCTTACCTGGGTGATAGATTATTATCTGTTTGTGCCGGATTTTATGGAAAAATTCACGGCCCATAGTATGAAGATCGCGGAATCAAAAGGAGCATCGCCGGCTGAAATAGCCGAAAAAACAAAAGAGATGAACTGGTACAAAGAAATGTACAAGAATCCGGTAATGGTGGTATTACTCACTTATATGGAAGTATTTCCCATTGGCCTGGTCATTGCCCTGATCGCCGCCCTCATACTTAAAAGGAAACATAAAAAGGAAGTTGTTGTCACTAACTAAAAACAGATATTATGAAACTGGGAATGGTAAGTATTTTCGTATACAACCCTATCGAAGCTTTTAAGTTCTATACGGAAGTACTGGGATTTGAAGAGAAGATGTATATGCCGGAAGCTCAGGTGGCAATTGTTACCGCACCTGATGGCCCGGACGGCCCGCTCATCCTGCTGGAGCCTACAGAAAATCCCATCGCCAAAAATTACCACACGCAGTTGTATGAGGCCAACATTCCCTGTATGGTGTTCTCTGTGGAAAATATAGACGAGGAGTATAACAGGTTGAAGCAAAAAGGAGTGTTGTTCACAAAGACACCACAGAAAACGGAATATGGAAGTGAAGCTATTTTTGATGATACCTGCGGCAACCTCATCCAATTACATCAGTTGTGATCTCCGCCAATCTGATACCTCCGGAGGCCATTAATCGATCAATCCTCTTTTAATGGCCTCCTTTACCAGGCCTGCCGTATTTTTTACATCCAGTTTATGGGTAATGTTGAACCGGTGTGTTTCCACCGTACGTAAACTGATAGATAATTTATCGGCGATATCCTGGTTGCTGGCTTCGCTGGCAATAAGGCGCAGGATCTCCTGTTCCCTGCGTGTAAGGGGAATTTCATAACGGCTGATACGCTGCCCTGTTAAGGCTTCATGCACCAGGTTCTTTTTGATCTGATCGTCCATGAACTGATTGCCTTCCATTACAGATTCGATAGCGGTAAGCAATTCCGCCATGCCTGTATTCTTTAACAGGTAACCGGCTGCACCGTTGCGCATCATCAGCCGCACCAAATGAGAATCATCATGACTGGTAAGGATCACGATGCGCACATCCGGGTAGTTCTTATGTACTTTCCGGCAAAGCTCTGCACCAGAGAGCCCGGGCATCTGAATATCCAGCAGTAACACATGTGGCTGATGCACTGTGAGTGCTTCCAGCAATTCTTCTCCATTGGCAGCATCAAAGAGGATGTGCAGTTCTGATCTTTTGGCCAGCATCGCTTTCAGGCCGTTCACTACTATCAGGTGATCATCCGCGATCGCTACGGATATTTTAGTTTCCCGCATGCGTAATAATTTTGAGATTAAATTCGATATATACACTGGTTTCATCCCGTTGATTCTTTTCCCAGCAGATGGTGCCATTCATGGCTGCCACACGGTTACGGAGGCTTTCCATTCCCATGCCGTCTCCGTTTGTCTGTCCATCCATCCCCACGCCATTATCTTCTACTGTTACCGTTAAGGTTTCTTTGGTCTGGGAAAGCTGCACCATGGCATAGGTAGCCTGGGCATGTTTAACAATATTGTGCAGCAGCTCCTGCACAATGCGGTAAACGGATATTTCAAAATTGGGAGGGAAGCGGGTTAAGTCCCCGATGGTGTAATAGTCTATCCTGAACCGGCTGATGCTGATACTATTGCAATACTTCCTTAAAGCTTCATACAACCCTGATTCCGCGAGCATTTCCGGCATCAGGTTATGGGCTGTTTTACGTACTTCACCGGATGCATTGTTCAGCAGCAGGTTCACCTGTTCAAAATCTGCAGAGTCTTTCAATGCAGGATGATCATATTGCAGGGATTCGAAGTGCATTTTCACAGCCGCCAGCATACCGGCTAAACCATCATGCAGGTCTTTTGCAATACGGGCTCTTTCTCTTTCTTCTCCCTGGATGGCTGCTTCCATCAGTCCCAGTTTATTTTCCTGCCGGAGGTTCATCAGTTTGCCTTTCAGTAGTTGTTGCTTATGACGGAAATAACCATACACGATCAGCCCAAGTAATACCAGGATGCCCAGGATAGCGATCAGCAGGTTCTGCTGTTTCAATGCCAGTTTATTTTCTGCCAGTTCTTTATCCTTTTGCGCGGTTCTGAACTGTATTTCCAATTGCTGTGCGTGACGGATGCTCTTTTCGCTCGCTATACTGTCTCTGAACTGGTAAGCTGTATCACGGTAGGCCAGGGCCTGTTTGAAATCTTTCTTCTTTACTTCAATAGCATGCAGTGTATCATAAGCCCGTTGCAGCATGTATTTGGAATCCATAGAACGTGCTATGGGGATCGCTTTTTTTAAATAGTCTTCTGCCAGGCTGGTGTCCCGCAGTTCCCAGTGGAGAATGCCAGCCACCATCATCAGGTCGCAGGTGAGCTGTCTCCTGTATTTTTTTGCCCTGAGCCCGGCTTCAAATAACACCAGGTGTTTGCGGGCAGTAGCTGTATCTTTTTTGGTGCTGTAACATCCTGCCAGTACCATATGTACTTTAGTGATGCCCAGGGTATCTTTTTGTTTTTCGAAAACGGAAAGGATCTGCAGCTGAAGGGGAATGGCAGAATCTGGTTTATTTTCCCAGTTGTACAACATGGATTTATTTCCCAGTGCATGCAGCTGCAGGGACTCATACTGCGTTTTACGGGAATAATTGATCCCCATATTCATGTAGTAATGCGCCCGGGGGTACTTTTTCTGGAGTTTATACTGGTTTCCGATTAACTGACTGGCAGCGGAAGCAATGCTGTCGTTCCCTATGCTTTCCGCGAGAGAAAGGGCTTCCAGCCCGTAAAAAAGACAGGAATCTGCGGCTCCGTCCAGCAGGAAGAAAGAGCCAAGTTCCAGGCTACCCCTTGCCTGCGTGAGCTTGTCGGAGGTTTTGATGCCCTCCGCCCTTTGGGCATAAAATCTCCATTTTACAAAGAAAAGGCTGTCCACCGTCTGGGCAGAGAGGTCCTGGGGCAGCCAGCAGAGCAAAAGAAGAAGGGGTATATGTTTCATGTTATTCAAGGAGGCAATATTAGTGCATACAGGGATATTGTTTCTACGTGAAAGTACTTAACTACGGTAAAATGAAAAATGCCCTTTTTATAGAAAAAGGGCATTTTAACGATATATAACCTGTTACCGGTTGAAATAATAACCGATCTCTTTGCCGTTCCCTGAAATGGTGGCCTTTAACTTATTACCATCCCGCTGGTAACTGATCTTTTTGGGGAAATCGTGCTCCGGGTTTTCGCAGGTGAATCCCTGCTCATTGATGGCGGTGAATTTGAAATACACCGGCGCCGCATTTTCTTTAAGATCTGCTACATAGTAGAGTGTATTGTCTTTTGTAATGATCTGCAGCTTCTCCTGGAAGAGCGTATCCGTACCACTGCGGGATAAACGAAAACCTTTACCCTGCCATTCCCGGTCTGATACCTTCGTCCAGTTCTCATAGGAGATATTACCTGTTTTTGCATTAATGCTTTTCCATTGCCCCAGCATCCAGCTGAGTCTGGAAAGGTCCTGCGCATATATCACCTGCGTGGCCAGCAAAAGAAGGGTGATGGATAACAGTTTTTTCATACGGTAACTATGTACCCAAATGTAAGCTTATTATCTGTCCCAGAATGGAGGTGGTTCAATGCCCAGCGAACGGAGATAAACATATCCCTGGCCGCGGTGATGGTTCTCGTTATCTATCCAGTACAACATGAGACTGGAAACTACACCTTCGTACATGCCAAAAGCCTTGTCCACTTCCTGGAAACGTTCCGGGCGGATCTGCGGCCAGATGGTATCTATTTTTGTGGTGAGGGTGTCCCAGAGCTGCAGGATCTCTTCTTTAGTAGCTGGTGGTGTATCCTTCACTAACAAAGGGCTGTCATACACATCCCATTTGCCCGTATGCATGCCGGTGATGCCTAAAGATGCCAGCCTGATCAATTCCATGGCCATAGCGGCAAAAGGCCGCATGCCACCAATAGAATACTGAAATAGCTGTTCTTCCGGAAATGCTTCAATAACGCGGCGGGTTAATGAACGGTGGCCCTGCCAGTGTACAAGTAGATCTTTTGCAAAGATCACGGGTGTTTGTTGTTCCATGTGTTTTCTGTTTATAACACAAAGAAAGATCGGGGGTATGACAACCCTATGTCAGCAGTGTTTTCGGAAAATAAAAAAGCCCCGTACAAAGTACGGAGCTTCTGTTGATGACGATCCTGGAACTAAACGGCATAAGTCATGGCGGCCGCTTTCAGTTTTTTATGATGATAAATGTATGAACCAAAGATCAGGATATAGCCGATCACTAAAGGTGCCCAGAGTGATGCGGGGTCTCCTGTGGCAATATGGCTGTATAAGGCGCCGGTGATATCAAAAAAGAGGCCTGCATATGCCCATTCTTTCAGCCTGTTGAAACCAGGTATCAGGATGGCTATAATGCCCAGTATCTTTGCAACACCTATAAATGGTAAAAGATACTGCGGGTAACCCAGGTGTTCAAATAAGGCTTTCGCTTCCGGAACCATAATGATATCAGGAATAGAGCCCATGGTCATTAATACGGCTAAAAGGCCAGTAAAGATCCAGTAGATGATTTTTATCTTTTTCATTGTTTTAGGATTATGAAACCAAAGGTATAGCCGGAGTACAAATAACATGGGCTGTGAATACGACAACTATAGGGGGAATTGCGTCAAACGGATTCAGGAAGGGGGAAAAACGTCATTTAAAGGGGTTGGTTGCGACAGGGCTTTTACTTACTTTTGAAATATGAAACACATATCTATCCTCGTTCCAAGTGGCGCTGCGGCGCTGGGTACTATTGAAGGCCCGCTCATCATGTTCACTAAAGCGAATGACTTCCTGCAAAGCATGGGTAAGAAAGCCCTGTTTAAAGTGCAAACAGTAGGGATCAATGGAGAACCACAGGTATATGACAGGTTATTTAAAGTATATCCTGACCTGATGATAAAAGATGTTCATCATACTGACCTGATCATTGTTCCTGCAGTGAATGGAGACAGGCAGGAAGTGATCAATGCCAACAAAGATTTTTTCCCCTGGATCGTAGATCATTATAAAAAAGGCACAGAGGTGGCAAGCCTGTGTGTAGGTGCTTTTTTACTGGCCTCCACCGGTTTGGTGAATGGGCGTAAGTGCTCCACGCACTGGCTGGCAGCTAATGAATTCAGGGAACTATTTCCTGATGTAAACCTGGTGCCGGACAGGATCATTACAGATGAACATGGTATCTACACCAGTGGTGGTGCCAATTCTTTCTGGAACCTCCTATTACATCTGCTGGAAAAATATACTGACCGGGAAACAGCTATCCTGGCTGCCAAATATTTTGAAATAGAAATAGACCGTTACAGCCAGAATTCTTTCGTGGTGTTCAACGGTCAGAGAGATCACCAGGACGAGCCCGTACTGAAAGCACAGGAATTCATAGAAACTAATTTCTCTGACAAGATCACGGTAGATCAGTTAGCTGCCATGTTCTCCGTAGGCCGCAGAAGCCTCGAAAGAAGGTTCAAGAAAGCTACCCGAAACACAGTATCTGAATATATTCAACGGGTGAAAATAGAAGCTGCCAAAAAGAGCTTTGAAACCAGCCGTAAGAACATCAACGAGATCATGTGGGAAGTTGGCTATAATGATACCAAAGCTTTCAGAACCATCTTCAAAAAAACAACAGGTTTATCGCCGCTGGAATACAGGAATAAGTATAACAAAGAGGCGGTATCTGCTACTGCATAATATCAGGCTGAATAGGGTCCGGTGTAGCGGTGAACCGCTTTTTGAAACCACGGCGGCTAAGGTCTGCCACCGTGGCCCGTCTCTTCCTGTCTTTTCTGTTGGCATGTTGAGAGCAAAGATACACCCGTCTGCATGATGAGAGAGGACGTAATGATACCAAAGAAGAGGAGGAAACCGGATATTATTTCCCTATACCTATTCAGCTTTTGATTCAACCGGGTAACTGTTTTCTTTTGACCCTGTATAGCATATAACTGATTATGAATTGACGAACTCTTTCTGAACGGCAGCCTGTTGTGCTTTATACTTCACCACTGCTTCTGCCGTTTTTTTGCTGCTGTATCTTCCGATGGCGCGGCCAATTTTAAGCCCTACACCTGTGGTACGCATATCAAAGTGCATGATATCACCATACCAGGCACCCCAGTCCATACCATGTTCCACCATACCTTTCACCAGTTCTTTGGATTGATTCAGGAAGCCGTACCTGGAGAAAATATCTTCCGGATTACTTCTTCTGCCTTTCCAGGCATTGGAGATCTCTGTCAGATCTTTCTTTATCAGCTTAAGTGCATCGTTCAAACTCATTCCTTTCCAGGATACCTTTACTTTCTTGCCCCATGTATTGGCAGGGGCTGCATCCAGCCTTGCCTGCAAAGCCGTATGATCTTTGAGGTAGGCAAAATATTGGAGGAAATGATTGTTCAATGTTCTGAGGTCGTCATACAGTTTCATGTATCCACTGGTTGAACCGGGTTTTTGCCATTTAGCCAGTGGAATATCTTTCCCTGCAGTGAGCCAGCCCACTCTTCTCATGAATGCATCAAAAGCACCGCGGGCCTGTATCATGGGATTACGGGTATAATCAACGTCCACACCCAGGCCAAACATGTGATAGGAATATACTGCCGTGGAAGAGGTAAGGCGGTGACCGGGAATTGCTTCCGGAGGTTTGGTCATCCCTAAGGCATCACCGGCCAGTTTGGCATTGGTGGTGTTTTTAGCCTTCATGAAATAATCTTCGATCTTTTGCAGCAGGATAGCCATTTCCATATGGATATAAGTTCCCTCGCTCAGTTTCCTGCCCAGGAAGGTGAAGCTCGTGAAATTTTTATACCATGCACCTACTTTAAAGCTGGGATCTGCATCCTCAATAATAGCTTTCAGGTAATCTGCCGGCGCTTCTTTGATCTGTGCGTGCTTTTTTTTGTCGCTGGCCGGAATCATTTCACGAAGGTTCCTTGTTAAAACGATGGGTGTGATTGTTTTGGTGCGTGATGGCATTTCGTAGTCATCCAGCTCTTTTGAAGTAACAGGCTCAAACCATGGGCGGTTGTTGATCTCGTTTTTCCATGCATAAGCAATAACTCCCTGATGCTGTATGCCTTTTGCCGGTGCAATGTTCTGTATGTTGGAATGACGTTTTGCTAAAGTATCGCCATTGATGGCCGGGCCGGTTTTTTTCCCTTTGCTGTTGAAGGCGTAATAATGATAGAGTTTGTTTTTATTCCGGTCTTTTTTCAGCCAGGTTTCAAAGTTGTATCCATAGAGGCAATCAAATCCCCAGCATTCCACTATCCGGGCATGCAGCTTGTTCCTGTAATTGAGGATGTCGCTCATGGGGCTTCCGCCGGCGGAATGTGCAGCAACAATGATCCTGCCGGGTTCTGCATCTTCAGGTATATGTTTGGCTGCTTTCATGGCTTTAAAACAGGCCGCGATAAATTTATCAAAGCCGTATTGTGCCCTGAAGATAGTTTCCACCTGTGGGTTGGTACTCAGGGAAGGCGCGAGCAGGATGGCATTTTTATTACTGCTGCTGAAGTGGTCCCTGATCTTTGAGTATTTCTGCCAGTATAGTTCCATGCCGTTTTGCTGGCTTCCCTGGCCAAAGAGACCATGTAAGTACACAACGATATCAATCTTTGAAGAAGGGGTGCAGGAAGGAGGAATGAACATACCCGTGCGCAGTCTTAAGCCTCTGATAGCGCTTACTTTGAGGTAGTCGGTAGTGCCGGCAGGAGGGTTTGTTTCGTATTCTGCTGCGATGTCCTCTTCAAGTTCTTCATATTCATCTTCCTCCTTTTCATCGTATTCCGCTTCTTCAGAGATATCTTCGGATTCGTCCTCTTCCATTTCATCATCATATTCCTGCTCATCATACGCCGCTTCCTCTTCTTCATCATATTCCATTTCATCAGAAAGATCTTCAGATTCCTCTTCATCATATTCCATTTCATCGGAGAGGTCTTCAGATTCCTCTTCATCGTATTCCATCTCATCAGAAAGGTCTTCAGATTCGTTATCTTCCATTTCCTCCTGATCGTATTCATCATCTGCTTCCCCTTCGCCGGATGCATCTTCAGATTCCATATCGTCATTCGTTTCCTCTTCATCATCTGCTTCTCCTTCATCATATGCAGCTTCATACGTCATCTCATCATCATGTGTACCCTCATGCTCATCATACGCATCCTCATATTCACTGTAGGCCCCGTCCCCCAGCTCCGGCTGCGTTTTCTTCAGCACAATGCTGGTACCGGTGCTGGTTTTGGTGACAATGGATTTCAGATCTTCTGCAATGAGCATGTTCTTGTAGCCCTCCAGCCAGTCCGCCTTATCAGGTGTGGTCATGGCTTTATAAACGGCTCTGGTGGCTTTGGCAGGATTGTTATTGAAACTCTCCTGGAAGAGTCCACGGATATATGCACTCTTATTATAATGATCATTGATGAACCGGTCGTAGAGGTCAGTGGTCTTTTGTTTGAAAGTGGCCTTCAACCTGTTTTTCAGGCCTTTCTTTTGCTCTTCCAGGTATTTGATACCAAACGTTACCTGTGCAATGATCACATCCTGGTCCAGCCCGGCATAATGGAATCTCTCAGCCCATCCATGAAAGCGCAGCTGTGCCCTGTCTTTATTCGCTACATTCCCGATGGCCGGATGTTTTTCCGTTGGATCGAAAGTGTAAACATTACTGGCGTGCAGTTCTATACCATAACGTTTAAAAGCAGCGGGTGCGAGTTTGATCCACCTTTGCAGTTTGCCGGTATGCAGTGTTAGCTGGAAGAAACCGATACTCACAACTGCAGAGTCCCAGCTGTTAAGCGTAGTGATCATGCCGCTGGTTTCTACATTGGCCATCCTTTGAAAAACATCCAGCTGGTCCTGCGTGATATTGATCAGGCCTTTATTATGCAGGTCTGCCAGTACAGTATCCACACGCGGGCAGGGGAGAACGGCAGTATCCGTTCTCAATCCTCTCCTCAATGCTTTGAAGCCGTAGGGGATCTTTATTGTACCAATAGCAGGCAGCGGTCCTTTTTTATAAAGCTGATGCCTGGCCGCCACTAACTTTTTACGGATAGCAGTAGATACAGATTTCAGTTCTTTTTTATCAGCAGCTGTCCATTTAGCAGTAGGCTTTTTGGCCAGATCGGGCAAAGCGGAAAGGGCCAGCTTTTTAATGTGTTCCAGCATGGTGGTTTCATTCCCCCATGTTTCCACAATGGCGGACGGTATGGCGGGAAGCGTTACCGGTGTTTTGGGTGTGTCAAACTCAAATCTTTCTTCCTCCTGTGCCAACACTGGGAAAAGGAAGGGAGATTCCAGTTCCATTTCCGTACCGTCTTCTCTTCTGAACCAAACCCTCCGTGGTTTCCGGAATCTATGGAAGGGGGAGAAGTCTTCCTGGTTATCCAGGATAGACCCTTCCCATTTATGGTTGTCCATAAATATGAATTTAATAGCGATGAAAAATGATGGTTATCAGGAATGAACTGCCTGGCCGTTTGTGAGGATACCATTCCCTTTCTGCAGCGGCATACTGTCGTATGTTTTAACAGCCCTTGCTTTGAGGTTATTGCCGGAAACATGAGAGTAGTTAAAGATGATCTGCTTCATCATGTTGGCAAGCGGGGAATTATCTTCATACAAGGCAGGAACGTTTAGCTCATCATTGAATATACCTGTTTCAATGAGTGTGAGCAGGAGGCTCATGTTGTCTCCCAGCCTGAAGAGGTTTTCGCTGAGCCCGTTGGCAGGTACGCCAACGATATTGGCCAATGCAAAGAGCCGCTGTGCAGGGCTTTGTTCATTGATACCAAATGCCTGAACAATGGGGCTGTTGTATTCCAGGGAAAGGTGGAACCAGGCCATCATAGACACAAAGAAGAATTCCTGTTTGGTGATGTCTCCGTTATTACGCTGGGAGAGGAAGTTCTTTTGCATTTCGTACGCACTGAAGGCAATGGCGGCATCATCGATAGGCCTTCTGCCGGTAACGTTCGCTTCGTTCTCAATACCTATCCAGATCTCTTCTGCAAACCTTTCAAAGGAACGGCGGTAGTTGAGGTGGGCGGATTTTGCTTTGTAATAAGGTTGTTCATCTCCCGGTAAGGAGAAGCCAAAGAAACGGTAATAAGAGCCCAGGCGTGTGAGCATAATATCCGGACGGGCCTTGCTGACAAAGTTGAAAGAAGAGAGCACCGGCGGGTCTGCAAACCACAATGTTTCTGTGTTATGCAGCCATTGCAATACAGCCGGCTGAAGATTGATCTCAAAATCTCCCTTCGCATAATTCTCAATTAGTTTTTGGAAGACTTTATATACCTGGGTAGATTCAATTACGTATGCATAAATAAGGTGGTCCCATAAAGAGTGACCTGTGCAGGGATTGCCTACACCCACCTGTGTAACAAAGGTGGTACCGTTCTGCCAGTTATTGTCGAACAATCCTATCAGATCATCCGGCAGGCCGCGCAGTGTTGTTTTATTGCCGGGGTGGCCGGGCTGCCTGTTTTCCTTTACCCGGAAAGACCAGGCGGATTCCAGCAGTGCATGTAATTCAGTAGGGTGTAATTGAAAAAGCCTGTTGGCACTTTCAATGTATTCCGGGGAAGGATCGTTGGCTAACGTATCCTGGAAAGAGTTACCGTTTGAAACTATTCTTCTGAACATGGTAGTTACTTTGAGGGGTTATGGAAAGACTATTTTATTCTATAATGATGGGGTTACATTTCCTGAGCTCAAGGTTAGAGAAGAACCATTGAAAGTTCACATCTCCCCTGAGGAGCTTGCGGTAGATCTCAAATTGCTGCAGTACGGTGGGAGGAGGTACGATGATCTTCTGGCGGCCGCCGTTATTGCTTTCTGAGGATTCAGGAACACCGGTGGAGGTGAGTTTTTCTTTTGCCATTGTAGTAATTGTTAGCGTTATTTAATTGAGTTTCCTAAAAGTTGCATCCATGATCTTTGCTGATCCTGGAAACGTTCCGCCTGTTCCGGTGCTGCTATCAGCTGGTAACCATTCCAGGCAAGCCTGAGCAATGGTGCTTTCAGCAGCAGGGGAGCGGAAGTATAAAAAGAAGTACCATACAGGTCTGCTGTGCTTTGCAGACTGGCAGGATGAACGGCGTTCACATCAATCTGCTGCCGGATGCTTTTGTTGCGGAAAGCGCGCAGGGGATAATCCAGTAACACCTTTACGATCTCCGGTAACAAAGGAAGCGAAGCGCGGATCAGTTTAGCCGTTGCAGGCCTTGCATTTTCCAGTGGATGCCTGCGCATCCAGTTACGGCGCATATGATCCCATACCCCGTTTCCGAAACAATGTTTGCAACATTCCGTACCTACCAGTACACGCAGGTAACTGATGGGATGCGGGTCGCCGGAGGAATAATGCAGTACACCCCGCGAAGGGCCATCCACCACATCATGTAATGCTGCTACAGAAGCAAAGCCGGTATGCACAAAAGCAAAAATGTCCGCCGCTATTTCAGACGACCAGGCTGCCCAGCTGTCTGCTAATTCAGCGCCATGTTTTAAAAGTGCATGGCGCAATGCTGCTGCCAGTTGTTCATTCCATCCTGTTATATGTGCCACCTGGTGCCCGGCTTCATGTATCAGTGCTGTGGGCCTTAACAGGTTATGCCGTACGATCTTGATGGCAGCGGCGGGGTTTTCCGAATCATCCCAGAGGCGAAGCCCTGCTTTGAGAATGGAGGCACCCATACCTTTGTCGATATAAGTGATCACTGCAGGTGTTGTATGGCCCAATGGCTCCAGCAACATCCTCATACTGTGTTCCGCTATATAATCACAGGCTTTTAAAGTAGCTGTGACGGCTGGATTGGTGCGTGTGGCCAATGCATCTGCATAAAAGTCCATCAGTGTTTCCACCTGCAGGTAACTCCTTTTGAACCGTTCTATTTCGAATTCGGTAGCAGTACCATTTTGTAGCCTTTGCTGCATGGCCTCACCTTTGTTCACCAGCTTTTTAACGCAGATGGAAAGATGCTGCCGGAGATGCGGATGCACATATTGCTCCAGGCTTTTCCACGCCAGTTCACTGGCAAGGGCATCCATATCTTCCAGCCGCTTTGCTGCTGCCAGCCAGTGATTGGCCTGCACCAGCAGCGGTTCATACTTAATCCTGCTGATGTCCCGGACTTGCATGTATGCTGCTTTCTTTGGGGTATTCGTTAAAGATGTCTTCTTTTACAGCCGCGTAATTGCCTGCCAGCATTTCTTTCATGAGATCAAAGTCCGGCGGGTTGGAGAAGCTGATGCGAAGGCTCAGGCCATCTGAATTGTCTTCTGCTGCCTGTATTAATTTGTCCGCATGGTCCCGCAGGAAACCGATCATCGCTTTGCCCGTCCAGTTGCTTAAAGCATTGCTGAAGGAACGGGTGATCATTGGCGGCACTTTATCTATGGCCATACCGGAATGACTGCCCGGCACTACATGCTGGTGAACGATCTTTAAATAATCGAACTTGCCGTAGCTGAATATATTTTTCAAACCTTCTTTGAAAGCCATCATCACCATAATGTGTGCGGCTTCAGACTGGTTCTTTTTCCTTAAGCAGGCAGCCACCGCCTGTGCATCACTTTCACTGAGGAAGAGCTGCATATTGATCTCGCCCGTTACAAAGTTCAGGCGGGCTTTGAGGGAAGTATGTTTTCTCAATACCTGTTTGCCTTTTGCAGGCTGAAAATATTGCGGGCGGGCACCATCTATTTCAAGATAATAGTAACGGTGCCCCTGCGCACTCTTCCTTTTGCCGAGGCAGTTCTCTTTACCCCTTCTGCAACCCAGACCGGGCTCACGCATGAGCAAACCAGCAGCTACAGAAGTAAGCGGGTGCAATTGCATCCAGGCACTTCTGGATGCATTGCCTAAGCCACGTATCCGTTTTGCTTTTTTTGCGATCTGGAAGAGATCATTCCGGGGAGAAGATTCAAAGAGATGTACTTTCACCGGTATGCTGGAATTAACGGAGATGCCCAGTTTGTCCCGCAGGAAAACCGATAATGGAATACCTCCGAAGGTTTTGATCTCGTTGGCAATATAGGGCGTGATCTCCGTTTCGATCACTTCATTCAGCACCTTGTATCCGGGTGCTGCTTCTTCGGCGGAAGGAGGTTCATTTTTCCAGACAACAGATCTTTCGTTGGATTCCCGCAGCTCCGGCTGGGCATCGTAGGCTTTTTCGGGAAGAACATCCGGCAGGTAGGCGGCGGCAGACTTTTCAAAAGCCTGCACAATGTAACGTTCAAAAAGCTGCCTGTCTTCCAGCACATATGAAGGAAACTCCGGTACCTGCCGTATGGTGTTCTCTACTACTTCCGCAATGGCAGTAGTGCCCGCATTCCCTTCCGCAGTTTCCAGGTTCAGCATGGTAAACCCTTTGTCTACCATTAAACGGGAAAGCATCTGGGAATTGTCTTTTCCAATAAAGGGGGTGATTAATTTACTGATGAGGGAAGTGAGCCAGCTTTTCACTCTTTCTTTGCCGAGCAGCGGTAGCGCAAATCTCAGCGCAGTGGTAACGATGGGGGCAAACTGTTCAACTGCCGGTTGCGGATTATCGCCATCTTCCAGTTCATTCAACTGTTGTACGAAACGTTGCCTGGCGACAGAAAGCACTTCCGTGTTTTCCTCCGGAGCTTCATCCAGGGATTGCTCCAGTTCCGCTTCCATCAGTTGCCATTCCATTTCATTTTCTGCTGTCAGTACCTGGGCCGTGGCAGCATTCAGGCCATCCTGGATATCTTCTGCGATATCCCGGGTGGAATCCGGTTCCGGTGCAACAGGAGTTACAGGAGCAACAGGTGCTGGCTGAGGGCGCATGCTGGCAGGCAGTAATTTGCCTGCCAGTGATTGCGCAAGGGTCCTGTATTTTCCGGGCAGCAGATTAATACCATCTTTGAGTACGCCGGCCAGGAACTTTTTAAAGATACCTGTGATCCGGCTGAGGATAGGCCCCAGTGCTGCTTTCGCTACAAACTTACCTGCAGCGATAGCACCTTTGCCTACTTTTTTTGCCACACCCACTACTTTTTTAAAGGCCTTTTTAAGACCACCCAGGAATTGTTCCTGCACATCTGTGAGGTCGGTTCCGGAAAACTCATGATCGGAGAACAGTGTTTCAAGATCTGTAACGGTGCGAAGGTTATTATCCACTTCATGACCATATTGCACCACCTTGTCGAAATAACTGTTCATCTCCCGTATCATGGGCTGGTAATAGCTTTGGGTAAGCTGGCGGGTATATACTTCATTGTTCATGTAGCCATCCCGTGAATTATATTTCTCACGGAAGTCTTTCATCTCATTCAGCAGATCCTCCATCTGCTCATTAAACTCATCATCGTGGAGTTCGTTCATAATGGTCACATAAGCTTCGGCTTTTTTATCAAAGCCCTGGGGTTTGCCATATAGCTTATTGACATTGAGAAAGGGGCTTTCCGTGTAGGTTTCCTTTACAACGGGAAGTGGTTCAGCATTCACCTCTCTTTCGAGATTGGGGAAATGCAGGAAAGGCGATTCCATAAAATTCTTTTTTGGGGTTACCAGTATCTGTTCTTCAGCATCGAAAGTATTTGCTAATTTTCGTTTCTTATAATGCAAAACCGGGAAAGGCAGGTTTTGGCTGATACCGGTAAATATCTTCTTGTAAAGGGTTTTCAGGAATTTATATTTATTGTAGCTTTACAGGAGCTTTCGTAACCCCATGAAAAAACAGTTCCTCACCTCCTGCCTTATATTGTATGGTTGTGTAGCCCATGCTCAGCTACAGGCCTCTTCTTTTGAACGGTATACGGTACAACAGGGATTATCCGATAACAACGTTTTCTGTATCACGCAGGATGATCTGGGGTATATCTGGCTCGGTACTGAGAACGGCCTGAACCGCTTTGACGGGAACATATTCCAGAGTTTTTATCATGATACCAGCAGCTACAGCATCCCCGGCAATCATGTACTGGAGCTGAAAAGGACCGGCCTGCACGAAATACTGGTGCTTACGCAAAAGGGGCTGCAGCAGGTGAATACCACCACACTCGCACGCAGGAATTACCTGTTGCCGGATACAGAAAGGAATCCGGCCAATCCCAACCGCCTGACGGATGTGCTGAAGCTGAAGAATGGCGCCTTTGCCATCAGTACCACCGTTGGTTTTTATGTAATGCATGCAAACGGCAGTATGGCATATGCTTACAACCGTTTACGCAGCGGGTATTCCGGACAGGAAATGGTGAATTATGGCAGGAATATCTTCCTGTTACCGGACCATAATGCATTGTTGTTTACGAAAGATGAAGGGGTATCCCTTTACATTCCCGCAACAAATACATTCGTGCGTTACAGAACAGCTTTACCTGCTGAATGGTCTGCATTTTATCCGCCGGGAGAAGACTGGATAGCCCGTTATCAGATGGATTCCGTTCGTTTTATGCTGGTGCACAGCCGGCAGCGGAGTTTCACTTATTACAATGCAGCCACCGGCAGGGCAAAAGTAACGGCCATGCCAGCTGTGATCCACGATGATCTTTCGGAAGACAGCAGGATCTTTCCGTTTGGAAGGAACCGTTTTGCCATTACATCAGGCGGCTCCGGGTATTATACCTTTAAGTTGAATGAACAAACGGGCGAGGTTACATTTGATGAAAACAGATCGCTGAAAGGGTATAAGTGTAACTATCTCTTTATGGATAAGGAAGAGCGGCTCTGGGTAGGTACGTCCAACGGACTGCTGTATGAAAAAAAGGAACAGCCTTTATTCACTTCTTATCTGCTGAACGACTATGCCGCAGAAGGTTATTCCTATTTCTGTTACCTCACCCGTTATAAAGATCGTTTATACCTGGCCAAAGCAGCCAGACAACCTCACATTACCGTTGTGGATACCGCTACCATGAAAGTGATAAAAAAGGTCAGGCTGCCGGGATATCACATTAACTACGATGAGAACCCTTCCATTCAATGTTATTACCCGGATACTTTATGGATAGGCACCAATGATGGCGTAGCCTGGCTGGATACAAAGAATTACCACAGTGGTAAAGTAGCCTTGCCGGAACCATTGCAGCATGGCCGGGTGGCATTAAATCCTGTGATGGAAAACGGCGATACCTGGATGTTGCGGCCATGGGGAGGTGTGGTAGCAAAATACAATATACATACCCGGCAGTTCACTTGTTATACAAATACCACCAACCCTGAATTACCTTTCGAAAGACCGAAGCAGGTGGTCTATGATGCCTATGGTGATGCCTGGTTGTCAGGTTATGGCCTTGCCCGCTGGAACTATAAGACCAACCGTTTTGATACTTTGATGAACAGGTACAATGGACTGAACAAAGATGAGGACAATATTCTCACCATTACGGCAGACAACCGTGGTTCTCTTTGGCTGCACAGCTTTGAGAATGGATTACAGGAATACCGGATCAGGGAAAAACGCTTCGTCAGCCACTCGCTTTTGGACGGCGTTTCTTTTAATGCGCTCGTTAACCTGTCTAATAAAGAAGTGGCAGGTAAGATCTGGTTTTCCACACCCAGTAACCAGATAGGCAATATCAACCTGCAAACAGGCAGTTCAAATATCTATGGTACAAAGGATGGTATCCCGGAAGGAAGGCCCAGTGCGCGGTATATCTTTTATGATGAAGCAGCAGACCAGTGTTATGCCCTGCTGGCGAAATACCTCATCCGCTTCCGGCCTTCCGCAGAACCGGTTGTACAGAACAATAACAACATCCTGATAGAGCAGGTAACTGCGCCCAATGCCCTGGTACATTATCCCCGCGATACCGTAACGTTCCCTTATAAACAGAACAACCTGTCCATCCGTTTTACCCTCATCAATTATAACAATACCTCCAGTTATCATTTCTACTACCGTTTGAATGAAAGTACTTCCTGGGTACCATTGCGGAACCTGCGTACGATCAATATGACCAGCCTTTCACCTGGTAAATACAATTTGTACATTAAGGCGCTGGACAGGAACCAGGATGAAAAAACAAAACAGCTGCTCATTATCATTCATCCGCCCTTTTGGAATACCTGGTGGTTCATAACGCTCTCCATGCTGCTGCTGGTAGCTGCTGTACTTTCTTTATTAAAATGGCGGGAACTGGTGCTGGGCAGGGCTGCTGCCGTGAAGTTCGATGCGCAGGCAAAACAAAATGAAGAAATGAAAGGCCGGCTGCAACTGGAACTGGAACTGGCTGTGCTGAACCAGCAGCTCACAGAAATGGAAATGAAGGCCCTGCACGCCCAGATGAACCCGCATTTTATCTTTAACTGCCTCAACAGTATAGTGGGCATGATCATCTATCAACAGAACGATGATGCTTCCCGCTACCTGAACAAATTTGCCCAGCTCATCAGGGAAAACCTAGACCATAGCAAACGCGCTTTTATCACGCTGCAACAGAACATCAACTACCTGCATAACTACCTTAAAATGGAACAGATCCGTTTTACGAACTTTGAATATGAAATGAAGGTGGATACATTACTGGATACAGAAGAAATAATGATAGCCCCGATGCTGATACAGCCACTGGCGGAGAATGCCATCTGGCATGGCTTACAGGCCATTGAGGAAAAGAAGCAATTGAAGATCTCCTTCTCAAAAGAAGCCGACTACCTGGTCTGTGAGATAGAAGACAATGGGGTGGGCATCAATAAAACAAAAGATCATAACAGTACCACCAAACACCTGTCCATGGGTATTGAAAATATTCAGAAGCGCATCTTGCTGCTGCGGCAGAAGTATAATACAGATTGTGTGATCACCTTTACCGATAAAGGAGACAGGCATACGGATGAAACCGGCACAATTGTAACCCTAACATGGAAGATCATATGATAAAAGCCATTATCACAGACGATGAAGTGCGCAGTGTGGAAACGCTGCGGAAACTGCTGGAAATACATTGCCCATCCGTTAATGTGGTGGCGGAATGTAACAGTGCTGCTGAAACGCAGAAACAGATCTTACTACAGCAGCCGGACCTGCTATTCCTGGACATTGCCATGCCCGGGAAAAGCGGGTTCGACCTGTTGAATGAAATGGAGCAGATCCCTTTCGAGATCATTTTTATTACTGCATACAACGAGTTCATGCTGCAGGCTTTCCGGTTCAGTGCCATAGATTACATCCTCAAACCCATTGATGAAGAGTTGCTGATAAAAGCGGTGGACCGTGTGGAGAGGAGACTGCATACTGCTGCCAACCCTGTTTCCATTGAAGTATTGAAATATAACCTGAAGAACATGCAGCACCCGCAGGAAATGAAAGTATGCATTCCGCATACAAAAGGTTTCCTGCTGGTGCATTTGGCAGATATCATTTACTGCCAGGCGGATAATACCTATACCACCTTTTACCTTACCACAGGCAAACCGCTGGTATCTTCCCGTTCTATCATTGATTTTGAATTGCTGCTGCAGGATTCCTCCTTTTGCCGGATCCATAAATCCTTTTTGGTGAATATGCTGCACATCAAAGAATATATAAAAGGAGAGGGGGGCAGTGTTGTTTTAAGTAACGACACGGAGCTGGAAGTATCCAGGAGAAAGAAAGACCATTTCCTGGCGCGGATCAAAGAGTATTATAAGTTCTGAATTAAAAAAGGCCCGTAACGTTGGACTAGCCCCCAATAGTTGGACTTTTTTAATTTTTTAAGTATTGAGCTCGGTATTGTACCGGGCTCTTTCCTTTTAGGTTAATTCTAATCCTGGTATGATTGTAATAATGAATGTATTCTTTGATGTCACTGGCTAACTCCTGGATGGATTGATACTTTTTCAGGTAAAACATTTCTGCTTTGATTGTGCCGAAAAAGTTCTCAATGATGGCATTGTCCAGGCAATTACCTTTCCTGGACATGCTGGGAGAGATGTTGTTTTCCAGCAATATTTGCTGGTATTGTTTCATTTGGTATTGCCATCCCTGATCAGAATGCAGAATGGGTTTAAGATCGCTGGTAAGCCGCCTGATAGTGCCTTTTAACATCTGTGTTATTTGCTCGAAGTTAGGACGCTCAGATAGCTTATAGCTAATGATCTCACCATTAAACAGGTCGATTACCGGGGAAAGATATAGTTTCTGATCTTTTACTTTGAACTCGGTAATGTCGGTAGCCAATTTTTGCATAGGCCGGTCTGCTTTAAACTTCCGCTGCAGCAAATTCGGCGTAGTTTTCCCTACTTCCCCTTTGTATGACCGGTATTTCTTCCGTCGGATCACGCTTTTAAGCCGGAGCTGTTGCATGAGCTTTAGTACCGTTTTGTGATTGATCTTAAGTCCTTTTGAGCGTAAGGCCAGCAGTATCCGCCGGTAGCCCAAAAGCCCTTTATGACGTTGATAGAGTTGGACAATCCGGCATTTTATAACCTCATACCGGTCTGCAACGGGCTTGTGGTTGATGTAATAGTAGAAAGAACTGCGGGCCATGGAGGCTATATGCAGTAGTTGCGCTAAATTCCCTTTTTGCCTTAATTCAAGCACTATGAGCGCTTTTTCTCTTTGGCTTTCTCCTCCTGTTTCTTTTGAATTAAGGCCTGAAGCTTTTTTAGGTATTGATTTTCAAGCCGAAGATAAGCAAGCTCTTCTTCCAGTTCCTGTTCCCTTGTTTTAACTTTTGCGCCTTTTGTTGCAGGCTTCTTCGGTGCCATAGACTTACGTTTACCTCTTTTCTCCTGCTTTAACCCTACATTACCTTCCTGTTCGTATATACGAAGCCATCTGCTCAGTACAGCCGTACAAGGAATATGGAAACGTAGGCAGGTTGCTTTTAAAGATAAGCTTTCCTGCAAATAAGTCCTTATCACCTCCATTTTAAAAGAAGCAGGGTAACGGTTGTTCTGCCGCTCAAGCCCGGCTGTGCCGAATGCCCGGTAGTAGCTGACCCACCTGCGTAGCATATCAATATTGATCTGCAGCAGATCTGCCTTTTGGCGTACTGATGATCTACCTGCGACCACCTGCCTGACCGCATCAAGCTTATAGGCCAAACTATACTTTTGTTGTCTACTCATAAAAATGCCCCCAATAGTGTCTAACTTTTTGGGGGCACTCCACGTACGGGCCTTTTTTAATGCTATTGCGGAGGTAATGCGCTTGCATCCATGTAAAGGTATTCCCAGAGATGGCCATCCAGGTCCTGGAAGCCATGCTGGTACATAAAGCCCATGTCCTGTGGTTCATTAGGCGTGGTAGCACCGGCTGCTACTGCTTTGCGGACCAGCTCATCCACAGCGGCCCTGCTTTCTGCGGAGAAGGACACGATAACTTCTGAAGTTTTCTGCGTGTCCGGGATCTCTTTATTCGTAAAACCTTTGAAGAACTCTTCCTGTAGCAGCATCACAAAAATGTCTTCTGTAATGATCATACAGGTAGCTTTGTCATCGGAAAAATTCGGGTTAAAGGTATAGCCCAGTTGACTGAAGAACGCGTTCGTTCTTACAATATCCTTAACCGGAAGGTTAACATAGATCTGTTGTGCCATGTTTGTTTGGTTTAGTTATTGTTGCAAACATAAGCCCTGCCGTCCTGCACGTGCATGTGTGAACGCGACAATAAATGGGGTGATTGCGACAGAAACGAAACCTAAGCATGCAGCATTCCCTTCACCCGCTCCCTGTGATCTGTTCCCCATTGAATTAAAGAACAGAGCACATCCTTCAGCGTATCGCTGTATTCCGTTAGTTCATATTCTACCAGTACGGGGGACTGCGCATGTACCATCCGTTTTACAAAACCATTCATCTCCAGCTCTTTCAGTTCATTTGAAAGCACCCGGGGAGAAATACCCTTTACCAGCCGTTGTAATTCATTGAAACGTTTTTTGCCGCTTTCCCTTAAGGCATTAATGATCCGCAGTTTCCATTTGCCGCCTATGGCATAGAGTGCATCTTCCAGTGCAGCGATGCCTCTTTCACATTCAGTATGTGTCATGTTATCCATCATATACAAGTTTAACTATACAAAAGGTTACTACTATCCTTTTGTATACTACTATTATTTCATTACCGAAGTTAAATAGTTTTGTGTTATCAAAAAACCGCAGCATGAAAGGAATTAAAATTACCTATTGGGCAACCACCGGCATACTCGCCATCATGATGATCTTTTCCGCGTACGCCTACTTCACTGATCCCGCCGTGGCGCAGGGTTTTCAACACTTAGGGTTTCCGGCTTACTTCAGGATAGAATTGGGGATCGCCAAACTGATCGGCGCCGTTTTACTGGTAGTACCACTTTCAGCCAGGATTAAAGAATGGACCTACACAGGGTTTGCGATCTGTTTTGTTTCTGCTTTCATAGCACATACCGCATCAGGTGATCCTGTTTCTAATCGCATAGGGCCATTGATCTTTTTAGCGGTATTAATAACATCTTATGTTACCTACTTCAAATGGCATAAGGCAGCAGTACCGGCAGTTTAATAATACAAGAGCAGGATTTCTCATGGGCTACGCTTAAAAAGCGTAGCCCATTCTATTTTACGGTATCCCATTGGGGCTGACACTTGTCAGCCCCAACTTCAGCAGGGAATCGGTTGTGAAATAGGAATGGTTATAATAAAAAACGTTAAATACCTTGAGTATCAGTTATTGTGATGCAAAGATGCAAATACGATATGCAAAAAAGAAATGATATTGATAATCAAAGGATAAATGAGGAAATACCCCCGGGAAATTGGGTGTTTTCCCTCATTTTTGAAATTGCCCCTCCTGAATTAACTCCATACCAATAAAAAACACAGCAATTTTATACTGATTTAATAATTTTGCCAGCGTCGTCCCCCCAAATAAGACGTGAATAAAATAATAACCTATCTGAAATAAAACCTCCTCAAAGAGATTCAAAGACTATGTTAAACAAAACTGCAGGAAAAATATGATCATGACTTGAAAATGCAACAGCGTAGATACGAAAAATATCCTGTTAAACCATAGATTAGTGTAGCAGTGACAATGTAAATTAAACAGCTAAGACATCAAACTTCAAGAGCCGTATCTCTTATGTCCCTTCCTATAGCGGATAATTGAAAACCCTTGATCTGCTACGCTGACTACATAGAACCTGTTCCGGATCTGAATGATATCGTCCAACAGCACTTCCTCATTTCCATCAGCTGGATCTGGGGCCTCGCTATTTGGCGGCCATAGACCAATTAATGAAAAACAAAATCATTAAAATACTATTATTAGAAGATGATCCTACCGCCAGCCGTCAGGTGGAGCTTGTGCTCCGCCAGCATAAGTATGAAACAACAACTGCCAATACCAGCAAAGCCGCTATCTTACTTGGAACCGACCTTTTACCTAATTTAGTTATCTGCAATGCCCAGTTACGTAATGGCAGCAGTCACCAGTTCCTGATTGAAATGCGCAGCAACAGCCGCCTGAAACATATCCCTTTCATCTTCATCAATGGCAGGCCGGAACTGAAACACGCCCGCTTCAGCATGAATCTCGGCGCAGATGATTACCTCCCTGCACCATTGAATACGCAGGACCTGCTGATGAGTATAAAAGCACGCCTCAACCGTTTTGAAGAGATCACTTCTTCATCAAAACAAATGACGATGGAAACATTAGAGATACCGGTAGATGTAGCCGAGAAGTTAAGCAAAACAGAATTCAGGATCTACCGCATGGTAGCAGGCGGCCTCACTGCCCGGGAGATAGCGATAGAATTATCCATCAGCATGAAAACAGTAGAGAACCACCGGTACAACATTGCCCGCAAACTAAACATATCCGGTCACTATGCTTTACTGCACTATGTGATCAAAAATCAGGGTAAAGAAAAATAAGCCTGTAATGTTTTCCCCTTTCCTGCAACTAACAGGGCATGAAAACAATCCTCCTTTGCATTTTATTGCAACAATACCTCAATGTACAGCATGAAAGACTGGGTTTTAGCGGTGTGCTGCTCATCGCAAAAAAGGACAGTATCATTTACCAGGGAGCAACCGGCATGGCCTCGATGGAATTCAATGTTCCCAACAGTATCGATAGCAGGTTTAAGATAGCCTCCGTTACCAAATCATTCACCGCCTGGTTAATCGTACAGGCTGCAAAGGAGGGGAAGCTTCGTTTAACGGACCCGCTTTCTTCCTATATCCCTAACCGTTGGTCTAAGATCACCATAGAACAATTACTGACCCATACATCCGGCATCCCGCATAATGAAGGGATCACAGATTACTGGACCATCAAATCCCGCCTGCCCCTCACGAAAGAACAGGCGCTGCAATCAATACTGGAAATGGAATTATTACCTCAGGGAACACATTATTCCAGTCCGGGTTATTTTCTGCTGGCCTGTATATTGGAAACAGTCTATAAAACATCTTATGAAAAGATCCTGGCGGCTAAACTTCCTTTACTGAAACAAACAGGTGTTTATAATATACGTTCCGTCATTCCATCCCTCTCTGCAGGTTATCATATGATAGGCGACAGTTTAACCGTAGCACCCTACAGGGATCCATCCCTGATGAAAGGAAGCGGCGATCTCTATACCACTGCGAAAGATCTTTTAAAGTGGAACAATACCTGCAATGATTTCTCCTACGGTTGGATGAAAGAAGGGGATGCTTTTTATCATGGCGGCGGATCGTTCGGGTGTTCTGCTATTAATGTGGTGTATCCTAAAGACAGTTTGTCTATTATTCTGCTCAGTAATGTATCTGTGATGCCGGTTAATGAAATGTGGCATGATATAGAGAAGATCATTTCTAATCAACCCTTTGAAATGCCAAAGGTAAATTCCCATATAAAAATAGAAAACCCGGCAAAGTTCTCTGGTATTTATCAGTCGGAGGGAACCACCCTGCAGATCATTTTACAGAACGATCAGCTGTATGCAAAACTGGGAAATAATCCTGCCTTTGAGATCTTTGCAGACAGCAGCCTGGAATTCTCCGGTAAGAAAGTGAACATCCGGATCATTTTTAAACAGGATGAAAAAGGGAATATTACCGGATTGCAGGCGGAGGGTAGAGGCCGTACCCTTCATTTTATTAAAAACTTGCAATATTAATTTATTAAAATTACTTTAGGAGCGCAGGAATGTTCCTGACCCTTTCCACGTATGGCTGATAAAATGCATCTCTCTACCTTATGGCAGAACATATGCCAGCACGATGATCAAAAATCATTTGAAGCGTTATTTCACCTCTGTTATCAGCGGCTGGTGAGGTTTTCCATGGAATATGTACATAGCCACCAGGTAGCAGAAGAGATCGTATCTGACCTGTTCCTTAAATTATGGACCGGCCGGCAATCTTTCCGGGAGGTGGTGCATATTGAAAAATACCTTTTCACCGCCATCCGTAACCAGTCCCTCAACCACATGCGCAAATACTCCGCTTATCGGGTTATCTCAACAGAGGACAGCGGAGAGGAACAAAGCATCATTCATTCCTTTGATCCTTCCCATGCAACGGAGTGGAAAGAATTGCTGACCCGCCTGGATGAAGCAATAGAAATGTTACCTCCCGGCAGACGCCAGATCTTCCGCCTTATTAAAGAAGAGGGGTTCAAGCCCCGGGAAGTGGCTGAAATACTCAACCTCTCCCACAGGACCGTGGAAACACAACTGTTCAAAGCGGTAAAACAACTCCATACCACCCTGCAGCCTTACCTGACCCGGCAAAAGACCACTGGTTCCATGCTTCCCCTGGCCATTCTTCTGGCCGCTCTCCTTCAGTAAAATATTTTTTTTAACCTGGTACGTAACCTGCCCCCCAATTGGTGTCTTATGTACAGTTACCAGCGCAAGCTTTATAAAAATGCAAACAGACAGATTTATTTGGTTGCTTACCCGTCAGTTATCCGGGGAGATCTCAGCAGAAGAGCAAAAAGAGCTGGAAACGATGTTATTGGCCAACCCTTCCTTACGCAGAGCCCGGGAAGCACTCGTGCAGTACTGGCATAACAGCCATAAAGGAGGAGATGAAAAAGGAACAAGGAATGCCTTTAACAAACTGGTGTCGCGCATGGACGATACCGTATGGCCCGCTATAAAGCCCCCCGCCACCAGAAGGTGGTGGATACCCCTGCTGGGTGCTGCGGCCGTATTGGTATTGTGTGCCGCTGCCTTATTGTGGCTGTTGAAAGAACCGGCCTTAACCTCTGAATACAATACACGTGGCACCCGTTCCCTGATCAAACTGGCGGATGGTACTACGGTATGGTTAAATGCAGACAGTGAATTGAAATACCCCGCCCGTTTCAAAAACGGCCTGCGGGAAGTATACCTGAAGGGAGAAGCCTATTTTGATGTAGCGAAGGATGCAGAAAGCCCCTTTATCGTGCATACGGATAAGATGGATATAAATGTATTGGGAACAAGTTTTAATGTACGCTCTTATCCGGATGATAGTACTTCCGAGGCCACGCTGATTTCAGGCGTAGTGGAAGTGGCGCTGGTAAAAGTTCCGGGAAAAAAGTTCCGGTTAAAACCGGCAGAGAAATTCATTATTGCCAACCAACAGGATAGCGTCAGCGAGCGTCCGGAAGAACCGGTGATCAGCGGCGCCACCTACTTCGCAAAAGAAGACAGCGTTATTGTTGAAACCGCCTGGGTGGACAATAAGCTCATCTTTAGCGATGAATCCTTTGCCAACCTTGCTACCAGGATGGAACGCTGGTACAATGTAACGATACAATTTGAAAACACGTCAATACAGCAGCTTAGATTCACGGGGCTGTTTAAGAAAGAAACTTTAATACAGGCATTAGAAGCTTTACAACTAACCGAAGGATTCAATTATAAAATTATAGAAGATCGTGTGATCATTTATTAACCAAAATAGAAATGCCTTTGCTGTAACAAAAAAACGAGAGATGTTCTAACCATCCCTCGCTCATTAGCATGTAATGGAAGTTGCCGTATTTAAGGGACAGCGGCTTCCTATTTATCAATTACTAATTCTACGAAGTTATGAAAAAAAAGCACTTAGTGTATGCTTTCAGGCCTCAGCATGCGCTAATAAAGGCATTCGTGTTTATGAAACTGACCTTCATTTTTATTTTGCTGTCTTTACTCCAGGTTTCAGCTACTGTGCGGTCTCAGGACAAAGTGTCCCTGAACCTGCAGGCAGCAGACCTGAAGAAAGTGTTGTTGCTCATAGAAGCACAAACAAAGTATCACTTCATTTTCAGTGAGCGGAAGTTAAAAACAGACCGGAAAATAGACCTGAATGTGGAAGGGGAATCTGTATTTAAAGTACTGCAAACAGTACTGCCGGTTGCTAACCTGGAATACAAGCTGCTGGAAGGAAACCTCATTGCCATTACGACCATTGGCGAGAATACCGTGAGAAAGGATGTAAGAGGTACTGTTACGGATACTTCCGGTACACCGCTGCCCGGTGTTACCATCCAGGTGAAAAGTACACCCAGTGTGGGAACCACCACTGATCTGAATGGTAAATATGTACTGGACGTTCCGGACGATGCCGCAGTGCTCATCTATAGTATGGTGGGATTTGACAAACAGGAGATCACCGTAAGCGGGAGGGATGTGATCAATGTCCGCCTGGCCTATGCGTCCAATCAACTGGAAGAAACAGTGATCGTGGCATTCGGTACACAGAAAAAGAAAGAAGTGGTAGGTGCCATGACCACCATTAATCCAAAAGAACTGAAAGTACCTTCCAGTAACCTCACCACTGCACTGGCCGGTCGTTTGGCTGGTGTGATCGCTTATCAGCGGAGTGGAGAGCCGGGTGCTGATAATGCAGACTTCTTCATTCGCGGTGTTACCACTTTTGGCTATAAAAAAGATCCGCTGATCCTGATAGACGGGGTGGAACTTACCACTACAGATCTTGCCCGTTTGCAGGTAGATGATATCGCCAGTTTCTCTATCATGAAGGATGCTACCTCTACCGCTTTATATGGTGCCCGGGGAGCTAATGGTGTGATCCTGGTTACTACAAAAGAAGGGGTGGAAGGTAAAGCAAGGATCTCCGTACGCCTGGAGAATTCCATGTCTGCCCCCACAAAGAATGTGAAACTGGCAGACCCCATCACCTACATGCGTTTAGGGAATGAAGCCGTACTCACCAGAACACCACTGGAAAAACTACCTTACCAGGAAGAGAAAATAGATAATACTATTGCAGGTACTAATCCACTTGTTTATCCTGCCACAGACTGGCGCAAGGAAATGTTCAAGGATTATACCATGAACCAGCGCGCCAACTTCAATGTTTCCGGTGGTGGTAAGATTGCCCGTTATTACCTGGCAGCCACGCTGAACAAGGATAATGGTATGCTGAAAGTGGACAAACGGAATAACTTCAATAACAATATCAACCTCAAAACTTATTCCCTGCGTTCCAATGTGAACATTAATCTTACCAAGTCAACAGAAGTAGGCGTGAGGTTATTTGGCACCTTTGATGATTATACTGGTCCGCTGAATTCCGGTTCGGAAATGTACCAGCGGGTGATCCAGGCTAATCCTGTATTGTTCCCGGCCTATTTCCCAACGGATTCCGCACATGCATTTGTAAGGCATATTATGTTCGGTAATGCCGGGGATAACGGGAACTATATCAACCCCTATGCGGATATGGTGAAAGGGTATATGCAATCCACCCGCTCCAACCTGGTAGCGCAGTTTGAACTGAAACAGAACCTGTCCATGATCACGGAAGGGCTTGTGCTCAATGCGCTGTTCAATACATCCCGTGTTTCTTATTTTGATGTGAAACGTTTTTACAATCCCTTCTGGTACCAGGTAGGCAGTTATGATAAGTATGCCGATAAGTACACCCTGTCACAACTGAACCCTAATGGCGGTACAGAATACCTCAACTATGATGAAGGAGATAAGACCATCAATTCCACTACTTATATCCAAACCTCATTAAACTATAACAAAGCCATTGATGAAAAGCATAACGTGAGTGCCTTGCTGGTATTCCTGCTGAATAACCAGGTGATGGCAAACGGCGGTTCCCTGCAATTATCATTGCCGCACCGGAACGTTGGCCTTTCCGGCAGGTATACTTATTCTTACGATAACAAGTATTTCGCAGAGTTCGACTTTGGCTATAATGGTTCTGAACGTTTCTACGAGAGCAAACGTTTTGGCTTCTTCCCCTCTGTGGGCGCTGCCTGGATCGTATCCAACGAAAACTACTGGAAGCCGCTGCAAAATGTAGTGAGCAATCTGAAACTGCGTTATACATATGGCCTGGTAGGGAACGATGCCATCGGTTCTCCGGAAGACAGGTTCTTCTATCTCGCAGATGTGAACATGAATGATGGCGCCAGGAGATCTGTATTCGGTACAACTTTTTCCTATGCACGCAACGGTATTTTCATCAACCGCTACGGCAATAACGATATCACCTGGGAAACAGCCGTTAAAACCAACTATGGTCTTGAAGTGGGACTGTTCAATAAAGTAAATATCCTCCTGGATGTTTATACAGAACACCGTAAGAACATCCTGATGACCCGCGCCTTTATTCCTGTAACAATGGGGGTGCTGGGTAATTCACTGGCCGGTAACTCAGATGTAAAAGCTAACCTGGGAGAGGCTACCGGCAAAGGATTTGATTTGTCTGTAGACTACAGCCATCACTTTAATCCTAATTTCTGGATCCAGGCAAGAGGTAACGTAACCTATGCCACCAGTGAGTTTAAAGTGTATGAAGAACCTGAATACACAGAAAAGTATTTGTCGAGAGTTGGATGGCCGCTTTCACAGCAGCGTGGATATATTGCAGAACGTTTATTCGGAGATGATGCGGAAGTAGCCAATTCGCCCGCACAGGGATTTGGAGAATACAGGGCCGGGGATATCAAATACCATGATGTGAATGGCGATGGCCAGATCACTACACGGGATATGGTGCCCATCGGTTATCCCACAACACCGGAGATCGTATACGGATTCGGTTTTTCACTGGGCTGGAAGAACTTTGATCTTTCTGCTTTTTTCCAGGGCCTGGCAAGGGAATCTTTCTGGATAGATGCAGAGCGAACAGCTCCTTTTGTGAATGAAAGAGCCTTGTTACAGGCTTATGCAGATGACTACTGGTCTGAACAGAACCGGAACCTCTATGCCAAATGGCCGCGCCTCAGTTCCCGCCCTTTAGCCAACAATACACAAATAAGTACCTGGTTCATGCGCAACGGAGCATTCCTGCGCCTGAAAACACTGGAACTGGGATATACATTACCCACTACATTCACCAAACGATATAAGATAGATAAAACAAGGATCTACGCCAACGGTATCAACCTTTTACTGCTCAGCAAGTTTAAGGATTGGGATGTGGAAATGGGCGGTAACGGTTTAGGTTACCCGCTGCAGAAAGTGATCAATGTTGGTGCGCAGTTATCATTTTAAAAAGAGATCTATGAAGTACGTAAAAATATCGATCGTATTACTCCTCTGGCCATTCACCTTTGGCTGTCATTACCTGGACATTGTACCGGATAATATCGCAACGGTAGATCATGTTTTCAGAATGCGCAACACGGCAGAACAATACCTGTTCACCTGTTATAGTTACCAGCCAAGATTTGTAAGTTCATATGAGTACGTTACCATTTTGGGTGGCGATGAAATATGGGCCAATGAGTTCAATGTGGGCGTCAATAAAATAGCCTGGAATATCGCCAAAGGATTTCAGAACGTTGTGAACCCTTATTCCAATTATTGGGGAGGCGGGCAAGGTGGAAGAGGCATGTTCGTTGCCCTCCGGGATTGCAATACTTTCCTGGATAATATCCATAAGGTGCCGGACATGGATGATTATGAAAAAGTAAGATGGGCTGCGGAAGTGAAATTCCTCAAGGCCTACTATCATTTCTTCCTGTTCCGCATGTATGGCCCTATTCCTTTGATAGATAAAAATCTGCCTATCACCAGCAGCACTTCAGAAGTAAGGGTGAAACAGGCGCCGGTGGATTCCTGCGTGAACTATATCGCCCGCCTGCTGGATGAAGCGGTGGCAGATCTGCCGGTGAGGATCGATAATGAAGCCACTGAGGCAGGAAGAGCCACAAAGTCCATTGCATTATGCGTGAAGGCACAATTGCTGGTAACAGCCGCGAGCCCGCTGTTTAATGGTAATAGCGACTATGGCACTTTTAAAGGAAAAGAAGGGGTGAACCTTTTCAATCCGCAATATGATGAGCAGAAGTGGAAAAGAGCCGCAGAAGCCTGTAAAGCCGCCATTGAAGAATGCCAGGCCGCAGGTAATGAACTCTATGTTTTCAATCCGGCCAATTATCCCTTTACACTGTCCCCGGAAACAAGAGCTGAATTGAGTGTTCGTAACGCTGTTTGTGAAAGATGGAATAAAGAGATCGTATGGACCAGCACGGTCAACCTCATCGGCAGCTTGCAGCAGGAGTGTTTGCCCCGCCTGTTTTCAGGAGAAAAACAAACCGGTACATTATCCAGCTTTGGCGCACCACTTAAAATAGCAGAGCAGTTCTATTCAAAAAATGGCGTACCCATTTCAGAAGATAAAACATGGGATTACGTGAACCGTTATAATGTAAAAGTAGCCGCTGCCGGAGATTTTCTCCGTATCAAACCCGCTTACAGCACTGCTGTGCTGAACTTCGACAGGGAAGTGCGCTTTTACGCCAACCTTGGTTTTGATGGTGGAAGATGGTATGGTCACGGCCGTTTCAGCGATACCAGTAATACCTACCTGGAAGCAAAGCTGGGCCAGATAGCCAATAACCATGCATGGGCCTATTCCATGACCGGTTACTGGCCTAAGAAACTGGTAAACCCCCAGACTGTTTCCAACGCCAATGAGATCACCTTTCAAACTTATCCCTGGCCGGTGATCCGCTTAGCGGATATCTACCTGTTGTATGCAGAAGCCCTGAATGAATCAGAAGGCCCCACCGCAGAAACAATGAAGTGGATAGACCTGGTAAGGGCACGCGCTAATCTCAAAACCGTAGCAGAATCCTGGACGCAGTTCTCTATCAATCCCGGTGCCTATATGCAAAAAGAAGGTATGCGTAAGATCATACACCAGGAACGCCTGATAGAAATGGCCTTTGAAGGGGCACGTTTCTGGGACCTCCGGAGATGGAAGGAAGCTGAACGTGTTTTAAATGAACCTATCACCGGCTGGAACTATGGCGGTAAAACAGTAGCAGAATATTACACGGTGAAACCATTGTTTAACATGACTTTCAGGAAACGTGATTATCTCTGGCCCATCATGGAAAATGATCTTATTGTGAATAACAACCTGGTGCAGAATCCCGGATGGTAATTAAAAACCTTAAAGAAACTACAATGCGCAACTTAATAATCTTACTTGCAGTACTTGTTCTGGGCTGCAAAGAGGAGCAACTGAAACCACTGGCAGAAGGCGGCAAAGCCCCCGGCCCGGTAAGCAATGTGCAGGTGCAGAACCTCCCCGGCAAAGTAACACTTACCTATACATTACCTGACGATCCCGAACTCCTGTATGTAAAAGCAGAATTCGAGATCAGGCCGGGAAAGAAAATGCAGATGATCTCCACTTTCTACAACACCAATATCACACTGGATGGTTTTGGCAGTACAGATGAAAGAGAAGTGAAATTATATGCGGTGAGCCGTACAGAAGTAGCTTCCGCGCCTGTGACCGTGAAAGTGAAACCTTTAACGCCTCCCATAGAAAAAACATTGGCCTCACTCACTTTTGAAGCAGATTTTGGCGGTATCACCACCCATTTCCTCAATGAGGATTCTTCCAATATCACCATAGGAGTACTCACAAAAGATGAAAGAGGCACCATCATCCCGGCAGATATGTTCTACACCAGCCAGAAGAGTGGCATGTTCTCCACCCGCGGTTTTGATGACAAGGAGCGCTGGTTTGGCCTGTATGTGAGGGACAGATGGGGCAACCTTTCTGATACTATTGGTAAACTCGTTACGCCATTCGCTGAAGTGCAATTGGATAAAAAGCTATTCAAAGCTTATAAATTGCCAACTGATGCCACATTCTTTGGGAACCATCCCATGAGTAACCTCTGGAATAATGTGATAGCCGGTGGTTCCAGCGCTACCGGTACCTGGCTGCGTACCGCCAACGGTTCCGGTATTCCGCATTGGTACTCTTTTGACCTGGGTGTAACAGCTAAACTGAGCCGCTTTAATTTTATCCCTAGAGGCGCCACAGATGAACAGGCTTTATTGTACAGTGCAGGTGATCCTCATCAGTTTGAAATATGGGGCAGCAATGCACCTTCTTCAGATGGTAGTTTCAGCAGCTGGGTGAAACTGATGGATTGTGAAACCGTGAAACCCTCCGGCCTGCCCATTGGTACCAATTCCAACGATGATATTCTGAAAGCGATAGCCGGGCATGAGTTCAAATTCCCGCTGGATGCACCACCCGTAAGATACATCCGTATCAAGATGTTGCAGACATGGGGTAATTCGGATTATTTCTGGATGGCAGAAATGACCATCTTCGGGCAGCTACGCTAACCTATTCATCAAAGAAAAACAGATCGATGAAACATATTCAAATACTGATCATAGCCGCACTCTTTATCATCGCCGCCTGCGGGAAAAATGATAAAGACTATAAAGACTTTGCCCCGGAAGGGGAGATAGTATACCCCGGGAAAGCAGATTCCGTTAAAGTGTATCCCGGTAATAACCGGGTTAAATTAACCTGGCTGCTGAAAATGGATTCACGCATCACCAAATGCCGCGTGTACTGGAATCAGCGTCAGGACTCTGTGGAGGTACCTGTAACACGTACTTCCGGTGTGGATACCATTACTGTATTATTAAATAACATGACGGAAGGTGCATATAGCTTTGATGTTTATTCCTATAATGCAAAAGGGAATGTATCTATTAAAGCAAATGCCACCGGAGATGTGTACGGCGCTTTCTACACCAGCAACCTGCAGAACAGGCTCTTTAAAAAGGCGGTTTACAGCGCTGGCAAAACCCGCATCGAATGGGTGGTAGCAGATCCCCGTACTTTTGGCCTGCGGCTGCGGTATAAAGATCTGGCAGGTGTAACACAGACATTACAGGTGCCTTCCGCTGAAATGATCACCAATATCCCGGCCAATGTATTGAACAATGAACTGGAATATGAAACACTCTACTTGCCTGTTCCGAATGCAATTGATATATTTGCTGCGTCCACGGTAAAATTGACCGCCAAACCCGAATAAATGCATAGAAGAGTTTTCCTGTCCACGTCCCTCATGACAGCCCTGGCCATGACGCTGCGCGCCAATTTTGCGGATCCTTTAGTGATCAATGCCGGTGTAGGTGGCAATAATACAGACGATCTGCTGAAAAGGATCGATAAAGACTGCCTCGCACACAAACCTGCGCTCACAGTACTCATGGCGGGTACAAACGACATGAACAGCCGTAAATACATTCCGCTGGAGCAATACCGGAAGAATATGGCAACACTCATAGAAAAGATCCAGGCATCAAAAAGCAAAGTGCTCCTGATGACGATCCTGCCTTTCTATGAACCTTACCTGCTCACCCGCCATGATCCTGCTCATTATGGAACGGACGGGCCTGTCAAAAGAAGGGCTGCCGTAAACGAAACCATCAAAAGCCTGGCGGCACAGTATAAAACGGAACTGCTGGACTTGGGGACACTCTTTGAGAAAGTAGGCAAGGTAGGCTTGGATAAAGACTCGCTGATCCAGAATGAAGCCAATAGTCAGAAAACAGACGGTATCCATCCAACCCCTAACGGTTACCGTTTCATAGGTCTGGCTGTATACGAACATATCCTCCTTCAAAAGCTCCCTCAAAGCAGGATCGTTTGCTTTGGCGATAGCATTACTAACGGAGACGGGAGTATCACAAAAGAAAGTTATCCAGCTTACCTTAATAAATTATTGCAATCATGAGAGTGTTGATCATTTCTATACTGATTTTATGTAACGCAGCCGCAGGCGCTAAAGAGAAGGTGGATATATGTATCTACGGTGGTACTTCCGCCGGTGTGATAGCAGCCTATACCGCTAAAATGATGGGCCGCTCCGTTTTGCTCCTGGAACCCGGTAAACACCTCGGTGGTTTAACCACCGGTGGCCTGGGCTACACAGATATCGGCAACAAATATGCGATCAGGGGATTATCCCTTGATTTCTACCGCCGTATTGGAAAGCATTATGGAAAGTTTGAATCCTGGATCTTTGAACCGCATGTGGCGGAAAGCCTTTTCCAGGATTACATCAGCAGGGCAAAAGTGAAAGTGTTATACAATGAGCAGCTTGCCGGCGCTACAAAAACCAATAAAAAGATCACCGCCATACAAATGCAAAGCGGCTTAGTGGTAGAAGCTAAAATGTTTATCGACTGTTCCTATGAAGGAGACCTTATGGCAAAAGCCGGCGTTTCCTTCACCGTAGGCCGCGAGGCCAATAGTGAATATGGCGAAACCTATAACGGTGTACAATTATTGCACGAACATCAGTTCCCCGATGGCGTAGATCCCTACAAAACCCCGGGTGTACCGGCGAGTGGTTTGTTATGGGGTATCAGTCCTGCTGCTTTGAAAGCAACAGGAACCGGGGATAAAAATGTGCAGGCCTATAATTACCGTATCTGTCTCAGCAATGATCCTGCAAACAGCATCCCCATCACACGGCCGGCTAATTATGATCCTGCCCGTTATGAATTGCTGGCACGTTTATTTAAAGCACAACCGCAAAAGCTAAGCCTCAGTGATTATTTCATTGTGAGCCGGATGCCGAATAACAAAACAGACATCAATAACAGGGGAGGCTTCTCTACTGATATGATCGGCATGAACTACGATTACCCGAATGGGGATAATGCTACGAGGGCTAAGATCATCAAAGAGCACGAAGATTATACCAAGGGGCTTTTATATTTCTGCATCAGTGATCCCCGTGTACCGGAGCCGATCAGAACTGCGCTCAGCAAATGGGGCTATCCCAAAGATGAATATACTGATAACGGTGGCTGGTCTCCCCAGTTATATATCCGCGAAGCCCGCAGGATGATAGGCCAGTATGTAATGACGCAGGCAAACTGTACCGGCAAAACAGTGGTAACAGATCCCGTAGGCATGGCAGCTTATACTATGGATTCACACAACACACAACGTATAGTGGTGAATGGTATGGTGAAGAATGAAGGGAATGTGGAAGTGGGTGGTTTCCCGCCTTATCCTGTTGGATATGGCGCACTGATCCCTAAAACGGAAGATTGCAGCAACCTGCTGGTACCGGTTTGTTTATCTGCCACGCATATTGCTTATGGTTCTATCCGCATGGAACCTGTGTTCATGGCATTGGCGCAGTCCACGGCCATTGCAGCAGACCTCGCTATCGCCAATAACCAGAGTGTGCAACAGGTGGATGCGGCTAAGATCAAAGCAGTATTGCAACAGAACCCCTTAGCCAACGGAGCCCTGCCTGATCTGTTGATCGATAACCGGGACTCTCTGGCCATTACCAAAAAAGGTATCTGGAAAACTACCGGTGGCGGATATGGACCGGATATGCTCACCGTTGATTCCGGTGCTACTGATATCCGCACTGTTCAATTCAAAGTAAATGATTTCAGGAACGGTAAATACCATGCTTATATTTATTATCCGCATTTGAAAAAGAATGCGGCGTCCACTACGGTAAAAGTTTTTAATGGCAGGCAACAACAAACAATCCTTGTGAAGAAGAAAGATGTGATGGTGCAGGGGCAGACTTCCGGCGAATGGGTGTCCATCGGCACTTATGATCTGAAGAAAGGAACCCCGGCCATCGTGGAGTTTTCTAACGAAAATGCAGATGGAACCATAGTAGCGGACGCCGTACTATGGGTACCCGAAAGGTAATTACCCGGGCCGGTCCTGAAAGGGACCGGCCCTTTTTAGATACCCTCTAATTCCGCATCCTGTACCTACCTGTTTTCCCGATTTTTTCATTTTTAATCCCTAGATTTAGCCGTTCAGCTTTAACCAACTATACTTGCTAAATCGCTTCACGTGGCCAAAATTAAGTCCTATTGCAACTTATCGGATCAGGATCTGGCTCAATTGCTCGTACAGGGAAAGGAAGATGCCTTTACAGAGATCTACCAGCGTTTCTGGGAAAAGCTGATGGCGATTGCATTCAATCTCACAAAAGACCAGGTACTGTCTGAAGAGATCACCCAGGAAGTATTCATCAGCCTGTGGGACCGCCGCCATATTGTACAGATCGATTCCCTGGGAGCTTACCTGGCCACTGCCATTAAATTCTCCGTTTTCAAACACCTCGTCCGCCAGCGCCGGCAGCTGCAGATCATTAAAGACAATTTTATCCCTGCTGCCGTATTTGCCGATGAAGAGGAAAGGGTACATGCCCGCTTCCTCACAGAATATGTGGGCGGCATCGTAGAGCAACTGCCGGAAAAATGCCGGCTCGTATTCCGCTACAGCCGCTATGAAGGTTTGAGCATTGCCGAAATAGCAGACCGGCTGGATATTTCCCCCAAAACAGCCGAAGCACACCTCACCAAAGCCCTGAAAACCATCCGCCTCAACCTGAAGGATGCCACTCCACTGCTTTTATTACTCCTCGATCACCAACTCTGATTTTTTTTCCAGCAGACTAAGGGTGGGCCCTTAGTTATGGTACTTATATTCAGCTAAAGATTGCTAAATCGTTTTTGTGGACCAGAAGACAATGTTATCATTAATAGAAAAGTACCTCAATGGTACCGCTACAACAGAGGAACGAGAGATACTACTGGACTGGTATCGCCGGGAAGCAGATCAGCCCGCCACATGGGAGGCTTCTTCCGTTGAAGATATCACCCGCCTGAAATCGAGGATGCTGGGGCAGTTGAAGCAACATGTGCGTAAAACACGTAAACCGGTTTCGCTGCTTCATCGCTGGCGGCTGGCGGCAGCTGTGCTGGTATTGGCTGCCGGAGGATTGGTGATGGCCAGGATCTTCCTGCCCGGTACCCGTAATGTACCGGAAAAAACGTTGCTCACCGGCAAAGGGGAGCGCAAAAAGATCCGGCTGCCCGATAGCACGCTGGTATGGCTGGCGCCATGCAGTGAGCTGAAATATCCTGAACAGTTTGAAGGAGATCAGCGCATTGTGCAGCTCTCCGGTGAAGCCTTTTTTGAAGTGACCAGCAATGCACAACGTCCCTTTATCATCCATACACAATCCTTAACCACCAAAGTATTGGGCACAGCATTTAATATCCATGCCTATCCGGAAGATACACTCATCACTGTTACGTTATTAAATGGCTCGGTAATATTAAATGATGAACAACGCCTGATGCCCATGCAAAAAGGTTTCTTCGGGAAAAACTCCCGTAGCCTCAGTTATGTAGATGACCCGGATGCTGCACTGATGCTGCAACGCAGGGAAGGAGAACTGGAGTATAATAACGTGAAGCTGGGCATCATCGCCAAAGACCTGGAACGCTTATTCAATGTTACAGTAACGATAGAAGAAGACGCAAAAGAATGCCTGTTCTACGGGCGCATCAAAGCCAATGAAGACATAGAGACTTTCCTGACTAAATTAAGCCGCGTTGTGGGTGTTAAAATAAACACCAAAGGAAACAAATATTTCATTCAGAAAGGAAAATGTTAAATCCCCCTTTTTTCATCACCATTTAATACATGCAATTGTATGAAGAAAACGTATGCCCTGCTACGTAAGGGTAAAGTATTGTGTTTTATATTTTACCTGCTTTGCCTGAGTACCTTTACACTTGCCCAGGATGTGCTGAAAAAAGAGATCTCTATCCAGCTAAAGGATGAACCGATCGCTTCCGCATTACGCAAGATCAGCAATGCCTATGGAATCAAATTCACCTACAACGGCCAGGTGGCCGGAAGTGATATCCGGGTGAATGTAACAGGGAACAGCACACCTTTGAAAACAGTATTGGATCAGTCTTTTAAAGGAAAGCCACTGCAATACTCCACGTTAAATGAAGAGATACTGATCTCGCTGGATGAACCACGCAAACCTGCGGAAGCAGTACAGCAAAGGATCCTTACCGGCAAGATCTACGATGTGAACAGTGGCCTCCCGGGTGCAACAGTAAAAGTAGAAGGTACCAACCGTGGTGCCGTTACCGATGCAGAAGGTAAATTCACTTTGCAGATCAATAACGATAACGAAATACTGTTATTCTCTTTCATTGGATATATTCCGCAACGCATTGTGGTAGGAAAACGCACCACGCTGGATGTAAAACTGGAACCCAATCCCGCCAATGCCCTCAATGAAGTGCAGATCGTGGCTTTTGGTACCCAGAAGAAAGAAAGCGTAATAGGCTCCATCACCACCATCAACCCAAAGGAACTGAAAGTTCCATCCAGTAACCTGACTACAGCATTGGCCGGAAGACTTGCCGGTGTAATTGCTTACCAGCGGAGCGGTGAGCCGGGTGCAGATAATGCGGACTTCTTTGTACGCGGTATCACCACCTTTGGCAACAACACCCGCCCGCTTATTCTCATAGATGGTATTGAACTCACTACCACCGATCTTGCACGTTTGCAGCCAGATGATATCGCCAGCTTTTCCATCATGAAGGATGCAACGGCCACGGCATTGTACGGAGCCCGCGGAGCCAATGGTGTGATCCTTGTTACCACTAAACAAGGGGTAGCAGGAAAAGCCAAGATCTCTCTGCGCCTGGAAAATTCCATTTCCGCACCTACCGATAACATTGAATTGGCAGATCCCGTAACGTTCATGAAAAAGCACAACGAAGCCGTGCTCACCCGCGATCCTTTGGGAACATTACCCTACACAGAGGAAAAGATCGCGAATACAGCAGAAGGTAAAAATACACTGGTCTATCCGGCAAACGACTGGCGTGAAATGCTTTTTAAGAAGTACACCATGAACCAGCGTGTGAACCTGAATGTAAGTGGTGGTGGTAATGTAGCACGTTATTATGTGGCTGGTTCTTATAGTAAGGATAACGGTATCCTTAAAGTAGATAACCGCAATAACTTCAATAATAATATCGACCTTAAGAATTATTCCCTCCGTGCCAACGTGAACATCAACGTTACCAAAACAACGGAACTGATCGTACGCCTCAGCGGAAACTTTGATGATTATACCGGTCCCATAGATGGCGGTGCATGGATGTACCGCAAAGTGATGGCTGCCAACCCTGTATTATTTCCTGCCTATTTTCCCCAGGACGAACAACACCGCCATGTGAAACATATCATGTTCGGTAACTATGGAGAGAATGGAGAATACCTGAACCCATATGCAGATATGGTGAAAGGTTACAAGGACCAGTCGCGCAGCCAGATGCTGGCACAGTTTGAAGTAAAACAGGATCTCAGCGACCTGGTAAAAGGCCTTTCCTTCCGCACAATGGTCAACACTAACCGCACATCCAGTTTTGATGTGAGCCGCTTTTACAATCCCTTCTGGTACAGGGTAAGCGGTTATGATCAGCTGACTGATAAATATAGCATATCCAAGATCAACGATGATGGAACGGAATATCTTGGATACAATGAAGGTAACAAGATCCTGAATGCTACTTTTTACATGGAATCCATGCTGAACTATTCACGCGATTTTAAAAAACATGGTGTCAGCGGCCTGCTGGTTTTCATTACCCGCCAGAGCCTCAATGCCAATGCGGGAGACCTTCAGCAATCACTCCCTTCCCGGAACGTAGGGTTATCAGGTCGTTTTACCTATGCGTACGATAACCGTTATTTCGCAGAGTTCAACTTTGGCTATAATGGTTCCGAAAGATTTTATAAAACTAACCGCTTCGGATTCTTTCCATCCGGCGGTGTAGCATGGGCCATATCTAATGAGCCATTCTTTGAACCCCTGAAAGGAACGGTCACTAATCTGCGCCTCCGCTATTCTTATGGTTTGGTGGGGAATGACCAGATCGGCTCTGCGCAGGACCGTTTCTTTTATCTCTCCAATGTGAACATGAACGATGGGAACAGAGGGGCAAGGTTTGGACGTGATGGGGCAGAATTCAAAAATGGCGTAGGCATATCCCGTTATTCCAATGAGCAGATCAGCTGGGAACGGGCAAAGAAACAGAACATTGCGCTGGAACTGAACCTTTACAGCAAACTCAATTTTGTAGCAGAATATTACAATGAATACCGGGACGATATCCTGATGACACGCGCTTCCATCCCCAACACCATGGGCCTTTCCGCACCTATCAAAGCCAACCTGGGAGAGGCTTCCGGCAATGGGGTAGACCTTTCGCTGGATTACCGGGAAAGCTGGTCGAAAGATTTCTGGATGTCGCTGCGCGGCAATTTCACGTATGCCAAAAGCAAATACCGTGTTTATGAGGAGCCACAGTATGCAGAACGCTGGCGTTATCGTGTAGGTACTCCGTTGAACCAGCAGTTCGGTTTCATCGCAGAGAAATTGTTTACCGATGATAAAGAAGCAGAAAACTCGCCCCGCCAGGAATTTGGTGCGGCATATGGGGGCGGTGATATCAAATACCTGGATGTGAACGGAGATGGCCGTATCACCAATGCAGACCAGGTGCCCCTTGGTTTTCCGCTGGTACCGGAGATTGTATACGGTGCAGGATTTTCACTGGGATATAAACAATGGGATATATCTGCTTTTTTCCAGGGCGCCGGTAACCAATCCTTCTGGATAGATCCCGTAGCTACTGCTCCCTTTAAAAGAGATGGAGATGTAGGTGGCAATAATAATACACAATTGCTGAAAGCATATGCAGACAGTCATTGGTCTGAAGAGAACAGGAATGTATATGCCATCTGGCCAAGGCTCAGCCCCACCGTTAATGCCAATAACGTACAGCCCAGTACCTGGTTTATGCGCGATGGTTCTTTTGTACGCCTGAAACAGGTAGAAATAGGATATTCTCTGCCCGCCGGCTTCCAGCGAAGGCTGCACACCAATCAGTTCCGGTTTTATGTGAATGGTACCAACCTGCTGCTGTTCAGCAAATTCAAATTATGGGATGTGGAAATGGCTGGTAATGGTTTGGGATATCCGGTACAAAGGGTATTCAACATAGGCGCCAACATTGTTTTTAATTAATGCTGTTATGAACATGAAGAAGATCAATTATATCATATTACTGATCGGGTTGCTCGCTTTCGGCGGATGCGCAAAATACCTGGATGTGGTACCCGATAATATCGCCACGTTAGAGAACGCATTCACCATGCGCTCAGAAGCAGAAAAATATTTATACACCTGTTATTCCTATTTGCCGCGGGATGGTAACCTGGTAGAAGACCCCGCCATGCTGGCAGGAGATGAAATGTGGGCTTTAACCAATCCCGGTTTCCCGGAGTTTGATCACCAGATGTTTAACATTGCCCGCGGTTTGCAGAACACCGTGAACCCTTTTTCCGAGAACTCCTGGGTAAGCCTCTACCGCGGTTTACGTGATTGCGGCATCTTCCTGGAAAATGTAAACAAAGTACCGGACCTGGAAGCCCAGGAAAGGAAAGAATGGATAGCAGAGGTCACTTTCCTGAAAGCCTATTATCATTTTGCACTGGTAAGAATGTATGGCCCTGTTCCATTGATTAAGAAAAATCTGCCGATAGATGTAGACCTGAATGCCGTAAAAGTATATCGCGATCCAGTTGATTCATGCTTTAGCTATATTGTACAGTTACTCGATATCGCCAAAGATGACCTGCCCCTGATCATTAATAACCCTGCCAGGGCATTAGGCCGTATCACCAAACCCATGGCCTATTCCCTGAAAGCAAAAGTGCTGGTCACTGCTGCCAGCCCTTTGTTCAATGGGAATACTGATCAGGCTTCCCTGAAGAGCAATAACGGTATATTGCTCTTTAATCCGAATGTAGTGCCGGCAAAATGGACAGCCGCCGTTACTGCCTGTAAAGAAGCGATTGATATCTGCCACTCCGCAGGCATGAAGATCTATACTTACAATCCGGCCTTCCAGCAATTCCAGCTGAAGGATACCACAAAGATCCAGATGGGCCTTCGTTCTGTTATTACAGAAAAATGGAACAGCGAGATCATCTGGGCTAATACGCAAAGCAATGCAGACCTCATTCAGCGGGTAGCCACACCCAATGTTGATCATCGGTATATAGACAATCCCCGGATCGTATCAGAACTGGCTCCGCCTTTGAAGATCGTGGAGATGTTTTATTCTGATAAAGGAGTACCCATTACAGAAGATAAAACATGGAACCAGTCCGCCGCCATCACCCGCGTAGCACAGGATGGCCATAAACTCAATATCCGCCAGGGATATACCACCGCTGCGCTGAATTTCGACAGGGAGCCGCGTTTCTATTCCAGCCTTGGTTTTGATGGTGGTGTTTGGTATGGACAGGGTTTTTATGATGATGGCAGTCCTAATGCGCTTTATTATGTAGCAGGCAGAAAAGGGCAGCCCAACGGAAAAGTGCAGCCGGATAAAGGTTCCGTAACAGGTTATTATGTAAAGAAGCTGGTGCATTACCAGAACACACAGGGATCCGTGGTGAATGATTACACGATCACTTCTTATCCCTGGCCCGTTATGCGCCTGGCGCACCTGTACCTCATGTATGCGGAAGCATTGAATGAAGTGAATGGCCCCACGCCGGAAGTGCATGAATACATCAACAAGATACGTGAACGTGCCGGTTTGAAAACGGTGCAGTATTCCTGGGATAACTATTCCAAAACACCTAATAAGTATACTACCAAAGAAGGCATGCGGGAGATCATCCAGCAGGAAAGCATGATAGAGCTGGCATTTGAAGGCCATCGTTTCTGGGACCTGCGCCGCTGGAAACGTGCATTGACGGAATTCCGCAGGGGCATTGAAGGATGGGATATTGAACAATCCGATCCTGCTTTCTACTACCGGAAGAAAGTACTGTTCAACCTGCAGTTCACACTCAAAGATTATTTCTGGCCTATTAAAGAAGAAACATTGATCACCAACCGTAACCTGGTGCAGAACATTGGCTGGTAAGGAACTTATTCAATCAAATCCTACAAGTAATTTTTATGAAGATATTCAACTTGATTACGGCTATCTGTTTCCTCTTCCTCTGCAGTAAATGCAAGGAAGAAGACCGGCTGGACCATTACGCAACGGGAGCAGGGGCACCACCGCCTGTAACAAATGTGAGGATCGTGAATACGCCTGGTGGCGCAGTGCTCACGTATGATCTGCCAAAAGATCCCAATCTCTCTTATGTAAAGGCAGTGTATGAAATACAACCCGGTGTTTTCAACGAAGCCAAATCATCTTATTATACTGACACGCTGGCGCTGGCAGGATATGGTGATACCAGCCAGCATGAAGTGAAGCTCTACAGTGTGGGCAGGAATGAGAAAGCCTCCGAACCTGTAGTGTTAAAGGTGAAACCTTTGACCGCACCTGTGATCGTGGCCTTTGATTCCCTGAAGCTGGAAGCTGCATTCGGCGGTGTAAAGATCCGTTACCAGAACCTCCTGGAAGCTAACCTGGCCATTGTTCTCATTGCAGATACTTTGAATAATGGCATATGGGTACCATTGCAAACCTTTTATACAAGGGCTCCCGGTGGCACCGTTTCCTTCCGTGGACTACCTTCCTCAGAAAAGAAATTTGCCATTTATCTGCGGGACAGGTGGAACAATAAATCTGATACACTGGTGAAAACACTCACACCACTGTTTGAAGAGAAAGTACCTAAACCTTTCAAAGCACTGATCCTGCCAACGGATGAAACCATCCCTGTTGAACCGCCTTATACTTTGGATAAGATGTGGGACGACCTGGTAGACCAGGGCATCTTTGCTTCCCGCCACAGTACAGTAACGCCACAGTGGTTCACAATAGACCTTGGTAAGAAGGTGGTGATCAGCCGGATGAAGATGCATCAGCGGGCACCTAATTACACCTATACCGGTGCAAATGTGAAATCCTTTGAATTATGGGGCAGTAACGATCCTGATACCAATGGCGGCTGGACCAAATGGACCATGATAGGTAGTTTCCAGTCTTACAAACCATCCGGCTTGCCGGCAGGTAAAGTAAGTGCGGAAGATATCGCCTATGCACATACGAACGGAGAAGACTTTGATGTGCAGGAGATCCCGCAGGCCTATCGCTATGTGCGTTTCAAAACCACCGCTACCTATGGCGGCGGCCCGCAGGTAACCATCGCAGAACTTTCATTCTGGGGGCAGATTCAATAATGCTTAAACAGCTATATATGAGAACAAAAATATTTATCGGCGTCATTGCTTTACTGGTAGTAGCCGCCTGTAAAAAGATGGACGATAACTACAAACAATATATTATACCCGGTGGTATTGTATACCCCGGTAAACCTATCCAGGCCAAATTTCATCCTGGTAAATACCGGGCAATGGTTTCCTGGAAAAGAGGTACTGATCCCAAGATCACCAAAGCACGCATCTATTGGAATAACTTTACTGATTCCGTGGAAGTTCAGATCGCTCCTAAACAGGATTCAGTTTCCCATATCTTCACCAATCTCCAGGAAAATATTTATTCCTATACCATCAGAACAATGGATGAGAATGGTAATAAGTCCGTTCCGGTAGAGCTTACCGGTTCTGTATTCGGGGACCGCTACCAGGCATCTTTATTGAACCGCGCGATTGCAAGCGCCACCATAGGTGAAGACGACAAACTCACCATCATATGGGGAGCAGCAGATACTACAAATGGTGCCCGTGCAACAGAAATACGTTATACCACAACAGGCGGGCAAACGGCTATCGCTTCTTTTCCTGCAAAGAAAGATACCAGCTATATTACAGGCGTACAGGGCAGTGGCGGTTTTGAATACCGCACCGTATTCACGCCTGATACATTAGCTGTTGATACTTTCTACACGGAATACCAGCAAATACCTGCCAATTTTATGCAGATTGCCCGCACTACCTGGACGGCCACAGCAGACACTTATGAATTAACCGGCCAGCTACCCAACGGTGCGCCATCAAAAGTACTGGACGGAGATGCCGGTACCTACTGGCATACCAATCACAGTAAATCACCGGTAGCAGGTTATCCGCACTGGCTGGCATTCAACATGAACCGCCGCGTGAAAGTGGACCGTGTGGTATTAACTTCCAGGAGTGATTATATAACTGCTGATTTTACAGACTTCATTGTACAGGGTAGTGATGATGGTACCACCTGGCAGAACTACGGGAACTTCACCCTCGCTGAAATTGCAGGGCCGCAGGTTTTCACGATCACAGGTGCCCCTGTGATGAGACATATAAGGATCTGGCAGGTCAGGAATGCAACCGGCTCACCGCACTCTCATCTCGCTGAGTTTTCCGTTTATGGAAGCTTTGCACCATAATTTGGTAAGGAAAAGGCGGTGTTTTTTACACCGCCTTTTTTGTATCTTTGGATATACCTTCCCATAGTTTTAATATTATTTTATCCTTTCTTCACATAGGCCTTGCAGAGTTCTTTCAAAGCTCTTTCAAAGCTCTTTCATTGCTTCGGCTTTTTTGGTTAATATAGCACCATTAGCGGTCCGGCAAAGCATTAAAGGCAGCGATCGTGGCAGCCGTTTGCGGTTTACCCTTGGAGGCATCCCAAAAGGCAGTCTGCACCAGAACGCTCTGCGCCTGTGTCACCCTTTTCTTATTGATCATACTGAACACCTGCTGCATATCCTTATCCTGGGTAACAGGGAAGGAGTTGTTATTCGTAAAGGAAATGCATACCCTTACCAGGCCACCCACCCCTTTGGCATCCTCTTCTGTTTTATGGTCACAGAACTCCGTAGCAAACACACTGTAGCCCTTAATAGCCCCTGTGATGGTGATACCCGCCGGGAGGTTGAATGGAAGGCCGGTTAAACTGATCCCATTGCATAAGCTGCCAAGGTGATGTATCCAAACTACTTAAAAGCCGCCTCGTATCATGAGGCGGCTTTTAGCGCTCTATATACCGCGTTGTGTAGAATAGTAAGATGATCTTCTTCCGGTAAAGGCATGAAAACAGCACCCAGTTGTTCCGCCAGTTTCTTTGCATCCTCTTCCATTTGTTTCCCTTCCGTTCCTACCAGAATAAAAACCTTTTCTTTACCGGTCTTCTTTGCTTGTAACAACAGCGACTCATTATCCCACCACAAGCTCGGGCTTACAATTATGTAGTTCGAAAACAAAGCCGGTTTCTTCAACAATACTTCTGTAGCCAGCAAGCCTCCCAGTGATTGCCCTATGATTGTTTTAAGCGGTTTCGTTTTAAATCTCTTCTCTATAAACGGCTGCAATTCCTTTTCCAGGAACGTTATGAACTTAGCAGATCCGCCTGTTGTGGGAAAATCTTTTTGATCCTTTTCAATGGTAGTAGGAAAAGTAAAATCCCTTTTCCTATCCACATTGGCAATGCCCACCACAATAGAAGCCGGCATTTTTCCGATCATGCTTAAGAACTGCACGATACCGCTGATATGTACAAAGTCTTCACCGGCAGAACCATCCAGGAGGTAAATAACCGGGTAGCTGGAATCAGGTGAGTATCCATCCGGTAAATAGATATTCAGTGTACGGGTTTCGTTTAGTACCCTGGAGTGGACCTTTTCTACCGGTCCCAGTTCGAACTGCTGGGCAGAAGTGGTATGGCATAAAACGAAGAGGATCAGAATAAGCGATAAATATTTCATATGATAGAATTAATTAAAAGTAGCGCTATTATGCAAAATCCGGTATTTGGCATTTTACTTTTTTCACCTTAATTTGTTTTACGCTTAATTCCCGATCATGCCCCAAATTAACCTCAACGACTTCTTTAGGAGCAGTAAAGCCTACCTGATTGCAGTAGGCGACTATAAATTTCCTTCCATTGCTAATCTGAATAGCCCGAAAAGAGATGTAGCTGCATTGAAGGAAGTGTTGGAACAACACCATGGATTCACTATTCCTCCATTAACGTTACCAAATCCGCTTATAAATCCCGATTCCAGCCAATTGCTGGACTTCCTGGATGCAATAGCCGCTCAGGAAGATGACCGGGTGATCCTCTATTTTGCAGGCCATGGTATTGCTATGGATAGCGAAGGAGAGCCGGAAGGTTATTTACTGGCAACAGATGCCGAACCAGGCAATTGGAGCAGCTTTATAAAAATGAGCGAAGTACTCAAACGTATCGGTGGTATGAAAGCCCGGCATCTGCTCATTGTTCTGGATTGCTGCTATTCGGGAGCCTTTCGCTGGGCACAGCACACAAGAGGACCGGGGAGTGATGTTCCTAAAACAATTTATTATGAGCGCTTCAGCCTTTATGCAAAGAATAAAGCCTGGCAGGTTTTAACTTCTTCTGCTCATGACCAGAAAGCAATTGATACATTGAGGTTAGGTAAAAGAGAACAGGAGGGGGACGGAAGTTTATCACCATTTGCACAGATCCTGGTAGATGCACTTAAAACGGGTGAGGCAGATATGCGCTATGGCAATACCAAACCGGATGGCGTGATCACCGTCACTGAGCTGAGCTTCTATTTGCAGAACAGGATCTTTGAGCAGTTATACAACGAAAATATCAAGGCAGATAAACAACAGGTTCCTTCCTTATTCCCTATCACCGACCCGGCGGCAGGTAATTATGGAAGTGGTGAATTTGTTTTTTTAAATCCCTCACAGGTTATTGATAATGCAGTCAGGTTATTAAACAGTACACATACCAATCCCTATAAAGGCCTGGAATCATATGGGCGCGGAGATGATAAGATCTTTTATGGCAGGCAGCGGGTATTGGATGGCTGGCAGGAGGGTACAGCAGATTATATAGGATTAATTGCCGCTGCTAAAAAATACCAGGTACTGATCGTAACAGGCCCTTCAGGTATTGGTAAATCTTCCCTTGTAAAAGCAGGACTGCTTTCTTTATTCCCGGAGAAAGATGTTGTGGATATCAGGCCGGGTAAAACACCTTTTCAGCAGCATGAAATAAAGCTGGCTGAATTAAATCATGCGGGTAGTCGAAAAGTGTTGCTGATCGATCAGTTTGAAGAACTCATCACAGTATGTGATTCAGAAGAAGAGCGGCGGAAATTTGAGATGGCAGTGGCAGCATTGGCAGAGAAACACCTGGTTATCTTAACCGTTCGTTCCGATTTTGAAAACCAGTTCAAAGATTCTCCGTTATTAGCAATTAAAGATACAGGTAAAAAGTACCGCTTTATCGTACCTCCTTTTTCCAGGGAAGAGATCCAGCAGGTAGTTACCCAACCGGCGGCACAGGAGTCACTGGAGTTTAAACCACATCAGAACGGCCCTAAAGAAGCGGAACGGTTTATCAATAACATAGTGGACGAAGCATTTCAGAATCCGGGCTCCATGCCTTTGCTTTCCATGGCTCTGAGTGAGTTGTGGGATAAAAAAGAAGGAAACAACCTGCTGGAAGCAGAGTATATTAAATTTGGCGGATTGGGGGGTATCCTGGACAAGAAATTTACAAAAGAATACGATGCATTGGCGGACGATGCGCAAGGCCAGAGATTATTTCAGCAACTGGTTTTCCGCATGATCTCTTTTGAAGGTGCCCGTACCTCCAAACGCAGTGTATATACAAAGCTGGATGATCCGGGTAACAACCCTTCCATAGACGATGAATTGCGTTTTTCTGATAACAGGTATACCGCACAGATAAAGGAAATTGCATCAAAGCTGGTAGAAGCCCGTTTGTTAAGAGCAGATAAGGATGAGTTTGAAAAACCCTATATTGAACCCTCTCATGATGCATTGCTGCGCACTTCTTCCCTGGTGGCAAAATGGATTAAACCTATGCAGGAGAAAATTCAACTGCATAAATCAGTCAGTGATGTTTCCATCAGCTATCAGCACAGCAGCATACAGGAAAGGAAGGATTATCTGAATTCATGGGCCAATCATCCCCGCTTGCTGGAAGCAAAGAGGGAGATCAGCGGCTGGCTGAATAGTATTGAGGAAGATTTTATCCATCATGCCTATGCCCGTAAGATCAGGGTAAAGAAGGTGAGGAACTGGACGTTTGGTATTGTGGGCACTATTATTACCTGCCTGGCCGTTTTTGCAGGTATCCAGGCTGTTCAATCCGCCAGGGAGGCAAAAAAGAATAAAGCCCTATACCTGGCGGCAGAAAGTGATAAGTTTGGCGCCACGGAAAAGTTGTCCCTTTTAAAGAGGGCATATGCGATCCATCAGGATACTTCCATCTATCAAAAGATGCAGGCGCTGTTTAACCAATATGATTATTACAACCCTTTTGCGATAGCCAAATGGGATGCGAAAGAAAAGGATAGTATTGATAATATGGCATTTGACAAACACCTGCCCGGCATAGATATTTTGCTCAAAGGAGGGAAGCGGGTAACATGGGATTTTGTAAAAGACAGTGCACTGAACGATATTACTCCTCATCCGCTTAACTACTCCGCTTCTTCAGATGGAGTACAGGTCTATGTATTGGATCATCGGAATTATAAAGTACAGGCACTTGCCTATACGAGTCTTGATGGAAGTCATGTACAGGCTGACTCAGGATATATTGATCTGCTGGTTGCAGATTCCAATCATCTTACTTATGTCCTCCGGCTGGATAGTAATATGCAGGCGATCTATAAAAAGCAATTGACCTTGCCGGCAGATCATGAGCTTAAATACCTTGGCGCCGGGTATTTTGCGGTGTCGGAATTTTCAGCGAACAGCTATTTATATAATGCCAGGGGAGAACTGATAGATACCAGGCCTCCCAATGTTAACATCATTGGATTACAAACTATTAATGGGAAACTGGTTGAATTGTTGCTAAAAGAAGATGAGGGGTTGGCATTGGCTGAAGTGGGTAGCAACAACCCCCCCAGGTTTTTTCCGGCGCCTGTTTACATCAATTATGGATATACCGCCTTTGGTTTTCATCCTTTGCAGGATTCTGCGGCCCTGGTTGTAGTTTATAATCCTCCTCTTGAGGGGCCGGGAGGTCAATCTACTGAATTATATGTTATAGACCTCAAAGCAAACAGGCTTAAACAGATATTTAGAACCAATTTCAGTTTTAATACTTTTGAATTGTCCGCCGATAGTACAATGGCTATTGGGACCAGTGAAAAGGACTCCTGTTATATCTTTGATCTGAAGCAGCAAAGATTGCTGAATGTTACCCGATATGATGGCCTGGAGAATGCGGTTTTCAGGGGTGATAATAATGTCTATTGTATTACCGCTAAATCTGCCGTTGGTTATACAACTGCAGTACGCGATTCGGCCGGGAACTTATTAAATACTATTGAGTATTCATATCAACCACTTTCTATAGCGATCGGATCCGGCAATAAATTTATTTCCATGCTTTTCCCCGGTTCTTCCATACTCGTATGGGAGTTGCATCCGGCTTTTAATCCCAGGCCATGGGGAGATGAATTAGATGCGACAACATCCTCCGGGTCTTTTGAAGTAAGTACGATCCGCATTGATAGCCCGGGCCTGTTTATTGAAATTGATGCATCCATATCTGCAGGACAACCTATTAACTATGTTTATTATCATAATTATAAGCTGCACACTTTTAATGCAAATGATGATAGTGCTATGATCACCAGACCGGTGCCTAAGGGGAAGCTCCTGGAATATAGCACCTTCCATTATCCGGATTCAAATAAGACAATCAGGGATTTTATCTATGGAGAAAAAAAATGGAATCAATTATTTACCGGCGAAATAAAGTCCCTTACCGGGTATGATCTGAATAGTAAAGATTCGCTTAAAGGATTCCTGGATAAAAACTTTATTATTGGCGAAGCATTCGGTCAGTTCTTTCTTTTAAATGAAGGAGTGCTTTTCTTATTTGATAGATCCGCTTCCGCAGACCCGGATCCTTTCTCCCCCGGAGAAGTAGCCGGAGGTGCATTATTTGATGCCGGCAATAATGTGCTGATGGTTACAAAGAATGGGACTGTTTACATAAAAAGAACACGCCGGTATATGGATTCATTTATAGCAAATGGATATACTATTCCTCCTAATCCGCTCATGTGGACAAAGATTAAGGTTTAATGGTCCGCAGCCCAATAGTCTCCGTTTGCCAGGCTATAGTTGCGGATGGCTTCATTGCAGGGATGTTAAGGTGTTTGGTATCCACATTCACGCCATCCTGCTGTAGCCCGAGTGTACTGATCTTTTCCTTTGCGATAAACAGTTTAAGCCATTCAGTAATAGTTGTATAACCGGCCTCAAGATAAGGTGGGTCAATTTGCATGGGTATTACATCCTTTTTTATTCCATCTTCTATTAACTCCAGCCAAACCTCCTTCCCGGGGCTTAATATTATATCAGCAAAGAAAGTGGGCGTTATGCTGTAATCAAAACCCAGCCATGCATGTGTAATATACAGGATGGAAGTACCGGTGTTTTTTATCAGTAACTTTATGAAAGGCTGTGTCCCCGATGCCTTATAATACAGGTCTGTAATAATACCACGATGCGGTACCGGTTCAAAGCCGGTTGCATGGGAACGAAATAGTTGAATGGAGTAATCCGCGTCAGTTAAACCATTGCCGGGGTTGCTGAGTTCCAGTATATGTTTCCATAGCTCTGTTTTCCCCGGCCCATCCTGTATAGTAGCTTTATAGGCACCGTGCCCTGTATGCAATCCCTGAATAGGAAATATAGCGGAAAGATCAGCAGATACTGTGCCCGTGATATAGGTTTCACCTATCCCTTCAATCATCAGTTTATTCCCTTCTTTAATTCCCTGCAAAGGCCCTGCTTGCAGGCACCATTTAAACTGAGGGTCATAAAATACAAAATGAAAAGCTTCTCTGCTCTTAGAACCTGCGGATAAGAAGATCCGGTCTTTATCAGATGCAGGAAGCCCTCCGTTAAGATGAAACAGTGGCTGCTGGTCTTCCACCATATTCCTTACAAGTATAGCTGTGCGCTTTAACAGTTCTTCATAATTAATTTGTGCATTACTGGCGTAGAGTGTTTTAAGCAGTGCATATGTAAAAGCACCATGTACTTTCCCGTCAATGATCAGTTCTTTAGCGGTTTGTGTATTTTGAGAAGCAGCAAGATGAATATGTTTTCCCTCTTTAAATCCATTTGCATCGTATCCCAGATACTCCTTTACAGACGCAGGAAAGTGTTCCTCGCTGCCGGTAAGCATACGTTCGGTAATACTTATATCTTTTGTAATAGTACCCGCATGGCAGCAATCTGTGATGGCAATAAACTGTACCTGTTCTTTGCCCTGTAAAGCATTCCAGATCAGAAAGCCCATTTCTTTATCGATAAGGTCCCTGCCACCCGGCATCCGGCTGTCCATACAAACAAACGACTGAACATTGACATTATCACTATTGATAAGGTCGGCAGGGGCTGCGCAAAATGAGCCATGGCCACTGTAATAGAAAAGACAGATATCACCCGCTTTAGCCTTACTGAAAACATCAAATGCATCGATAATATATTGCCGGGTGGGCTGCTTTTCGTCATTGTCTGTTAAAGTGGTAATGTGTATCGCTACAGCAGGGTCATTATCATATGCAAAGTGCAAGTATGCTTTTATGGCTAATACATCATTTATACAACCCTTCAAGGGCTTGTCCGGGTAATTGTTGATGCCTACCAGCAGTGCGTAGATGGACGACATTTCCATGGGATTAATCTGATTGTCAAATTAAGCCTTTTCCGGGACTTATCAGCTAAGACCCTGTAGCCCTATATAGCGCTACAGGGAATAGATTTAAAACTCCACCTTAAGCTTTAATATCAGATTCCTCCCCGCACTGCTGATACCGGAAGAAAAAACACGGTAGTTTTGGTCCAGTATGTTTTCCAGGGCTGCCTGCGCTTTCAGATAGGAAGTGATCTTCCAGGTGGTGGAAAGGTTAAGGGTACACCAGGCCGGCATGCCTTCTGCCATGGCATACTGAAGATTATCTTCTCCGGAAGGACTGTAGTCTTTTGCTCTCTTCCAGCTGTTGTATAAAGCATACGCCTCTATGCCCAGGAACTGATAACGATAACTGATCCCTGTTTTACCAAACACAGGCGGGATGTGGTCCATAGGTACCTTTACATCATCCTTGCCGCGGTAACGGCCATAAGTATACGTAATCTGGCTATATAGATCAAATGCCTCAACAGGCTGTAAACTGATGCCTGCCTGAAAGCCATATATATCTGCCCTTGCTTTATTCTGGCTGGCCACTACCGGCGTTACCTGTCCATTATAAAGTACTTCTGAGGAACCATTGAGCGAGAAGCGGTCTGTTACAATGGCATTCCTGAACAGGCTATAAAAGGCATTGGCTTCTATCGATATCCAGTCCATAAACCGGCGGTTGATACCCAGGTCGAAGTTATAGGTTTGCTCTGGTTTGAGTTCAGGATTAGGTACTACTAATTGTGTGCCGCCTGCTGATTCAAATACCTTTGCCATATCATCTATATTAGGAGCTCTGAAACCTGTTGAAATGCTGAAGCTGAATTTACTCTTATCATCCGGCAGATAAATGATCCCTGCATTGGCGCTGAAAGTGATATTACGCTGAGAGGCACTGGTGAAAGGAAGATGAAGTAATGCTGTATCCCTGAATTCACTTTGCAGGCCCACGTAGTTCACCCGCAGACCATCGTTCAGCACCAGTTTTCCGGGAATGATCTTGAAGAGATGTTGTGCATAAATACCGGAATAATGCATGTGATTACTGCCATCGGGATAACGTGTGTCCAATCCAAAACGTTTGGCGGAAGTTTTAATGTTCTGCCTGTAGGCGGTAGATTGAAGGATGTTGAATTGCCCGTCTATACCAATGTTCAGCTCATTCCTGCCTGTACTCTTACGCAGGTCTGCATTCAGCGCTATCACCTGTATATCTTCTATCCGGTGTTCCCGTTCTTCATTGCGGTAAGCCCGCTGCATCCTGCTTTCCTGGATCTTCTGATAACTGACGCCGGCCAATAACTGATCGAAGAAGCCTTTCAGGGCTTTAGCTTTGTATTGATAGGCCGCCATCAGTCTTTCCTGTGGTCCGTAGTACCATTCAGCCCAGCGTAACTGGCCATTCCGCAGATCAGTAAGCCGGTCGTAACGCGGAATGTCACTGCTGGTGGAATACTGGATGTTCAGTTCATGGCTATGGTGCTGCGCAGGCTGCCAGAGGAATTTTTGCAGGATGTCATATTGCTTGTAGCCACTTTGCCGCTGGATATTTTCATCCCTGTTCCTTACAATGGAATCCATACCCTGTATGGATTGTATGTATGATGTCCTTTTACCGAAATTCCCATACAGGGGATTTCGGTTGCTGCCCTGCCGTAAGTCTCCAAAGTTGCTGTAACTAATGGATGTAAGGGATGCAAATTTCCTGCCACCTGCATTAACATCTGCATGGCCGGAGTATTCGTTATAAGCACTGCTATACCTGGTGGATAGTGTTGTTTTGAAAGTAGAAAGCAAAGGTTTACGTGTCTGAAAATGAATGATCCCACCCAAAGCGTCAGACCCATAGATCGTAGAAGCAGGGCCGTAGATGATTTCCACTTTGTCCAGGATATCATCATCAATGGTGATCACATTTTGTAAATGCCCCGTGCGGTATATGGCATTATTCATACGTACACCATCTACCACCAGCAGGATGCGGCTAGCTTCAAATCCCCTGAGTACAGGGCTGCCGCCGCCGGCCTGGCTGCGTTGTACAAATACCTTTCCGCTCTGCTCTAAAAGCCCGCCTGTATTATTGCTAAGCGATTGGTCGATAGCCTTCAGCTGCAATACCTCTACTTTAGCTGCCACATATTTACGTTTCTCTTCAAACTTATTGGCTGTAACGATCACTTCCGAAAGCGTGTCTTTTTGCTGTGCGAAAGCAGTGCCTGTTATAGTAACCGTCATTACAAAACCTAGAATTATTTTCATGAGATAATTGTTGTAAGGCTGCCTGTTTTACAGGCAGCCATTGATAATTTATTGTACAACCAGTTTCTCCGTAGCGGACCTTGATCCGGTATCCACTTTAATAAAATAGATCCCCTTAGGTAATTCGTTCACCTGTAAGGAAACTTTATTGATCCCCTTCACCAGTTGCTGTTTTCGCCACAGCACCACTTTCCCTTCCGTATTGGAAACTGTGAGCAGGGCAGTTTCATCCTGCGCATTTGAAAATTCAATCGTTGCGGATTGTGAGGCAGGATTGGGATATAACCTGATAGTATAAGTATTGACCGGTTGTTGTTCTTTGAGCGTATTTACGGCCATTAGCGCCAGTGGTGCCGGCGGGCTGCTGATCAGATCAAACCGCCATTTTTGTGCATTGGAAGTATTACTGTCCCAGATCTGTACCTTGGTATTATTAGCATCAGTACCGCCATTCAGGTCCAGGGATTTGCCGGGTGCATGTTTGGGCATCAGGCGATAATAGCCACCACCTACACCTTCTATAAGCCATTGCTGCTGTGGTACATTAACGCTGTCGTATATCTGAACGGCTGTACCATTTGCTGTGAGAGCACCCTCTACATCCATCACTTTACCGGTAGCATGCTGGGGGATCAGTTTGTAATACCCGTTCCCCAGTGGCGATATCTGCCAGCGCTGGTTATTGGTACTGCCATCTGAATAAATGATGAGGTCTGTTCCGTTTGCGGTAGCACTTGCCGGTACATCCACATTCCTTGTTAAAGCGGCCGCGGATTTAATTTCATATATACCTCCCGGGATCAATACTGAACCTGTAGTGGCAAGCGGCACTTCCCATATACCGCGGCCATAGGTACCCACACGAAGTAACTTTGTGCCACCGGAGTAATAGATGTCTATGTCCCGGAACTGGCTGTTAGAAGGCATTCCATGGGAGTAGATCACCCAATCGGTCATGTTCTTGTTCTTATAATATACGAGATTGTTGATCAGGTATGTACTTTCATCTGTGCTGGTGGTGTCTGTTAGTATCTCACGGATGTTTACGGAGGGAAGTGTTCCACTGATATTCGTCCAGTTTACACCTGCATTGGTGGAACGGTACATCCGGCTGCCACAGGAGAGATACACCACATTAGGATCATTTGCCACAGTAGCTATCTGTACGCCACCGCTGATACTGGCAGGCACATCACTTTGTTTGGTGAACACAGGTGTTGCTGCCAGCGCATTCTGGCACAGATAGAACTCTGTATTCAATACAAGGTAGAGATAGTTTACATTATTAACGGAAGGCTCCAGTGATTTAATGGATTTGGATGTATTATAAATTGCAGTCCACGCAGGAGGATTGGTTTGCAGGTTCTGTGTACGGTAAACAGTATCATTGCCTGTAAAAGCAATGTCCACATTCCTGGAAAATGCGAGGCGTGCCGCTCCGGAAGCAGGTGAAGGCAGGGAGAGGTTCTGTGTGGTATTGGTCAGCAGTTGCCTGCGTTGTGTGGCACCATAGTAAGCACTGTTGGTAAGCTGTCCATCGAACTGGTAAAAAGGTGTATAGTCTCCTCCGCGGTTGGTATACCATGTGTTCACATTGTAATACACTTCTCCGTTATCCTGTGTGCCACCACCCATGACACCGATGGTTTTATGGCTGTTACCTATATGATAGAATTCTGTGGATGCAAGGCCATCAGATTTTGCGGTCCACAGGCTGCCGCCATCTGTGCTGATCCAGACGCCGCCATCGTTCGCATTGTATATTTGTGAAGGGATCAAAGGATGATACCTGATGGCATGCATGTCTGTATGGATCTCCGTCCACCAGCCGTCCTGCATCTTGCTCCAGGTCACTCCTCCATCCTGGCTGCGCCAGACTATATGCGAAACCAGGAACAAAGTATTCGCATCATTCCATCCGGCGGTGATATCGAAATTGTAATTACCCTGCCCGCCGGAATTTCCATCGTACCCTGCGAGATTAGGGTTAATGTCTCCACGGATCTGGGTAAATACATTACCACTGTCTGTAGATTTATAAATAATACCACCTAAGGTTGTATTGCTGCCAATGCAGGCCACATACACCACAGCAGGATTGGCTGGCGTAACCGCAATACGGCTGCCGCTGCCGGGCGTTGCAGGGTTAACAGTAGTGATCAGCGTCCAGGTATCTCCGAAGTCTGTAGATTTGTAAAATTCGGCCTGCCGTGTGATCGCATATACGGTAGTGCTTCCGGAAGCTGCGTTCATACGCATATCGCAGAAGTTAACATCTGCCTGCGTTTTGGTCCAGGTACTGCCTGCATCTGTACTTTTCCATATACCATCGTTCGTAGCCGCCAGTAACGTATTCACTGCGGAAGGTGATTGCAGGATCTCCACTGCCATACGTGTGCCGATCGTACTTTCACCAATACGCGTGAATAAAGTACCGCCATTGGTGGATTTCCAAACGCCTAATGACTGGCTGTAATAGTTAGGGTCACCGGTACCGAGATACATGATATTCTCATTCGTTCTGTCCACGCAAACAGAGGCGCAGGCCATAGTTGGCATATCATCTGTTCCCGAAACAATAGACCATGTCCTGCCGGTATCTGTTGTTTTCCATAATGCATGTGCGCTAACAGCATACATCTTCGCTGCGGTAGTGGGATGGAATTTAATTTGTACCACACGGCCAATACCGTGGATCTGCCCTGATTGATTGATGGGGAATTTGATGGGACCTATTTCTGTCCAGGGTTGATTAGATTGAGCATATAACCCCTGTGCTATGAAGATCAGGAGTGTAAGTAGGAAAGTGCGTCTCATATGGGAATGTGTTTAAACTGGTGGAGATAATAAGATTATTGGCGAAGCCCTTTTTGCTGCTTCCAGATGTCAATGCGTTCTTCCGCAGTAAGGATACGGCCATTGGGTTGCACGTAAGGTGCTACCTCTTCTTTCCAATGAAGGAACTTCTTGTACTCGAAGCGATACTTCACCGCAGGATCTTCAGCATCCTGCCTGTTACCATAACTGCTATTGCTCAGGGTACGCTCTTTGTCTTCAGCAGAAAACAGTTCATGTTCTGAAGTAGGTTTGGGTTTGCCCTGCCAGTAAGCTTCAAATACTTTGACCGCTTCAAAGTAATTGACGTTCGGGTCGTCCATCATCTGGATCCAGGAGGTGTTACCGGAGGCCTGCCTGGCAGCTGCTGTGCTTTTTCGGGAAGCGCTGCAGGACATGACTGTCAGGCACGCCAATAACAGCGCAGTGTAGAGGAAATGTTTCATTTGAACTGGTTTATTTCAGGTGATCAAAAACAAAAGGATAGCAGCGGCTTCCGCTCCGCGGGCCGGTCAACACAGCATATTATATTACGGTAACTGCACAGGTTATTCCTGCATGAATCAACAAACACAAATATTTAAAGAAGGAAGTCGGGTGATCTCACAGTCTGAATGCTTACTTATCATACGATTTTGGTCAAGGGCCTTCTTTCATCACGGGAATAACACTACTGAAAATATTAAATCATTTATCAGGAACATCATGTGTTATCTATTTATGAAGATAACATGACAATTTGAGGAATGTTACATGGGTTTATTGTCACTTATTTTGTCAGGAGCATGATCTTTTCTATCTTGAGGCTTTGATAATCAACTTATGTAACCTTAACCCAATCCTTTATCTATGAAGTTTTATGCCACTTTAAGTATCTGCCTGATTGTTCATACAGCCGGGGCACAGTCTATCAATAACTCCACCGACTTGCAGGCAGACGCCAATTTTCATATTGGTGGAAACGGAAAGGCTCACCATTTCCGGACCAATCAGGTAACCAGTTCCGGCGGGAGTGTACATTTTATGCTCGAGAATGCAGGTAACCCCAGATGGGGCATTGGTACCAGCATCGAGGAAACCGGTGTCGGGAGTGTAGGTAGTAACTTTGCCGTTTTTGCATATGGCCCGAATTATCTGGGAGAATATCTTTCCATCAACCGTGCTAACGGGTATGTGGGTATCGCCAATCGTTATCCCAGTCATAGCCTCCATATTGGCATATCAGCCATTTCCGGGAACAGTATGCGTTTTGGATTTCCACATGATGCGGGAAACATCAATGTCCCCGTTGGAGCAGTCACGGGAGGTTATAATATCGACTTCAGTACCTGGAGGGATATTGTTGGCGATCAGATTGGAGCAAGACTACGGGTAGAAAGGATTAATATTTATCAGGCAAATAATGCATTGATACAAGGATCAGATTTTGTCTTTTATACTTCCCTGGGCGACGATCAATCCTCTTTGCTGGAAAGAATGCGCATAAACAATAATGGAAACATTGGCATTGGTACTGCCAAACCTCAATACAAACTGGCAGTAGAAGGAACCATCGGCGCCCGCAAAGTAAAAGTAACACAGGAATCATGGGCGGATTTTGTATTTGATCCCGCTTACAAACTGCCCACTATCAATGAAACAGCACAATACATACAGCAACACAAACGCCTGCCAGGCATTCCCTCTGAAACAGAAGTGAAAGAAAAAGGGTTGGATGTGGGTGAAATGAATAAACTGCTGTTACAGAAAATAGAAGAACAGATGTTATACATCATTGAACTGAAGAAAGAGGTGGAAGCACTGAAGAAAGCTAAATAAATAGAAAGCCCCGGTTAAACAGCCGGGGTTTCTTATTAGCATAAGTATCCTTTCCCGGCCATACACTTCATTTTCTACTCGTTTAAGTAAGTCCCGCCCATAAATATCATCCTACCTTGCAGCCATGCAGGGTACTAAGCTTCTTATCATTTTTGCACTACTTGGTGTTTCCAGGGCACATGCCCAGTTTACAGATTCCCTGGAAGTAAAAGTAGGTACCACCGGTACCATCGCCACCAAAGACTATCAGCCTTTATGGCTGGTATCCAACCGCTTTGGTATTATCAGCGACCGGAAGGCAGATCTTTCCACACACGCAAGGATCAGTGATATTCATTTGCTGAATGAAAACTTCTATATCCGCTACGGGCTGGACCTCTATAACAACAATCAGTTCAAAGACGTATTCATACAGGAAGGGTTCCTTAAAGCAGGATATAAGAAACTGGAATTCAGAGCAGGCCGTTTTGAAGAGCGGATCGGAGAAGTAGATAAGGATCTTTCCTCGGGATCATGGGGTATCAGCGGAAATGCACGCCCTATTCCCAAAATAGGATTCGCTTTAACGGATTATGCGGATATCCCTTTTACAAACGGCTGGCTGCAATTCAAAGGGCAGATTAGTCATGGCTGGATGGGAGAAGAGCAATACATTCCCGGTGCATTTCTGCATGAAAAAGCCCTCTATGTAAGGATCGGGAAGAAACAACTGAAGTTATACGGCGGCTTGCAGCACTATGCACTCTGGGGAGGAAACCGCCCGGACCTGCCAAAGATCAAAAACTCCTTTAAAGATTTCTGGAATGTGTTCATTGGAAAAGAAGGGGATGATGGTACTGTGAATAATCCTGAGTACAGGCCCAACCGCCCTGGTGATCATCGGGGCGTACTGGAAGGGGGCATTACCTGGGAGAATGATAACATGCAACTGCACCTGTATAATCAGTCCATGTTTGAAACAGGGCAGGGGATCACGTTCAAGAACACAGACCGTATGCTGGGGTTCAGCTATTCCAATAAGAACAAATTATTAAAATTCACCGCTGAATACCTGAACACAAAACAGATGAATGACTTCTTCCCGCTGAACGTAAGGGAAAGTTATTACAACAACGGCATCTACCTAACCGGTTGGGAATACCAGAACCGTATTATCGGTACTCCCTTATTCATCAACCGCCAAAGAGCACAGCACTATTTCGATGACATCAAACCGTTCGACTGGTCGAAGCCAAAAGATTCTATCAGCGGAAAAGGATGGAACATTGTTAACAATAGAATAACAGGTTTGCACCTCGGTGCGATGTACATGCTGGGCAGTTCACTGAAAGCCAGAACCCTGCTCACTTACACTAAGAACCACGGCAATTACCTGGAGCCGCATTTTGAACCTGCACTCACACAATGGTATACTTTACAGGAAGTAAGCTGGCAAACTCCGCTGGAGCCGCTTACACTTACCGGCGGCGCGGCAGTGGATTGGGGAGACCTGGGTAACAACGCGGGGTTTATGTTAGGGGTTCAGTGGAGATTTAATTTTCCCTCCTCACACTAACACCTTCTTAATCGTTGCATGCAAATTCTTAAACAGGAAAGGCTTCGTCACATACCCCGCAGCCCCTTTCCGCATCGCCAGGTTAATTTCTTCAATCTCTGTTTTAGCAGTAAGCATGATCACCGGAATATTACTCAAAGTACTGTCGTTCTTAAAAGATTCCAGTAACTCGTACCCATTCACCACGGGCATATACACATCACTGATCACCAGGTCCGGGAGCTTCTGCCTCGCCAGCGCAATGCCATCCTCTCCGTTCCCGGCCAGGATAACTTTGAACTGATGCAACTCCAGCAACGTTTTCAACGTTTCTGATAAACTGCTTTTGTCTTCAATAAGAAGGATGGTTCTATTCATATACAGTTTGCTTAGATATGGCCTTCATACCTGAATGTCAGGGTGAAGGTGGTTCCTTTATTCTCCTCGCTTGTTACATCAATTGTGCCGTTATTCATTTCCGTAAAAGTTTTTACAATCGCAAGACCCAATCCTGTACCTTCAATATGGTCCACATTACTTCCCCTGTAAAAGGAATTAAACAAATGAGGAATGTCTTTCACCGGAATACCAATACCATAATCAAAAATTTTGATCACCAGTTTGTTCTTCTGATAGGAAAGCTGGATGGAAGGATTCTTTTTCACAGAGTACTTAAACGCATTACTGATCAGGTTCGTGAGTATCTTCGATAGCTGACTTTTATCCACAAATATCTTGCGCGGTTCCCCGGAGATCTTCACATTGAGTACCCTTTCGTCTTTCCTTTCAGAGAAGTACTGGAACTTTAAATAGTTCAGCACCTGCTCCACATCTACTGCTGTTTTCTTTACTTCATAATTATTGGATACGATCTTGCTGAGCGTTAAGATCTCATCCAGCATGCTATTGAGGTTAAAGATCTCCCCGGATACTTTGGAAATATTATGCTGATAGAAACTATTCAGCAATCCATCCATCTGCAAACGCGTTTCCAGCAGGTCCACCGTAGAAGCAATAGCTGTTAATGGTGTTCTGAACTCATGAGAGGTCATAGACATGAAATTGGCTTTCATCTCATGCAGTGACTTCTCTTTCTCCAGGTGCTGCAATTGCAGTTTTAAGCTCTGTTTTTTTTCGATGGTTTTGCCAATAGCCAGCAGGACCGGCTTGCGGTTAATATTGATACGGCTCGCCTTGAAATCTATCAGTGTTTTAGTGCCGGGGATAGAAGTAGTAATAATAAAAGAATCCTGGAACAAGGGAAGCATCGTATCCGGAAGGAACTGCCCATTACCATAATGCGCTTGCAATGGTTTATCCGTGATCGCTTTTCGTTTGCCGCCTCCCAACAGGTCTACGGCAGCATTATTAGCTTTTAGAACGATCAGCTCTGAAGGATCAATGAGTAATACGGGTTCCTTTATTCCATTCATTAAATGGCTAACTTTAATATATTGCTGAGACTTCATCGCAGTATTATACGGTTTTTCTATATGGCGCGGGCCATTAAAGCAGATTGGTCTTAAGTCTTTGCATTAGTTCAGGGGAATAAATAAAGGCACAGGAAAGATAAGCATAGAATCCCGCAAATTTTTAAGATTATTTTTACATCAACGGAACTTCCCCACAATACAGGTATATATTTCTACATTGAATATGATTTTCGTATATTTATTACTAGAATGAGTAAAATTAGCGCCTATGTAACCGACCTGTTATCAATAAATTAAAATTACCCTTCGTTTTTTTGCCTGATTTGGACTTAAATTTGATAAGTATTAGGACAAAACATATCGGCAGGAAAACCACTTTAACGTTAACCGTTATATGATCACTATTGGCATAATTGAAGACAATCACTTTCAACTAAATAATTACAAGGAGTTCTTAGAAGATTTCCAGGAGTGCAAAGTTGTATTTGCATGCCGCTCGATGGAAGAGTTTAAAGCGCTTCCCTACAAAGATCCGGACGTAAAAGCTATTCTGCTGGACATTTCACTGCCCGGCGAATCAGGCATCAGTGGCATAGAAGAATTAAAGCGCATTTACCCGGATGCAAAGATCATTGTACTCTCAGGGCATGATGGAAAAGAATATGTTATAGAATCCATTCGCAAAGGCGCCAGTGGATATATTATAAAAACCAGCAGGCTGATGGAGATCTATCACAGCATCCTGGATGCCATCAACCAGGGTGGTACCTTATCTCCCAAAGCTGCTCACATGCTCATAGATCATGTGAGCAAAGACCCGCTCGAAAATGTAAAAGACCGGCTCACAAAAAGAGAGTACGAGTTATTACAACTTTTGAAGGATGGGTATTCTTATAAAGAAATGGCGGAAAAGCTCTTTGTTACTGTATTTACCGTCAACCAGCATTTAAAAAAAATATACCAGAAACTCAACGTAGCCAGCAAATCTGAACTGATCTCCAAGATCTGGTCCAACAGCCTCTTTTGTTCCCTAACCTGCATCGCAGCTGCGGTACTACTTTAATAAGTAGTAACAATCGTCCTTATCTCCTTATTTGTACTCTTCTGAGTAAGTTTTATTTTTTTATCATGATTTAATATTGCAGTGTGATCATAACAATAGTGAACTGTAATATTAAATTGATGTAATGCACCCGAGACGAAAACCATTCTTTATTATTAAAACCTCATTACTGCTAAGTTTCAGCTGTTTGTTATTCTCCTGTGTAAGTACAAAGAAAGCGGCTTATTTCAATAATGTGAACGACACTTCACTCGCAAGGGTGAAAGGTGATTTTGAACCTGTTATTCAAAAGAACGACATCCTGCAGATCAACGTGAGCGCCATGAACCCGCAGGAAGCCATGTTGTATAATCTGCCGAACACCTATTCACCAGGTGCTGCAACACCTGCTGCTACCGGAGGCGCACACAGCCCCTCTGTTACAGCAGCCAACCCTGTAGCCGGTTACCTGGTGAACCAGCAGGGATATATCCAGTTTCCTGTACTGGGTTCTCTGAAAGCAGAAGGCCTTACCAAAAAGGCATTGACGGATACTATCCAAAACCAGCTCGCAGAACGCAAGTTACTGGTAGACCCTGTGGTAAGCATCCGTTTCCTCAATTACAGGGTCACCATTTTGGGGGAGGTAGCACAACCTGCCGTAGTGAATGTAACGAGTGAAAAGATCTCGATCATGGAGGCACTGGGCATGGTAGGTGATATCACCATCTTTGGGAAGAAGGATAATGTGCTGCTGATCCGTGAAACAGAAGGGGAACGTATAACAAAAAGGCTTAATCTAAATGATGCGCAGATGCTCACATCGCCTTACTACTTCCTCAAACCCAATGACGTTATTTACGTAGAACCCAATAAAACTAAAGTAGCTAATGCCAGCAAGTCAACTACCGTTATTCCCATTGTGTTAAGCGGTTTGTCTTTACTGGTGATTGTTCTCGACCGGTTGGTGAAATAGAAAAATTATGCAACAGTTCAATAGTAACCATAGACGTAAGCAGCCACAGGAACAAATAGACCTGATGGCGCTGATCAGGTATCGTTATCTGTCGTACTGGCCATTATTTCTGCTGGCCGCTGCGTTGGGAGTAGGTGTTGCGATGTTGTATCTCCGATATGCCACCGCTACCTATAAAATATCCGCCACATTACTGGTGAAGGAAGAATCCAAAAAACTGGGAGAAAAAGATCTGCTCGCCTCCCTGGACCTTTTTGGAACTGATAAGAATATTGAGAACGAAATGCAGATCCTGTATTCCCGTACACTTGCCACCGAAGTTGCCAGGAACCTGCAGTTGTATGGCGAAGTATACCAGAAGGGAAATGTACGCGACCTGATCGCATATGAAAATGCACCGCTGCAATTCAAATTCCTGGAGCCAGGTAAGATCAAAGCCGGCAAACCGGAAATAGTGCCTTTTGTTTACAACGCATCAAAAGCAACGGTTTCCCTCTACGACAAAACCTATCCGCTGAATGATACCGTGGCCACCCCCTGGGGTAAAATGCTCATCAAAGCACATCAGGGTGTATTGCCGGATGATAAAACCTATTACCTGCAGATCACGGACGAAAAACAATTGACGCAGGTACTGCTTAGCAGGCTCAGTGTGGCGCCCGTTTCTAAAATGGGTACTGTTATCAAACTGGAATATAGCGATGTGGCGCCCAGGAGGGGAGAAGATATCCTGAACGAACTGATCAGGGTATATAACGCCGCCGCTATCGAAGATAAGAACAGGGTAGCTGCCAGCACCATGTCTTTTGTGGAAGACCGCCTCAATATTGTAACACAGGAGCTGGGCGATGTAGAAGCCAAAGTGGAGCAGTTTAAAAGAAGAGAAGGCATTGTGGATATCAGTGAACAAAGTAAACTCTTCCTGGAAAGTGTGCAGGAGAATGATAGCAAAATGAGTGAGGCAAACATGCAGTTATCTGTACTGGATGCCATTGAAAAATATGTAAGTGGAAAAGGAGAAGGGGAAAATATTGTGCCCGCCACTTTAGGCCTCAGCGATCCGGTATTGATGGAACTGGTGGCCAAACTCTACGAAACAGAAATGGAAAGGGAGCGCCTGAAGAAAACAACCGGGGAGAACAGCCCTGTGTTAGGAGCCCTGAACCGCCAGATCGCTAAGCTCACACCCAGCATCATGGAGAACATCAACAGTCTCCGTGCTAACCTGAACGCCGGTAAAGAAAAACTGGAAAGTGCCAATAGCCGTTTCATGGGGATACTAAGGAGCGTACCAGGTAAAGAAAAGGCGTTGATAGAAGTAAGCCGTGAAAGAGAGATCAAGAATAGTATCTACACCTTCCTCCTGCAAAAAAGGGAAGAAACAGCACTGGCGTACGCAGCAGCTATTTCAGACAGCCGGATCGTAGATGCGGCAGAATCTTCCTCCGTACCCTTCAGTCCTAAAAAGATGACGGTACTCGCTATGGCAATTATAGCAGGTATTGTAGTGGTAGCTGCTATCATCACTATCAAGGATATGCTCAACAGGGAAATTGTTGAAAGGGCAGAGATAGAGAAAGCAACGGCAGCGCCTATTGTGGCAGAGATCATGTATGATGATAATAATGAAGCCCTGGTGATCGGAGACGGTAAACGCAGCCTGGTAGCAGAGCAATTCCGCTCCCTGAGAACATCACTTTCTTATATCGGCCTCAATGGCGATAACAAAACCCTGCTGGTCACCTCTTCTATATCCGGAGAAGGTAAAAGCTTTGTATCCATTAACCTGGCTGCCAGTATTTCATTGATCCGTAAAAAAGTGGTGCTGCTGGAATTTGACCTCCGCAAACCCATGATCAGCAAAATGCTGGGCATTAAACGGGAACCGGGCATCACCAATTACCTGGTAGGCCGCAGCAGTATATCAGATATGCTGCAGCCCGTGCCGGGAAATGAGTACCTGTTTGTATTACCGGCTGGTGTAATACCGCCGAATCCAACAGAACTGATCCTGAATGGCAGGCTGGAAGAAATGCTCTCACATCTGAAAACTATGTTTGATTATGTGATCATTGATACCGCGCCGGTAGGCCTGGTAACAGATGCCCGTTTGCTGGCGCCTTTTGCAGATGCCTGCCTCTATGTACTGCGGCAGCAGGTAACACCCAAACTGCATCTTAAACAGATAGACGAATTATATCGCAATAAAGAAGTGGGTAAACTTAACCTGGTATTTAATGGCGTACGTCCGCGCGGTGTGGCGGCAGCCGGCTACGGTTACGGATATGGTTATGTGGATGAACCTAAGAAGAACGGTAAACGTAAACGGTTCATCAGAAGTATTTTCAATATATAAATAGCAGCCTTATAGCTGTGAAACCATACTCATGTGACTGAGGAGGCGAAGCTCTGCCTTCTAAATAGAGAATAGTAAGTACTGCCTTTATAAACCCGCGTTAAGAAAACCAACTAATCGTTAACCAAAAATTGAAACCTTATGCAACAAGAAGTGCATGCCTGGTACGCACTGTATACCAGGTCAAGAGCGGAAAAAAAAGTAGCAGAAACGCTTACACGTAAGCAGGTGGAATGTTACTGCCCGTTAAACCAGGTGGAAAAACGTTGGAGCGACCGGCGGAAGATCGTGGAAGAACCTTTGTTCTCTTCCTATGTATTTGTACGCATCCCGGAACGCATGAAATCGCTGGTGAGAGAAGTGGAAGGGGTAGTGAACTTTGTATACTGGCTGGGTAAACCTGCCGTGATACAAACCCAGGAAATTGAGCTGATCAAAAGTTTCCTGCGGGACCACAAACACGTGACACTGGAGAAAGTGCCTATCCGCCAGAACGATATGGTGGAGATCACTGCAGGCCCATTAATGCATCACCGCGGAAGGATCATTGAAGTGAGCCGGAACAAAGTGAAAGCGGTACTCCACAGTCTTGGTTATGCCATGATCGCCACCCTTGCTGCCAACGAAGTGGTAACTGTAGACGAAGCCCTCGAACAAACCTATATATAAAGAACCATGCATCATATCTTACTTTGTGGCGGGTCCGGCACCCGCCTCTGGCCATTGTCTAACCAGCAAACACCCAAACAGCTATTGCCTTTGTTTGAAGACCGGAGCCTTTTGCAACTCACTTACTTAAGGAATAAAACCGCCTGTACAAAGATCATGGCCATCATGAATGCCCAACAGCAGCACATGATAGCCACACAATTACAGGAAGCCGGTGCAGAAGATCCTTTGCTGCTGGCTGAACCTGTTGGTCGTAATACGGCCGCTGCCATCGCTTTGGCAGCATTTGTTACAGCCCCTGAAACAGTGTTGCTCATCACACCCGCAGATCACCTGATCGGTACACCGGACCTCTATGCACAAACCATTGCTACCGCAAAGGAACTCGCAGAAGCAGACAACCTGGTTACCATTGGTCTGCAGCCAAACTATCCTGAAACCGGTTATGGTTACATACAGTACAAAGGATATGATGTGCTGCGCTTTGTGGAAAAACCGGATCTGCCAACAGCTACACTGTTACTGGAAAGCAGGGATTACCTCTGGAACAGCGGCATCTTCTGTTGCAAGGCAGGTGTAATGCTGGAGGAACTGCAAAAGTATGCACCGGCTATTTACGAAGCTGCGGCCGTTGCGGCAGAAGAATGGCTGCAGACCGGAACGGTTTCCCTGGCTACCATGGAAGCGATTCCGGCAGATAGTATCGACTATGCCGTGATGGAAAAAAGCCAGCGGGTGAAAGTAGTTCCCAGTTATATGCAATGGAGTGATGTAGGCAGCTACGAAGCGCTCTCGGAAGCTTTAACCCAACATTACCAGTACAGCAATCACCAGGCAGTTTTCATCAACAGCAATCCGCAGAACAGCATGGTGATAGGAAAAGAAAAACTGGTAGCCCTGGTTGGTGTGGAAAACATGGTAGTGGTAGATACCCCCGGCGCTTTGCTGATCATGCAAAAGGGGAAAGGACAGGAAATAAAACAATTACATCAATGGGTGAAAGAGAACCGCCCGGAATTATTATAAGATGAAACTAACAGATAAAATTTACATAGCAGGGCATCGCGGGATGGTAGGAGGTGCCATTAAAAGGAAATTGATCGCACTGGGCTATCAGAACATTGTCCTGCGTACTTCCGGGGAACTGGATCTCCGTTCGCAGGCAGAGGTAGATGCCTTCTTTGCAGAAGAGCAGCCGGATTATGTATTTCTGGCAGCTGCCAAAGTGGGTGGCATTCATGCTAACAATACTTACAGGGCTGAATTCCTCTACGATAACCTCATGATCGCTTCCAATATTATCCATGCTGCATGGAAATATAAAGTGACCAAACTGATGTTCCTTGGCAGTTCCTGTATCTATCCCCGTTTGGCACCACAGCCATTACAGGAAAGCAGCTTGCTCACCGGCCCCCTGGAGCAAACGAATGAACCCTATGCCATTGCCAAGATAGCCGGGATTAAATTATGTGAAGCATACCGGGACCAGTATGGCTGCAACTTTATCAGCGTGATGCCTACTAACCTGTATGGCATCGGTGATAATTACCATCCTGAAAATTCACATGTGCTGCCGGCGCTGATCCGCAGGTTCTACGAAGCCCGTGTCAATAAGAAAGATACGGTAACCGTATGGGGCAGCGGCACACCCAAACGCGAATTCCTTTTTGCAGATGATCTCGCAGATGCCTGCGTATATCTCATGCAGGAATATAACGGAAGGGAACTGGTGAACATCGGAACAGGGGAAGACCTCAGCATCCGTGAACTCGCAGAAGCCGTAAAAGCAGTGACCAACTTTGAAGGAGAGATCATCTTTGATGCCTCCAAACCGGATGGTACACCACGCAAATTAATGGATGTATCCAAACTCCATCAGTTAGGCTGGCAGCATAAAACAGATCTGAAAACAGGTCTGACCCTCGCTTACAGCGACTTCGTAAAAAAACAATTCTCCGTCATGAACGCGATCGGATAATACTTATATAACTTCTAAAAAACAATCAAATGAAAGTAGCTTTAATTACTGGTGTAAACGGACAGGATGGCGCCTATCTGGCGGAATTATTGTTGGAGAAAGGCTATATGGTACACGGCGTAAAACGCCGCGCTTCACTGATCAACACCGAACGTATCGATCACCTGTACCAGGACCCCCACAGCGAAAACGTCCGCTTCCGGCTCCATTACGGAGATATGACGGACAGTACCAATATTATCCGCATTATACAGGAAACACAGCCTGATGAAATATATAACCTGGCCGCAATGAGCCATGTAAAAGTGAGCTTTGATACACCGGAATATACCGCCAATGCAGATGGCATTGGAACCCTCCGCATCCTGGAAGCCCTGCGCATCCTGAAGCTGGAGAACAAAACAAAGGTATACCAGGCCAGTACTTCAGAACTCTATGGCCTGGTGCAGGAAGTACCGCAAAAGGAAAGCACACCTTTTTATCCAAGGAGCCCTTATGCAGTAGCTAAACTTTACGCTTACTGGATCACTGTAAACTACAGGGAAGCCTATAATATGTTTGCCTGTAATGGCATCCTCTTTAATCATGAAAGCCCTCTGCGTGGTGAGACTTTCGTAACCCGGAAGATCACCCGCGCAGCAGCGGCTATCGTGCTGGGTATGCAGGATAAGTTATTCCTTGGTAACCTGGATGCACGCAGGGACTGGGGCCATGCCAAAGATTATGTGGAAGCTATGTGGCGCATCCTCCAGCAGGATAAGGCAGACGATTATGTGATTGCGACCGGCATCACCACGCCTGTGCGTGACTTTGTACGCATGGCCTTTGATGAACTGGGCATTGAACTGGAATTCACAGGAGAAGGTGTAAATGAAGTAGGTGTTATTTCCGCCTGCCGGAATAAAGAATACATTCTGCCGGTAGGTAAAGAAGTAGTAGCAGTAGACCCTGCTTATTTCCGTCCTACGGAAGTGGAACTGCTGATCGGCGATCCTACCAAATCAAAAACAGTACTGGGCTGGGAACCTAAATATGACCTGCCGGCGCTCGTGAAAGAAATGGTAGCCGCTGATGTGGAATTGTTCCGGAGAAAAGAAGTGACGCAGTTTGAACATCTGATCGGATAATTTATGCAAGCGGCCAACAGGGTAGTTTTAAATACAGGATTCCTATACGGAAAGATGCTCATCTCCATGTTCATTGCATTATATGCAACGAGGCTGGTGCTGAATGCATTGGGTGTGGAGGATTACGGCATCTTTAACCTGGTAAGTGGTATTGTGGCAATGCTGTCTTTTTTGAACAGCTCCATGACCATGTCCACCCAGCGGTATATGTCGTTTTTCCTGGGAGCAGGAGATGAACAGAAACTGAAAACTGCCTTTAACTCCAGTGTATGGCTGCATCTTGCGATAGGTATTGTGGTAGTAGGCCTGCTGGAAATAGCGGGTCTCTACCTGTTCAGTGATGTGCTGAACATCCCGGCGGCAAGGTTACCCGCTGCCAAACTCATTTTTCACTTTATGGCCCTGAGTGCTTTCTTCACCATTATATCCGTTCCTTACGATGCCATCATCAATACGCATGAGAACATGTTCCTTGTGGCCGTACTGGGCATCCTGGAATCTGTGGTGAAGCTCGCAGCCGCCATCTGCCTGCAATATGTGGCAACAGATAAGCTCGTGCTATATGGCGGTGTGCTCGCTTTACTCACGGTTGCATTACTCCTGGCAAAAAGAGTTTACTGCGCCCTGAAATACAAAGAGAGCAAAATGAGTGTGCGGGATTTTGACAGGCAATTGCTGAAAGAAATGTTTGCCTATTCCGGTTGGGGTATGGTAGGTGCTTCCGGTGTAATTGCTAAAACACAGGGTGTGGCCATGATCCTGAATGTTTTCTTCGGCGCAGTGATCAATGCCGCATTTGCTATTGCCAACCAGGTGAACGCACAACTCAGCTTTTTTGCGGTGACCATGTTGCAGTCCCTGAACCCGCAACTGGTGAAAAGCGAAGGCAGTGGCAACCGGGAAAGGATGATCATGCTGTCTATGATGGCCTGTAAGTTCTCTTTTTACCTGATGGCTTTCTTCGCTATTCCTGCATTGATCGAAATGCCTTTTGTATTAAAGCTCTGGCTGAACACTATTCCTGAACATACTGTTATCTTCTGCCGCCTCATTATTGTAGCCTCGCTGGCTTACCAGTTATCCGCCGGTTTGCAGATGGCAGTACATGCGGTGGGCAGGATAGGAAAGTACCAGGTGATCATGAGCATTCTGCTGCTGCTGAACCTGCCCGGTGCCTATCTTTTGCTGAAAGCAGGATGGCCACCCGCTTCTGTATTGGTACTGAGCATTTTCATTGAATGTGTGCTCACGGCCTACAGGATCTTTGCGGCAAAACGGCATACAGGTATGCCTGTTGCTGATTTTCTGCGCAGGGTAGTGCTCAGCGCCATGGTGCCGGTAGTGCTGGCCACATTGTTCTCCCTGATCCCATACTATTTTATGGAAGAAGGATTTGCCCGCCTTTTATGTACGGGTATGATAACAGTAGTGAGCCTCACATTGTTTATCCGCCTCATGGGCTTAACACCTTATGAAAAGGAAAAACTGGAAGGGATCATTTTTAAAGTAATGTCTAAAGTACATCCCCGGATGGCTGTACCTAAAGCAAATTAACAGATGAACATCTTATTCTTTACCAATATTTCTCCATTCCCGCAAAACGGCGGTGAAAAACTCCGCAGCTACTACCTGCTGAAGGTACTGGCAGAACTGGGCCACCGGGTATTTGCCATTATTGGCAATGAGGAACAGGTAGATCTGCGGGAATATCAGATAGAAGGAGTGGAGTTTTTTATCCACGAAGAAAAAGCACTGGGCCTGGCAGACCGTTTAACAGGCAGGCATCACTTTCAACGTACCAGCTCCGTATTACAATTATTTGAAAAGATATTCCAGAACAGGAAAATAGACCTCGCTTTCCTGGATTATGGTTACATCGGTCAATACATCAGTTATTTCAGGAACCGGGGTATTCCTGTGATCCTGGGTACCCACAATGCGCAGGCCCTGCACACGCAGCAGGTACCTGCGAAGGGGTTCGTGAAAAAGCTGAGAAGGTCGCAGTTGGTAGCCGTGGAGAAACTGCACGAAAGGAAATATTTCAACCAGGCAGCTGCCGTACTGGTAGTCAGCGAAGTAGATAAAGCCTATCACAGATCATTCATCGATCCTTCAAAACTCTTTGTGATCCCCAACTTCCTGGACGAAAGGGAATATGAACTGGATGTGGTGAGAGACCCGAATGTACTGGTGATGACAGCTAATTTTTCCATGTACATGAACTATGAAGGTTTGAAATGGTTCGTGGAAAATGTATGGAACGATGAACTGGCTGCACGCTTCCGGTTATTGCTGGTGGGCCGGCATTCCAAAGAAGCCCTGAGAAAACTGAAAGGCGCGGAAGAATGGAAGAACATTAAAGCAATAGGCAAAGTACCGGATGTAAAACCTTTCATTGGTATGGCAAGTGGCGTGATCATTCCCTTACTGCATGGCAGCGGCACCCGTTTAAAATGCCTGGAAGCCATGGCACTCAGAACCCCTGTGATTGCCACCGCCAAAGGCGTGGAAGGCGTAAGGAGCGAAAACTTTATTATCGCCAATACAGCGGAAGGGTTTAAAAACGCCCTGCTCACCTTTAATGGAAAAGGACAACACTTAGGCACTTTGCTCCGTGAAGATTTTATGCAGGAATACAGCGCAGCCGTGAACCGGAAGAGAATGGAAGAGATCATTAATGCACAACTGTTACCGCAATGAACCTGAAGAAGACCGGCGTTTTTCTGTACACCATGCTAAGTACTTTGAAAGTATCCTTAGTAGGACAGTTATGGTTGAATGAGTTCCTCGTGATCCTGGCAACGCCCTTCACCTACAAACCCAGCGATCTGGATGAATACCCTTATCTGAAAAAGATGCTGGCAGCTTTACTGCTGCTGCTGATGTTCCAGGTAGTGACGGACCTGCTGATCGTACACAGCACACCGCAGAATTATTTACGCGGCTGGGCCGGTACCATCATCGCCATGTTGTCCTTCATCTTTTTATTCAAAACATTGAATGAACCCTCCACGATCTTATTCTTCATATTCATGACCATGATCAAGAACATCATCTATACGGATGATATTGTGGATTCGGACATGAGTTATTTTAAATTCAAGATAGCACCCATCTTAACCAATGCCATGTACCTGCTGGTGTATTACCTGTATCAGCGGGGAGAGCAAAAGCTGGTGTTAATTTCACTGATCGGTTTCAGCCTGTTGTGCTTTGGTATGGACTCCCGTTCCACCGGGTTGATCTTCTTTATCAGTGCTGCTATCATTTATTTCTTAAACAGTAAAGTATCCATCTCCCGGCAGAAGATCATCCTCTTCTCCGTGATTGCCGCCATACTCTTTCAGATCTGTTACTTCTTTTATGTACGGGCTGTACTGGATGGAGAGATAGGAGGGGATCACTCAAGGGAACAACTGGAAAGGCTGGATAACCCCTATAATCCGCTGGGCCTCTTAATAACAGGGCGGGCGGAAACTTTTGCGGCCGGTGCGGCCATTGCGGACAAACCCATTTTCGGGCACGGCTCCTGGGCGCCTGATAAAACATTGAAGTATTACATGATCCTGCTGATGTATCACGATGAAGAGATGAACCTGCAATCTGCGAAGGAGATAGATCACCTCGTACCCAGCCACTCTGTATTGATGGGGGCCTGGGTGAACTGGGGGATCGGGGGCTTCATAGCCATCTGTTATTTGTTCTGGCTGCTGATGAAGATTGGTTTCAATCTCATTCGCAACGGACAGGAGTTGGCATTATACCCTGTACTGGTTTTAATGACCATAGGGCTGATATGGAGCTTCCTGTTCTCGCCCTTCCAGGCCTTGCGGCTGTATGTACCGGGCATTGCAGCCATACTGCTTACTTCTTATTATGAACTGAAAGAGATGACGATGCCGGAATGGGCACTCTATAATAATTAATCTATGTCAACGCAACCATTATTTCACGAGAAAACAGACGCGAGAACAGGCAAGGTGAAAATGTACAGGGATAATCCCCTTTACTTTTTGCGCAGGTCTAACATCTCCCTGTATAAGAGCTTTTTACTCTATCTCTACTACAGCATTGCTATCTGGCTGCCAGACCCTCCGCGGCCTATTGGCGGACTGTGCATGTCCTTCCGCACTTTCCTGGCTTCGCGTATTTTCTACCGCAGCGGCAAACATATCAAGATCGGCAGGAATGTACACTTTGGCAGTGGCAAACAGGTAGAGATAGGCGATTATACAGGCCTGAACACGAACTGCTGGATCGGTAATGATACCATCATTGGCAGCGATGTAATGTTTGGCCCCGATGTGAGCATCCTCTCCGGTGGCCATAATTTCGAACGCATTGATATTCCCATGCGCGAACAGGGAGCAACACCCAGAAGGCCGGTAGTGATAGGAGATGATGTGTGGATAGGTACCCGGGTGATCATTCTGCCTGGTGTGCACATAGGTTCACACTCCATTATAGGCGCAGGTTCCGTGGTAACGAAAGATGTACCGGAATATGCGATCGTAGCAGGTAACCCCGCTACCATTAAAAAATACAGAAACCAATAAGCGACCGATGTCAAAATTAGTATCAATCGTTATTCCCGTATATAACGGGCAGGAATATATCCGGGAAACACTGGATAGCATACTGGGCCAGACCTACAAGAATTACGAGCTGATCGTGGTAGATGGGGCGTCCTCAGACAGTACGATGGAAATACTGGAAAAGAAAAGAGGCCTGATAGATGTACTGATATCAGAAAAGGATGAAGGCATGTATGATGCTCTGAGAAAAGGATTCAGCAAAGCCAATGGCGATTATCTCTGCTATATCAATGCGGACGACCGCCTGCTGCCTTATGCACTCGAAAAGGTAGTACAGAAGTTTGAAGAAGAAGATTGTGATCTCGTGTTCGGTGATGTGAACTACATCAATGAAGCAGGCAATATCATCTTCTCCTACAAAGGCGTGAACTTCAATCACAAAGCCATCCGCAGCATCCGCAGGGTACCTTTTGCACAACAAAGTTCCTTCTGGACGAGAGAGATCTACGACCGCAACGGCGGATTCGATAAATCCCTGAAGTATGTGGCAGACTCTAAATTCCTTTTGTCTGTTTGCCTGGACCCGGGCGTGATCAAAGGTTATGTGCCTTTACCATTAGGGGAATACCGCCTGCATGGCAATTCTTTTTCCGTATCTGTAACAGATAAAATGCATGAGGAACATCACCGCATGATGGCAGGATTTAACCTGGGAAGTACTTCTGTTTCCAGGTATTTCTATGAAATGGTGGCCAAGGTATTGAACTTGAAGGGCATCTACAAAAAGCTCACATACAAAGGCGCAAAATTCTAAACAGGATGAAGATTCTTTTTATAGTACCCTCTTATAAACCAGCCTATGTATATGGCGGTCCTATTGTGACCATTGCACGGTTAGCTGAGCGGCTGGTGGTATTAGGGCATGAGGTAACCGTTTATACCACTACCGCAAATGGTAAAACCGAACTGGATGTGCCCTTGCATGAACCGGTTTGGATGGATGGCGTGAAAGTGCATTATTTTAAAAGGATCACAAAAGATCATACGCATATTTCCCCGGCGCTCTGGCGTAAAACCTGGACGACCGTTAAAAAGTTCGATGCGGTACACATCCATTCCTGGTGGAACTTCCTGGTAATGGGGGCTGCCCTCATCTGTACCATGAGAGGGGTGAAACCGGTACTGAGCCCGCATGGCATGATGTGCGATTATGTATTCAACAGCAGGAACCAGTTGAAGAAAAAGATCATGCACAAACTGCTGGGCAAATACCTGCTCTCTAAAACCCACCTGCATGTTTCATCTCCCATGGAATGGAAGGAATGTTTGCAGGTGAATGAAAAATGGAAGGGCGATCTCATCTTTAACCTGGTGGATCTCCCTGCCGGCAACTTCCTGAGAAAAGAAAACCAGGACTTCACAATCAGTTTCCTTTCCCGAATAGATCCGAAGAAAGGGCTGGACATTCTGTTGCATGCCCTTTCCAAGGTTCCCTTCTCCTACAAACTGCAGATAGGTGGTTCAGGAGAAGAAACATATCTCAGGGAGCTTTCCCGGATAGTAACAGACCTGGAAATGGAAGATAAAGTGGAGTGGGCAGGCTGGAAGAACAACGAGGATAAATTCGCCTTCCTCGCAGAATCCGATCTCTTTGCGCTCACTTCTCACAATGAAAACTTTGCACTCGTAGTAGTGGAATCACTGGCTGTAGGTACCCCGGTATTACTGAGTGAACATGTAGGCCTGTCGAAGTATGTGGATGAGAACCGCCTGGGATGGATCACCGGGATTGATGATGTGGAGGAGGTGCGTGCGCAGTTAACAGCGGCTTACAGCAACTGGGAGGAACGCAGGCGCATCCGAAAAGATGCTGGAGCGATCATTTACCATGATTTTAATGAAACAAAACTGGCTACGGATTACGTGACCATGTACAAGCAATTAAGCTAATGAAGATCGCAGTCGTTATCCTTACTTATAATGAATCCAAACATATTGGCCGCTGCCTGGATAGCATGAAGCAGATATCTGACGATATCTATATCATAGACGCCTTTTCTACAGACGATACGGTAGCTATTGCAGAACGGTATGGGGCAAAGGTCTTCCCCCGTAAATGGCTGAACTATGCAGACCAGTTCCAGTGGGCATTGGAGAACTGTGGTATCACCACCCCCTGGGTGATGCGGATGGATGCAGACGAATACCTGGAGCCGGCATTGATCAAAGAAATTCAAACAGCCCTTATTCCTGATAATATCACCGGCATCTATATCCGCAGAAAAGTGCTGTTCAAAGATAAATGGATCCGCTACGGCGGTTTCTATCCGCATACCTTACTGCGCATCTGGCGCAATGCACAGGGTAGTATAGAACAACGCTGGATGGATGAACATATTGTGTTATCAGGCGGCGATACCATGTTATTCAAAGAACATATTGTAGATCATAACCTGAACTCTATTCACTGGTGGGTGAACAAACATAATAACTACGCCATCCGGGAAATGGTAGACCTCCTGAACATCAAATACCGTTTCCTGGAAACAGATGAACGGCTGATCACCAGCGAAAGCTCCCAGGCTAAACGCAAACGCTTTTTAAAAGAAAAAGTATATGCCACGCTTTCTCCCGGTGCACGGGCTTCCATGTATTTCTTCTTCCGCTACTTCCTGCGTTTTGGGTTTATGGACGGATACAAGGGATTTATTTTCCACTTCATGCAGGGGTACTGGTACCGCCTGCTGGTGGATGTGAACATGAAAGAGTTTGAGGATAAACTGAACGGGGATACCAGTAAGGAAAAACTGAAAGCATTACTAAGATCTGATTATAATATTTCCCTCTAAGCCATGAGAACTGACCTGTCAACATTCAACGTAGGCAATTATAAAGCTGGGCCGGGATGGAAAGTGTTCACCTGGTACTTTGTGAACTATTACATTTTTAACAGCGCACTGCCATGGCCTTATAGTTTTAAAAGAAAACTCTTACAGCTGTTTGGTGCCAAAGTGGGCAAAGGACTTGTGATCAAAACAAAAGTACGGATCAAGAATCCCTGGCGCCTGGAAATAGGAGATCATTGCTGGATAGGAGAATCTGTATGGATAGATAACCTGGAAGATGTGAGCATCGGCGATCATGTATGCCTTTCACAGGGCGTGTTACTGCTCACTGGCAATCACGACTATACTCTGCCTGATTTTCCATACCGCCTGGGTAAGATAAAGATTGAAGATGGCGCCTGGATAGGTGCGGAATCTGTTGTATGCCCCGGCGTTACCTGCAGCTCTCATGCTATCCTTACGGTTAATTCCGTAGCCACAAAAAATATGGAGGCCTGGCAGATCTATTCAGGGAACCCTGCATCCTTTGTTCGTAAACGCAACATGAAATGAGTAAAAGGTTATTACTGATAGGCGGAAATTTTGCACCGGAGCCAACAGGCATCGGTAAGTATAACGGGGAAATGATCAACTGGCTGGTGGATAACGGTTATGAATGTACCGTGATCACTTCCTATCCGTATTATCCGCAATGGGCAGTTCAGCAGCCTTACCAGCGGATCAAATCCTGGTATAAGAAAGAGGTCCTGCGTGATGGTAAGCTGAAGATATACCGTTGCCCGCAATATGTACCTGCTAAACCATCCGGCAAAAAACGCATTCTGCTGGACCTTTCTTTTTGCCTTTCCGCTTTCTTCAAGCTACTGCAATTGATCCCTGCTAAAAAATATGATGTGGTGATCACGGTAGTGCCTTCTTTTCAATTGGGCCTGCTGGCAGTACTGTATAAAAAGCTCCGCGGCGCTAAATTCCTCTATCATATACAGGATATGCAGATAGAAGCTGCGAGAGACCTGCAGATGATCCGTTCCAAACGGGCTATCAATATGCTGCTGGGTGTGGAAAAATACATCCTGAAACAGGCAGACATTGTGAGCAGTATCTCAGACGGTATGATGCAGAAGATAGGAGAGAAGGCAGAGAAGGACATATTCTTTTTCCCCAACTGGGTAGATACGGCACTGTTCCATCCTTTGGAAGATAAAACTGCGCTGAAGCTGGAATATGGTTTCTCCGCTACAGATAAAGTGTTATTGTATTCCGGCGCGATAGGAGAAAAGCAGGGCCTTGAATCCATCCTGTATGCCGCACAGGCTATGCAGGACAGGAAAGACCTGCAATTCCTGATCTGCGGCTCCGGGCCTTATAAAGAACAGTTGCAGCAACAGGCACAGAAGATGGGATTAAAACAGGTCACCTTTTTACCCCTGCAGTCATTTGAAACCTTCAATCGCTTTCTGAATATGGCAGATGTACACCTGGTGATACAAAAAGCCAGTGCCAGCGACCTGGTGATGCCTTCCAAACTTACCACTATCCTGGCAGTAGGCGGTATGGCTTTGATCACGGCCAACCCTGGATCAGGCCTTCACACGTTGGTGCAGCAGCACAGGATTGGCTTGGTGGTGAATGCAGAAGACCAGGAAGCATTAAATGAAGGCATCCGCCTGGCAGTTGGGGAAGAAGCCCGGGAGGTTACACGGCAGGCACGTGCCTATGCAGCGGAGCATCTGTCTATCGGAAGAGTGATGCGCAGATTTGAAGAATATGTTGTTCAACGCAATTATTAACTATTATGTTAAACCGGTATTTAAAAATATTTCTCATACAGATCATTGTGGTGGACTTCATCTTCCTGAATGCCATCTTTTTTATTGCAGGCTTCAACTGGCGGCAGTACGATCTGCTGGAACATACAGGGGCAGATGCTTTTTTGCTGGTCTCTAACATCGCCTGGGCGGTTGCCTTGTACACTACGGGTATTTATGCCGTAAGCCAGCAACTGTCCTACGAAAAAATGGCCAGGAAAACCATCCAGGGATTGCTGTTGTATTTCCTGGTATTACTTTCCTTCCTCTTTTTATACGGACATTTATATTCCCGCTTTTTTGTGATCATGTACTGCCTGCTGTTTGTATCAGCCGTAGTGATCAGCCGCCTGATATTTTACTGGGTCACCAACTCCATCCTTAATAGTAAGGAAATAGAACGGAAAATGGTGATACTCGGCTACAACGATCTCTCCAAGAAACTGGCTGATAATTTACTGGCAGAGAAAAGTAACCTGAAGTTTGAAGGCTATTTTGAAGAATATAGTAAAGTGCAGGAACTGTCCTACTACCCCGTAATAGGAGGGCTGAAGGATTGTGTGCCTTATGCAAAATCCAACAACATCCGGGAGATCTATTCCACTTTATCGCCGGAACAGTTTCCCTACCTGTATACACTGGCATATGAAGCAGAGCAGCATTTTATTCACTTCCGCTTTGTGCCTGACTTCAAGATGTTCGTGAACCGGCAGATCTATGTGGACTATTTCCATAACATGCCCATCATCTCCTTGCGCTCAGAGCCATTGGATGATATTGCGAACCGCATCCGCAAACGCCTCTTTGACCTGGTGTTCAGTTCCATTGTAGTGGTGTTCATCTTAAGCTGGCTCATTCCTCTGCTGGCATTACTGATCCGCCTGGAATCCAGGGGGCCGGTGTTCTTTATCCAGCACCGTACCGGCAGGAATAACAAAACATTCCGCTGCCTGAAGTTGCGCAGCATGTACGTGAATAAAGAAGCCAATGCCAAACAGGCCACGCGTAACGACAGCAGGTTTACCCGCGTGGGCCGCATCCTCCGGAAAACCAACCTGGATGAGATGCCGCAATTCCTGAATGTACTACTGGGCGATATGTCTATCATCGGCCCAAGGCCACATATGCTGAAACATACAGAAGAATATTCCCGCATCATTCAGCAATACATGATCCGCCACTTCCTGAAACCCGGCATCAGCGGATGGGCACAGGTGAATGGCTTCCGCGGCGAGATCACGGAAGACCTGCAATTGCGCAGGCGCGTGGAATACGACATCTGGTACATGGAGAACTGGTCTGTTTACCTGGATCTGCGTATCATATTTTTAACCGTAGCGAATACGATAAGAGGAGAGAAAAATGCGTTCTGATCTGTTACTGCACGACATGCATTCGCACCTGCTACCCGCACTGGACGATGGGGCGAAACACCTGGAAGACTCGCTGTCGCTGATCCGTCAGCTCTCAGCATTGGGTTATAAGAAGCTGATCACCACGCCACATGTGATCTCCGGTCTTTACTACAACAGCGCGGATACTATTTTTCCTGCACTGGAGGTATTAAGGGCGGCGGTGGAAAAGGAAGGGATCCCAATTGAACTGGATGCGGCCGCGGAATACATGATGGATGATTATTTTGAAACATTGCTGGAAGACAAAACGCCGCTGCTCACCATCAACGGGAAATATGTACTGGTGGAATTTTCCTATGTGGCGCATCCTCCCAATTACAGGACCATCTTTTTTGATCTTAAGATGGCAGGGTATGAGCCCATCCTGGCGCACCCTGAGCGGTATATGTACCTGCATCAGCAGTTTGACGTTTACCGTGAATTATTTGAAACCGGCATCCTTTTGCAGGTGAACCTCTTATCTTTGATGGGATATTACGGCAGCCGCGTGCAGAAAGTGGCCATGCAGTTACTGGAAGAAGGATTGGTGCATTTTATTGGTTCAGATGTGCATCATCAGAAACATATTGATACAATTTCCGGATTTGAAATGAACCGTTCGCTGGAAAAAATGTTTGATAAGGGATTGCTCAGAAATGAACAATTATGAATAAATAACGTAATTTTAATAAGCACGTTAACCTGCCAGGGGAAGGGCAGCATTTAAAAAACTGAATACATAAACCAAGGGTTGCATAATGAAAGCCTCCACAGGAGCCAATAGTTTTCCTGATACCAAGGGATTGATAGAAGATGTTTTCCATGAAATAAGGTCCATTCTTTCAAGCATTTTATCCAGCGTTGAATTAATAGAGCTATATGGGGAAAGAGCTGTTGCCGGCGATAAGATCAGCCGGCAGACAGGATCTATTAAATTACAGGTCATCGAACTGGAATTTCTGATGCAGAATGTCCGCATCATTCAGCACATCTTAAACAAAACCATCACCGCTAAAAGGCTGCCCACCAATGTGGCACACCTGCTCAGGAACCTTATCCGGGACGACAGGTATGCCCCTTTATTTGCATCCTGGGTCAAATTTGAGGTGCACAATACCAGAGAGGTAGCTTACGTGGATGAATTTCTGATGAAACAACTGGTACTGAACCTCTTGTTCCGCATGCGCAGGAATTCCCTCGATAAAACAATACCTTCCCTGGTATGCAGTTTTGAAGCAGATCACATTGTGATCACCTGTACCTATACCGCCAATGCAGGCGATCAGTCCTTTTCCTCTTCCATCAAAATATTTGAGCCGGGTAACCTGCAGGCCTTCCTGGACCAGCGGATCTGTGGCCTGATCTCCTACGTGGCCGAACTCCACGAAGGCAGTTTTGATATTAGTGCAGCAGGAGAAGGCCAGATAGAAATGCTGGTGAGGATACCTTACGATGTAGCTTAGGATACGGAAATTTTGATTTGAATATCCCTTGCCCTGAACTGTATAGGAAGTGCTTCCATTCCCGGCACAAAATTAAAGACCCGCTCTAACACCTTCATCGGGGCATTCGCTTCGATCTCAACTAATCCTCCTTTTTTACGGATCGCTATCTTTTTGTCAGACAGGATGCTGACCTTTTCGTCATGGGTACTCACCAGCGGCAGGAAATAGGATGCCTCTTTATTTATGGTGCTGGCATGGATCAGTACGGCATCCTTACTAAAGGTATACCTGGTTTCACAGCCGGCATCCGCTGCCGGCGACTGGTTTTCGTCCACCAGGGATGAATGGGTTTGTACCGTAATACGCTCATTTGTTTGTGTTGCTGTCACCATAGCCTTAAGGTCATTCACATTGCGGAAGTTGCCTGTTTCAAACCTGGGCGTAAGGCACATGCTGTTGGGATCTTTATCCGGCTGCATATTAATGGCTTCCTGCAATTGGTACCTGTTCATACTGGCCACCAGGATAATCCCCGCATTTTCATGCCACAGCAGGGATAAAGCTCCGCCACTGGCGTGCCCGCCCTTCATTACATACTCCTGGTCATATCCCGTAACCGTACCGCGCCACTTATCTTTCGCGATCAGCCAGGTATAGATATCCGGAAATGCTTTTACACCATAAGCGCTTTCTCTTGGTAATCTGGCCGTAGAAGCTTTTACTTCTTTGGCATGCATCAGCAGGGTTACCAATGCTTTACTATGTGCTATGGAATGGTTCACGCAGGGCAATACACCATGCTGTACATAATGTGGCCCTCCGTGAAGCAGGTTGTTATGGGTGCACTGTGCCAGCAGCCGGGTATTTCTTAGCGCCACTGTATAAAAAGCCGGGTCCCTGTCTGCCATTAGCCCAAATGCAGGCTGGCAGCCGTCACTGGTCCTGCTGCCCCACCAGGTCCATTTGAAATTCCGGGTTCCCCAGCTATTATCCCATGCGCCATCCGGCAGCATGAACTCCATATGCACTTTCATGGATTGTATCGCTTTGTCCATTACCTCCGTATCATTCATCAGCTTCGCATATAATACCATAGCGGGAAGCGACTCCTCCACATTGTACCCAAGGTCTACTGCATAACATCCTTTCACACTCTTTGTGGGTACCGGCTTTCCTTCTCCGAACAGAAAGTTGTCTTTCGGTGTAAAGGAGGCCAGGGCTTCATGCGCCAGTGTTTTGCCTTTTTCTGTAAAATGCGGCTGGTCCAGGTATCTGCCCAGCAGGCACAAAGCATAACTGGCAGAAACAGGGTAATTGATATTGCCGAAGTTGATACTGAAGGTTTTGTAAACATATTCGCCTGCTTTCAGCAAACGGGCCTTCCATTTTTCGATGGTATTTTTATCAAGCAGGTGCCCGAAGTGAATAAGGGATTCAGCTAATGTAACAGAAGTAAATACAGTAATGCCTTTCCAGAAATTCACTTTCGCTTCGTTGATCCAGGCGCCGTCAGGCGTGCTTACATGCTCTTCCATCCAGTCGTACAGGTGGTGTACAGCATCAAGGTATTTTTTGTTTCCTGTTTTATCTGTCATGTAGAGCAGGGGATAGATAGCATCCCCGCATCTGCCATGGATGGTGTTACAGGCCGGGCATTGAATGCCGCCGTTGCTTTCCTGTAAGGCCAGTAATTGGGCAGCCCATTGGCGTACCAGCTGATCACTTAAGGTGAGTAATTCGTTATCTGCGGGCAGGGCGAATGCAGGTAAATGGGGCAGGAGTAAGCTTGTGCTGCCCAACGCACTCAGTTTGAGAAAGTCTCTTCTGGATGTTGACATGTAATGAAAAGTTTTCGTGGAATTCCTGTAAATGTATAAAAAAGGGGGATGTATCAAAGCTTTGATACATCCCCCTTTGATATTCGGGTACTTTTTATAGATATGGAGTTGGTTTACGTCATATCCTTATGGAGCTGTTTTTTGTTTATGTGGGTAGCCCCCATTTTACTTTCTGACCGGCATCTTCAGGGTCAGGGGTTTTTCATTCCGCAGCATTTTAGCCGCTTCCCCTGTTAGCCAGAGATAATGATCAGAAGGCATGCCATCCATATCAATAAAGGAGGTTTTTGTACTCACCGGCGGGTTATTACTGCCTTTAAAGATAGCCGTAGCTTCATTCACTTCATCAAACATAGCCACATACAGCATGGAAGCTCCCGCAGTTAAAGAGGTAGCTACCTGCTGCCAGTAAAAGCGGCCACCCTGGCGGGGTATAGAGCCTACGGGCTTCACATCGTCAGGGAACTCATAACGGCTCAGGTTATGCCAGCTGAAACCGGGATAGATACATGGCACATAATCTACTTTATTCGCCCTGCACCAGGCCAGGTCATCTATCAGGTTATCGCGGTAACGGTCCATATCGTTATGTAATAAAGGAGAATAACGTTGTACCATCCAGGGTAATACAATATCACACTGCCGGATCAGCTGATGCAGGTAAGGATCATTGATGCAATCTGCATTCAGCGTACGCCAGGCAGTGGGTACACCCAGCATAATAGAACATCCTCCATACACCGGGTCATTCTGCAGAAAGTCCATCAGTTTTTCCAGTCCAATATTGCGGATGTTATACGGGCGGTCAGGAAAGCCAACGCCCCATATGGTCACCAGCGGTTTGCCGTTATGGTGCAGATAGACAGGCGAGTTGGTGACCTTCAACTGGTCCACCATATATTTCCAGTCCTCTATCAGGGCAGAACAATCTTCTCCGGAACCTCTCAGGCCGGAAAGATCATACATCACGGCAATGGCCCTTTTGTACCTGGTGGCGGCGGCAAAGGCATTCTTCATAATAACACCGGAAATGGAATCCCGGTTTTTGGCATTGTTGAAGAACCTTTGCATAAACACGCCATCAACACCATATTCCTGCATCCATTTAAAATGAAGGTCTACGGAACTTTTATCGTAAGAACTGAAGAACTTTGCCGGTTCTCCGTTCTTTAATTTCCAGGGAGTGTTATACGTTTTTTCATACTCCGTCACATCCGGCCACATGTCTATGCCGCTGCGGTCTTCATTCCCGTAAGCGAACCGCCTTGCATTGGAGCCGTCTCCTTCTGCACGGAACCATCCCTGGTAACCTGCCATTACAAGTCCTTTATAAGTAGGGTAGCTGGTTTGCTTACTGTGTTTCAGTTGCGAAAAGAGCAAGGTGTTCGCCAGTATCAGCAACGTGGTGAATAGTAGTCTCATATCTTTTTATCTTACAGGTCTGGTGTTAGTATAGCCGCTTTCTCCATGGAACCACCTGGTGGCCTGGCCTGTGAGCCAGAGGTAATGGTCTGAAGGAAGGTCTGCATCAATGCCAATGAAACGTTTATCTGCATGCAAAGGAAGTTCTCCTTCCCGCGCACATTTGTAAATGGCGGTGCCTTCATCTATTTCATCAAACATGGCCACGTACAATGATTTTGCGCCGGACAGTTTTGCGCCTGCCACCTGCTTCCAGAGAAAATCTCCTTTCAGGCGCGGAATGGAATTATAGAGGGAAGGATCGTTCCTCAGATTGCCCCAGCTGAAACCGGGAAATACCAATGGTACATAATCCACTTGATTGGTAGTACACCATTGAATATCACCTGCCAGTTCGCCGCCGGCTACATTGGCATAGTTATCATTGCTGTAACGGCCCACTGCCCAGGGCATAATCACATCTGTTTTTTTAATGAGCGTGTGCAGCAGGGTGGAGTTCTCTGTATCATTTTTTAAAGTTCTCCAGAAGTAAGGCACACCTAACATTACAGATGTTTTTTTGGTAGGTCCTTTTATCTTATCCACCAACCTGTCTACATCCGCAATCGTGTACTTCCGGTTATCATTGAAGCCTACACCCCAGATAGTAACCATTGGTCTTTTGTTATGGCGCAGGTAGGTGGGATTGGCCACATTGTCAAACAGTTTGAACAAGGTTTGCAATTCATTCCAGTCCTGCTCCAGGTAAGCTACATCCTCTGCAGTGCAGCCACTGAGGTCGTACATCACGCAAATGGCACGGGAGTATTTCTTTGCTGCTTTCAATGCATTTTCCAGCACTTTATTGAAATGCCTTTTGCCTTTAACATTGCTGTTCTTGATCTCTACTACAAAACGTTGCATAAAAACACCATCCAGTCCATACTGCTGCATCCATTTGAAATGCAGGTCTATACTTTCTTCATCGTAGGGGCTGTACAGCGGTGCAGTATTTCCATTGGCAAACTTGAAAGGAGAGGGGTAAGTTTTTGTATACTCCGTCATATCAGGCCAGAAATCAATGGTAGAGCAACCTGGTTTAAAACCGCCGCAGCTGCCGTTCTGGAAATGGTACCAGCCTCTTTCAGATGCATCACCTTCCGCCGCAAACCAGCCCTGGTACCCTGCCATTACTAATCCATTATAGGATTTGAAAAGGCAGCCCGTTTCATCATATACTACTTCCTGAACAGGAGGGTCTGGTGGCCCCGGCGGATTGGGCGGCGGTCCGCTGGATGTTTTTTTAGAGCAGCTGAGGGTTAAAAAAACAGCTGCCAATATTAGTGCGTATTTTCTCATGTTAAAAATTTAAATGGGGACTGACACAACGAACCAGAACAGTGAGAAACGAGTTGCCGTGTTCAGCCCCCCATATTTTTACAAGTCTATTTTAACAGCGGGAGCATAGTTAAACTTGGTTTCACCCATATCTATCTTAGCACCTACCCTGAAATAAAAAGGCTTGCCGGGTTTAAGGATCGTGCTGTTGGCAGCGAGGTCTATCTCTAATGTATATACCGTATTGGCATCCACTACTGCATTGATATCACGCTCACTGGCCACCTGGCGCATGGGTTCTCCCACGCGGGAATCCTGGTGTGCATAGAGGCCTATCTTCTGTACATTGTTGATCACGTTCTGCTGCAGTTTGAAAGTAGCCACTACCTTGGTGCCGGTTTTAACAATGCTCACATTGTTCACGCGGATGAAAGGTGTTACGGTAAAATCCAGTTTGGTCTGCCCCTGTATATTCACTTCCTGTGCTTCAATGGGAATGAAGTTACCTCTCACCGGCCTAACGGTGTAGGTATTGGAGAACAACAGGGTGTTAGCATAAGTACCGTCATTTTTAACAATGAGGTATTGCGCTTCCGTATATCCTTTTTCCAGGATCTCTATTTCCGTACCACGGATGATATCCTGTTCCACGAGTGCTTTTGTGGTAGCATCGATGAAGTTGCCGGACAATCCTGCATCGGGCCCATTGTAATTATCTTTCTCACAGGAAGCAAAGGCCAGTGCTGCGATCAGTATGATAGAACTTAACTTTTTCATGATAAGCTGTTTTGAAGATTAGTACTGCGGGTTTTGAACAAGACCATTGGCCCCGATGCCTGGAATGTAACGGTAGTACGCCTTTGGTTCAAAGGTCCTGGTGTTGGAGTTGGGTGTGTTCACCCGTACAAAGATGTACTTGGCAGGTGAGGTCCTCAGGTCTCTCAACGGCAGCAGCGTATGCATATACCGGTTGTTGAAAGTGGTATGGAATTCTCTCCTGCGGATCAGGTCCCAGAAACGTTTGTTCTCAAAAGCCAGTTCCACTCTTCTTTCCCTTTGTACATTGGCTGCGGTTAAAGGAATATCTACCGTGTGCCCTGCACGTTTGCGGATATCGTTGATCGCTTTGGCAGCAGCGGCCGCATCGCCGGTACCGCTTTCCACTACCGCTTCTGCAAAGTTCAGCAGTACTTCTGCATACCTGAATTCAACCCAGTCTGAAGTGCTCTGGTTCCAGCCCGGAACAATAGGATTGTTCTGGTTCATGAACTTTTTGAACCCGAAACCGGTACGCGTATTATTACCGCCATAAGTATCAAAACCGGAATACTGTGTAGTGCTGGCTGCACCATAAGTATAATAAGTAGTACCGCCAACATCTATCTGGTCTTTGATGCGGATAGCCGTTGTACCATCCGGTTTCACATAACCTGCCTGTATGATGATGGGTATATTTTTCCAGATTGTACCTGGAAGAATGGTGGTAGCCCAGAGGCGTGCATCTTTTCCTTTAAAGATATCGTTGGGAGAATCATAACGGATGTAATTCAATGCCGGATTGAAGCCGTTATAATCTGTTACATTTCCTTCTGCCGTGGTAACGATAGGCGCTTCCTGGCCCGGGTTGGCATAAGCTTCATAAGCATCCACGAGATCCAGCGTTGGGTTCATTCTGCCAGGGTGAGGCCATCCGTTGGCAGCCTGTGCAGGCTGGTACCAGATATCATAGTTATGCCCCTGGTTGTTACCCGGTAAGGTATATCCTTTGATGAGGATGGCTTCATTATCTTTTGCCACGTTAGGGTCCTGGAATAATGCGCGGTAATTCTCAGCAGCTGCGTCAACGTTAAGCGGGTTAGGCATGTAAAGGGAATGTACGCCGGAAGTCATGACAGCCTGGGAAGCAGCGATACAGGCAGCATAATAACCTGCAGCATCAGCAGCATCCAGCCCTACCAGTTTCTGCGTAACCGCGGTGCCGGACATAGGTGCCCTGCTGCCGAATTTAGCCAGGGAAGCAGCATGTAAAGCAGCACGTGATTTTAAAGCATAGGCAGCCCATTTGGATGCACGCCTGCCTCTTTCCGCACCAAGGTTGGCAATAGCCACATCACAAAGCTCCAGTACATAATCCCATGTTTCTTTTTCAGTGCTGCGGGGCACTTTAAGATCTTCTACATTACCTGTATACTTCTGTGTGGCCTTGATCAGGGAAACACCACCATATCTCTTGGCAAGCCCGAAGTAAGCAAATGCTTTAATGAAATTTGCTTCACCGGTGAGCACTGCTTTTTCAGGTGCGAGGATATCCAGGGTAGGGATGGCATCTATCAGCAGGTTCACATCACGGATCAGTTTATAACCCGGCTCCCAGTAATGATAATCCCCGTCTCCGATAAAGTCGCCGAACTCTGAGTGCATCGCCTCATCCGCTGCCATGGCAGCAGCCCAGCCGCCGTTATTGGGGTCGCCGCCGTTCTGGTTGAAGCCTGCCCTGAAATATGCAAAGTCTTCAATAGGCAGTTGGTAATAGAGGTTAGCCATATAGAGCTTAACACCCTGTGGATCGCCGAAGAGGTCTTCTGCCCTGATCTTGTCTGTAGGCTGAAGTTCCAGCACACTGTTACAGCTGAAGAGCATCATGCCTGTAACGATCAATAACATTTTCAATTTATAGATTTTCATGACCATGGCTTTAGAAGTTAAGGTTTACACCAACGTTATAGTTCTTGGTGAGCGGGTAGTTGAACCCTGCATTGAACAATCCTTCCAGTCTTTCAGGATCAAATGCTTTTACGAAAGAATCTGCCCAGGTAAAGAGGTTGAAACCATTCGCGAATACGCGGATCCTTTGGATACCGGATGCCCTGTATATTTTAGGGCTGATGGTATAACCCAGTTCAACACTTTTTAAACGCAGGTAAGAAGCATCTTTCCGCCATACGGAACTTTCGCGGTACATGCTGCCCACATCGCCATTAAACCTGGATGCCGGCCATTTGCCCGGTACCCATGCACTGTTTGGATCATAAGGGTCTGCTTTATGCCACCTGTCAAAGAAGTAAGCAGGAGTATTACCTCTGAAGGCCATGATCTCTGCATATACCTCACTGAAACGAACGGTGTACATGGCGGCGCCCTGGAACAGGATATTCACATCAATTCCTTTCCAGGAGCCGTTCAGGGAAAGACCATAGTTGATCTTGGGATTTTTGCCGGAAGGATTCTGGTTATCGTTGGTACCATTTGCACCCATCCATAAAGGCAGCAGATCATTATCATTGATCAAACCATCGTTATTGGTATCCTGGTATTTGAAATCACCAGGCAGTTCGCGGATGTTAGCCTGATCACCATTTTGCAGCGGTGCGCTGTTGATCTCATCCTGGTTCTGGAACTGGCCCAGGTAAGTGAAACCCCACACGATATCGTTGTAACGGTAGTCACTGCCTGTTCTCCATTTTCTGTAACTATTGCCATAAGCACCTCGTTCCTGGTACATGTTCATGGTACGGGAATAGTTGAAGTTGGCAGAGATGTTATATTGGAAATCGTTGATCCTGTTATTGTGGTTGATGGTAAATTCAAGACCCTGTACACGGTCTGAGTTGAGGTTCTCCTGTGGTAAGGTACCACCAAAGGTATTGGGGAGAGACACATTCCTGTATGCCAGCAGGCCCTCACGGTCCCTGCGGTATATATCAAATTCAATATTCAGTTTGCCGCGGAACAATCCGAGGTCTATACCAATATCTGTTACTTTGGAAGTGTTCCATTGCAATTGATCGTTCACAATAGCAGGAGCAGCAGCACCATTCGTTAAGGCACCATTCTCAAATTCATACCTGCCACCACCTGAAGTAGAGAAACCTGCGATGTACTGGAATGGATTACCCTGATCACTACCTACAAGACCGTAAGAAGCTCTCAGTTTCAGGTTAGAGATCAACGGCACCTTTTCTTTTATGAAAGGTTCTTCGGACAGTCTCCATCCACCGGTAACCACCGGGAAGAAACTCCATCTTTTGCTGGGATGGTAACGGAAAGATCCATCCTGGCGAAAGGCAAAGTCTATCAGGTATTTCCTGTTGTAGTCATAACTGAAACGGCCGATATAAGAAAGGTTGGCGCTTTGGCCTTCTCCTCCGTTATTCTCGGCACCTAAAGAACTACCGGCAGGGATCTGATCGCTGGTAAAAAATTCATAGTAACGTTTCAGCCAGCCAGTCCTGCTCCAGTTCTGCATTTGTTCTACTACAAGCAGACCGGTAACATTATGGGCTTTCCCGAATGTTCTGATATAATTGATCTGGCCCTGCAGGTTGAGCTGGTTATAGTTACCAAAGTCGTTGGAGATACTCGCGGTACCTACCCTTTGTGGTTGTGGTATATACTGATTGCCCACATAGGTATACAGCTTATAGGGCTTGGATACATCCTTGTTTTGATAACTGGTCATATCATATGCACCGGAAGCACGCAGGCTGAGGCCTTGTACAAAAGGTACCGTATATGTTAATACCAGGGTAGATTGCACATTCCTTGTTACGCTTTCGTTGTAACCGGTAATATCGCGGTTGGACAATATCAGCGGGTTCTGATTGGAAGGTGTTACTACTGCAGGATAATCCGGGTTGTTGTTGGCATAGGGTTTTTCCGTTGGCAGTGTTACCCGTGTACCTTTAAATATGTTGAAGAAGTTTTCGCCGGGTACCTCTCTTTTATCATACCTGCCTGCAAGGAATAATTCCGCTTTCAGGTTTTTATGCAGCTCAGTGGTGATATTGGAACGCAGGTTGAACCTTTTATAGCCCATGTCGTTACTTTTCAATAAACCGCCTTCTTCTGCATAGGCAAGGCTCATGAAGTACTGCGTTTTTTCTGTTCCGCCAGAGGCAGAAAGATTATGCTGTTGCTGCAGGGCATGTTTTTTCATCGTCACATCATACCAGTCAGTACTTTCATAACCCGGTACCCCATCTATCCATTTCTGTAATTCATCTTTGGTGAGGAAGGGTGAGCCGCCTGCAAAGATGGCTGCTTCGTTCCGCATCTGCATCCACTGGCTGGCGCTGGACATCAGCGGTACATCTGTTGGTTTCATCATACCTACTACACCGGTATAATCAAAACGCGGTTTACCTACAGATCCTTTTTTGGTGGTAACGATCACTACCCCGTTGGCAGCACGTAAACCATAAATGGCAGCCGAGGCATCTTTCAGGAAAGAAACGCTCTCAATATCATCCGGGTTCAGCCGCTGGAATTCACCTGCACCATCACGGGCAATCCCGTCAATTACAAAGAGCGGTGTTCCAAAACCACGGAGATTGATCATATTGTCAAAAGTACCGGGCTCACCACCTAACTGGCGGATCTGCAAACCGGCTACCTTTCCCTGTAATTTTTGTGCTAAACTGATATTGGTGGTGGTCTGGATCTCCTTGGCAGATATATTACTTACCGCACCTGTAAGGGTTTCTTTTCTGCGGGTACCATAACCTACCACCACTACTTGTTCCAGTTGTGCATCTGATGCACTTAAGGCAACATTGATGGTGCTTCTGCCATTGATCTGTTCAGTGACAGTGTTCATACCCATGTAAACAAATAATATTTCGGTAGCTGCGGCGGGAACATTGAGGGAATATTCTCCCCGTACATTAGTGGTAACCCCTGTTCTTTTGCCGGCAGCATCTGTGGTGAAAACACTTACACCTGGTAAGGCGCTACCGTCTTTGGCATCTGTTACTTTCCCACTGATGGTTTTCTGTTGTGCCAGCGCACAGAGCGGAAAAATGCTAAGCAGCATCAATAGGTAATAGATTTTTTTCATAACGTTAGTATTTGGTTGAATTATGGTTATTTCACTGTTTCTGGTTGCATTTACGCATCCTATGGCGGTAGAAAATAGAAAAAGGGCATAAGTCGGAATTATGATGGATTAATAATTATTTGATGGAAAGCGATTGCGGGGTGTACGTGGCAGTACCCCACTGCTTGTTAGGTTTGGGTCCCATCTCCAGTTCAAGATGACCGCCATTCACCAGTTGTTCATGGGTGAAGAAAGGCGTGTTCAGTTCCTTACCATCTATCTTAGCGCTTTGTATATATTTATTAACAACGGATGAACCATTTGCCGTGATGCGGAATTGTTTGCCACCGGGCAGATCAATACTTACTTTGCTGAATACAGGGCTGCCGATAGTATACACAGGCAGGCCGGGGGTAATAGGGTAGAAGCCCATGGCAGTGAACACCACAAATGCCGTCATACCTCCACCATCTTCATCGCCGGGGATACCAAAGATGTTATCCTTAAACCATACATCTAAAAGGAAGCGGGTACGTTTCTGTGTTTTCCAGGGAGCATCTGTGAAGTTATAGAGATACGGAATATGGAAACTCGGTTCATTACCCATGGAGAACTGGCCAATTAAACCGGTAGCATCCGGGAACGTTGCCTGGAAAGTATACTTGGAACGGCCGAGGTCCTCCCGGTAGAGCTGGTCCAGCTGGGTTTCAAAACCTTTTTTTCCTCCCATTAAACTGATCAGGCCGGGGATATCCTGCTGCACCTGCCACTTATAAGTATAACCGTTATTCTCATCATAGAATTCCCTTCCACCCATACCACCATCAAACTTGGGGTCGATATTGATCCAGTTGCCCTGGATATCTTTCGGCATGAACAATTGCTTTTGCGGATGCCAGAGTGTTTTGTAATTCTGTCCCCTTGGTGCAAACAACTTTGCGTCTTCTTTTTTGCCGAGGTCTGCAGCGAATTGCGCAAGTGCCCAGTCGTCATAACTATTACCTAATGTAACCGCTACAGCCTGCCGCTTTTCAAAGGAATGCACCTGTGGAATGGTCTCTTTTTCACCGGGTTTTAAAGAAGGGAAATAACCTTTTGCGTGGTAATGATCATCCAATGCTGTTTTGGGGCCGTTGGCCCATGGCAGCATGGTGGCATCCGTTGCATTCCTGCGCATGCCTTCATAAGCTTTGGCCACATCGAAGTTCTTGATCCCTTTCCGGTAAGCATCCAGGAACACTACAGAAGAGTGGAACCCGTTCATACAGGCATGGTCCCCAAACAATACCGGGAAGGTGGGCATCCAGCCGCTTTGCTCGTACATGCGAACATAAGATTGCAGCATATCCGCTTCCTGCGTGGGGTTCAGGATGTTCCGCAATGGATGATGGGCGAGATAGGTATCCCATGACCAGTCATCCACATAGAAGGGGCGGCTCTCTTTATGGACTTGTTTATCATAGCCACTGTAGTAACTGCCATCTTCAGAAATGTCTACCATCCTTTCATAACATCTGTAGAGCGCGGTATAAAAAGAACGTTTCTGGGCTTCGGTACCCCCTTCCACTTTAATCTGGGAGATCACGCTGTTCCATGCTTTCTTTCCATCGTCCACCACCTGCTGGAAAGACCTGTTCTTTAATTCTTCGAAGTTCTTTTTAGCCTGCGCCTCACTCACATAACTGATGGCATACCTGAACTCAATGTTCTTTGTGGAAGGAGGGAAGGTGATGGTGGCTTTCTTTCCCTGTACCGTATGTGTTGCTGCTGTATTGAACACACCATACATATACACCTTAATATCTCCGTGGTAAGTTTCCAGCCCGGTTATTTCCGTGGCGGAAGGAAAGGCATAAGATGCCTGGCCATTGTTATATACATCCAGGAGTAGTGTATTGGTGCCTGTAAACTTAAAAATGCCCGCTTTCTTCGCCGGGGTGAACTCCACCGTAATATCATCATCTACCAGGTAAGTGCTGTAATACCAGGGCTTCAGTACTTCCAGGTCATGATCATAGGTCATTTTACCCGGTTGGGCTACCGGCCTTAAAGCAAACACCTGGCCTAAACGATGTGAAACGATCGTAAGCGGGAAGCTGGCAATCTGATCATCAAGATAGTCTTTTCGTTGAGGCGCCATCCGGATCACCTGGTTAGGCAGTTGAATGGTAGGGCGGGTAGGTTCCAGTAACTGACCTACATTGCCAATAGTTGGATCTACATAATCCAGTGGTTGTTGTGCAAGCCCTGCCAGGAATAAATGGCAGGATACCAGCACCAGTAATACAGTTTTCTTCATAACCTGGTAATCATTTCATTTAATAAGTGGAATCTGTATGCAAGAAACCGGCATTGCACTAACAAAAGGGTTAATGAATGAACTAATAGGGAAATTAATTTTAAAAAAGGTTAAATATTATTGGAATTCAGGGAGTTGAAGAAGGTGTTTTTTTCTGCTACCATGGAAATTAGTGCATTAATTAATGCTTTTATTTAAGTGTAATTGCTACCCCAATGCAGAAAAACTGAAAATATCTTTATCTTGAAACCTTCCCGTTATAGAATTCAATGAAGATTGGCCGTATGATCAGGAATCGTCGCTTACCGACCGAGAAAAATGAGTATTTTGTATGCAAAGAAGCTTTTTGGTCTCCCATGTGGAAAATAATTCGTTGTTTAAGCGCTATCCTCCTCGTCTGCCATGCCGGTTTTAGCCAATCGCATGGTTTGGGGTTTTCCAGCCATGAAGTAGTACCGGAAAAAAGAACCTCCCTTCACCTTACGCCAGCCGAAGAGATCTGTTTACATAATGGCACCGAAATTTCGTTCGACCTGAAGTTCAAACCGAATATGGAAACCTATTTCGGTTACATCATGCGGGTGATCACGGGGAACCGTCAGAATATTGATGTAGTATATAATCAAAGGCTGGCCACTTTCAATTTCATCATAGGAGAAACATTAGCCGGCAACGTCACCATAGACACCCTTCTGTTATATGGCGGCTGGAGCAGGTTCAGCATACGTTTTGATGAACCGCAGCAGGAAGCCTCCTTTTATGTGAACGACAAATTCATCTGCAAAGGCAAGGTGAACCTTTATAAAAGCCCCTGCTGCCAGATCTTTTTCGGCACCAATAATTATGAAGGTTATCAAACGCTGGACACGCCACCGATGAATATTAAAGATATCCGCATCCAGGAAGATGGTAAGGTGAAACACTACTTCCCTTTATCTGAGGTGAGCGGCACAGAGGCAGGAGATAGTGCAGGGAAAAGAACGGCACTGATCAGGAACCCGGCCTGGATAAAACCAAGGCACCAGAACTGGATGACGGTTAAAACCGCTACCATCAACGGATCGCCTAGTGTGGCTTTCGACAAACAGCAGGAAGTACTGTACATCGTAGGTAAAGACTCCCTTTACCGTTTCAGTTTGAAGGATCTCCGTTTTACCGGTGTGCAACTGGCTAAAGGGCGGGAGGTATTACCTGCGGGCAATCAATCCGTTTTTAATAAACAGTTATATAACTTTTATATAGACCAGCAGAAGGTAAGCACTTACGATACGGCCAGCCGTACCTGGGATGTGAACTTTGCACCGGGAGAGCTCACAGAATGGTGGCAGGCAAACAAGTTCTATTCTACTGTGGATACAGCTATCTATATAATAGGCGGATATGGCCAGTTGCAATACAAAAATAAAGTACAGCGTTACCATATCCCTACCCGGCAATGGGATTCAATGGCTGTAAAGGGCGATGCTTTTATGCCCCGTTACCTTGCTGCTTTAGGTACCAATGCAGCCACAGACACTGCTTACATATTGGGTGGATATGGCAGCAACACAGGCGATCAGGCCATCAACCCAAAGTATAATTACGACCTGATGGCGTACAGCGTGCGGAACAGCACCTTTTCACAGATCTATCATTTACCGGAACCTGCCAGCCAGTTCTGTTTTGCCAACAGCCTGATCATTGATCCGGGCAGCCGCGATTATTATACCCTCATCTATCCTACAGACCGGTTCAATTCCAAATTGCAGCTCATCAGAGGATCATTGGAAACGCCTTCCTATCAGTTGATGGGAGATACCATTCCTTATGCTTATTATGATATCCGTTCTTATGCAGACCTGTATTACTGCCCTGCCAGCAAAAAGCTGGTAACGGTAACGCTCTATCATGAGAGAGATGATGTAACCAGCCTGAAGATCTATACGCTGGATTTCCCGCCTAACCCTGTAGTACCGGAACGGGCACCCGCAGGCAAACAAGGTTTTGGATTCTGGATGTATATAGTAGGTGGCCTGCTGATGCTGCTGCTGGCTTATAATTTTGTCCGCAAAAAGAAAGTACCTGTACCCGCAGAACGTGCAACATTGCTGCCGGATGAAGAAGCGCCGGAAGCAATACCTGAACGTTCTACTATTTATCTCTTCGGGCAGTTTGAAGTATTTGATAGGAGTGGCAACGATATCACGAAACAGTTCACGCCTTTATTAAAGGAATTGTTCCTGCTGTTATTGATCTATACTTATAAAGATGGAAAGGGCATCTCTTCAGAAGAATTGTATGAAGCCCTGTGGAGTGATAAGTCCGCAAAGGATGCACGGAACAACTATTCCGTAAACATTGTAAAATTAAAGGCCATCCTGGAAAAGATAGGCGACTGCCACATCGGGCGCGAGTCCGGTAAGTGGAAATTCGAGATCCTGCAGGATTCCATGAAAATAGATTACCAGCATTATGTAGAATGGATGGCGCATAAGCCGGCCCTGCAGAAACCTGCTGTGAATGAACTCCTGCAGATCGTACACCGCGGCTCTATCCTGAAAACAGTGCATTATGAATGGCTGGACGATATCAAGGCCAATATCTCCGGACAGGTCACAGACCTGCTGTTGCAATACATTGCCGTTACAGACCTGCAGGCGGAAGCGGAGTTCATTGTAAAGGTCACGAATGCCATCCTGCATTTTGATAATCTCAACGAGGAAGCCCTGGGATATAAATGTCGTTGCCTCATCATCTCCGGAAGGCATAAAATGGCCAAGGATGCCTACCTCAAATTCACCAAAGAATACAAAGAAAGTTATGGCCAGGAATTCGGCCGCAGTTTCACAGAAATTACTTTAGAGGCTTAACATAGCCATCCCTCCTTCATTACAGCCCTTCTTTACCCCAGCGGGGCAAAAAATAATTTGCTTTGTTTGAACATTGTATATATGTTTGTACATAGTAACAATGCCCTCTTAGCGGAGAGACGAATTATGTCAACTTAACTTACTATTAATCAGTGAGTTTAGGGTCATCCTATTGTATGTACATATCTACAGTATCCACGGACGAATTCATTTTATCAACAAACCAAAACTAGACACTTATGAAAAGTGCTTCACTCAGACCAATGCTCTGCATGTTATGTTTGCTGCTTGCCCTGCAGGGGTATGCGCAGGATGTAGTGAAGGGCGTGGTTACAGACGCCGTCAATCAAACACAGATCCCGGGTGTAGCCATCAGGGTCAAGAACAGGAACACGGGTACGGTTTCCGATCCCAACGGAGGATTCACCTTATCATTAAACGCAGCAACAGACACTATCGTAGCCAGCAGTATTGGTTATTTAACACAGGAGTTTGCCGTAGGCGGCAGAAAGGTGATCAACATCTCTCTGCAGGCAGATCCGCAAAAACTGGGAGAACTGGTAGTGATCGGTTATACCACGGTACGCAGGAAAGACCTCACCGGTGCCGTTGCTTCCATGGGCCCTGAACAACTCACCCGCATGCAAAGCAATAACGTAGTGTCCAGTCTTGTTGGCCTCGCTGGCGTAAGGGCCACCGGTTCCGATGCCGGCAGCATCCGCATCCGCGGTAACCGTTCTGTAGCAGCCAGCAACACTCCCTTACTGATCGTAGATGGTATGCCTTATTATGGTTCCCTCAATACCATTGATCAAAACGACATTGCCTCCCTGGACGTTCTGAAAGATGCTTCTTCTGCTGCCCTGTACGGATCAAGAGGTGCTAACGGCATCATTGTGATCACTACTAAAAAAGGGATCAAAGGAAAGAGCCGCATCTCTGTGGATTCCTATACCGGCGTAGGCAAATACTACTGGGGCAATCTCCGCAATATGAATGCGGCAGAATACATCCAGTTCAAACGGGATGCTAACAGGGCCGCAGGGATCTGGAATTCCACCGCAGACGATTCCAAAATATTCTCCACAGTGGAACTGGATAAACTGGGGCAGGTAGATAATAATTTCGCCAAAGACTATTACGATAAACTGGGCTTCCAGACGAACAATACAGTCACCTTTACTTCGGGTAGCGACAGGGGTTCACAGAAGATCTCTTTTAACTACCTGAACAATAAAGCGCGTGGAAAGAACATGGCCAAATACGACCGTTTCATTCTTTCCACTGATCATGATCTGCAGATCCGTAAGAACATCCGCATCGGTTTATCCAGCCGCCTTTCTTATGAAAAGCAGCAGAACGAACCCGGGAGCTTCGGATACCGCTTATTCCGCTTTATACCTACCGTTGAATTATATGATGAGAACGGAGAGCTGATTGCTTTCCCTATCGGCGATTCATTGCTGAAGAACCCATTCCTGGATGAAAACAGGGATGCATGGGATTCTCAGTCGAGCGCCTACCAGGCTTTTATCAAAGCTTTTTTTAGTGTCGACATTCTTCCCGGCTTGAACTTCAGGACCAATCTTTCCATGGACCAGGTGTTTACAGATGGTGGTTCCTATATAGATAACCGCTCTGCCGTTTTTGCGGAAGCATTGAACCAGGCCAGCATCAGCAATGGCAAAAGTTCCCGTTATGCCTGGAACAATATCCTGAACTATAAGAAAACATTTGGCGATCATGCGATCGATGCATTTGGTGTATTTGAACTGCAGGAGAGCAGAAGCCTCAGCAGCAATGCTTCCGGCAGCGATCAGGCACTGGCGCAATACAAATGGTATAACATTGATGCCTTAACACAGAATAAAACGCTGGGCAGTGAGTTTGTACGTTCACAACAATTGTCTTATGTAGGCCGTGTGCAATATGCTTATAAAGACCGTTACATTCTTACCGGTACCATGCGTTATGATGGTGCCTCTCAACTGGCACCGCGTAACCGCTGGGACTTTTTTCCTTCTATCGCTGCCGCATGGAACATCAGCGAAGAACCTTTCTTTAACGTAAAACCGGTATCCAATCTTAAACTGCGCGCCAGCTATGGTTTAACAGGGAATAATGCCATCAGTCCTTATGCTACCTATGGCGCCGTACTTACCCGTTATACTATTTTCGGAGGATCAGGCGGGGATATTCCTTATCCTACTCTGGAACCTGATCAATTGGCTGTGGAAACACTGAAATGGGAGAAGACCAAAATGCTCAATGCTGGCCTTGATTTCGGTTTGTTCGAAGACCGCATCACCGGTAGTGTGGATTTCTATAGCTCTAAAACATCTGACCTGCTGAACAGGCGCAAACTGCCTTATACTACAGGGTTCAATAATGTATGGGCCAACATTGGTAAGTCACAGAACACTGGTGTGGAGATCACACTGAATGCAGTGGCGATTGATAAGAAAGACCTGCGCTGGAGCCTGGGCCTTAACTTCTATCATAACAAAGAAGAACTCACAGAACTTTACGATCCCCGTTTAACAAAGGATATACAGAATGGCTGGTGGATTGGTTACCCGGTGAATGGTGTGACGTTTGATTATGTGTCCGCCGGTATCTGGCAAACCAATGAAGCACATATTGCAGCCGTCTATGGCCGCAAACCGGGAGAGATAAAAATAAAAGATATTGACGGCGATGGTACTATCACAGGGAGCGACAGGCAGATCATTGGTACAGAGCGTCCCACGCTGGGATCATCTCTTACCACTACGCTCACTTACCGCAACTTTGACCTGATGCTGGATGTGTATTCTGAAATTGGTGCTTTAACGCGGGACGATTGGAGCACTACCAGGTGGGCAAATGACATGGGACGTTTTAATGCCGCGAAGATAGATTACTGGACACCTGAAAATCCTTCCAACAAATATCCGCAACCTTTAGCGGGCAGAAGTTCCCTTGATTTTATTTCTTCCATCGGTTATTACAAGAATGATTTTGTGCGGCTGCGTAATGCAACATTAGGATACTCCTTCACTAAACTGCTTCCCTTTGCAGAACGTGCCCGGGTATATGTTGCTGCGGCAGAACCTTTACGTTACTGGCGTTATACGGCAGAAGGCGGATTGGCTGACAGAGAGGTAGTTTATAACATTGGTTTTAACCTCACTTTTTAAAACAGGAAGCATGAAAAAGATCTCACTATTATATGCATGTTTGTTTTTGTTGCCATTTACAGCCTGCAAAAAATACCTGAACGAAGAATCCTATGGCGCTACCACACAGGTGTTCAAAACAGAAGAAGGTGCGCTCACCTTACTGAACTCTTTATATGACCGTTTGCGGTTGATGGGCTATGGCAGTGGTAACCTGGGTTACATGACGGAAAGCGGAACGGACATCTGGCTGCGCGGCGGCGGTAACGGGAATGTGCAGTTAACGGAGTACCGTACGCTGGATGCACAATACGGACTGAACGGTAATATGTGGAACCACTATTACAAAGGCGTATGGAATGCGAATTATTTCCTGGAGCAGGCCAAAAATATCACCTGGAGTTCAGAGAGTAAAAAGAACCAGAAGATGGGAGAGGCCTTAACCTTAAAAGCCTATTTCCTTTTCTTTATCGTGAATACCTGGGGGGGTGTACACCTGCCTAAAACCACTGATTATAATGAAGGGCTGATCGCCGCACGTAGCACAGAAGAAGAATTCTATACAGAGATCTTCAAATGCCTGAATGAAGCGCTGACCACAGTACCACTTACATCCACAGAAACAGGCCGTATTACCAAACCGGTGGTGGAAGCCTTCCTGGCAAGGGTGCATTTATATCATAAGGATTGGGATAAGGTGATCGAATACAGCACCAATGTGATCACTAAATATAATTATGCGCTCATCCCCAAATGGAAAGATCTCTGGAATGCAGCGCTTGACCGCAGCAAAGAATTCGTTTGGCAGGTGAATTGGGGTAAGGATAAAAGCTTTAACCAGGCAGGCGCTAACTTCTGGTTCCAGGCATTTTCTCCTTTCATTGACCAGTTCCCCGGTATTCAAACAGAACTGATCTGGACAGGTTACGGCGGTGTGCAGATGGTAGCTTCCAAATTCTACCTGGGCCTCTTTAACCGCGATGCGGATGCCCGCTGGAAAGATGGTTTCCAGACAGTATGGTATTACAACAAACCAACTAATAAACTACCCTTGCAGGTAACGCCTTATGTGGATACAGCCTTGTTCTTTGTGCCTTATGTATTCACCGCGGCAGACAGGGCCAGGGCAGTGAACCGTTATACCGCCAAAGATGTGAATGACCTCTATAGTGTGAATGGTATTCCTAAAGACCCTAAAGTATTTATAGGATTTAAAAAATTTGATGATCATACAAGGCCGGGTGCATTGTCCACTGAGAACAGCGCAGAAGATTATTCCGTGATCCGCCTCGCAGATATTTACCTGATGCGGGCAGAGGCTTATATCATGAAAGCACAGCAGGGCCTTGCGGCAAACGATGTGAATGTGATCCGTGACCGTGCTACCGTTCCGGGCCATGAGGCAGAAATGGATGTAGATGCCTCACAAATGACGGTGGATTTTATCCTGGATGAAAGAGCCCGTGAACTGGGTGGTGAAATGATGCGCTGGTTCGATCTGAAACGCACCGGTACATTGATCACAAGAGTGAGGGCTTATAACCCTGAAGCAAGCGCTTACATCCAGCCATTCCATGTGCTGCGTCCTGTGCCGCAGTCGCAATTCGATGGTATGCCTGATCCTTCCACGCTGGGCCAGAACACCGGGTATGGTTTCTAACATCCAAAACTTTTTAACATGAAAAAGATATTATTTATACTGCTTGTACTGTTCACCGCCTGTAAAAAGGAGGATGCTCCTTCCGCCCTTAAGAACGACCTGGTGAATATCATAGCCACTACAAAGGAACTGATCTCAAAAACGGTGGAAGGAACGGAACTGGGCATGACGGCCCCCGGTTCCAAAGTTACCCTGCAAACGCAGGTGGACTGGGCCACATTCATCCTCCAGAACTCCGGCACGGATACCGCTTATGCCAATGCTAAAAAGAAACTGTTACTGGCGATCGATATCTTCAATAACAACAAAGTAAAGGCCGGTGTACCTAAATTTGTGAACGGCGCTTACTTTGACCTGGGGCAATTGAAGAACCTGGTACCGAATGTGAAGTCCTTCACCATTGAATGTAAAGTAAAACTGGCGGACCTCAATACAGATGGAACTGCCAGCCTGGGCAGTTTTATTACGGCAGATGATGGTACCACGGGTATTCTGCTACGTTATACCAAAGCCGGGAAAGTAGAAGCTTATGTGAATGGCGGTTCCTGGTTTGGTGTGGGTACAGGTAATAACGCAGTACAAGTGAACACATGGCACCATATTTCGTTTACTTTTAACGGCACTACGATTAAGATATACATAGACGGGGTGGAAGCTGCTACCGCTACTTCCGCTACAGAGGTCACGCCTAAAACGGCGGAAACGGCTCCTTTCTTTATGGGGATGTCCCGCAACTTCCAGTTCAATTCAGCAGACCAGCGGGCCATGCATGGAAATATCAAGGATGTACGCTTCTGGAAAGTACCTTTAACTGCCGCAGAAGTAATGGATAATAAGGATAAGGTATTGACAGGGACGGAAGCAAACATTGTGGCGCTGTGGCCATTTGACCTGAACCTTGGATTAACAGTGAAAGATAAAACAGGCAATTTTTCAGCAGCAGGTAAGAACGTTACCTGGGAATAAAAGAGAAGATTATGACTAAGAAAAGTTTGTTGTTGCTGGCAGGGATCAGTGGCTTTACCGCTGTAACTGCGCAGAACACATTCACCGGTATTGAGCTGCAACCTACGGTTGCTTATCTGAAGAAAAACGGAAAGGAAGCCAGGATGGTACGCCTGCTTTTTCATGGCGGTAACAGCTATGCAAAAGCAACGGTACGGATGGAATTTAACAGCAGGCTGGATAGTGTACTGGTGCCTGCCAGTGAAAAGGGCATCAGCTTATATGAACTGCCTTTACCCGGAGACGCGGTGGGCAGGGAAACGCAACTGAGTGTACAGGTAGTATCGGCCGGCAGGGAGTACAACGCACGCTGCATGGTAGCGCCTACGCAGAAATGGAAAGTATACCTGTTGCCGCACTCACATGTGGACATTGGTTATACCAACGTACAGGCAAAGGTGATGAAGATCCACCTGGATAACATTGATGAAGCCATCAAGATTGCGAAGAAAACAGAACAGTACCCTGAAGGCGCGCGTTTTAAATGGAATACAGAGGCTTTCTGGGTAGTGGACCATTACCTGGCAGGTGCAGATGAGGCAAAGAAAAAAGCTTTCTGGGAAGCAGTGAAGAAGGGATGGATCAATATTGATGGGGCCTATGCCAATATCAATACCAGTATCACCGATTCCCGCCAGCTGATGCAGATGTTCCATACCGCAGTGAAAACTGCCAAAGAACATGGCGTGGAAATACATACCATGTTCCAGGGAGATGTACCCGGTGCTTCATGGGGTTTGTCCAGCCAGGCAGATATCACCGGCATCAAATATTTCTGGGGTGCACCCAATGCAGGAGACCGTATCGGTAATTCCTTCAAGTGGCGTGACAGGCCTTTCTACTGGCAATCACCCGGCGGGCAGAAACTCCTTTACTGGCAAAGTTCCCCATACTCTATTGGTTATTCCCTGAAAGGCAACAAGATCCCTAACTTCTTTACAGTAGAAGATCCCTTGCCCTTTTATACCGGCAAACCTTCTGAGAACTTCCTGAATCCTTTCCTCTTTAATTATTTAGCTGAACTGGACCAGAAGTTATTCCCTTATAACATGACCATCCTTACCTGGGCCATGAGTGATAATGCGCCCATCGATCCGGAATTACCGGATGCGGTGAAGGAATGGAATGAAAGATATGCTTCCCCGCAACTGGTGATCACTTCCGTGAAAGATTTCTTTCATGATTTTGAAGCAGCATACGGCGCTAAAGTACCTGTAGTATCAGGAGATTATACGGAGTACTGGACGGATGGAATTGCTTCTGCGGCAAGGGAAACAGGCATCAACCGCAATAACTCAGACAGGTTGCTGCAGGCAGAAGCTATCTGGGCTTTACGTAATAAGAAGGCATTTCCTGCACGTGATTTTGATACGGCCTGGAATAATGTGCTTATGTTCAACGAGCATACCTGGGGCGCACATAACAGTGTATCCCATCCTGAAGATCCTAAAGCCATAGCGCAATGGAGTTATAAGCAGGCTTTTGCCTTAACAGCACAGGCACAATCAAAAGAGCTGCTGGCAAAAGCAGCAGCAGATGCCAGTGCTGCCAGCGGGGTCGATGTATACAATACATTGGGGCAGCAACGTACGGATGTAGTACTGATCCCTGCAGCACAAAGCAGTGCAGGAGATTTAGTGAAAGATGCCGGTGGCAGATCAGTTCCTTCCCAGCGTTTAAGTACAGGAGAACTGGCGGTACTGGTGAAACAGATCCCCGCTTTTTCAAAACAGCGTTTTACTATTCATAACGGTAAGGCCTATGTGGGAGAACGTGCCTCCGTAAGCACCACCACTTTGCAGAATAAATTCTATACCATAAAGCTGGATGAAAAAACCGGGCACATCATCAGCCTGGAAAAAGCAGGGCGTAACCTGGCAGATTCCGGCGGCCTGAATCAATATACTTATCTGCCTGATGCTGCGAAAGAGAAGATCCAGTTCGCAGGGCCGGCAAAGATTACTATAAAAGAGAAAGGTCCTTTAGTGGTAAGTCTTGAAGCTGTGTCTGACGCACCCGGTGCTCATTCGCTGAAGAGGGAAGTGAGATTAACGGCTGGGGTAGACCGTGTAGAGATCATCAACACTTTAGATAAAAAAGCGGTGCCCGCAAAAGAAGGGGTGCACTTTGCATTTCCTTTTAAAGTACCAGGTGCGCAGGTGCGTTACAGTATTCCATGGGGCAGTGTAGCAGCTGAAGAAGATCAGTTGCAGCATGCCAACAGGAACTGGTATTCCGTGCAACGTTGGGTAGATGTATCCAACAAAGACTTTGGCGTTACCTGGTCCAGCCTGGATGCGCCTTTGTTTGAGATAGGCACGCAAACCAGTGCAGGATTACTGGGTGGCCTCACCCGTTCACCTAAGTGGATCAATTACATGGAGCAAAACCCGGCTATATATTCCTGGGTAATGAACAACCTCTGGCATACCAATTTCCGCAGGGACCAGGAAGGCGTGACGGTGTTCCGTTATGCATTGCAGGTACATGATGCATATGATGTAGCGGCTGCCAATCAGCAGGGCTTCAGTAATCACCGTTCTTTAGTGGCCACGCCGGCTGCAGGGCCTGCCACAGAATCACTTTTCTTTTCCATTGACAGTAAAGCAGTATACGTTGAGAGTATTAAACCTGCAGCAGGTGGAAAAGGTGTGGTAGTGCAACTGGTAAATACACAGGAGCAGCCTGCTGTGGTTACCCTTAAAGGCAAGATCAACGTATGGCAAAGCAATATGCTGGAAGAATATAAAAATAAACTGGAAGACCGTGTTGAATTACCGGGCAAGGGTGTCATCATGGTTCGTGTAGAAACTAAATAAGAAAAATGCTGAACATTAAGGAGGAAAACAGGCGGGTAGCAGTACAACCGCTTTTACCGGTGCAATTGAGCAAACATACTGCAGGAGCATATGATATCCATCCCACCCACACCCTGGGGAGGGGACGTATCCATACGGATTACGAAGGTTTGGTGGAGTGGATGCTCCTGCATCAGCAGGTATGTATAGATGGTTATACCGGTATATGGTGGGATGAATTGTATCATACTTTACAGGAGGAATTTAATCGCAGGGGCATTACCGTACAATGGCATTTTGCAAAGGATGCTTTAAAGGAAGATGTTAACGCGCTCATAGCACCATTCCTCGGTGAAGAAGGAGACGTTTGGGGAACACGCACCAGCCTGCGCATCCATGATCTGTTCCACAAAGATAAACTGGCGGCCATGCAATCAACGCATAAAGGCCTGCATATTATCATGGGCACTGGTGCAGCACTGGTAAATGATAAAGCACCGGTGATCTACCTGGACCTTCCAAAGAATGAATTACAATACCGTATGCGTGCAGGTGTTGCTGCTAACCTGGGGAGTAATGGCAGTAATGTTTTTGCAGAAATGTACAAGCAGGCCTACTTTGTGGATTGGGTGATCCTGAATGAGTATAAACAATCCCTGTTGCCGCGCATCGGCATATTTGTGGATACGCAGCGTGGGGAAACTATTACCTGGGTGCATAAGGATGATCTGCTGGCAGGGATAGACCAGATCTGCCGGGATACCTTCCGGGTGCGCCCATGGTTTGAGCCTGGTGCATGGGGAGGGCAGTGGATGAAAGAAAGGATCCCCGGTCTTTCACTGGAAGCAGTGAACTATGCCTGGTCTTTTGAAATGATCGTACCGGAGAACGGTGTTGTATTTGAAAGTGATGGGTACCTGCTGGAAATACCTTTTGAATGGCTGATGTACCGGCAGCATAGAGCTATCCTCGGTAAACATGCAGCCATCTTCCGTTACGAGTTTCCTATCCGTTTCGACTTCCTGGATACTTTTGATGGCGGAAATCTTTCTATTCAATGCCATCCTTCCTTATCTTACATCCGGGAACACTTTGGCGAAAACATCACACAGGATGAAACGTATTACATCCTGGATTGTAAAGATGATGCAAAAGTTTACCTCGGATTCCATGAAAATATTGATCCTGCTGCCTTCCGGGCAGACCTGGATAATAGCGTGCAATTCAATCAGCCGGTGAACATCCCGCAGTATGTACAGGCTTTCAAAGCCAGCAAACATGCCTTGTTCCTCATACCGAACGGTACGGTGCACAGTGCAGGTGCTGATAACCTGGTATTGGAGATCAGTGCCACGCCTTACATCTTTACATTCAAGATGTACGACTGGCTGCGGCTGGGGCTGGATGGAGAACCAAGGGCCATCAATATTGAACATGCATTCCGTAACCTGCAGTTCGGCAGGCAGGGGGCAGCGGTAGAGAAAGAACTTATTTCCGTGCCGGCTTTACTGGAAGAGGGAAAGGACTGGCAACTGGTACACCTGCCCACACACCGGGAACATTTTTATGATGTACACCGCATTGAGCTGGATACGACTGTTAGCTTTAAAACAGAAGGCATCTGTTTAGTGATGATGCTGGTGGAAGGAACTTCCATCTCCATTAAAACAGCAGCAGGTACAGCAACAGTGTATCATTATGCAGAAACATTTGTGATACCGGCAGATGCGGATGTTTACACCATCACCAACCTGGGTAAGGGCCGTGCTAAAGTGATCAAAGCATTTTTGAAAGAAGAACATCCTGTTTTTAATAGCCTGTATGAATAGATCATTCCTCGTTATGACCACAATAGTGGCCTCCCTGGGAGGTTTCCTGTTTGGGTTTGATATGGCCGTAGTGTCTGGTATTTTACCTTTTGTGCGGGAACAGTTCGGATTGAATGCCCTGCAGGAAGGATGGTTTGTGTCTTCCGCACTGGCAGGTTGCATACTGGGCGTGATTGTTTCCAGCGATCTGAGCGACAGGCTGGGCAGGAAGAAATTATTGTTCATTGCTGCTTTTCTATTTCTGCTGGCTGCCGTTGGTTGTGCATTGTTTGCTGATCTGGCCTGGCTCATCACGGCCCGTATACTGGGTGGTGTGGCAGTAGGGATCGCCTCCACGGTAGTGCCTTTATACCTCTCTGAAATTGCACCGGATGATAAAAGAGGAAGACTTGTTACCTATTATCAACTAGCCGTAACGATAGGCATACTGGTGGCTTATCTCAGCAATGCTATGCTGCTGAACTATGCGCTGGCAAATGCCGGAAAGAGTACCAGCTGGTTATTCGTAAAAGAACCCTGGCGCGGTATGTTTGGTGTAGGTGCAATCCCTGCGGTATTATTCCTGGCAGGTTTAACACAGGTGCCGGAAAGCCCGCGCTGGTTAATGAGAGAAAAACAAACAGCAGGCAGTTATAAAGAACTGTTTGCGCCGGAAATAAAGAGAGCCATCCTGATAGGCATACTGTTACCGCTCTTCTCACAGTTCAGCGGTATCAATGCCATCATTTATTATGGCCCCAGCATTTTGCATGATGCCGGTATCACCCTGAGCAATTCTTTCATCAGCCAGATCATTTTCGGTGCAGCGAATGTGTTCTTCACCATCTTTGCCATCTGGAAAGTGGATAGCCTGGGCAGACGGCCGCTTTATCTCTGGGGTACTGCAGGTGCTGCCCTGAGCCTCGCTTTAACCGGCATCTGTTTTTTTACCGGTGCCACGGGATTACATTTGCTGCTTTGCGTGATGTTATTCCTGGCCTTTTTTGCATTCTCCATTGGTCCGCTGAAATTTGTGATCGCAGCAGAGATCTTCCCGGATCATATCAGGGCAAGGGCATTGTCTGTAAGCATTATGGTGATGTGGCTGGCAGATACGCTGGTAGGGCAGATCACACCTATCCTGCTGCATGAATTCGGTACAGCACAAACCTTCTGGTTTTTTGCCGCCTTCTGCGTGATGGCATTCATTACCGTGTATAAATTATTACCGGAAACAAAAGGACAATCTTTCGAAGAGATACAAAGAACAATGAGGCATATATGAGCGTATTGGGTGTAGATATAGGAGGCTCGCATATTACCACGGCTTTGATAGACCTGGAAAGCAGGGATCTGGTACCCGGTTCTCATCACCGGGAAAGGGTGAATTCAAATGGCAGTGCTGAAGAGATCATACACAGCTGGTGTGAAGTGATGCGGGAAAGCATGCATGGCAAACATAAGATAGGCATTGCCATGCCGGGGCCGTTTGATTATGAGGAAGGTATTTCCCTGATCAGGGGATTGCATAAATACGAGGCCTTGTATGGCCTGCCAGTGAAAGCCATGTTAGCGGAAGCTTTAGGGATAGAGAAGGAAGATATTGTTATGCACAACGATGCTGCCTGTTTTTTGCAGGGAGAACTTTTTAATGGTGCGGTAAAAGAACAACGTCCCGTGATAGGTCTTACATTGGGTACTGGTTTTGGCTCTGCCATTGCCACTAATGGTCATGCTGAAGATGCCGGTTTCTGGAACACCCCCTTCCTGGGATCAAGAGCAGAAGAGCACTTCAGCACCAGGTGGTTCATTGCCCGCTATGAAGCTTTGAGTGGAATAAAAGAAGAGAATGTAAAGAACATCGCTGCATTGGCCGCTACATCAGTTGCAGCAGCAACCGTGTTCCGGGAATTCAGTGAGAACCTGGGGATGTTCCTGCAACAGGTAACGCCCAGGCCTGCCATGATTGTATTGGGTGGAAATATATCCCATGCACACGCGCATTTCCTGCATAGCCTGCGGCAGCAGATGAAAGATGTGGAGATCGTATTATCCGAACTGGGGGAGAAAGCTGCGCTGCTGGGCGCTGCCAGTTACTGGTATTAGTACATTTACCTTCTGCGGGGATGTATAAAAATACTGGCATTAGCGCCTGCTTTCTACAGCATATACAAAACTGTCTGCCCGGTAATAACCAAGATTATATTCAATAGGGCGTTCTCCCTGGTCAAATACATAACGCTTGCGGAACAGGATGGGGCTGCCGTTGTCTACGCCAAGTTTGGATGCAATAAAATTATCTGCAGCAGTTGCGCTGATCTCTTCCTTGGATAAAGTGGCGATCACGGAATGATCTTTTTCAAAGATCTCATACAGCGGGCGCCTGAAATCTTCTTCGCCGGTTAATCCAACGCGGGGATGAAAATAGGAGATGAAGTAAACGAAGGGCCATTCCGGTTTACCCCTGAGCCTTTCCAGTTTCAGTATTTTTTTATCTGTTCCTATTTCAAAGAAGTTGGCAATCTTTTCATCCGGGAACACCCAGGTAAGATGCATTTCATAATCTTTGATCACAATACCGCGTGCCGCCATTTCCTGCGAAAAGCTCAGCCAGTTCATAGACTTGGAGCTTACCGCCATTTCAGCCACTTTAGTACCCACCCCTTTTTTCCTGATCAGCAGGCCTTCATACACCAGTTTATTGAGTGCCATCCGGAGGGTGGACCTTGAAATAGCCAGTTGTTTGGAGAGATCTACTTCATTCGGCAACATCTTCCCGTTCTGGTATTCTTCTTCCGCTATCAGCTTGCGTAACAACTCTTCTGCCTGGATATGTAAAGGGGTATGGCTATTGTGATTGATCTTCAGTTTCATGTCGCAAAACTATTGCTTTTTCGATAAATGTCTATATGTTTAAACAAAACATTTGCGAACCAAATTCGATGTTATAACGTAGTTCCTTTTATCAGCAGCATCTTTTCAATGGAAGCATCTTTCAGGTGCAGGAACTTTGCGCGTTCCTTGTCTGCCTTGAAGTCCTCAAAATCAGCTTCACTGTTAAATGTGGCCAGGTGTATCTCATAGGGCGCTTCAACCGGTTGCATAATATGGTTCTCCTGGGTTGGCCTTATCCGGAAGAGCATACGGCCATTATACCTGGCCACAATGGGAATGGCCACATTTTCAAATTCATCGAAAACGGCTTCCTGGCCGGGCTTTACATAAATGAGTTGCGTGATGTAGATCATAGTATTAACAAGATAGCGGAAATATTTTTAAAGCCCTGTGTTACGCGCACCCGCTTTTTTTGATATGTTTACAACCGCCAACAAAGAGCTAACATTGCGTAATAAGGTTGTAGATATCAGTGAACCACTCTTACAGGAAGTATCACAGGGCAGTGAAAGTGCTTTCCGTGCGCTGTTCCATCAATATGCAGATCACCTTCATACTTACATCTGGCAACTTACCAGGTCAAAGGAACTGGCGGAAGAAGTAGTGCAGGATATCTTCCTCCAGATCTGGATGGCCCGTGAAACCTTATGCAGCATCCGTAATTTCCGTACCTACCTTTTTGTTATTGCCCGTAATCATGCGCTGAATGCCCTGAAAAAGATAGCCAGGGAAAGAAAACACCTGGATGAGTGGGAGCTGACCCGTTATCCTGAAACGGAGCCGCAGGACATGGAGGCCAGCCTGGGCCTTGTAGAGCAGGCGATTGCACAGCTACCTGCCCAACAGCAAAAGGCATGGCTCCTGAGCCGCAAACAGGGCAAAAAGTACCAGGAAATTGCACAGGAAATGGACCTCTCCCGGGAAACGGTTAAAAAATACATCCGGTATGCTACGCAATCTATTATGCAATATGTGGTCAGGCATCCTGATCTGCTGTTGATGGCATTACTTTTAAGCAGGCTCTGAAATTTTTTTCCTGCCCAATAGCCCCTTTTTCAAACTTTAGTTGTTCCTATTATACCACTATGAATTCAAGACTACCTGAATTATTCGAACGCTGGATGCAAAACCAGTGCACACCCGCAGAAAAGGAAGAGTTCCTGCATCTGCTGGAAGAGGTGGGCCCGGATGAGATGAACCCTTTGTTAAAGGATGCCTGGGATTCGCTAAAAGCGGAAACCATGCTGAGCACCGGGGAAAAAGACCGTATGGTGGACCGTATATTACAGCAATCCCCTGCAGAAGAGATAGAAATTTCCCGCAGACCACGCTGGTGGGCTGCCGCGGCCGCCATATTAGTGCTTTGCATAGCCGGCGGTGCATGGTATGGTTTACAGCAAAGGTCAGGTAAGGGGCCGGTGGTGAATGCACCCAAGGGTTCACACGACGTTAACCCGGGTAAAGAAGGCGCCATCCTCACGCTCGCAAACGGCAAAACCATTGTGCTGGATTCCCTGGGTAACGGGCTTGTAGCAAAACAGAATGGTACACAGGTAGTATTGAATAATGGCAGCCTGCTTTATCATGCGGAAGATGCTGAGGCCATCAGTTACAATACCATCACCACACCCCGTGGCCGTAAGTTTCAGCTGGTATTACCGGATGGAACAAAAGTATGGCTGAATGCGGCTTCCTCCCTTCGTTTCCCCACGGTATTCTCCGGTAAGGAGCGTAAAGTGGAAATAACAGGAGAGGCATTCTTTGAAGTGAACAGGAACACGGCCCAGCCTTTTATTGTACAGATCAATGAACATGCAGATATACGTGTTGTAGGAACACAGTTCAACGTGAATGCTTATGAAGATGAAGCCAGTATTCACACTACTTTGCTGGAAGGGTCTGTGCGCATCCGTTCACATGAGCAGGTCCGTTTATTATCGCCCGGCCAGCAGGCACAGATCAGTAATAGTGGAGAACTCAGCATTGTGGAGCATGCTAACCTGGAACAGGTAACGGCATGGAAAGCAGGTTTCTTTAATTTCCGCGGCGCCAGCCTGCCGGAAGTAATGCGGGAACTGGCCCGCTGGTACGATCTGGAAGTTATTTACGAAGGAAAAATACCAGAGCAGCAGTTTGAGGGAGAACTGCCCAGAACATTACAATTATCACAGGTGACGAAAATATTAACCAAAGTCGACGTTAAATTCAGGATCGAACAGGGGCGCAGGCTCATCGTACAACCGTAAACATCAACATATAGAACCTAAAGGATCCTCCGCCACAGGTGGCGCAAGGAAAGTATTGTTATGAATAAAACGCAATGACAGGCCGGAAATAGAAACAGGGAAATGCTGCAAACATTTCCCTGCGGATAATTTCAGGCTTCTTTCATAAAAGGTCTGGCAAGACATTCTTATTAATCAACCTAAAATCGTTACAAAAGTATGAATTTCTACACTTTTTGTAAGTATGCCTTCTATTGCCTTAAGCAGGAGGGCGCAACCAAAAAACTAAGCGAGGTAAGGTCAGCTCCGGTACCGTATCGGCGGCCCTGCTTTACAACAATCGTGAACACGATGAAGATCACTACTGTTTTCCTCTTTGCCGTTTGTATGCACGTGAGCGCCAGCACCCGCTCACAGACTGTTACATTTTCCGGAAAAGATGTACCACTCTCTAAAGTATTTGCCGTTGTTAAACAACAAACTGGCTATGTATTCTTCTATAATAAAACCATCCTTCGGGATGGCGCCAGTATTAATGTGCAGGCCAAAGACCAGCCACTGGAAGCCTTCCTGAAAGTAGTGCTGCAGGGCCAGCTACTGGATTATACCATAGAGGATAAGGTGATCATCATCTCCCGTAAACCGGTGGATGAATTGCCGGATATGTCGCCCGTGACTGTCAGCGGCCGTATTACAGATGACAGAGGTGTACCGCTGCCCGGCGTATCCGTAAAAGTAAAGGGCTCGCCCAAAGGTGCTACCACCAACTCAGATGGAGTGTTCAGCATTTCCAATATACCCGAAGATGCACATCTCATTGTTTCTTACATTGGTTTTGAAACAAAGGAAGTGGCCATCCAGGGCAAAACAACCATCAATCTTCAGTTGATACCCGCCAGTAAGGATATTGAAGGCGTAACGGTAGTAGGCTATTCTTCCAAGAACGTAAAATATCTTTCCAGCGCAGTAGCTACCGTTTCCCGTGAAAAACTGCGGGACGTTACTTCCAATAACCTCAACAGTCTTTTACAGGGTAAAGCTTCCGGTGTGGTTGTAAGCGCCCCTTCCGGAGATCCTGCTGCTGCCGTGAATGTGGTGATCCGTGGCCAGGGTACACTGGCTGCCGGTATCAACCCGCTGATCGTAGTAGATGGTAATATCGGAGGCACTTTTAATCCCAATGATGTAGAGTCTGTTACTATCCTGAAAGATGCCGCGGCTACCGGTCTTTATGGAAGCCGTGCTGCCAATGGTGTGATCATTGTTACCACCCGCCAGGGTAAAGCCGGTAAAACAAGGATAGAGCTGAGCAGCGTGGTGGGTTTTAATGAAGCCAATAACGGCAAGTTCAAACTCATGAACTCCCAGCAGTTATATGATTACCAGAAAACTTTTACCACCCGCTCAGACACCGTGTTGAAAACAGATACGGACTGGCAGGACATTGCTTTCCGCAGGGCCATGACGCAGAGTTATACACTCTCTGCTTCAGGTGGTAGTGAAAAAACACAGTTCTACGCGGCAGGTAATTATTATAAAGAAGAAGGTACCCTGCTCACCAATAGCAGAACCGCCTATAACTTCCGGGTGAACATAACGCATAAGCTCACGGATAAGATCAAGATGGCAGTACTCCTGAACGGAGAATACCTCAAGAATAATAACCACCACAGCAGCACACTCTACGGCGCATATACCTATCTGCCCTGGGATAAACCTTACAATGCAGATGGTACGCCCCGTTTCGGCAGTGGTACCGGTTGGCTGGGAAGGGAGCAGCAGAATTTCCTGCATTCCCTGCAATATAATCTGTCCTTCAACCGCGCAATGAGCTTTAACGGTGACCTGAACCTGGATTATGCTATCACCAAACATATCACCCTATCCAGCTATAACAGGGCTAATATTTATAATTATAAATCAACTGAGTATTATGATCAGCGTTCCAAAGAGGGAACAGCGGATAAAGGGCTGCTGATGCACAACATCAGTTACAACAATACCCTGCTCAGCTCTAACAGGCTCCGTTATGAAAATAACTTCGGAGATCATAATCTCACGTTGTTAGGTGTAGGTGAGGCAGAGAAATATTACGGTGATGAGAATGGTATATCCGGCCGTGGCCTCCCTGCGGGCATGACTGCCATGTCCACCGCCACGGAAGCCAAAACAACACCTACCGGCGGCCGTAGCGAATACAGCTTTACCAAATGGCTGGCACAGGCAGATTACAATTTCAACAACCGGTATTTCTTCCTGGCTTCCTATGTACATGATATCTCTTCCAAATTCGGGAACAATACACCGGGTGGTAATTTCTATCAGCTGGGTGCTTCCTGGATCATTAGCAATGAAATGTTCATGGCAGGTAATAACACGATCACTTTCCTGAAAATACGTGGTAGCCATGGTACGGTGGGTAACCCTCCTTCAGACAATTACCGCTCCCTGGGATTGTATACTTATGATCAGTCTGCTTCCTATGCAGGGCAATCCGGTTCCTATCCTTCCCAGAAAGCCAATCCCAATCTTACCTGGGAAAAGATCCGCGTGAATAATCTCGGGCTGGATATCAGTTTCTTTAAACGCATCGATCTGAATATAGACGTGTATGACAAGCAGGCACGTTCACTCCTGATGCTGAAACCCTTACCGCTTACCAGTGGTTATTCCAACATCATGGAGAACATTGGTTCCATGCGTAACCGCGGGATAGAGTTCACGCTCAATACCCGTAACCTTACGGGCGAGTTCAAATGGGAGACCAGTTTTAACATGGCTTTTAACAGGAATGAAGTACTCAAGCTGAATGGCAAGGATAAGTTTGCTTCGCCCGGAAGCAATCAGCCTGTAGGGCTTGGCGAGGATATGGATAAATGGTACATGCGTATCTGGGCCGGTGTGGACCCCGCCAATGGTGATCCTTTATGGGAAAAGATCATTACCGATGCAGATGGTAAAACCTATCTCACTTACACCAATTCATACAATGCGGCTACACTTCAATATACAGGTACTTCCTCTGCGCCTAAGTTCACCGGTGGTATGCTGAACACTTTCAGCTGGAAAGGTTTGTCCCTGAGCGCTTTCTTCAATTTTGTAAAAGGCAACCAGGTGTTCAACAGTTCCCGCCAGTTCTTTGATTCAGATGGTATCTACGACAGTTACAACCAGATGGTATTGGCTGATGGCTGGAGCAGATGGTCCAAACCCGGCGATATTGCCACGCATCCCAAACCATTGCTGGGAGGTAATAAAGCAGCCAACGAGCCCTCTTCCCGTTTCCTGGAAGACGGTAGTTACATCCGCCTGCGTAACATCACCCTGGGGTACAACCTTCCGGAAAGTGTATTGCAGAAATTAAAGATCGGCAGCATCAGGGTATTCCTCAGCGGCGATAATCTCTGGACGGGTACACACTTCTCCGGTATGGACCCTGAAGTATCTTTTGTGACCGCAGGTGGCGCCACCAAAGGTGTTTCCGGTACTAAATATCCTATCAGCAAAAAATACCTGTTGGGTGTAAACATCGGGTTCTAAAAACTAACACATGAAATCATCAATCATATTCATATTCCTGCTTACCGCCACTATGGCCTGTAAGAAGTACTACGAACCATCCACCGCCAAAAATGAAAACGAGGCATTGAAGAATGTGGACGATGTAAAGTCTGCCACCATTGGTACCTACGCAGTACTGAAGAATCCCAACTATGTGCGGAGCATTCACTTCCTCACAGAATACCAGGGAGATAATATTGCCCAGGGGCAGGCTTCTTCAGATGCTTTGTCCAACGCCTACCGTTATACGCACTTAGTGGATATGAGCCATGTGAACAACGTATGGCAACAATCCTATTTTGTGATCAACTCTGCCAATAAAGTGATCTCCTTTGTGCCGGATGATGCTTCCGTTTTACTTCGCCAGCTGAAAGGGGAGAACCTTTACCTCCGTGCCATGATGTACTTCAACCTCGTGCGCGTTTTTGGAAGACCTTATCCCCAGGGCGCAGGAGCAGGCCCGGCAGTGCCTATTGTAAAGGAAGATACCAAGGAAGAATTCCCTGCACGTAATACCGTGAAAGAGGTATATGACCTGGTGATAGCAGACCTGCTGAAAGCGGCAGACCTGATGACGGAAGCCAAGAACAATAACTTCGCTTCCAAAGAAGTAGCCTGGGCTTTACTCAGCCGCGTGTACCTTTACAAAGAAGATCATCCAAAAGCTATCGAGTATGCCAATAAGCTGATCACTTCTCCCCGTTACGGCCTGCTCACCGGAGATGCCTATAAAAATTATTTCCGCGGTGTGCCGGAGGAGAACAAAGAAACCATTTTCTGCATCCGCCATATCAAAACAGAGAACCGCGACTTCAGCGCCATCGGTTCTATGTATTACAGTGAAGGCGGCCAGGGGCAAACCGGCTGGGGAGAGATCTATGCCAGCAAACAGTTCGTGGATTTCGTGGATAAACAACCGGCTGACCTGCGGCATGCTTTCATTTCTCCTTATACAAATGCCGGCCCTGTGCTAGCCTGGCCTTATACAGTGCCTGCTCCGGATGTGCGTATGAATACGCGGCTGGTGCCTAATACGCCCATGTATTACATCAACAAATACAATTACCAGGAAGGGCTTACCAACCTGAGTTCTCCGGTATACCTGCGCCTTGCAGAAATGTACCTGATCCGCGCAGAGGCCCATGCCAAATCAGGTGCTGCGCAACTGGCACTGGACGATGTGAATGTACTCCGCCAGCGCGCCGGTCTTAGTGGTGCTGCATTGCCCACCTTAGCGAGCATCGCACTGGAAGGCAGAACAGCATTAGATGTTGTGATAGATGAACGCAGGCTGGAACTGGCCTTCGAAGGCCACCGTGCTTATGATCTGTTCAGGAATAACCGCCCGCTGGAAAGGAATTATCCCGGCACGCATTCCCTGAACAACACACCTTCCACCAATATCACACAAACCATTCAGCCAACGGATAACAGGGTGATCTATTTCATTCCCAACCGTGAAAGACTGGTAAATGCTAACCTCACTCAAAACCCGTAAGCAAATGAAAAGTAATGTATATATCCTGCTGATGGCCGCTGTGCTGAGCGCCTGTGGCAAAGCAGAAGTAGTCACCTTCCAGGACAGGTCCACCGTTATAAAAGCAGATCGCAGTACATGGACGGCCACGGCTTCCAGTGAAGAAACCACCGCAGAAGCTGCGGGAGCTTCCATGCTGCTGGATGGTAAGATAGCCACCTACTGGCATTCTGATTATTCTGTAACAAATCCTCCCTACCCACATTGGATAAGGATCGATATGAAAACAGCCATCAAACTGGTATCCATAGAGATCACCGCAAGGCAGAACAATGCCAATGCCATGACTAAGTTTAAACTGGAAGGAAGTACGGATGGTAACACCTGGAGTTTAATGGGCGATAACCTTGTATTCATCGGTGCTACTAAAACAGCCCAAAGTTTCCCGGTGAGTTCTTCTGTTACCATACGGTACCTACGGCTCACTGCATTGGAGGGGCCGGTGAAGAATAACTTTATAGCAGAAATAGAAGCGTTTGCCGGTAAATAAAATATTACCGTTTGTATGAAAGCAGGCCCGTGAGTTAACCCACGGGCCATTTTTATTGTGCAAGGCGGATGACATGCAGCCAGTTCAAAACACGGATAACAGGATACACCGGATCAAATTCATACCACTTTGTACCAAAATTCACATGAGAGGGATGTTTGTGATGGTTGTTATGGTAAGATTCACCCAGCATGAGGAGATCCGGTTTTAACAGGTTGGTGGAAGTGTTCTTCAGTTCATAGTTCTTGTATCCGTATTTGTGTGCATACCAGTTAATGATAGCCCCGTGTATGGCACTCATGGCAATGGTGATGGGCAATAAGAAGAAGAACCAGAAAGAGGGCGCGAACAGTATGTATATAGCTGTATATCCCAGCACCCATAACATGCGGCTGAAAAAAGATCCTGCCCACTTATCGAATGTTGGCCAGTCCGGCAGCCCTTTGCTGAAGTGTTCACTGTCTTTTGATTTCCCTTTTACGATACGCTGATAAGCCATCCTTGCCCGCCACATCATGGCAAATACATTGGGTGAATATTTGGGAGAATGCGGATCTTTCTCTGTATCTGTATAAGCATGGTGCATGCGGTGCATGATGCCATAAGCCCTGGCGCTCATATAAGAAGAGCCCTGGGAGAAGTAAGAGAAAAGGTAGAAGACCTTTTCCCAGAACGGGCTCATTTTAAACGCGCCATGGGAAGTATATCTGTGCTGGAAGAATGTCTGTGCAAAAAGTGCCGCATACCAGTGTATGACAAAAAAAATGAGTATTAGCATGTTGATGAATTTACCGTGAATGAGATAAAAACGCAGCAAATTCAATATGTTAAAACAAGCTTGGAAGAAATGGTACGCGAATGCGAAAAAGAGGGAACTGAATTCAATGTATTTCTATGACCTATATAAGATACGAAATTTTTTTGAATAATGGGAGTTTTCTTTTCTGAAAACTTAACGTTGGTTGCAGGGCATAAAAAAGAAATATACCAGCAGCTTCATTTTTATTTTAAAGGTAGAAAGCACATGCAGGAGGAGATATGCAAAAAATGATCAATTATTATTTTTAGTGTAACTTATGTAAGTAATCCTAAATACTGCCTGCACTATGTTGCTAAGAGATAAACTCACATTTGTACAGATCTCCCGCCTTACCTGGCGGCTGGACCTGTTGATACTGTTCTTTTGTACATTGGCTTATATAGCAGACACCTACTGGCTGAAACGGCATGTAGCCATCCCCGTTACCTTCAGCACTGTGTTGGGAACAGCCATCGCATTTTTCATTGGCTTTAATAATAACCAGGCATATGGGCGCTGGTGGGAAGGCCGGCAGATCTGGGGCTCACTGGTGAATGATTCCCGTTCCTGGGGCCGCAACCTGTTGCATTTTTGTGATCAGAGCGCCAGTGACGAAGCGCCACATGTAGCCCGCAGGATGATCTTCCGCCACATCGGTTTCTTATATGCACTCAAAGCCAATTTGCGTAAAACCGGCGATCCCTATTATGAGGGTTATCTCAGCAGGCAGGAAGCAGAAAATGTAGCTAACAGCAGTAATATCCCAAATGCCATCCTTGATATCCAGGCAGCAGATCTGCAGCTGTTACGTGAACAGGGCGCGATAGATGGTTTCCTTTTCAGGGATATGAATCAATTGCTGATGAACCATTGTAATGATATGGGCAAATGTGAACGTATCCGCAATACCGCCTTCCCACCGAGTTATCTTTTCTTCACCCGTGTATTCATCTGGATCTTTGTGATCATGAACACCCTGATGCTTGCAGAATCAATAGGCTACTGGTCCGTTATTTTCGGATGGCTGTTCGGATTTGTATTCCATGTAACACATCAGAACGGGATCAGTATCATGAACCCTTTTGAACAGAACATGATGAGCCTGCCGCTGGATAGCATCACGCGGACGATTGAGATCAACCTCCTGGAGATGCTGGGGCATGAGCCTTTGCCTTCTCCGGTGGAGGCGATTGACGGGCAGTATTTATTATAATTTTATCCTACTGTGAGGATCTTTGCACAGCTTGCATATTTTACTTCCTGTATGAATGCATTCGTAATGGGCGTACCCATTTGAATACCGATGGATAGCAGCATGCTCTTTGTATCATCAATTCCTGAAAGACTGTTTAACTGCAGTGTAAAAACCTGCGCTTCGAATGCCTGCTGCACCGGTTGCCAGTCTGTATAAACAGTGTTTGCCCTGGGAAGGATGATCTTATCCTTGTAATTTGCTCCATTGTATGCACTGTCTGTAAACACACCAAATCCTATCACGAAACGATAAAGCGGGGCTTTCCATGGGAATTCCAGGTTCAGTTGCGGATGAAGATGAGGAATGTCTATTGTCGCGCTGCCGGTTTCCCGCTCAATAGTCCCTTTCAATGGATACTTCACCACGGAATCAAAAATGATGTCCTTATTCAGCTGGAATCCTTCCAGCAGGTAGCGGTATTGTGAGAAATTAACCGCGCGTTTTCCTCTTTCATTCACATTGTCCAGGAGTTGAATGTTCTTCGCCAGCGTGGTGAGCGTTGGTGTGAAATTGTAATCCGCCAGTTTGTTTAAGGGAAAGAGTGCGTTGCGGATGCTTTTAACGGTATTGGCGCAGCCACTGAATTCCGCATTGTTCTCCCGGGTGCGGGCAAAAGCCGGTAACGTTTTGATCTGTTCTTTGGAGGCACCTCCTTTTTTGCGGACTACGATCTTGTCTGTTCCCTTCATTTTGTAGAAGGACATGTTGCCAAGAGAGCCGGTGAATTCGGGGCCGTTCGATAAAAAAGCCATGGGTTTAACTGTTTTGGTGATAAAATGAGGTATAACCCATGCAAGGTACAAGATAAGTATATTCATACCTAATTTATTTATAAACTGTAGATAAGCCGTATCTATAAGGGACGGCTTATCTATGACTTATATACGGGTCATATACGGCTTATATACGGCTTATCTTGTTTTATTGAAGGCAAATGAGGGACCTGGGGGTGGTTTTGGACAGGGTTTAGGCTTTGTTTTCTTTATGGTTGTTATCCCACCTTGCCTTATGCCTGATCTATAGCAGGCTGTGGGAAATTCCAGGAAGTGAGTTTATCTTCCCAGTTGTTTCATCATCGTTAGTTCATCCGTCACCCGCCAGTGCTGGGTGATCTTTCCGTTCTCTATCTGTTCAATATTGATCTGGTTTACGGTGATCTTTCTTCCGGTAGGCGGCATGCCAAACAGCGTATCCGTTTGTGTGCCGGTCATGATCACCCGGGCAACAGCTTTGCCTTCTGTTACAATGATATCCTGTATTTCGTAGTGCAGGTCGGGGAAGCCTTTCCTGATAGCCTGAATGATGGGTTTTAACCCATCAGGGCCGGGAGGAGGGTTAGGCGTGCTGGGAGTATGGTTGATATAATCTTCACTTAAGAGTTCATCTAAGACTTCCAGTTTTCCTTCGTTCCATACTTCGTTGTAATACCGTTCTATGATCCTTTTGTTGTTCGCCTGTTGGGAACAGGAGGAAATCAATAGTAATAAAGCCACTGTCTGCAATAGTTTCATACATACAAAGCAACTTATTCCTGTTGTGCCGGAAATTAAAGTAGTTTATTTTTTAGCTGTTTCCTCCTGAGTATACTCAGGAAAACAGGGGTGATGCCCAGGTAGGATGCGATCTGCTTTTGCGGTATGCGCTGGTCCATATGCGGGTATTTCTCTGTAAAAAAGCGATAACGTTCTTCCGCTGAAGAAGAAAGGTTTTGTTCGATACGCTGCTGGTGAGCTACAAAAGCATTTTGTAAAATGATCCTGAAGAAACGTTCAAATTTTGGGACCCTTTCATATAACCGATCGATGTCCGGTTTGGATATTTGCAGTACTTCCGTGTCTTCCAGGGCATCAATCATATATTGTGCAGGTGTTTGCATCAGAAAGCTGCGAAGATCGCTGACCCACCAGTTCTCTACACCAAACATCACCACATGTTCCACACCGTTATTGTCCAGCGTATATACCCGCAGGCAGCCTTTTGTGATGAAGCTTTCGTACCTGCAGATCTCTCCCTGTTTTAACAGAAAGTCTTTTCTTTTGATGGTGTTTGGTTTAATGAGGCGCAGGAAGAATTCGGTTTCTTCTTTATCCAGGCTGATGTGCGCTTTGATGTTTTGCAGGAGGAGTTCCGTTTTCATGAAGCTTTGCTTTTCCCGTTTAAAATTAGTAACTTCCTGATGTTAAAGTTACAGTATGTCTACCCCAAAAAAAGCCCCCGGCAAGAGTGATCAGCCTGCACAGACCTCATCGTCCGGCAATACGTTCTTTTCACCTGTTAACAATTTTTTCAGTGCCCCACCTGTTATTCAAAAACAGGCTGCCACTGCAGCACCTGCAACGCCTGCCGCGGGCAGCACGTTGAGCGCACCGTTAACGGATTCAGAGTGGCGGGGAGTGGAAGTCTGGAAGTCCTGCGGATTTGTGGGAATAGACCCGCTTACCAATAATCCACGGAGAAATGCAGAGCTGATGGCTGCTGCCCTTTTCTGTGAGCGTGCACTTTTCTCCCGGGAATTTGATGAACGCCGGGAAGATCCCCTGTTATGTATCCTTACAGATGTTACTATTGCGGACCCAAGGGTACAAACACTGGCCACACATGTGGCATCCAGGGGGCCTATACTCAGCTGGGAGCAACGTACGATAGCAGACCCGGTGTTGTATGCCATGGAAAGACTGATCAATGAATACCACTTCCCGGTGAACGGCGCAGCAGGTATGGTGGGCAACCTCCGGGCAGAATCCGGTGTTATTCCCAACAGGATAGAAGGCAGTGCTGCCGGTACGCCCATGCGTGCAGAAGGATCAGATCATGCTATGCACGATTTCACGCCTGACCAGATCATGAACCGCGGTACACCTAACCAGGTAGGTCCTTTGCTGCCTGGTGTGGGCATAGCGCAGTGGACCACCGGCACCCGGCGTAGCGGATTGTTTGAGCACCAGTATTGTGGTATGACGTCCGGCGCTAATATCCTTTTTAACATGGATGCGCAGATAGATTATCTCGTCACGGAATTGCAGGGCCGTTTTGCCGGTGTGTACAATACTTTAACGAATGCCAGGACCTCTGTGGACGCAGCCAGTGATGTAGTGGTGAAAAGATTTGAAGTACCCGGTGCCATCCTGAACAATGGGGCTTTGCGCCCTGATACAGACCCTGCTGTGGTGGAAGTGCTGACCGCGCGCAGGAATCTCAGCCAGGGGGCATTCAATGCCTACAGGGCAGCACATCCCTAGGAGCTGAGGAATTTTTGCTAACTAAATGAAAAAGAGTAAATCACCGTGGTTTGCCCCTTTTTATTGCGCTAGATAATTTTCGTACATTCAGCAATCCTCTAAAGCATAATTATGGCAATCAGGTTATTTGGCTTCGGAAAGAAGAAAGGAGATATTGTATTTGATCTCTTTAAAAAAGAATTAGAGAAGCAAGGACTAAAAATAGATAAGGTTGATGAAACCGAACTTATTGACGTTAAATTGGGAGAGCTGACATTAAGGGTTAGCCTGGATAATTTGAGGAAGAATTATGAGCGTGATAAAGATGAAAACCATATTAAAGATTTCGTACAAACATTGGTCTCCTATAATGAGGAACTTCCTTCAGAATGGGAGGAAGTGAAGAGAGATATCTATGTTTCGCTATTCCCCAATGATTTTGAATTCAACGACTTTATACATCATAAAGTGACGGATGAATTTAGTAAAGTATATATTCATTCCAGTGAAGGTAGAAATACCTGGTTAAGTTCACGTGATCTGGAAACCTGGAATATTACAGTGCCTGAGTTGGTAGAACAGGCCAACCTGAATGCAGATCGTTTATTGGCTGAAACAGTTATTACTTTTCAAATAATAGAGGACCGAAAACTGGGCCTCTTCGAGTTGAAACATGAAACGCTGAAAGGGGCATTGCTTTTTGCCCCGGCATTGAAACAAAAGATCAGCGCTGATTTTGGCTTTCCATTCTATGCTGTAATTCCGGTTAGGGATTTTTGTTATTTGTTTTCTGAAAAGGACCTGGATTTTTTTGCTGAGCGAATCGGGCGGGTAGTCGTGGATGAGTATAAACAATCTGGTTATCCTGTTACAACAGAGATACTAAAATTTTCAGATGATGGAGTAGAGGCAGAAGGTAAATACCCTTTAGAATAATGCCATGTTTGATCAGTCCTTTTTAGACTTCCTTGAATATAAAGTTTGTGATGCACTGGAAGGCAGTGGACTTTGGTGCGATGGCGTAATGTCTCCAAGGTATTTAAAAGATCAAAGGGAAATATGGCTTACGGCCTTTGTGGGTAAAGACGGGCAGTCGAAATATAAATTAATACTCAGGCTGGGAGATAAATCGCTGAGCCGGTATACGAGAAATCTGGATATAAAAGAATGCTGGCCGGAAGATGACAGGCAAGGCTGGTTTGATATTGATCCCGCCAATGCCCTGATGATCATACAACTTGATTAAAAATAAACCATTTTCAGATGCTCCATCTTACCCGGAATTTTTTTTAGTAAATTAAGTGACAACCGAAAACTGATTGACTATGAACCCCGAACCTAATGTTAAGCAGGCTGTGCCTTTTTTCATGGTGGCGAATATGGAGGCCTCCCTGGTTTTTTATATAGATAAAGTTGGTTTTGAATTGGAGATCAAGCAGGTGCCTGCAGACAGGATAGAATGGTGCTGGCTGCAATTTGGCAACGCTTCCATTATGCTGCAGGAACATATGAAAACGGGTGAATATACTGAGTATAAAAAGGGTGTGGGTGTTTGTTTTATGTAGTGATACCATTGCCTTCTATACATTCAGATCAAAAGGAATAGATGTAAATGAACCTGTTGTGGAAAATGGATTATGGGTGATCAAACTGACAGATCCGGATGGCTATAATCTATTATTTGAAAGCGAAACAAATGTATCTGAGGAAACACGGTATTCAGACTGGACAGCAACTGGAAAATTACCTGATGGGAAACATCCTTAAAATAAAGAACCCTTCAGCATGCAATCATCTGAAGGGTTCTATTATATAGTTGAGTCAATACTTTAGTTAGCAGGACTGAAATTATAACGAAGCGTTATTCCGTATGTTCTGGGATCACCCAGCACACCAGCATATTGCCCTGCATTACCGGCGGCTACCAGTAATTGTTCGTAGTAATCTGTGTTGAACAGGTTACGTCCCCAGATAAATACAGATACTCCTTTTGCTGCGCGGAAGCCGAGCCTGCCATTGAAGATCGCATAACCATCCACATTCAGGAACGGCGAGGGAGAGGGACTGGAAGAAAATTCAGAGCGATAGTATCCATCCAGTGCCAGGAAGTATCTTCCGCCCTGGGCGAGGAACTTACCACCTGTAGATAATTCACCACCCAGTGAACCGCTCCATTTGGAAATACCTGGCAGCCTGCCGCCGGAGATATCTTTAAATGCACTTGTACCGCCGGTTTCTTCTAACGGCACCGGTGCATTTTTGAAAGATTTGTATTTACCATCTGTATAAGCTACTGCACCGAAGATAGAAAAGTTGTTATTGAACCGGATATTACCGTCCAGTTCAGCACCACGTACCTGTACCTTTTCGGCATTGGCCAGGTAACCACGGTTTACACCGAGTTCGGCTGTTTGTACCTGCGTCTGGAAATCCCTGATATCCGTGTTGAAGATAGCCAGGTTCAGGGTAGAGGAAGCAGATGGTGTTGTTTTAATACCTATTTCGTAATGCTGTACGTATTCAGGTTTGATCTGCGCCAGTTCCAGCATCGGCTGGCCACTGGCGGTTGGAAGCCCGCCAAGGTTCAATCCAACAGGTTTATAACTTGTTGAGAAAGTAGCGTAAGTATTGATGTTGCCATTAGCTTTGAAAGCAACTGTCAACTGACCGGTAAGATTGGTATCGTCCGTTTTGGCATTAAATACCTGGTCAGTATAAACAATGTTCTTTAATGCAATTAATGCAGGATCTGTGGTTTGCAGACCACCATATGTTTTACGGTTGAAGTCAACCTTTTTGTCGTCATAGTTATAACGCAGACCTGGCAGTACGTGCAGTTTGGGGGTGATAGCCCAGTCTAATTGCCCGAATACTGCGGCGCTCAGTGTTTGCAGGCGGGAGGTAGTGCGGATGCCATATCCGTCCAGCAATCCCGGTGTTTTCCATAATTCGCTGGTGGTGCTTTGTGAAAAACGCCATTGTGCATCGCCGGATTCTTCTATATGTACGGGGGCTGTTTTAAGGTCCTGCCCGATCACGAACACACCGATCACACCACTCAGTTTGGAAGAGAAGTTACCGGCATACCGTACTTCCTGCGACCATTGCTTGTGTTTGGAAGTAGCCTGTGATAATGATAATACAGATAATCCTGTGAAATCACGGTCGTTGGATGGATCCCAGTTCCAGTAGCGGTAGGCAGTGGTGGAAGTTAATGTACCGTTGCCGATCTTTGCGTCTACGTTTAACGATACGCCACCTAAGTCGTTACCGGAACGCCAGGTGGTATTGTGATCCACCAGGCGGTCAAAAGCATTAAGGCTGGGCAGTTTGTAATTAAGATCTGCGATGATCGCATTAAACTGCCGGTAAGCGGGACGTTTTGTTGTTACAACACCTGCAATTACCTGTGCATATCCTTCAGGGCGTTGTTGCGCTGCGTCTGCGGCAAATGTGATGCTCACATTGTCACTGGGTGTGTATAGCAACTGCAACCGTCCACCGAGGTTATTGATATCATTGATGTATTTCTGGGAAGCTACATTATAGATAGTACCATCGCGTTGTGTCCCGGAGAAGGAAAGCCTGCCGGCCAGTTTGTTGGCGATCTTACCATTAACCGAGGCTTTTGCCTGTATGTATCCGTAGTTACCAAAGCTTACTTCTGCAGTGGCAGCTGGTGAGAAAGTAGGTTTACGGGTAGTGATGTTCAGTGCACCTGCTGTAGTGTTCTTACCGAACAATGTGCCTTGCGGGCCACGCAGTACTTCGATCTGTTCTATATCAACAAAGTCCAGTGTAGTGGCAGCAGGGCGTGCATAATAAACACCATCCAGGTAAAAACCAACACCGGGATCAATACCATCATTGGTAAGGCCGAAGGTAGAACCTAGACCGCGGATGTTGAGTGTGGTATTACGCGGATTGGAAGAATAGAGTTGTACGGTAGGGATCAGCTCTTTCACCCTGTTTACGTTAAAGGCACCGGCATCCTCAATTGCACCACCGCGTACAACAGATATAGCAATGGGTACACTTTGGATCTTTTCATTACGGCGCCGGGCTGTAACGGAAATTTCATTGAGCTGGCGGTTGTCTACCACCAGGATAACTTCCACTGAGCTCAGGTTTTGCTCAGTTACTTCAACTTCACGGGTTACAAAGCCAATGGAGGTAACAGCAAGGGTAACCGGGAATGGTGCGTAAGTCTGAAGGCTAAATTGCCCCTTGTTATCTGCAATGGCATGATTGGTTGAACCCCGCAGGCTAATGGTGGCGCCGGGTACAGGGGATCCTTTTTCACCCTTTACAACACCCTTAATTACTTTTTGTGCAATTGCGGCATTGACCAGCAGGGTAGTAAGGAAAAGGAGGGGAAGTACTTTTTTCATGATCGTTTTTAATATAGGTTGAGTTGATTAGTCTATATAGTCTACTGGAATTGTAGACAAATATATTATAGTATTGTTAACTTTTCATATTTTTTTTGAGGGAGGGATAAATTTTTCCCCTACCTGAATCTTTTTTCCCTTATTGGTGGCGGGTTTTAGCGGGGGTAATTTGCAGCATTATCTCAAACTAAAAATGGAATGATCATGACAGGAGAAAAAGTAACAGTGATAGGTCTTGGCTCAATGGGCGCTGCCATTGCCGGCGCATTGGTTGCAAAAGGTTTCAGGGTAACGGTATGGAACAGGGATACATCAAAGGCAGCTCCGCTTATTGAAAGAGGGGCGGTGCTGGTAACGGACCTTTCGGCAGCAATTGCTGCCAGTCCGCTGCTGGTGATATGCGTGTCCGATTATAAGATCACCCGGTCAATACTACATACTGCAGATGCCGCTGTATTGCGTGGCAGAACTGTGGTGCAGTTAAGTACCGGTACGCCTAAGGAAGCGGGTGAATTTGATGCCTGGGTGCAGCAACAGGGTGGAACTTCGCTGAATGGAGATATCATGTCCTGGCCGCGGCAGATCGGAACCAGTGAAGCCACCATCACCATAGCCGGTGCCAGCGCATCATTTAAGCAGTATGAGGCTACTTTACAGGCCCTGGCTGGTACGGTTGACCATGTAGGAGAGGAGGCCGGTGCTTCTGCGGTGCTTTTTAATGCTGTAATGGCGTACCTGGCGGGTAACTGGGTAGGCTTTTGCCATGGTGCACTCATCTGTGAAAATGCAGGGCTACGGCCGGATGCATTTGGTACACTGATCGCGAATATTTCCCCCATACTGGCTACAGAATCAATACATATGGGTAAAGTGATCCAGGAAGGGCGTTTTAACGAGCCGGAAAGTACCATCAATACCACCGCTATAGATCTTCACCTGCTGGTGCAGCATTCAAAAGAGGCCGGTATCAGTGCGGATCTGCCTGTATTCGCGGCCAACCTGTTCCAGCGTGCCGTGGATGCGGGTTATGGTGGCGAAGAACATGCGGCTATCATCAAAGTAATGCGGAAATCAGCTATTTAAGGAAGCATGTGCGTTTTCCGGGAGGAACTGGCAGGAGCCGGGTGTATACACGCGATTGTTACGATGAATGTATTCCTTGTGTGTATTACCCCAGGTTTCCAGCTGCTCAAGTACCGGCAACAGGCTTTCGCCCACTTCGGTAAAGTGGTATTCTACCCTGGCGGGAATATCGGCAAACACTTCTTTGTAAATAATCCCATATTCCTCTAACTCCTTCAGGTGCAGGTTAATAACCCGGGGAGCGATCACATCCATCTCGCGGTGGATGGCGCTTGGGCGCCTAACGCCGCGTTTGATGCAATCCATGATCCAGGATTTCCATTTGCCGCCTATTACTTTCAGGGCTACAGCCAGGCCACAATCCAGCATTTCGGGTATCTTTTTTTCGTACATAGCTCCAAAGTTAAAACTTGTGACGGAAGTAGGGGCCAGGGAAAAATTTTTCCCTATGGAATTAGTTGATTTGGGCATAATAGATTAATAGTCTACTTTTGCGGTAGACTATTTGGTCCCCGGGTATGAACCGGGGATTTTCTTTTATGATCCAGATAAGAAATATTTCAAAAACCTTCCTGCAACGGCATCAGCCTTTCAAGGCGCTGGATGATATCAATATAGACATTGCGGAAGGTGATATCGTAGGCATTATTGGCAGCTCAGGAGCTGGCAAGAGCACGCTCATCAGATGCGTGAACCTGTTGGAAAGGGCTGACGGCGGGCAGATCCTGATCAATGGCACTGACCTGATGCAGCTCGATAGCAAAACGCTTGCGCAGCAACGCAAAAAGATCGGCATGATCTTTCAGCACTTTAACCTGCTTTCTTCCAGAACGGTATTTGATAATGTGGCTTTACCCTTAGAACTTGACAAAGCGGATCCTTCACGGATAGAAAAGAAGGTGAGGGAGTTGTTGAAGATAGTGGGGCTTGAAGACAAAGCCGGTGAATATCCTAAAAGCCTTTCCGGCGGGCAGAAACAAAGGGTAGCTATTGCGAGGGCTTTGGCCAATGATCCCCATCTGCTTTTATGTGATGAGGCCACGAGCGCCCTGGACCCCGCTACTACCCAATCTATTCTGCAGTTGCTCAGGGATATCAATCAACGCCTGAAGATCACCATCCTGCTGATCACGCATGAGATGGGCGTAGTGAAAGCGATCTGTAATCATATTGCCGTGATCGATCATGGTAAACTGGTTGCCAAAGGTACACTGGCACAATTGCTTACAGAAAACAAACACCCCATACTGCAGCAATTTATTCAAACAGATAATATACCTGTGCCGCAGGACCTGTATGTTAAATTGAAGCCAGCCCATGCAGAAGGGCTGAATCCGCTGCTGGAGCTGGAGCTGACCGGGAATATTTCCTTTGATGAATTGATCACGCAATTGCAGGTATCTTATAAGCTGATTAAGGTAGATATCGAAAATGTAGGAACAACCAGCTTCGGTAAAGTGTTACTTCATCTGCAGGGAACAGGGCCTGATAATAATAAAGCCCTTCAGTATTTCAATCAACATGGCATAAAAAATACAATCAGAGGATATGTTTGATCCAGCTACTAATTCGTTATTGCTGAAAGGTCTTTGGGAAACGATTTTTATGACGTTCACTTCAGGATTTTTCGGCTTTGTAATGGGCCTGCCCGCGGGCATTGTGCTGTTCCTTACCAGGAAGGGGCAGTTGCTGGAGAATACATTGTATCATCGTATCCTTTCAGCGCTGATCAATGTATTCAGGTCTATTCCTTTCATCATTTTGATTGTTTGGATGATCCCTTTTACACGCAGTATTGTAGGTACATCTATCGGTGTTCGTGCCGCACTGGTGCCATTGAGTATCGGGGCCGCTCCATTTATAGCCAGGCTGGTGGAAAACAGCCTGCTGGAAGTGCCGTATGGATTGATAGAAGCGGCAAGAGCCATGGGGGCAAGTCCCTTTCAGATCGTTACAAAAGTATTGTTACCTGAAGCATTGCCTTCCCTGATCAATAATGCGACCATTACGCTTATTACACTGGTGGGTTATTCCGCCATGGGAGGAGCAGTAGGTGCAGGGGGATTGGGCCAGATCGGTTATCAGTATGGCTACATTGGTTATGATACTTTTATTATGAACACGGTACTGGTGCTTTTGGTAGTGTTGGTATTTGTTATTCAGTTCACCGGCGACAGACTTTCTAAAAAATTCAATCATAGATAAGATGAAAAGATCTCCATTTATCACAGCCATTGCTGCATTGGTTTTGTTTGCATCCTGCGGTAGTTCCGCCAGTGATGATCCTAACCATATCAAAGTAGGTATTACTTCAGGGCCCGAAAGAGAAATAGCGGAGGCTGCTAAAAAAGAAGCAAAAGAAAAGTATAACCTGGATGTGGAATTAATTGCCTTCAATGATTATGTAGTGCCCAACGAAGCACTTAATCAAGGCGATATTGATGTGAATGCTTTTCAGCATGTGCCTTACCTGGAAGCACAATCCAAACAAAGAGGGTATAAGCTGGCTGTAGTAGGTAAAACATTTGTGTATCCCATTGTGGCTTATTCCAAAAAGATAAAGAACATCGATGAGCTACAGCCAGGCAGCACCATTGCCATTCCTAATGACCCTACCAATGGAGGACGTTCGCTGCTGTTGCTGCAGAAGAATGGCCTGCTGAAATTAAAAGAGGGCGTAGGCCTGCTTCCTAAAATAACCGATATCACTGAGAATCCGAAGCAGCTGAAACTGGTGGAGATCGAAGCGCCACAACTACCCCGTGTATTAGACGATAAAGAAGTGACTGTTGCGATCATCAATAATAATTTTGCTGCACAGGCTGGATTAGACCCGGCTGAACTGGGATTATTGAAAGAAGAGAAAGAATCTCCTTACGTGAATGTGATTGCTGCCAGAGAGGATAATAAGGACCTTGAAAAAGTGAAGAACTTCGTGAAGGCTTATCAGTCTGAAGCAGTTGTACAGGCAGCAGCGAAAGCATTTAAGGGTGGCGCCGTGAAGGGTTGGTGATAAACTTCGGCGTGCCCAGATCCAAAGGACCATGTTCCGGCCAGGGCTGGTCCGGGATCTTCAATTCTATATGTGGCCATGATGCCCATGCATCATTTTTTAATGATGTAGCCGTAACGAGATTCTTTAGCACGATCTCCATATCATCCGTACGCCATACATCTTCATTTGCAGGCGCTGCTGAGGCCTGAATGGCTTCCTGCCCGATGCGTGAAATAACTACCGTGGAGCAGGGTGGGCTCCAGCATCCAAGCCCTGAGAATACGGCATGTATCCTGCCTGCCACCTCAATACCTCCTACTGAATCCATTGTAACCGCACATGCTACCGGCTTGCCGAAAAATGCAGGACTGTTTTCGAAGGTGGTGACTATTTCAATGAACCTTTGTAATGGGGAGCTCCAGTTATTCCAGTAAACGCCCGTTACAACCAGGAAGCCATCATAGCTGCTGATCAGGTCGTATACTTCTCTTATCGTTGGTTTGGGGTCTGTAAGGGTGAAAATGGCGTTTGAAATACCCTGATCCGTTAAATTGGCTTCAGCCATCTTTGAGAGCGCATGGGAGTTCCCTTCGGTGCCTCTGATCGATCCGTTGATAATCAATATTTTCTTTTGTTCACTTTCCATCATTGTTAAAGGTAAGTTTCTATGGTGCAAATCGTCTCAATTTTTTGACGTTTTTTCAACGCTGCTTTTCCGGACGACTTGCTATATTACGTATAAAGTTACCCGCTATGAAAAAGATCCTTGCCCTATTATCTTGCCTTTTATTATTATGCTATGCCTGCAGCCGGAAAACGGATGATCTGCCGGTTGAAAAGCAGAAACCGGAACTCCTGGCCACTACTTCCTCCACTTACGAAGATGATTATCCGGAATGGGGAACAACCGGTACTAACTGGCCTGCGCAGTCTGTAAATGAAACGTATTCTCCCATGCCGCAGGTGTATCGCAGTTTCCGGATCCTGAATAACATTGAGCCCTTGCTGGGAAGTTCCGGTTATTCGCTTACTCCCTACTTTCATGTACAATGGAGAAAGGTATATCCCAATGGTGCACCCATGAGCCGCTGGTATAATTATCATCCTACCATTCCGGAATATACGGCATTACGTATCGATACTTTGCCCGGTGTTTTTCTGCCTGGCTCCATTTATTGGCAATTCGATCTGAGCTCCGGCATGATGCCTCAGGGAAATATCCAGGTACGGGCCAGGATGTTGCTCAGCCCTACTACTGAATCAGACAGGGCCTCCGCCACTTTGTGGAGCACAGACAATAACTTTTTCGATAACATTTTTGGTTATTCCGAGAGCGGCGGCCCCGGCGGCGGGCAGCAGGTGAGTGTAAATATAGATGCTGATATAGAGGTACTGGTCAATAACCCTACTTACCGTTATTATGATTACCTGGAATTAAGTGCATTGGGCAGAACCCAGACATTCTATCCGCCAGCTCCATTGAGCGGAACAATATCCATGCGGGTGCCTTCTTCAACTAACGCAACGTATGATCAATCTAAGATCCATAACTATACTGCCACGGTAACGGCATTTCTCGGTAACGGAACAAAGGTGGCTTCCTACAGCAAAACATTTAGCAACATTATCCTCGTAAACAGCTCCATGGGGTCCAATCCAACCGTTTACTTCGATGATTATATGGAGTTTAATATTCCGGCCTGGTAAAGATCTTTCCCTGGAAAGGACATTTAAAACCGGGCAATCTGCCCGGTTTTTCTTTAAGATCATTGTTTAATAAACCTCACCTGTTTTCCTTCAAACTGAACAATATACATTCCAGCGTCAAGGCCGGATATATCTACCAGTACTTTCCCGGACAGATCTCCCTTTATTACTTTCGCTAATACTCCGCTCATGTTAAATACTTTGATCTCTTTGCCTTTAGCGGGAAGGTCCACATACACGAATGAGGATGCAGGATTGGGAGAAACCTTCAGGGCAGTTGCTTCAGTAACACCGGGTTTTATGTAGGAAAGTGTTTGCATCGTAGCAGCTACACCCTGATCTTCCAGTAGCCAACGCTGGTTCGGCGTACCCGTGGCACCGTTTGCCGCATAAAGGATCATTTTAGTACCGTCTGCTGAACTGCTCCCGGGATTGTCGATGATATTCCCGCTGCTCATGGCGGTGCGGATGAGGTAGGAGCCTGATCCGGCAGATACCAGCTGCCATTGCTGGTTGAGGCCGTTGGTAACAGTGTACTGAATGATCTGTACACCGGAAGTTTGATCGCTGTTTGCAATATCTATCGCCTTGCTGCTATTGCGGTTTACCAGCACGTAATTGTTTCCCTGTGAAACCAGTTTCCACTGCAGGTTGTTGCTGCTGCTATTCGTGTACTGAGCAATATAAGCGAGGTTAGCGGTGCTGCTGTTCTCTATTCCAAGGTATTTTCCGCTGTGAACATTTTTGATCTTATACCAGTTGCCGGAGATCCCGCCGGAACCCACTGTGAAGGTGGTGGTTTGGGCAGTGGATACACCACCGAATATATCCGTGATGGTAACACGGGCAGTATAGGTGCCGGCTGATAATGTGCCGGAGATCACCGCACTGCGTTTCTGCGGCAGTGTTTCTGTTGAAGATCCTACCACTGTATTGGAGGCGTTCCGGATCTCAACTGTAGAAGAGAACTGCGGGCTTTTGGTGCTACTGTTCGTCCAGTTGACGGTTACAACACCAGCATTATAAGATGCGCTTACAGTGCTTACTTCACCAATGGTAAGCGCAGGCGTACTGGCCTGATTGGTCTGGTCGGGCAGGTTTAGTGTGCGGCCGCCATTGAAGGCTGCGCTGGGCGTTACATTGCCGCCATGTTCCATGAAATAGGCATCTTCTCCGCTGTCGAATCCGGCATTGTAAGCCAAATCGTAAATGCCATTGCGGTATGCATCATTTGCATTACAACTGAAGTAGCGGCTGCTGGATTTTTGCCATACGCCTGCATCTGTCCGGTTCCAGCAATCCTTGAAGTAGGCTTTACGTACGAATCTTCCATCAAAACGCGGATCGCTGCCGTGCCAGTTTTCCAGGAATGCCCCTGACCCTGCGCCTAAAAAGGTAGTGCGTGTGGGAATGGCGAGCGTAGAGGTGTGGAACCATTGATTGTTGCTGAGATTCTGCACAAAGGTGCCGATAAAAAGTTCTCCGTTCAGTTTCCATGCCCTGATCACAAAGTTGTACCAGGTGTTGAGTGTCCAGTTGTAAGGATTGATGGTTTTGGCGCCATCACCTTCGCCTCCAAAGCGGCTATAGATGGTGCCTGCGCCGAGGTATGCCTGCCGCGCCAACACGCCTCCTGCTGTATTGGGATCCCACTGGGAAGCGATCAGGATCTTGGCGGAGCCGGATGAACTGTCCGGCGTGTGTTGCAGGCCAGCATAACCACCACTCCAGTTGAACACCGAAAAGTACGATGTGTAGGCGGTTTGGGTGATCTTTACTTTCATCATCTTTAATGAAGCATCACCTGGGAAACTGAACACAAGGTGTTGGGAAGGAGCAGCATTGCTGCTTTGGGCTTTTGCCGGCGGCGCCATATACAGGCAGCACCATGCCGTTGCCAGGAAGAGTAGCAAATAAATACGCATTGGGTTGATTTTGGTAGGTAAACAAAATACACGGTAGCTTATCACACGTACTTTGAATCTAATATTTCCCGGCGCAGGCTGTATAACGAAGGGACTTAATATGACATTTGCATGTCAGGAGTGATCTCTCTGCAATAGGAGAGTAGAGGTTTTGATACAATTGGGTGACAAATGAAAGATATCAAAGACTATCGTTGAGCCTTGCAATGTTTACTGATAAACATTGCAAGGCTTTATAAAACTAAGTGTATTTCTTCTTTGCCAGGTAATCGTGGCTTGCTTTAATACTTTCGAAAACATCTCCTTTGCTGGTGTCCTGTTCAACAAACCATTTTTTTAATCCTGCCTTATCCCGGGCTGCAAAAATTTTATCAAAGTCAATTTTTCCATGCCCCACTTCTGTTATATCGCCGGTACCGGCTTCCATATCCTTTACATGCCATAACGGAAACCGCCCCGGATATCTTCCGAAATAGTCAATGGGATCATGCCCTGCTTTTACAATCCAGTAAAGATCCAATTCCATCTTTACCAGATCCGCAGGTGTGTTTTTGATTAAATGATCATATAAAAGCGTGTCCTTGTATTTTTCAAATTCGAAGTCGTGATTATGATAGGCAAACTGAATGCCTGCGGCAGCAGTTTTTTCGCCGGATCTGCTCAGCAGATCCGGGAGTGATGCATAGATTTCCGGCGTTCTTTCGTTGTCGAATAAGTACGCGCAGGCCATGTATTTAGCGCCAATAAAATTTAAGTCTTCCACCGCTTTATCCCATCCATCGGTTAGGGATCCTTTTGCTTTTTCCTTCAATCCGGTAAGGTGATGCGAACTAATCACCTTTATACCGGCATTTGCCAATATAGATTTGAATTCAGCGGGTGTTTTTCCGAAAAAGGTGCCATCATAACCGTAAATTTCCAGTTCAGTATAACCCAACGCAGCCACTTTTGCTAAAGTTCCTTCTAAGTCTTTGGCAACAGCGTCCCTCACTGTGTATAATTGCAGGGCCATGGATTTTGCTTTTGATGCTCCGCCAAACAGATCTTTTGTGTACAAACCTGCTGCCCCCAAACTGATCGTCTGTAAAAAATGCCTTCGTTTCATGCTCTTATGGGTTTTAAATGAGAAGTTGAATGGTTTTCCCAAAAGTAAACATTTCATCATCAGGAGGAAGGGGTTTGTCTCATACTTTTTGAGCCTGCCGGGGCAGGCAAATGTTACCATCTGCCTGGTTCTCCCGTACAGGACGACATGGCCTAAAGATATTGCCTGAAAAAATTTCTTAACCGCTGCTGAAAATGGTTTTTATACAGCCCTTCGTATGCATGGCTCTGCCCGGGGAGTACCAGCATATCAAATTGTTTTCCTGCCTGAATAAGCGCATTGATCATTCGGTACGTATTGCCGGGATGCACGTTGGCATCCACTTCGCCTGTGACCAGCAACAAATGCCCTTTCAGCCCTTTTGCAAGGTCCTGGTTTAGCTTCACCTGGAAGCGGAAGCCGGAATCAATGCCCTGATAGGTTTCGCCCCATGTACGATTGTAAATGCGGTTATCATGATTTCCTGAAGAGGCTACGGCTACTTTATAAAAATCAGGATAAGTGCAGATTGCCGCCACGGCCATCATGCCACCACCGGAGTGGCCGAATATGCCAACTCTTGTGGTATCGATAAATGCATAACGCTTACCCAGCTGACTAAGGCCGGCCCTGTCGTCTTCCAGTGCATAATCGCGCAGGTTATTGTAACCATAGGTGTAATAGGCCTTTGAGCGGTAAGGTGACCCACCACGATGGCCCATGCATACAACTACGAAGCCGTTCTGCGCAAGTGAGGTATTATTGTAACGATCCAGCACAGTAAATTCAGACCATACTGTTTCTGTTTGCGGACCTGGATATACCTGCGAAATAACGGGATACTTGCGGCTGGGATCAAAATCGAATGGTTTCCACATCAGCCCATAAATATCGGTTATGCCGTCTGCCGCTTTTATCCTGAACATCTCCGGCTGCTTCCAACCGTAACGGTAGAGGCGGCGGAGATCGGGCTTCCAGGCGTCCATGATCAATGCACCTTTGGTAGACCGTACTACTATGCGTGGTTCCAGATCGATACGGGAATAGGTGTCTACCATGTACTTGCCTTCCGGGCCGATAAATACGCTATGGGTAGCGTTCTCCGGCGTGAGCAGGGTTAACTCTTTACCTGAGAAACGTACGCTGTAAACAAAGGCGTAATAGGGATTTATGCCCTGCCGCTGACCGTAGCCATAAAAATATAGCTTACGGCCTGTTGTATCAATTTTCGCGATCTTTCCTGCTGTCCATTCTCCACTGGTAACGGCCTGTTGCAACTGGCCATTGCCATCGTACAGGTAGTAATGCCCCCAGCCGCTGCGGTCGGACCACCAGAGGATATCCTTTCCATCGTTCAGGATATGTACTTTGAAGAGGTCCTCATTAATGAAAGGCCGGCTTACTTCGTGGAGCAACACCTTTACCTCTGCCGTATGCGGATCCACGGTACACAATTCGATCTCATCGCGGGTACGTTTTTTACGCAGGAAGAAGATGCGGTTGCCGGCGTATATGACTTCCAGCTCCTGGTCTTTCCAGCGTTCAGCATTGACGCGGTGCAGTGCTTTACGGGCCGTATCGCCGATAAACAGTTCGAACTGTGTCACGTCTTTATCGCCGGGTAGTTCGTACTTATATGTTTCCAGGCGCGGGCGTGGCATATACAAAGTATGTAGCACAGACATCGTTCCCACCTTCCGGCGGTCTTTACGCACTACATAAAACTGTGATGTGCCTTTAATCCAGTTCGCTTCGGACGCGGATTCGCGCTGTACGGTGGTATCATCGTCATTAATGTGAAAGGAATAATACAGCGCAGCATCGCGGCTCAACTGGTATTCCGCACTGTCCGCACAACGTCTTAGAAAAAGATTATGCGCACGGGAATATAGCTGCCATCGCTTGTCTGGTGATAATCCAGTAAGCCATTTACCTTGCGGCGCATTGGCGCGCGCGGCAGGCACAAGGTTGCCAGAGAGGAACTCGTACAGATAGCGATCGCCTTTGTACTCAACGTTAATGCCTCTTTCATTCCCAATACCCGGGCCATCGATTTTGATGGCGGCAGTATCGACCAGCAAATTGCGTTGTTTGCTTAGCAAGCCGGCTAATACTGTTCGGTCTGACATATTACGGCGGGTTTTCGTTGCCGGGTCGATGTAGTAGTAATTTCTTTCAGAACTGTCTGACGCTACAAACCAGAACTTGTCCTGCTTGTTCACGAAAAATGGTACTATACCCATAGAGCCGAATTGTTTGGCCAGGTTGGGTGCATCGAAATGCAGCGCGGCATCTTCCTGCTGAGCGAACAGCGTGCAGGGCAACAACAGCGCTGCCAGCAACAATTTATAACAGCGACTTAACATGGCGGGTCAGGTTCGGGTTTTTAGAATTAGCGGCCACGGCTTCCATCACTTCTCTCCAGCGTGGCGCATTATTTCTTCTGTGACTGGGGAAGAGGGAAAGGAAATCGAAAGTGATGTCGATGTTCTTGCTTTCGAACTTGCCGATATTGTCCGCCATCAGGTTCAGTACTTTGATAGAATCTTTTTCGCATGCTGCCTGAGCCATGTCCATCATCACAAGCAGATCTTTTTTGTCCGGTAGTTGCGTGCCTTTGATCTGTTTACGGTAGCGGTCAAAATCAGTTTTATTGTAAGCAAAACTTTTCTGGTACCAGCCTCTGAAGGTGTAACCTGTTAGCTTGCGGAAAACGCCTGAGATCTTATCGTTCACCACCTGTTTACCCTGTACGGCAGCAAAATCACGCCAGTGTTCCACCAGGTAATTAAAGTTCTCGCTGTTCATGTCAGACAGTTCACGGGAGTAATTGTTTTCGCCGAACATGAACCAGTTTTCCTTTGCAGCCTTCTGCTTTGAGGTAAGCATGTTAAAGTATTCGTGTTCGAGTTCTTTGGCGCGGGGCACTTCTTTCATCTTCAGAGCTTCCCAAATGTAGTCGCGCATCAGTTCGTGTGAGCGGTCACCTTCATTGTAACGGCGCAGCATGGAGGCAATGCGGTTAGCGGGATTCATACCTTCGCGTATCTTTTCCAAGAAAGGAGCAGCATCCATGCCGCCAACAAACTTGTACACGAGCTTACCATCACCATCCAGCAACAGAAAGGTTGGAAAAGCACCTACTGCGTACTGTTTGAGCATCGCAGGCCCTTCTCCCTTTTCCATATCCATTTTCAGGTTGATGAAATGATCATTAAAAAAATCAGCCACGCTGTCCTGTGTAAACACCTGCTTAGACATGTATTTGCAGGGCACGCACCATTCTGTGTAACAGTCTACGAAAACCATCTTTCCTTCTGCTTTTGCCCTGGCCAATACGGCCGGTACATCACTGTGCGCGAAAGTGATCTCCCTGTTTTGCGCGGGGGCTTTCAGTGCGGTTAACAGCAGCAAACATCCTATTATTCTTTTCATATGTTGATCAGACTTTTATTTTACTGAAAAATTCCTTGTCTACTTTCATTTTCATGAGACGATAGTTTTCACGGCTCAGCAGGTCAGTATGTTCTTCTCCGAGTTGTGCGAGTTTTTGTGCAGTACTGGTGAGATAGTAATGCAGCAACACGTTACCATCGCTTAATCCATTGCTGATATTGGCTTTAAAGGCAGCCTGTGAAAGATTATAGATGAAATTGAGCTGTATGGCCCGTTCAGCAGGTGTAAGAGCCGTATTCTTATTGAATGATTTAAACACCGTTTTATCGATGAATGCGAATACTTCAGCTGCATCCAGGCCGTCCTGCTGCGCCAGGGCGCCCAGTACTTCCGGGCTGGTAAGCCTGGTGAGCGCTGTTTCCTGCAGGCGCACCATCCAATCCTCTACATCCAGCACTTTGCCGCTGGGGGACAGCCGTTCATTCATCCAGGCAGGCACTCCGTTAAATACATAGGTGGATAAAAAGCCAAGCGCCTTGCGCTGTTGTGAAACCGGTACTGTTACACGTCCTGTTTTACGATCGGCTGCGCCGCCGATCTGTGACAATACATCGGTCACGTATTTGTAGTACTCCCGTTGAAGTGCGCCGTACAGGGAACCGTTCACGTTGAACAGGTCAATGGTGCCGTCCAGCTGTGCGGATACTGTTTTTAGTTGCGGGTACAGCCTCTCCAGGTTCTTAATCCCAAGAATGGAAGCTTCGGTAATATCAGATGATAGATCGCCATGACGGGTGAAAGGATCAGTATTGCCTTCAGGCAGCCATGTATAACCGGGTTTCGGTTCCGTACCATAGGCCCATCTGATAGCAGCGATATCGTCCGCTCCAATGCGTGGCAGTAGTAGTTCAGCAGGTACCTGATCGCCCGGCTGCACCAGGTAATTGAAGCCCAGGTCGTCCATCACGGAGGCGCTGATACCATTGTTCTTCAGCGATGTTATATCACGAAGCTGGGCAGGTGTATAATGCGTGCTGGCTGCAAGGTTTTCTTTTAATCCCAGCACCTTACCCATGGCGCGGGTGATCTGCCATTGAATAATGGAACCGGCTATTTCGCGGTGTTTAAAATCTTTGATAATGCGGTTGTCTGCAGCTCCGCATTGTACCAGGTATTTCAGCATGAGGTCGTCTGTGACGGCTGCGGTGAGGTTGATGCGGGCCATCATGATCTCACCGGTTTCGGGATTGTCTACGGTGGCGTTCAATACGTTCGTATACGCATTACCCCAGTTCACGATGATCTTACCCGGTGCCAGTTGCAGATCGCCATCTACTGATACTTCCAGTACATCCCGGTAACCTGCGGCATGGAAAGCTTTGTTCCAGGCCAGTATACCGGCTTTAATATAACTGCGGTAGAAGTCCGGCGTCAATGGATCTATTACCACCGTAATAGGCTTAACAGGCGAAGCCAGCCCTTTTCTCTGTTTGCCCGGACGGATATCCCATTTACGAATGAACTCCGTTTTACGGGCTGTATAAGCTACTTTGCCGTAATCGGTAAAACTGAAGGTTTCAAAGCCGGAATTTTCCTGCGCTATTTTGCGTGGCATTTTTTCGCCGGACAGTTCGCTGAACAACAGTTCAATTTCGTAGCTGGAATTGTTCGGCTTTTTAGGGCCTCCTGTACTGCCCATGTAATCCGTTTGTGAGCGTTCTACGATAAAGCGCACGCCTTTGTTTTCCGGCGAGATGCTTTGCACGTAGGAACGTTGCGGATCAGGATGGTTCAGGAAAGAGAGATCATTAAATCCGAACCAGTCACCGGTCTCTGTGATCTGGCGTGTAATATCAATAATATAACTGTTCTTTTCCCTGCCCAGCGCCTCTATCCGGTAGCCGTAGTTTACCGGAACCCTGCCGGACTTTTTGATCACCGGTTCCATATCACCATTCACATCGCCGGAAGCGCCTTCGCTAAACATGGGACGGGTTACATCGAGATGATCATTAATGCCTTTGCTGAAACGTACGATGCCCGAAGACTTCGAAATGGCGGAGGCATTCCCCCGGCGCACGTAACCCATTACGAGAATATCCTTATCCAGGCTCCGGCCAGGAATTTCCATATAGTAATTCTTGCCGCGCTGGTATATGGGGAAGTCTCCATCTATAGTTTTCACATCTTTTGTCTGAAACTTATCAAACGGCATCGGCCCTTTCGGCACGTCCTGTGCCGAAGTAGTTAATACGGCGATGCAGGCCGCTATTGTCAAAATCCTTCTATACATCGTTCCTGGTGTTATCATTATTTAATTGCCATTAAACTCTGGCCTGTACCGGTTTTCCAAATATTTATCATGTCTGATAGTGATTGCAGATGCGCTTTAGTAAGCACTTCCTTTGCCAGCGGCTTACCCGCTTTACAGCCTGCCTGTACTTTTTCAATAAGCACCAGCAGTTGCACAGACACGTCTTTGGAAAAGCCCGTTTTGGATGCTGCGTTTGATATCATGCTGGCGAGCAGGGTGCGCTGCAATAGCCTGTCAAACTCACTTGCCGGCTGACCTTTCGCCAATTTGCCATAGATGTTGTTATACAAATGGTCAAATAGTTCGCTGGCTTTATAAGCCTTATCACCTGCAACTACTTGATTCTGCAGGATGCGGGAATAGGCCATGAAAAATCTGGAGAGTGCAACGGCAAATGGTTCCGCACCATCCCGTTCGAATATAAAACCAGCTTTTTTCGTGATGTCGGGCGGAAAGAGCCAGTCAGGATAATGCAGGATATACTTCTCCAGGAATTCCACTACTTCTTCCTGGCGTGCTCTGCTCACCGGTACATAAGGAGGCCGGTCTTCGGCAGGTAACGCATCTTCAGAGTTATAACGGCCGCCGAGTGTACGCAGGGCATGGTTCAGATAATTGTGATACCGGCCCAGCATACTGCGGTACTGCTGACTGTAGTATACATCGTCCGCCTTCATGGTGGTCATCCATTTATCGAAATGCGACATGGCGAGACGCAGGTTTTTCATACCCAGTTCGCCGGCTTTTGCAGCATTGCTACCCACATCTTCCGACTGGAAGCGGGGATCGAAAAGATCAGTCTCTTTGCCGAACAGCAGCCGCTCATCCTTACGTTTTGCAGTCACCCAGCGTTCAAGCGAATCTGCTTCCGCTTTGGGAGAGGGTAACTGCGGCAGGCAGCGGTATCCCCATTCGATGGCGAACAGGTCGTATACGCCGATGTTTGGCAGCAACAGGTCCACGGGCATTTTATCTTCAGGCTGCACTACGTAGTTAAAGCGCATATAATCCATCACGGAGGCGCCAAAACCATTAGCTTTTACAAAGGCAGGGTTGCGGATACTATCCACATCGTAAGTGGAGCTGCCCGCAAAATTATGCCGCAGGCCCAGGGCATGGCCTACTTCATGTGTGATCACGTTTTTTACCAGCCGGCCCATTACTTCCCGGCTGAGCGGGAATTGCCGGGCGGCGGGATCGTTGGTGGCGCACATGGCAAAATACCAGCGCTGGATCAGGTCCATGATATTATGGAACACGGCCACTCTTGAGCTGATGATCTCACCGGAACGCGGGTCGCATACCGAAGGGCCATAGGCGTTAGGAATAGGGGAGGCTTTGTAAGAGATATAGGAATAACGAACGTCTTCAAGCGAATAGGTAGTATCATCGGCAGGCGGTTCCGGCCTGGCGGTAATGGCATTTTTAAAACCTGCCTTTTCAAAGGCACGGCGCCATTCGTTTACACCGTCAATGAAATAAGGCACCAGGTATTCCGGTGTGTCCCTGTCGATATAAAAAACAATTGGTTTGGCGGGCTCTACAAGTTCGCCGCGAAGGTAACGCTGCATGTCCTCCGGCTTAGGCTGCAAATTCCAGCGGGTAGCCAGTTGTACAGGGTGCGGGTTATTGGGGTAATGGCCCAGGTCGCGGATACTTTTGGTGAAGTAACCTACTCTTTCGTCCATGAAGCGTTTGTGCATCGGCGTTTCAGGCAACAGTATCCAGGATGCGCCTACTTCCCATACGGTGGCATCGCCGGGTTTCTTCGGTGCGCGGTCAGTGCCGGGTTTGCCATCACCTGTAGCACCGGGAGGCGGCGCACCGGGGCCATAACTTTTCACCGAACGGAAATTGATATTGCCCGGGAAGCAGGTCACACTTTTAATAAATGATTTTTCCGGCTGTAATTCTCCAATGCCCAGTTCGTCTTTAGCACCCCGGAGCGAAAACAGGTCTATATCCCCTTTAAAGGCTTCCGTAAAGTCGATCAGCACAGCATGTTCGTCTTTTGCTTTCACTTCAAAAGAAAGCATGACCGGCAACAGCGATGACGTTGCAGCGCGGTAAGAAGGGGCACTGGTATCCTGTGTATTCAGGAACAAGGGTTGCACCATGGTCATACGGTTCCCCGAGGCGCGCCGGAAACGGAATACAGACTCATACACCGCATCACCGGAGTAACCGTAACGTTTATCTGCGCTGCGTTCCTTTTGCGCCGATCCTTGTATGATGGTGATGGCCGTCAGGATGTCGCGGCCTTCCAGCGAATCGGGGACTTCCATCAGATAACGGCCGTTCTGTACATAGATGTTGCACATCCCTGCATAACGTTGCGCGTCCGGCTTAATATACTCCCGGAGCGGCGGCAGTCCTTCACTTCCACCCGCATGCTGCGCCCGCACAAATGCGGACGCAGGAACGAGTATGGCGGTTAATAAAAAAGTGTGTAATATATTCATTGTTCAGATTTCCGTTGTTGCAATAAATGGCCTGTATACAGTGCTGGCTGCATATCAATCAGGATGAAAAAATATGAGTTATCTGGCGATAGCGGTGTTACCGATCGCCTGCAGGTCTACGTTGTAATTATTGATAAAATAGTTGCGTACAAGGTTGTAACGTTGCCTGATCTTACCGTTCGTATCCTTTGTTGGATGTAAGATGCCCACATATGAACGTACGGTATTAGGTGCACTGGTATTCAATACGGACTCCGGATAACCCGTCATGGCCAGGATATATTGTTCCCAATCCGCCTGTGCGGTAGACGCGTAATAATCCGTGATTGAACCGGCGGCATAAGCTGCTGCCTGCGTGGTAAATGCTGTGGCATAACTCGTCACTTTAGAAAAATCAGCAGTGGCTGCTATCTGCTTGCGCGAAGCGATACTTTGCATGAAGAGCGTGTTCACCTTCCATACAAAGATGCCGGAATCCTGCGGTGTCATAGCGGTCACCTTTGCGTTACCGAAGTTTACGCTGATGCCATCGTAGTTGAACCATGCCGCCACAGACTTTTCCAGTTTGATGACAGTTGTGGGGATGGTGGTAAAGTCATAACCGAGATATACAGAGTCTACTGCTGAGCAAAGGAGTATTTTTCCCGGCAGAAACTCCTTCAGGAATTTATCAGGGTAAAAACGGAACCAGAGCCGGTCAATGATCTGCAGCTGTTTTGGTATATATGTTTCTTCAGCCGGTTTCACCAGGAAGCCCGCGCTCCAGCGTTTGTTTACAGTGTCGTACACCGCATTTTTCCAGCCTGTGGGCGTCCAGTAGGAATCGCGGTTGGAGAACTGGTACAGCAGGTAGCTACCGTATTTATCATGGTAGTTTTTGATGGTTGCATCGAAGTCGTGATTGCCCTGCGGCAGTTTATAGGCACCGCTTTCGCCGGAAGCGGTCAGTGTTTCTTCTTTATTGCAGGCGGCAGCCAGTAAAGTGAAAGCGGCGAGTATATATAGCTTCAGTTTCATGTTGTAAGAAGTTAGCGGGGATTAGGTACGAGATTATTGTTCCTGCTGATAGCGGTGACAGGGATGGGCAGCGCATACAGCGGGCTGTTGGCCGGTAACGTATATATGGTACTGTTGCCTTCCGCATCAATGAAGTTGTGGGTAACAGATAATCCCTGACGTTTGATATCTGCCCAGCGGCTGCCCTCTTCCAGGCTCATCTCGCGCCGGCGTTCGTCTGTACAGAACCTGAGCAGCGCGTCCGCATCTGTGAAAGAAACTGGCGTATACGCTGCCGTACGTGTGTCGTAGCGGCTCAAACGCAGTGTGTTCAGGTTGCTGAGGGCCTGCACACGGTCTGCATCCTGACCGGACTTTTTAAACCTGCGGGCGCAGGCTTCAGCGCGGGTGATATACACTTCGCCAGTGCGAATGCCTTTATCCCCGGCCGTACCATTCAAACCTATTTTCAGGCTGCGGGAGGGAAACTCAGCGCCGCTTACGGTATACTTCGCAAAGTTCAGCGCGTAACGGAGGTCTCCTTTATTATCGGTTCCATTACCCTTCTCGTATATGTTCCGCAGTTCATCAGACACTGCATAGGGAGCATGGAAGCTGGTGTACGTGCCGGTAGCAGGCATAAATGTACTAATGCCTTTGGAGTTAAATCCATACTGCCACAATACCTCTGTGCTGGCCGTCTGGTCATAAATACCTACCGTGTTCAGGCTGGTATTGGATGTAACAAAACCTTTCAGGAGCGTAAGAGCGGGTCTTTCCGCGATCACCTCATCGGCGTATTCGATCACTTTGTCCATATCGGCATCCATGCCACGGTACAGGTAGAAGCGGGACAACAACGCATAAGCGGCGATGTGGCTGAGGCGGAAAGGAGTAGGGGCTGTGAAGTTAGCCTTCAGCAATGCTGCGCCATCTACCATGTCTTTCTCAATCTGGTTAAAGGTGGCTTGGAGAGTGCTGCGGCCTACGTGCTCATCGCTCACCTGCATGGTGAGGATCAGGGGCAGTCCCAATGCAGTTTCCGGTTGAACGCCGGCGCCATTATAAGGCAGGCAATATAACTGGGCCAGCTTCAGGTAATAAAAGCCACGCAATACCAATGCCTGGCCGCGAAGCGCATCTTTCGCCTGATCACTTCCTTTTACTTTGGCGGCATAGTCGATCACTATGTTGCAGCCTTTAATGCGGCTGTAATAGTTCTTCCAGGCGTCCAGCGCAGTAGAAGCAGTACCGGTTGAACCTTCCAGTTCCAGCGGATCGAAGGCGAATACGCCTTTGCCGTTTTCATAAAAACTGGAATAGGCAGTGTTAATTGTGCCATTACTGTTGCGGGGCATGCCGTAACTTTTCACATCGTCTGTGAGCATATCCGAGAAGAATTCCAACGAGGCAGCATACGGATAGGCATCGCTGATCATAAAAGCATACAGATCTTCGGTGGAAGAAGGACGGATCTCATCCGGACTTGTTTCTTCCAGGAATTTTTTACAGGATGCGGCCAACAGGCAAACTGGCAGCAGGTATATCAATATCTTTTTCATTGTTGATCCTCATTTAATGGTTAGAAACTGGCGGAAAGCGACATAGTGTACGTTTTGGTACGCGGTTGCTGGCCGGTAGCCACTTCCGGGTCCCTTCCCCTGTAATCTTTGCTTACAATCGAAAACAGCTGCGTTACGCCGCCGCTGACAGTGATATTCTGACACTTTAATTTACGGGCCAGCACTTCAGGCATGCTGTAGTTTACTGCCAGGTTGTTGCATTGAAGTGAAGAAGCATTTACCACGCGTGCGCTGCTATTGTTATACATTTCGTATGCCTGGGTGTATGTGCGTTTATCCGGCAGCAGGAAAGCAGGCACGGTGTAATCAGGCAGGCCGGGATACATGGCAGTTTTGTTGTCCGGCGTCCACCTTTTTACCAGTTCGGCCGAGAGATTTTCGTATTCGTTAGGCAATCTGCCCGTAGTGGTATTATACACTGGTAGCAGGAAACGTTTACCGCCCACCTGGAGATTTAGCCCGGTAGACAGGGAGAAGCGTTTATAGCGGAAGGTCATACTGAGTCCTGCGGTAAAGTCGGGATCAAGTTTACCCATATAACGCATGTAAGAAGTAGGATCGTTCAGCGAATCGCCCTTCTGTTTTACGGCAGTGTTAAACAGGGGGTAACCGTTGGCGCTGTTAATACCGGTATAGTCGAACGCCCAGAAGCCGGAAACAGGATAGCCTGCTTTGTAATAGTTGCCGCTTACTGCGGTTTTCCAGTTGATCTGCTGCGTACCTGTACGCTGTATTTCATTGAAGTTTTTGGCACTGTTCACCCCTATGTTCCAGGTGAAGTCGCGGGTGCGTACCGGTGTAAAGCTTGCGCTGATCTCGATACCCTGGTTCAGCATATCGCCACCGTTTACAGGCATTGTTTCTACGCCATATTCCACTGGTACGTTCAGGTTACTGATCAGATCGCGGCCTTTCTTCATATAGTAATCAACACCTGCTTGCACTTTGCCATGGAACAGGCTCAGGTTGATGCCGAAGTTGGCGGAGGTATTCTTTTCCCAACGGAGATCTGCGTATGGCAGCTTGCTGAGCGTGAGCATGTCCTCCCCCGTAAACTGGTCAACAATATTGCTTGCTGCGCCGGTAGGGATGCGCACGATCAGGTCGGGACTTACATTCGCCACAATATTACGCTGATAGCCAAAGCTGGCGCGCAGGCTAAGGTCGGCCAGCCAATTGCTGCGGTCGAACCATTTTTCATTGGCTGCATTCCACCGGACACCGCCGGCCCATACGGGATTAAACTTTTCGCCTGTATACTGGCCAAAACGGTTGGAGGCATCGGAACGAATGCTGGCATTCAGTACGTAACGGTTATCGTATACATAGTTTACGGTAGCATACAGGCCCATATTGTTTATCAGGCGGTCTGTATTCTTCCTGGAGGCCTGCATATCGGTATATAACGGGTTCGGCGTTTTAGCTGCGGTATAAGTCAGCGGCACAATAGCAAATGATTTCCCGCGTGTATGCAGGTAACCGTAAGTGGTACCTGTTGCGCCTGTTGTCCGGCTGCTGCTGGCTTCCTGTCCCGCCATTACGGTAAGCGCATGTTTTTGCGCGAACACCTTGGAGTAGGAAAGACTGTTGCGCCAGTTCCAGGCGCCCACGGTATTGCGGTTTTCGTTCAGCTCTCCCCCTACAGGCAAGCGGCTGTTAATATAGGCGGCGTCTGTAGGTTTGGCGGAGCCATATTCAAAATTGCGGAATTTGGCGATGTAAGATGTGCGCTCGGTAGCGTAGGAATAACCTTCAACCACGGTGGTGTTATAGCCGAACATTGTCTGGAAACGCAACCCGGGCAGAATGTCGTAATTCACATCAATACTGGTGTTTGCGGCGAGGGTATTATTGTTTAGTCCGGTGTTATCCCTTTCATTGAGAAAATTATAGCGGAAGCCATTCTCTGCATTGTAATACGCCAGTTGGCCGGATTCATCGTATGCCTCCAGCGCACGGTTAATTTTGGCAGCGTAGCTGTAAGGATTTACCTGGTAAAAACCATTTACCGTTTTCTTCGATGCAGATAAACGCATGGATACATTCAGCTTGCTCGTAAGCCGGGAAGTGATGTTCACGTTGCCGGTGTAACCTTTGCTATCATTTCCGATGGCTGTACCATTGGTAGAATTGTAGCCGAAGGAAGCATAATATCGGGTGTTAGCATTACCGCCGGAAATGCTCAGGTTATGATTCATGCTGAAGGGCATGCGGAACGCCAGGTCGAACCAATCCGTATTCACCGTTTCCATGCGGGCTACCTTTTGTTCAAATTCTTCAGCAGTAATACGTTTGTTCAGGTAATCGGATACTGCGCCGGCATATCCTACATTATTGTTCAGGCTATTGGAAATAAGGCCGCGCTCATATATTTCTTTTGATACAGCTACCCGTTGTTGGGAGTTCATCATCTCCAGGCGGCTGTAGTTAACCTTTTCCGTGATGCTTGCATTCACCGAGTAGGAAATGGTGGCCGGGCCTATTTTTCCTTTTTTGGTAGTGATCACAATCACGCCGTTAGCAGCCCTTACACCGTAGATCGCAGTAGCAGAAGCATCTTTTAATACGGTGATATCTTCAATATCGTTCGGGTTCAGCCAGCCGATAGAAGTGCCTACGAAGTCGCGGATATAATCAAAGTTGTCTGTGGTGATTTCGCCCAGGGCACTAAGCGTAGAAGCTTTAAACGGCAGGGGATCTTCCTGGATGATACCATCTACCACCCACACCGGCTCCTGCGTGCCCAGTAGTGTGGAGGTACCGCGCACCCTTGTTTTCTGCCGGGTGCCGGTAAGGCCTGAGTTGCTGGTAATAACTACGCCGGGCAGTTTGCCTTGCAGTGCCTGTTCGATCGTATTAATACCATTCAAATATAATTCTTCTGCCTTTACAGAACTTATGGCCCCGGCTATACTGGATTTTTTAAGTGTCTGGTAACCGGTTACAACCGTCTCGCCCAGGGAGGTAATTTGCAATTGCAGCATAATCGATAATTCACCCGTAGCTGTTTTGGAGATAAGGCTGCCGGATATTGCGGCTGATTGCCCGGCCGTCATCGATGCGGCCTTACTTACGGGGATCTCCATCCGGGAATAACCAACGTAGCTGAATTCCAGCACATCGTTATCATCTGCGTTAATAGTGAAACGGCCTTCAGTATCGGTAAATACTGTTTGCTTTTTACCTTTTACAGACACGGTAGCGCCTACGAGTACAGATCCCACATTATTGATGATCACGCCGCGTACCGGGCTTTTATCCTGCAGTATTTGCGGATATATTGGTTGCAGTTTGGGCAAAGCTGTTACTACTATGGTATTGCCTTGTATCTGGTAAGAAAAAGGTTGTTTGTTCAGCAGCGCTGCCAATGCATCGCGCAGACTGGCCCCTTTTAGTTCTACACTAACGGGTTGTGCGGTTTTAATATCCGCATCATCATAAAAGAATACATACCCCGTTTGCTTTTTGATGGCATCAAAAGCCTGCTCCAGCCTCACAGCCTTTGCCGTGTAATTTACAACTTGCGCCTTTGTAGCAGCGCTGAGGTGCAGGAATGCCCCCAGTATTAAGATCGTTGTTAGTTTCATGACTAACATTAATTTGGTTGATAACAACGGCCATCGTTTCCCGCACAGGAGAAACGTGCCGCAAAACGCCTGAATTTGCATACTTTTGCAGTGTTAAGGTTGATATTTAAGCAGTATTTTCCCTGTAAGCATTCGATCTTAATAAACCGGGGCAGGGTCCAATCTGATCCCCGGTTTTTTAATGACTGAATGCTTTTGTTCCGGCTACCGGAACTTCTCTAGTTGACGGTTTTAAGGCTTATCGATATTGTAAGATCCCCCGTTAATTCCTGATCGTGATTTGTTTTTGATTGTCTATAGTATAGTTGATGCGTGTTACGCGTAAAATTGCTAATACCTGCTGCAGGCTGAGTTTGCGTTCTATGTCGCCCGAAAATGTACGTTCCGGCACACCGCCTTCGAAGCGTACTTCTACATCATACCAGCGTGCTATCTGGCGTAACATTTCCGGTATAGTTGCTTTTCTGAAGTGGAACAGCCCGTTTCTCCAGGCGCTTACTTCTTCAGGATCGGCGGGCACTACTTCCATCTCCCCATCATTGATCACCGCCTGCTGGCCTGGTTTCAGCACTGCTGTATTGGCTTTGCCGGTGCGTACACGCACGGTACCTTCAAGCAGCGCCGTTTTAATGGCGGCTTCGTCCGCATAGGCATTTACATTAAAATGTGTGCCCAGCACTTCTACTTCCGCACGGTCATTTACATTTACCACAAATGGTTTGCCGGCAGCTTTGGCCACTTCGAAATAAGCTTCGCCGGTGACTTTTACTTTTCTTTCCTTACCGGTAAACACCACCGGGTAAGTGACGGAGCTGCCGGCATTGAGCCATATCCATGTACCATCCTGCAGCAGAAGGCGGAAGGTTCTTGCGTAGGGAGTTGTAACGGTATTATAAATAGTTGCTTCCTGGTTGGCAGTTGCAGCTGCATACGATAACTGCCCATGCTGCAACTGTACGCGGGCGCCATTATCTTCTTTTATTTCACCGGCATGAAGGCTATCCAGCACTATGGTGCTGCCGTCTCCACGGGTGAGTATAGCTCCTTCCAGGCCAGGCTGCACGTCTAAGCTTTGAGCCACCTGTGGTTTATTTACAGGCTTATTTAGCCAGGTATAGGCGCCTGTTGCCAATATCAATACAATTGCTGCTGCTGCCACCCTGCGTGGCCGCAATACGGCCAATAAACCGGTACGGCGGGCAGGTGCCTGGTCCAGCGAGGTAATATCGCGGGCAATATGCTGGTAAGGTGTAAAGTCTGTAGCAGTGTTTTCATATGCAGCCAGAAAAGCTTCTCCTGCTTCTGCAGCCATGTCATCTCCGGGATGCGCCTGCAGATATTGCATCATCTCTTCTTTTTCTTCGCCGGTCATCGAATTATCGGCCAGGCGGTCCAGTAAATAGGTAAATCGTTGCTGTTCCATAGCTGTTTCTATTATCATTAACCTTTGAAAATGAAAAAGGGGGGTATCCGGCAAAAAAAATTTAATAAAATAAACCAGCGGGTAAAAGTTTACCGGCATCCAGTAATTTTTTGCGGATCTTTTGCAGGGCGGTGGCGAGAGTTTTCTTTACATAATCAGGTGAGAGGCCTAGCAACTGCGCTATTTCCGGGCTTCGTTTACCCTGCTCGCGGCTGAGGCGGTAAATAGTAAACTGCCGGGGCGATAGTTCGGACAAGGCAGCCTGAATGATCTTTTGGGTTTCGTCCAATACCAGCCGGTGTTCTGCATGCGAAGCAGAGGTAGCTTCGCCCTGCATGCCGGCCTTAGCTGAGTGGAGTTGGTAGCGCAGGTTATTTTTCTTTAATAGCCGGTAGCATTCATTAATGATGATGCGGCGTACCCAGCCGCCGGGGTTTTCTATACCTGGTATTTTGTCACGATTGAGCCATACGCGCACAAAGGCCTCTTGCAGCACTTCTGCCACATCAGGTTCATATTTAACAAGTTGAAGGATTGCTCCGCTCAGGAGCTGCATAAAGTGCTGGTAGATTGCGTTAAAAGCATCTTCGTCACCCTCCGCCACCCGGTCAAATAACTCCCTTTCTTCCGAAAACTGGTATATTGCCGTTACGGCCATTCACATAACTTTGGTTGCATTTCAGGCACAATAATACCCAAAAGTGACGAAAAAGAGAAACGGAGCTACTTACGCAAGCCCGTTTAATATGGATGGAACGTGATAAGTAGCATATGGCCGAAATTGTATAAAATATGTCATTTGAGCCATCCGGGATTCGTCCTATTTTTGCATTATGGCGAGGACGAAAAAGAAACTAATAATTGTTGTACCCATGCCGGGGATCTTCCTCCTTGATGTAGCCGGCCCCTCTGATGTATTTGCCGCGGCGGACAGAATACTGGATGGTAACGGTGGATACGAGATATTACTCGCCTCACCGCTTAATACAAAAAAGATCCCTACAAAAAGTGGTATAGATCTACACTGCGCTGTTACGGTAACCACCATCTCTCAACCCATTGATACACTCATCATAGCTGGTTTCTCCATGCCATTGCTGGAGAATGGGGAGCGTTTTTTCAGATGGCTGAAGGACATCTATCCGAAGCTCAACCGCATCTGTTCTGTTTGCTTAGGCGCTTATGCCCTGGCTGAAGCAGGTGTTCTGGATGGGAAACAAGCTACCACCCATTGGGAATACAGCCAGCAATTTCAGCAGCGTTATCCCGGGATAAAGGTGGATACCGATCCTTTCTTTACCCGCGATGCCAATATATATACTTCGGGAGGCGTATCCTCTGGCATTGATCTGGCGCTTGCATTGGTGGAAGAAGACCATGGCCCGGAAGTGGCATTGCATATTGCACGCAAGCTGATATTGCCCCTGAAGCGGCCCGGGTACCAGGCGCAGTTTAGCAGACTGCCTGAAATATACCGGCAGGAAAACTCCATGGGCGGAAAGTTATATACCTGGATGATCCGGCACCTGGAAGAAGACCTGAGTATAGAGCACCTGGCACAGCATAGCAATATGAGCGTACGCAATTTCGCCCGGGTATTCCTGAAAGAAACCGGCGTTACGCCTGCCAAATTTGTAGAGAAAGTACGGGTTGAAGTGGCACGCCGGTACCTGGAAGACAGCGATCTGAGCATAGACCAGATCGCAGAGAAATGTGGAATGGGCGGATTGATATCCATGCGCCGCACATTCATCAGGCACATGAATATGTCCCCCAGCGATTACCGCCGTTCTTTCAGAACTTCTATGCACGCAATAGAGAATTAACTTAAAAATATAATATTATGAAAGTAGCTATTAATGGATTCGGACGCATCGGCAGAATGACCTTAAGAGCGTTGCTGAACAAGAAAGGCATAGAAGTAGTGGCCATCAATGACCTTACAGACAGTCAACTGTTAACGCATCTTTTTAAATACGACACCTCGCACGGAAAGTTTGCCGGTACCGTAGCGTTACAGGATCAATATATTGTGGTGAATGACCAGAAGATCTTATTGCTGAGTGAGCGTGCTCCGGAAAAATTGCCATGGAAGGATCTGCAGATAGATGTGGTGATTGAATCAACCGGCCGTTTTACGCAGAGAGAAGGCGCACAATTACATATCACAGCCGGCGCAAAAAAAGTATTGATCACTGCACCTGCCACCGGTAATGTGAAAACAATTGTAATGGGCGTGAATAACGACCAGATCACAGAAGAGGATGAAATCCTTTCTACAGCCTCATGCACCACTAACTGTATAGCGCCGGTATTATACCTGATCGATAAAGAATATGGTATTGAATCGGGCTTCATGAGCACGGTGCATGCATTTACCATGGACCAGATGCTGCAGGACGGACCACATAAAGATTTCAGAAGGGCAAGGGCGGCCACGCAATCCATCATTCCCACCACCACCGGTGCTGCGAAGGCGATTGGTGAAGTGTTACCCGGACTGAAAGGAAAGATGGATGGTTTTTCCTACCGTGTACCTGTGATCGATGGTTCAATAGCCGATATGTCGCTGAACCTGATGAAGCGTGCATCTGCCCAGGAGATCAATGAATTTCTAAAACACCATGCAGCCACTACATTGAAAGGCGTACTGGAGTATACTGAAGAGCCATTAGTATCGGCTGATATACTGGGTAATACGCACTCTTCTATTGTTGATGGCACCTTAACCCGTTCAATCGACAAACTGGTGAAAATTGTATCCTGGTACGATAATGAAGTAGGCATTTCCAACAGGCTGGCCGAAATGACGGTTGAACTGGCTGGTAAGGTGAACCGCCTTGTAGAGGCCTGAGTCATAAACCTGCCCGAAATTCCAGTGGTGAAAAGCGACAGGGGCATAAGAACGGGGCAAATCTTTCAATAAAAAATCCGTTCTTTATCAACAGTTTAATGATAGAAGATGGTGATTGACTATAAAAAGATTGATCTGTTTGGAAGATCGTTCATTCAAAAGGTGGTATTAAAACCACCTTTTGAATTTGCTTTCCCTGTTTCAGAACAAGCCTGCTTTTTATATATGTTAGCAGGTGAGATGCAATATCAGTTTGATGATGAGCATATCAATATTCCCACTAATTATTCATTGTTTCTAAATTGCATCCATTCCGGAAGCAGGATACACAATTCTGATTTAAACACCAACGGTGAAATTGTGATAGTTACTTTCCATCCGGATATCTTAAAAAAGATCTATGAAAGAGAACTTCCCCTATTGCTTCAACAGCCCCGTAATGCAATATCCAACCTGGCAAGCGAAAGAATAAATAATGATTTTTTGATACAGAAATATATTGAAGGCCTGTTGTTTTATTTTGAAAATCCCTCTTTGATAAATGATGATATTTTAATTTTGAAATTGAAGGAGATCATCTTGTTGCTATCACAAACACGAAATGCAGAAACCATACAAGTAGTATTGTCCCAGCTTTTTTCGCCGGCTACCTATACTTTCAAACAAATAATAGAAGCGAATCTTTTTCTACAGGTTGGTGTTGAAGATCTGGCACGTAAAACCAACTTAAGCGTTTCTTCATTTAAAAGAGAATTTGCAAAATTGTATAATGATACGCCTGCAAATTATATTAAGACCCAAAGGCTTGAAAAGGCTGCTGATCTGCTTTTAGCATCTGATAACCGCATTACAGACATTGCTTTTGAATGCGGATTTAATGATCTGGCAAATTTCACAAAAAGCTTTCACGATAAATACGGTGCAACGCCCACTCAGTACCGCTTGAACCAAAATACCAAATAATTGACCCGATTCGCCAAACCCCTCCGGTTTTTGTATTTCAATTTTGCATTGTCAATATCGGCAATCAAATTTTAATACAGGAAAAAATGAAACGTACAGCAAAAGCGCATTGGACGGGTAGTCTAAAAGAAGGCAAGGGCGAATTAGCCACACAAAGTGAAGTTTTAAACAAAACAAACTACAGTTTCAAGACTCGTTTTACAGGAGAAGGAAAAGGCACCAATCCCGAAGAATTGTTGGCGGCAGCGCATGCCGGGTGCTTTACAATGGCAGTTTGTTTTGCATTGACAGAAAAGGGATTGAGCCCTGAGTCATTGGATACGGAGGCGATTTTATCCATGGAAGGCCTGGATATCACAGGTATACATCTTTCTATCACCGCCACTGTACCAGGCATTACCGCCAATGAATTTGAAGCCATTACCAAAAGTGCTGAGCAGAATTGTCTGATATCGAAAGTGCTGAGGATACCTGTTAGTTCAGAGGCCCATATGGTGTCTTAATTCATTAAATCTTAAAATTATGGGACTATCAAATTTAGGGATCTTTCATACGGCTATAGGCGTTATTGCCATTATCGCTGCATTGATAGCATTTGTGCGATATGGTAAAATTGACTTAAGACAAATTACAGGCAAAGTCTATTTTTATTGCACGCTTGTTACGTCATTAACAGCGTTGGGAATATCCAGGAAGGGTGGATTTAACCCGGGGCATGCTTTTTCTATACTGATCATTATTCTGATCGTAGCAGCCTATTCCCTTGTTTCCCGAAAGAGAGAAAGTAACAAAGCCCGTTATTTTGAAAATTTCTTTCTGTCGTTTAGTTTCTTCCTGTCAATGCTTCCAACAGTCAATGAAACATTTACCCGTATTCCGGTCGGGCATCCATTGGCAAAGGATATCAGCGACCCTGTAATAGGAAGAACACTCTTTGCTATTTTAATACTATTTATAGCCGGGTCTATTTATCAATTCCGGAAGCAAAGGAAGATTAATAGGGCTTTATAGTGAGGAACAGCGCCTTTTGTCTTCAAATGGCGCTGTTTTGCATTGGCTCAGGGCCGGACACTATCTGTTGGCTTTTGTTGTTATCTTTACGGTTATGATAGATCTATCTCGCGCTGAGAATCAGGTTCACTGTGTCACGAGTTTTAATGATCTTGTAGCTACGCCATTTAGTGGGATAATCAATGCGATTTGCTGGACGCGTAAGTTAACAGGTGATTTTTCTGAGATTATTAAAAAGGTAGTGCTAAGTGGAAACATAACGGTAATTGAACAGGAAGAACTTTGTGAACTTCAGTTGAGTGAACAAGGGCAGCTCGCCCGTGAAATTCTTCTGAATGACTTGAATGCTTTGAAGGCTCATGGCGCATCTCCAATCCTTAATGTGATCAACCATTATGATCGGGATGATACCTTCCCGTTTTTGCCAACGGATGTTTATTCTTTTCATGTAGATCGCTCTCCTATACCCACTGATACCTTTTTATGCACTTACTATGGCGAGCCGAGTGAAATATTACCAAATTCTCAGGGCAAAAAGAAGGTGCTTATTCCAGAAATACGTGATGAACTCAAAAAGCTGTATCAGGGAGCGGATGAAGGTTTTGAAGCATTTTTAAGTGAACATTTTTTTGATCTGCACTATCAGGCTGAACCTACCGCGCGCACAATAAGCTTAGGCCTCGGTAACCTGTGGAGGTTGGCGGTTGATCATCCTGAAAGTCAGGTTCCTCCTTGTCTTCACCGTGCACCAAAGGAGTCTGGACAGCATAGATTGTTGATGATCTGTTGAGCATAAATCATTATAAATGATTTCTGCTATTTCAAAGTAGCGTATTTTAGCCAGTTCAAAATTTACAAAGCAATGCAAAGACTTTTATTGTTGGCAATATTTATTTCTCACCTCGCTTTTGGTCAACAAGAAAAAAGCAGTTCTAGTGACAATTATATATATCCCGATAGCTCGTGGCAATCAGAAACCAACGTGGCAAAAAATGGTTGGAATAATGAAAGTTTGAATAAGCTAAAGTTATACATTATTGACAGTACAAACGCGACGGGCGTAGTTGTAATCCAATCAGGAAAAATTCTTTTTGATTATGGCGATACAAAAGAAACAAGCTATATAGCATCCTGCAGAAAAAGTATCTTGTCAATGTTGTACGGACCTTTTGTGGAAAGTGGGGAAATTGATCTTTCAACCACAATTGAACGGTTGCATATTGAAGATGTTGGTGGTTTGTTGCCGGAAGAAAAAAAGGCTACTATAAAAGATTTGCTTACAGCCCGTTCCGGTGTTTATCATGCCGCAAGTAATGAGGGGGATGCATCGGCAATGGCGCCAAAACGAGGACGTGTTAAACCAGGTGAGTTTTGGCTATATAACAACTGGGATTTTAATGTTGCAGGGTATATTTTGGAGCAGCGGACAGGTAAAACTATTTATCAACTCATTGATTCAATGTTTGCAAAACCTTTAAAAATGCAGGATTGGAACATAAATGAGCAACGCAAAACTGGCGATAGTACAAGATCAAAATACTTAGCTTATCATATTTGGTTTTCAACGAGAGATATGGCAAGAATCGGCTATTTGATGTTGAGAAACGGAAAATGGAAAGATGAGCAAATTATTCCGGCAGACTGGGTAAAAAGAACAACTTCTGTTGTTTCACCTTACAGGAAGGCTGTTGAAGAAGGGACGGCTTATTATCATTTTGGTTATGGCTACTTATGGTGGATTTGGGATGGGCCTTATAACAAAGGAGCGTATCAAAATGCATATTCTGCTACAGGTGCATACGGACAATTTATAACTGTCTTACCAAAACTTGATTTAGTAATCGCATTCAAAACTAAATATGATTATGGCAGGCAAACTTCAACAGATCTTTACTTAAAGTTTTTAGATAAATTGATTGCTGCAAGAGAAAAATGAACTTACCGCCAACAATAACAAAGCCTACATCATCTCTAAGTAAAGTACCCATTGAATCCATATTATGCATTTTTTCCACTTGTCGGATAATACATTTAATGCAGCTATATCTTTAGCGCTGTATTTTGGGTTGTTTTGACAAAAGGAGTTTTTATACTAATCAGTAGAAGTGAAGAGATGGATGTATTGAATTAAATTGCTTAATCGTATTTGATGGCTTTACGTTGTTTAATACTGTTATAATTCTCTGCATGCAGTTTTATTTTACTATTCAGGATAAGATCACGTAATCTTTTCTCGTTTTCATCGCCCCATTTACCTAAAGCCCCGATGATAGGAATTATTGTTTTTCCAAAAGGTGTCATAGAATATTCCACTTTGGGAGGAGCCGCTGCGAACACTTTCTTTTTAATTAAGTCGTGAGCTTCAAGTTCGTTTAACTGTACATTCAAAACTCTTCGTGATGCATCTGGGATTTTTCTTTGCAATTCACTCGGACGTTTATGCCCTTCGTTAATAAACCAAAGTAAACGGATCTTCCATTTGCCATACAAAACCTCGCCTATCAGGTCAAGGCCGCAATTCAAATTTAAAGGAGTTTTTCTTTCGTGCATTGTATAAAATTAACCTATTGTTCTTATAAATACAATATGGGACAAATTTATCCCTATGCAATTCGATTCCCCGTAATTGTTTTAGCAGCTCATACGTCTGAAATTGCAGTATCAATTTTAAAAGAAAACAGTATGAATTACAACAATGAGTTAAATGGTAAAATTGCATTGGTAACAGGAGGAACAAAGGGAGCCGGAAGGGCAATTGCAGAAAGGCTGCTACAGGCTGGCGCAACTGTTATTATTACCGCAAGGAACGCACCTGAAAATCTAACCAAAAACCTGCATTTTATTTCAGCAGATCTGAGTACGGAACCGGGAACACAAAAAGTGGTGGACGAAGTCTTGTCAAAACACAAAAAACTCGACATCCTTATAAATAACCTGGGAGCGTCGGAAACCCCGGGAGGTGGTTTTGCGGTTTTAACCGATAAAGACTGGGAGAAAACCCTGCAAACAAATCTACTGGCACCAGTGAGATTAGACCGTGGATTTTTACCGCAAATGCTTGAGCAGAAAAACGGGGTGATCATTCATATTGCTTCTATCCAGGGGCGGCTTCCCTTATATGATGCAACGCTTCCATATGCGGCAGCTAAGGCTGGCCTGATCAATTACAGCAAAGGGTTATCGAAAGAGGTGACTCCTAAAGGGGTGCGGGTACTGACAGTTTCTCCAGGATGGATCAGGACTGAAAATGTCAAATATTTTTTGGAACGGATCGCCCATAGTTCAAATTGTTCTATTGAGGAGGCTCAACAAAGCGTTATAGATGCCTTGGGTGGAATACCCTTCGGAAGACCAGCAGAGCCCGAAGAAGTAGCTGAACTGGTTGGGTTTCTGGTTTCTCCGAAAGCGAACTATCTAACAGGGACAGAATTCGTCATCGATGGCGGCACACTACCAACAATTTAATATCCAATAAAAAAAACAAATCATGAATTTACCAAAAGTAATAACTGACTTAGTAACGGCTCAAAACCAATACGACAGTCTGGCTTATGCTAACTGTTTTACAGAAACAGCCGTTGCGTTTGACGAAGGGAAAACGCATACTGGAAGAAAAGCTATCCAGGAGTGGATCGAAGAAGCAAATAAAAAGTATAAATCGGTAATGAAGCCTCTGTCAATAGCTCATGAAGGTAAAACAAGCGTTTTATCTGCAGAGTGTTCAGGAACATTTGATGGAAGTCCGATTATCTTAAAATTTCATTTTGATATAAAAGATGGACTTATTCAAACTTTAAAAGTAACGAGCTAGCTGTATAATAAAATACGTGGCGCTTCTTATACTGCAAAGAGCAAAAGGCGGTTTTGACCGCTTTTTCTATTTTCGCTGGGAAGTTCTAAATAAGTAAAGAATAAAGAAAAGAACACATTTCCATTCCTTTTTTTCGTCGGGATGACTGGATTCGAACCAGCGGCTCCTTCGTCCCGAACAAAGCGCGCTACCGGGCTGCGCTATATCCCGTAAACATTGCGTAGATTTAGTCCTTGCACAGAAATTCCAGAATTTTTCAGGTGTAGCTGGTCAAATATAATATTTTACTTATTTACCCGATAGGTGACGAATACATAATAATGGTAGTTTTTCTTTCTACTTTATTATATTTGGGTAATTACCAAAATCAATAGAAACCCTGGCTCATGAACATGAATAGAAGAAGTTTCCTTAAAAACACAGCAGCCGGAAGTCTGGCTTTTTTGCTGCCGTTCAGGTCGCTGGCATTCAGCTCCGATAAGAAATTGAGGATTGCCCAGGTAGGCCTGGGTGCAATGGGCGTTAACGATCTGAAAAGTATTGCATCCCATCCTTCTGTAGATGTGGTCGCGCTTTGTGATGTTGACGCCAGTAAGCTGGCGGCCGTAAAGGCAAAATATCCCAACGCCAGAATATTTGCAGACTACAGGGAAATGTTCAGGAGTATGGGAGGGGATATCGATGCTGTTGTAGTGTCAACCCCCGATCACGCACATGCGCCCGTATCACTTATGGCGATGGAGATGAATAAAAATGTCTATTGCCAGAAGCCCCTTACGCACTATATTTCAGAGTCCCGTAAAATGGAGGCAGTGGCCGCTGAGAAGAAACTGATCACACAAATGGGCATCCAGGTGCACTCTTTCTATGATTACAAACTGGCTACTATTCTCATTCAAAAAGGAATTATCGGAAAGGTAAAAAAAGTAATAGCATGGTCACCAAAAGTTTGGGGCTATGATGGGCCGGTGCCCGAAGGAAGTGATCCTGTGCCTGAAGGGCTGGATTGGAACCTGTGGCTGGGTACGGCTAAAGAACGACCCTATAAAAATGGATTCTATCATCCGGGCAACTGGCGCCGGTGTGTTGACTATGGCTGTGGTACTTTAGGTGACATGGGCGTTCACATCTTCGATACGCCGTACAATGCATTGAAGTTAAGTGTTCCTTTAACGGTGAAAAATGAATCTCGTCAGCCCAACGACTTTGGGCATGCTGAAAAGAACCATGTGACTTACATTTTCCCCGGAACGGAATATACCGCCAAAACCCTGGAGTGGGTTTGGTATGATGGCAAAGGAGCGCCGGAACTGCAGGATGAGTTGGCGCTACCCGGCGGAGATGCACTGCCTGACCAGGGAGCCATGTTTATCGGTGAAAATGGCCAACGCTTATTGCTACCCCATTTCATGCAGCTGCCTAGGTTGATTGTCAGCAACAAGTACGAAAAAATAGACCTGAACAAATTCGACTCCGCGGGAGAAGCCGGTAAACCTACTGTCAGCTACGATATTGAGGGGGACAAACACTATCACGAATTTGTGGACGCTTGTCTCGGCAAATCTAAGTGCAGTGCACCGTTCTCTTATGCGGCGAAACTTACGGAAGTAATTTTACTGGGTGTTATCGCAGCGCGCTTCCCGAACCAAACGCTTAACTGGGATGGCGCAAATGCCCGTTTCAAAGAAGAGGAAGCGAATAAATATCTATCAGGCGAATACCGGACTTTTTAGGGATAAAGAGGCTCATAACTCACTTTAATAGAAAGTCAATTGAATAAAGAAAGACGCCCTGGCAACAGCTGGGGCGTTCTTATATCGGTTTTGCCGGGATTCGAACCTGTAGCATCTTTTCCGTGTCTGGAATTCCGGCTTATCTCTTAATCATTCCCGTGTGTTCGTAACAGATAAGACCTTTCTCCCTGTAAGCAAACGGAGGTCCGGCAGGTGCATAAATCATACATCCTTGTAGCCCAGGATTTTTTCCTCGAAATTCTATTACATTTGTCAGGTTATTTCACGTTCCATTCATGAACTACGACTGCCAAAGCGATACGCTCTTACTTGAACTGCTCAAAAAAGGAGACGACAAGGCATTTACTGCCATGTACAATCGTTATTGGGACAGGCTTTTGTTCATCGCCGGCATCAAGTTTCGTGATCTGGCCATTGCCGAGGAAATGGTACAGGACGTTTTTCTTGATCTTTGGAAACGCAGGGAAGAGCTTGACATCACCACCGGCCTGGAGCCTTACCTGGCCGTCAGTATAAAATACAAGGTCATCAATGCGCAGGCAAAGCTAAAGCGGGCTATGGAGTACCAGCAATACGCCGTTCATCACAACCCACCTCAGGGTAGTGATACGGAAGAGTGGCTCCGGTTTAAGGAATTGAAGCACAAATTATCCCGGCTGGTGTCGGCATTACCGGAAAAATGCCGTATTACTTACCAGCTAAGCCGGGAAGAAGGCCTTTCTCAAAACGAAATCGCCGCCCGCCTGAATGTATCAAAAAAGGCAGTGGAGGCCAATCTCTCCCGGGCACTAAAATCCCTGCGGAAAGCCTTTAATCAATTGACAGCCAGCATGCTGACTATCCTGCCCTAACAGCCCCCCCAAAAAAAATTTCACGCACATATAGGGTTTTGTTCCTGTCGATTGCCTATTATGTACACGCTTTCCACTTATGAACGACTCTTTACACAATGAGCGCTACTTATTGCTGGCGGAAAAATGGTTAAATGGTACCATAACTCCCGCTGAAGAGGAAGAGTATGCTGCCTGGTACAATAACATTTCCGAAGATGATGCCTTGAATGTGCCTGCAAGCATTGCTACAGACAGGGAAGCTCACCGGAAAAGAGTACTGCAGCAGATCAATGCGCGAAGAACACCGGTCGTACCATTGAAAAGTCGGAATCCATTGCTGCGCAGGCTTACAGCGGCTGCGGCTGTTCTGTTAATTACATCATCCATCGTTTATATTCTAATGGGCAACAGAAAAGCGAAAATCGATCCCACCCATAGCATTACCAACGACATAAAACCTGGAACAGTCGGCGCTGTACTTACATTGAGCAACGGTAAAACTATTTTAATTGACACCTTCAGTAATGGCAATATACAGGTAGCTGCCGGAAATGCGGTTGCTAAAACAGATGAAGGGCTGGCCTTCGATAGCACTCTCTCCAGCGGCAGCATTGAATATTATACACTGCAAACACCTAATGCCCGGCAACAAAAACTCTCCCTGCCGGACGGCAGCGAGGTGTGGCTAAATGCCGCCAGCTCTGTCAGGTTCCCTTCCACATTCGGCCCAACCCTAAGAGAAGTGGAAATTACCGGCGAAGTTTATTTTGAAGTAGCAAGAGACAAAACCAGACCATTCATCGTGAAGGTGAATGATGCGGCAATAGAAGTGCTCGGTACTCATTTCAACGTGATGGCCTATGAAAATGAATCAAAACTGGAAACCACGCTGCTGGAAGGTTCTGTGAGGTTCAGCAGGGGCAGGGAAAGGGTTGTGCTAAAGCCGGGTCAGCAAAGCCGTTTATCATCCGGGAACAATATCAGTGTGGTTGACAAAGTAGATACCGAGCATGTGGTAGCCTGGAAAAACGGCATACAGTCCTTCGTGGATGCGGATCTGAAAACGATCATGCGACAGGTGGAACGATGGTACGATATAAAAGTAGAATACAGAGGGGATATTCCCCGGCGGGAGTTTTCCGGCGACATCCCGCGCAGCGCCAGCTTATCCGAATTGCTTAGATTGTTCGAGATCAATAATATTCATTTTACGATAGATGCAGAACACAAAACGCTCATCGTTATGCCATAAACCACGTTATTTCAATACTACACTTACTATGCAAAAAAGAACATCCACTATGAAAGAAAAGGTCATACAATAAAAAACCGGAAGTGAGATCAGGCACTTCCGGCAACATCTGGTACAACAACATAGAAGTCGTGAGGACTTAATTATTATTTGCAACCAAAAGACAAATTTATGGTTTTAATTGCTTACTGCAATTTTTTTGTGCAGCCTGTATGGCGATGCATCATCTCATTTCTCCTTCTTGCTGCTTTGCTATGCTGGTCAGGTATTTGCGCGGCACAGTCCATTACTCTTTCTGAAAAAGAAGCCACACTGAAAAAAGTTTTGCAGTCCATAAAAAAACAAAGCGGCTTCAGTGTGTTTTATGACAATGAACTATTAAAAGAGAGCAAGCCGGTAAGCATCGAAGTAAAAAATGCCGCTCTCCGGCCAACGCTGAACCTCATCTTTGCCAATCAGCCTTTGGTGTATGAGATCGTTGGCAGCAAAGTGATCAGCATCAAACGTAAAGAAAAAGCTGAAAATACATTACCGCCTGCCGCCCCTGCAACAGACACTGTACGCGGTACTGTAAGGGATGAAGAAGGAAAACCCATGCCAGGCACAACAGTGTCTGTAAAAGGCACCAGCAATCATACAATTACAGATGCAGACGGTCGTTACCGCATTTTAGTAAACAATAAGCCGGCCACCCTGCAGTTCTCCTATGTTGGATTTATGCCACAGGAAAGGCCGGTAGCCGGCAATGGCCAACTGGACGTTACGCTGACACCCAATATTTCCAGGCTGGATGATATTGTAGTGATCGGCTATGGCACGCGAAAGAGAGAAGACCTTACAGGTTCCGTGGCATCCGTGAGCGGCGAGCAGCTTGAGAAAAACACCAACATATCGTTAAACCAGGCATTGCAGGGCCGTGCAGCCGGTGTACAGGTTGTATCGAACGATGGGGCTCCCGGCGCAGAAGTCAATATCAGTATCCGTGGCGGCTCTTCCATATCGGCCAGCAACGAGCCGTTATATGTGATTGACGGGTTCCCGCAATTTGGCGGTTCCAACCTCAATCTGAGTTCGAACGATATCGCTTCGATCGAAATACTCAAAGATGCATCCGCCACTGCTATCTACGGATCAAGAGGAGCAAACGGCGTGGTGATCATCACTACAAAGTCCGCCAAATCCGGGAAGTTCACCATCAGCTACAACCCGGTATTCAGTTTTCAGCGCATCGTAAAAAAATTACCGGTTATCAATGCCCTGCAATTTGCAGAGGCGCAGCATTTCAGGCTTTCCACGCCGGAAGGTTCCGGCAGCGATGTTTCTTTTGCCAACTGGGCTACCTACAAAGATTCTACCAGTGTTAACTGGCAGGACGTAGTGTACAGGACGGGCTGGCAACAAACCCACAACCTGTCGTTCACCGGTGGCACCAATGATGTAAAAGTTTCTGGCTCTTTCAGTTTCCTGGACCAGAAAGGTATCGCAGTTGGCACCAACTTTACACGGTACACCGGGAGGTTGAACACCATCGTGAATGTAACCAGAAAGATAACAAGCAGCACGAACATCTATCTTGCCAATACCGAACATACAGGCCCCAGTGTTACAGGCGAAACAGGCATCGGGCAAGGTGTTCTGAGGGCCAGTCCTTTTGTGACCAACGACAACCTCGATGCTTTTCTAAACCAGGAGCTGATCGGGCAGGCGGGTACTTCCAATTCCATCAGCAATCCCCTGCTCGAACTTACAACGGTAAGAATAGCGAGACGGATGTTCACGGGATTGATCAACTCTTTTCTTTCCTTCGAGCTTTCCAAAAACCTCACGCTGAAAGTAAGCGGCGGGCTTAACTACAATCAACAGATCAGCAATTCGTTTTATCCCACCACTACGAATATCGGGCGGCTTTACAACGGCTATGCGCAGCATACTTCCATTAATACAATAGACTGGATCAATGAGAATACGGTTACCTACAACAAACGTTTTGCAGGCAGGCATAATACTTCCACCGTAGTTGGGTTCACCACACAGAACAACATCCTTACCCGCAATACGTCCGGCGCACAGGACTTTCCGATACAGTCCATGGGAGCGGATAACCTGTCATTGGGCCGCACCATTCATACGCCTACTTCCTTTAAACAGAACGCCGGACTGCAAAGCTTCCTGGGCAGGATAAATTATGACTATGCAGGCAAATACTATCTCACTGTTAGCTACAGGGCAGATGGCAGTTCTAAATTCATGCGGAATAAATGGGGCTTTTTCCCTTCTGCCGGAGGCTCCTGGAAACTTTCGGAAGAGCCGTTCATGAAGCGGTACCACGATATCCTCAGCCTGAAGTTACGCGCCAGCTGGGGCATTACAGGCAACCAGTCAGTAACTCCATATAGCTCATTTACAACCTACGGCTCTTCTAACGTAGTAGTAAACGAAGGCTGGGGCGTTGGGATGGCGCCGTTACAGATAGGAAATGAAGATCTGCGCTGGGAAACCAACACACAGACGAACCTGGGCATAGACATCGGTTTATTCAAAAACAGGGTCACTATCACAGCCGATGTCTACCGGAAGCTGTCTAAAGATCTTTTGCTGAATGCCCCGATATCGCTTTACTCAGGCTATACATCGGTTTACAGGAATGTGGGTAATGCACAGGTGCAGGGCCTCGAAGCAAACCTGAATACGGTCAACCTGGACGGAAAGTTCAGATGGGTATCCAACTTCAACATTTCACTTATCCGCAGCAAAGTATTGTCACTAACAGAAGGTCAGGATTTTATCACGCTAGGCACACTCGGCAGACGCGCGGAACAGTATATCGTGAAAAAAGGAGAAGCGCTGGGCGCTATTTACGGGTTTATTTTTGATGGCATATTCAATACCCAGGAAGAACTGGCGGCAGGGCCTCTGCAACCAGGCGTATCTATTTTGGGAGGAAAAAAATACAAGGATGTCAATGGCCCGAAAGGCGTGCCTGACGGGCAGATCGATAACTATGACAGAACGATCATCGGAAATGGTAACCCGGATTTTTTTGGTGGCATCAGCAACACACTTAGCTACAAAGGATTTGACCTGGATATCCTCTTTACTTATTCCTATGGCAATAAGCTCCTCAATTCCGGAAAGGCAGAGATGGAAAGGCCGGGAATCCTTCAGGGTGGGCTTGCCGTGATGATGAACCGCTGGACGCCTGAAACGCCTTATGTAAACATGCCTAAATGGGGAGCCCAGGTTACCGAGGTGGATGTAAACACATCCTACCTGGTAGAAGATGGTTCATATTTCCGGCTGAAAACCCTGATGCTCAACTACAGCTTCTCCGGCAATTTTCTGAAAAGAACATTCCTTAAAGAGCTGAAGACCTTTGTCAGCGCGGAGAACCTGTTCACATTCACCAAATACAGCGGCTACGATCCGGAAGTGAATTACTTCAATTCCATTATCACGCCGGGCGCAGACCTGTATAATTATCCACGGGCAAGGACCTACACGATAGGGATTAAATCAACCTTTTAAAAGTATGATAAGTATGGATCGCTTGATTAAATATACGCTCATCATCGCCAGCCTGTTCACTACTATGGGCTGCAGGAAAATACTCACAGAAACACCTTATTCATTCCTTACGCCGGATAATTTTCCCCGGACCAGCACTGACGCGGACGTTGCACTGCTGGGCGCCTACAGCTATTTGCAGACCGGCAATACTTTCAGGAACACGCTCTCCTATTTATTATCCGTGCAGAACGACCTGGTGCATCCCTCTGCAAATATTGCAGGAGCCGCGCTCGGCATGTTTCAAAGCTTCCAGGTATCAGGCAGTGACCTCGCCCCTCAGAATGTGTGGATCGATCTATGGAAAGGAATGAATGCCTGCAACGGCCTGATTGGCACCTTGAATAACCTTGAGAACGCCCAGGCCTGGGTAGCACCGAAGCTGGCGGAAGCAAGGGCGCTGCGGGCCCTGTATTATTTCTACCTCGTGAGGCTTTATGGCGATCTGCCCCTGAAGCTCGAACTCACCACCAAACCTGTAGTGATACAACCACGGGTATCTGCGGAGGAGATCTACCAGGTGATTGAAGATGATCTGCTGGCGGCGGACAATAAATTATCCAATGCAGCCAACAACGGGGGGCGCTTTACCAACGGTGCTATAAAGGCTTTGCTCGCGCAGGTTTACATCACAAAAGCCGGCTGGAGAAGATCTTCTGATGGGCAGATGGTAAAAGGAGACAGCAAGTATTATGCGATGGCCCGGGACAGAGCCAAAGAAGTGCTTGATATGGAGAACACGGGCATCTATGCGCTCAACCCTGATTATACTGCCGTATTCAAAAACCTCTCATCCGATGTGTATGATAAAGAAGTGATCCTTTCTGTAGAGTTCAAAATGCCGGAAAGGGGCTCCAACTTCCCCTACTTTTTTGGTGCATCAGGAGGAGCGAACGCCACTAAGGGAAGCGGTGAGGCTTATGCAAGAGCCAACCGGGAATTTGTAGCTACGCTCGATTTCAAAGATACCCGGGTGGAATGGAATATTGCTAACTATTCCTATCTCAATGGCTGGACGCGAACACCTTCGAATGATCAGAATAGTTTTGGCATTGCCAAATACCAGAAACTCCCGGGCTCCAGTCATTTTTTTAATCATTCTACCAACTGGCCCCTTCTCAGGCTGGATGATATCAAGCTGATCTATGCCGAAGCACTGAACGAGATCAGCAACGGGCCTACGCCTGAAGCGTATCAACAGATCAATGCCATCCGGTACAGGGCAAGACCGGCAGATCATAAAACGGATGGAACGGTGCTTCCTGACCTGGCCGGTCTCGACAAGGAAGCATTTCATAAAGCCCTCATGGCGGAGCGCGCCATCGAGCTGATTTTAGAAGGCAGCAGGCGACTGGACCTGATCAGGTGGGGAGTGCTGGTAGAAAAAGTACAGATGGCCAGTTCACAACCGGCTGCCGGCAATGTGCATGAGCGGCATTATCTTTTGCCGGTGCCTCCGCAGGATCTTAATATTAATGGATGGAACCAGAATAATGGCTATTAAAAACCACAACCAATGAAATCGAAAAATATTTATGGGCTGCTGGCCTTTGTACTGCCCTTCATGTTTTGGTCCTGTAAAAAAGAAGGCGTTACCTACGAGAACATAAACACCAGTACGGTGATGTTGTTCAACTCTTATGCCGTTTCTTCCACACCCGCTATTACAGCGGATGCCTATTTCAACGGGCAGAAAATAAACATGGGCGCATTCGGATACACCACACTTGTTTCCAACCTGGTGGTCAACGCCGGCAACAAAAAAATCGCATTTAAAAAGAGCAGCGACTCAAGCCTGCTGGCCCAGGGCGATTTCAACCTGGCCGAAGGAACGGTTAATACCCTGTATCTTACCGGCACACCTGATGATGGTGCTATCGTTACTACCGTTGATGATCTTACTCCCGCCCCGGCCGGCAAAGCCCGGATAAGAGCTATCCATCTCAGTCCCAATTTGACTGCCGCCGACTTCTACATGGTAGGTGGACCGGTAGTGACCAAAGCGCTTACTTACAAGTCTTTCACGGAATATATGGAGGTGGATACCGGATCGTATGTTTTCCAGGTGAGAGATGCAGCCACCCTCTCGGTCAAAGGGGCCACTGCAAGTATCAGGCTGGCATCCACCAGGAACTATACGTTCATTGCCAGAGGCCTGGTAGGCCGAACACCGGCCCTGACATTGCAGATACTCAATAATATAAAGCCGTATTAATAACACAAAGCCGCTCCACGTTTTATGAAAAAGATCATCCTTCCACTGGTCCTGCAGTTACTATTCAGCCAACTGGTATCAGCCACCACCTATTACGTCAGCAATACCGGTAACGACACCAATACCGGCACCAGTCCTTCTTCACCCTGGAAAACAATAGCCAAAGTCAATAGCATGATGGCCAGCCTTGTACCGGGAGATTCAATATTGTTTAAAAGAGGGGATGTTTTTAAGGAAAAGCTGACCATCACAAAATCCGGCACCGCAGTATTACCCATTGTATTTTCCAGCTACGGGGCGGGCCCCAGAGCAATGCTGGATGGCAAGGATACCCTCTCCGGCTGGACGCTCTATGGAGGCAATATCTGGCGGGCATACTATAATACTCCCGCCGGCTATGTATGCAATAACGTTTTTAAAAATGGCAAGCCGCTGCGTATTGGAAGATGGCCGAACGCAACAGCCGCCAACAATGGCTTCAAAAGCATCACTGGTGTATCAGGCAGCACATCTATCAGCGACAATACGCTTTCCGGCGCTCCCAACTGGACGAATGCCAAAGTAGTGATCCGGTTCAATCATTGGAGCCTTGTCAGCTCTACTATCACCAGCCACTCCGGCACCAGCATTACTTATCAAAACTCATCCGCCTACACGCCGCTAGTCAACTGGGGGTATTACATACAGGATCATTTAAACACGCTGGATGCAGATGGCGAATGGTATTGCGATACCCTGAACAATTATGTATATCTGTATTCAACCGGGAACCCAACAGGCTCCCTCATTGAAATAGCAGCCAGGCAAAACCTCGTCAGTTTCGGGATGAGCGTATCCCACATCATCATCGATGATATTGACTGCAATGGCTCAGCCGCCAATACGATCGAAGGGAACGGAAACACATTTGTTTTCATGAGGAACATCCGGTTTAAAAATTGCGGAATTTACTATCCGGGGCAATGCGGTATCTCCCTGTTCAGGGCCAACCAGGTACAGGTAGATAACTGTTACATATATGGCAGCAACTTTCATGGGATATCCCTATTTGCAACTGACAGCAGTGTTATAGAGCATAGTATTATTAAAGCCACCGGTCTTACAACCGGTATGACGCCCGAGCAGAATGCAAGCGTACGGATAGGTGGCGGCGCCAATGCAGTCACCGTCAGGAATAATTATTTCGACAGTACGGGTTATGGACATATTATATGGAGCGGCGCCAACCATCTTTTCAAAAATAACCTGATGCTGAATTACTGTATGCGCACCGATGATGGCGGAGCCGTGTATTGCTTCCAAAATACCCAGTTGAACAACAGGATTGAAGGAAATATTTTCTCAGATGGTCAGAGAGCGCCGGAAGGTATACCTGCCTCACAACAAAATGCGCCGGCAGCTGCCATCTATACCGATGAAGGATCGGCGAATATCACTATCTCCCATAACACCATCGCCAGGAGTTTTACCGGTGTCAATTTCAATAATGCCGCTGCGATCACAGTTCGCGACAATACCCTTTTTGGCAATAATACCCATTTGCGTTTCACCCGATGGACCACCAATGATCCTGCCGGCCCCATGCGTAATTACGATGTAAAGAATAATATCGTTTTCGGCTTTGGCCAAAACGATACCCTGCTCAGGGCCGTGGATGCCAGCCAGTCCGAAATCACGAGCTTCGGCACTATTGATAGTAATTATTACTGTGCCCAGAATGGACAGGCGAAGCAGGTATTTACAACAGAAACTACCGGCAATCAGAACCGGCTGCAACACATAACAGAATGGACGCAACGTTATGGTCACGATAATAACAGCACATACGTACCTTACTCACTGCCTTTTGAGGAAACCCTGGAGAACAACGTATGGTTCCAATACAATGCAACAAATGCCGGGCAATCCTTTGCCTTGCCAGCCGGAACCTTCAGAGACGCTACAGGCAACACATATACAGGGTCAGCAAGCATTGCAGCCTACGGTAGCCTCGCATTGTACAAAGTAAAGCCTGACAGCGTATTTGCACAGGACAATATAATCGTGCTAAGGCTTGATTCATTGCCGCATGCCGCTACAGCGGGTACGGCCAACAAGGCATTCGTAGAAGAATTTGACGTAACGGGCGCCCTTGTGAAAAGTATTGACTTAAGCACTTACAACTTTTATGTGGCCGCAAAAGATATGGCAGAGGGGATATTGAACCGCTCCGCGGACGGAACTTATCTCAGTTTATCAGGGTATACTGTCAAAACAGGGATAACAGGCAGCACCTCCCGCGCCATTGCTCTTATTAAGTATGATGGGACCATCAATATTACCACGGTCAATCCATCCGTCATGGGCAATGTTGCTCCCCGTGGTGTAGCCACTGTTGATGGAACAGATATATGGCTGGTGGGGAACGGTGCATCAGGAGTGATACACACCACCGCAGGCAGCAATGGCACAGGCGCAGCTATCGCCGGCACCGTTACAGGCAATAATACCATCGTGATACCCGGCGCCTTTACAAGTGCTACCGTATTTTCTACCACAACAGTAAACGTAAGCGTCAATACTGGCCTGGCGGCCGGCCACGCAGTTTCAGGTCCCGGCATTCCTGCTGGCACCACCGTTGTATCCAATACGAATAATACTATTACATTATCGGCACCCACAACAGATCTTACACAAACAAGCATTACCATCACCCGTTCCAACAACTCCTTTGAAAACCTCTGGGTATATGACAACCAGTTATATTATTCAGCCAATACCGGCTTCCGGATCGGCAAAGTTGGTAACGGGCTTCCTGTTTCACTGCCTGACAATACCCTGAAAGGCGAGTTGTTCGGCCCAACAGCCAATGCTCCCAGCCCCACGCCGGAGCAGGTGTTCATGGCCAAAGTAAATGGACAGGATATTTTATATGTAAGCACGCAGACCGGCGGTATCTATAAATATCAGAAAGTGTCTGGCATATGGACGCTTAGAGGCAGCTATCTGGTGCCTAATGTATCGTTTACCGGCAACACCAGCACAGGAAACAATACCATTACGGCGGCCAGCACAGTTACAGGACTTTGCCCCGGAATGTTCATTACCGGCAGCGGGATCAGCGCAGGTACATACATTACAGGCATCAACGGCACATCCATCACACTATCCGCCAATGCTACCAGCACAGGAAGCACAGTTTCCCTAACAGGCAGGAATACCTTTTACAATGTTACCGGCATAGTAAGAGACAGCCTGGTTGTTTTGTATGCCGTGAAGAATGCGCCGCTATCCATCGCTGCGGGTAATACGGTAAGCGCTTATAGCCAGGTGTTGAAAATCGAAGATCATACAGGGCCTTCCGGTTCGCTGTCTTTGGCAGCTGCCACTACAATTGTATCCGGGCCTCCGTTGGGAGATAGTTATAAAAGCGCCGGGCTGTTCGCACCCATGGCTGCAGAAGCGTTCATACGTTCCTTTACTACCGGACCGCTGAAAGATCAACCGGCAGGTATCAAGCGTATCACAGCAAATAATTCCGGTAAGGAAAACGTCTCTTTAAAAATATATCCCAATCCAGTGGACCAGAAGGCGTACCTGTATCATGGAAAACTTCAGGGGCGGGCTTTCATAAAGATCTATACCGTAACAGGTGCCCTGTTGTTCCGCCGGGTTATCAATACGGATGCGGACTTTACAGAAATTGATACATCCATGCTTCCGACAGGATATTATGTAATAGAATTTGTCGAGGGGACGCGGAAAACCGGGATAGCGTTTATTAAGCGATGAATGGGGTTAAGTAACTACACATTAAACCGTCCCGGTTACTTCCCGGGACGGTCTTGGGGCTGGGACTTTTGGAAGGCAAACGCAACCTTGCCAAAAACAAAAAAGCCCCAAAATCTTTATCACTAAAAATTCCAGAGCTTTAAAGCTGTCGGGATGACTGGATTCGAACCAGCGGCCTCTTCGTCCCGAACGAAGCGCGCTACCGGGCTGCGCTACATCCCGTAAACATTGCGCAAATTTAATTCTTGCTATCAGAAATCAAAAAAATATCCACTGAAATCTCAGCCCCCGGCAGAACACTGCCAACGTTCGTATCTGAACATAAAATGTTCGATATTGAACATATTCTAAATTCGAATAATGAGTAGCAAGCTGAATAATACCTGTCTCATAAATTGGAATGAAATTCCCTGAAACTAATGCACATCATCTCTATACTTGATAATCACTAGTATATGATTCTTCAGACCAAAAGGTTATTCCGTCATCTGTGGCGCCAGCGGTTATTCACGCTGTTAAATGTATTAGGACTGGCTGTTAGCATTAGCGCCTGTTGGGTCATTTATCGCATTGTTAGTTATGAATATAGTTTTGATGACCGGTTACCACAAAAAGAGCAGACCTTCAGGCTCGTTACCGGTCTGGCTTTTGATGGAAAAGAAAGTTATAATGGCGGTGTTTCAGCGCCACTTTACCAGGGCGTTCGGGAACAGGTGCCCGGCCTGAAGAGAGTTGTTCCTGTTTTTAAAAAATGGATCGATGCTGTGAGTATCCCAGGGCAACCACCGTTAGAGATGACGGAATTTCCTGGGATTGTTGCCACTGACTCCTCATATTTTGACATGGTCCCCTATACATGGCTGGCCGGTAATCCTGCAACGGCGCTCAATGCGCCGGAGAATGTTGTGTTAACAGAGAGCCGCGCGAAAAGTTATTTCGGTGCACTTAAACCGGAGACACTCATTGGCAGGGCGCTGGTATATAACGGAAAAGATCAAAAAACCATCACTGGTATTGTTAAAGATCTGGACTATCCCACAGAGTTTACTGCAAAGGAATTTTTTGTACTTCCCTCAAAACAATATGAACTGGCAGAATGGACGAATACCAATGGTTCAGACCTGTTATATCTCCAACTTAATGACCGTGCAGATACTGCCCGGGTACTGGCACAGATCAGTAACCTCGCAAAGCAGAAATGGGACGAAAATGCGATCGACAAAAATCTGCCCAATGTGATGAAACGATGGTATATGCTGCTGCCGCTGGAAGATTCTCATTTTTCCACTTTTATCAAGGAATGGGAAACGCGGAAGGCCAGCAAACCAGTGATGAAAGGGCTTATCGGGCTGGGGGCATTACTGATCGTACTGGCCTGTATCAACTATATTAATCTGAGTACCGCATTGATCCCACAACGGAGCAGAGAGATCGGGATGCGGAAGATCCTTGGCGGTAACAGTAGCAGCCTGATCAAAAACATCCTGGCGGAAACTTTTGTGGTGGTATTGCTGGCGGTTGCCAGTTCCTTCATTTTTACGAAAATGGCGTATTCCTTCCTCGGGGATATCATTCCTGATGGAATGCATGAGTATTCCAACGGTTGGTGGATACTATATTTCCTGCTGGCTTTGCTGATCGGTGTTACACTGCTTTCCGGAGGTTACCCGGCCTGGCTGATCACTAAAGTTAAACCTATCAGCCTCATTCAGGGGGCAGGCACCCTGCATCTAAATAACGGGAGCCGCATTGGGTTGCGAAAAGTACTGATTGTATTTCAGTTTTTGATTGCCCAGGTATTTATTGCCGGAGCGCTGATTATGGGAAGTCAATTGAATTATACCCTGAAAAAGGATATGGGATTCGACAAGGATGCAGTAGTACTGGTGACTGTTCCATGGAAACTGCAACGCGACTCTGTTAACAGAGATAAATATTTTGTACTAACGGAAGAATTAAAGAGGGAGTCTGGCATACAGGCGGTTTCCCTGGGGCGGGAACCCATGTCAGCAAATTATTCTTCCAGCTTATTCGAAAACAAAGGAATACAGGCAAAAGACCCTGTCAGGTTGCAGCTTTACAAGAAATGGGCAGATACGGCTTATATCCGCTTTTACAACATGCCGCTGATCGCAGGAAGGAATATCCGCCCATCTGATACAACTAATGAATACATCATCAACGAAACCGCCGTGCGCGCACTGGGTTTTTCTTCAGCGCAGGACGCTGTAGGCAAGCTGATAGGACAACTGAATCAGGCGCAGTATCCGGTGGTAGGAGTAGTGAAGGATTTTCATACGCGCGATTTTCATAGCTCCATAGATCCGGTGGTAATATTGGCAGACAAGCGAAGTTTAAACACCATTAATATAAAGTTGAACGGTGCAGACCCTGGCAAATGGCAGCAAACGTTAAAGATGATTGAACAAAAGTGGAATACCTTTTATCCTGCAGGCAGTTTTGCCTATAAATTTTATGATGAAACGCTGGCGGCCATGTATAAGCAGGAAAGGAACCAATCCAGGCTGATCAACCTGGCTATGGTTATCGCCGTCATTATCAGCTGCCTTGGTTTGTTCGGTCTGGCGGTTTTGATCGCCTTTCAGCGGACGAAGGAAATCGGTATCCGGAAAGTACTGGGAGCAACAGTCGCCGGTATAGCAAAAATGCTGATGTCTGATTTTGTTAAACTGATCATCATTGCATTGCTGCTTGCATCGCCTATTGCATGGTGGGGAATGAACCGCTGGCTGGAAGATTTTGTATACCGGGTAAAGATCGAATGGTGGATGTTTTTGCTATCCGGAGCGGCGGCTGTTCTTATTGCCATGCTTACCATAAGCTTTCAGGCCATCAGGGCTGCATTGGCGAACCCGGTGAAATCGTTGAGAACGGTGTGAGTCAGCAATTTTCTATTTCGACAGGAATTTCAAATTCCGCCTGATCCCCGCGTATTTACTCCGCTTCAGGGGAGATTTACTGAATATCTTTTTAAACTCCTCTTCCGTCAATTCTTCCCATTGAGAAGAGGTAAGGTTCAATATCTCCGGGATAGGCGCAAATTCAGCCTCTGAAGTGGCTTTGGCGAACCGGTTCCAGGGGCATACATCCTGGCAGATATCGCAGCCGAACATCCAGTTATTGAACTGGCCTTCCATGGAAGCAGGGATCAGCATATCCTTCAGCTCAATCGTATAGTAAGAGATGCATCGGGAGCCATCCACAACAGTGGGGGAGACCAGTGCCTGGGTCGGACAGGCATCCAGGCATTTGGTACAGGAGCCGCAATAATCTCCCACAGGGGAATCATATACCAGGGGAATATCCACGATCAGGGTGGCAATAAAGAAGAAGGATCCTGCCTGTTTATGGATCAGGTTGCCATTCTTTCCGATCCAGCCCAGCCCGCTGCGTTGCGCCCAGCTCCGTTCAAGTACCGGGGCGGAATCAACGAATCCCCGGCCCTGTATATCTCCCAGCTCAGCCCGGAGTTCAAAGAGGAATTCGTTCAGTTTGGCTTTGATAACCTCGTGATAATCCTTGCCGTATGCATATTTGGCGATATGCGGCGTGTCCGGCTGCTGGGAAACAGCGGGATAATAATTCAGCAGCAGGGTGATCACAGATTGAGCGCCGTCTACAAGCAGCCTGGGATCTATGCGTTTATCGAAGTAATTCTCCATATACCCCATGGTGCCATGCATACCCTTATTGAGCCATTGTTCCAGGCGGTAAGCATCTTCGGTGAGCTGTTCCGCTTTGGCAATGCCGCAATGGTCAAAGCCCAGCGCGCGGGCTTTTTGCTTGATCATCAGGGTATTTTTCTCCAATATCTGCATCTGGCTGCAAGTTACCGGAAAATATATATTTTTACTTCCTAATCAGTGTCCCTGACCTTAAACTAATACCCTGTAATGCTTAGAAAGTCCGTATCCCTGCTACTCGGAACCATGTGTGTGTGCGCCCTTACCGTGGGGCAGGATAAAAGCCCGGCCCGTTTTGGGAAGGTTTCGCCCGAAGATTTCAAAACTACCCGTTACGAGCTGGATACTTCAGCCGGCGCGGCCATTATTGCGGATATTGGCTCCTCTGCCTTTGAATCCGGGAATGAATGGTTTATCCAGGTCTATAAACACTACAAAAGAGTGCATATCCTTAAAAAGAGCGGGTATGATGAGGCCAATGTGTCCATTTACCTGTATATGGATGGTACGGATGAAGAAAGGGTGAGCAATCTCAAAGCGGTGACCTATAACCTGGAAAACGGTAAAGTGGTGGAAACCAAACTGGAATCAAAAGCTGTTTTCACTGATAAGCTGGATAAGCATAACATTGTCAAGAAGTTCACGCTTCCGGCTGTGAAAGAGGGCTCTATTATTGAATACTCCTATACCATCAATTCTGAATTCCCTTACCGGCTCCGCCCATGGGCCTTCCAGGATGCGAATTTCCCGGTGCTGTGGAGTGAATATGAGATCTCCCTGCCGGAATATTATGAATACATCTTCCTGAGCCAGGGATATAATCCTTTTCATATCAAGGACAGTGAGAACAGCCGGCAGACCTTCAATTTCAGGATGACCACTCCCGGTGCCTATGGTGGCGCCTCCCAACGTTCAGAGGCTGTTTCCGTAACGCCTGGCATTACCCGGCATCGCTGGGTGGTAAAGGATGTAGCGCCGCTGAAAGAAGAGAACTTTGTAACAACATTGGGCAACCACATCAATTACATTGAATTCCAGTTATCTGCCCTGCGTTTTCCGAATTCTCCGGTAAGGCCCGTGATGAGCACCTGGCCCAAAATGACGGAGGACCTCCTGAAAGACGAGCAGTACGGCGGGCAATTAGGTAAGAACAATAACTTCTTCTCAGATAAGGTGGAAGAACTCACAAAAGGCACTACCAATCTCAAAGATAAAGCGGTGAATATCTATAACTGGGTGAGAGATAATTTTACCTGTACGGATTATTCCGCTTTTTATGCAGATCAGACACTGAAAACTACCTTCACCAAAAAAAGTGGCAGCGTGGCAGAAGTGAACCTGCTGCTGGTTGCCATGCTGAGGTATGCAGGCCTGGATGCCACGCCTGTATTGCTGAGTTCCCGCAGTCATGGTAAGGTATATCCTTTATATCCTATCCGCTCCAAATTCAACTATACGATCGTTAACCTGAGGATCGATGACCAGGAATATAATATGGATGCTACCCGTCCTTTCCTGGGTTTTGGTAAACTGCATACCTCCAGTTATAACGGCCATGCCCGGAAAATAAATGAAGCGGCTACCGCTATGTCTTTTGAAGCAGATTCTTTAAAAGAACAAAGCGTTACGGGCATCTTTGTTGCTGCTGACGACAAAGGAAAACTCACCGGGCATTTTCAGCAACAGGCTACTTATTTCGAGTCCTATGAGTTACGTGCAAAGGTGAAGGAGAAAGGAGAGGAGGCATACTTTAAAGACCTCGCCAAAGGTTTCCTGTCTGACATCGATCTGAAGAACGGAAAGCTGGATCAGTTGCAGGACTACACAAAACCAGTGGTGGTGGAATATGATTTTACACTGAATGAAAGTGATGAAGGAGGGATGATCTACCTGAACCCCATGTTCTCACAAGCATTGAAGGCTAATCCTTTCAAATCAGCTGAACGGAAGTATCCTGTGGAAATGCCTTATGTACCGGATGTGAACTATACCTTAAGCATGCAGTTGCCGGAAGGATATACAGTGGAAGATATGCCTAAATCCACGATCGTGAAGTACAATGATGGGGAAGGTGTTTTCCAGTATATCATCGGTAAGCAGGATAATATGCTGCAACTCCGTTGTCGCGTTAAATTAGGGCGTGCGCAATATGCGCCTGAAGAATATGAGCACCTGCGTTCGTTTTTCGATATGATCGTGAAAAAACAGGCAGAGCAGATCGTTATCAAGAAGAAATCTTAAGTATGCGGAATATTTTAATCTTATTACTGATAAGCACGGCCGCATTTGCTGGTGATCCGCAATTCCCGGTGAGTGCTATTCCCGCGCAATTGCTGAAAAATGCAGATGTAGTGCAGCGAAGGGAAGAGCTAACGATCAGGTTAATTGACCTGAAGGATATGCGTGTAACACACCGCTGTGCAATTACCATCCTCAACGAAAACGGAGATAAATACAGCGGATTCGGCGCCTGGTATGATAAATTCCGGGAAGTGAAAGATATCAGCGGTGCATTATACGATGCTTCCGGCAAACAGCTCCGCAAACTGAAGAACAGCGATGTAAAGGATGAAAGTGCCGTGGGGGAAAATAACCTCATGGACGACAGCCGCATGAAATCCCATAATTTCTACCATAAAGTATATCCATATACGGTAGAATATGAGGTGGAATACCGTTATCGCAGAACAGCAGGTATGGATACCTGGGTACCGCAGGGGCAAAGCAATTATGCAGTAGAGCACAGCCGTTTATCTGTAACAGTGCCTGAAAGTTATGACCTGCGCTATCGTTCTTACCGTTACCAGGGGGAGCCGGTTAAAACAACGGAGAAAGGAGATAAAACATTTGTATGGGAAGTGAAGGATATTGCTGCATTGCCGGAAGAGCCACTGGCTGTTCCCTGGCGGAACCGTTCTGTGATGGTTTATTTGTCTCCCAGTGAATTTGCATTTGACAGCTATACGGGTAAAATGAATACCTGGGATGATTACGGAAAATTCCAGCTGGCGCTCAACGCCGGCAGGGATGTGTTGCCGGAAAAAACAAAGGCTGCCGTACATGCACTAACAGATGGATTGAAAGATCCGAAAGAAAAAGTAAAGGCATTGTATCAATACATGCAGCAGCATACCCGCTACATCAGTATTCAGCTGGGGATCGGCGGCTGGCAGCCTTTTGATGCTACGTATGTGGCAACAAAAGGATATGGGGATTGTAAAGCACTTTCCAACTACATGTATTCTTTACTAAAGGAAGCCGGCATCCGTTCTCATTATACGCTGGTAAAAGCGGGCAGGGGAGAAACGGACCTGATAGAAGACTTTACGGTAGACCAGTTCAATCATATCATCCTTTGCGTGCCCATGGCCAAAGACACTACCTGGCTGGAGTGTACCAGTCAGGATGCGCCTGCGGGTTACCTGGGTGATTTCACCAGTAACCGGACGGTACTTGTAATAGATGAAACAGGAGGTAAGCTGGTGCGCACACCCACTTATACCATGGATCAGAACCTGCAGATCAGGCATCTTACAGCTACGATCAATGCTACGGGAGATCTGAATGGTAAAGCGGAAACGCGTTATACGGGCATGCAGCAGGACTGGTATCATGGTTTTATCCATAACGTATCGCCGGAAAAACAAATGGAGATCCTGAAAGAGAAACTGAACCTTGCCAGTTACGACATCAACAAGTTCCATTATAAAGAATATGCAGATGCTTTGCCGGTGCCGGCCGTGGAGGAAGTGCTGGATATCACCGTGCCCGGTTATGCTTCTGTAAGCGGAAAACGGTTATTCATTGTGCCGAATGTATTGAACAAAAGCAACGCAAAACTCTCCGCTGAAGGAGAGCGGCTATCAGATATTCAGTTGAAAACGGCCGATAAGGCTGCCGATACGGTGGAACTTAATATTCCGGAGGGATATAAACCGGAGGCTGTTTTCCCGGAACTGGTACATGAAAGCAAGTTTGGTAAGTATACCGCGAAAGTAAAAGTAGAAGGAACGAAAATAACGTATATCCGTACTTACGAAAGAAAGGCAGGCGTATTTCCTGCAAAGGATTTTGCCTTACTGGAAGAGTTCTACAACAAAGTATATAAAGCTGACCGGAGCAGGGTCATTCTTGTGAAAGCAGAATAAAAAAGGGCCGGTTGATCAACCGGCCCTTTTTCGTATTTTTGGATATACCTTACATAGGTATCATACTATTTTAACCTTTCTTCACATAGGCTTCTCCTTGTGTTCTCCTTGTGTTCAGGTTGCCTTCTCCTTGCACTGAGCCTAAGGTTAATTTAATACTATAATTTATTTTTCCCTTACACCCACAGAGATCCTTCTGTCTTTTACCCTTTCTTCATCCGGCGCATCCGCTGCGGCTTTGGCAAACTGTGAACCATATCCCTCGGCACCCAGCAGTTGAACTGGTTTTACATGATGTGCCTGTAAAGCGCTATGCACGGCATCTGCACGTTCCTGCGATAATTTCCGGTTCAGCGTGCTGTCTCCTCTTGCATCTGTATAACCGCCGATCTTTATTTTCAGTTTAGGGAATGCATTCAGTATGGCAACAAGGTTTTGCACCTGTACTTTACTGTCTTCTGTTAATTCCGCGCTGCCTGTTTTAAAGTTCAGGTTGTCGAAATCGAACCATTTATCCTTGCCGCCTTGTGTGGAAGGATCTTTCAGGAAGCTCACCAGCTGATCTTCAATTCCGCCTTTGTATGCCGCCAGTTCTACGCCATCCGGCAGCATTACTTTAATGGATTCACGGGAAACAGGAGGGCTTACATGAGAGATGGCTGAATCTTCCATATGGCTGGTTTGTACGGAGTCTACAGGTGCCATGGTATGCTGGTTGTTACATCCTTTCATGAAGTACCAGAGCAGCAGTATAATAGCCAGTAATACGATCAGCATCCATAACCAGCGGTAGCTTACGGCGCTTTCAACGGCCTTCCCTTCACTGGCGATGGCTTTTCCGGCAGTACCACCGATGCCACTGATGCCGCTCACCATGCTTCCCAGTTTTTTGCCGATATCTCCCAGGCTTCCCAGGCCCAGTATGCTGGCCAGGCCAAGGCCGGAAGGTACCGCCGCCAGGATCTTGTCCTTCTGGCTGTTTAAAAGGCCTATAAGCCCGGAAGCGCTAAGGTTCTGGCTGGCAGCCTGCTGGCCGATGATGCCCAGTGAGGCCGGGGCAGCTGACTGTAATAAGGTTTCTGCAGAAGTGGTTTTAATACCCGCATAAGAGGCTATAGCGCCTGTAATATCCGCGGCTTTACTGCCAAAGAGGGATTTGAGTATCTCGGAGCCTTTGGCCAGTAATTCGGCGGGAATTGCCCCTGCCAGGCTGCCCAGCCGGGAGAAATCCCCGGAAGCAGCTTCTTTGACCAGGCCCGCTAGACTGCCTGCATCGCCCGGGGAACCGGCTTTGTTGAGCAGGCCGGTTAATACGGTGGGTATAATGCCGCCGATGGCCTTCTGAACATTGGATTCGCTTTCGCCAAGGGAGGCGGCCGCTTTATTAGAGAATTCATTGTTAAATACATTCTTCAGGGTGTCGAGCAGGTCGAATGCCATAATGAAAGGTTTTGGTGGTTAAAAAATGAGTGCATGTCTCGAATACTGTTCTATAACAGGGATAAGAGGAAGACAGTTTAATGAGGGGGAAAATTAACAGTGAAACTGTTAAAATAGCAGGCGTAACATATATTAACTGAAATTAATGCAGGCGAAAACGGCTATTCCTGTCATAATTGCTGCTTTTGAGGATTGGACTAACATTTGCGAACCCTAAACAACGAAAAGCTAAAAGGAGACAAAAGCATACAATATGAACTTAAATAATTTCACTATTAAATCGCAGGAAACACTGCAGCAGGCACAGCAACTGGCCTTCGATCACCGTAACCCGGCGATCGAAACAGGTCATATACTTAAGGCCCTGCTCTCCGATGATGATAATAGTATAGAATATCTGCTGAAGAAGAACGATGTGAATACGGCATTCCTGGATACCAAACTCAACGAGATGATCCAGAAGTATGCTGTTATCACAACCGGCGAGGGCGGGCAGGTGTTGAGCAGAGAGGCAAACAATGCCGTTCTCCGCGCAGGTTCCAGCATTAAGGAGTTCAAAGATGAATTCGTTAGCGTGGAACACATCCTCTTGGGATTATTAGGCGGAAGTGACGATACCGCAAAGCTGCTGAAATCAGCCGGTTTAACGGAGAAAGGATTAAAGGCAGCCATCAGCGAATTACGCAAGGGCGGTACTGTTAATTCTCAAACTGCCGATGCACAATACAACAGCCTGGAAAAATACGCCAAGAACCTCAACGAGCTGGCACGTGCCGGTAAGCTGGACCCGGTGATCGGTCGTGATGAAGAGATCCGCAGAACACTGCACATCTTATCCCGCCGTTCCAAAAACAATCCTATCCTGGTAGGTGAACCCGGTGTGGGTAAAACAGCTATCGCTGAAGGACTTGCACACAGGATCATTAACGGGGATATCCCGGATAACCTGCATAACAAGATCATCTATGCGCTGGATATGGGTGCGCTCATGGCAGGTGCCAAATACCGCGGTGAGTTTGAGGAACGCCTGAAAGCCGTAGTGAAAGAAGTGGGAGACAGTAATGGCGGCATCATCCTCTTTATAGATGAGATCCATACCCTCATTGGCGCAGGTGCCATGGAAGGTGCAATGGACGCCGCTAACATCCTCAAACCTGCATTGGCCAGGGGTGAACTGCGTGCGATAGGTGCCACTACACTGAATGAATACCAGAAATACTTTGAAAAAGATAAGGCCCTGGAACGCCGCTTCCAGAAAGTGCTCATTGATGAGCCGAGTGTGGAAGATGCTATTTCCATCTTAAGGGGGCTGAAAGAAAGATACGAGAACCACCATCATGTACTGATCAAAGACGAAGCGATCATTGCTGCTGTGGAACTCTCACACCGCTATATTACGGACCGTTTCCTGCCGGACAAGGCGATTGACCTCATAGACGAGAGCGCAGCTAAATTGCGCCTTGAAATGAATTCCATGCCGGAAGAACTGGATGAACTGGAACGCCGTATCCGTCAGCTGGAAATTGAAAGAGAAGCGATCAAGCGGGAGAATGATGAAGATAAACTGAAAGAACTGGGAACAGAGATCGCCCGCTTAAGTGATGAAAGGAATACTTTCAAATCCAAATGGCAACAGGAAAAAGAACTCGTAGATAAAGTACAGAACGCAAAAGCCAGTATCGAGAACCTGAAACTGGAAGCAGAACAGGCAGAACGCAATGGTGATTTTGGAAGGGTGGCAGAGATCCGTTACGGGAAGATCAAAGAACAGGAGAAACTGGTGGAAGATCTCAGCGCAGAACTGAACACGCTTTCTACCAACCATAAAAGATTATTGAAAGAAGAAGTAGACGCGGAAGATATTGCGCAGAACGTAGCGAAAGCAACCGGCATCCCGGTAACACGCATGCTGCAAAGTGAAAGAGAAAAATTACTGCAGCTGGAAGATGAACTGCATAAAAGGGTAGTAGGGCAGGATGAAGCCATCATAGCGGTAGCGGATGCTATCCGCAGAAGCCGTGCTGGTTTGCACGATCCCAAACGCCCCATCGGTTCTTTCATCTTCCTGGGTACTACCGGGGTAGGTAAAACAGAGCTGGCCAAAGCATTGGCAGACTACCTGTTTGATGATGAAAGCATGATGACGCGGATAGACATGAGTGAATACCAGGAGAAACATGCTGTGAGCAGACTGGTGGGAGCGCCTCCGGGTTATGTGGGATATGATGAAGGCGGCCAGCTGACAGAAGCGGTGAGAAGAAAACCCTATTCTGTGGTATTGCTGGACGAAATTGAAAAAGCGCACCCGGATGTATTCAATATCCTGCTGCAGGTACTGGATGATGGACGCCTTACCGATAACAAGGGACGCGTGGTGAATTTCAAGAACACCATCATCATTATGACCAGCAATATGGGCAGCCATATCATACAGGAGAACTTTGAAAAGATCACGGATGCCAACAGGGAAGAGGTGGTGGACGCAACGAAAGAGGAAGTAATGAACCTGCTGAAACAAACCATCCGCCCCGAGTTCCTGAACCGTGTGGATGAAGTGATCATGTTCCAGCCGCTGATGCGTTCAGAAGTGAAAGGCATAATTAACATACAATTACAACAACTGAAAGAACTGGTTGCAAAGAATGGCATGATATTGGAATTCTCTGATTATGCTTTGGAATACCTGGCAGAACAGGGGTACGATCCGCAATTCGGTGCAAGACCTTTGAAACGCCTGATCCAGAAGGAGATAGTGAACCTGCTGAGTAAGAAGATACTGGGTGGAGAAATTGACCGGAGCAAACCAGTCCTGATAGATGTGTTTGACGGTGTAGTGGTGATCAGGAATAATTAACAAGTCTATTCTATATACGACGATATACAGTTACAGGTAACAAACCGGGAGATTCTTCTCCCGGTTTTTTTTGCCCCAAACAGGTAACGCTCAGGAGATTGCGAAATACAACAAATTAATATTTTGTATAATCTGATTCAGCCCTTATATTGCAGAAGGGAAAGCCGGGAGATGCCCGGTATGCTGAGAACCGTATTTATTGAAAACCTTAACTACAATATGCTGCTGTCAGCAGGCAGCCTTATGCTACCAGCACTTCTTTTTCGCATTGATTAACGGTCAGTGCTACACGATAATTACCTGTTCAGATCGGCGTGATACAAGCAAAGTTTGCCTGCCGGTGAAACGTTGTGTGTGTTAGGATGATAAAGAGAGGTAAAAGGCCTGCAGGAAGGGCGTGGAGTTTGGCTCTGCGCCTTCCCCTGTACGGTGATGGGCCTAAAGCCTTACCTTTGTAAGGAAACTGAACCCTATGTATCATATCGGCGAAAGAGAAAAGAAATTTATGGCAATAGCCGTTGAACTTTCCAGACGGGGCATGCAGCATGGAGATGGAGGGCCTTTTGGTGCTATTGTTGTGCGTGGAGAAGAAGTGGTGGGAGAAGGATGGAACCAGGTACTGAAATACAATGATCCTACGGCGCATGCAGAAGTGGTGGCTATCCGGGATGCCTGTACGAAACTGCAGACCTTTCAGTTAAATGACTGCGAGATCTATACCTCCTGCGAACCCTGCCCCATGTGCCTTGGCGCTATCTACTGGGCGCGTCCGCAAAGAGTGTTTTATGCCAATACCAAGGAAGAAGCTGCCCTGATCAATTTTGATGATTCCTTTATTTACACGGAGATCAATGTGCCGCACCGGCAAAAGAAGATACCTTTCATTCCTTTCCCCAATGAAGCGGCACAGGAAGTATTCCGCCTCTGGGACCAGAAAGGGGATAAAAAATTGTACTGATCTTATCTGCTGGTAAAATGATATAACCAGAACACCGCTATGGCCAGGAACAGTATCAGCAGGGAGATGATGGCAATATAGAGGTAATAATGTTCTTTCCTTTTCTTCCGTGTTTTTTTGCGTAGTTTCTGTAACACATCCCATTTGGCCTGCCTTAACCAGCCGGGGATCTGCTCTTTATGCCTGATAGTAGCCAGCCCTTCCACTGCTTCACTGCATAGTTCACAGTCTGCTATATGGCGCTCCACTTCATGCCTTTCGGCAGCACTCAGCTTGTTTTCCACATAAGCCAGCAACTGGTCCTGGGTAGGACAGGCAGTTTCGGTGAATATGTCTGTGAAATGATCGTTCATAATAATGCTTTCGCTAATGCAAGTTAGCGTTTATTTTTACTGTACTTTTCCAATAATAATTTCAGGTTCCTTTTCCCGTTCTGGATATAGCTCTTCACCTGTAACAGGCTATACCCCGTTTGTTCTGTGATCTCCTGGTAAGATTTCTTTTCCAGGTAGAACATCCGCACGCAGGTGCTTTGTTCCTTATTCAGCAGCTCCAGCGCGTGCTCCATGTTTTCCAGCATAATATCCTTCTGTACATATTCTGCCACATCGGGCACTTCTGCAGCGCCGGGCATCTGCAAATAGCCTTCCTTCAATTCCAGGTCTTTATGATGGCGCAACTGCATCAGGCAATGATTCCGCGCCACCTGGTAGATCCAGGCCTTGAAAAAGATCACATCATGTTTATGGATATCGGATAAAACTTTCAGGAAGATCTGCTGCACGCTATCCCGTGCATCTTCTTCGTTTTTAAGGTATTTCATACATAAACCCAGTAAAAGGATGGCATACCGGTCAAACAAAATGCCTATCCAATCACTGTTGCCATCGGTCTTATACCGCTGCAAGAGTTCCTGGTCTGTAAGATGATCGCTGGGTTGATTCACAGTGTAAAGATAGATTTCTCAATCAAAGATGCAGCAGAAAGAAGAATCCATAAAACAGGAGAAAAATTTAATTCCGGTGCCTGGATGTATGCCCCTTTAGTTCAGGTTATTCAATTCCGTTTGTGCCTGTGTTTTTAAAGGGCCTTCCATGCGAACGATCTCCCGCAGGAGCCTGCGGGCTTTGCCGTTCTGGCCTTTGGTACGGTAGCAGAGTGCCAGTTGATATTTGGCGCGTTCGGAGAACTTATAGTTGGTAGAGAGTTTTCTGAATTGATCGATGGCTTCATTTACATTGCCCTGCTGCTGGTACAACATCGCGGCACGGAAAAGGGATTCATCACCGGAGGCAACGGGTTTGGCAGGTTCTTCTTCTTTTTCCTTTTCCTTTTCTTTCGGCGCTGGAGCCGGTGGCGGCGTGGCGGCTACAGTTTTTTCTTCTTTAGGAGGTTCCTTTACTTCTGGTTCTTTGGGCTGTGTGCGTGTGTTCGTATCCGTTGCAGGCGCTTTTTTGATACTGTCTTTCGCCGCCGGCTTTTTAGTAGCGGCAGCTAACAGCGCGGAATCCTTTGCTGTTAGTCTAAGTTTATTGGTAGTAACGCTGTCCTTTGGTTTGGTGCTGTACTGCGTCTGGATAACAGGCGCTTTTGTTTCACTGGCTACTAACTCCACGGTAGGAGCCGGTGTGCTTTGCTCTGGCGGAATAACGGTACCCGCTGTTTTAACAGGAATGGCTGCCAGTGCGGGCCTGTTCTTCAGGTGTTGTTGTAATAAGAAGATGCTTCCTCCACCCAGTGCCAGGAACATGATCACCCAGAAGTAGGACAGGAGGCTTTCCCTGGTACTGTTACCCTGTACCGTACGGCGTGTTTTTAAGGGAGATTGTTGTTCAACCGCCGCATATTCTCTCTGTAAGTAGAGGCTTAGCTGTTTGCTTAAACGTTCGTAAGGCTCCTGGTTTTGTGTGTGCTGCAGGCTTTCAATAGCATCGTGGCAAAGGTCGCAGTCCACCAGGTGTTGCTCTATCAGGTGTTTTTCCCAATCGGTCATATTCCCGTTCAGGTAACGGGGAAGCTGATCCCTGTTGAGACAGCGCACAGGGGTGAAGATCTTGAAGATCCTTTCTTGTCTTGTAGAATCATTATTCATATGCCTGGTCCATCAAATGAGTAGCTAGTTTCTTCTTCACTCCTTTCAAAGTATGGCGAACTTTATCTTTCGAAATATTCTGCTTTTTGGCGATGTCGCTGAATGACTGTTGCTCCAGGTAGAATTGCGTGATCAGTTGAAGATCCTCTGCATTTAGTTTTGTAAGGGCTTTTTCCAGGTGCGTCATTAAAGCTTCCTTGGCAATAGGGTTATTCCCTGCATGTTCTATACGCGTTTCGAGGCGGTATAATGCCTGGTTGGGATAAAAAACAGGCACACTGCTGCCTTTACCGAAATAAGATTGAACCAATGCGTAAACAGATTCGTTTAACTTACCAAAGGCAGATTGAATGCGGGTATATAATTGCCTGGTGAGTTCCGGTAATGCAACCTCTGCTGTTTTTTCACTGGTGAACCTGGGCAGGCTCACTGCTACCAACAGGTGACTATACCGGTCTAATAAAACACCGGCTGCCTCCCGATCCTGGAATTTTTTGATCCGGAGTAGCAATTCTTTGTCAGTTAAGTTATTTAACAGGAGGTGCATAAGCTTATTACTATATTTACGCAGTTTTGTAGTAAAAGTTCATTCACAATTCATATTATTTAAACAATTAACATGCCATTTGCAATCACGATTGTGCCCATTATGCCCCTGCGTGCTGAGCCTTCCCACAGAAGTGAAATGGTTTCACAGGCATTGTTTGGAGAATGTGTTGAAACAGAGCCACTTATCAACGAAGGTTGGATCAAGGTAAGGATGCAGTACGATGGTTATGAGGGCTGGGTAACGGCAGCTCACCTGGAAACCATTACTCTGGAAGAGTTCAATGCCCCCTTTACGCATATTGCCAACCAGTGGGCGGCCCGTTTGTCTGTGAATGACCAGCCGATGTATATTCCTTACGGTTGCATGTTAAAGCTGGATAACCCTGTTTGGGGTAATGTTAAAGTAGTGCCGGAATCCGGTATAGAGATCTATAAGCAGCCCCGTTCTCCTAAAACGGCCTGGAATACTATTGCACATTCTTTCCTCAATACTGGCTACTTATGGGGTGGTAAATCGGTGTTTGGGATAGACTGTTCCGGTTTTACCCAATCTGTGTATAAAATCCTCGGCATACCGCTCCTGCGGGATGCCTACCAGCAGGCTACACAGGGAGAACTGGTGGCCCTGATACAGGAAGCAAAAGGAGGGGACCTGGCTTTTTTTGATAATGAGGCGGGGAAGATCACGCATGTGGGCATCATGCTCAATGATCAGCAGATCATTCATTCTTCCGGAAAGGTGCGGATAGACCCTATTGATCACCAGGGTATTGTAAATGCAGATACAGGGCTGAGAACGCATAACCTGCGGCTGATCCGCCGCTTATTCTGAAAGTAAAAAAGGCTGACCATCACTGGCCAGCCTTTCCTATAAAAACGATAATTACCGGTCTAGTTCTTGTCAAAAAACAGCATCTTCACGGCCACTGCTATCATGAACAGTGCGAAAATGCGTTTGATGAGTGTTTCAGGGATGTTTACGGCCAGTTTCCCGCCTAAGTAACCACCTGCTACAAAACCTATGGCAATAAAAGCTACCAGCTTATAATCCACAAATCCCTGCTTATAATACTGCATCACCGCCAGGATACCAACGGGCAGCATGAGCATGCCCAGTGAAGTGCCCTGTGCCTGGTGCTGGCTGAGGCCAAAAATATACACCAGTGCCGGTACCAGTATGATGCCGCCGCCTATACCCACAATTCCGGAGAACACACCGGCTACAAGGCCGAGTAATAACAGACCGAGGATGAGGGGGTAAGCCATAAGCAGTTATTTTTGCGGGAAGGTTTTATTATATAGTTCAAAGCTTTCGAGGATGATCTGTTCTGCCTTTGCTTTGTTCTGAAATTCTTCCACTTTTACGGTCTTGTTCTCGAGCTTTTTGTATTCTTCAAAGAAATGACGCATTTCGTCGATAAAGTGAGGCGGCAGTTCAGAGATGTCGTTGATATGGTTCACACTCATATCATGGGCTGCAACAGCAATGATCTTATCGTCAGCTTCGCCGCCATCGATCATTTGCATTACACCGATCACTTTCGCGTCCACCATGCATAAAGGCACGCAATCTATCTGGGAAAGGATGAGGATGTCCAGCGGATCATGATCATCGCAGTATGTTTTAGGAATGAACCCGTAGTTGGCAGGGTAGTATACAGAAGAATATAATACACGGTCCAGTTTCAGTAAACCGCTTTCTTTGTCCAGTTCGTATTTGGCACGCGATCCTTTGGGAATTTCAATGATACCTGTTACCACATGAGGTACTTTATCCCCGGGACTAACGCTGTGCCATGGATTTGTTGTCATAATTCAATGCTTCTTTTAAAATTAGTATATCAATTCACGTTTACAGTTCTAATAGGCCCAAAGCAGCTATAAAAGCCGTTCTGCAGCAACCGGTTCTTCATATACGGGACGGTGGAAAAGGCGCTTGTTTGCTATAAAGGCGCAAAATTAAGGAACAAAAGCGGGAATAGTTATAAAAAATGGAAATAATGGGTTTAAAGGGCCGGCAGGAGCGTGGACTAATGCCGGGCCAATATCAGTTAGCTTTAGTAGTATCCGTTGCCGGGGGAGTGGTCATGGAGTTCATGTCCATTGAACCTGGCGCTACATATGTAGGAAGGATGCTTTCAAGTGTCAGGGATATTTTCCATTGACCGTTTTCTTTGACCAGCTGCAGGGTTTCCTGCTGGTTGGCGGAAGAATTGAGGATGGTAACAGTTGCTTTATCCCCATCCTCTTTATGATCAACGATCTTTAACTGCGCATTTTTGATCTTTTCCCGTTCATTCTCGTTGCGTTTGCCGTCAAAAATGGAGTAAAGGAGTATAACCTGTTGTGATTCTTTGGTAGCAAATTCTTTGGCACGTTCGAAGTTTGATTCCTGAAACGCGTGCATAAATTCCATGGCTACCTCCTGTGGTTCAGGACGTTTCTTACAACTGGTAAAAAGCACTCCCAATACACACATCAAAAAAACAATTCGCCTGTAATAGCTCATGTGGTTGATAGGTTAAAGTTATATTTCATTGACAAAAATAACAGGAATCAAATAATTGCGCAACTTACAATAATGACTGTTAAGATACTGTTAATTAGTATCCTCCTTTGCAGCATCATAGGCCTTGATGATGGCTTTCACAAGGCGGTGACGAACAACATCCTCTTCGTCCAGTTCCAGGTATCCGATACCATCTATATTCCTCAATATACGGGTAGCTTTATCCAGGCCGCTTTTCTGATTTTTAGGCAGGTCGATCTGTGTTTTGTCTCCCGTAATGATGGCTTTGGCAGATGCACCTATCCGGGTAAGGAACATTTTCATCTGAAGATCTGTACAGTTCTGTGCTTCATCCAGCAGGATGAAAGCGTTATCCAGCGTACGTCCGCGCATATAGGCAAGCGGGGCAATTTCAATGATCCGGTTGGTCATGAAATAGCTGAGCTTATCTGCCGGGATCATATCGTCCAGTGCATCGTACAGAGGGCGCAGGTATGGATCGATCTTTTCCTTCAGGTCGCCGGGCAGGAAACCCAGGCTTTCGCCGGCTTCCACCGCAGGGCGGGTGAGGATGATCTTCCGTACGGCCTTGTTCTTCAGCGCCCTTACGGCAAGCGCTACTGCTGTATAGGTTTTACCGGTACCGGCGGGCCCAATGGCAAAAACGATATCGTTTTTGTCTGCCAGGCTTACCATCTTCTTCTGATTGGCAGTTTTGGCACGAATGGTCCGGCCATTGGGGCCAAATACTAATACTTCGTTGGGATTGTGGTCTTTGAAGTGATCTATATTGCTGCTTTCTTCATCGCCAAGGATCTGCTCAAAATAATTTTCGCTGAGTTGACCGTTACGTTCGAGGTAGCTAACAATCTGTCCGATCTTTTCCTTGGCCGTGGCCACTTCCTCCGGGGATCCGGAAAGCTTCAGCTGTGTACCGCGGGATAAGATCTTTAACAGGGGGAACTTCTTTTTTAACAAGTCCAGTTTTCCGTTGTTGACCCCGAAAAATTCAATGGGATTTACATTTTCCAGATTAATGATCGATTCTGTCAAGTGCGGTTCGATTTAAGGTGAGTCTGCATTTCGGATCTGAACGTTGTAAACCGGTTACGAAGAGGATGTCAGCTTTCATCCATCCGGGACAATCATTTCACTAGATCCTGTATCCGTTCTGTTTGAACGCTTCTACGCGCTCTGCTATTTTTTTATCACTTAAAGCCAGGATACGGGCTGCCATAATTCCGGCATTCCTTGCTCCGGCCTTGCCTACCGCCAGTGTACCTACGGGCAAACCTGCAGGCATCTGCACAATAGAATATAAAGCGTCTATACCACCAGGTAAACCACCTTCCAGGGGAACACCCAGTACAGGTAAGGAAGTGTAGGCAGAAACCACGCCTGGCAGGGCAGCAGCCATACCAGCAGCAGCAATAATCACACCAACACCCTGAGGTTGTGCGTTAACAACAATTTCACGTACTTTTTCCGGATTACGGTGAGCGGATGCTACCACCAGTTCGCTTTCAATGCCAAAGAACTGTAAATAAGTCTGTGATTCCTGCATTACGGGCTTATCACTCTCGGAGCCCATGATAATTAATACCTTCATCCTGCTAATTCGATTTTTTAACTTGCTTATGATTAAACGTTTAAAACGACTATTTCGTTTTATCGCTTCAAAGATATTTAAAAGTTACACGCAACCCCGAATACGGGTATGAATTTTTTGAAAACACGGAGAATGATACCCTTATCCCATTATAATAGCACTAAATTGTATAATATATTGAGTACATTTGATACTTCGCAACCGCCTATGCCAAATTGAATGCGTACATGAACAATGCCTTGCTGAACCAGGTGGTGGAGGCTTTACCGGATTCCGCCGCAGTGTTTGACACGAACCTGCAGTTACTGGCAATGAATCAAGCCTTTGTCGAGAATAACAAAAAACACCTGGGCATTGAATTGAAAGAGGGTGATAGCCTGCAGATACTCTGCAAAGGCTACCCGGACCTCGCACAGCAGTCCCTGCACAACTGGAAACGCGCCCTCGCCGGCGAACGTTTCAACTTTGTATTGTCTTTCGGGAATCCCGGCCGTCAGTATGAAATACGGTTCAATCCTTTATTTGATGAAGAAAAGCGCGTCATCAGCGTGCTGATGATCACCCGCAACATTCACCAGGAGGCGCAGGCAGAGGAAAGTGAAGGTTTCTTCCGCAGTGTGCTGGAGAACCTGCCGGTAGGCCTGCACGAATTCACCCCGGATGGCTGGCACCGGAACATGAATAATGCGCAGCGCCGGATCCTGGGCGAAGCACACCCTGCCGTTAATAATCAACCTTATAATGTACTGGAAGACCCCTTCAACCGCCGTACCGGGCTTACGGAACTGCTGGAAGAAGTAAGGATCAGGAAAGCACCGGTTAAAAAGGAAATGTTGCTGAAGTATGCGGAACAACATGAAGGCACCGTTACCCGCATTCAACCCCTTTATTACGAAGCCACCGGCTTCCCGGTGATGGACCGCAACGGGGAGATCGCCTACCTGTTCCTCATCCTCAGCGAGATCACAGAGAAAAAACTGGCCGTACTAAGCCTGGAAAAGAGTGAGCGCCTCCTGCATACTATTGTGGAGAACCTGCCGGTAGGATATATCCAGTTTGATCATTACGGTTTCATCCGCCGCGTGAACCAAACGCAACGGAAGTTCTTTTCCCAGACAGGTATTGAAGAACAGCCGGATGGCATTATGATACATGATCCTTTTTCCCGCCTGTTTGAACTGGACCAGCTCTTCCAGCAGGTGCTGCAAAAAGGCAAGGTGATCAGGATGGAGAAAAAGGTGGATATCCCCATCGGGAAAATGCAACGGGAATTCTTCCTGGACCTCACCATGTTCCCCGTGGAAGACCCGGTGGATAAAGACCAGATCGTGGTAGCACTGGTAAATGATATCACGGATAAGAAACGGCAGGAAATAGAGAATAATAAAACGCAGGACTTCCTGATGCAAACCGGGGAGATCGGTAAAATAGGAGGCTGGGAACTGGATATCATCACCAACCGGTTACGCTGGAGTGCGCAGACGTATAAGATCCATGAACTGCCCCCCTATGCGGCTATGACGATTGAAAAGGCCCTGTCCTTTTACACCCCGGAATCCCTGAAGAGGGTGGAGCAGGCCATGGCTGCCTGCCTGGAAAGGGGCAAGGCGTACGACATACAGGTAACGCTGAACACTGCACGTAATAACGTGATCCAGGCAAGGACCATCGGGAAACCGGAATACAGGAATGGCCGCCTCGTCCGTATCTATGGCGTTATCCAGGATGTAACGGAGCAATTCAAGATCAGGGACCAGCTCACCCGTAACACGGAACTGATGCGCCTGTTCTTTGATACCATAGACATGGGATATGCGGTGATGGATAAAGACGGTAAAGTGAATTTCATTAACCGCAAAGCGCAGGAGATCGTAGATCACGGCAAAGTGATAGGCCGTAATATCTTTGAAGTGTTCCCGATGCTGGTAGGTTCTACTTTCCACGCCAGGATGCAGCAGTGTATGAACCAGCAAACACCGGTTTCGTTTTCCAATTACCGGCCTGAGCTGGACAAATGGTATGAGTTTCTGCTGGCACCCATGCAGGATGGCAGCATCTCTATCTTCACCCGGAACATTACCGACAGTAAAAAGATGCAGCGGGAATTGCGGAAAGCCAACGACCAGCTCTCTTCCCTGAATAAATACCTGGTGAACCAGAACAAGCAGCTGGAAGACTTTGCACACATCACCTCCCATAACCTGCGGGCGCCGATCGCTAACCTGAAGGCGCTGATGCAGATCATGAACGAAACAGATGAAGAACAGGAGAAGGAACTGTACCGCGGCATGTTCCAGGAGGTGATCAAAAACATTGATGAAACATTGAATGATCTGATAGAAGTAGTGCAGATCCGTAAAGACCTGAATGTGGAACGGGAACGCCTGGTGTTTTCAGAGCGTTTGCAGAAAGTGAAAGACATCCTTTTTGTAGATATGGAAACCAGTGGTATCCGCCTCACAACAGACTTTGCAGAAGCGCCTGATATTGAATACCCAAAGATCTACCTGGATAGCATCCTGCAGAACCTGCTCACCAATGCCATCAAGTACCGGTCCCATGACCGCACGCCTACCTTACACCTGCGCAGCTGGACGGTGGACAGTGGTGTGATACTCACGGCAGAGGATAATGGAATGGGTATTGACATGGAACGGTATGGTGCGAAACTATTCGGATTCAGGAAAACATTTCATAAGAACAAGGATGCCAAGGGAATAGGCCTGTTTATCACCAAAAGCCAGATAGAGGCGATGGGAGGAAGTATACAGGCCGAAAGCCAACTTGGCGTTGGAACCAAATTTATCATTACCTTCAGCCCCGAATAGAACTCTATGAAGCCGTTACATTCGATCTTTATAGTAGATGATGACCCCATTCATCAGCAGATCACAGAGATCATGCTGGATCGTTTGAGCATCTCTAATGCCGTTACCAAATTTTCTGATGCGCAGGATGTGCTGGAGCATATCCGCGCCCAGTGCAGTAATGCAAGCGAATTGCCAGACGTGATCCTCCTTGACCTCAACATGCCCGTGATGGATGGCTGGGAATTCCTGGAAGCATTTTCACAGGTACGCCCATCCCTGATCAAACAGATCAAGGTGTATGTATTGACATCCTCTATCGATGAAAAGGATAAAGAAAGGGTGAGTAAGTTCACCTTTGTGGAAGGCTATCTCACAAAGCCACTGACCAATGATGTCATCCTTAGTTTAGGAAAGTAATTATTGTTTTAAAGCCAGGATCGTGGCCTGCGGATCGCGGGATGCGAATACCGTATTGCCTGCCACCAGCACGTCTGCGCCTGCATCAATGATGGCTCTGGCATTATCCACCGTTACCCCGCCATCTATTTCTATCAATGCCTTTGAGCCGCTTGCATCTATCAGTTCCCTTAATTTGCGGATCTTTGTATAGGTATGTTCAATAAAATGCTGCCCGCCGAAACCGGGGTTCACACTCATGATCAATATTACATCTGCATCTGTGATGATGTTTTCCAGCAGGTCTACGGAAGTGTGCGGGTTCAGTGCCACGCCGGCTTTCATGCCTAAGCCTTTGATCTGCTGGATGTTCCGGTGCAGGTGATGGCAGGCTTCTATATGTACAGTGAGGATATGCGCACCCGCTTTGGCGAAAGCTTCTGCATACTTCTCCGGTTCTTCTATCATTAAATGCACATCATTTACCTTCCTGGACAGTTTGGTAACCGGTGTTATAACCGGGAAACCAAAGCTGATATTCGGCACAAAACGGCCATCCATTACATCCAGGTGTAACCAGTCTGCTGCACTATTATTAACCATTTCCACTTCCCTGCCTATTTCCAGGAAGTTGGCGGCAAGCAGGGAAGGAGCGATGAGCGGTGTTTTCTTTTCCAAGGGCTGATGATTTTGAGATGTACAAACCTACTTAAAATTGTTGGCTAATGCGGAATCGAGCAGGGCCCTTGCTTCCGGGTAGTCTTTTTTGAAAGACAGTGCCTTGGTAAGGTCATCCACGCCTGCTGGTTTATTACCCAGCATCAGGAAGGCTCTGCCACGGCTGTAAAAGTTAAGGGCAACTGTAGGGTCTGCCTTTGCTGCCAGGTTGTAGTAGCGCCAGGCTTCCTGCCAGTTACGCTGCTTTGCCATCATATTTCCCAGACCAATATAAGCAGGGCTGTATGCCGGATTCAATTCAACTGTTTTCATATACCGCAGCTTTGCCTGCTTTTCATTCCCCATTTGCTCATTACATACTGCCGTGCCGTAAACAGGTTCCGCCTGCGTGGAATCTATTTCCCAGGCCAGTGCATAATAGTTAATGGCTTTATCCGGAGCATGCTGGTCTAACAGGAGATCGCCGGCCATCATCACGGCTTCATATTCACTGTTCTTACCTTTGAGTGCGATCACTTTTGCCAGGTAGGCAAGTGTGGCCGTATCATCTTTTTTATTGAATGCGATCAGGGCTTTAATGTAGTAAGCTTTATCCAGGTGCTGTGTATCCTTTGCAAGGATAATCGCCTGGCTGTCTGCCGCTTCCAGCTGGTTGTTTTCGATCAGTGCATTGGCCAGTGTGTTGCGTAATTCTGCATTCGTTGGGTTTACCTGCAGGTCTGTCCGCATGTTGGCAATAGCGATGGATAGGGAGTCTGTGATCACCGCTGTTTTTTGCTCCTGCCCGGTTGGCTGGCAGGCAGCAAAAATGATCAGCATAGAAAATAAACGTAAAAACTTCATGGCTCAAACATAAGCGATTTTATTGCATTAACCATGCCTTCATCTGCTCATAATCTGCGTCCATTTTTACGGATACTTTTTGTTTATCGAAGAGCTGCATAACGCGCTCGGGCGTGTCTATTTCTTTTTGCAGATCCTCCGGCATGGTGTTCGCAAATTTCACCGGATGAGCTGTTTCCAGGAAGATGCCGGTATGGCCGGGATGCGACTGCATATATTTTTTCAATCCCAGGTAGCCTACCGCCCCGTGAGGGTCCATGAGATACTGGTGTTTGCTGCATACTTCTTCCATCGCCGCAACGGTTTCTTCATCTGTGAAACGATAGGCGGTGAGACTGGCTTTCAGGCCTCTTTCGTTCTGCGCAAATAGTTGCAGGATACGCACAAAGTTACTGGGGTCTGTTACATCCATCGCGTTGGAGATAGTAGGAACAGGTGCCAGTGGTTCGTAAGTACCGCTTTTGAGATAGCGGGGAACGGTATCGTTTACATTTGTGGATGCAATGAAGTGAAGGATAGGCAGGCCCATTGCTGCAGCCATCATGCCCGCACAGATGTTACCGAAGTTTCCGCTGGGAACAGATACAACAGCATCTTTACGCCATTGTTTCACTTTACGGTAAGCCATAAAGTAATAGAACATCTGGGGTAGCCAGCGTGCTACATTGATAGAGTTGGCGGAAGTCAGCTGCCGGCGTGCCTGCAGTTCCTGGTCCAGGAAAGCGGTTTTTACCATCCGCTGGCAATCATCGAAGGAGCCATTGATCTCTAAGGCACTGATATTGCCGCCGAGTGTGGTGAGTTGTTTTTCCTGCAGTTCACTTACTTTGCCGGAAGGGTAGAGGATCACCACCTGAACACCGGGAACATTATAGAATCCGTTGGCTACCGCACCGCCGGTATCACCTGAAGTAGCTACCAATACGGTAACAGGTTTATCATCTCCGCGGCGGAAATAACCCAGGCAACCCGCCATGAACTTAGCGCCCACATCTTTAAAGGCCAGCGTAGGGCCATGGAACAACTCCAGTGCATATACGTTTTCTTCCACTTCCCTTAAAGGGAATGGGAAGGTGACGGTATCGCGGATGATCTGTTTTAAATAATTATCGGGGATATCCTCGCCCACAAAAGGCTGGATCACCTTGCGTGCAATATAGAGCGGATCATATTCTTCCAGCCGCTCTATGAAATCTTTTTCCAGTTTAGGTATCTCCGCAGGGAAATACAATCCTTTGTCAGGAGCAAGTCCCTGTATAACTGCTTCCCGGAATGAAACACGGTGCTGGTGATTCTGTAAACTATAGTATTGCATAATATTTTAAATTACTCTTACGCCGGAAGTGCTGATCCGGGAAACATAAATTTTGTAATCCACACCCAGGGGGGCGTAGATCTTTTCCATCATATCCGCTACGGAACGGGCATTACTTTCTCCTTTGCTCAGCATGAACACCGAAGGGCCGCTGCCGGAAATACCACCGCCTAATGCGCCGGCTTCTTTACAGCGGATCTTCAGGTCATGGAATGCAGGGATGAGGATGGAGCGGATAGGCTCAACAATCACATCTTCAAGCGAGCGGCTGATCAGGTTATAATCTTCCTGGTAAAGGCCTGCTACTAATGCGCCTACATTACCCCATTGGCGGATCGCATCTTTTAAGAGGATCTTTTGTTTGAGGATCTCCCGTGCATCTGATGTTTTTACTTCTATCTGCGGATGAATAACGGTAACCCAGAGATCATCCGGTGTATGCAGGCGCACGATATCCAGGGGCTGGTAACTCCTTACCAGTGTAAAGCCGCCGATGATGGCAGGTGCCACATTATCCGCATGCGGAGTGCCGGAGGCCAGCCGTTCGCCTTCCATGGCAAAGCGCACCAGGGCTTCCGGGGAGAAGTGATCATTCAGTAATTTATTGGCGCCCACTACGGCTCCTGCAGCGCTGGCTGCGCTGGAGCCTATGCCGCTACCGGGTTGTATATTTTTTTTGATGCTTACTTCAATACCCAGGTCAGGCTGGCCGTATTCCTGCAACATCGCTATCAAAGCCACGCCGGCTACGTTCTGCGTTGCTTCCAACGGAAGTTTTGCGCCTTCAATAGCGGTGATCTTTACGCCGGGCGTAGCGCTGATCCGCAGTTCCATTTCATCACCCGGGGCGTCCAGTGCGAGACCTATTACATCAAAACCGCAGGCCACATTGGCTACTGTGGCCGGAGAAAATACCTTAACGGATTGTAAATTTTGCTTGCTCATAAAATATTTATCTAACGGTTCTGATAATGTCTGCAAATATGCCGGAGGCGGTTACATCTGCCCCTGCACCGGCGCCTTTTACGATCAGTGGTTGTGCGGAATAACGGTTAGTGGTGAACAATACAATGTTGTCTTTCCCTTCCAGGTGATATAAAGGATGTGCCGGGCCGATGGATTGCAGGCCTACAGAGGCAAGCCCGTTATTGTATTGCGCCACAAACTTCAAACGTTCTCCTTTATCTGCCGCTGCCTGTAAAAGCTGCTGGAAATGAGGGGCGTGTACATCCAGTTGTTCGTAGAATGCAGGCACGTCTTTGGCATTCAGGCAGGCATCCGGAAGGAAGGAATTATTTTTGATATCTTCCATTTCCAATACAGCACCACTTTCCCTGGCCAGGATCAGGATCTTGCGCATCACATCTTTACCACTCAGGTCTATCCGCGGATCCGGTTCGGTATAGCCTTCATCCTGTGCGGCTTTTACTACCTCGCGGAAGTTGGCGCCATTCACAAAATGATTGAAGATGAAGTTCAGGCTTCCGCTGAGCACCGCCTGTATGGTTTGTATCTTGTCCCCGCTGCGCACCATATCATTCAGGGTATTGATCACCGGTAAGCCGGCTCCTACATTTGTTTCAAACAGGAAGGAAGCATTGAACTTACGGGCAAGGTCTTTCAGACCTTTGTAATTAGCGTAGTCAGCAGAGCAGGCTATCTTGTTGCAGGTTACAACGGAAATGCCATGCTGCAGGAAGGTAGCGTATAACCCTGCTACCTCATCGCTGGCGGTATTATCCACAAAAACACTGTTGCGCAGGTTCATGGCCTGTACCTTCTGTGCAAATTGAGCGAGATCCATATTATCGCCGGTAGCCAGTTCTTCTTTCCACTGCTGCAGGTTGAGCCCGCTTTCAGAGAAGCGCATTTTCCGGCTGTTGGAAATGGCGATGATCCTTACCTGCAGGCCAAGCTCATCCAGCAGGTATTGCTGTTGTAATTGCAACTGCTCTAATAATTTACCGCCTACATTGCCTGTGCCTGCCACAAAAACGTTCAGCTGTTTGGCTTCTGATTCAAAGAAGGCTTCGTGCATCACATTCAAGGCTTTCCTTACATCGCTTTTATTGATCACAGCGGAGATGTTCTTTTCGGTGGAACCTTGTGCAATGGCCCGCACGTTAATGGCGTTACGGCCCAGTGCGCCGAAGAATTTTCCACTCATGCCGTGGTGGTTCTTCATATTATCACCTACTACCGCCACAATGCAAAGGTCTTTTTCCACGATCAGCGGCTCTATGCGTTTGTCGTGTATCTCCTGTGCAAATTCACTGTCTACCACTGCCTTGGCTTTGAGCATATCACTTTCGTGTATGCCCACGGTAATAGAGTGTTCCGATGAGCTTTGGGTGATCAGGATCACGTTCACCTTTTCTCTAAGTAAGGCATCGAAGAGCCTTTTGGAGAACCCGGGAATTCCTACCATGCCGCTGCCTTCAAGAGTGAGCAATGCAATCTTCTGGATGCCGGAGATGCCGGTGACCGGGAAGGTTTTTTCGCCGTTATCCTGTATCAGTGTGCCGTAATCATCTGGAGCGAAAGTGTTTTTGATCCAGATAGGAATGCGGCGGTTCATTACGGGTTGAATGGTGGGCGGGTAGATCACTTTGGCGCCGAAGTGAGACAGCTCCATGGCTTCCTCATAAGAGATGCGGGGAATGGCAATGGCTTGCGGCACGAGGCGCGGATCGGCTGTCATCATCCCGCTTACATCTGTCCAGATCTCCAGTACATTGGCATCCATGGCTGCGGCTACAATAGCAGCGGTGTAGTCGGAGCCACCACGCCCAAGGGTAGTGGTTTCCTTATCGATAGTAGCGGAAATGAATCCCGGCAATACCACGTATTCAGATTGCTGATGCTGGAAATAACTGGTGATCTGGTGATCGGTGATCTCAAAATCAACGAGCGCATGACCGAACTGCGCATCTGTGGCAATCAGTTCACGACTGTCTTTCCAGGTTGCGGAAAGCCCGGAGTGTTTGAGTTTTTCTGCTACGAGCCAGGAGGAGAGGAGTTCTCCAAAACTCATGATCTTATCCAAAGAGCGTTTACTGAGCTCTTCTACCTGGAAGATACCGTCACATAAAGATTCCAGTTGATTGAGCTGTTTCTTCACCTGGCTAAGCAGGCCGCTTTGTACCGTGATAGGGAATAAGCCACGGATGGTGTCCAGGTGTTTGGCTTCAATTTCCTGCAGGAGGGTTTTGTATTGTTCCTGCCCCTGACCGGCCAGCTGGCCACATTGAATAAGCTTATCCGTTATACCGCTCATCGCCGAAACAACAATCGCCATATTACCCTTACGCTTATACGCAGCTACAATGCTGCAAACCTGCTCTATTGCCTGGGTGCTTCCAACGGAAGTACCTCCGAATTTTAAAACTTGCATGAAAAGTATATTGATGAATAGAAATAGGGCATCCCTGCCTGGGTGTACCATTAAATGGTCGATGGACGATATGTAATAATTAACCCCCTATGGGGTTGTTGTGGTTGTTGTTGTAATAATAGTGCCGTACACGCTCGAAGAGAGTGGCGCGATACGGATAATATGTGAGGAGAATAAATACACTATTATTTTATGACTTTTGCATTACAAAGGTGTGGCATTTAAACCGAAAATGCAAATGGTTGTATCAGATTTAGAAAATATCTAAAAAGGAGGGATTCTTCTCTTTATGAGCCATGATGGAGTGTTTTATGGTAATTGTACTGATGGGAATGTAAATATATTCAGACAATATTGTGACAAATTGGCTTTTAAAGCTACGCTGATGCCCAATTAAAACTTTTCCTTGTTTTATAAAAAATAACTGTAATTTTAAGGCCTCATGCATTCAATGCTATCATATAGTACACAAAGCAGTTACTGCTATCTCATGGCTACTCTTGCCATGGATTCGTCCTTATAATCTCTTCTCTTTTTCCATCTTTTTTTAATTCAATCTGTTATTAATGTATTGCCGATGTTCCGGCTTTATCGTTAATACGCTAATTAAACCCATTATGCCACAGTACCACAAGCTTGGGCAGATCCCGCATAAGCGGCATACACAGTTCCGTAAACCGGATGGCAAATTGTATTCCGAGCAGCTTTTTTCCACGGAAGGTTTTTCTTCCCACTATTCCCTGTTGTATCATTGCCACCCGCCAACGGAGATTGTAAAGGTGGATGAGCCTTACAGTGTGATGCCGCATGTAGCGGAAGAGAAAATGCTGAAACACCGCAGTTTCCAGGGCTTTAACATACAACCGGAAAGTGATTACCTGAAAAGCCGCAAGCCGGTACTGGTGAATAGTGATGTACATATTTCACTCGCTGCACCACAGCACAGCACCAAAGATTACTTCTATAAAAATGCAGATGCGGATGAACTGCTGTTCGTTCATGAAGGCAGCGGTATCCTGCATTCCCAATATGGCATGCTGGAGTTCGGATATGGGGATTATCTGGTAATACCACGCGGTACTATCTATCAGCTGGAATTCTTCAATACAGATAACCGTTTGTTCATTGTGGAATCTTTTAGTCCTATCCGTTTCCCCAAACGTTACCTCAGCCACTACGGTCAGCTGCTGGAAAACGCACCTTTCTGCGAACGGGATATCCGCCAGCCGCAACACCTGGAAACAATAGATCAGGCAGGAGATTTCACCATCCTCATTAAAAAGAAAGGCATCATGTATCCCATCCATTACGGGCATCATCCTTTTGATGTGGTAGGATGGGATGGATGTGAATACCCTTATGCTTTTTCCATTCACGATTTTGAACCGATCACAGGGCGCGTGCATCAGCCGCCGCCGGTGCATCAGACCTTTGAAGGGAATAACTTTGTGGTATGCTCCTTCTGCCCGCGTTTATTTGATTATCATCCGCTGGCTGTTCCGGCTCCTTATAATCACAGCAATATAGACAGTGATGAAGTATTGTATTATGTAGACGGGGATTTTATGAGCCGTAAACATGTTACCCGCGGTATGATCACCCTTCACCCTGCAGGTATCCCGCATGGCCCGCATCCTGGTGCCGTGGAAAAAAGTATCGGCGCAAAGGAAACAAAAGAACTGGCGGTAATGGTAGATACTTTTCATCCTTTACAGATCACAAAAGAAGCACTCGGCATTGAAGACCAGCAATACGTAATGAGCTGGGCAGAATAAAATAAAAATCTAAGCATGGAATACAGACAACTCGGACAAAGCGATCTCCAGGTTTCCGCCATCACTTTTGGCGCATGGGCTATTGGAGGATGGATGTGGGGCGGCTCAGAACGCAAGGACGCCAGGGAAGCCATCAGGGCTTCTATCGACCAGGGCGTTACTTCTATTGATACGGCTCCTATCTACGGTATGGGTACCAGTGAAGAGATCGTGGGAGAAGCATTGGAAGGCATCGCCAGGGATAAAGTACAGATCCTGACCAAATTCGGGCTCACCTGGGAAGGCACCAAAGGGCAGTTCTACTTTAAAAGTAAGGATAACAGCAACAAAGACATCGATATCTATAAGTATGCCGGTAAAGAGAATGTGATCAAAGAATGTGAGGACAGTCTCCGCCGCCTTCGTACAGACTATATCGATCTGTACCAGATCCACTGGGCAGATGAAACAACACCGATCGAAGAAACATTTGAAGCGGTATTACGCTTGCAGGAGCAGGGAAAGATCCGTGCTGCAGGTGTATGCAATTACAATGTGGAACAGATGAAACGGGCAGAGAGCGTGCTTTCCCTCGCTTCCAACCAGGTGCCTTTCAGTATGGTAGAGCGTACCGTAGAAAAAGAGCTGGTGCCTTATTGCATAGAAAATAAAAAAGGTATACTCGCCTACAGCCCTTTACAACGCGGCATCTTAACCGGCAAGATCAAACCTGGTCATCAGTTTGGAGAAGGAGATCACCGCCCCGGCACTAAATTCTATCAGCCGGATAACATTGCGCGGATCAATGCATTCCTGGGATTGATCAAACCGCTGGCGGAAACAAAGAATGCCACGCTGGCACAGTTAGTGATCCGCTGGACGATTGAGCGCCCCGGTATCACCGTTGCACTGGTAGGTGCAAGGGATGCAGGCCAGGCCGTTCAGAATGCAAAGGCCATCGATATCAAACTGGCACCGGAAGAAATAGATTTTATCAACAAGCACTTAAATGCTTTAACCTTAGTATAAATACATACACCAAAACAATCCTTTTTATTATGAACACTGCAGTAGTATCTCCTAAACAGGCTCAAAACCAAGAAGATTTCCTACCGCTCAACGGAACCGATTACGTGGAGTTTTATGTAGGCAATGCAAAACAGGCAGCTCATTTTTATAAAACAGCTTTTGGCTTTCAGTCACTGGCCTACGCAGGCCCGGAAACCGGCGTGAAAGACCGTGTTTCTTATGTGCTGGTGCAAAACAAACTTCGTTTTGTACTCACTACTTCATTACGTCAGGGAACAGAAATTTCCCGTCATGTGGATGAACATGGGGATGGTGTAAAAGTACTGGCCATCTGGGTAGATGATGCACGCGCTGCTTTTGAAGAAACCGTAAAACGTGGTGCAAAACCTTACCTGGAGCCGGTAGTAGAGAAAGATGAATTTGGAGAAGTGGTGCGCAGCGGTATTCATACCTATGGAGAAACCGTTCACCTCTTTATAGAACGTAAGAACTACCATGGTACCTTCCTGCCCGGTTTCAGGCCATGGCAGAGTTCGTATCAGCCTTTACCAACAGGCCTGGAATACGTGGACCATTGCGTAGGCAATGTGGGATGGAATGAAATGAACACCTGGGTGGATTTCTATGCCAAAACCATGGGTTTCCATAACCTCGTATCCTTTGACGATAAGGATATCTCCACGGAATATTCCGCACTGATGAGTAAGGTGATGAGCAACGGCAACGGCCGTATCAAATTCCCCATCAATGAGCCGGCTGAAGGAAAGAAAAAATCACAGATCGAAGAATACCTGGATTTCTATGGCGGCCCCGGTGTGCAGCACGTAGCCATTGCCACGAATGACATCGTGCATACAGTAAGCGAACTGCAAAAAAGGGGAATAGAATTCCTGACCGTTCCTTCATCTTATTATGAAACCTTACTGCAAAGGGTAGGTAAGATCGATGAAGACCTGCAACCGCTGCAGGACCTGGGCATCCTGGTAGACCGGGATGATGAAGGTTACCTGCTGCAGATCTTTACCAAACCATTGCAGGACAGGCCTACCGTGTTCTTCGAGATCATTCAGCGGAAAGGTGCTAAATCCTTCGGAAAAGGCAATTTCAAAGCGCTGTTTGAATCTATTGAAAGAGAACAGGAACTGAGAGGCAACTTATAATTTTCAGGGTTACAACAATATCAATCTCGGCCGGGGCCACCTTAAACGGGTGGCCCCTTTTTTTATGTTTTTAACAGTACTTTAGCCACTAAATCATTAATTTTGACGTTTATATCTATGGATTTAAGAGATTTATTCGGGTATTTGTTCATTTTAGCGGGACTTTTACAACTTTTAACCGCTTATCTGATCTTCGCGGGCCAACGGCATTACGTACTCCGTTTTGCAAACCGCAAGGTTGGTTCAATAATATATATTATTTTTGCATTTGTACTGTTCTACCTGGCGTATTATTACCTGGCCTAGGACCTGGGAAAGCTTAAAACATATGAAGCGTATTTTATTTGGCATTATTATCCTGATGGGCGCTGCGAATGTACAGGCGCAACAATCGTTCCTCGAGAATCAGAAATTATTCCCGAGGGTAGGGGAGGCATTCCGTGAGAAGGAGGAATCCATTAAAAAGGAATTCGCTAAAAAAGGCCTGAGTTACCCGGCCAAACAGATCTACATCCGCTCCTTTAAGCTGGATAGTGAACTGGAGATCTGGGTAAGGAACAATGTAACAGATACTTTCAGCCTGCTCAAAACTTACCGCGTTTGTACGCTCTCCGGTAAAATGGGGCCTAAACGTAAGGAAGGAGACCGCCAGGTGCCGGAAGGGTTCTATTACATCAACGATTTTAACCCCAACAGCAGCTTTCACCTCTCTTTAGGTATCAACTATCCCAATTACTCAGACAGGATCCTCAGTGATCCTAAAAAGCCCGGTGGAGATATCTACATCCATGGTAACTGCCTTACTATCGGATGTATTCCTTTAACTGACGAATTTATTGAAGAAGTATATATCATGGCCGTGAACGCCAAGAACAACGGACAGGATTTCATTCCTGTACATGTGTTCCCCGTGCGTTTCGGCAACTCACGGTCTATGGACTACCTGGGCAGCATTTCCCTCACGGATAATGATGCACAGAAATTCTGGCTGAACCTGAAAGCTGCGTATGACTATTTTGAGAAGAACCGGAAACTGCCGGTGATACTGGTGAACAGCCAGGGTAAATATGTACATACCAATACCCAGGCCAGCACTGAATCCCTGGCACAAACGAAAACTGCTTCGGGTAATTAAAAAAAACTAATAAAAAAAAGGCTGTATCGTTTGATACAGCCCTTTTTTTATGAGGTGTAAATTGTACGCGATTTTTAAGGCATCTATGGCTCAACCATGGGCCAACCATGGGCCATCCCCGGAGCAACCCCGGGACAGCACCGGAATTACCAGGCAAAATCTGACGGAAACTGCCCCGAAACTTCTCATTTTCTCCTCTTTGTGTTAAAATTACACACTATTGTTCCCGGAGCCTCCATTTTATTTTGGAATCTCGATTTTTTTTCGAAACTTACCGGACGGTCATAAAGGTCAAATCAATTTACTATCATGAACAGAAGAGATGCTATCAGGAATGTTGCTATCCTCATGGGAACAGCACTTTCTGCTTCCACGTTAGCGGCTCTGGAGGGGTGCACCAGCTCCGGGCCCAAAAATTATACCCTGCAAACGCCGGAAACCAAGGCCTTGCTGGCAGAGATTGCCGAAACAATTATTCCCGAAACTTCTACCCCCGGTGCCAAAGCCGCAAAAGTGGAAGACTTTATCCTCGTAATGGTAGGTGACTGCTATGACGAAAAAGCACAGAAAGAATTCACGGATGGCCTGAACAAAGTAAATGAGGAAAGCAAAAAGCAATTCTCTAAATCTTTCATGGACATCACTCCTGAACAACGTACTGAGCTTTTAACCGCCATCGATAAGGAAAGAGTGGAATACAACAAACGCAAAGACAAAAAGAAGGATGACCCTGTTCATTACTTCCAGTACATGAAGGAGCTTACGCTGCTGGGGTACTTTACGTCTGAACCAGGTGCTACCAAAGCACTGCGTTATGTAGCCGTTCCCGGGAGGTACGATGCTTGTGTGCCTTATAAGAAAGGTGACAAGGCCTGGGCATAATTTTTCTAATTTCTTCTAACAATTACCGTAATGAACCTGAACATAAAAGCACAGGACCAGCATACGTTTGATGCCATCGTAATTGGCTCCGGCGTAAGTGGCGGATGGGCTGCAAAAGAGCTCACTGAAAAAGGATTGAAAGTTTTAATGCTGGACCGGGGTAAGAACCTCGAACACGGCAAATATGAAACAGCAACCAAAAATCCATGGGAATTCGAACACCGCGGAAAGATCACACAAGAGCAAAAGAAAACCCACGAGAAACTGAGCCGTGACTACCCTTACAGCGAACACAACGAAAAATACTGGATCAACGATAGCGAAAGTCCTTATAAAGAAGACAAACGCTTCGACTGGTACCGCCCTGATATCGTGGGTGGTAAATCCATCATGTGGGGCCGCCAGAGCTACCGCCTGAGTGATATTGATTTTGAAGCAAACCTGAAAGATGGTATTGCTGTAGACTGGCCTATCCGTTATAAAGACATTGCTCCCTGGTACGATTATGTTGAACGCTTCGCAGGCATTAGCGGTCAGGCAGAAGGTTTGCCACAACTGCCCGATGGCCAGTTCCAGCCGGTTATGCCTATGAACTGTGTGGAAAAGGATGTGAAAGCCAAAGTGGAAGCTGCGTTTAAAAACCGCAGGATCACCATGGGCCGCGTGGCCAATATTACTGAAGCGCTGCCCGGCCGTACCAAATGCCAGTTCAGGAATCTTTGCAGCAGGGGCTGTCCGTTCGGCGGATACTTCAGCACGCAATCTTCCACACTGCCTGCAGCTAATGCAACAGGCAATCTCACACTGCGCCCGGATTCCATCGTAAACTCTATTATCTATGATGAGAAAGCCGGCAAAGCAACCGGAGTAAAGGTGATCGACAAACACACCAAGGAGATGGTGGAATACTATGCGAAGATCATTTTCGTAAATGGTTCCACACTGGGGTCCACTTTCGTATTAATGAACTCTATTTCCAGCCGTTTCCCGAATGGCCTGGGTAATGATAGTGGCGTACTGGGTAAATACCTGATGGACCACCATTTCCGCACAGGCGCCTCCGGTATTGCGGAAGGTTATGATGATAAATACTTCTACGGCCGCCGTCCGAACGGCATCTATGTTCCCCGTTACCGTAACCTTAATGGTGACAAACGTGATTACATCCGTGGCTTCGGCTACCAGGGTGGTGCCAGCCGCAGCGGATGGAGCAGGGGAGTTGCTGAAATGGGTGTGGGTAAAGACTTCAAAGAAATGCTTACAGAACCAGGCCAATGGAGCATGGGTATGGGTGGTTTCGGAGAATGCCTGCCTTATGAAGATAACTACGTAGCGCTGGATAATTCCGTGAAAGATGCATGGGGCCAGCCTGTTCTGCGCTTTAATGCAGAGTTCAAAGAGAATGAAATGAAAATGCGTAAGGACATGATGAATGACGCAGCGGAAATGTTGGAAGCTGCCGGCATGAAGAATGTGAAAACGTATGATAATGGTTCCTACCCGGGTATGGCTATCCATGAAATGGGTACTGCACGTATGGGCCGCGATCCTAAAACTTCCATCCTCAATGAATGGAACCAGGTACATTCCGTGAAGAATGTGTTCGTAACAGATGGAGCGGCTATGACCTCTGCATCCTGCGTGAACCCTTCGCTCACTTACATGGCTTTAACAGCCAGGGCAGCGGACTATGCGGTGAAGGAACTGAAAAAAGGAAATCTCTGATCCTGATAAAGGGTACGGAAATACTTTAATAGGTTAAAGAGCCGCCCTCCAGCGGCTCTTTATTTTTACAACCACGTTTACATGAACCTGAACATCAAAGCAGAAAAAGAAAACACCTACGATGCCATTGTTGTAGGATCTGGTATCAGTGGCGGCTGGGCTGCCAAAGAGTTGAGCGAAAAAGGGCTGAAGACCCTTGTGCTGGAAAGAGGCCGCAATGTAGAGCATATTAAAGATTATAAAACGGCCAACTGGAACCCCTGGGATTTCAAACACGGCGGCTGGCAATCCAATGAGATGAAGGGAAATCATCCTATCCAAAGCCGCTGTTACGCATTTGATGAAGCCACACAGGATTTCTGGGTGAACGATAAAGAGAATCCTTACAATGAGGTAAAGCCCTTCAACTGGCTGCGTGGTAACCACGTTGGCGGAAGATCGCTCATGTGGGGCCGCCAGGTATACCGCTGGAGTGATATTGACTTTGAAGCAAACGCTAAAGATGGCCATGGTGTTGACTGGCCTATCCGTTATAAAGACATTGCACCCTGGTACAGTTATGTGGAGAAGTTTGCCGGCATCAGCGGGCAGGCAGAAGGTTTGCCGCAATTGCCGGATGGAGAGTTCCTGCCGCCAATGGAAATGAACTGTTTGGAAAAACATGTGGCCGCAAGGATCAAAGAAACATATAAAGACCGTATCATGACCATTGGTCGTGTTGCACATATTACGAAGGCATTGGAAGGCAGTACCCGGGGTACCTGCCAGTATCGCGACCGATGCGCACGTGGCTGCCCCTTTGGTGCTTATTTCAGCAGCAACGCTTCCACACTGCCGGCAGCGGCAGCCACCGGTAATATGACGTTGCGGCCATTCTCCATTGTACTGGAAGTGATCTTTGACGATGCCACGCAGAAAGCAAAAGGTGTTCGCATCATGGATGCGGAAACAAAAGAAGTGATAGAGTATTATGCGAAGATCATTTTCCTGAATGCTTCTACATTAGGCACTGCTTCCATATTACTTAATTCGGTATCCAAACGATTCCCCACCGGTTTGGGTAACGATAGTGACCAGGTAGGCCGCAACCTGATGGATCATCACTTTGGTGTAGGTGCAGGCGGTTCCTTTGAAGGATTTGAAGATCAGTATGTATATGGAAGAAGAGCAAATGGCATTTACATTCCCCGCTTCCGCAACATCAGCGCTGCTACCAAACGTAATGATTACGTACGTGGTTTCGGTTACCAGGGTGGCGCTTCCCGCGGCCGCCACAGCGAATTAGATGGCATTGGTGTTACCTTGAAAGAATCCAATACAGAACCGGGGCAATGGGGCATGTGGATCGGTGCATGGGGTGAACATTTACCTTATGCAGATAATACGGTTCGTCTCAATAAAGAGAAAAAAGATAAGTGGGGGTTACCCACTTTGGATATTGATTGCAACTTCAGAGAGAATGAAATGGCGATGCGTAAAGATATGCTGGAGAGTGCAAAAGAAATGCTGGAAGCCGCAGGCCTGAAGAATGTAGGAGGAAATGATGAAATGCCGCCTCCTGGCCACTGTATCCACGAAATGGGTACAGCCAGGATGGGCCGTGATCCTAAAACATCCGTGCTGAACGGGTTTAACCAGATGCATGCAGTGAAGAATGTGTTTATTTCTGATGGTGCCTGCATGACTTCTTCTGCCTGCCAGAACCCTTCTATCACCTATATGGCATTAACAGCGAGAGCGGCTGATCATGCAGTTTCTGAATTAAAGAAGGGGAATATTTAATAGATTTACGGCTCAATACAGTGTAACAAAGAATGAAAGAGCTACTCTTAACTACCTGCCTGGCAGTAACCTGCTTTATGGCACAGGCACAGGCTGACCGAAAGCCACACACATTTGCCCTAAGTAAATCTGATTTCCTGCTGGATGGTAAACCTTATCAACTGATCAGTGGAGAAATGCATCCTGCCCGCATTCCGAAAGAATACTGGCGGCACCGTATCCAGATGGCGAAGGCCATGGGCTGTAATACCATTGCCGCTTACATCTTCTGGAACTATCATGAAAGCACTGAAGGTACTTTCGATTTTAAAACAGAGAACCGCAACATTGCAGAGTTTGTAAAGATCTGCCAGGAAGAGAACATGTGGGTGTTATTCCGCCCCGGCCCTTATGTATGCGCAGAATGGGAGTTTGGCGGGTTGCCGCCTTATCTGCTGCGCATCCCTGATATCAAGGTGCGCTGTCTTGATCCCCACTACATGGCAGCTGTGGAGCGTTACGTGAAAGCGCTGGCCAATGAAGTGAAAAGCCTGCAGGTAACAAATGGCGGTCCCATCCTGATGGTACAGGTGGAAAACGAATATGGCAGCTTTGGAAATGATAAAAATTACCTGCTGCGTTTGAAAGAACTCTGGGACCAGAATGGTATCAATGTTCCGTATTACACCGCTGATGGTCCTACGGCTTTTATGCTGGAAGCCGGCTCTATTCCCGGTGCAGCAATAGGTTTGGATTCAGGCGGCTCGGATGCTGACTTTGCAGCAGCTGCACGCCAGAACCCTGATGTACCTTCTTTCAGCAGTGAATCTTATCCCGGATGGTTAACACACTGGGGAGAGAAATGGGCAAGGCCGGGTATTGATGGCATTGTGAAAGAGATCAAATATCTCCTGGATAATAAAAAGTCTTTTAACTTTTATGTGATCCATGGTGGAACGAATTTCGGTTATACTGCCGGCGCTAACTCCGGTGGAAAAGGCTACGAGCCGGACCTTACCAGTTATGATTACGATGCACCTATCAATGAGAACGGAGATACCACCGCTAAGTATAATGCACTGCGTAACCTGATCGGTTCTTATCTGCCAAAAGGTAAAAAACTGCCTAAGATCCCCGCTGCTATACCCACCATCACTTTCCCGGATGTACAGCTGCAGCCTTATACCAGTATCTGGGAACACCTGCCGCAAGCCATTCCATCCGTACAACCTAAAACATTTGAAGCATACGGGCAGGATTATGGTTTCATGTTGTATAAAACAAAACTCATCGGTCACAAGAGCGGAAAGCTCACCATTACAGAGCTGCATGACTATGCTACTGTTTATCTCAATGGAAAATACATTGGTAAGCTGGATCGCAGATTAGGCGAAAACACCATCAGTATTCCAAAGAGTGATGTGAAAGATCCTGTGCTGGAGATACTCGTGGAAGGAATGGGCCGTATCAACTTTGCGCAGTACCTTATAGATCGTAAAGGAATCACAGACCGTGTGGTGTTAAATGGTATGACGCTGATGAACTGGGAAGTGTATGGTTTGCCCATGAACGAAGCATTCATTCATTCACTGAAAGCATCACAGGCAACAGCAGATAAACCTGGTCAGTACTTCAAAGGCAGTTTTCAACTGGCCAAAACAGGCGATACTTTCATTGATGTGAGTGCATATAAGAAAGGAATTGTATGGGTAAATGGCCATAATTTGGGTCGTTTCTGGGAGATAGGTCCGCAGAAAAGACTGTACTGTCCCGCAAGCTGGCTGAAAAACGGAGAGAATGAAATACTCATTTTCGACCTGCATCAGACAACCGCGGCTACTATCTCCGGCCATAGAACAATGGAGTAAAAAATGTAAAATGTAATCCGTTACATGTAAGGGGAAAGAGAGGCGTAGCTTCTTTTTCCCCTTTACTTTTTGATTTTATGGATAAAAAAAATTAACTTAAAGTAAGTTTCACGTAATTGAATTACTCACTTTCTAAAGCCGCTTACCATGGGCAGAGTCAGAAACATCTTGGTGGGCAAAGGACATGCAGTGTACTCCGTGCACCCGGACAGTACCGTTTATGAAGCCCTAAAAGTCCTTGTAGACAAGAACGTAGGTGCATTAGTAGTAATAGATAAAGACAGATTCCTCGGCATCTTCTCCGAACGCGACTATGCGCGCAGGGTGATCCTGAAAGGGCGCGCCTCTAAAGAAACAACCATTCGTGAAATCATGACGGAACATCCCATAACTGTTACGGAGGATGAAACAATAGAAGTTTGCATGAGTAAAATGACCGACAAAAGAATACGGCATTTGCCGGTAGTTGACGATGACGGCCGGCTGATAGGCTTAATATCCATAGGTGACGTGGTTAAGTACATCATGGATGAGCAACGGAATATTATTGAAAACCTCGAATGTTATATACACGGCACTCACCACTAGCCAGGCCTTTTTCCACGTAAGCAATGAGCAACATTGCCCCAGGCACTTTCCGATAACTTTGAACGCAGATGGCGTTCTCTAATTGTTTTATTGTTGCATCTGAAGAACTGATCACAGAGTAGTAGCGTGAAGAAGAGATCTGGTTGTCAGCCGTTGCTGGCATGAATGACAGGATGGCCTTGCAATAAAACAACAGATCGGAGTAATCATTAGCTGGATTTAACAGGTAACAACAATAAAACAAATGCCATGAACCCTTCCTGGCCCTTCCTCGTTTTTGGAGGTATTGTATTGGTATTGGTACTCGCCATCCTTGGCCTGTCCTACGTACTGGGGCAACGACATAAAGATCGTGCCACCGGAGAAGCATATGAATCGGGCATTCTCTCTACCGGTTCCGCCAGGTTACGTTTTCCTTCCCAGTTTTATTTAGTGGCTATGTTGTTTGTGATCTTTGATATTGAGACCGTTTTCGTGATCTCATGGGCCATCGCATTTGATGACCTGGGATGGGCCGGTTTCATTGGTGTGTCTGTTTTTATCTTTATTTTACTGATCGTACTTATATATGAATGGCGCAATGGTGCGCTGGACTTTGGCCCGGATGGAAAAAAGATATTGAAGGCATATTGGAAGATGCGGAAGCAATCAAACACTACACCTAAAACAATTCCAGATGAAGTGGTGGTTAACTGAACCTAAAGATGCCGTGGCCAGCAAGGCCGGTAACTATTCCATGGAAGAAACCCTGGGGCAGAGTGTGATGCTGACGTCTGTTGAGAGCCTTGTAGCCTGGGGCAGAAAAAATTCCATGTGGCCCTTCCATTTTGGATTGTCCTGCTGTTTTGTGGAAATGGCTACCGGTATGACGCCCAAGTACGACCTGGCCCGTTTCGGGGCAGAAGTGATCCGTGGAACGCCCAGGGAAGCGGATGTAATGATCATCGCCGGCACCGTGTTCATCAAAATGGCGCCTATCATCAAACGGCTGTATGAACAAATGATGGAGCCCCGCTGGGTGATCTCTATGGGTTCCTGTGCAAATTCCGGCGGCATGTACGATATTTACAGTGTGGTGCAGGGCGTAGATAAATTTTTACCCGTAGATGTATATGTGCCGGGTTGCCCGCCAAGGCCGGATGCCTTTATGCATGGCCTGGTATTATTACAGCAATCCGTAGGAAAAGAAAAACGCCCGCTGAGCTGGGTGATAGGAGATCAGGGCGTGATCAAACCGGAAAAGATCTCCATGAGAGAAGAACATCGTGAAAAAAGGGAGCAAATGACAGATTTTAAAACAACAGACGAAATATGAAATTGAAAAGGATCACTGCAAACGTATATGAGATACCGTTAGGTACTGTCAATGCTTTTCTCATAGAAGATGAAGAGCTGACATTGATCGATACCGGTACTCCGGGAAGCGCCGTGAAGATCCTGCATGCGATCCGGTCCATTGGCCGTGATCCGGGAGATCTGCGCCACATCCTGCTTACACACAGTCATCCTGACCATGCCGGTGGTGCCGCTGAATTGAAAGTACAAACCAATGCAAAGATCTACATGCATGAGGCAGAGGCAGATCATGTGCGGAACGGCTTTGTGCCCAAACCGGACGTGCCGGTGTTCACCGGTTTCATCAATAAGATGATGTACAACCTGTTCATTAAAAATGCCTCCGGGGATATCGCTGCCACTACCATAGATGAAATCATTGATGATGGTGACTGGTTACCCATAGCAGGCGGAATACATACCATTCACGTACCCGGTCACAGCGCAGGGCAGCTGGCATTTTTCCTGCCCGGGCAAAAGAATGTACTCTTTGCAGCAGACGCAGCTGCTAACATCATGGGGCTGGGATATTCCATCTTCTATGAAGATTTTCAACTGGCTAAGCACAGCCTGGAGAAGTTAGCCACTTTTGATTTTGATATTGCGTGTTTTGGGCATGGCGGTACCATCCGTCATTCTGCCGCCGCACGTTTCAGGAATAAGTTCATGAAACATGCGCAGAAGATCAATAAGCAATCGCAATACATTGTGCTGGATGAAGAATCCGTAATAAGAATAAAAGAACCCGAAGAAAGAATATAAATCTGATACAAGCTCATTGCAGCAAGGGACCAAAGCTTGGTTAAGCTAATCAGCATGGCGCATTGATTCAATTAAACATGTAATCATGCCCCCGAGCATCTTTAATACCCTCTGCTCCCGGTTCGGTGAGAACATTTTCCACGAACAACTCACCCGGGATGAGACGCCCACAATCTGGACGCCACAAGGGAAGATCATTGCCGTACTGGAATACCTCCGCACAGATGTGGAGCAACCCTTCCGCATGCTCTACGACCTTACTGCCATAGATGAGCGCGCCATTAAAGCAAAATTCAACGGCACCGGAGATTTCACCCTCGTTTATCATCTTTTCTCTTTTGAACGCAATGCATTTGTACGTTTAAAAGTCGCGCTGAGGGGCGAACATCCCCAACACCCCAGCTGTACAGACCTCTGGCCCTGTGCCAACTGGTACGAAAGAGAAGTGTATGATATGTTCGGTATTGTGTTTGATGGCCATCCGCTGCTGAAACGCATCCTCATGCCAGTCACCTGGGAAGGGCATCCGCTCCGGAAGGAGCATCCAGCCCGCGCCACGGAAATGGGGCCGTTCCGTCTCTTTGATGAGAAAGAGGATAGGGAGCAGGCAGCCCTGCAGTTTAATCCTGAAGAATGGGGCTTAAAACGCCAAAGCGAAGATTCTGATTTCATGTTCCTCAACATCGGCCCGCAACACCCCGGTACGCACGGCGTACTGCGCATCATCCTGCAACTGGATGGAGAGGATATTGTAGATGCGGTGCCGGATATCGGCTTCCACCACCGCGGTGCAGAGAAAATGGGAGAACGGCAATCCTGGCATACTTACATTCCTTATACAGACCGGATAGATTACCTGGGCGGAGTGAATAACAATCTCGCCTACCTGCTCTCTGTTGAAAAACTGGCAGGTATACAAATACCTGAACGTGCAGAAGTGATCAGGGTAATGCTCTGCGAACTCTTCCGCATTGCCAGCCACCTGGTATGGTACGGCACCTTTGCGCAGGATGTGGGTCAGCTCTCTCCCGTGTTCTATATGTTCACAGACAGGGAACGCATCTTTGAGATCATAGAGGCCATCTGCGGCGGACGAATGCACCCCAACTGGTTCCGCATCGGTGGTGTGGCGCAGGACCTGCCGAACGGATGGGATACGCTCGTGCGTGATTTCGTTAAATACTTTCCAAAAAAATTAAAAGAGTACGATAAAATGGTGATGCGCAATGCGCTCTTCAAAGCACGTACGGTGGGTATTGGTGTATTCACACTGGAAGAAGCGATAGACTGGGGTGCTACAGGTCCCAACCTCCGTGCCTGCGGTATGGAATGGGATATGCGTAAAAAACGCCCGTACAGCGGATATGAAAAATACGATTTTGATATTCCCACCGGGCAGAACGGCGATTGCTATGACCGTGCACAGGTAAGGGTGAATGAAATGTGGCAAAGCCTGCGCATCATAGAACAATGCCTGGAAAATATGCCTGCAGGGCCGTATAAATCAGATCATCCTTTAACCACACCCCCCATCAAACAGTTCACCATGCAGGATATTGAAACACTCATTCATCACTTCCTGAATGTGAGCTGGGGCCCCGTGATACCCGCCGGTGAAGCCATGATCGTTACAGAGGCCACCAAAGGCTGGAACAGTTATTACCTCACGAGCGATGGCAATACATCACCCTACCGCGTGAGGGTGCGCACCCCATCATTCGCGCATATGCAAATGCTGCCTTATATCAGTCGCGGATACACGGTAGCGGATATGTTATCTATCCTGGGCGCGATGGATTATGTGCTGGCTGATATTGATCGTTAAAACTTATATGACGTATGTTAACTACTTCTGAAAAGGAACAGATCGAAAAGGAGATCCGGCAGGTGCCGGTTAAAAAGGCTGCCTGCATTGAAGCATTGAAGATTGTACAGGACCACCGCAGATGGGTATCTGATGAAGGCATCCAGGATGTGGCAGATATCCTGGAAATGAGCCCGGAAGAAGTGGATAGCATCGCAACTTTCTATAACCTGATCTTTCGTCAACCCGTTGGCCGCCACATTATCCTGCTGTGCGACAGCATCAGCTGTTATGTGATGGGCTACAAAGATCTGCATCAGCAGATTGTACAATTACTCGGCATTCAATACGGTCAAACCACACCCGATGGCCGTTTTACTTTGCTTCCCAATCCTTGTCTCGGTACCTGCGATCATGCGCCTGCGCTGATGGTAGACCATGATCTGTACCGGGACCTGAAGAAGGAAGAACTGGAAAACATCCTGGCAAAATATACCTGATATGGAACGTCCCTTAACACAACATATCACTTTCCCTCCGCTCGGTCTTCGTGCATACGAAGCCGTGGGTGGTTATCAGTCAGTACGGAAAGTACTGAAGGATATGGCTCCGCAGGATATCACCGCGCTCGTGAAAGAATCGAATATGAAGGGAAGAGGAGGCGCAGGATTCAGCACCGGCATGAAGTGGAGCTTTGTACCGATGAATGTGAGCGGTCCCAAATACCTCGTGGTGAATGCAGATGAAATGGAGCCGGGTACTTTTAAAGACCGCTGGCTGCTGGAAGGCAATCCGCATCAACTGATAGAAGGTATGATCGTGGCAGCATATGCCATACAGGCTACTGAGTCTTTCGTTTTCCTGCGCTGGGCATACAAAACAGCGGCGATAGAAATACGTAAAGCCATTCATGAAGCCTACGATGCCGGTTATCTCGGTAAGAACATTATGGGTTCAGATTTTTCGCTGGAAATGCATTTGCATACCGGCGTAGGAAGATACATGTGCGGAGAAGAAACCGCCCTGCTGAATTCCCTGGAAGGGAAGAGGGCCACGCCACGCGCCAAACCGCCTTTCCCGCAGGTGAGTGGTTTGTTTGGCAGACCCACCATCGTGAATAATGTGGAAACACTTTGTTATATCCCGCATATCATCAACAACGGTGCTACATGGTTTCAATCATTGAGCCGCACGAATGATGGCGGCACAAAGATCTATGGCGTCAGCGGGCGTGTAAAGAACCCGGGCGCCTGGGAATTACCAATGGGTATTACCATGCGGGAATTAATTGAAGAACATGCAGGCGGCATGCAGGAAGGTTACAGGTTCCGGGGTGTATTACCCGGCGGTGCCTCCACAGACTTTCTTGTAGAAGAACACCTGGATATCAAAATGGATTTTGCCGGTGTGGCGGCGGCAGGCAGCCGTTTAGGCACAGGTACCATGGTGGTGCTGGACGACAGGACCTGCCCCGTTGGTTTCGTGCATAACCTGGAACACTTCTTTGCACAGGAATCCTGCGGTTTCTGTACGCCCTGCCGGGAAGGCCTCCCATGGACGGAGAAACTGCTCCTGGCGATAGAGCGGGGAGAGGGAAGAGAAGAAGACATTGCCATGTTAAGCGCGCATACTAAAATGATGGGCCCCGGCAATACCTTCTGTGCATTAGCGCCCGGTGCCATGGAACCATTGCAAAGCGCACTCAAATATTTCAGAGATGATTTTGAACAACATATCAGGGAAAAGAGATGTCCTTATCATGCTTAATCCGTTAAGAAATGGCAACTATCTATATCGACAACAAACCTTTTGACGTCAAGGACAGTAAGAACCTCCTGGAGGCTTGCCTGCAGCTGGGGCTGGATCTTCCTTACTTCTGCTGGCATCCTGCCATGGGATCAGTAGGCGCATGCAGGCAATGTGCCATTAAAGCCTACAAGGATGAAGAAGATGAAAAGGGCCGCATTGTAATGAGCTGTATGGAGCCGGTGAGAGAGAATGCGCGTATATCCGTAAAAGATATAGAGGCCACGGAGTTCCGTAACCAGGTAATAGGCCTGCTGATGACGAACCACCCGCACGACTGTGCAGTCTGTGATGAAGGCGGTGCCTGCCATTTACAGGATATGACCGTAATGACGGGGCATAGTTACCGCGATTACCGTTTTACAAAACGCACACACCGCAACCAGGACCTGGGGCCCTTCCTGAATCATGAAATGAACCGTTGTATCCAATGTTACCGTTGTGTAAGATTCTATAAAGATTATGCCGGAGGGAAAGACCTGAATGTATTTGCAGCAAATAACAAAGTGTTCTTTGGCCGGCATAAAGATGGTAAACTGGAAAGCGAATTTAGTGGCAACCTTGCTGAGGTCTGTCCTACCGGGGTTTTTACCGATAAAACCCTTTTATCCCACTATACCCGGAAATGGGACATGACCTATGCGCCCTCTATCTGCCAGGGCTGCTCCGTTGGTTGTAACATCAGTGCGGGGGAACGTTATGGTTCCATCCGCCAGATCACCAACCGTTACAATGGAGAAGTGAACGGCTATTTCCTGTGCGACAGAGGGCGTTATGGTTATGAATTTGTAAACAGTTCGCAACGCATCCATCACCCGGCCTTACGCCCGCATCACAATGGCACGCCGGATAAGGATTACATTGTGAACCACGTGGCCAACAAACTCCGCTCCGGAAAGGCCATTGGCATTGGCTCTCCGCGTGCCAGCCTGGAATCCAATTTCGCCTTGCGCCAGCTGGTGGGTGAAAAACATTTTTACCTGGGTATGTCTGATATTGATCAGGACCATACCGCACTGGCACTTAAAATACTGCGCGATGGCCCGGTGCGCACACCTTCCCTGCATGAAATGGAGAAAGCAGATATGGTGCTGATCCTGGGAGAAGATGTGACCAACACCGCCCCGATGATAGCATTGGCAATACGGCAGGCAGTAAGGCAGGAGCCCATGCACAATGCCATGAACGAAGTGCATATTGCTGCATGGCAGGATGCCGCCGTAAGAGAAGCGATGCAGGAAAAGAAAGGGCCTTGTTACATCCTGCATACATTCCCTACACCTTTGGATGAACTGGCCACGCAGATACAACGTGGTGCACCGGATAATCTTGCCCGCCTGGCCTTTGCAGTCAGCCATGAGCTGGATAAAACCATCCCTGAGGTGACAGGGCTCAGTGAAGCAGAAATGGCATTGGTGAAAGAAATAACTGCAGCTTTGCTGGCAGCAGAACATCCTTTGATCATCAGTGGATTTGGCAGCGGGTATGATTCCTTTATGAAAGCTGCAGCCAATATCAGCTGGGCATTACATAAACAGGGAAAACAACCCATGCTGAGCCTTACTGTTCCGGAATGCAACAGCCTGGGCCTTGAAATGCTGGGCGGCCATCGCCTGGATTCTGCACTGGATGTATTACGCCATGGAGATGCAGATACGATCGTGATCCTTGAGAACGATCTGTACCGCAGGGCTGATAAACACGTGATCGATGAACTGTTCCGGCATGCAAAAGAAGTGATCCTGATAGATCATCTGTATAATCAAACCGCGGAACGCGCCACGGTGATCCTGCCTGCAGGCACCTTTGCAGAAGCAGATGGAACGATCGTCAACAACGAAGGCCGTGCACAACGTTATTACCAGGTATTTGTGCCTAAGGGAGAGATCCAGGAAAGCTGGCGCTGGTGTTTGCAGATTGCACAGGCTGCAGGTATTGCACGCCTCAATGGACTGGTGAACCTGGATGATATCACCTGGGCCATGTGTGTGGCCATTCCTGCGCTGGAAAAGGTACAGCAGTTAGCACCGCATGCAGACTTCCGCATAGCAGGTCAGAAAGTACCGCGTGAGCCACATCGCTATAGTGGCCGCACGGCCATGACAGCCAATGAAAATGTAAGTGAGCCTAAACCACCGGATGATATAGATACACCATTATCCTTCACCATGGAAGGTTTCAGGGGAGAAGCACCTGCGCCTTTAATTCCTTTCTTCTGGTCTCCCGGCTGGAACTCCGTACAGGCTATCAATAAGTTCCAGACGGAAATAGGTGGTGCGCTGCATGGCGGAGATCCCGGAAAACGTTTACTGGAACCACGTAAAGATGCAGCTGTTCATTTCTTTACAGAAGCACCGGAACCTTACGTGCCCATTCCGGGGCATGTGCACCTGGTACCTATTTATCAAATCTTTGGCTCGGAAGAATTAAGCATGCATACACGCGGTATTGCAAAAAGTGCTGCGGAATTCTTCTGTATCTATATGAACCCGGAAGACCTGCATGAATGGAATATAGAGCCGGGTGCCTGGTTCAACTTTGAAATAGATGGTCATTCCTATGTGATGAACGCAACACCCAATAACTGGTTGCCACGGGGAATAGCCGCTATCAATGCAGGGCTGCCGAAAGCAGAAGTGGTGGATATTCCACAATGTATCCGTTTCATTCATTCATCAACCGTATAGTTATGCAAGCAACTGCAATCAATTACTGGTGGGTCATAGGCGGCGTATTGTTTACATTACTCAATACCGCTGCAGGCCTGATATGGCTGGAACGCAGAATGCTGGCTTTGTGGCAGGACCGCTACGGACCTAACCGTGCGGGACCTTTCGGACTATTCATTGTGCTGGCAGATACATTGAAGTTATTCTTTAAAGAAGACTGGATACCACCGTTTGCAGATAAGGTAGTGTTTGTATTTGCACCGGCTATTGTAGTAGCGAGCGTATTGATGAGTTTTACAGTGATCCCTTTTGCGCCCAATATATTAGTAGCAGATCTTAATATCGGGTTGTTGTTCTTCCTGGCCATGTCCTCACTGGGTGTGTACAGCATTGTGCTGGGAGGATGGGCCTCCAACAACAAATATGCATTGCTGGGTGCTATGCGCGGTGCTTCGCAGATGATCAGTTATGAAGTGTTCATGGGGCTGGCGCTGATGGGTGTGGTATTACTGAGTGGCAGTTTTAACCTGCGGGAGATTGTGGAGGCACAGAAGGGTATGTGGAATATTGTTCCGCAGTTCCTGGGTTTTGTAATCTTTCTGATAGCAGGTGTGGCGGAAACGCATCGCCTTCCCTTTGATATACCGGAAGCAGAAAGTGAACTGGTAGCGGGTTTCCATGCGGAATATTCCGGGATGAAGTTCGGTATGTTCTTCATTGGGGAATACCTGGGTGTAACACTCGTTTCTGCCATGGTGGTGGCCCTGTACTTTGGTGGCTGGATGGGACCCGCTTTTTTGCCTGGTGTAGTATGGTTTATCCTTAAAACATTTGTTTTTATATCCTTGTTCATCCTCATGCGTGCGGCTATGCCGCGGCCAAGGTATGATCAGTTAATGGAGTACGGATGGAAAGTATTGTTTCCGTTGTCGCTCCTCAACCTGCTGGTAACAGCAGCTATTATACTTATTATGAAGGAAGCTTAAAATTAATTACCATGTTCAGTCTGATCCGAAGCATGTGGCTGGTTTTTCTACATATGTTCCATAAAAGGGAAACCTATCAATACCCGGAAGAAAAAGCCCCGTTGCCGGCACGCTGGCGGGGCCGCATAGCCCTTACGCGGGACCCTGACGGCGGCGAACGCTGCGTGGGTTGTTATCTCTGCGCGGCTGCATGCCCGGTGGATTGCATCTCCCTGCAGGCTACGGAAGACCCTGATGGCAGAAGATATCCGGCCTTCTTCCGCATTAATTTTTCCCGCTGCATCTTCTGTGGTTTCTGTGAAGAAGCATGCCCTACTTATGCTATTCAGTTGCTGCCTGATTTTGAAATGGCGGAATACAACCGGCAGAACCTGGTATATGAAAAGGAACACCTGCTCATTAACAGCCAGGGCAAATACCCCGGATATAATTATTACAAAGTAGCAGGTATGGCTATCGGCGGCAAAGATAAAGGCGAAGCGAACCAGGAAGAACCACCGGTAGACATTAAAAGCTTATTACCATAAAACGTATCAGATGGGAGCAGCATTCTATATCGCAGGCACAATAGCAGTATTATCCACTTTGATGGTGATCACCCGGTATAACATCATGCATGCATTGTTATACTTAGTGGTATCCTTCTTAAGCGTGGCAGTGATATTCTATTTGTATGGCGCTCCTTTTATGGCTGCGCTGGAAGTGATCGTTTATGCAGGTGCCATCATGGTACTCATTATATTTTTTGTAATGATGCTGAACCTCGGCCCGCAAACGGCAGGGGACGAACAATTATGGCTAACGCCGCGGATCTGGATAGGGCCTTCCATTCTTTGCCTGGTATTACTGGCAGAGCTGGGATACCTTATTGTACAGCAATCTTCGGCGGCGGATGATATTGTAGTGGTAGACCCAAAAACAGTGGGCAAAAGTTTGTTCGGTCCCTACATTCTGGCGGTGGAGTTGGCGGGCATGTTGCTGATGGCCGGGATCGTAGGGGCCTATCATTTAGGCCGGCAAAGAAAAAAGATCACTCACAGATTCCTTGAAAGAACATCATCATGATCACCTCCACTACAGCAGGGTTGATCCTTGCAGGCGTTTTATTTGTATTGGGCCTTATCAGTATGCTGATCCGGCGCAATATCATCTTTATGCTGATCTCTGTAGAGATCATGCTCAATGCTGCAGGGCTGGCCTTCATTGTTGCAGCTGCCCGCTGGGGGCAGCCGGACGGGCAGATCATGTTCATGTTCATCCTGGCTATGGCAGCAGCAGAAGTATCTGTGGGCCTGGCCCTGATCTTACAGTTATATCACCAGTTAAAAACATTGGATAGTGATGAAGCCAGTAAAATGAGAGGATAATCAATATAAAAGTATTTTATGCAATGGATCTATCTGATACCGGCACTCCCTTTCCTGGGTGCATTGATCCTGATCCTCTTCTCAGGAAGGATCGGTAAAATGGGCGTATCGCTGATCGGATGCGGCAGTATTGGCCTGGCTGCATTGATCACCTGTATAGCGGGCGCACAGTTCATTTCCGGGAATGTACAAAGCTTTGTACTGCCTTTATGGAACTGGATGCAGATAGGCGATTTTCATGCAGGCATCACCTTAAACCTTGATCCTTTATCCCTTGCCTTTACTTTTGTGATCACTTTTGTAGGTTTTCTCATTCATGTATATTCTACCGGTTACATGGCAGACGATCCGGATTTCTCCCGCTTCTTTGCCTGTATGAACCTTTTTGTTGGCGCCATGCTCATGCTGGTGCTGGCAGATAATTTGTTGCTCCTGTATTTTGGATGGGAAGGTGTGGGCCTTTGCAGTTACCTCCTGATCGGTTTCTGGTATAAAGATCCTGCCAATGGTGCCGCTGCCCGCAAAGCCTTTATTGTAACAAGGGTAGGGGATACGGCCATGGCCATTGCATTGTTCATGCTGGTACAACATACCGGCAGTTTACAACTCAGCACTGTGTTAGCCAAAGCTTCTGTACTCTGGACCACAGGTGACAGCACCGTAGTGATCATTGCATTTTTACTGCTTGGCGGTGCAGTGGGTAAATCAGCACAGCTGCCTTTACAAACCTGGTTACCGGATGCCATGGCCGGGCCAACACCCGTGAGTGCATTGATCCATGCTGCCACAATGGTAACTGCAGGTGTATACCTGATAGCCCGTACCAATGTATTATTCACTTTATCACCTGCGGCACAGGCCGCTGTTGCTATCGTAGGTGCAGTTACGCTATTGCTGGCAGGCTGCAGTGCGTTTGTACAAACAGATATCAAAAGGGTACTGGCTTATTCCACCATCAGCCAGATAGGATATATGTTCCTGGCATTAGGTGTTGGCGCATGGTCTGCTGCTATCTTTCATTTCATCACACATGCCTTTTTCAAAGCGCTGCTCTTTATGAGTGCGGGTGCAATTATTGTAGCCCTGCATCATGAGCAGGATATGTTTAAGATGGGTGGTTTGCGTAAGAAGCTGCAGGGTGTGTTCATAGTATTCCTCATAGGTTCCGCATCGCTGGCAGCGCTGCCTTTTGTTACGGCAGGGTTCTACAGCAAAGACCAGATCGTTTGGCTGGCCTGGACCTCCGCACAGGGCAATGAGATCTATTGGATAGCCTCGCTCATTGGAGCTTTCATAACGGCCATGTATACTTTCAGGATGGTGTTCCTGGTGTTCTATGGAGAAGAGAAAACACATGTACATCACAGGCCGGGTAATAACATGATGATCCCGCTGTACATCCTGGCGGTATTATCCACACTCGCAGGTTTTATTGAACTACCACATACACTGGGACATCTTACATTGCTCAGCGACTTCCTGGCACCTGTATTGCCAGCCGCAGCAGCACATCATGGCAGCACTGCACTGGAGTGGACATCCCAGGGCATTGCTGCCTTATTATCTTTTGGAGGTATTTACCTGGTATGGCGGGTTTTACATGTTCCCTTCCCAGATGGCCTGAAGCAGTTCTGGAAGAACGGTTGGGGATTTGATGCAGCTTATAACTGGGTATTTATAAAACCCTTTGTATACCTGGCCCGCATCAATCGTAAAGATATTGTAGATAAATTATACACCGGCCTGGCTACGATCACCCGTTCTTTCCACCGCATGATGTCTGCCACGCAAAGTGGCATCCTGCGCTGGTATATCATGGGTATTGTAATGGGCGCAGTAGTGATATTGAGTGTGATCATCTGGAGACAATATGCAGTTTGAACCATAAACCCGATAACGCATGATCCTTTTTCTCTTCATACTTATCCCAATTGCCGGTGGCCTGCTGGCCTGGATAAGCGCAGCATGGAACAAAACCCTGCCCCGCTGGATAGCGTTACTCGTTATGCTTTTTGAACTGGTGCTGGCAGCCATGTTATGGTGGCAGCTGGATGATGTGACCCGCTGGAGCAGTGATCAATGGATAGATACCTTTCAACGCCCCTGGATGCCCCGTTTCGGTATCAGCTTTTCATTAGCCATGGATGGTTTGAGCCTGCTGATGCTGGTACTTACTTTTTTCCTGGGTACTTTATCCGTATTGGTATCGTGGAATGAGATCAAAGAGCGCAGCGGTTTCTTTCACTTTAACCTCCTGTTTGTACTGGGTGGCATTACCGGTGTATTCCTCACCATGGATCTCTTCCTTTTCTATTTCTTCTGGGAAGTGATGCTGATCCCCATGTACTTCCTGATAGGCATCTGGGGCCATGCCAACCGTACCTATGCAGCATTTAAATTCTTCATCTTCACACAGGCAGGCGGGTTACTGATGTTACTCGCCATCCTGGGATTATATTTTGTACATGCGCACAGTACAGGCGTATTTACCTTCTCTTATTTTGAATTGCTGGATACACCTATGGAACAGAATGTAGGCCGCTGGCTGATGTTAGGCTTTCTCATAGCCTTCATCGTAAAGCTGCCTGCTTTTCCGTTCCATACCTGGTTGCCCGATGCGCATACAGAAGCGCCTACTGCAGGTTCTGTGATATTGGCAGGCCTGTTGCTGAAAACAGGCGCCTATGGTATCCTCCGTTTTGTGATCCCTTTATTCCCGGAAGCAAGTCACTTTTTTGCACCCTGGATCATGCTGCTGGGTGCCATTGGTATCCTCTACGGCGGTAAACTCGCTTATGCACAAACAGATCTCAAGCGGCTGGTAGCCTATACCAGTGTAAGCCATATGGGATTTGTATTGCTGGGTGCATTTGCATTCAATGCACTGGCCTGGCAGGGAGTGGTGATGCAGATGATCACACATGGTATCAGTACCGGTGCATTGTTCATGATTGCCGGTTCTTTATATGAAAGACTGCATACGCGTGAGTTGGGCAAGATGGGCGGTTTGTGGCCCGCCATACCCAGGATGGGCGTAGTGTCTATGGTGTTTGTGATGGCGTCTCTTGGCTTACCGGGACTGGGGAATTTCGTTGCAGAATTCCTGATACTGGTGGGCAGCTGGCAGGCGCAGCCGGTACTTACTATTGCAGCTACCATAGGTTTGGTAGTAGCCACTGTTTATTCATTGCGGATCATGCAGAAGATTTTTTTTGGTACATCACAAAGGGAATACAAACTGCCCGATCTGTCTTTCCGCGAAGGCCTGATGATGGCGCCTTTAGTGATTGCGATCATCTGGCTGGGCGTATATCCGCAACCGGTGATCAATGCGGTGAAACCAACCATCCCGGCCGTTGTGCAGGCACCACCTGTACAGCCGGTACCTATTGCTATCCATCCAACTAAATAAAACAGGTATGTCAACATCAGATCTTTTAAGTTTAATGCCTTTGGTGATCATCAGCGGATCGGCAGTGATAGCCATGTTGCTGGTAGCCATCAAAAGGAATCACCGCATCATGCATGCTTTTTCTGTGTTGGCATTTATGGCGGCCTTATTATCCCTGTTTGTACAACCCTATACCGTTCCTTACATCATTGCCCCCTTATTTGTAGTGGACGCATTCGCATTGTTTAATACCGGCCTGATACTGGTGGCGGGATTGAGTGTGTTATTCCTTTCATTCAAATATTTTGAACAAAGGGAAGAAAGGAAAGAGGAATACTATATTCTGTTACTGCTCGCCACAGTAGGGGGCATGGTGCTGGTGATCAGCCAGCATTTTATTTCTTTGTTCCTTGGCCTGGAAACCATGAGCATCAGCCTCTATGGCCTGATCGCTTACCTGCGTGCACGCGAGCGTTCTGATGAAGCAGGTATCAAATATCTTTTATTAGCTGCACTCTCTTCTGCTTTTCTATTGTTCGGAATGGCATTGGTATATGCTTTCACCGGTACCATGGAATTTGAAGGGATAGGCGCCTATCTTAAGCAGGCCGGAACGGTACCGGTAACAGTAGTGGCTGGTTTTGGCCTGATGATGATAGGGGTTGGTTTTAAACTCGGCATTGTACCTTTTCATATGTGGACGCCGGATATTTACGAAGGCGCGCCATTACCTGTGGCCGCTTACATCGCCACTGTATCCAAAGGCAGCATGCTGGTGTTGCTTATGCGTTTCTACAGGGACATTGATGGCTATGAATACACCATCCTCTGGTGGGTGTTTGCCATCATTGCCATGGCCAGTATGTTCGTAGGCAACTGGCTGGCTTTGTTGCAACAGAATGTAAAACGCTTGCTGGCCTATTCTTCCATCGCACACATGGGGTATATCCTCATTGCTTTCCTGGCCGGGCAACTGGCAGGCCAGGAGGCCGTGATCTTTTACCTGGTGGCTTATGTGATCACCAGCATTGGTGCATTTGGGGTATTAGCCATCTTATCTGATAAAATAAGGGATGCAGAGTTGCTCGATGATTTTTCCGGCCTCTTCTGGCGGCATCCCTGGCTGGCTACTGTGTTTACAGGCATGTTGCTGTCCCTTGCCGGTATTCCGCTTACCGCCGGTTTTATAGGTAAGTTCTATATTATCGCAGCGGGGGTGGATGCAGGTTTATGGCTGCTGCTGATCTTATTGATCGTCAATAGCGTAATAGGATTGTTCTATTATATCCGCATCATTGCCGTCATGTTCCAGCCCCTTACGGAAAATACGCCTACACTTACCCGGCAGGCTTTGCCTTTCTTTGGCGTCTTTGCATTAAGCGCTTTAATGGGATTGTTAATCTGGCTGGGTGTATATCCTTCCACCCTGATAGCCCTGATCAGGGATATGATGTTAACAATGGGCTAGGGAACACAGAACTTTTTGTACATAATATGAAATTATTATTAACTTCATTTTGCAATCAGGTTAATTTTAATTCCATGTTGTCCTTTCCCGCTAACAGTGAGCACATTAATGAAAGTTCCCTTCTGAAAAAGGCTTCGGCAGGGGACAGGATTGCATTTTCCACCCTGTATACGCATTATTTCCCCCGTCTTTACCGTTTCGTTTTTTTCATTAACCAGTCCCGCGAGGATACAGAAGAAATATTGCAGGATGTATTCCTGAAGATCTGGGATAAGAAAGAATCCCTGCTCCGTATCCGTTCTTTTGAGGATTATATCTTCCGGATGGCCAAGAACAAGCTGTTTGACCTGGCGAAAAAGAACAAAGCGAATTCAAAGATGATCCACCGGCTGATGCCCCTGCAAATGGAGGCCGGCAATGACGCTACGGATGAAGTAACCTTTAAGGAGTATCACCGGGTGGCCATGGAAGCCATTACCCATTTACCGGAGCGCAAACGCACCGTTTTCCTCATGAGTGTGGAGGAAGATATGTCGCTTGATGAAATTGCCTCCGAACTGAAAATATCCCGTTCTGCCGTTAAGAAACATCTCTATGCCGCCGTCCGCACCATTAAAGAACAGCTGCGCCTGCATGCTGAATGGACGGTAGGGATAATTATTTTCCTTTTATTTTGAGAGAGGGGTATCCTTTTTTGTGGTTCAGCAGTCTTTATGTTATGAATCGGGAAGAAGTAATATCCTTAATGGAAAAATACGCCGCCGGCCGCCTGTCTGCTGAGGAAGAACAACGCTTCCGGAGCTGGATGGAAGAGGTAAGCCCTGCGGAGTTCCAGTCCCTGCTGGACGAAGCCCCTCATATTCCTGCTGTTTTTAAAGAATGGCATTCTCCTTCTCCTGCATTTATCCAACAGTTGGAACAGCGGCTGGATGAACGTTCCGGTAAAACAAAGATCTTCACGTTTACCCGTATGGTAGCGGCTGCTTCTGTTATAGTGCTGGCAGTGATCGCAGCTGTCTATTTCAATCAAAAAACACCTTTACAGCAGGTAGCACAGCAGCAGCAACAACAACCTGATATCCGCCCCGGCGGGAACAGGGCCACACTGCGGTTGGGAGATGGTACTGTCATAGCGCTGGATAGTGCTAACGAAGGAGAATTAACCCGCCAGGGGAATACCCGGATCATCAAACTCTCCAATGGCCAGTTGGCCTATCATGGCGGAGATGAACATGCTGCCCCGGTTTTCAATACGATCACTACACCTAATGGCGGCCAATACCAGGTTGAATTACCGGATGGCTCAAAAGCCTGGCTGAATGCAGCTTCTTCTTTACGTTTCCCCAGTTACTTTGCAGGAGAGGAGCGGATGGTGGAACTGGAAGGAGAAGGATATTTTGAAGTAGCTGCCAATGCTGCCAAACCTTTCCGTGTAAAGATCAGGGAAGGCGTGGTGGAAGTACTGGGTACCAGTTTCAATATCAATGCTTATGCAGACGAAAGTGCGTCCAGAACAACCCTGTTGCAGGGTGCTGTTAAAGTGCATAAAGGAACGGAGGCCATGCTGCTGAAACCCGGCCAGCAGGCCGTAATCAGCAATGGCACCATCACAAAATTACCGAACGCAGATACAGAACAGGCGATTGCCTGGAAGAATGGTTTCTTTCAGTTCGATGGGATCGGACTTCCGGAGCTGATGCGCCAGGTCTCCCGCTGGTACAACCTGGAAGTGAAGTTTGAAGGAAAGATACCCGAGCGTGAATTTGCCGGTAAGATCTCGCGGGACGTGAATTTGCGGGATGTGCTGAATGCCCTTCAGATCAATGGCGTGAATTTTAAAAGAACAGGAAATATACTCGTAGTAACACCTTAAACCAAAATCAGAAAAGGAACAGACTGCTTAAAATGAAACCGGGAGTGCAGCAACACTCCCGGTGGACTCGTTCAGGCAGGCTCTTAAAAGCGCGTTTAATCACTATTTCTTCACCAAACCTAAACTGAACAAAAGTATGAAACTACTTGCGTATGGCAAAGCCGTACCACGTTATCGGTATTTGCCTGCTAAATTGTTGCTGGTTATGAAATTAACAGCCTTTCTAATGCTCATTGCAGCGCTTCATGTAAGCGCTGCCGGTTTTGCCCAGAAGATCACGCTTTCCCGCAAGAATGCGCCGCTGGGTAAGATCTTTTCAGATATACAGGCAAAGAGTGGCCTTTCTATTTTATACGATAGCAAACTGATCAGGAGCGCAGGGAACAGAGATATCGATGTAAAGGATGCTACCCTGGAAGAGGTGCTGGACAAATGCCTGGAAGGCCTGTCCCTATCCTATGTGATCATGGACAAAATGATAGTGATCAGAACAAAAACATTACCTGCTATACCTGTTCAGCCACCACAAACAGTCAGCGGTGCTATAACAGACGAAAAAGGATTACCGGTGATCGGTGCTACCGTTTACCTGAAAGAGTTGAAGCGGGGAACACTCACGGATGTACAGGGCAAATTCACCCTGCAAAATGTTCCTCCCGGCAAGTACACGCTGAATGTTACATCCATTGGATTTGAAGCCCGGGAAGAAGTTGTTACGGTAGCCGATCAGATGGTTACCGTACAACTCTCCCTTAAAACCAGCATTAACAACCTGAAAGAACTGATCGTAGTAACAGCACTCGGGATCAGGAAAGCTGCCAAGTCTGTTACCTATAACGTGCAGACCATCTCCGGCAGCGAGGTCAACAACGTAAAAGATCCCAGCCTGGTGAACAGCCTCACCGGTAAAATAGCCGGTATGACGGTGAATACAAGTTCCTCTGGTCCCGGTGGCGCCACTAAAGTGGTGATGAGGGGGAATAAATCTATTTACGGTAATAACAATGCCCTGTACGTAGTGGATGGTATTCCTTTGCCAGACCTTTTTACGCAAAAGACCACTTCTACAGATGGCTTCTCCGTACCCGGCGGCAGCGATGGTATTGCCAACATCAACCCGGATGATATTGAAACCGTCACCGCTTTAACAGGTGCATCGGCTGCAGCCTTGTATGGCAGCCAGGCAGCGAATGGTGTGATATTGCTCACCACCAAAAAAGGAAAAGCAGGAAAGACCACCATCAATTATTCTCTCAACGCCAACTTCAGCCGGCCATTACTGTTGCCTGAATTTCAGAACACCTATGGTGCAGACCCTGCCCCGTCTTTCCAGAGCTGGGGTGCTAAAACGGCTGCCAATGCAGATATAAAGGATTTCTTCCAGACAGGGCAGAGCTATACACATGCCATCAATGTATCTACCGGTACAGATCGCAATCAAACTTATTTCTCTGCTGCCGCAGTGAATGCTACCGGTATCATTCCCCATAATACCTTCGACCGTTATAACTTCAGCATCAGGAATACCAGTACATTACTGGAAGATAAACTGAGCCTGGATGTGAATGCACAATACATCAGCCAGCAGCAGGATAATATTCCTGTTCAGGGACAGTACTATAACGCACTGCCAGGCGTTTATCTTTTCCCCCGCTCGCACAACTTCAGCAGCTTTAAGAACTTTGAACAGTACGATCCCAACCGGAACTTTGCCGTGCAGAACTGGCCTTATGGAGATCTTGGCATGATGCTGCAAAACCCCTACTGGGTAGTGAACAGGAATACCAATATGCTAAAGCGCGACAGGCTCATTGCTTCTATAGCCGCTAAATATACCATCAGCCCATCTTTGAGCCTCACCGGCCGCGTGAAGCAGGACAGGGTGAACGATCAGTGGAACGCAAAGAATTACGCATCTACCGTTGCATTCCTGGGTGGCGTGAATGGAAAGTATGATAACTCAAAGTCTTTTGGAAGACAATCATATGCAGACCTGATCTTAACCTGGAACAGGAAGATGAACGACTTTGCCCTGAATGTAAATGGAGGTGCAAGCATACAGGATATACAGGATAATACAACAGGATGGAGCAACGGATACTTATCACAGTTTGCCAACATGTTCACTTTTGCGAACGTAGACTTTACCCGCTTTGCACCATATGACCGCAACGACCGGATGCAGACACAGGCGGCATTTGCCACTGCCCAGCTGGGTTATAAGGAAATGCTGTACCTGGAAGCATCTGCGCGTAATGAATGGTCTTCTGCCTTATCCTTCACACAAAGCAGATCTTATTTCTATCCTTCCGTAGGGCTCACAGGTATCATCAGCGAAATGGCGCAGTTACCACAGGCGATCACTTTCGCCAAGGTAAGAGCAGCCTATAGTGAAGTGGCGAATGCCATTCCTCTTTACATTTCCATGCCTACCATTCCTATTCCCAACGGTGGCGCCATACAGGCTATTCATGCCAAACCTTTCCAGGAAATGAAACCGGAAAGAACAAGTTCCTTTGAAGCCGGTATCGATCTGCGTTTCTTTAATGATCAGTTCAGTGTTAGTGCCACTTATTATAATACCCATACCAAAAATCAGTTCTTCAAGGTAGAGGTTTCACCTTCTGTTGGTTATAATGCCTACTACATTAATGCCGGTAATATACAGAACCAGGGCATTGAAGCGAATGTGGGATACAATGGCAGGATCGGGAATGTGAACTGGACGCCGGCTCTCACTTTTGCACTGAACCGCAACAAGGTAGTGGAGATGCTGGACTACACAGACCCCTTCACCGGGCAGCGCAGAACGCAGGATGAGTTTATTGTGTCTGACTTTGCCGGTTATCGTTTGATCGTAAAGAAAGGTGGTTCTTATGGTGATATCTATGCAAAGGATGTGAAACGGGATGATAAAGGTGCCATCGTGCTGAATGATAAAGGACTTCCTGAAGTAGGAGATTTTATCAAAGTAGGTAATGCCAATCCCCGTTACCTGCTGGGATGGAACAATGGGCTTACTTATAACCGGTTTAACCTGAACTTCCTGGTAGATGCAAGGCTGGGAGGAGAAGTGGTGTCTTCCACGGAAGCTATCATGGATAATTTTGGTGTGTCCAAACGTACAGAAGAAGCGAGGAATAATGGCGGTGTGATGGTGAATGGTACAAAGGTGGATGCAAAAGGATATTATCAGAACCTTACCGGTGCAACTTCCTCTGCGCTGGCATTGTATACTTACAGTGCTACGAATGTGAGACTGAGAGAACTGTCCCTCGGTTACACCATTCCCGCTGCCGCACTCAATAATAAATTACAGAAGATACAATTATCCCTTGTAGCAAGGAATCTTTGGCTGATCTATAAAAAGGCGCCTTATGATCCGGAGATCACGGCATTTACCACTAACCAGTTCCAGGGTTATGATTATTTCGGTATGCCCAGTTTGAGGAACATTGGCGTAAACTTAAAAGTCACCTTTTAATTAAAAGATCATGAAAAAGCAATTATACATAGGGATATTGATCATCGCAGCTATACTGCCGGTATCCTGCACGAAGAACTTTGACCGCTTCAATACCAATCCGAATGAGTTAACGGATTCGTTATTAAAATATGATTATAAATACGTGGGCGCATTTATTCCGGGTATGCTCACAAGCCTGTATAGTACGGTAGACTGGCAATACCAGTTACAACAAAATCTGAATGCTGATCTGTATTCCGGGTTTATGGGTATCCCCACACCCTTCAACAGCGGAAAGAACAATTCCAATTACTTTATGATGGATTGGAATAACTGGCCTTTTAAAGTGGCCTTTGATAATGTAATGAGCGGCTGGAAACTGGTGAAGGACAGGGGAGAGAAAACACGCCCCGATCTCTATGCGGTAGCAACCATTATTAAAGTGGCTTCCATGCACAGAGTAACGGATGTGTTTGGTCCTATTCCTTATTCTAAATTTGGCTCCGGCGGTTTTTCCACGCCGTACGACAGCCAGGAAAGTATTTACAAAGCTTTCTTTGCAGAACTGGACCAGTCCATTCAATCGCTTACCACTTTTGATAAAACCAACCCTGCCGGCAAAGCACAACTAAAACCCTTTGATCTCCTTTTCGGCGGAGAGTATGGGGATTGGATCCGGTTTGCCAATTCACTGAAACTACGCCTTGCCATGCGCATCTCCTTTGTGAATGAAGCATTGGCGAAGCAACATGCAGAAGCCGCCGTGAACAATGAGTACGGTGTGATAACAGATAATAAGAAGAATGCGATGGTCCGTTCAGGCAGTGGCATTGCGGTAAGCAATTCCCTGTATGTGATCAGCCAGGAGTATAACGACATCCGCATGGGTGCATCCATGGAATCTTTCCTGAAAGGATACAATGATCCGCGGCTGAGTGTTTACTTCCGTGCAAGTGGTATGCCGGGCGCAGGATTCCGCGGGATCCGTAATGGTATTGATATAAAAGCTAAACCGGATTATGAGAAGTTCTCTGCATTGAACATAGAAAGGAATACCCCTATCCGTGTGCTGGCTGCATCTGAAACTTACTTCCTGCGTGCAGAAGGTGCCGTAAGAGGCTGGAATATGAAAGGAGATGCAAAGGCTTTGTATGAAGAAGGTATCCGTACTTCCTTTGCACAATACGACCTGGGTGATGCCGGTACTTACCTGAATGATGCTGCAAGCAAACCTGCGGCGTATACGGATCCGGTGAATGCATTGAACAATGTGGCAGCGAATGCGCCTTATCTCAGCACTATCACTATACGTTGGCAGGAAGGGGATAATTTTGAAACAAAGCTGGAGCGCATCATCACACAGAAGTGGATCAGCCTTTATCCTGATGGTGAAGAAGCATGGGCAGAGTTCAGGAGAACAGGTTATCCTAAATTATTTCCTGTAGTGGTAAATTATAGCGGAGGAAGTATTCCCGGTTTTATCAATCGTTTACCATTCCCCCCGGATGAATATAAAAATAACAAAGATGAAGTTACAAAAGCAGCCACTTTATTGAATGGACCAGATAATGGAGGCACCCGCCTATGGTGGGGCAGACCCTGAATTATGCTTATGAAACCCCTGGAAGGCCGGATATTTATCCGGCCTCTTTTTTATAGCAGTCATAAAATACTTCTGCTTGCTCCGGGCCTTTCATTTCTTTTTTATGCCGCCTGTCAATTTATTGGCTGGCAAAATGCATTTAGCTAAGGATTTTGCTATATTTTGCGACATTGCCCATTGCAGTACAACAAAATATACCCACAACGCTTATGATGCATAACATAATCGGCCTGTCCATCGGTGCTTTCCTCGCCCTTGGCCCTATAACCACACAGGCACAGTCTGAGACAAAATTGCTGAGGAACCCAGCAGTCAGTGAAAAGCACATTGCTTTCATGTATGCCGGCGATATCTGGATCGCTAACCGGAATGGCTCCAACCCGGTGAGACTAACAGTAAATCCTTCCTTTAAACAGGACCCTTACTTTTCTCCGGATGGCAAATGGATTGCCTTTACCGGTAACTACGATGGGAATAACGATGTATACGTTATCTCTGTGGATGGCGGTGATCCCCGCCGTATCACCTGGCATCCTTTCCGCGATGCGGTGAGAGGCTGGGTAGACAATGAGCATATCCTGTATGCTTCCGGCGCTGAATCTCCTACCGGCAGAACCAGCCAGTTATATACAGTGAGTACCAAGGGAGGGCTTGCTGCCGTACATGCTAAAATACCTGAAGCAACGCAGGGCGCAGTTTCTCCTGACGGTAAGTTCACTGCTTATATCAAGAACCCCGATCCTACGGAAGGTGGCGCTACATACCGCCCTTTCAAGAGATACCGTGGCGGATATATGCCTAAGATCTGGATCTTCAATCATGCCAACAACCAGATAGAAGAGATTCCTGCTGCTAATTCCAATAACGTGCGCCCGGTATGGGTAGGAAAGAGCGTGTACTTCCTCAGTGACCGTAATCATACCATGAACATCTTCCGGTACGATACGGATTCCAAACAGGTAACGCAGGTCACAAAATATAACAATGAGGATGTAAAGACTCTCACTACAGACGGTAAAACACTGGCCTTTGAACAAGGCGCCACCATTCACCTGCTGGATGCTGCATCCGGCAAAGTAACCGATGTGGCCGTGAGCATCCGCACAGACCTTCCTTATAAACGTCCACACTTAGAAAAGATAACAAACTTTGAACGGGTGAATATTTCGCCTACCGGCATGCGTTTGTTAGTACAGGGCAGGGGAGAGATCTTCTCTGTACCAAAAGAAAAAGGGGATGTGCGCAATATCTCTAATTCACCCGGTAGCCATGAAAGAGAGCCTGCCTGGTCTCCTGATGGCAAATGGATCTCTTATATTTCTGATATAGATGGTAATTACAAATTGATACTGCGTGATCAGAAAGCATTGGATAAACCCGTTGAAATTGAACTGGGTAAAACCGTTTATTATTTCGGCCTCACCTGGAGCCCTGATAGCAAAAAGATCTTCTACAGCGATGCGCATTTCAATCTCTATTATATAGATGTGCAAAGTAAAAAGATCGTACACATAGATACGAATGGCAATGCCTCCATTCCAAGCGGTAGTTCGAATGTATTTGCACCTGCCTGGTCGCCTGATTCCAAATGGATCACCTATCTCAAAACAAGTGCGAATGGTTATGATGCCGTGTACCTGTATAGCCTTGAATCAGGTAAGTCAACACCGGTTACAGATGGCATGAGTGATGCAGGTAATCCTACCTTCAGTGCAGACGGAAAATATATTTTCTTCCCTGCCAGTACCAATTCCGGCATGGGGCTCAGCGGCCTGCATATGCAAACATACGACCGGAATTCCACCAGCAATGTGTATGCCGTGCTCTTAGCTAAAAATACGCCTACCATCTTCACACCGGAAAGCGATGAAGAAACAGTAAAGGAAGAAAAGAAAGATACTGCCAAAACAGCCGCCGCTAAACCTGCTGATAAAAAAGAAGAGGTTGCACAGATTGATCTGGATGGTATTCAGAACCGGATCATTGCATTACCCCTGGGCAGTGGCCAGTACAGGGGTTTGAACGGCAGGGTGAAAGATAAACTGTTCTTTATTTCCGGCGACGAAGTGCGTTACTACGATCTGAAAGAACGCAAAAGCGAAACCTTTACAAAAGGAAATGGCTTCATCATTAGTGCTGATGGTAAGAAGATGTTGCTGGCGGCGAATAACGGCTATCATATTGTGAGTACAGACCGTAAACCATCTGCCGGAGAAGGAAAGGTAGATGTTTCCGCAGTGAGCATGATGGTGGACCCTGTAGCAGAATGGAAACAGGTTTTTGATGAAGTATATAAAATAGAGAAAGACTTCTTCTATGTAAAGAATATGCACGGGGTAGACTGGGATGCGAATAAAAAACGTTATGCTGCACTGCTGCCCTATGTTAGCCATCGTTCAGACCTCAACTACCTGTTGAATGAAATGATGAGTGAAATGGTGGTAGGGCATAACTATGTAGGCGCAGGTGATATGCCTGGTGGTCCTGTAGTGCCTACCGGTTTATTGGGTGCAGATTTTGAGATCAGCGAAAATAAATACCGCATTAAAAAGATCTACAGCACACTTTCCTGGAATCCTGAGCTGAAAGCTCCACTGGCAGTTCCCGGCCTGAACGTGAAAGAAGGAGAATACATCCTTTCCGTAAATGGCCGCCCGCTGGATGGAGATATCAGTATCTACAGCCTGCTGGAAAATACCGTGAACCGCCAGGTGGTATTAAAAGTGAACGATAAACCTTCCGAAGCTGGTGCCAGGGAGATCATCGTAGAACCGGTGGATGCAGGCAAAGAATCTGAATTACGCAAGATGGACTGGATCGAAGGCAACCGTAAAAAGGTAGATAAACTGAGCAATGGCCAGATCGCTTATGTATATATGTTGAACACCGGGGCGGAAGGGTATACTTTCTTCAACCGTTATTATTTTGCGCAGACAGATAAACATGCTTTACTGCTCGATGAACGCTTCAATGGCGGTGGTTCCGTAGCAGATTACGTAGTAGACTTATTAGACAGGAAAATACTCAGCTACTGGGGTGTAAGGGATGGCAGAAGCTTTACTACACCAGGTAACGGTATCTATGGCCCTAAGGCCATGCTGATCAATGAGTATGCAGGTTCCGGCGGAGATATGATGCCCTGGATGTTCCGCCAGAAACAATTGGGTAAACTGATCGGTAAACGTACCATGGGTATCCTGGTGGGTATCAGCGGATATCCTACTTTGATAGATGGCGGTTTTGTTACTTCTCCGAGTTTCGGGATCTATGATACAAAAGGTAATTGGATCATTGAAAACGAAGGTACCACTGCTGATATTGATGTGGAACAAACGCCTGCTGATGTGATCGCAGGGCGTGATCCGCAGTTGGAAAGAGGGGTACAGGTATTGCTGGAAGAGTTGAAAGCGAATCCTTATAAGCCAGTGCCCAAGCCGGCAGACCCGGTGAGGATAAAATAGTTTTACAGGCGAATGGGCTGAACATTTGTTCAGCCCATTTTCTTATATTTGGGTATACCTTCCCATAGTAATAATACTATTTTCACGTTTCTTCACATAGGCCTTGCAAAGGTCTCTCAAAGGTCTCTCAAAGCTTTATCTCAGGTCAGCCTTTTTAGTTAATATAGTACCATTAAGCATGCTGTATGGCCAAAGGAAACCTCCCTTCAAAGGTTTTTAACGGCGTTCACCTCTTTTTTAACGATTTTTGAAACCAATGAAGAGAGTACTGTTACATGTATTGTTTTGGGTAGCCTATACCCTGCAGGATGCACTTATGGAATATACCTGGACGGCTTCATCACTACCAGGTATCACAGAAAAAGCCCGCTTCCTCATGGCAACACATGCTGCAGTAGCTGCCACTTTACCTAAGCTGATCCTGACTTACTTTATATTGTACGCCGCTATCCCACAGATATTAAAAGGTACCCGGCATATAGCCTGGGTAGTGCTGCAAACAGCTCTGATGTTATGCATTACGCTTGCACTATACAGGATGGTCTTCAATTATTACATCTTCCCTGTTATTTATGATAATGTCATTAAAACAGCGCCACTGTTTAAGCTGAGCCGTCTTTTGCTGGGGGTGATGGATATGGGGTTTGTGAGTGCCACGGCAGTAGCTTTTAAGCTCATCAGGATGCAGCTCTCTGCCAAGGAAAGGGAAAAGAACCTGGTGAAAGAAAAGCTGGAAACAGAATTGAAGTACCTGCGCAATCAAACCAATCCGCATTTCCTTTTCAATACACTGAATAACATTTATGCACTGGCCCGGAAGAAGTCGGACCTCACACCGGAGATCGTAATGAAACTCTCCAAATTACTGCGGTTTATGTTGTATGAATCCGGTAAAGGGCGCATTACCCTTGCGGAGGAAATGAAGATGATGGATGATTACCTGGAACTGGAGAAGATACGGTATAACAACCGCCTCAATATTGTATTTAAGAAAGATATCGATAATGAATTGTATCCTGTATCTCCGCTTTTGTTACTGCCTTTCGTGGAAAACGCCTTTAAACACGGTGTGAGTGAAACCCGTTTCGATTCCTATATTCATATGGAGATCCGTTTGCACCAGGGTTTGCTTACATTTATTATAGAGAACAATAAGGAAAATGAATCGCAGGGCAGTAAGGACAAGATAGGGCTGGAAAATGTAAGGCGGCAGCTGGAACTGATGTACAAGGAGCATCAGTTGCTGGTGTTCAATGAACCGGCTGTATTTAAAGTAGTGCTTACCATTAACCTGGACAGTCATGCAAAAATTTAATTGCATCATAGTAGAAGATGAACCGCTGGCTGCAGAAGTGCTCAGCGATTATATCCGGCAGGTACCTTTCCTGCAGCTGAAAGGTGTTTGCATGGATGCCATCTATGCCATGGAGGTATTACAGGGAGAGCATATAGACCTCATATTCCTCGATATTCACCTGCCTAAGCTCAAAGGGCTTGCTTTCATTAAAGCGCTGAAAAACCCGCCTCAGATCATCATTACATCCGCTTACCAGGAGTATGCGCTGGAAGGGTATGAGCTGAATGTAGTGGATTACCTGTTAAAACCTATTGAATTCAGCCGCTTTTTGATGGCAGTGAATAAAGTGCGGCAGCAGGCTGTACAACCGCTTGTAATGCACTTGCCGGCCAGCGGCCCTGTGGAAAGAGCATACCTGTTCTTTAATGTAAGTAAGAAGAAAGTGAAAGTATACCTGGATGAAATATTGTACATAGAAAGCCTGAAGGAATATATTGGCATCACTACACGTCAGAAGACCATCCTCACCAAGTTTCAGCTGGGTGAAATAGAAGACCTGCTGGCGAAGAATAATTTCCTGCGGATCCACCGGTCTTTCATTGTTGCGAAAGATAAGATAGATGCCTTTACCGCTACGGATATTGAGATAAATGGCAAACCCATCCCTATCGGAAGAAGTTATAAAGAACTGGTACTCCGCATCCTGGATAAGACCCCGTAGTTTCCTCCCTATCAATAACACACATCTCCCCATGAATGCTGCAATACTGTAGCAAACCGGTATCAATTGGCGGGAAAGCACTTCCCATAGAATAAGCAAACGATGTAAGCAGTTACACGATAAATTTATGGGCAGGATTAAATTATGCTTATGAGGTAGTAATACTTACCATGGAGCGTTACGGCGAGGCATGTGGATGACACCAAAAGGGTGCCTTGTCTGTAGCGCTCCTTTTATGCTTTTTCGTTAAACAGTGAACCATTTAACCATTAGGACCTTTCCGGTAAGGGATACGCAATGGAAGTTGGCGTGATGATGCTCAGAGAGGAGTATTTTTTCCATAAGTCGTTGAAAATTATGTTCGCGCTATTCCCCCTTTCATTTGTGTGTCCCCTGCCGGTGAGGTTATTTCATGATCAATTGTACGGTACTGTCTGAACGTTGCTCCAGCAATATCTTCCGGCCTTTTGTTAACTCTTCCAGCAGCCCGTTCTTGAAATGCCTTACTGTTAATAGCTCCAGCCCTTCATTATAAGAGATCTTGAAGCCGCCATGTAATGCTTTGATGAGTAATTCTATCTTTTCCGGGTTATTGTCTATACAGCAGCTGAAACTGATAGCAGCATTCTGCGTAAGATTGATCTTTACTTTTTTGTCATGGAAGATCTCGTAGATATCGCTGATCTTATCCTCGGTGATAAAATCATATGCGCGGGAAGTGATGGTGATCAATACCTGGTTCTTCTTAAGGATGATCAGCGGAGGCAGTTTGCGGCCGTCTGCATCCCCTTTGATCACAGTGCCGGGGAGGTCCTTATCCAGGAAGCATTTAACGTATAATGGAATTTGTTTGTTCTGTAAAGGTTTGATGGTTTTCGGGTGGATCACCTGCGCGCCATAATAGGCCATTTCAATCACTTCATTGAACCCTATCTCCGGGATATTCACCGTGTTGGGAAAGAGTTTAGGGTCTGCATTCTTCAGGCCTTCTACATCCTTCCAGATGGTCTGGCTTTCTGCGTTCAGGAGGTTGGCGAAAACGGCGGCGGAGTAATCGCTGCCTTCCCGGCCAAGGGTAACGCTTTCGTTCTGATCTGTACTGCCAATGAAGCCCTGTGCTATCACAATGTCCACCGCATTGAAAACAGGCAACACCTTCTCATTCACCTGTCGCTGCGTTACCTCCCAGTCGATATTCGCGTCGCGGAAGTTATCATCCGTACGGAATACATCCCTTACATCCAGCCATACATTGGTGATCCCAACCTGGTTGAAGTAAGCGCTCACGATGGCGGTGCTTAGCAATTCGCCGAGGCCTACCAGCTGATCGTAGTAGTAATCATAGTTACGCAGTGGTTTTTCTCCTAATGTCCATTCCGCTTCTGTGAAGAACTGCTGCAGCTGGGTGAAGAGGGGATGCTCCTTAGTGCCAAGAAGGTTCTCTGCCACCTGCAGGTGATGTTGTTCTATGTTATAGAGCAGCTGGGAGGCTATCTCACGTTTACGCATGTAGAAATTCTTCGCTACATTTTCCAGCTCATTGGTTGTTTTACCCATAGCTGATATAACGATGAGCAGTTTATCTTCCGGGTAAGCCTGGATGATCTTGCCTACCTGTTGTATGCGCTCAATAGTTTCTAAACTTGCGCCGCCAAATTTGAAAACCTTCATAAGGAGAATCCTGTTCTGTTAAAAAATTGTTTGGCAAAGTACGGCAACTTTAGAATTGTTTAAAAATCTGTTTCCCAAAAAATGACAGTTTGCTAAATATTCGTACCGTTTAGCTTAATTTAGCGCACCCAAACCTAACACGTATATGAAAATGAACCAACGGGTGATGACCCTGGACGAATTTACCATTCAGGAATTGCGGAACTACCCTGGCGCAACCGGACAGCTTTCCGGGCTCCTGCGGGACATAGGGCTGGCCGCTAAACGTGTGAACGTTGAAGTGAACAAGGCCGGTATCGCAGATATCCTGGGAGAAGCGGGCAGAACCAATGTGCAGGGCGAGTCTGTTAAAAAGCTGGATGAATTTGCCAATGACCAGCTGATCAGCTCCCTCCAGACCAGCATATACTGCTGTGGTGTGGCTTCTGAAGAGAATGAAGAGTTCATTTCCTTTGATGATGAGTTCTCCAGGAACTCCAAATACGTGGTGTTAATGGATCCGCTCGATGGTTCCGGTAATATAGACGTGAATGTTTCCATCGGTACCATATTTTCTGTTTACCGCCGCTTAACCCCCAATGGCAGCTCCTGTGAGCTGGAGGACTTCCTGCAGCCCGGCAGCCAGCAGATAGCGGCAGGTTACATCATTTACGGTTCTTCTACCATGCTGGTATATGCTACCCGCAGAAGTGTACAGGGCTTTACGCTGGACCCCAGCATAGGCGAATTCTGCCTCTCTCACCCCAATATGAAGGTGCCGGACGAAAGTGATATCTTTTCCATTAACGTGGGCTACTATCACCTGTACGAGAAAAAGGTACAGAAGGCCATCGATCATTTTATGGCAAAAGATGCTACGGAAAAGGTCTACCGCCACCGTTTCATTGGCTGCATGGTGTCTGAAATACACCGTACACTGGTACAGGGAGGTATTTTTATGTACCCCGCCTTTGGTAAATATGCGCAGGGGCGTTTACGGCTCTGTTATGAATGTAATCCCATGTCATTTCTGATGGAAAAGGCCGGTGGGCTCGCGTTTTCAGATGGAAATCAGCGCTTACTGGATATCAAACCTACAGAACTGCATCAGCGTATACCCATCTTTATCGGATCTAAAAAGCTCATAGAAGAAGTGCTCCCCATCATCCGTTAAACTTTTGGCGCGATATTGGATCAAACAATTTTCTCTATTAATTAATCGTTTATAGAAAACTATGTTGAACCAGCACTTTTTTAAGGTCCTTTTTTTAGCTGTAGCCGTGATTGTTGCCACACAGGCAAGCGCTTGCAGCAAGTCAGTTTCCGGCAATACTTCTTCCGCCAGTTCAGTAAGGAATAGCGGTGATGAAGAACAAGACATCCTGTTCTATGTGAACAAATTTCGCAAATCGAAAGGTCTGGCCCCTTTATCCCTCAATGAAACACTGAGCGTGGAAGCCCGCAGCCACAGTAAATCGATGGCTAACGGCCGCACCGGTTTCGGGCATGATGGCTTTGAACGGCGTATAGACGACATTTCTAAAAAGCTGGGCCGTGTAAGCGCCGCTGCTGAGAATGTTGCTTACGGGAATTTAAGCGCGGAAGCAGTTGTGGATGGCTGGATCAAAAGTCCCGGCCACCGGAAGAACATGCTGGGCAATTTTAACCTGATAGGTATAGGCACAGCAAAAGGTAAAGGAAATATCGTTTACTTTACACAGATCTTCATCAACAAACCCGCCGATAGAACGGCATCCAAATAACAGCTTACTAACTATTTATTCAGGCAGAAGAGACGCATGTAATTGCGTCTCTTCGCTTTTTATAGTAAATTGGCGGCATGGAAAAACGCAAGATCATCGAGGTGAGGGACCTGGTAAAACAGTATGGCGACTTCACCGCCGTGAAGGGGATCAGTTTTGATGTGTATGAGAACGAAGTGTTCGGCCTGCTGGGCCCCAATGGCGCCGGGAAGTCCACCACCCTGGAGATCATTGAAACCCTCCGGCAGAAAACTTCCGGAACCGTGATGGTAGATGGCTATAACCTGGATGAAGACCCCGAAGCGATCAAGAAGATCATTGGCGTACAGTTACAGACCGCAGGTTACTACCCCGGCCTCAATCTTGTAGAACTGATAGAGATGTTTGGCGGATTGTATAACAAAAAGGTGGAACCCCGCGCTTTACTGAAGGAGTTTAACCTGGAGGACAAGGCCGGCGCTAAATTCAAATCCCTCTCCGGTGGCCAGAAACAACGCTTTTCCATTGCTACCACCCTGATCAATAAACCCCGTATCATATTCCTGGACGAGCCCACTACCGGGCTGGACCCGCAGGCCCGCCGTAATCTCTGGACGCTGATCCAGCAGGTACGTGCCCAGGGCACTACGGTAGTGATCACCACACACTATATGGACGAAGCAGAGTTCCTCTGCGACCGTTGCGCTATTGTAGACAGTGGTGAGATCATTGCACTGGATTCCCCGGATGCTTTGATCGATCAATTGGTAGCAGGTGGTTTTGAAAGGAAGAAAGAAGTGAAGCAGGCGAACCTGGAAGATGTGTTCATTCATCTCACAGGTAAAGATCTCCGCGAAAACTCATAAGATATATGGAAGATTTACGCTTTCCCATCGGCCCCTTTGTTGCACCTGCTATGGTGAATGCAGAGATGCGCAAAAGACTGATCAACGATATCCGTTACCTGCCCTCGCTGCTGGAAATAGCGGTGCAAACACTGGATGCCCATCAGCTGCAAACCCCTTACCGCCCCGGTGGCTGGACGGTTGCACAGGTTGTGCATCATGTGGCAGATTCACATATGAACGGTTTTACGCGGGTAAAGCTGGCACTCACAGAAGATAATCCTACCATCAAACCATACGACCAGGAAGCCTGGGCGGAACTGGCAGATGTGCAGTATACACCCATCAACGTGTCCATCACTTTACTGCATGCATTACACGCACGCTGGGTGGCCGTGCTGGAACATCTGGAGGCAAAAGACTGGGACCGTACTTTCTTTCATCCCGGTAACAATGCTTCTTACGATCTTTCAACGCATTTAGCCAATTATTCCTGGCACGGTTTACATCATCTTGCTCACATTGAGCGCCTGAAAGAACGCGAAGGCTGGAAGTAGTTAATTTGAATTATATGGAATGGAAATTATTATCATCAGAATACCTGCATAAAGAACCATGGCTGACCTTACGGAGAGACAGATGTGCTTTGGCAGATGGCAGGGTCGTTGACCCATATTATGTACTGGAGTATCCGGACTGGGCCAATGGCATGGCTGTAACAGAAGATAACAAAGTGATCCTGGTCCGGCAATACCGCCATGCTATCGGTAAGGTACTGCTGGAAATACCCGGTGGTGTGATAGACACAACAGATGCTTCACCTGAAATAGCCATGAAGCGCGAGCTGCTGGAAGAAACAGGTTACGCTTTTTCGGAAATATACAACCTTGGCGCTGTAGCGCCCAATCCTTCCACGAGTACGAACCTCACGCATATGTTCCTGGCATTGGGCGGAAAAAAAGTACAGGAGCAGCAGTTAGATGATAATGAAGAGATTGAAGTGATACTGGCAGATGTAGCAGAAGTGGAACAGATGCTGAAAGATCACCAGTTCCTGCAAAGCCTGCATGTGTCCTGCCTGTTCTATGGCCTGCAGAAGTACAGGGAGCTTAAAGCTGCGGTGCTGCCGAAATAAAGGCTGCTTATAGTTGCGGCGCAGTCAGGATAAATACATGCCTGCCGGTACAGATAGCTTACAGCCACCGCGCAATAAAGCAACTTAAAGCGGCACCTCTCCCACAATAAACACACTGCCGCATACCAGTACCATATCATCCTGTGCAGCTTGTTCCTGCGCAGCTTTATAGGCTGCAGGAACATCAGCATAGGCATTGCCTTGTAAACCTACGGCATGTGCTATCTGTATGAGGTCTGTTTCCTGCATGGCACGGGGGATCTGGGCTTTGGTAAAATAATAAATGGCATCAGCAGGCAGTTGTTTTAATGCTGCCTCCACATCTTTATCTTTTACAAATCCTATCACTATGTGCAGGCGTTTGTAGGACACTAAGGTCAGTTGTTCCAGTATAGCCCTGATGCCGGCTTCATTATGGCCAACATCCAATACGGTATAAGGATGTTCTTTCACTACTTCCCATCTGCCTCCCAGCCCTGTGAGCTGTTTAACGTTGGATAAAGCAGTAGTGAGGTCTGCGGTGCTGATCTTCCAGCCAGCCTGCTGCAATATTTGTACGGCACTGAGTACACCTAATATATTCTTTTCCTGGTAATGGCCGGGAAGGTCTAATACCAGGGGATAGGATGTTTTATTTAAAACATCTTCTACTGTGATCTTTAAAAGCGTTGCGGAAGATTCATGTGCTGTGATGCGCCAATCCTGGTCTGCAAAGCGGATAGGCGAATGGCGGAGATCTGCTGTTTCTTTAAACACCTGCACTACTTCTTCCTGCGTTTCACTGATCACTACGGGAACATCCGGTTTGATGATACCTGCTTTTTCAGCAGCGATCAAAGGCAGGGTGTCACCCAGTATGTTCATATGATCATAACTGATATTGGTGATCAGGGAGAGAATAGGAGTGATGATGTTGGTACTGTCCAAACGGCCGCCCAGCCCGGTTTCTATAATAGCAATGTCCACCTGCTGCTGTGCAAAATATTCAAAGGCCATGGCCACCGTTACTTCAAAGAAAGAAGGCTGAATGGTATCCATTGATGACCGCATGCGCTGTACAAACTGTATCACATCTTCTTCCGGTATCATCACACCATTTACGCGGATGCGTTCCCGGAAATCATGGAGGTGGGGGGAGGTGTACAGGCCCGTTTTATATCCGGCCTGTTGAAAGATGGCACTGAGCATGTGGCTGGTAGAGCCTTTGCCATTGGTGCCTGCTATATGTACGGATGGGAATTTTGTTTCAGGATGATCCAGTATACCGCATAACTCGCGGATATTGAGCAGGTCGTTCTTCAATGCGGAAGCGCCCACTTTACTGAACATGGGTAACTGACCGTACAGGTAATCGATGGTTTGCTGATAGTTCATATGCCTTGCTATGGTACACTGGGACAACCAAGGTTGTTCTTCCGTTTACGGAAGATGCCTCCGCCGCCTTTATCCCAGCTGCCCCTGTTGAAGCGGATGGGAATTATGCGCAAAGCTACGAATACATCCGCATGATTCACGGTGCTGCGTGCAAGGTTTGAAAACAAACTGGCGGAGCCTATCACCAATGGGCCGGCACGTAATCCGAACCCTGCATCCGCCTGCCCGTAACGGTTTACGGAAAATGGCAGGTATACACCCAGGTGTTGCGTTTCATAACGGGGTGTTACCAGTAATTGCGTCAGCGCATTCGTTTTATGATCATCCTTCTTGCCGCCCAATAAACCGATTGTAGCGCTGGCGCTTACAAAAAAGCGGCCATCGATATTATAATCTCCCATAAGGTTCAGGGAGGTGGGGAGGTTCATGTAAAATTTATCACCTGCATCCGAGTCCACATGCGCGAACTGTGTGCTCATGCGCCTGGCGTATTGGGAAATGCTTTCACCTTTCCTTTTTTCCAGCAGGTGGGCATCATAATCCTGCACCCGCATATCCAGGTTGGCTGCGTAAAGAGATTTGGTGTAGCTGATGCCGCCAATATCCACAATGGAAACGCCTATCCTGGCTTTCCATGTATCTGCATCAGGGTTCCAGGTATCATCTTCAAAATAACTGCCAAAACCATCGGAATCAGGGCGCCATTCATAGATCACACCAATGTCCGCACCAATGCCGGGGTTTTGAAATGGGCTATAGAGTGTGCCGAAACTGCCATCCCAGGCATCCATCTCAGCATTGTATGCGTAATTCAGTTTTCCGCTGTTGATATCTACCCTGCTTCTGCTTTCAAAAACGAAAGCGGCGTCACGGCCTACAGCGTATCCTGCTGCCTGACCGCCCAGGTATTTTAAGGTGATACCGCCCTTCCAGCGGTGATCGCCTACATCTTTAAACACTTTCGCGTAGGTAAAGCCGAATTCGTTCCATGCCTGGCCATAAAAGCCGCCATATTCATCCGCTATTGTACGGTTGTACATACGGGGATTGGGGTAATTCAGGCTGAAGAAATTGGCTGTGGAGGTTTGTATATTCCCGCCGTTGAAGGAAGCGCGCACCCGCCAGGTGAAAGCAATAGACTGGCGCTCATTGATGGCATAGAGGGCGGAGGGCATCATAATGTCCACACTGCCCCAGGCATGTTGCTGATTTTTGGATAGTGTATCCGGGAACCAGTCCACAAACCTTTTCAGGGAGTCGCCGGAAAGGAGGGAGGCTTTGTTGAATTTAATGTAAGTGTTGCCTGCTTTGGCGTCCGCGCCAACAATGTTCACATCCCAGCGGTACCTGCTGCCGGCAGCGCTGGCAGGGTTGAACGGAACGGCATGTATACCGGCATATTGACTGGTATGATAACCAGGGAATGTCTGCGCCTGTAAAGAGGCCGCAGTTAATAGTCCCGCTATCAGCAGTAACAAACTGTATCGGTGTTGCACCATAGATTAATCCTAGGAATGATAAATAAATAATAACGGGAAACTGCACGGAATATTCTGTACGGCCTGTTATCTTATTATTGAGCTTTGAAATAAAAACGGATAGGACCGAATTGTTCTTCCGGTGCATCCGGGCTGGCATTGTACTTCAGACGTTTTGCGGCATCAATGGCGATACGGATCGCCTGTGGGTTGTTGATGGTAGAATTCCTTATGGTATAGGTTGCATTGGTCACATTTCCATCCCGATCAACTTTGATGTTTACTGCTACATAGCCCGTTTCGTTCCCATCCCAGCTAACGGCAGGGCGGTTCACAAGGCTTCTGCCCCTCATGTTGAAATCAGATGCGCCTCTTCCTGCACCAGGTGTTCCGGTATAACCGGTGGCATTAGGATCACCACCAATTACGCCACGGTCTCCCGGTCGGCCTGTATTACCTTCTCCTGTTGAATTGTTGCTGCCATTGGCGCCGTTACCACTATTGGCACTATTGGAAGTACCGCCGGTGAATACCGCTTTAGGCTTTGGTTTCGGTGCAGGAGGGGTAGGGGCAGGTGGTTGTACGGCTTTGGGTTTAGGCGCTTTTTCCGGTTTTATATCTAAAGTTTTGGCAATCTCTTTTGGTTTAGGAGCAGGTTTAACAGGTTTGGCCACTTCCGGCGCCTCTTCTTCATTCTGTGTGGCTAATTCTTCTGTATTTCCTTCCGATTTGTCCGGTGCAGGTGAGTTTTGCGGAGCAGATGGCACCGGCTGGCTGGCAGCAGGCGGATTAGGGTTGAGGGGCTGTTCATCCCCCATACCGTCATCAGATGTACCCAGGTTCACTTCCATGCCCATATCCTGATCAGGCAATGGAGGAGGCGCGGAAAAGCCGATCAGGAACAACGCTACTAACAATAACGCATGTACTCCAATGGTTATACCCAGTGCTTTAAGATTCTTTCCTTGTTTTTGATCTGCCATCTTGTTCCAAAGTTAATATTTTTTTGTTACGGGTTATTCTTTATCCATCAGTGATAATATGTTAAATCTTATTGATCACTTTACATTTGGTAGTTGATAGATGGATGTTTAGCTTCGATTCCATAAATTATGTTCAACCAAACGTTATCGCTCTACAAAAGTGCCTATGGTGGTATCTCAAAACCCATATGGTGGCTGGCATCTGTGCTGCTGATCAATCGTAGCGGCACGATGGTGATTCCTTTCTTAACGGTTTACCTCACGTTTGAATTGCATTTTCCCCTCGAACAGGCCGGATTTACCATCACTGTTTACGGTATAGGCGCCATAGCAGGGGCTGTGCTGGGAGGAAAATTATCCGATAAGCTGGGCTTTTATCCGATCCAGTTCTGGAGCCTGATACTCAATGGAGTAATGTTCATTGTACTGGGCCAGATGCGCACTTTTCCGCAGTTTGTAGTCACCATTTTTATCCTGGGCATGGTGGGAGAAGGTTTCAGACCTGCCAACGCTGCGGCCGTAGTGCATTACAGCGATGAATCCAGCAGACTGCGTTCCTATTCCCTGATCCGCCTGGCGGTAAATATGGGTTGGGCGGTAGGCCCTGCAGTAGGTGGTTTGCTGGCCAGTTTCAATTACAATTTATTATTCTGGGCAGATGGCCTTACCTGTATCGCTGCGGCATTATTACTACGTGTTGTACTGAAGCCCGTACATGGCCCTGTGAAAAAAGAAGTGAAGAAGGAAGTTGTGAAAGGCAGTGGTTCTGCTTACCGGGATGGGCGTTATCTTTTCTTTATTATTCTCGTCATGCTGAACGGGGTTTGCCTGTTCCAGATGTTCAATATCGTTCCTGTATTCTTTAAGGAAAAATTCCTCATGTCTGAAGCCATGATAGGGCTGAGTATGTCTGTGAATGGTGTGGCGATTGCACTGTTTGAAATGATACTGGTGTATAAGCTGGAGAATAAGCGGCCGGATGTACTGTACATTGGTTACGGCGTGATCATGATGGGTTTCTCTTATCTGCTGTTTAATATATTTCCGCCTTATGTGTTTGTGGCATTTATTTATTCCCTGTCTTTCACGCTTGCGGAAATGCTCACCATGCCTTTCATGAATAACTTCTGGATCCACCGCAGCCAGGATCATAACCGCGGGGAATATGCAGGCCTGTATACGGTCGCCTATTGCGTATCCACTATTGTAGCGCCTACTTTAGGAGCATACGTGGTACGTCACCTGGGTTATGCGAACTGGTGGTATACGGTGGCAGCTATCTGCGCACTCACATTTTTTGGATTCAGGTTATTGCTGCCTAAGCGTGCGCAAAGTCCATCTCATAATTCCCATTGATCCTTTCGATAGGCGGGTTGAAATAACCAAATTTGAGATCAGGGAATTCTTCCCGGATCAATTCGATCATTTGTTTCATACCCAGGCAATCACCGGTTTCTGTAACACCGATCTTACCCAGGTACCAATCCGGATCAATGTTAAAACTGCGCCACTGGATCATGCTTAATCCTGTTTCGCGGATCAGTTCCCTTAATGCTTCATATTCTTCCACGCTATCCGTCATGCCGGGGAATACAAAGTAATTGATGGAGGCCCAGCCACCGTGTTCACGCACTACTTTAATGCTTTCCACGATGTCTCTGAAAGTGTAGTTATTGGGGCGGTAGTAAGGTGTATAGATATGTTCACGAACAGAGTTCAGGCTTACGCGGATGCTGTTCAGGCCCACTTTGCAAAGTTCCCTTACAGCATTTGGTTTACTGCCGTTCGTATTGATATTGATACTTCCTTTAGAGGTGTGTTTCCTTATTTCAATAATGGATTCGCGGATGGTTTCCCACATCAGCAAAGGTTCTCCTTCACAACCCTGTCCATAACTTACGATAGGGAAAGGTGCTGTTTCAAGATGTGGCACCGTGAACTCCACAATCTCTGCTGCCGTAGGTTTGAACGTAAGCCGGTCCTGCGGGGATACAATGGTCTCATCTTCCGGTTGAAAGGAGATGCAGCCCAGGCAGTTGGCATTACAGGCAGGAGATGTGGGGATAGGGCATTCCCATCTGCCAATGAAATAATTCCTGGCGGCTGGGCAATGATAGGTTAACGCGCAATTATTGGCGAGGTGTTGCACCAGCCTGTTGTGCGGGTATGCTTCCATCATTTGTTCAACACCACTATGCACTTTCTTGTCATCAAATCCCGCTGCTTCCTGGCGGATATCATTTTCTATCCGCATGGCGGGTACATAGAACTTATCATTGTGCCATCCGGCCGCTACATAACAGAATAGTGGCAGGGTAGGAGCATCTGGTGCTGTTTCAAACGCCGCAATGTAAAAGGCAGTATGTGCAGGCGGAATGAATGCAGCTACAGCCCAGCCTTTTTCACAAAGCCGCATATCGCCGGTTTCCACATCTATGCCAATACCACGGCGGCCGGGCAGTTCATACAACTGTCCGCCCTGCGGCAATTCTATCCATTCATCTTCAGGGATAGGCACGGCATCCCAGCCACTGCGGCCTACAACGTAGAGAGACGTATCTTCAAAAATATTTCCCTTTCCGTCTGAATACAATATATATGGCGATACGTTCATGTTATGATTGGATCCGTTTTTCAAAAAAAGCATTCATCTCTGCTGTTTTCAGTGGGGATATTTCATCGAGTACTTCCAACTGCAGGATCTTGTTGTTCTTATAGTCCAGCGTGAGCAGGTCATTCCGCAAAATTACGTTTTTCATTTCGTTCCAGCCGGTCCTGCGGTTGGAAAAGATGCCGGGGAGCGTAATGCCCGTAGTATCCATCTCTATGAAAGAGGGTTGTAATATTTTAAACTCCGCATAACCGATATAGGCCATGCCTAATCCCGCCAGCAGCATGGTGAAGCCCACAATGGGTTGCAGGTGGGAGAGGAAGTATAAACATCCGCTCATGAGGGTAAAGGCCTGCAGCATGCGCATCAGCGAATTTGCTTCACCGAATTTGCGGATGTTCTTCATGATAAAAGGAAAGAAAATGCTGGCCAGCCCCATGATCACAAAAAGTGCCGCAATCAGCCAGTTGGGATCGGCCATTTTATAGATGCCGATCACATTGAAAAGGAAAAGGATACCCGCCATGCCATGCATTACCGGCTGCAAACGCAGTCGTGTCATAGCATTGGGATGTAGTATTCTGAGTTTGTACATTTTTATTTAACGATCAGGTTACACAATTTAAAAAGCATGCGGGCGCCCACATTGGCATCCCAGTCGTCATGCCCCGCACTCACTTCATTCAGGTCAAATCCTATCAGTTTACGGCCGCTTTCCAGCACTTTCCTGAAGAGGTAGAACACCTGCGGCCCTTCCAGCCCTCCGGCCACCGGCGTACCGGTATGCGGGCACAGCTTGGGATCAAGGCCATCTATATCAAAACTGATGTACACTTGTTCCGGCAGCTGATCTACGATATTATCACAAATATTTTTCCAGCTTTCTCCTTCAAACAGCCTTTCTTTCATCTCCTGGTCAAAGAAAGTAGTCACTTTGCCTTCGCTTTTGCGGATATATTCCAGTTCTTCCTCACAATAATCGCGGATGCCTACCTGTACCAGCTTTTTCAGCTGTGGCACTTCCTGCAGTGCGTTGTACATGATGGAAGCGTGGGAGTATTTGAATCCTTCGTAACTGTCGCGCAGATCGCAGTGGGCATCTATCTGCAAAATACCAAAATCACCTTTATGCTCTCCTATCGCTTTGTAATATCCCAGGGGCGTACTGTGGTCTCCACCTATCAGCCCTACCAGTTTGCCTTTTTGCAGCAGTTCCCGGGTTTGGGTATACACCCAGTCGTTCATCTTCTGCGTACCCCGGTTCACATCTTCGAGGGATCTGCGAAGGAAGTCGTTTTCCTTCACGTCCCCGCCTTCTGCCAGGAATTTGAGGTACAATTCTGCTTCTTTACGGAGATAATCGCTGCGGAGCAGTAGCTGCCTGTCGCTTTCCCGCATAAAAAAGCCCTGTTTCCAGCCGTCTTTTACATCTGCATCGTAGAGGTCTACCTGGTGGGAGGCCTTGAAAATACGTTCCGGCCCTCGGGCTGTTCCGTTGTTATAAGACACTGTCACTTCCCAGGGCACCGGCAACAGCACCAGCCGTGCTTCATCTTCGCTGAAGGGCAGCCCGAATATGTTGTTAGACAGGAGCCCCGGGGCGTTGGGATCAAAATTCGATAGATCAGCCATGATAAATCAGTACTTTGCTTATTTCGCCGCAAAGGTAAAGGTAAAAATTGGTTCCGGCGGGATGAAACCTGACGAATATCAGCCATGGGCATTCAGGTTTTTGGCTATCTTTGTTTATTAATAATCTGGTAAGGATGAAGAAGACAAGTTTAATTTTACTGATTGTAATAGCGGTGTGCGTTGCCGGCATGGTAATGCTGGTAGGGGATTTCAGTACCTATGAAACCTTCGCTACGGCCAAAAAGAAAGAAGGAAAGGAGATCCACGTGATCGGGGCGCTGGACACTGCGAAAGCAGTGGTATATGACCCTGCCAAAGATGCCAATTATTTCAGTTTTTATATGAAGGACAAAAGCGGTGAGATCACCAAGGTGGTCTTCAACGGCACCCGTCCTACCGACTTCGAAAAATCCACAGAACTGGTGCTCACCGGCAAGATGATGGGTAATGAGTTCCATTGCAGCAAGATCTTAATGAAATGTCCTTCCAAATACAAGGAAGAACAAACTGCCTATAGCGCGTCTAAAGATATTTAAGGAAAACAACTGTATATCGTCGTTACCATTTTCCCACCCTTTTTATAACATCTTACGGTAGTATCTTGGAAAATATAAAATATATAGGGGAGCATCTGCTACCCGGCCAGTTAGGCCATTTCTTCAGCATAGTAGCATTTGTAGCGTCTTTCGTTGCTTTGGTGTCGTTCTTCAACAGTACAAGGGCTACGGATGAATTGAAAAAGACCTCCTGGCTCAAACTCGGCCGCTGGGCCTTTTTTGTGCAAACGGCTTCCATCATTGCTGTATTCAGCATCCTTTACTATATCATTGCCAATCACCTTTTTGAATACAAATATGCCTGGCAACACTCTTCCCGCGACCTGGAGGTGAAATACCTGTTTAGTTGCTTCTGGGAAGGGCAGGAGGGCAGTTTCCTGCTCTGGAGCGTATGGCAAAGCCTCCTGGGCTGTGTGCTGATCTTCACCAGCAAAAAGTGGGAGGCCCCGGTAATGACCGTGATGGCCCTTTCCCAATTGCTGATGGGCAGTATGATCCTGGGGATATATATTCCCGGTATTGAATACCGTTTAGGCAGCAATCCTTTCATCCTCATGCGCCAGGATGCACCGGATTCTCCCGTTTTCCAGAATCCTAACTACCTGCAGTTCAAGCAGTTTGTGGAAGGTAACGGATTGAATGAACTGCTGAAGAACTACTGGATGGTGATCCACCCGCCGGTATTGTTCCTGGGTTTTGCTTCCGTGATCATTCCTTTTGCATACGGCGTGGCAGGTTTATGGACCCGCCAGTACGCAGAATGGGTCAAACCTGCTTTACCCTGGACCCTGTTTTCTGCTATGATGCTGGGTACCGGTATCATGATGGGAGCAGCCTGGGCTTATGAATCCCTCACGTTTGGTGGTTACTGGGCATGGGATCCCGTGGAGAATGCCTCCCTGGTACCCTGGCTCACGATGATCGCAGGTATTCATACGATGCTGGCCTTCCGCAGTTCCGGCCATGCCCTGCGTTCCTCTTTCTTCTTTGTGATCATTTCTTACACCCTCATTTTATATTCTTCTTTCCTCACCAAAAGCGGTGTACTGGGGCAAACTTCCGTACACTCCTTTACAGACCTGGGGCTGACTGCACAGCTGCTGGTATCCATGGCTGTATTCGCTATCCCTTCGCTCTTCCTGCTGATCTGGCGGAACAAAGAGATCCCGTCTATGAAGAAGGAAGAAAGCACCTATTCCCGTGAGTTCTGGTTATTTGTAGGCGCCCTCATCCTGATGGTGGCAGCCATACAGATCACCTTCACCACCTCCATCCCTGTGTGGAACAAGGTGCTGGACGGATTAGGACTGAAAAAGCTCTTCAACCTGGAAGACTTTGCACCACCCACCGATGTGGTGTTTCACTATAACCAGATCCAGATCTGGCTGGCTACGGTGATCGGTCTCCTAACTGCTATCATACAATTCCTGAAGTATAAGGACACACCGAAGAACACCGTGATGAAGAAACTGGCCTGGCCTACACTGGTAGCAGTGTTAGCCACCGTGATGATCGGCTGGTTCGGCAAGATCGATTACGTGAATTACGGGGCAGGTTTCCTGGTAGCTATTTACCTGATGCTGTTTGCCAGCATCTATGCTATTGTGGCCAACCTTTTCTATATCTTCGGTGTACTGAAAGGAAAAGCCAAAGCCGCAGGCGCTTCTGTAGCACATATTGGTTTTGGCCTGTCACTGCTGGGCATCCTTATTTCTTCTTCCAAAAAACAGGTGCTGTCGATAGACAGTATGGGCATGCTCGCCGGTTATTTCACGAAAGAAAGCGGCCAGGATTCCAAAGAGAACATCATGCTGCCCAAGGGTTTACCCGTACAGATGGGGCCTTATTTTGTGACTTACAAGGGAGATTCCGTAGGCACGGCAGATAAAGCCAAAACCTTCTTCATCATTGATTATGAAAAGAAGGATAAACTGGAAGATGTGGCCAAAGAGCGCTTCACGCTCTACCCGGATGCCTATCTTTCCATAAGGGGCCAGGAAGGGATCACACCTAACCCGGATTCCAAACATTACCTTACCAGGGACATCTTTACCTACATCACTGCGGTACCCCGCAAAGATGTGGTAACGGACACCCTGCCTTATACAAAGCATACCATCGCTCAGGGCGATACCATTTTCTTCTCCAAAGGTTTTATGGTGCTCAGCTCACTTAAAACGGCGCCGGTACAAAAGAATTATCATGCGGAACCGGGAGATATAGCAGTAGGGGCACAGCTGGACGTACATACCCGCAGCAACGGGGATTTTGCCATGCAGCCCGTGTATTTTATCCGGGACAGCAGTTTCCAGGGTAATATTCCGGACACCATTGCTCCCCTGTCTCTCGCAGTGCGGTTCACCAAGATATTACCGAATGAAAATAAGGTGGAACTGGAGTTGAAGGAAAGCCGTGATCCCATGGATTACGTAGTGATGAAAGCCCTTATCTTCCCATATATCAATGTATTATGGATTGGTATTTTGGTGATGATCGTTGGATTTTTAATGAGTATACGGCAACGGCTCAGGAAATAACTTAACGAAGGGCGGTCTGCAAAGGCCGCCCTTTTTTATTATCTTGGGGCCAACAAACGCTCAGTACCTATGCGCCGCACTATCCGGATCGTCCTGATCACGACCGCCCTATTGGTGATCGTGTACTTCCTGGGCCCTAAACCCGCTCCTCCGGTGATCACCGGAGGCCGTTTACCAGCCGTACCTGCTACACCTGTAGCACTTGAACAATATGTTGCCAAAAAAGAAGCCCAATTCCGCCTTAAACCGGATAATGAGGCCAGGATCCTCTGGCAGGATTCCCTGCACCGTAAAACCCCTTACAGCGTGATCTACCTGCATGGTTTTTCCGCCAGCGAGAAGGAGGGAGATCCCGTACATGTGAACTTTGCCCGCCGCTTTGGATACAATCTTTACCTGTCAAGACTCGATGAACACGGCATGGACACCCCGGAGGCCCTGGCAGGTATGACCGGGGAGGGCTTATGGCGGGATGCCAAAGAAGCGCTGGCCATTGGTAAAATGCTGGGAGACAAGGTGATAGTGATCGGCACTTCCACCGGAGGTACGCTGGCCCTGCTGCTGGCCTCTGAATACCCGGAGGATGTAACAGCCGTGATCAATATGTCCCCCAACATTGCCATTAACGAATCCATGGTGTGGATGCTGGATAAACCCTGGGGCCTGGAAATAGCCCGCCTGGTAAAAGGAGGGGACTATGTGGAAAATAAACCGGATAATGCAGACCGTGCAAAATATTGGTACTCAAAATACCGTTTGGAAGCAGTGGTGCAATTACAGAACCTGGTGGACAATACCATGAAACCGGAAGTATTTGCCCGCATCCATCAGCCGGTGCTGGACCTTTACTACTATAAGAGCGAAAAGGAGCAGGACCCAACGGTAAAAGTGAGTGCCATCCTCGAAATGCATAAAGAACTGGGAACGCCGGACAGCCTGAAGCGCGCAGTGGCCATTCCCAATGCCGGAGCTCACGTAATTGGCTCCAGTATTGTATCTAAGGATGTGCCTGCCGTGGAAAGCGCTATCACGCAGTGGTGGCTGCAGATACTAAAGAATCACAACTAATTCGTAACTTGACATCAATATTTAAACCGTCATTCGTTTTGCATCGTATTCTGATCATCGCTGGTATGTGCCTTCTTTGCCTGGCAGGCACAGCCTCCGCTCAACAGCGGACGGCAACGGATACCGTGGCGGTACGTGCAATCGTAGTCGGAAATGATACCATCCCCTCTATTACCCTCCAGATCGTTGAAGTAGTGGACCGGCTACCGAGACGCCTCCGCAGAGAAAGGGAACGCTGGACGCGCCTCCGTAACGCCGTGTATGTTACGTATCCTTATGCCATCACGGCCGGCAGGGTACTGAAAGATGTGAACCAGGAACTGAATAAGTTCACCAGCAAAAAACAACGCAAAGCCTTCCTCGCTTCCAAAGAACAACTGCTGAAAAAAGAATTCGGTGATAAACTGGAAAACCTCTCTGTATACCAGGGCAAAGTATTGATGAAACTGATCCACCGCGAAACAGGGGAGAACTGTTATGAGATCGTAAAAGAATTGAAAGGTGGATTTAATGCAAGAATGTATCAGACCGTAGCTTTCTTCTTTGGCGGAAACCTGAAGAGCGAATTCAATGCACAGGATGATAAAGACATTGAAATGATCGTACAGGAGATACAATTGTACAACCGCTTTAATTAACAATCCACGCAAAAATATTTGAAAGTTTTCCTCCCGGAAAAAAATACTTTTCATACCCGTATTTTTCGTATCATTATAAAGCAGAACCCATCCGTTACTGGCAGTTAAAGTTTTCTCTCCAACTAATGCTCAGTGAAATCATTCTAAATGAACAATAAGGTTAACCATGTACGGCAGTTGAAAATGCGCTTGCATGATGTGCATGTATGTTTCCTTGTGCTATACCTGTTGGTCGCAGCCTGTAAACAGCCGCCCAGCCAAAGCCAGACGCGTCCTTACCTGGCAGACAGCATTATGGGCATGGCAGATAAATACCTGAATAGTGCGCAGCTGAACCATGCCTTACATTATGTGGACAGCGCTTATAAAGAATTTAAAGATGCCGGTAAAATAGATCTCTGGAAAAAATACTATTTCCTGGCTGATTTTTATCTGTACCATCAGTTTGATACGTTGAAGGCCAGCCTTTATACAGACAGTATGCTGTTGATGGTAGAGGACAATGAAGAACTGTATAAAGTAGAATATGCCAATACCCTGTTTGCATTCGGTAAGCTGCTGGTAGCCGAAAGGAAATATGCCGAAGCTTTTTATTATTACTATAATGGCCAGGTGTTTGCGCGTAAGAACCTGGATAGTTGCCGGCTTGCGCCGTTTAATTCCCAATTGGGCATGGTGCGGTATAAACAGGGCAAGTACCTGGAAGCTGTTCCTTTTTTAATAGATGCGCTGGCGGAGGTGCGTCAGTGTGGAGAGAATGGCAGCTTCAATGATCGTTTCGTTCAACCGCAATCGATGATGAATACGATCGCTTTATGTTACCAGAAAGCCAACCTGCCTGATAGCGCTATATTTTATTACAGGCAGGCATTGAGCTTTGTCAATGAACAGGATCGTTTATATAAGGAAGATACAGCATATGCCAGCACAGCGCGGGGAGTAATATATGGCAATATGGGCGGCACCTATGCCAATATGAATAAGTATGATGAGGCTGTTCGTTATCTGAATGAAAGCATCCGCATCAATAACCGTCCGGGATATGCAATAGGGGATGCACAGACGGCCGTGATCAAATTGGCTGATCTGAATATGCGGTTTAACCGTTTGCCTGAAGTAAAACAATTACTGGACCAGCTGGAAACTTACCTCGTACAGTACCAGGCGAAAAGTCCTGATTATGATGATACCCGTTTAAAGTGGTACCGCCTTAAATGGCGATATTATGATACCACCCATGATACCCAACTGGCCTATGATTATGCCCGGCGTTATTATGATCTGAAGGATTCCATTGCCGCGGCAAGCCAGGGTTTATCCAATGTGGATATGGATGAAAGTTTCAGGAATGCTGCAGAGCTGCTGAAGCTGGAATTGCTCAAAAAAGACAGTCAGCTAAAATCATTTTCCATCATAGCATTGGTGGTGGGATTTTTAATGGCCATCAGTTTCCTGTTTATACTATGGCGCCACTTAAGCCGTATCCGTGAAAGCAACAAGGAGATCCGTATGCAGAATGAACATCTGCAAATGGCATTAAACGCTTTGGAACAAAGCCAGGCGGATAATACGAAAATGATGAAAGTGGTAGCACATGATCTGCGATCCCCCGTTGGCGCCATCACCTCCATTGCCGCCATGCTGCTGGAGTTCAGCAAGCTCAATGAAGAAGACCGGATGATGGTGGAGCTGATCAAAACTTCCGGGCAGAATTCGCTGGACATGGTGGCGGACCTGCTGCAGATCAACTCACAGGTGGAAAAGATCGAGAAAGAGCCGGTGGACCTGCAGCAATTGCTGCATTATTGTGTGGACCTGTTACAGCATAAAGCAGCGGTTAAAAAACAACATATCCATCTGCAGGCAATGCCCGCTACGCTGTTGCTGAGCAGGGAAAAAATGTGGCGGGTGATCAGTAACCTCATTGCCAATGCTATTAAGTTCAGCCCTGTAGGAAAGGATATTACCATCCGGCTGGAAATGGAGCCGGAGGAAGCCATAATAACCGTTGAAGACAATGGCATAGGCATACCCGATAACCTGAAGGATAAGATCTTCGATATGTTCTCCGAAGCAAAAAGGAAAGGTACTGCCGGCGAGCAGCCTTTTGGCCTGGGGCTCGCTATATCAAAACAGATCGTGGAGGCACATGGGGGCAATATCTGGTTTGAAAGCAGGGAAGAGGGCGGCACTGCATTTTATGTGAAATTACCGGCTTGAGGTAGCCTCTAACTGGCCTCGTACGGCCTTGAATCGGCCTTGGATCCGCCTTAAACGGCCTCTAACTGGCCTCGTACGGCCTTGAATCGGCCTTGGATCCGCCTTAAACGGCCTCTAACTGGCCTCGTACGGCCTTGAATCGGCCTTGGATCCGCCTTAAACGGCCTCTAACTGGCCTCGTACGGCCTTGAATCGGCCTTGGATCCGCCTTAAACGGCCTCTAACTGGCCTCGTACGGCCTTGAATCGGCCTTGGATCCGCCTTGAACGGCCTCTAGCTGGCCTCGTACTGGCCTTGAACCGGCCTTAAGCCCGCCTCCAACGGCCTTCTATCGGCCTTAGCCTGCCTGCTATATATTTATCCGGGCGCCGCTTCCTTATTTGGAACATCCCTTCATAACCCCGAACTTTGCCCACCAAAATAAGGACCATGAAACTGGATATACTCGCTATTGCGGCCCACCCGGATGATGTTGAACTGTCCTGCGCCGGTACCCTGATGGTACATGCACAGCAGGGAATGAAAGTAGGGATCGTAGATCTTACACAGGGAGAACTGGGCACCCGGGGCACTCCGGAAGGCCGTTTAACAGAAGCACAGGATGCCTGTAAATTAATGGGCCTCGATGTGCGGGAGAACCTGGGCCTCGCAGATGGGTTCTTCCAGAATTCAAAAGAAGACCAGTTAAAAGTGATCCGCGCCATCCGCAAATTCAAACCGGATATTGTACTGGCCAACGCCATGGACGACCGCCATCCCGATCATGGCCGTGCCGGCCGCCTCATAGCAGATAGTTGCTTCCTTGCCGGCTTACGCAAGATCGAAACGGAAGAAAATGGTGTACCCCAGGAAGCATGGCGCCCCAAACAGGTGTTCCATTTCCTGCAGGACCGTTACCATCAGCCGGATTTTGTAATAGACATTACCTCGGTGATCGAGAAAAAGATAGAAGCGATCAAATGCTTTAAAACGCAATTCCTGGCCGCTAAAGACCATGAACCACAAACGTACATCTCTTCCCCTGAATTCTTTGAAAGTGTGTTGTATAGGGCTAAAATGCTCGGTAAAATGGTGGGTGTGCCTTATGCAGAAGGGTATACTTCTGCAAAGATGCTGGGAGTGAGGAGTATGAAAGACTTTATTAATGAGAATACCTGATAGGATGAAATGCGAGGTGATTATAGCCTCGCATTTTTAATTTATAAGCTTTTGGTTCTTTGCTTAAACAAGAGAATTTAACGAAATTCGTTGGCAACTTAGGCTTTCAAAAGCAAAACAAAGGATAATGGATAACATACTTGAAGATATATATAGGCTGTCAGGGATTCTTTCAAAGCTTTTGCCTATAGAAAAAGAGTTTCAGGATCGCCTTGATAAAAAGATCAGGCTTGAGTTTAACTATAATTCAAATCATATGGAAGGGAATACCTTAACATATGGAGAAACAGAATTGTTGTTAATTTTTGATAAAACAACGGGTAAACACGATCTGAGGGAATATGAAGAAATGAAAGCCCATGATGCTGCATTCGAATTAATGAAAGACTGGGCAAGGGACTATGAAAGACCTCTTTCGGAAGCAGCTTTAAGGTACCTTCACAAAATATTACTTGTACGCCCATATTGGAAAGAAGCATTGACACCAGATGGACAACCTACCCGAAGGGAAATAGAGGTGGGGAACTATAAAACGCAGCCTAATTCAGTTCGGCTGCAGAATGGAGAAATATTTCATTACGCTTCACCAGAAGAAACACCTATGCTGATGGGAGATTTAATTAGCTGGTATCAGGAGGAAGAAAGTAAAAAGGAATTGCATCCCATAGAACTGGCAGCTCTCTTGCATTACAGGTTTGTTCGTATTCACCCGTTTGATGACGGGAATGGCCGGATATCAAGATTATTGATGAACTATGTTTTGTTTAAGCATAATCTGCCACCTGTTGTTATTAAATCTGCTGATAAAAAGAATTACCTATTTGCACTTAATCAGGCGGATGCCGGAGATATAGGGGCTTTTATTAATTATATCAAGCAACAGATGGTTTGGAGTCTTGAGTTGTATATTAAAGCAGCAAAAGGAGAGTCGCTTGATGAAGATGGGGATTTGCAAAAGGAAATAGCGATATGGAAAAAGGAGGCAGCATCTAAGAAAGTTAATGGACTGCACCGGAATGATGGGTTGGTGTATGAAATTTATCATAATGGAGCTATAGCAGAAATGTTCGCAGAATTTGAACAGCAGCATAGGCAGTTTTATGATATGTTTTATTCCAATAAGTTCTATGCATACAAAGACAATACTGCCAGACTGACATTGGAAGAGCTAACGGAAGAGATTAATAGAATAGGACAAAGGGTTGCGGTTAAAAAGAATGAAGTAAATGAATTTAACCCGGAAGAAGATAACTTTAATAGTATTTGGGTGGGGGTATATTTATCAGAATATAAATATAACGACAAAAAAACTTTTGGAGTTACATCGCAACTCCAGGTAAACCTCGAACCATATAATTATATTGTATCTCATGGAAGTCGGGTGTTTTTTAAGAAAGACTATAACCAATATTTAACCAGCGAAGAAAGAAAATTTATAGTCACTGAAAGTATCAAAGATGTATTTAAACAGATAAAGACTGATTCACGAAAATAGTAAAGTTCATCTGACTAATACCACCGCCTCAAAATCTGTGGAACTTACCTGATCTGACTATGACCTTCTTCAAGGCTCTGTTCATCACAAAAACTTTCAGGTTTTTCAAATGATTGATCTCCTCAGGCATGATATGGACATTTTTACTTGGAAGATGAAGAAGATGAGCCCATTAAATCGTTGTTATTATGGATCAGCATATTCTTGAAAAATGGCTTAAAGGCTGGTCGCTGTCACGTGGGCTGCCATTGCCCGTTAAGTACGGCAGCGGGTTCAGGGTGGATGTGGGATGGCCTCAGCAAAAAGCCCGTTATGTTTTCCCGGATTTCAGCCATGAAATTACAGATCTGGCGAATAGTATTGTGGAGCCATGGATCTTTCTTAAAGTATGTGCAAGCCCGGAAGTCTTCAAAAGTATTTTGCCTTCCCATTGGGTGATACAGCCACCTGGTTTTATGATGAATTGTTCCAGGCCTATGTTGTCAAAGAAGATTGATCTGGCAAATGGCTACATACTGGAAGTGAAAGAAGAGATGCCTGTTTCCATAGCAAAAGTGCTTACAAATAGCGGGGATATAGCCGCTATCGGGCGCCTGATCTTTGTGGATGACTTTGTTATCTATGACCGGATAGAAACAAATGAGCTGCATCGCCGAAGGGGACTGGCAACAATTATCCTGAAGACACTTGAAAATATTGCCATTTCCAAAGGCAGCACAAATGGTGTACTGGTAGCAACAGAAGCAGGCAAAGCATTGTACGAAACGCTTGGCTGGACCTTGTCTTCTTTATATACCTCGGTGGTTATTCCCCAAGACCAATCTCCCCTTCAATCCCCACTTCTTCCAGGAACGTCCGGTCATGCGAGATAACGATCAGTGTTCCTGCATAATCTGCCATTGTACGTGTGAGTATCTTTATATTCCGGAGATCAAGATTATTGGTAGGTTCGTCCAGTACGATCATATCCGGTGCATTGTCCTTTACCATCATACAGCAAAGAGAAAGCCGCATCATTTCACCACCACTCAGCACAGCGCAGGATTTATCCCAGCTTTCCGGATCAAAGAGGAAACGGTTCAGCCGCAGCTTTAATTCATGGTCCTGCAACTTTTGCTCATTAAAAGAAGCGATCTGCCCGATCACTGTTTGCTTTCTGTCTATCAATGAATATTCCTGGTCCAGCAGCAGTGAACTGAAAGGTGCGCGGTATAACTCACCTGTGGCCGGTTCCAGTATTCCCATCATCAGTTGTACCAGTGTGGATTTACCGCTGCCATTGGCACCGGTAATGGATATACGGTCTCCGCTGCGGATCTCGAACTCCAGGTTTTCAGGCCATAAAGCCTGAGCGCCATAAGCATGATTTAAGCCGGTAGCTTTCACCAATATTTTACCTGTATGCAGCCGCGCATCCTGGAAGTTGGTTTGCATCTCTCCATGCCATGGTTCCTGTTCCCGTAACTGATCCAGTTCTGTACGCAGGCGGGCTACCTTTTCTTCATGCACATCTTTTAGCCGTGTAGTGGCACCTTCTGCCCAGTTACGGTTAACATTCTGCATGATCTTCGCCATACCGCCGTTCTTTCTTTTCCGCGCGCCCTGTGCATCTTCTTTCTGTTTACGTTCCATCGCTTCCCGCTGTTTCCTTCCTGCTTCGCGGAGGCTGCGTTCTGTATGATCAAGCTTTTGCAGTATCGCAGCTTCTTCTTCCGCCTTTCTTTCTTCATAAAAGGCAAAATCACCACCGTATACATGTATGCCGGTTGCAGAGAGTTCCCATATGGGATTACAAAGTGTGAGCAGGCTTCTGTCGTGGCTCACGATCAATACACCGGCATCCGTGGCTTGCAGCCAGTCGTACAACTGCTGTCTGCCTTGTGTATCCAGGTGATTGGTGGGCTCATCCAGCAATACCAGCTCCGGCTGGTGGATGGTAATCCCTGCGAGGAAAAGTTTTGTTTTCTCGCCACCACTCAGTTGTGTGAAAGGTGTTTCCAGGCTGACATGCGGAAGACCCCACTGGTCCAGCGCCAGCCGGCAGCGTTCTTCCAGCGTCCAGTCATCTGCCAGGGCTTCAAAGTGCGCGATCTCGGAACTCCCTTGCAGTATGGCCTGTAATGCCTGCCAGCGTTCACTGATGTTCAGTACATCAGCAATAGAAAGATGATCATACTGGCCAAAATGTTGTGGTATGTAATAAGGTTTTACGGAAGGAACAAGCACACCTTCCTGCACAGGAATACGCCCCGCAATGATCTGCAGCAGGGTGGATTTGCCGATACCGTTATCGCCAACAAGACCAATTCTTTCACCTTTATAAATGGAAAAGTGTACATCACGGAACAATACCTTCCCTGAGGGCAGGAAATACCTCATATGTTGAGCATTCAATAACATCATGGGTTGACGCATTAAAAAAGTACGGTAGAAAATTGTTTAGGAATTCAGCAGGAGACGCTGAATATATGCCGGAACGGCGCGTGTTATGGGAGAATTATAACTTCATGATGGGCACAAAGTTAAAAAATAAGGTTGCAAAATCAAAATCTAATTTTCCAAAGGCGCAACAAGCGGCTCTTCGATAATCAGCTTTAACATAACAAGCAATTCATGTTTTCCCTTCGGGGTGAGAGTGCCGGAAGCGGCAGGAATAGCAGGATTGGAAAATAGTTTATTACAGTCTAAACTAATATTTACATAACCGGTCACTACATTGTTATTAAGGATCAGCAAAGCATAATGCGTTTCTGAACAAGGCCTCTCAATGGGCCCTTCATAGGTATTACGGTCTCTTAATAAATTGATGATCTTCTTTGCATCGTCTTTCTCGAAGGACTTGAGATACTGAAAGCAGGGAGATATTTCATTGTTTTGAATGATCGATGCCTTTTTTGACTGATCGCAGCCTTTAACATTCTTATAATAATAATCAAAATGCCCATACACCTTTACCACACTTGCAGGGGATGCCTTTATCTCCTTAGATAGCTTAACCTGCCCCGATGCCGGGATGTAGAAAAGGAGGCATAATATTAGCTTGTTCATGTATGTGAAAATAAGCAATTAAGCCTGTATTTTTACTTACTTTGTAACAAATCAAAACCAACATGAAAAAGATAACGCTCCTGCTCAGTTGCCTGCTGATATTTGCTGCGGGTTTTGCTCAAACCACCAGTCAACCCAAACTCTACGACCCTGCTGCAAATGCAAAAGAGGATATCGCCGCTGCGGTGAAAAAAGCAGCCGCCTCCGGCAAACACGTTTTCCTGCAGATGGGTGGTAACTGGTGTGGATGGTGTATTGCTTTCGATAAACTGGTTAAATCCAACGATACCCTGAAAAACTACCTGGCCAGTAACTACGAAGTAGTACACGTGAATTACAGCCAGGAGAATAAGAACGAAGCGGTATTTGCATCCCTGGCGCATCCGGAACGTTTCGGCTTTCCGGTGTTTGTGATCCTGGATGGAAAAGGCCAGCGTATTCATACCCAGAACTCCGAGTACCTGGAAGAAGGGAAGGGACATAGCAGTAAAAAAGTGCTGGCGTTCTTTAAGCATTGGTCGCCCTCGGCATTAAAACCTGTAGCGCAGAAATAAATGAAACGGGCTGTCTTAATCAGGACAGCCCGTTTTGCATTAATGACATAAAGCGCTCTTTGGCAGGTGGATGACTTTCCGATCTTGCATTAATGACATAAAGCGCTCTTTGGCAGGTGGATGACTTTTCGCCCTTGCATTAATGACATAAAGCGCTCTTTGGCAGGTGGATGACTTTTCGCCCTTGCATTAATGACATAAAGCGCTCTTTGGCAGGTGGATGACTTTCCGATCTTGCATTAATGACATAAAGCGCTCTTTGGCAGGTGGATGACTTTCCGATCTTGCATTAATGACATAAAGCATCCTTTAGCAAAGGAATCACTTTTCCTTCCTTGCATTAATGAAATAAAGCACTATCCGGCAAAGGCATCACTTTCCCACCTGTTTTCTGTATATACAGATCAATGGAAGGCGGCCTCCGCAGATCATAATAAATGATCTTCACCGGATGATATCCTGCCTTCAACGCAATCTCTCCACCCAGGGTGATATCCTGATCATATTCCTCGATCAGCAACTGATCATGCACATAGAACTTTAACCAGTTCTCTGCATGGCCGCTGAATTTATACACTCCATCTTCCGCTACATACACATATCCTGTAAATTCAACTGCCCATTCTTCCCCGCGGTGTGTAATCTCTTTAAGGTCATAACTTTTTACCGCAGCCGGTTGGCTAAAGGATAATTTTTCAAAGTCTGCTTTGCTTTTCACAGTGCCTTCCGCATAACGATACAACAGTCCCGGCAAAGGTGCAACACTGCGGCTTCCGGCAAAAGGCACCTGCTTTTCAAACTTCTTCTCCACCACACGGCTGCTTCCTTCTTTACTGAAAGCAACGGCCTTCAATGTACAGCTCTGTTTTAAAGTAATCGGAGCGGTATACAGCGCAGAACGTTTCCCTGGTTCTGTACCGTCCGTTGTATAGCGGAGTTCCAGCCCCGGCAGCGCCCCTTCGAGTGTTACCTTTAATTCATCCGTAAATACATCCGAAGCAGAAGAGAACAGCGGCACAGGCGGTGTTTGACGTACCAGTGATGCATCATGCCATGGTGTGCCCTTCGTGAGATCAAAAGCATCGAATACATTCCCGTCTTCATCAATAGCCTGGAACTGCAATACATTTTCCGCAATCCTTACATAACCAAAATGAAAACCCGTTTTCACTTTATTGGTGAACCAGGAACGGGTAGGTGCAGAGTGTTCCACATCACCACCACTGCCGCCGATATTAATATACCGCACACCTTTATCACCCCGCGGCTTACCCTTTAAGATGGGCCAGGTACGTTCATAGGTATGTATGTGACCATAGAAAACTACATCCACGCCATACTTTTCGTACAATGGCGGCAGGTCTTTGAGATCCGGATCACCGAGTATGGAACGGCCGCCTTTGGCGGTTTCTCCAAAATCATCTGTGTCTGATGAAAAGGGCGGATGATGATGCATTGCTATCTTCCAGGTGGCTGTAGAACGCGCCAGTTCCCATTCCAGCCATTCATATACTTCTGTGCCGGGTTTCACATCATGATCCGTATCAAAGAGAAAGAACTGTGTGTTCCCGTATTTGAAAGTATAGTAGTATTCGGGAGCTGGATTGCTGAGGTACTGGTAATAGTAAGGTGCTCCATGTTCATGGTTCCCCATGATCGTATAGATCGGGTAACTGCGCATAAAGTTATAAGAAGGTGCGAAGAACTCTTCCACCCAATTGCGTTTTACATAACCATAATCCACCAGGTCTCCTCCGTGAATAGCAAAGTTGGGCCGTTCTTTTGCCGCCAGGGCAGTGAGTTTTCCCCAGACAGGTGCATTCTTCTGGGAATCGCTGAACACGGCAAACCCGATAGGTGTATTTTCTTTCACCGCAGTTTTAAAAGGGGAGGCCTCACTAACCAATGTATCACCTCCCCGGAGCACGGTCACCGTGCGGTAGAAATAATCGGTTTCCGCCGTTAATCCTTTCAGTTCTATTTCGTGCATGGTGGCCACATCAGGGGCCGCAGTTTTTAGCGTTAGCACCGGCTGTTCCGCCTCATATAACGCAGGGCCATATTCCACCCAGGATACACCCGGTTCAGATGTTTCCCAGAGTATCCGTATGCTCTGCTGTGTGGCCAGTTGCACGTATGGTTTTATAACGAAGTAAGGTTGCTCTCTGAATGCACTGCTGCCCAGAAAGCATACCAATAGTATCAATATCCTTTGCATAAAATAAATTTAGTTAGCCTTCAGTAACCACATCTGCCCATTCACATCATCGTTCCCATACTGGCGCTGTACAGCATCAGAGAGGTGTACGCTGTTGAAGTCCAGTTCCTTTTGCGGATACATCCAGCGGCTGGGGATCTTATCTGAAGGGATATTCATATTAGAAGCCGGGTTCACAGGGAATACAGGATAACCGGTGCGCCTGTATTCATAGAAAGCATGGCCGGGATCCTGCAGGTAAGTGGAGAGATATTTTTGCAGGAATATTTGTTTCAGTTGCTGATCAGGTTGCGAAGAGAATGTAACGGCAGGTTGTTTTAAATAAACGTTCTGCACATAATCATTAGTGATCTGCATATTATGATGATAACGCGCTTCATCCGGTGTGTTATCTGTTACAAACTTCATCGCTGCGGTTACACCTGCGTTGTAATAAGTGGCGGCATCGCCGCTGATCCATCCTCTTACCACTGCTTCTGCCTGCATGAATTTTAATTCCGCGTAACTCAGCAGGTAAATAGGCTCTCCGGTTGCTAATTCCAGGTAACGGTCGTTAATAGTGGAATAATCCCGTGAGCCTGCAATCTGCGTCAGATTGGAATAGAGCATGGAAGGATCAAGGCCAATATAGGCATTCCAGTTATTCACCGCCATGCCCTGTTCTATCTTCACCGGGGAAGGATTGGTGTAATAGAAAAGACGGCGGTCCTGCAGGTTTTTTAAAGAATCCACGATCACGCTGCTCAGCATGATGTATACGTAGGACTGGTTGCCTTCCTTGTAAAAAGGATACTTCTCGCCGGATTTGTCAAAGAATTTCAACTGGAAATTATCTTCATTCCCCTCAAACAAGGGCATACCGTTCATGATCTTCTGGAAGCGGGTGATCACCTTCAGATCTGTATCCGCCGTTTTACGGAAGAGATTGATCAGTACTTTCAGCTGAAAGGTATTCACCATTTTCCGCCACTTCAGCGTATTGCCGCCATAAATGGGGTCGCCACCAAAATTAACGCCTTTGGCAAAGAGGCTGTCTGCTTTGTCCAGTTCCTGCAGAATGCCCAGGAACACTTCTTTCTGCTGATCATAATCCGGTTTGATGATGCCTTCCGTTTCGCCTTTCAAAGCCTGGGAATAAGGAATGTCTCCCACCTGCATGGTGAGTTCAAAAAAGCGCCAGGCCCGGAGAGCATGGCCCAGGGCAGTATAGGAATTCTTCAGTTCGCTGCTGGTGGCCAGCGATATCATTTTTTCGATATTGTTCAATACCACCAAACGGTCAAAGAACTCTGTACGGCCCAGGCGGTTGTATTGCTCTTCGTTGGCGCTGGAAGACCAGCAGGTGTATTTGCCCAGCATATGCGGGCGCATGAAATCAGTACCTGATTTAAATGTGGTTTTAGTGACGTCCAGCAGCAGGGTAGTGGCCAGCATCTCTGAAGTCACGATGGTTGTTTTGTTCGGATCAGTATTGATCTTCTCAAACTTTGAGCAGCTGCTGAGCAGGATGGCCGCCAGTAATATCGTTATATATTGCTTGTACATAATTACCTTGTTTGTCTTTGATCAGAAAGTAAGCTTGATGTTCATACCAATGTACCGGTTAGAAGGAGAGTTCAGGTCATCCTTACCTTTGTCCGGATCTGCATACTTGAATTGTTTCCTCCAGATCAGCACATTCTGCCCGGTTAAAGCAACGGAAGCAGCACTGGCACCTATTTTCCTGAATACATTCACAGGAAGGTTATATTGAAGTGATACTTCGCGGAGCTTCAGGAATGTGGGATCAAGCGCACCACCCGGCGTGCCATCCGCAAACTCGCGGGAATAGGCTTCGTAGGAAACGGGGATGTCGTTCTTCGCAAACACACGTGTATCTTCTATGATCCTGCCGTATTTATCCTGTTTCATTTCCCCGGAAAGCACTTTTACACCTTTGCCGATGTAAGTGATCTTGTGGTTCACCACCTCGTCATAACGATACTGATTATCGCTTTCAGGATGCGCGCCGGTATCCCACATTTTGTTATTCATGTATTCATACATCAGGCCGCCAACTCTGCCATCGAAACTAAAGCTGAAAATGAAATTGCGGTAAGCGAAGCTGTTGGTAAAACCCCAGATCCAGCTGGGATCCATGTAACCGATACGGGCAGGGTATTTACTCATCAGCGGAAGGCCATTATCCTGGTGCACTACATTCCCCTGCGGGTCTTTTTCCCATGGTTCTGTTACGTAAGCATCTCTGCGCTCACCCACTTTCGTCCACAGGTTATCAGAGGAATATTCCTTGTCCAGCGTTTTGTAATATTCGTGGGAAGTGGACCAATTGAACATGGCATCCCAGCGCAGCACGCCGTTGATAGGTGTACCGCCAATGGTGATCTCCACGCCACGGCGTACATAGGATTCATCCGTATTTACCAGGGTTGTGGTAAAACCGGAGGCGGAAGAGATCTCTGCGTTCGCCTGCTGGTTGTAACTGTATTTGTTGTAGTAAGTGATATCTGCCTGCAGGCGGTTCTTCAGGAAATAGGCCATCGTGCCCACTTCCCAGGTGCGCGCTGTTTTAGGATTGATACTGCCATCGAAGATATTGGTAGGATAACTACCGGTATTAAGCCCTTCCCAAACACCCAGCGCAGTGGCATAGGTTCTGTTGGTAGCATAGATGCCCAGGTCGCCTTTGGATAAAGCCCAGGACCCGCGCACTTTCCAGAAGTCCATCCACTTTGGCATTTTGAACAGTTCCGATAATACCGTGCTGGCGCCCACGGAAGGGTAGAAATAAGAACGGCTGGCTTTTGGAAGGGTAGAACTCCAATCATTCCTGCCTGTTACGTCCACAAAAAATGCACTTTTCCAGGAGAGGGTGAGCTTACCGAAAAGACTGTTCACCTGTTTGGCGGACTGGCCGGCAATTACATCCGGGCGTTCCACAGAAGATGCCAGGGAGTAAAGGCCGGGAATGGAAAGCCCGCCCCTTGTTTTGCCCGTGAGCACATTATTGCGGAAATAATAGATGGTTCCTCCCGCAAGTCCGTCAATACCCAGGTTGCCCACTTTTTTATTGATGGTGAAAAGCAGGTCGTTGTTAATACTGAAACCTGTTAACTGGCTCAGCATGTACAATCCTTTGGATTCATAACCACCACGGGTAGAATTGATATTGATAGGATTACGTTTGGTATCCTCATTGCCATAGTAATCCATACCGCTCCTGAATTGCAGGCGTGCACCGGAGAATAAGGTGTAACCTGCAGAAAGACTGGCATTATAGGTATTCTGATCTATTGCATTCAGTTTTTCATAGGCGATCAGGTAAGGGTTATCGTACCATGTTTTATACATCCAGTTCTGTTCTTTACCCGGTGTAACCCAGTAATCACGGAACTGTGTAACATCGTATTCAGGGCCTGTCCACATCAGCAGGTTATAGATATAACCCTGGTTGCCATAACCGCTGCCCCAGATCTGTGGAGACTTGCGCTTATTGTAACCCACTGTTGCTTCCAGGTTGAACCGGCTGCCCACTTTTATTTCGCCGCCCATGGAGAAATTGATCATATTCCCTTTGGCGTTAGGGTATTGGCCTTTATTATAGATATCGGTTAAAGAAACACGGAAACTTCCGTTCTCCCCGGTTTGTGTAACGCTGATATTATTATTGGTGATGAAACTGGGCTCCAGGAAATTCTTAAAGTTATCCTTACCACGGGAAGTGAGTGGCATCTCTTTCAGTGATTTGCTCACGGGATCCCATTGTACAGCCGTTCTGCCGATATCCAGCCGGTCTCCCCAGATATAATCCGTAGCGCTGTAAGTACCGCCGAGACCGGCACTGTAATTATGCTGTACTTCAGGCAGGGTGAGAAAGCCTGCATTGAACATGGTATTACTATTGAGGGAAACCGTAACACCTTTCCTCCCGCTTTTTTTGGTGGTGATGATGAGCACGCCATCTCCGCCGCGCTGCCCGTATAATGCAGCGGCGGTGGAACCTTTGAGCACATCCATGCTTTCAATGTCATCAGGACTGATATCCCGGAGCGTCATGTTACCATAAGGCACGCCATTGATCACCAGCAGGGGAGTACCGCCTCTCAAAGAGATGGTGGGGGCTTCAAAGAATTCTGTACTGTTTTGAATTAAGAGCCCGGCTACTTTACCGGTGAGGGAAGTGGCAATGTCAACCCCCTTCACACGCTGTACTTCTTCCCCGGCTACTTTCTGTACGGCATAACCCAGTGCTTTTTCATCCCGTTTGATACCCAGGGCTGTTACTACTACCTGTTTAAGCCGCCGCTGGTCTGGTGCCAGGGAGATGTTGATAACAGCAGGCTGGTTTTTCAGTGCTATTTCCTTAGTGATGTAACCAATGAAGCTAATAATGAGGGTGGCATCTGCTTTGGCCCGGATGCTGAATTCCCCTTTTTCATTGGTGGATGTACCTGCATCACCATCCTTTACGCGAACAGTGGCGCCAATGATGACTTCTCCCGTTTCCGCGTCGGTAATAACGCCGGAGCGGATATCGGACACCTGTTGTACAGGCGCTGGCCTGGGTGCGGGCGCAGCATATCGGAGGGATACTGTTTTCCCGTCCAGCATATATTTTAAACCATATTGCTGTAACTGGTCCAGTGCATCCTTTAGTTTGCCTGTTTCCAGGTGTACACGCTCCAGCTTTACTTTTGCCAGGGCCTCTTCCTGGTAGGAGAATTCATAACCGCTGGCCTGCCGCTGAATAACGTCCACCACACGGGCAAGGTCCGTTCTGGCAAGGTCCACTTTGATGTTCTGCGCTATAGCGTATGGCGCATGTAAGAGGGACAAAAGGAACAGGCCCCATGCCTTCCAGTACAGGGGACCGCATTTTTTTGACAACACGCTTTCTGGTTTTTTTGTCATAGCTTTGTTGTTGATTGTTTTATTGTTTAAGTAAAGCACTTCCAATAGCGCTGTCCTGCCCGACAGCGCTTTATTTTTGAGTGCGTGAAAATGATTGATCTGTTACCCCTTACTTTACATAGATACTGTCTCCCCGTTGTTCAAAGCGGATATTCCATACAAAAGAAATATGCTGTAATACCTTACTTAGCGGTACGCTATCAAAAGTGGCGGTCACTGTTCTCTCTGCTATTTCATGGTCTTTACTGAAATGTACATCGTACCGCTGCTCCAGTTGGCTGAACACATCTTTTCCAGGTGTTTTGAAAAACACCAGCTTTCCCGTGGTCCAGGCGCCCAGCTTTTCCGGTGCCTGGTTTTCTATAGATACCGTTTTATTTTCCTTGTTGTAGATCAGCAGTTCACCGGGCACCAGCATCTTTTCCTGTTCCTCATTTGCTGTATCGGATATTACGCCAATGCTTCCCCGCTGCAATCCTACACGCAACTGGCCGGATGAAGTATAGGCGGATACACTGAAAGCTGTACCATATACCCGGGTGGAAGCATTCCCTGCTTTTACAATGAAGGGTTTTTCCTTATCGTGATGCACTTCAAAAAACGCTTCGCCGCTGAGAAATACCGTTCTGTTCTTTTTATTATAGGAAGAAGGATATTTCAAACTGGAATGTTCATTCAGCGTAATGATCGTACCATCCGGCAAAGTGTCCCGCAGCATGATATGTCCGCCGCCGTTATTGCTCACCGTATACCATTGCGGAGGGGCCTGTTGCTGCTGCATCCACCACCAGGCACCCGCGCTAAGGAGCAGCAAGATAGCTGCTGCGCGGCCGATTTCCAACCATAGTTTACGCACAGGTTGCTGCGCCCTGATATTTTCTATCACCCTGGCCTTCATGGAAGCTTTCTGCCGGGGAGGAATCTGATGCGCCACCGGCAGATCCCAGTTATCCTGTATATAGGTATCTATCCAGCCTTCACCCTGCTCTGTTACCCATTGCATTACCTGCTCCCGCTCCTCGCCGGTTAAATGCCCCTTGAAAAAATCTTCCAGTGTTTTCTTATCCATAAATAAGTACGGTAAATATATTTTACAGTATCAACACGTTCGCCATTTAATTTGCCCGTACAGCAATTACACGCTTAATGATTAGTTAACCTTGGCCTTTTATCTTTAACGCAAATAAGGTATCCCTTGCAGAAATATCATGAAAACAGGTTAAAGCGGATCATTGACGAAACACATGACAAGCTCTTTTCCATATTGTTTGCCATGTGCGGAGAAGCACATTTGTGCGAAGATATCATGCAGGAATGTTACATCCGCCTCTGGCAGCATATACACACCGTAAAGGACGATCATGCCATCCTTGCCCTGTTGCGGCAATACGCCCGGAATATATTTCTGGATGAAATGAGAAAGCGGGGGAGGCAGAAAGAATTACTCTTAAAAATTACCCCTGAAGATATTGCCCCATCGCCGGATGAAAAGGTAATGAACGAAGAAAAACACCAGTTGATCCAACAGGCCATCAATAAACTCCCGCAACAGCAGCAACTCATTTTCAGGATGCACAAGGAGCACGACATGAGTTACCGGCAAATAGCCGCCGAGCTGGAGATAGCTACCGGCACAATAGAAAAACAGATGAACCGTGCCCTGCGATCCCTGAAGCATGAACTCATTCACCTGAAAAGGATGGATGCAGGGCTCATTATATATTTCAGCATAATAACTGTATATTAGACAATTAAAATGTCTGATATACAGTTATGAAAATTATCACCTTCCTTTCCTTCATCTTTTTAGCCAATACAGTGAATGCCCAAAACTTCCACAATTGGGCTGCTACACCTCCCATGGGCTGGAACAGCTGGGACTGCTTTGGGCCCACAGTCACAGAAGCTGAAGTAAAAGCAAATGCAGATTATATGGCCCGGCATTTAAAGTCGTATGGCTGGAATTACATTGTGGTGGACATCCGCTGGTATGTAGCGAACGATAAAGCGCATGGGTATAATGAAACCAACCCGGAGTTCACCATGGATGAGTACGGCCGCTTTCTGCCTGCCGTAAACCGTTTCCCTTCAGCGGCCGGCGGAAAGGGATTCAAGCCGCTGGCAGACTATATACACAGCAAAGGCCTGAAATTCGGTATTCATATTATGCGCGGTGTGCCGGTGGAGGCCGTGAAAAAGAATGTAGCCATAAAAGGAACAAAACTGAGGGTAAAGGATATCTATTCTGAGAAAGACCAGTGCCTGTGGCTGCACGATATGTATACCGTGTTGCCAGGGAAGCCCGGGGCGCAGGAGTATTACAACTCCCTGTTTGAAATGTATGCCTCCTGGGGGCTGGATTTTGTTAAGGTAGATGATCTTTCTTCTCCCATCTATTTTGCAGGGGAAGTGGAGATGATCCGCAAGGCGATTGACAGAACAGGCAGAAAGATCGTATTGAGCACATCCCCCGGCGAAACACCGCTGGCACATGCAGGGCATGTACAGCAGCATGCAAACATGTGGCGTACGGTGGGCGACTTCTGGGATAACTGGAAACAATTAAAAGAGCATTTTGAAGTGTTTGAACGCTGGAATAAATGGCGCAAGCCTGGTGCTTTCCCGGATGGGGATATGTTACCGCTTGGCCGTATTGGCATACGTGCGGAAAGAGGGGAGCCCAGGATGGCCCGCTTCACGCGTGATGAGCAATATACACTCATGACCTTGTGGGCCATTTTTAAGTCCCCCCTGATGTTTGGCGGAAACCTGCCGGATAACGACCCGTTCACCCTTTCGCTCCTGACCAATAAGGAGGTATTGCGGGTGTTGAATAAAAGCACCGGGAACCGCCCTCTTTTCAGGGATCAGGATAAAGCGGCCTGGACGGCGGCGGAGCCTGGTATTAAATACCTGGCGCTGTTCAATATCTCCGAAGAGCAAAGGAAGGTGCCGGTAGCGCTGAAAGACATCGGGGTAGGGGTGCCGGGTGTGATCACGGATCTGTGGACGGGCAAAGTACTTGGAACGTTTACAGGAGATTTTGCCCCTGAGATCAACCCGCATGGCGCAGGCCTGTATAAGATCGTAGCTGCTAAGTAAAAAAAATAAGGCGGACCATCTTTTGGTCCGCCTTTAAAGCCTTTAGGGGAAAACTGTCTACATATGCTGCCGGGGCACTGTGGCTGGCTGAGCAAAAAAGTTCCCACGCCCAGGTCCGGGGCGAAACGAACATCACGGTACAATGGAGCCCGCTGCGGTCATACTACCTGTATGCACCCGCCTAAACTAGATGAACAAATCCTGTGTAGCATCAAATTCATCCTGTTTGTTGATACTGTTTTTGATAAACGGAATCAAAGCAAGGCCTACCGTAAGGATCACTAAAAGTACATTTCTAAATTTCATAACCAATCATTTTAATCTTGCTTACTTATATAACTAAATAACGTGCCAAAAGGTTACGTGTATCTACGTAAAAAAGATGCCTTTTGGTTCAAAAAAGAAGAGCTGAAATGCATATCCCTTACTGGTACAGCATCTTATAGAACCTACGTCTATAAAATTTAAAAACAATATAGATAAAGTCGATATCTAGCGTTGGTAAATCTATTTGATTTATAATTTTTTGCGGGGCAACTTTGCGGCGGCTTTACAAAAATAGCATAGCATTAAATCAATAAATCCGACATAGTATCATGAAAAATGCAGTTTTATCAGTAGGGGCGGAGTTCCCGGCGTTCGCAAAAAAGGCAGTTGTATCAATCGAGAAAGGAAAAGAGTTTTATGAGATCTCTTCTGAAGAGATCAAAGCTTCCGGCAAATGGATGGTTATGTTCTGGTGGCCGAAGGATTTCACTTTCGTTTGCCCTACAGAGATCGCTGAATTCAACAAACACTACCAGGACTTCGCAGACCGCGATGCTATCCTGATCGGTGCTTCTACAGATTCTGAATTCGTTCACCTTGCCTGGAGAAATAATCACGATGACCTCCGTGGTTTGCAATTTCCTATGCTGGCAGACACTTCTAAAAGTCTCGCACAGGAACTGGGTATCCTGGAAGCAGAAGAGAAGATCGCTTACCGTGCTACTTTTGTGGTAGATCCTCAGGGTATTGTTCGCTGGACTTCCGTATACGACCTGTCTGTAGGCCGTAACGTAAAAGAAGTACTGCGCGTAATGGACGCACTGCAATCAGATGAGCTGTGCCCCTGCAACTGGCAGAAAGGTGAAGCTACCATCAAAGCTTAATCCAATGAATTATTGTATACCGGGCAGGAACCTCTGCCCGGTATTTCGTTAAAAGAAAAAGATATGTTCACTACAAATACACAGGATACCGCTCAGCAATTATTGCAGGTGGTAGGCCTCCCCGGTACGGAAGTGCCTGCAAAGCTGGCTGCACTTGCTGCCGCTGATGCCCGTTACTTGAAAGATCTTAAGATCAATGTATCCAATGCGCTCGATGCAGCCACGCTTCCTAAAAAGGATGCTTACCTGATAGGGCTTTCTGTGGCCATCAACGAAAAGCTGCCTGCCCTGCAGAGCGGTTTTGAGCAACTGGCCCTCGCTGCAGGTGCTACCGATAAGGAGATAGCTGATATCCTGAGCTGCACCTCCCTGATGAATGCCAATAACGTATACTACCGTTTCCGCCATTTCGTGGAGAAGGAATTCTATACCACGGCGCCGGCAGGTATCCGCATGAGCATAATGGCCAATCCCCTGATCGGAAAAGAGCTGTTTGAACTGGTGAGCCTGGTGATTTCTGCCCTGAATGGTTGCCAGATGTGTGTAACCTCCCACGAAGAGGCCCTGCTGAAACATGGTACAGAACAACAGCGGATCCTGGATGCGGTGAGGCTGGGCGCGGTTATTAAGAGCTTAGGGGTGTTACTTTGAGGTGGCCGGACTGTCCATAAAAAAGGACAGTCCAAAATAGTGTGAATAAAAACACTGGCCAGAATTTGATTATTAAACAAATTAGTGCGACTTTTGCAGTCCAAAATTTTAAGAACATGGCAAGAGTATGTCAGGTGACAGGGAAAAAACCAATTACAGGTCATCACGTATCTTTCTCGAACATTAAGACTAACAGGAGGTTTCTGCCTAATCTGCAAACCAAACGTTTCTTCTTAGCGGAAGAGGATAAGTGGATCACTTTGAAAGTGTCTGCAGATGGTTTAAGAACCATTAACAAACGTGGCCTGTATGCCGTAGTGAAAGAACTGCGCGCAGGTGGCAACAAGGACATCTAATCCATTAAGGATCAACTTAATAAGAATACAAAATGGCAAAGAAAGGTAACAGGGTACAAGTTATACTGGAGTGCACCGAGCATAAAAACTCTGGTCAGCCAGGTACTTCCCGCTACATCAGCAACAAGAACAAGAAAAATACTCCCGAGCGTCTGGAGTTGAAAAAGTACAACCCTATCCTGAGGAAGGTAACTGTACACAAAGAAATCAAATAAGTCAATGCTAATTGCTTTGTAGTTAATCGTTTAGAGTTCATACGATTAGCTCTGGATGATTGACAATTTCAATTAACATTTAACACAATAAGAAAATGGCAAAAGCAGCGAAAACCGCGATCAAGAAAGATGCAAAGGCAGCAGCCGAAGCTAAGGTGTGGACTAAAGTGATCAGAGCGGTACGTTCTCCTAAATCCGGTGCGTATACTTTTAAAGAAGCGATCGTACACAAGGATAAAGTTCAGGAGTTCATCAGCAACAAATAATTCGGCTTTACTAATCATACTGCAAAAAAGCTGTCTCATTACGGGACGGCTTTTTGTGTTTCGGGGAAAGCAGGTTAGAAGGAGTTAAAATAAAACAGGGATTTGCCGGTTTACTGGAATATTCCCGGTCAAATACTCCTTATACTTGCTGGCGTAACCTGAAAACACCGTTATGATGATCCGTTTTATTTTCCTTGTCTTTTGCCTCGCAGCCACACCCGCCGCAGCACAGCAACCTTTAAAGCTCTGGTACAAACAACCCGCCGATAAATGGACGGAAGCCATGCCAATTGGTAACGGCAGATTAGGAGCCATGGTATTTGGCCGTCCGCAGGAGGAACTGATCCATTTGAACGAGGAAACCCTCTGGTCCGGCGGCCCAGCAAACCTGAACCCCAATCCCCAGGCCCCGGAATTCCTTCCCAAAGTCAGGGAAGCACTCTTCAAAGGAGATTACAAAACTGCTGAACAACTCTGTAAAAAGATCCAGGGCCTGTATACGGAATCCTATATGCCATTAGGCAACCTCCTCATAAAACATCGCTTTGGCGGTACACCTGAAGCGCTTTACCGGGATCTGGATATCAGCCATGCTACCACACTCACCCGTTTTTCCGTGAACGGTGTGCAATATACCCGGGAGATCTTTGCCTCCGCGCCAGACCAGGTGATCATGATCCGCCTGCGTTCAGATAAAAAAGGCCAGCTCAGCTTTGATGCATCTACCAATAGTCTCGTTCGTTTTAAGAATATTGCTGCAGGAAAGAATGAGCTGATCATGAAAGGAAAGGCGCCTTCCCATGCAGATCCTAATTATGTAGGATATAACCCCGAGCCTGTTATCTATGATGTGGCTTGCAGGGGAATGCGGTACGAATTAAGGATTAAAGCACAGCTCAAAGATGGTAGTGTTACCACAGATACCGCAGGTCTGCATATCACAAATGCTACAGAAGCCGTATTATATATCTCCGCCGCCACCAGCTTTAATGGCTTTGACAAATGCCCGGATAAAGATGAATCACAGTTAGCTCAGGGATACTTAAATAAAGCTTTTACTAAAAGTTTCGACCAGATTAAAAAGGATCACATCAGGGATTATCAGCAATATTTCAACCGGGTTACGCTTTCTCTCAACAATAATCCTGAAGTAACAAGTTCTACACTCGAGCGCCTGATGGAATATACCCGCGGGGCTGCAGACCCTGCCCTGGAAGCGCTTTATTTTCAGTACGGCCGCTATCTGCTGATTGCCAGTTCCCGCCCCGGCGGTATCCCTGCTAATTTGCAAGGGATCTGGAATCCCATCCTGCGGGCACCCTGGAGCAGCAACTTCACCACCAATATCAATGCGCAGATGAATTACTGGCCGGCGGAAATGGTGAACCTTTCTGAAATGCACCTGCCTTTTATGGAGTTCATTAAGAACACTGCGGTAACAGGCCGGGAAACTGCAAAGAACTTTTACAAAGCCAGAGGCTGGGCGGTGCACCACAACTCGGATATCTGGGCTACTTCCAATCCTGTAGGTGATCTTGGAAAAGGCAGTCCCACCTGGGCTAACTGGGCTATGGGCAGTCCCTGGCTTTCACAGCACCTTTGGGAACATTACGCTTTTACGGGAGATAAGGATTTTCTGCAGAACACGGCTTACCCGCTGATGAAAGAGGCCGCCTTGTTTTGCCTGGATTGGCTGGTAGAAGACCCTAACGGCCTGCTGGTAACAGCACCGGCTTCCTCACCTGAAAATGTATTTATTACAGAGAGCGGGGAGAAGGGCAGTATCTCTATTGCCACAACCATGGACATGTCTATCATCCGCGATCTTTTCACGAACCTGGTAGAAGCCTCGGAGATCCTGGGTAAGGATGAGGCTTTCCGCAATCTGCTCAAAGAAAAACAACGTAAACTCTTCCCTTTGCAGATCGGCAAAAAAGGCAACCTGCAGGAATGGTATAAGGATTGGGAAGATGAAGACCCGCGGCACCGGCATGTATCTCATTTATTCGGGTTGCACCCGGGAAGGGAGATCTCACCCATCGTAACACCAGCTTTTGCCCAGGCGGCCAGGAAAACTTTGGAGATAAGAGGAGATGAAGGGACCGGCTGGAGCATTGCCTGGAAGATCAATTTCTGGGCACGCCTGCACGATGGCGATCATGCCTATAAACTTATCCGCAACCTCTTAAGGCTCACCGGTATGGAAGGAACAGAATATTCCAGGGGCGGCGGCTCCTATGCCAACCTGTTCTGCGCCCATCCGCCTTTTCAGATAGACGGTAACTTCGGCGGTATTTCAGGAATGGGGGAAATGATGCTGCAAAGTCATGCCGGGTTCATACATCTCTTACCTGCCATACCAGCCGGCTGGAAGGATGGAAAGGTAACGGGACTACGTGCACGCGGCGGTTTTGAAGTGGATATGGAGTGGAAGAACGGGAAGCTGTTTACAGCTACTATCAGAAGCATTAAGGGGACTACCGCTAAGGTGCGGTATGGAAACAAAGTGATAGACCTGCAGCTAAAACCGGGACAGGCTAAAAAGCTGGACGGGCTCTTCCTTTAAACAAAACATAATACTTCGTCCAGAACAACCTATTTTTGCACCACGAATTGTAATTGCTAATCCGTAATGTATTTAAATGGGTTTTTTCAATAAACTCTTTTCCCGGGAAAAGAAAGAAAGTCTGGATCAGGGCTTGCAGAAAACAAAAGAAAGCTTCCTTTCAAAAATAGGCCGCGCCATCGCCGGTAAGTCCACCGTAGACGCAGAAGTGCTGGATAATCTCGAAGAAGCGCTTGTTTCCGCAGACGTAGGAGTAGATACCACAGTACGCATCATCAGTAAAATTGAAGAACGCGTAGCTAAAGATAAATATCTGAATACCAGTGAATTGAACAGGATACTGCAAGAAGAAGTTGCAAACCTCCTGGTAGATGCGCCGGATAGTGGCTTTAAGGATTTCGATATCCCTGAAGGTAAAAAGCCCTATGTGATCATGGTGGTAGGCGTGAACGGTGTGGGTAAAACCACCACTATCGGTAAACTGGCCTATAACTTCAAAAAGGCCGGTAAATCCGTAATGCTGGGCGCTGCAGATACCTTCCGCGCTGCCGCAGTAGACCAGCTCACCATCTGGAGTGAAAGAACCGGTGTGCCCATCGTTAAACAGCAAATGGGTTCAGATCCCGCAGCCGTTGCCTTTGATACCGTGCAAAGCGGTGTGGCAAAGAATGTGGATGTGATCATCATAGATACTGCCGGCCGCCTGCATAACAAGCTGCACCTCATGGATGAACTCAGTAAGATCAAAAGGGTAATGAACAAAGTGATCCCCGATGCGCCGCATGATGTATTACTGGTGCTCGATGGTTCCACCGGCCAGAATGCCCTGGAGCAGGCCCGTCAGTTCACGGCCGCTACGGAAGTGACCTCCCTGGCCATTACCAAACTGGATGGTACCGCTAAAGGCGGGGTAGTGCTGGCCATCGCCAATCAGTTTAAAATACCTGTAAAATATATCGGTATAGGAGAGAAAATGGAAGATCTGCAGGTTTTTGATAAGACAGAATTCGTAGACTCATTATTTAGCTTAAATAGTTGATTATTAAATAATTATGTAAAATGCCGGAAGTATCACTTCCGGCATTTTTATTTTGTGTAAACTATACAAATACAATAATTATCAACCTTTTATGCACCCTGCACTTCTAACCCCGCAATTGCTTAAATTTGATTACGTTTTAGTGTTGCAATTGTTTCACCCTTATTAACAATTCGAAATTTATGCAAATACAATCCATAGATCGAGTTGAGAACATATCTGCCCAGGACTTTAAGACCCAATATTATGAGCCACGCAAACCCTTGATCATTACAGGATTGTCGAAAGACTGGCCAGCCCGGGATAAATGGACCTGGGATTACTTTAAATCAATAGTTGGAGATAAAACCGTAGGGGTTTATAACAATACGAGGGCAGGCGCCAAAACGCTTGTCAATGGCGCAGATGATTACATTCCTTTTGGAGAATACCTTGATATGATACAGCAGGGGCCGGTAAGCCTGCGGATCTTCCTTTTTAACATTTTTCAACATGCGCCGCAACTGGTGAATGATTTTACCTGGCCGGATTTCCTTTTAAAAGGTTTCCTGAAACGCTACCCCATGCTCTTTGTAGGTGGAGCCGGCTCCATTGCGCACATGCACTACGATATCGACCTCAGTCATATCATGCATACCCAGTTCGTTGGCCGCAAAAGAGTGCTGCTGCTGGACAATCAGCAATCCACCCTCATCTACCGCATGCCGCTGACCGTGGAAAGTGCGGCGAGCTTCGAGAACTGGCCGGAACGCCTCAACGAAACAGAAACCAAATTTCCTGCCCTTCAGTATGCCCGTGGTTATACCACCGTGCTGGAACACGGGGATACCATGTTCATGCCTGCAGGTTACTGGCATCATATGGAGTACCTGGATGGTGGTTTTGCCATGAGCCTCCGGGCGCTGGATCAGACCCTGAGCGGTAAACTGAACGGTTTATACCATCTCATGGGTAAAAGGAGCATGAATAACCTGCTCATTAAAATGGCCCCGGAGTGGTGGTATCACTATAAACGGAAGGTAGCAAAGCAACGCGCGGAGAAAGAGATCAGGAAGCACCTGGCATAAAACGGGCTTAAAAAGCTGCGTAACACCCTGATAATGGATATTAAATATGTGTGAACACATGTAATTTCAATATTTATCACTAACTTTGCAACTTCTCATTAGTCCTCCACTAAGACTCATAGTCACTCAAACAGCTGCCTGCTGTGTATTTAAAGCGTGTCTGCGTGTCTTCGTGGCAAATGCCTGCCGAAAGTGGGAATTTAAAACATTGCTATTTGAAGACAAGAACTTTAAAGAAAGACAAGGTTAATATTATTACGTTAGGTTGTTCAAAGAACATGGTTGATTCTGAGGTGTTAAGCGGTCAGCTTATTGCCAATGATATCAATGTAGTGCATGAAAGCGAAAAACGCGATCATAACATCGTAGTAGTGAACACCTGCGGATTCATTGATAAAGCAAAAGAAGAATCCATCAATACCATCCTGGAACAGGTAGACCTGAAACAGCGTGGTAAACTGGATAAAGTATTTGTGACAGGTTGCCTGAGCGAACGCTACCGCGGAGATCTTGAAAAAGAGATAGAAGGTGTGGATGCCTGGTTTGGTACCATGGAATTACCCCTTATCCTCAAACGTTTTGATGCGGACTATAAAGCGGAACTGATTGGTGAGCGTTTGTTAAGCACCCCTTCTCATTATGCCTACCTGAAAATTTCCGAAGGTTGTAACCGTACCTGCTCTTTCTGTGCTATCCCGCTGATGCGCGGCCAGCACGTATCTAAACCCATTGAGGCTTTAGTGGCCGAAGCGGAGAAACTGGTAAAGAGTGGCGTGAAGGAGATCATGCTGATTGCACAGGAACTTACCTATTATGGGCTGGACCTGTACAAACAACGCCGTCTTCCCGAACTGTTACATGCACTGGCTGATGTGAAAGGATTGGAATGGATCAGGCTGCATTACGCCTATCCCACCAAATTCCCGATGGAGATACTGGAGGTAATGAAGCAAAGAGATAATATCTGTAATTACCTGGATATGCCTTTGCAGCACATTGCAGACCCCATGCTCAAAGCCATGAAGCGCCAGATCACCCGCAAGGAGATCCTGGACCTGGTGAAATCCATCCGTGAACAGGTGCCGGGTATTGCCCTGCGTACCACGCTCATTGCTGGTTTCCCCGGAGAAACACTGGAAGATGTGGAGGATGTAAAACGTTTCCTGGAAGAAGTGCGGTTTGACAGGGTAGGGGTATTCACTTACAGTCATGAGGAAGGTACTTCCGCACATGACCTGGTGGATGATATTCCTGCAGAAGAGAAAGAGCGCCGCGCGCAGGACATCATGGAAACACAACAGGAGATCTCCCTGGAAAAGAACCAGGAGATGGTTGGTAAAGTATTTAAAGTAATAATAGATAAAAAAGAATCCGGCCGATACCTGGGCCGCACGGAGTTCGATTCAGTTGAGGTGGATAATGAGGTGATCATTAACACGGACAGAAAGTTGAAACCCGGAGATTTTGTACAGGTTAAAATAACCAGGGCGTTCGACTACGACCTGGAAGGAGAGCTGGTTTAAACTAATTTGAAGACCGGCTAATTGATCACCCGGCCTGTTTAAAAAAACAAGCGGGCCAACACAACAAACAGATGATAACATTCGAATCATTAGGACTTCAGGAAAACATTCTGAAAGGCGTTACAGACTTAGGCTTTGTAACCCCAACCCCTATCCAGGAAAAAGCAATCCCGGCCCTTCTCGGAGGAGACCGCGATTTTGTGGGCCTGGCACAAACCGGTACCGGTAAAACCGCCGCATTTGGTTTACCATTACTGCAAAACCTTGATCTTAAAGTACGTCAGCCACAAGGCCTGATCCTTTGTCCTACACGTGAGCTGTGCATGCAGATCACGAGCGATCTTAATAACTTCTCCAAACACCTCGGTGATGTAAGCATCGTAGCCGTATATGGTGGTACCAGCATTGGTTTGCAACTGCGCGAACTGAAACGCGGTGTACACATAGTGGTAGCTACTCCGGGCCGTTTGCTGGATATCATAGACCGTGGTGCAGTTAACTTCGACAATGTACGTTATGCCGTACTGGACGAAGCAGACGAAATGCTGAACATGGGTTTCCAGGAAGATATCAATAGCATTCTTTCCAATACACCGGCAGAAAAAACAACCTGGTTGTTCTCTGCTACCATGCCACAGGAAGTTCGCCGTATTGCACAGAAATACATGAAGGACCCCTTTGAGCTTACCGTAGGCAGCAAGAATGCAGGTAATGTGAACATTGAGCATGAATACTACGTGGTGCGCCCACGCGATAAATATGCTGCGCTGAAACGTATCGTGGATTTCAACCCTGAGATCTTCGGTATCATCTTCACCCGCACCAAGATTGAATCACAGGAGATCGCTGAATCCCTCATCCGTGATGGTTATAACGCTGATGCACTGCATGGCGACCTTACCCAGCAACAAAGGGATAAAGTAATGAAACGCTTCCGTGAGAAATCCATCCAGATGCTGGTAGCTACAGATGTGGCTGCACGCGGTATCGATGTGGATAACGTAACGCACGTAATTAACTACGATCTGCCGGATGATGTAGAGAACTACACACACAGAAGCGGACGTACTGCCCGCGCTGGCCGTTCCGGTGTATCCATTGCCATCATTGGTGCCCGTGATATCGGTAAGATCCGTCAGATAGAGCGCGTACTTGGCAACAAAAAGTTCATCAAAGCAGAAGTGCCCGATGGATTTGCCGTATGCGAAAAACAACTCTTTGCCATGGTGCATAAAGTGCACAACGTGGTAGTGAACGAAGAACAGATAGATCCATACCTGGGCCGTATATACGAAGAGTTTGCAGACCTCACCAAAGAAGAACTGATCCGCCGTTTTGCTTCCCTGGAATTCAATGAATTCCTCGAGTACTACCAGGATGCAGTAGACCTGAACGTGAAAGAAGAACGCCGTGGCGAAGACAGAGGGGGTACATTCTCCCGTGGCAGCGGTAACAGCAAATTCACCCGCCTGTTCATCAACCTGGGTTCTGTAGATAATTTCACCCGTGGCGATATGCTGCGTTTCATTTGCGACAGCACCGGCCTGCGTGGTAACTCCATCGGCCGTATCGACCTGAAAGGCGTTTACTCCTTCTTTGAAGTAGAGAACGATGTGGTGGAAAAAGTACAACAGAGCTTTAAGAAGGTAGAACATAACGGCCGCTCCGTTAGGATCGAAACTTCCCAGGATGGAGATAAACGCGCTGGTGGCGGCGGAAGGCCAGGTGGCAACCGCTCCTATGGCGGCGGTGGCGATCGCAAGAAAAGCTGGTCCGGTAGCGAAGATGGCGGATTCCGTCAACGCAGGGAGTTTTCCAAAAGCGGTAGCGGAAGCGGCGGTGGATACCGTGGTAAACGTTAATCAGTTTTTTCCTGATAATTAATTTAACCCGCAGGCGTTTGTTTGCGGGTTATTTTTTATCTTGTAAAAAATAGCTGTTACAGCAAGGTATGGCGACCCAACAAAAGAAAAATAGCATTCCACTTGATGAAGAGCCCTTCCGCAAGCTAAAACCCGTAGAATCGTTCTCGTTGTTTTCCGCAAAGGACATCCAGTTATTCCAGGAAGGTTCCCACGACAGATTATACGAAAAGTTTGGTTCCCACACCGTTACCTACGAAGGGGTGGCAGGTACTTACTTTGCCGTTTGGGCACCCAATGCCGCCTATGTTTCCGTGATCGGCGACTTCAATGAATGGAACACCTACAGCCATACACTCCTGCCCAGGTGGGATAAATCCGGTATCTGGGAAGGTTTCCTGCCCGGTATTAAAGAAGATCAGCTGTATAAGTACTTCATCCGTTCCAACTCAGGCGAAGAACTCCGGAAAGGAGACCCGTATGCCAACAGATGGGAGCTAAGGCCCAAAACCGCTTCCGTAGTCAGTAACCTGGAGTACAAATGGAAAGATGCCGCCTGGATGAAATCACGCGGCAAAAAGAACAGCCTTAAAAGTCCTTTCTCCGTATATGAAATGCATCTGGGTTCCTGGCGCAGGCCGGATGCCAATAACCACGAAGTATTCTATTCTTATAAAGAAATAGGGGCCATGCTGGTGCCCTATGTAAAAGAGATGGGTTTTACCCACGTTGAGTTCATGCCCGTAATGGAACATCCCTTTGATGGTTCCTGGGGTTACCAGCTCACCGGATTTTATGCGCCTACCGCCCGTTACGGCACCCCGCAGGAATTCATGGCATTGGTGGATGCTTTTCACCATGCAGGGATAGGAGTGATCCTGGATTGGGTGCCTTCCCATTTCCCTTACGATGATCATGGTCTTTATCGCTTTGATGGTACCCATACCTATGAGTATGCGGATATGCGGAAGGGGTTTCATCCTGACTGGAACAGTTATGTTTTCAACTATGCCCGCAACGAAGTCCGGTCCTTTTTGCTCAGCAATGCCTTGTTCTGGCTGGATAAATTCCATATTGATGGTTTAAGGGTAGATGCAGTGGCCTCTATGATCCACCTGGATTATTCCCGCAAAGCCGGTCAGTGGGAGCCTAATGACCAGGGCGGTAATGAAAACCTGGAAGCCATCTCTTTCCTCAAAGAGATGAACAGTACTATCTATTCCCGCTTCCCGGATGTGCAGACCATCGCAGAAGAATCCACTTCCTTTTACGGTGTATCCCGCCCCGTTTTCATGGGAGGCCTTGGCTTTGGTATGAAATGGATGATGGGTTGGATGAACGACACCCTGGATTACTTTAAAAAGGATCCCTACTTCCGTAAATGGTATCATAACCAGATCACTTTCAGTATCATGTATACTTTTAGTGAGAACTTCATGCTACCCCTCAGTCATGATGAAGTGGTGCACGGTAAAAGCCCCATGATCTATAAAATGCCGGGAGACGACTGGCAGCAGTTTGCCAACCTCCGGTTAATGTATAGTTATATGTTCACCCATCCCGGCACCAAGTTGTTATTCATGGGAGACGAAATTGCGGATACCAAAGAATGGAATTATAAGTCTGAACTGAGTTGGGATCTGCTGAAACATAAAACCCACGAGGGTTTGCAGCAGTATGTGAAAGCATTGAACAAGTTGTATACCAGTGAACCCGTGCTGTATGGATCCCAGTTTGACATCAACACCTTTGAGTGGATCAATGCAGACGATCATGAAAACAGCGTGCTGATATATGCCCGTAAAAGCCCTGAAGGGGAGGTGATCCTCATTGCGCTTAACATGACCCCTATACCCCGGGAAGACTATCCGGTGGCTATTCCCTGGAAGAACTCATTTAAAGAGATCCTCAATAGCGATGCTGCTGTTTTCTATGGCAGTAATGTGGTGAATGCCGGTACCCTTAAACCCCGGCCCGGTAAGTATGGCAAGCCATACGACCTGCTGTTGCGCCTCCCGCCGCTTGGTGCCAGCATCCTTAAGATGCAGTCCAAATAATTTGGAACGAAGATTGCTGTCATTCCATCATGCGAAAAATATTTTTTTGCATCGATTAAACCTTTAAAGAAAGACCATATCTAACCACAGTGGGCAATAAGAATTTGCGGCAGGCGTTTCTGTATCAGTATCCATATAAGGTTGAAAAACGATCACTAATCTAAAACCATTCTTTATTATGAAAAACGTGTTCCGCAAGCTGGGCATGCCAATATTGCTATTGGGCACCCTTTCCGTAATCATTTATGCCTGCAGCAAAGACAGTTCCAATGAACCGGCTGCTATTCCACCAGGCCAGCAAAGAGTAAGCCTCATGCTCACAGATGACCCCGGCCTTTTTGACAAAGTAAATATTGATATCAGGAAAGTAGAAGTGTTGATCGATACCTGTGCAAAAGATAAAGACGATGACCGCTGGGATGACCGCGACCGTTGTGGCTGGTGGGAAGACCGCCGCGATAAAGATGATAGTTGTGAAGTATGGGATTCTTTAGGTATCCGCCCCGGTGTATATGACCTGCTGCAATTACGTAATGGTGTAGATACCAACCTTGCTACCGGTACCATCCGTAAAGGCCGTATAGAAAAGATCCGCATTACATTAGGTCCAAACAATTCATTAATGAAGGACAGTATTTCTTATCCGCTGCGTTCTGTGAACGGCCAGGTAAAATTGGTGATCAAAGTAAGGCATAACGAGTGGGATCAGGTATCTGCGGATAACCTGCAACTCTGGCTGGACTTTGACGTACAACGCTCTATCATCCAGGTGAGCAGAGGTACCTTCATCCTCAAACCAGTGATCCATGTATGGACGGTTAAGCAAACAGGTGCAGTGTCCGGTAAAGTATTACCGAAAGATGCACAATCCATTATCACCGTATACAACAACCTTGATTCTCTGTATGCTATTCCAGGCAGGGATGGCGAATACAAAGTACGCGGTTTGAAACCAGGTACTTACAGCGTATTCGTAAATGCAGGCAATGGTTACAGAGATACTACCATTGCAGATGTGAAAGTGGAGCGAGGGAAAGAAACCAAGGTGCCTACCATCACCGTGAAGAAATAATTGAAGTCATATAACGTTAAGAAAGGAGCCTGCAAAAACGGGCTCCTTTCTTGCTTTATGCCGGAAAAAAACTTACATTGTGAATAGAATTAAACAACCATAAAATCCTGAATTCCTGTGAAACAACTTAGTTTACTTATTATACTCGCATGCACTACACTTATCACTTCCGCCCAGGAAGTGACTAACCAGACAGATGCCAAAAAACGTAAGCAGGGCCCATGGATAGAGCAGGTTGAATCTATTCGCGGAGAACCCGGTTTCAGCTGGGAAGGCGTATACAAAAATGACCGTAAAGAAGGTATCTGGAAAAAGTTCACCATCAATGGAGATCTGCTGGCAGAAGAAACATTTAAGAACGGTACCCTCGATGGCCTTTGCAAATACTTCTACCCGGATGGTAAGATCAGCGCGGTAGGCATGATGGTAGCCACAGATATTGAAGGCCAGAAAGATACTATTATGGTGATCGATCCCGTAACACAGGAAGAAAAACTTACCGAGGTAACGCGTAAGGGTAATTCCGTGCGTCAGGGAGAGTGGAGGATTTATGATGAAGAGGGTGTAATGTTAAGGGAAACCTATGAACGGGGAGAGCTGAGTAACTCCGTTATGGGCAACCGCAGACCCGCTAATGCAGCCCCTTTGCCTCATGAACAGGGGGGAGGAAAGAAGAAAAAGAACTGATTATTAATAAGATAGAAGGGGATCGGATTTTTTTGATTTCCGCAATCCATATGCCTGTGAACTGCGTAAATACCCACGAATGCACTTAGCTTAATTGTTAATGACCATTTAGTTTATGTACACGTTCAACCAAAACTGTTTACGCTAACACATGCCTTTTATTCAGCCCGGACAGTGAAATGAAAAACCCGATTTGAACAACTGTTATATTGCTTTACTGTTTGTTTTAATTAAACCTATTCGTGATGGCGAATATCATATCCCAAACACTCCGTACCTGGATGCAGGAGATCTGCATGATGGGCATCCTGCAAAATTCCAATAAGGAAGACGCAAGGAGGATCAAAGTCGTAAATATTGTCAGCCTGGTTACGGGAATACTCGTGGCTATTTATGGTGTGACATTTTACCTGCTCTTACATTCCCTGTACATACTGATACCGGCAGTATTACTTTTTTGCCCGGCATTCTTTGCAATGATCTGGCTGAATTATAAAAAGCATTTCATCGCTTCCCGCATTGGCTTGCATGCCATCTTCATTTCCATTATCCTGTATTATGGCAGCATTCTTGGCCGCGTTACGGAAGTACAGCTGCTGGCCGTGTTCCTGATGAGTGTTGCACTGCTGATCTGGCGCCCCCAGGAAAAAATTCCCCGGTTTATTTGCGCTTTGATGCCAATTATTTGCCTGGTGCTATTGGAGTTCATTTATTATTATGATCTTGTGGAACCTTTGCCACTTACAGAAACCACCCAGAACTTGTACCGCTGGATGGTGATGCCTGTAGTATTGTTCCTTAATTACCTGGCTATCAGCCTGTACCAGCACAATATCATGGACCTGCTCCGTACCCTGCGCAGCAGGAACACTTCCCTGATGAAAAGCCGGAACGAAAATGAGAAACAGCGTAAGCAGCTCCTGGTTTACAGCCAGCACCTGGAACAACTGGTGGAAGAGCGTACCAGTGCCCTCAATAAGGCCAATGTGGCTAAATCGCAGTTCATCAGTGAACTGAGCCATGAAATACGTACGCCTTTGCACGCTATTATAGGCATCAGTGAAATGCTCAGCAATGTGCTGAGCAATGCAGAAGCAGCAGATCCACAGGCAAGGCAGATGGCCAAAAGCCTGGGTGCAACGAGTAATAATATCATGGAATTAATTAACAACGTGTTAGAGTTATCAAAAATAGAAGCCGGTAAAAACGATGACGTGAAGCTGGAACCTTTCTCCCTGAAAGAATGGTTGCAGAATACCGTGAGTATCTACCAAAGTATTGCCAGTACTAAATCCGTAGTACTACACCTGGAAATGGACAGCCGTTTCCCGGAAACCATCATGAGCGATAAAGTGATGCTGGCACAAGTGATCAATAACGTGTTATCCAACTCTATCAAATTTACCCCGGCGGAGAAAGACATCCGGATAAAATGTCTGCACAACAGTAACAGCATCCTGATCCAGATCTGCGATCAGGGTAATGGCATTTCACTCACGCAGCAGGAGGCTATTTTCAGGCCTTTTGAGCAGGGAGATAAAGAAGTGTACAGGCAGTATGGCGGAAGCGGCCTGGGCCTGGCTATTGCCAAGCGCAAAGCAGAATTACTGGGCGGTAACATCCAGGTGAGCAGTGTGCCCGGGGAAGGAAGTAATTTCCTCATCACCCTGCCACTTAAACTAAGCACAGATACCGATAATGGACAATCCTCTTCCACAGCATTGTTGCCGCTGCCGGCAGACACTAAAGTGGTAGTGATGGATGATAACGAAATTGATCACATGATCATGAAGCACTTCCTGGCCCGCATCGGCATTACCCAGGTAAGTTTTGCCCACGATGGGGCAGAAGGGGTAATGATGGCACGCAGCGTGATGCCGGACGTGATCCTGATGGACCTGCATATGCCCGTTATGAGCGGCCGCGAAACCTTCTGCACATTACGGGAAGATGAACAGCTGAAACACATCCCCATTGTAGCTGTTTCATCAGATGCCTTTAAAGAGCAGGAACAGGAGTTCATCCTGCTGGGGATGGATGGTTATATCCGCAAGCCTGTAGACACCAGGGTGCTCCATGCTATATTGCAGAAGTTGTTGCTGTATGGCACCAAACATCTCAATGCCGGTATCAATGGTACCGTAGTAGATAAGGTGGACGAAGCAATTGCATAACCTCTTTTCGGACTACAAATAATTAATATTAATATCTGATTCTCAAACTTTTCATGTTTTGGAATCAAACGTTTGTGTTATTAACTGGATAAGCGGTTATTCTTATCTTGCCCCCATACAGAAATCTAGATCGACGAAACGTGGGAATCCCTTATTATTCCTTTTTACTTAACCTAAACTTATCGTGCTTATGCTGAAGTTTTACTTCCATGCCCTTCATTAATTTTTCGCATACGTGAACCAATTTCCCATCTGGCCTACCGCCACCCATGCCAGGTATGAATCTAAGTTTTACATGCCCCCCTATCATAACTAAATCGGGACTAAATCGGGATACCAAATCTAAATTACTCAACAATCAAAACGCTAATGATTATGAAGCAAGCGCTTTTCCTTTGGCTTGCCATGATGGCGATCCTGCCAGCCATTGCACAGACCAGGACCATTTCGGGGAAAGTCACAGATAACACTTCTGCCCCTATTGCCTTTGCCACTGTCAGTATTAAAGGCAGCAGCTCCGGCTCTATCACCAAAGAAGATGGGACCTACTCTTTACAAGTACCTTCTACGGCCAAAGCTCTGATCTTTTCTTCTATCGGATTAGAAACAAAAGAAATAGCTATCGGCACACAATCCGTGATCAATGTTGTGCTACTCTCCAGCGAAAAAGCACTGGATGAAGTAGTGGTATTAGCTTATGGCAGCCAGAAAAAATCATCCTTTACCGGAAGTGCTTCTACCATCAAAGGAGAAGTACTGGAAGCCCGGCCTGTAGCTTCATTTGAAAAAGCCCTGCAAGGGCAGGCTACGGGTATTACCGTGCAAAGCGCATCCGGTCAGCCCGGTGGTTCCAGCACTGTAAGGATCCGCGGGGTGGGATCATTCCTGGCCGGTAGTCAGCCGCTCTATGTATTAGACGGAGTAGCTATCACAGAAGGAGATTTCACACAGGCTTCAACTACAGCTAACGTACTCGCTACATTAGACCCAAAAGATATTGAAACCATTACTGTACTGAAAGATGCTACTGCAGCAGGTTTGTATGGATCAAGGGCTGCTAACGGTGTGATTGTGATCACCACTAAAAAAGGCCGCGCAGGTAAATCCAATATTAACTTCACTGCTAATAACGGCTGGTCTTCTATTGCAGTAGATCGCCACGCAATGATGAATGCCTCGCAGTATTACAAGTACTGGTGGGATTATTACTATAATGCTAACCTGGCTGCCGGAGATAATCCTGCTACCGCAGCTAACAAAGCTAACATGAGCGATTCCGCTGCGCTTGGAGTAACGGGTATTCCTTATAACAGCACACGCCCTTACGGAGCAGATGGTACGCTCAATCCCGGTGTAAGATTACTCTATGATACAGATTGGAGGGATGCTATCCTGAACCAGGGCCGTACACAGGATTACGGTATTAATGTTTCCGGAGGTAATGAAAAAACAAAGTTCTACCTCGCAGGCAGCTACTTTAATCAAAAAGGTATTGTACTGGCATCCGATTTTAAACGCTATAATGCCAAGATCAATCTTGAAAATAATGCTACCAGCTTCCTGAAAGTAGGTACTAATACCACACTGTCTTATACAGAACAAAATACACCTGCGGGTGCAGGTGGTGCAGCAAACCCCGTTCGGTTTGCAGAAACAGTGGCCAGCGTATATCCTTTATACAGGCTGGATGCACAGGGAGCACCTATTCCAGACCCTGCCGGCGGTTACCTGTACAACTACCGCACACCTGTAGTGTTTGATTACAATCCGGTAGGATTGGGCAAAAAGAACATCTACCAGGCTAAAACGGTAAGAGGTATCGTGAATGGATGGGCTGAGCTCAACTTCCTGAAAGATTTCAGATTCAAAACATCCGGAACAGCGGACTATATAGACATCCTTGAAACACAATTCTACAACCCGGTGAATGGAGATGGTGCGAGTGTAAAAGGCCGTACTATTAAATTCCGTCCGAGAGATATCGTGCTCACCCTCACCAATACATTAACCTACAATCACCAGTTTGGCAGACACGCAGTAGATGTGCTGGTAGGTCAGGAAGCGGTAAAGTACAGGTATGAAAACTTCAGCGCCAACGCTACCGGTTTTCCTTTCGATGGTATCGTGGAACTTTCTGCAGCAGCAACACCTGTAGCTACTTCTTCTTCCATTACAGAAAAAAGGATCTCTTCCCTTTTCTCCAGGATCAACTATAATTTTGCTGATCGCTATTACCTCACAGCCGGTTTACGGAGAGATGGTTCTTCTATTTTTGGAGAAGACAGCCGCTTCGGAACATTCTGGTCAGTAGGTGGCGGATGGAGAATTGGTAGAGAACAATTCCTGCAAAGCCAGGAATGGATAGATGAGCTGAAGATCAAAGCCAGCTATGGTACTTCAGGTAATGATAACCTTACCGGCAGATATGCCCGCCTTGGCTTGTATGGAACTGCTAATAAATACAACGGTTTACCCGGTATCAGTTACACGCAGCTGGAAAATACAAAGCTGCGCTGGGAAACCAATGAAGTACTTGATCTTGGTGTTGAATTCGCTTTCCTGAAACGCTTCAGGGCTGAATTCACTTACTTTTCAAGACAATCAAAAGATGTATTGTTTGATCAGCCCTTATCCAACCTCACCGGGTTCACCACTATTGCTACCAACCTTGCAAAAATGAAGAACTCAGGTATTGAAGCCATGGTAGAGGCTAATATTTTCCAAACCGGCAAGTTTAACTGGACCGCTTCTTTAAACATTACTACTACAAAGAACGTGATCCAGAAAATGAACGTAGACTCCCTCCTCAACGGTGCCCAGCGCTGGAAAGTAGGTCAGGACCGTTACCAATGGTATATCAGGGAGTATGCCGGCGTAGATCCTGCAGATGGCAGACCCCAATGGTACCAGGATTCGGCTACTGGTAAAAAAGTAAAGACCAAAGATTACAATTTCGCTACGAGATATGATCTTGGTTCAGCATTGCCAAAATTCTATGGCGGTTTCAATAACAACCTTTCTTATAAAGATTTCGACCTGAGTATCCTCACCTTTTTCAGTGTAGGTGGTAAGATCTACGATAACTCACTCGCACAACTTTCACATGATGGTGTTACTCCCGGTCAACAATTGGGAACAGACGCATTCAGGGCCTGGAAAAAAGCAGGTGATGTTACCGATGTTCCAAGGTTTGTACCAAGGAACACAGATCTCGGCAACAGTACTTCTTCCCGTTTCCTTTTTGACGGAACATATGCCAGGCTGAAAAATATAACACTGGGTTACAGACTTTCAAAGTCATTGATCAATAGAACACCTTTAGCAAACGTTCGTGTGTATGTGTCAGCTGAAAACATAGCTACATGGGCTAAGCATAAAGGAGTAGATCCCGAAATGGCCATTGGTGGAACAGCAGATAATGATGTTCCCAATGTGAAAACATATTCTGTGGGATTGAATGTTGGTTTCTAACTTGAAAAACTTTTAATTATGAAACGATTACTTTTTATACTTGCTATCACTACTGTATCCTGCAGCAAGGACTTTTTAGATACAAAGCCTTTTGCGCAGATCGATGCAGCTTCCGCTTTCTCTACGCCGGAAAGAGTAGAGGCAGCGATGAATGGATTGTACGATCTCATTACTACCTCAACATACAATACACAGGCATCCTTAACCTCTGATGTAAAAGGCGGGGATCTGCTGGTTGTATCAACAGGTAACTACAACCGCTTTGTAACAGAATACCAATATCTGCAATCACCCACAGCTGGTTATGGCGGAGGATTCTTTACAGGTGGTTACAAGCTGATCACCAACACCAATGTGGCTATCACAGAATTGCCTAAATCAACAACGCTGAGTGAAGCAACCAGGAAAGATTTCCTGGCAGAAGCAAGAGCGTTACGTGCCTGGGCATATCTGCAACTGGTACGCCAGTTTGCACAACCTTTTTCTGTTGATCCCGCCTCACAGGGCATTCCTGTTGTGGACAAAGTATTGGGACCAAATGATAAAATACCAGAAAGAGGTACGGTGAAAGATGACTATGATTTCATCCTGGCAGACCTTCTCTTTGCAAAGGAAAATATCAGTACTACCCGCTCCCATGGTGTAGGACGAATGACGATCAATGTAGTGAATGGTTTACTGGCAAGGGTTTACCAGGATATGCAGATCTGGGATAAATCAGTAGAACACGCAAAACTGGCCCGTGCCGCAACTCCAACTAATCCAGCAGGTTTTCCATTGCCTGCCGGAAGTGTACTGCTGAACGGATTCGTAGATAAAACACCTGAATGGATCTGGACCCTGGTATACCGTTCTGACGACAATACCGGTTACGTGCAGATTGCATCTTTCCTGGATCCTTATGATATTGGATACAGCACTTTCCGTGCAACAAAAACCTTCCTTGATCTTTTTGCAGATGCTGATATCCGCAAGAAACAATTCTTTGTGAACAAAGCCATGGTGGGTGGTGCAGCCGGAAACCCCCTGCAACGGGATGAGATCATGTTCTCCAGAGACGGTTACCTCATCAATAAATTCCTGTTCCGTGGTTCATGGGACCTGAACGTACCAATGATCCGTTCTGCTGAAATGTACCTGATTGAAGCAGAAGGAGAATCTGAACAAGGCCATGATGCTTTAGCACAGGATGCATTGTTTGAAGTACAGAAGAGAGCTATCACAGGCGCTGTTAAATCCGTAAATACCGGAGCAGCCCTGAAGCTGGAGATCCGTAACGAAAGAAGAAAAGAACTTTTCGGAGAAGGCTTCCGCCTGTATGACCTTACCAGGAAGAAAGAAACACTGGTAAGAGCAGCACCGGACCATTGGAAAGCGATTACACTGGCACCGGGGGATTACAGGAATATCCTGCCTATCCCAAGAAGTGAAATAGATGTGAGTGGCATGAAACAGAATACCGGGTATCCACAATAAAATAAAAAAGGCTGACCATTGGGTCAGCCTTTTTTTTGGCCCTGTTTGTGTAAGTTTTACCTGGTGACCATCAGTTTTGCCGTATGCGAAACACCGCCATTACGAGTTTCAACAATGTACATACCGGCAGGTAATCCTCCGATCTCCAGTGGTACATTATTAGTACCCTGCGGTACACGTTTAGTTAGTTTCACCGCGCCATTCATATCCAATACGCGGATTTCTGTGGACTGCATGCCGCCTGTTTTACTGATCTTCTGCTGCCCGTTGAAAGTGACCACTGCGGTTTTGTAAGCAGGGTTAGGGCTAACAGTGATGCCCTTACCGGAAGCGCTGGTTTTGGAGCCAGGAGCAGAACGTGCAGAGAATAATGAACAGTCCACCGCATCAAAATCAAATACCACCGCGGCACCGGTACCACAGGCATTTACCGGTGTTACTGAAATGGTATGTGTACCTGGTCTCCTCACTGGTACTACGAATTCAGTACCGAATGTAGTGAAGTTGTTCGGAGAGCCAGTAGGAGGTGTTACCGTTACATCAAAGTAGTCTGCATGAGATCCCGGAGGCTCCATAATGGGATAAGCATTATTGAAGGGATCTGTATAGCAGATATTCCCGGGATAATTTAAATTTTCGATGTTAACTGTTGTGAGTATTGGAAGTCCTATAGTCACCACTTTATTTACAGCCATGGTTCCTCCGCAGGGAGAAGTATAAGTAGCCGTGAGCATAACAGCTGCATCCATTAACTTGGTTAAGGTTGCGGAATTACCATTTGTGCTGAGGGTTACGCGTGTTTCCCCAACAGGAATGGACCAGCCCTGAAAAGTAAAACCGGGATAGTTGCTGATGCTGTAGGAGGCGGAGGAGCCGCAAAAAACAGCTGGTCCGGAAATACCTGTTTCTATAATTGCCTGCTCTAAAGCCCTGCAGGCATTTGCCCTGCCAAAACCATATATATGATCAAATCCGGCAGGCCCTACATCAGTAGCAGAACGCTGAATGGCGTTAGTGACCTGGCTGACTGTTAAATTAGGATTAATACTAAGGATCAATGCCGCGATGCCTGAAACCTGTGGGCATGCGGCAGAGGTGCCACCGAAATTATTCATATAATTGCCGGCATTGGCCCCATTTGCGCCCATCCGGTCTGTCGTAAATATACCGCCTGCATCATCATCATCTGCAGAGGGAGCAACCACGTCCATGGAAGCGCCCCGTTGACTGTATCCGCAGACAACGCCATTGTGGTCGCAGGCGCCTACTGTAATAATGCCCGGAAGGTTGCTGGGAAAACTGGCATCCTCATTCCCACCGTTTCCTGAAGAAGCTACAACAATACTTCCGAGACCACCTCTGCCCAGGGTCATGGCAGAATTGAATGCGTCTCTAATCGCATTGGAAGGCTCGCCTCCACCCCAGGAGCAACTCAACACATCTGCCGCTCCGGAATTCCAGGCCCAGTTAATAGCTGCAGCAATATCAGCGTCAGAAGCAACGCCCGATGGAAAGATATTGACCGGTATTAACTGAACTCCAGGTGCGACACCTCTGATCCCTAAACCATTATTATGTGTGGCGCCTATGATACCAGTGCAGGCAACACCGTGATAAGCACCCGCATACCCCGGGGCTCCGTTTCCGGAAGGATTTCCGATAGTATACCCGCTTAGCAGCCGGCCTGCATAATCTTCGTGTGCATCCATTCCCTCATCTATTACCGCCACCCGCAATGTCCCTGCCCCTGTTGTGGACAGCCATGCGCCTTCCGCCCTGATATCAACACCTGCAGTGCCCCCGGACTGACCAGTATTGTTCAGATAATACTGATCCGGGTAAAGTGGCCCTCTCCTGTGGGGCTTAATATCACTAAAAAAGTCAGGTTCACACCAGGTTATATTTTTATCTTCTGCTATCCTGTTGCATATTTTCAACAACTCCCGGTAAGGCCCTTTCAGGTATGTTATTTTATACATCCCCGGGCTGCCTAATGATTCATATTTTGAATCCCCCAGTGCATATTTGTCCAATACGGCTTTAATAGCACCTTCTCCATTCTTTAGCTGCAGGAGAATAAAAGGACGGGGAATAATGAATGATTTTTCCGTTCTCAGGATGGGAGTACTGAACAGGATGTTTTTTTCTCTTGATACCGCTTTATTCCAGAATTCATTTCTGGCGTTATGGAACAGGATACCCTGAGTTCCATACAAAATAGCGCTGGATACGCCGCTGTTTTTTGCTAAATTAAGTTTCGCAGATTCAGGCTTGTCAAATTCCACATAAACAGCACTGCTATCTGCTTTTAATGGAATCTTTTTGCCATGGTAAGTGTAATAAAGGTCTTGCCCATATCCATGTATGGACAATAAAAGCATAAGTGGGTAAAACAATTTTCTCATGTCTGTATTTTTAAATGAAGGATTAACGTGCGGGTAACATCACGGGGTAAGGATTTCAGGATATTTGCATGGTTCAGGGCAATCGCGGATAGTTCTTGATATCCTTAGGGCTTACATAAACAAATTAATATTTTTTTAATTAAAAAGAGAACATAATTTATCATTTCAACTTCATCACATGCTCCAAAAGCGGCGGGAGCCCACTCGGATTCACTACATCATTATTCCAGAAACTCATCACACAACTCACATAATGTTCTCTTACCGGGGCACTTACAAAATAAATGGTGAGGGTTTTTCCACCACTCATGCCTGCTAACAGACCAGTAACCCCTTTAAAATCGTACACTGCCTTTTCTGCTTTTACAGCAGCGGCTTCAAAGATTACTTCCACAGGTTCTTCAGACACGATCTTACCACCTTTCTTTGCTTTGATCATATTCTTCTGATTGGTTACACTTTGTGCAGCATCTTCCTGCGTTTGATGCACACTCCAGTTCAATTGCCCGTAATGAGGGCATTGCACATTGTTGATGCCCATCCAGTAACAGCTTCTTCCCAAAGGTATTTTCCTGCCTGCAAAATTGATACTGTCTATTTCAACCGGTGTATATACACTTTTAGGAATGCTTTTATCCCTGATCAGTTTTACAAACGCTCTTTCAAATGCCTGATCTTTTTTGTTGATGGAGGCAAACGTAATAGCCGTTACACCTTCAATGAAATAATAAGAAGTGATCTGCGTAGTACCGGGAACCACTTCGGTGGAAACAGAACTATAGAAGTTGGGAAAGGGAAGCAGGCTGTCTGTTCCCAGCGTTTTAAGATCGTAACGTTTATATTTCTTCTGAATGCCCTTTTCAGTGAAAGGGATGGCTACCTGCTGGCTCGTAATCTCAATACCATCTACATTGAAGAAATCAGTGCCGCTGTTAGAAATGGCCTGCAGCCTGGCAAACAGGTCCTGCCCCATAGCGGTAAGGCCGGAGCATAGGAAGAGGAGAATAAAAAGAACTCTCATTTGGCAAGGTTAAAAGTATAAACAGGTTTACCTTTTGCATCAATTGTTTTTACCCAGTTATCTGCATTCTTAGGATCATTCAGCCGCACACTGTCCACAGGGAAGATGATGAACTCAGTGAACCAGGCCGTGGGAGGGGCGTCTTTCCTGAGCTTAACATATCTTGCCAATACACTGTCCTGAGGCAGCACAGTAAAAGGTTGTGTAACAACAAAGGGACCCATGCTGCTCAATTTCTCCACACTTGCTTTGAAGTTGATAGGTTTATTGGCGTTATTCTTCACATAAAAGGTGGTGGACTGGTAATTGGATACACAGCCTGAAAACAGGACTACACAGGTCAGGAGATATTTTTTCATAGAGGGAATAATTACCTATTGGAATAACCAGCGGTGAAAATATGCTCTGATCCTTGAAAAGTAGAACGTCAGCAATCCAACAAACAGTAATACGCTCATAAATACATACAGGTGTGGAACGTAGAACAGGAAAGCGATGGCCAGCAGCAGCATTCTGCTGTATTCAAGGTAGAAAAACCATTTCTTTTGCTCCAGGATAGCCCCTGAGTTCATCAGGCTCACAATAATGAACAACACAATGAAAACAGATAATCCCGCCGGGATATAATGTTCAAATAAAGTGGTCAGAAAGAGGAGTATAATGCTCAGGCCTGTTTGCAGTACCACATAGATCCGCTGGCCCTTTGTTTGTTCCTGCGGCCCGCGTTGCCTTAGCCATATCAGTTCCAGCTGCGGCCTGATGTTGGGATCAATATCATCGGGTTTGCCGAAGAGTACTTTCCAGCGGCCTTTCCAGCTGGTAGCCCTTTTAAAGGCGGTCCCCAATTCCAGCATGAAGTGGAACTGCTGCCAGAGGAAACTGTGGCTTTTCAGCGGAGTGGTCAATCCATATACGCAAGGTTCAGCATCTTCCTCTTTCGTGAAAGTGCCAAACATTTTGTCCCAGATGATCAACACATCTCCATAGTTCTTATCCAGGTATTTTTCGTTGGAGGAGTGGTGCACACGGTGATGAGAAGGTGTTACCATGAAATACTCCAGGATCCCCAGTTTACCGATAGTTTGTGTATGAATGAAGAAAGGATACAGGCCATGTACCAGCAGGAGGGAAGTGATCATGGCAGGAGAGAAGCCCATTAATGGCAGCACTGCCCAGAACAGGGAACGGAAAGCTGCCTGGAAAACTGTAATACGGGCAGAAACCGTGTAATTGAAGTCCTCACTCTGATGATGCACCACATGTGCCGCCCAGAGGATGTTTACCTCATGTGCAAGGCGATGGTACCAGTACCACACAAAATCTGTGGCCAGGAACAGGAGGAACCAGGTATACCAGGTGGGCTTAAAATGCCACAAGGCAAAATTGCGGTAGATAAAATCAAAGAAGAAATAGAATAACCCCGTTACAAAAATATCCAGTAATCTTTCCGCGATACCTATATTAAGGTTGGCGATGGATTCCGCAAACTGAAAATAATTCTTTCCGGTCCTGCGCGAAACAAGGTATTCAAGTCCTATGAAGAACATGAACCCGCCAATCGAAAATGCTAACAAGTTCAAATGGGCCATGATGTTATTAGTCTATCAAATTTGTGGACAAATATAGTTGATTGGTGTTCTTTAGCCAAGTCTTTTTTATTGTACCTATCTGCTAATGGCAATAAATAAGCCGGAATTTGCGGACTACCCTCAGGCAGCACGCATATTCCGGCCCCGATCGACTGGCAAAAGCGGTATAGTGATCTTGTTTTCAGCTAATTTAAAGACGGAAAACACAGGGGCTACCCCTATCATCTACCTCAGTATTAATTCTTCAAACTTTCTTTCCAGCAGCAGTTCCACAATTCCGTTCACCCAATGCTGCGGCTGAAGTGGTTTAGCTTCTCCGTCTACTACGTATTCTGTTGGCTTGAAGGGCAACCCGTGTACTCTCACCCGGTGATGCAGGTAATCCGCTTCATAACGGCCCACAAACTTCTTTTTCAGCCTGAAATGCTGCGCTTCAGATGTTTGTTTGAAGCGTATCAGGTTATATTGCCCTGTTTTGTAAGCGTAATGATCGCCGGCATCTTCGTACAGTATGCTGTGGGTAGTGCCTTCTCCATGGTATACCTGGAGGATCATTTCCATGATCTGGCGTTCTCCCACATACTGCATGTCAGGATACTGCGGGATCACTGAGCCGCCTTTTATGAACACAGGCATTTCTGCAAGAGGGGTAGGTACTGTTACAGCCTTACCTCCGCTGAAACGCTCGTCGTTGAAATAGTAGTACCAGGTACCTGCAGGCAGGTATACTGATTTTTCTTTCATGCCTTTTTCGCTGACATGGCTGATGAGGATACTGTCTCCCATCAGGAATTCATGATTGAGATCGTGCGTGTTCTCATCTTCCTGCGCCACAAAAGCCAGCGGGCGCAGCATAGGCGTTCCATATGCTGCGTATTGCCAGAATGTGGTGTATAAGTATGGCAGCAGGCGGTAACGCAGCTGGATAAACGATTTTACCACGGCTTCGTATTCCGGCCCAAAGCTCCAGGGATCCTGGTCAAAACCTGTATCGTTACTGGCAGAGTGGGTGCGCATCAACGGGTGGAAAGCGCCCAGCTGGATCCAGCGGGTATACAATTCACCATCCGGTTCCCCGATAAATCCGCCGATATCGCTGCCGGCAAAAGACAAACCGGAAACTGCCAGGCGCTGGCATTGTACGGAAGCCAGCCAGAGATGTTCCCAGGAAGCAATGTTATCTCCCGTCCATACAGAACTCCAGCGTTGTGTGCCGGAATAGGCGGAACGGGTGATCACAAAGGGGCGGTGCGGCATCAGGTGTTTTTTCAGCCCTGCAGCCGTAGCCTTACTCATGAGGTGGCCATATACATTATGTGCTTTACGGTGACTTACATTTTCTCCGTCGTAATCATGTCGTACATCTTCCGGGAATGTGCCCAGTTCGAATACCGCAGGTTCATTCATATCATTCCAAACACCCCGCACGCCGGTATCTGTAAGGCCCTGGAACAGGCTGGCCCACCATTCCCTTACTTTGGGATTGGTGAAGTCAGGAAATACGCATTTACCAGGCCATACATCCCCTTCCATCAAAGCACCATCTGCCCGTTTACAGGCATATCCTTCCTCTACCATTTCCTTATATATGGGATATTCCGGATCTACTTTGATACCGGGGTCTATGATCACCACGGTTTTGAAGCCTTGCTGGGCAAGGTCCTTCAAAAGGCCTTTAGGGTCAGGGAAACCTTCTTTACTCCAGGTAAAGCAGCGGAACCCTTCCATATAATCAATATCGAGGTAAAGTGCATCGCAGGGAATGCCTTTTTCGCGGAAGGTTTTACCTATTTCCTGCACTTTTTTGTCAGGGAAATAGCTCCAGCGGCATTGATGGTACCCCAGTGCCCATAAAGGGGGCAGTTCTGCGGTTCCGGTGATGCGGGCATATGATTCGGCCACCTTTAAAAGCTCGGGGCCATAAATGAAGTAATAGTTCATTTCTCCTCCGCGTGCCCAGAAACTGCTCACATCATCTCTTTCATGACCGAAGTCGAACAGGGTGCGGAAAGTGTTGTCGAAGAAGATACCATATCCTATGCCGTTATGCAGGCCATAGTAGAAAGGAATATTCCGGTATAAAGGGTCGGTATCCTTACTAAATCCGTAGGAATCCGTACCAAAGTTCTCTAACCGTTTACCGCGGAGGTTCAGTTCTGTAGCTTTATCACCCAAGCCGTAAAAAGCCTCGCCTTCCTGTACCAGTTTGGTGCAGTACACGATCTTTCCGCCTTTTTGCAGGTAATATTGCCAGTGAAAACCAGTTTCATCCTGGTTGATGATCCGCCCGTCTATATCCGTGATAGTGATCCGCAGGTTTTCCCGGGATACGAACACCCGGATAGCGGTAGTGATGATCTCAAAGGAATCCGCCCATTCGCGGATGTCGAAGAATTCAGGGGATTCTTCCAGTTTCTCAGTCACAGCATAAGAGAAATCCCGTTGGAATTGCCCATCCGCCGCATAGCGGAACCGAACGATCTTATCGGAAATAACCCGAAGTTCGAGGATGGTGGTAGAGGTATAGAAATAAAAATAGTTCCCTTCCTTTTTCCACGTTTGAATTGTGTCCGGATAATGTTTTATCGAGTACTTACCCGAAGATGTTGCCACTTGCATCGCGCCGATCTATTTCAATTACAATAATAGTTACCAGGGCCTTTAACAGCCTAAATCAATCTAAATTAATGAAAAAATCTACGGTTGTAGTATATTTTTTGTTGCATTTAAAGGACTAAAAGGCGCTTTTACAATAAAAAATGCAGTATTGGCGAAGTTCGCTGAAATATTGCAGTCATATGTGTTAACTTAGGTAACATGTACTTTTTGCTTTAACCTATTGTTCCGGTTGTGATACAATAAGCGTATTAAAAATTACGGCGCTCCTTTCCAGGGCGCCTTTTTCGTGGCCCTTATTGCTTTATATCGAATACTGCTATACGACCTTTTCCTCCTGCCATGTAAACCCTGCTGCCGTTTTTTGCTTTGCGGGTTACGTGATATCCCTGCGGGTCATTACCCAGTGGAAGCCAGGTGCTGCCGCCATCCCCAGAAAGCTCTGTGCCAAAGGGGCCGGTAACGATCAGCCGTTTACTGTCCAGGTATTCAACACTTGTGCGGTAACCGCGGGGAGCCAATACCGGGGCCGTCCAGCTGCGGCCGCCATCTTTGGTGATCAGGCAGTTGCGGTTTTCCTGCATCACATCCTTGTAATCTCCTCCCACAGCAACACCATTTGATCCGTCACGAAAGGCAAAAGAAAAAATACCGGTTGTAGAAAGGCCCTGCGTGGCGGGCCAGGCAGTAATATGCCAGGATTTGCCATTAAAACGGAAGAAACGGGAAACGGTACCTCCGCTGGCAAATGCAAAGTTATTGTCTTTCAGCACCCTTAAAGTAGTGCCGCTGGCAGCAAAACAGGCTTCACCGGAAGATGCTTTGGGGCCCGCCATCGGCTCCCAGGTTTCCCCGCCATTGCTGGTACGGAGGATGGTGAACAGATCGTTAATAGGGTCTCCGATGATCACACCTTCCCGCTCATTCCAGAAATCCATGGCGTCTAAAAAAATGCCTCTTGTGTCGTTGTAATAGGTTTGTTTCCAGTTTTTTCCACCATCAACGGTGAGATATATCCTGGCCGGTTCCCCCGAAGATACAATGACGGCCCTCTCACTGTTAAAGGCTTCTATATCCCGGAAATCCACCGTGTCGCAACCAGGAATATCATACCATTCCCAGGTGCTGCCGGCATCTGTACTTCTGCCCGCTTTACCCTGTGTGCCGGATACCCACAGAATGGAATCCGTTACAACACTCAGGCCGCGGATGCTGTTAATAGGGGAAGTGGTTAATGAACGGATGCTGTAAGGTGATGTAGATATTTGTGCATAGGCAGGTGTTCCCATGAACAGGATGAAAAGCAATATAGCAGGTTTCATATCTGATGATTATAAGAATAATATATAAGAAAAATACGAATAAATTAGAAAGTGTAGCGCAGAATTCTATATTTGCATCTACCGTAAACCAGCTAATAGCTTTATAACCAATTAATGCGATCAGCAATACAACTTGGCATCCTGGTTACCCTATGGTTTATCGCCATTGCCCTACCTGCTCCTGCACAGGACAGGACGTATAATTTCGACGCGTACGGGGTAGACAAAGGAATGTCTCAAAGCAGTATTTACAGTATCATTCAGGGAGATGAAGGATTCCTTTGGATCTCTACTTTTGATGGGGTGAACCGCTTTGATGGCTATGTTTTTAACGAATACCGTTTCAATCCTTCTGAAAACAGGTCTAATCCAAAACCGGAAGAGCGTATCCTGTATAATTCCGTATCCCAGCAGGGGCGTGCTATTATTAAAAGCTTTGGCCTGCAGGGTACCCGCAACCATTCTTTTTACCAGGACAGCCGCCGTCAAATGCTCGTGTCCCATAACCTGGGCATCAGTTTGTACGACCGGTATAAGAACACCTTCCGCGCCATTTTCCTGGACACTACCTATGTAAATGAAAACGAAAGGGACTTCACCCGCAAATTCCTCATCCTGGGAGAAGATGAAGCCACACAAACCCTCTGGGTATGGCGCCCGCTGAAAGGATTATACCTCCTCGATAATATCACTTATGAACTGAAGAAGATCATCCTCTATCCACCCGCGATCGTAAAACGCAAAAAGGTACCACAGGCGGTAGTGAAACAGGGCAATAATATCTGGATGTCCTTCGAATCCCAGCAACTGGTGAAAATGGATATCCATACAGCCCGCTTAACTACTTTCTGCCTGCCTACGCTGGCTGAGAAAACGATCATGAAAGTATTGAACGGAGATTCTTTGCTGTTAGCGAGTGCCGGTCATATCACCATTTTCGATACCAAACGGAATAAGTATACAGACCTTCCCATTGTGGACCGCAATGAACTCGGGGAACTGTTCATACCCACTGCCATAGAAGTAGACGACAGAGGAAATGCATGGATAGGCGGAAATAACGGTATTGTGATCTACAGCATAACCAATCACGAAGTGGTGAATCATATCACCAGCTTTAACACCTTCGAGGCTAATTCCTACAACAAGATCATTTCCCTTTACCGGGACGGGGCCGATAATATGTGGATAGGAACAGACGGAGATGGCCTGAAGAAATATTCGCCCAATAAAAAAGTATTCTCTCTCTACCGTTCTCCGCGGATCACCCACAACATTGTTAAAGCCGTTTATAAACATGACGATGGCCGTTTGTATGTGGGACTGCTGCAGGATGGGCTGGATATTTATGAGAAAGGAGGGAAGTACCTCAAAAGGATCTCCAACGAAACTACACCGGGCAAATTCCCGGTGAACAGCCTGCACAGCATTTGCCGGGAAGACTATGAATCACTCTGGCTGCATTTTGTAAAAGGGAGTATAGGGCTGTTCAACATAAAAACAGAACAATTCCGTGACCTGACGCCGCGTTTGCAGTCACTGGGCCTGCCGGTGCAGGACGATGTCTATCCCTTCATCAGCAAACGCCCCAATGGCGAAACCTATTTCAACTACGGGGAATACCTGCTCATGTTCTCTGAAGCAGAGAAAGGATATAAGGCGGCGATCGTTCACCGTTTCCCCGGGGAGCAGCTGACCTGTTTCTTTGAAGACTTCTGGGGCAACCAGTATATAGGCACCCGGGCTAATCTCTACTGGAGGGATGCGAAGGGGAGTGTATGGGAAAAGATCCCCCTAGAGCTGAAAGACCTGGAGATCAAATCCATCAACAAGAATGCGCATAAGGAACTGTTGTTAGGCACCAATAAGGGCCTGCTCATCCTTACAGAACAATACAAGCTGAAATCCCATTATAACAGCTATGACTATACGGGCATGGTGAGTGATTACGTATATGGGGTACTGTTAGATGACAAAGATGGTATATGGGTCAGTCATAATAAAGGACTCACACAGATCAAGCAGAACTCCGATAACCTGGTGACCTATAACTTTGAAGACGGGCTGCAATCCAACGAATTCAACACGGGAGCCTACTTCAAGTCTATGGACGGGGAGTTGTTCTTTGGCGGTATCCGCGGCGTAACTGGTTTCTATCCCCGTAACTTCAGGAATAACCCCTTCACCCCACAGGTGATCATTAAACGCCTGGAGGTACTGGATAAACCTTTTAAGTCAGATACAACCATTTCACTGCTCAGAAAGGTGGAACTGCCGTATAACCAGAACACCATTGCTATTGAATATGTGCCGCTGGAATTCACCAATCCCCTCAAGAACAAAGTACAGTACATGCTGGAAGGGGCGGACGAGGATTGGCTGATGGCAGGTAACCAGAGCGTGGCGCGTTATACCAATCTGCGGCCCGGTAATTACACCTTCAAGGTGAAAGCCTGTAATAATGATGAAGTATGGAACCCCGTGCCTACCACCCTGGAGATCGTTATCAGGATACCCTTCTGGCAATCACTCTGGTTCAGGTTCCTGTTACTGTTGTTAGTATTGGGTATCGCGTACTACTTCTCTGCCCTCTACCTGGATTACAAGATCAGGAACGAGAAGCTGAAGCTGGAAAAGGAACAGGCGGTAGACCAGGAAAGAGCACGTATTTCCAGCGATATGCACGATGATCTGGGTTCTGGCCTGTCTACTATCCGTTTGCTGAGCGAGATCGCCAAACGGAAGATCAAGGATACCGGGCAAACGAAAGAGATAGAACGCATTTCTGAAGCAGCAGGGGAGCTGGTGGACAAAATGAGTGAGATCATCTGGGCGATGAGTTCCTCCAACGATTCCCTGGCCAACCTCATTGCTTATATGCGGAGTTTTGCGGCAGACTTCCTGGAGCATGCGCATATTCAACATCACTTCATTATCCCGGAAAATATCCCCAACGTTAAGTTAAGCGGAGGTACCCGCCGGCACATTTACCTGGCAGTTAAGGAAGCTTTACACAACGTTTTGAAGCATTCCAAGGCTACAGATGTTATTATTGAGGTAAAAGTTTTTAAAAATATGACCATCATGATCAAGGATAATGGGAAGGGCTTCGATCCTGAAAAGGTACGCCTGTTCGGCAATGGCCTCAAAAATATAGAGAAGCGGATGCAGCAGGTGAATGGTCAGGCAGACATTATCTCTCAGGATGGTACAACAGTTTTCTTAGATATACCATTAAATTAAATTAAATTTGATTTTTATAACATTTTGGTGTTATGACTTTAAACTGAAATGATGGTATATTCGAAAAAAAAGCTACAAAATAGCATGGATATCATCTCTGTGGCTATTGTTGAAGATAATCATGATATCCGGTCTGCCATGGAGCTCCTGATCAATGGCTCGGAAGGATACGCGTGTATTGGAGCTTTCAACAATGCAGAAATTGCTCTTGAAAAGGTGCCCCAATTGTTGCCCAATGTAGTGTTGATGGACTTCAACCTACCCGGAATGAATGGAATTGAATGTATTATCCGGTTGAAAGCTGAATACCCCGACATGCAATTCATGATGCTGACGGTTTATGAAGATGACGACAAGATCTTTATGGCCCTTGAAGCAGGTGCCAGTGGATACATACTCAAGAAAACATCACCTGGAGAATTACTGGACGCTATACGTGACTTACACGATGGCGGTTCGCCTATGAGTTCTCAGATTGCAAGAAGGGTAGTAGCTTATTTCCAGAAACAGGCAAAACCTAATCCCGCACTGGAAGCACTGACCTCCAGGGAAAAAGAGATCCTGGACCAGCTGTCCAAAGGTTTCCTGTACAAAGAGATTGCCGGAAACTTATTCATTAGCATTGAAACTGTGCGCCGGCACGTACATAACATTTACGAGAAGCTGCATGTACGCAGCAGAACAGACGCTGTGAACAAGTACTTTAACAGATAACTGAAAGGGTCCCGGTAAAACCAGGACCCTTTTTTTATTTGGTTGATGTAAGCGTTTACGCATTAAGAACACAAGTGCCGGCGGCGCCTTCTTTATGAAGACCTGTGCGTTTGCAGATTTAAGAACCAATGAATAGTTTGATGTAAGCGTTTATGCGTTAAGAACCAATAGCCATCAGCGCCTTCTTCACAGAGCCATGTTCCACCAGCAATTGTTTTGCCTTTTCATAATCGCTGATATGCGCTCTTTCCATCAGCATTTTCACCCCTCTGTCCACCAGCTTATCGTTGGTAAGTTGCATGTTCACCATCTTATTATCCTCTACACGGCCTAATTGTATCATGAGGGAGGTAGAGATCATATTCAATACCAGCTTTTGCGCAGTGCCGCTTTTCATGCGGGTACTGCCTGTTACAAATTCAGGCCCTACCACTACTTCGATCGGGAAGTCAGCCGTATCGCTCACCGGGCTGCCCGGGTTGCAGGAAATGCTGCCCGTGAGGATCCCGTTCTCCCTGCATTTGCGCAATGCACCAATCACGTATGGCGTAGTGCCACTGGCTGCAATACCTACCACAACATCTTTCTCTGAAATATTGAACTGCTGAAGGTCTCTCCAGCCTTGTGTTTCATCATCTTCCGCATTTTCCACTGCTCTGCGGATGGCACTGTCGCCTCCGGCAATGAGCCCTATCACCAGGTCAAAAGGCACGCCGTAAGTGGGTGGGCACTCAGATGCATCCAGGATGCCCAGCCGCCCGCTGGTGCCAGCTCCCATGTAGAATAAACGGCCGCCAGACAGCATCTTGTCTGCCGCTGCCAGCACAAATGCTTCTATGGCGGGGATCGCTAACTGCACTGCTGCAGGTACCCCGGTATCTTCTTCGTTGATGTGGGTTAGTATTTCTTTCACGCTCATCTGCTCTAAATGCCGGTGGCGGGAAGACTGCTCTGTTACTTTCACAAATTGCTTTTTTGCATCAGGGTTCATGTTCGATCAGATTAAGGGTTACTAATTTCTTTCTTTCCCGGTATTAACCATAGGCCAATGAAAGTTAAAAGGCCATTGATGAAAAGTAGCTCCAGGCCTATCTGGTAACTACCGAATATCTTCGACTGGAACATATCCAGTATAAAACACAATATAGGGGAAATCACTACTACTACAGGCACCAGCGTATCATTTACGCTGCGTTTAGTGAGGATGCCAAAGGCAAAAAGCCCTAGCAGCGGCCCATACGTGAAGGCAGCGATCTTCAGGATCAAACCTATCATGCTCGGATTATTCATCCATTTGAACACCATTACCATCAGTAAAAAGAGTGCGGCAAACGAAAGGTGCACGATCTGGCGGATGCGTTTTTTCTCTTTATCCGGCATATGGTCATTCCGCTGAATCCCCAGGATATCTATACAGAAAGAGGCGGTCAATGCAGTGATGGCACCATCCGCACTGGGGAACAGTGCAGAGATCAGCGCAATGATAAAGATGATGGATACTGCAGCAGGCATATATTCCAATGCAATGGTAGGGAAAAGACTGTCACCACGGGCAGCAATACCTTTACTTTCCGCAAACAGTTGCAGCAATCCGCCGAGGAAGAGGAACAATAGTACCACCAGCATAAAGATCACGGCAAAGGTCATCATGTTCTTCTGAGAGTCTTTCAGTGTTCTCACGCTAATGTTCTTTTGCATCATTTCCTGGTCCATACCCGTCATCGTAATGGAGATGAAGGCCCCCGCCACAATCTGTTTCACAAAGAAATATTTACTGGCAGGGTCAGTAACAAAGATGTTGGAATAACCTTTTTCTGCCAGCGCCTGCGTGCCATCCATGAGGCTCATATCCAGGTTGTTCAGGATATAGAACACACATACAACAAGGCCTATGAGCATACAGGCTGTTTGCAGCGTATCGGTCCATACAATGGTTTTCACCCCGCCTTCAAAAGTATACAGCAGGATCATCAGGAGGATCACAAAGGCTGCTACCCAGAAGGGCAGTCCAAAACGTTCCAGTATTGTAAAATGCAGGATGTTCACCACGAGGTACAACCTGGCTGTGGCACCAAGTATGCGGGAGAGGATAAAGAAGGAGGCGCCTACTTTATAGGAAGCAAAACCCAGCCGCACCTTCAGGTAATTGTAGATGGAGGTGAGGTTCATCCTGTAATAGATGGGCAGCAGTACATATGCCACTACAATATAACCGATCAGGTTACCGATAATGATCTGGAAATAAGAGAAGGATTCTATCCCCACAGTTCCCGGTACGCTTACAAACGTTACGCCGCTGAGCGAAGTGCCTATCATCCCGAAAGCCACGAGCATCCAGTTGGAGCCGCGGTTCCCGATGAAAAAGGATTCATTGTTGGCGTTACGGGAAGTGAACCAGGCCACCACCAATAACAGCAGGAAATAAACGATAACCAGGGAAAATAATAAGACTGGTGACATGCATGTATATTTTGATAAACGTTTCCAATTTAATCATTCTTTTTTTGGATTGCCAGATATACCTGGTCTAATATCCGGCCGCGGATGTTCATGCGCAGCAGCGTGTTCACATTATCAATCACTTCAGGATATACCCTGTTGGTGAGGATAATGCAGATCATATCTGATGCAGGGTCCACCCATACAAAGGTTCCCGTGTAACCCGAATGCCCGTATGACTTTGCAGATGCAAACCGGGAAGGGTATTGCTTCGCAGGATCAGGGCGGTCAAATCCAAGGCCCCTGGGGCTTACGGCGGATTGTTTGGAGGTGAATAGTGCTATTGTGGAGGCCTTGTAAAACCGTTCTCCGCCATATATCCCTTTATTGAGGAACATCTGGTAGAGGATGGCGAGATCGTTGGCATCCGAAAATAAGCCGGCATGCCCGCTCACGTTCCCTGCCATTGCCGCACCCGGATCATGGGCATATCCGCGGATCTGCATGGTGCGGAACCAGCTGTCGTTCTCCGTGGCAGGCACAATGCGGGTACTGTCAAAACGGTTCCTTGGAAGGAAACCTGTGGTTTGTAACCCAAGTGGCAGATAAAGCGAATCCAGCAGGTATTCGTTCATCCTGCGATGAGTGATCTTTTCCACCACTTCCCGCAACATATACATACTCACATCACTGTATACGAACTTACCCCTGGTCAGTACCGGCGAAGCCAGTGTTACCGGCCACATCACCTCTTCAAAGTAATGGGCACGGAGATAATATCCGTCAGCTACTTTCACCGGGTATTGCGCGGAAGAATCTGTGCTGAGATCCGATGGTTGCAGTTTTTCGAAGTGTTTGATATAAGGTGTGTAGCCTGCTTCGTGCAGCAATGCTTCACGGATGCGGATGTCCTTTTTATCATCTATAGTGCGGGCACGGGCTACATACTTACTAACATAATCCTGCAAGCTAAGCCTGCCCTCATCATATAATTTCATCACGGCAGGGGTAGTAGCTGCAATCTTTGTAACAGATGCGAGATCATACAGATCATCTGTGCGTACGGCTCTTGTGCCATAATAGGTTTGATGGCCATAAGCCTGTTCAAACACTACATTGCCATTTTTTACAACGAGCACAACACCACCGGGTGTGGCTTTCCCCCGGATGGCCTGCTCCATGATAAGGGCAATGGAATCGATTTGCAGGGGCTTTTCGGCATAACCCAATCTTATCTTAGCTGTTCCTTTAGATGCCATGCCCCCAAAGAGAAGTTGTGCGGCAGAGAACAGATCGCTTTCTTTTGGTGCCAGGAGCACCGGCGTATTGATGCCGGCAAGTTTCTTAGCATCATTGCCTTGCAGTACCACAATGGCTTTACGTTCCCTGATAAAATCCAGCAGGGCTTTGTCAAATATCGTTTGGGGAGATAAACGGAGAATGAGAAGATCATATAGTTTCAGCCGGTCGTTGAGATCATTCCAATCGCCGGTGGTGTGGAAGAAAGTAACAGGCGCATACTTTGCAACAATACTGTCGAACAGAGGATGGCTGTTATCGCTGATCACGGCAATGCTGTGATGTTGCAGGTCCTTTAGTGGAATTTTTTTGCTGTTATTGTTCAGTAATACCGTTTGTGAAAAAGCATTCAGGCTACAGAACAGCAGAAGGAAAACTATTTTATTCATGCGGAATTATTGAAAGAAGGGAAGCTGTGCAGGCACAGCTTCCCTTGTATACATCAGATTGCCGGATCGGCCGGTGTGTTTGGATTGGTAAGCCTTTCCTGGTCAGGATAAGGATAGAAGTTCCTGTTCCTTTCAAATGTCGTGGGAACAGGGTTTACATTGGTAGGTGGTGCCGGCCTTCCAAACCTGCGGCTGTCTTCTAAGCGAAGGCCTTGCAGGAATAACTCAATACTCCGTTGTTTGTAAACTTCCAGGAGCAAAGCATCTGTAGTTACAGCACCGCTGTAAGGAGGCAGGTTGGCATTTACATCAAAAAGGTCTCCTGCGGCCTGTGTACGTACCGCGTTGATCTGTGTTACAGCATCAGCAAGGTTTCCGCCACTTCTGATAATAGCTTCTGCTTTTAGCAGCCGTACTTCATCAGGCATGTAAATAGGGATAGATTTTGCAATATCATCAAAAAAGCCCTTAAGCGTTTTCAGTGTTTCGCCACCTACAACAACATCCGGTGTTGAGAGGTAAAAAGCAAGTCTTCCATCGCCTGCTTCCACAAAGCCTGCCGGTAAGCCAAAATTTGCACGGGGTTTGAAATTAGCTGAAAAAAATACCTGCTGCTGTACCGGGTTGGGGTTTTGGTTCGTATAAAGGAATCGCGATCTTGAATTGAGATTTACAGCATTGGCTGCGGCCAGTGCTTCAGGGTATTTACCCAACATCATGTTATAGCGAGCGCGATAAGCATTGATCACATCCAATAATACAAGATCACTTCCCAGTACCCTTGTATTGAATTCTGTAGATGGAGGATTGGCTGCCAGTCCTGCTACCGCATCATCCAGCAGTTTTACAGCTGCTGTTAATCCTGCTATCCTTGTAACAAAAGTAGACTTTCCCTCCAGATCTGTCTGGATAGGGAACTGTTCGAAAGCAGTAGCCAGACCTCCTATAGACATGGCTTTGAAAAGATTGCCAAAAGCTACCAGGCCTGATTGCATGGACACTTCCTGTGAAATCACCTGCGGTGTATATTTGATCAGTCTCTCTGCCATTCCCATGCTGCGCAGCATACTACTCCATAATCCGTTTACATTACCATTGAAAGTAGGTAAAGCAGTACCGCCGGCTTCCAGCTCAAGGATGTTAGTGAAGGTGGTTATTCCTTTCAGTTCCCGGGATGTAGTACCAGGTGCGGTGATCAGGGCTTGGAGCCCGCTTGTGGAGTAATATGATTTCACCCCAACAGCCAGGGATATCAAACCTTCGCGCGTGGTGATCACCTGGTCTTCTACCGGGCCGTTCGGATTCTCGTAATCAAGTTTGCAGCTGCCCAATAACAGCATAGCTGCAGACAGGTATATACTATATAATGATTTCTTTTTCATGATGTAAGGTTTTAGAAATTAACGTTCAGTCCCAGTTGGAAGGTTCTTGGTAAAGGCACTTCCACAAAGTCAAATCCTCTTACTGCATTATCCTGACCGGCGGCGTTCACTTCCGGATCATAACCGCTGTAGTTGTCTATTGACAGAAGGTTCCTCCCGGATAAAGTAACCCTGATATCACGGAACCTGCCTGCCTTAGGGGTGATCATATAAGCAGCAGACAATTCCCGTAATTTCACGAAGCCCCCTTTTTCAATCCAGTTTTCAAAGATTGAAAACAGCGCTGCGCTGGTACCTTTTGCTACCTCACCTTTTAATTCAGACTCGTAGCCTTTCAACCCTCCATAGTTAGCATTGTCTCCAAGACGCCTGGTGAAATTGAAAACATCAAAACCAAGCATGCCATCCCATTGCATCCGGAATGTGAATTTTTTATAATTCACCTCATTAATCCATGACAGCACATGTTTGGGATTGGGGTTGCCGATCACTTTACTCAGAATAACACCGCTCGGCTGACCATTGGCATCACGGCCTACTGTATATGTGCCATTAGACTTCTGTACACCTCTTTCTCTCTGGGGAAGACCGCCAGGAGTCAATAAAAGGGAACCATCAGGATTCCTTGCAAAGAAAGTAGCATAGAATGCACCCAGGGAATATCCGTTCACTGCTGCCACCTGGCCAAAACCACCGGCAAACGGCAATACACCATTTCCTTCTACGCCATTAATAACGTTTTTATTATTGGTATAACTGAACGTGGAAACCCAGTTGAGGTTTTTAGTCTGAACGGGCACCCCTTTGATCATGATCTCAAAACCCTTATTCGTCATGGTACCAATGTTGAGGAAGCGATTGTTGAAACCCGTGCTCGGCGCCAGTGTTCTGTTCAGGATCAGGTCCTTTACATCTTTGTTGAAATAAGTGAATTCAAGGCTCAGGCGATCCTTGAACATACTGATGTCAGTACCCAGCTCAAGTTCTGTCTGGCGTTCCGGTTTGATCAGTGGATTACCCAGTTGAGCCGGAGAAACAGAACCCGCGCTACCGCCATAAATAACAGGACTATAATTAGTGAAGCGGTCAAATACACCAATGGCAGTAAGGTTACCCGATTGCCCCCATGCCGCACGTAATTTGAAAGAAGGGATGATGTCTGCCAGTTTGGAATCCCGCCAGAAATCCTCTTCAGAAATAAGATAGGAGCCACTTAGTTTGGGGAAGAACTGCCAGCGGTTATCTTTACCATATACAGACGATGCATCCGTTCTCGCAGCACCCGTGATGTATATCTTGTCAAAGAAACCGAATGTCTGTTGCAGGAATCCTCCATAAATGGTCCTCTCTGCACGGGACTCTGTAGCTACTATAGTACCGTTATTCAACGTCTGGCCAAATGCACCCAGCTGCTGTGCTGTACCACCGATCAGGTAAGTCCTGTCATACTGCATGGTACCACCCAGTCCGGTAGTAGATTCCAGCCAGCTGTTCACCTTCTTGCGATAACTGACGTTGAGGTCAGTATTGGTTTGTAATACCGTTGCATCCGCTCTTCTTGATAAACCTCCGTCATAACTGGGGGTGGTATTTTTGGGTGGAATATAACCGGTAGCATTTTGTGTGTAATTATCCAATCCAAAAATAAGATCAACATTCAGCCCCTCAACTGGTTTTGCATTCAGTTGTACGTTCCCGATAAAACGGTTCACCTTCTGACGGAAATCAAAACGATTGATCGCTTCAAGCGGGTTGGTACGGCGGAGAATAGCCACAGGAGCTGTAGAAGGATAAAGACCGGTAATAGGGTCCTGATCAGGATTGATAAAGTTATTGCTGAATATAAAACCTGTAAGTGCACCATATGCTTCGTTAATACCACCATTGGGTATTTCCCGGCTATTGCTCAACGTATAATTGGCACCTGCAGAAAGCGTAAGTATTTTATTCAGCTTTTGCGAAATATTCACCCGCAGTCCGTTTCTGTTGAAATTGGTGTTTTTGATGATCCCTTCATTATACAAGGTGGATGCTGCAATATAGTATTTGGTATCTTCTGTACCACCGGAAACAGATAAGGTATTATCCGTGCCGATACCCGTGCTGAAGATCTTATCCTGGTAATCATAACGGGTTACCGCAGTCTGGCCTTTGTCGTTCACATCCGTGTTGTTGAAGCGGAAAGGATATTCATTGTATTCCAGTTTCTTGCGGATGCTGTTTGTTTTAAACTGCGTGGAGAAAGATACCTGTGGTTTACCGCTTTTCCCTCTTTTAGTGAAGATCTGTACCACCCCGTTATTTGCGCGGGACCCATAGATCGCAGCAGCCGCGGCCCCTTTGATCACTTCTATCCTTTCGATATCTGCGGGGTTGATGTCCACCAGGCGGTTCTGTGCATATCCGCCGAGGTCTATCAGTTGTTTGGAATCATTGTTCACGATCACACCATCCACAATGTAAAGCGGATCAGAAGAACCTACGATGGTACTTGGACCTCTTAAACGTACACTGATACCACCCGCCGGGTTACCGGAGTTCTGTGTGATCTGTGCGCCCGCTACCTTTCCCTGCAAAGCACCATCAATACCAGTAGCAGCACTGTATTGAATGTCCTTTGCAGAAACGGTAGATACGGCATTGCCCAGCTTCTTTTTGGAAGTAGCCACACTTGTACCCGTAACAATCACTTCATTCAATCCCAACACATCCTCCTGTAATTGCACATCAAAAGAAAATGTTTTGGTAGCGCCTACCTGGAATGTTTTTTCCTGCGGCTTCAAACCTACACCCGTAAAAGCAAGTGTATAACTGCCATCCTTCAGATTGGCGTTGATGGAGTAAGCGCCATTCCCATCTGTGTAAGCACCAGAGGTTGTGTTACGAATCTGAACTGCTATAGATGGAATCCCCTTTCCATCTGCTCCGGTTACTTTTCCGGAGATGCGAACCTGTGCCAGGGCGAGAAGCGACACAAGTTGCAACGACAGGGCAATTGAAGCAAATTTCCAATTGCTCCGCCATAACCATAGCCTTTTTTTCATAATCCTTCTTTTAAAGTATTAATTGTAATTGGTTGGATAAAATCCCGAACATTAAGTGAACTATAAAATCTCTATGCCGGCTTCCCGATATGGTTTTAAAATCTGATCCTGCGGATCCACTTCTGTAATAAGTGTCGTAAGCTTCGAAAGATCGCATACTTTGATGCGTTGTGTAGTGTTAAGTTTCTCTGTGATAGAAAGAGAAATGACCCTGTCTGAAGCCTCGATCATGGCCTTTTTTACTTCCACTACTTCCCAGTCGTTATCCGTGATGCCATGTTTGAGATCAATGGAATTGGTACCCAGGAAGCAGAGGTCTGCTTTGATGCCGTTTAATTTGGAAACTACGCCGCCACCGATGGAGATCTGTGAGTTCTTGGAGATCCTGTCTCCAATGAAGATCACTTCTATGTTCGGATGGTGGATATATTCATAAGCTGCGGGTAAACTAACGGTGATGAAAGTAGCAGATAGCTCAGGCGGCAGCGCCTTGGCCAGTTCTATGATGGTGGTACCGCCGGTAGTGAGTACAAACATACCGTCCTTGATCAGGCGGCATGCTTTCATGGCAATAATTTTTTTACTGTCTAATGCATATACGTGGTCTGAAGCAATGGATAAGTGGAATGATTTGGAGAGCGCTCCACCATGTACCTTGATCAGTTTATCCTGTTTGGCCATTTCATTCAGGTCCCTGCGGATGGTATCCTCTGAAACGTCCATTTCCTGGCACAGGTCTACCGACAATACCTTATTGTGGAGATTCACCTGGCGAAGGATAAATGACTGACGTTCCCTTTTAAGCATGGCGTGAATGATTTTGGTCTCCAGCAATTTACTGCAATAATTCTGATAAAACCGCAAAAAGATGCATATATTTACTGAAATACCCGTAAAAACCAGCAGGATGGCCTGTGTAAACAAATACTGATGAATACGAACATTTCACGTCTTTATGAGATCTCTGGGAAAGCGGAGCGTTTGATTATCGGCTTAATGTCCGGTACTTCCGTGGACGGGCTGGATGTGGCCCTTTGCCGCTTTTCCGGTACCGGCATGGATTCCCGGATAGAACTGGTGGCATTTGAAACAGTGCCTTACGGGGAAGAGTACAAAGGGGAGATCAGCAGTGTGTTCTCCAAAAGGAATGTGGACCTGGAGAAAGTTTGCCTCCTGAACGGCTGGGTAGCGCAACAACATGCAGGCATAATCCTGCAATGCCTGCAGAAATGGGGTAAAAAACCCGCAGAAGTGGACCTGGTCGCCAGTCACGGGCAAACCATCTTCCATGCCCCCAAATCCCTGCATAAACATGCAAAATTCAGCAATGCTACCCTGCAGATCGGGGATGGCGACCATATGGCCGTAGAAACCGGCATTATCACCCTCAGCGATTTCCGGCAGAAACATGTAGCGGCAGGAGGGGAAGGAGCGCCGCTTGCAGCTTATGGCGATTTCCTCATCTTTTCAAAGAAAAACGAAAACCGCATTATGCTGAATATTGGCGGTATTGCCAATTTCACCTATCTGCCGGGTAACCTCAATGCAGATGAAGTGTTCTGCAGTGATACCGGTTCCGGTAATACGCTGATGGATGCCTTCACCCAAAAACATTACCCAGGGCAATACTTCGATGAAAATTCCGCCATTGCTTCCAAAGGAACAGTGCACCCCGCATTACTTAATGCACTGAAAGATCACCCTTTCTTCCAGCAACCCTTCCCGAAAACTACTGGCCCGGAATTGTTCAACATCGCTTATCTCGATAAAGCCATTGAAAGATCAGGTGCAACAGGCATCAGCATCGAAGATACCATGGCCACCCTTAACCGTTTTTCTGCAGAAACCATCACGGAAGCCATCAAAGCAGTTACAAAGGACGGCAGCGGTTTTCATTTTTATGTAAGCGGTGGTGGTATGCACAATCCACTGTTGATGAAAAACATCACGGAATTACTCCCTGGCTGCACCTTTAAAAGCACAAAGGAATTACACATCAACCCGGATGCGAAAGAAGCGGTATTGTTTGCAGTACTGGCCAATGAGGCGGTATGCGGAGGAGCTATTAATTTCGGAAAAGGAAGGAATGGTATTCCGAATGTATCCATGGGAAAAGTGAGTTTTCCGGGTTAGGCATAGGGGTGTTCAATGTTTTACAGGTCTAGATAATATACACACTCAAAACATTGAACCTTTATGCCAAAAAGTTTTGCCATAAGCTTTCTGCTGCTATTCCTATGCATCAGCCAGCGGACATTTGCCCAGTTACCACCTTCCGGTATCACTGTAAACGTTGATTATCTGCCTGCTTCCAAATACAGGAAACCGATAGGCGAAGAGAAATATGAAAAAACGAAAGCCTCTTCCTCCCAGCAGCGCGTTCGTTTTAACGGTAATTTCCTGCTGGCGAATAAAGGAGACCTGGCCTCGGGAAATATCCGCTCCTGGGGAATTACGGTGAACGGATCTTATACACAAATGAACAACAAAGGGTATGAGCAAAAAGTAATACCGGGCGAGTTGCTGGAAATAGATGCCGGTATTCAGCATTTCCGCAGCCTGAAGAATAACTGGGGCTTATATAGTGCCGTGTCCGTAGGCCTTTACACAGATATGGAAAAAATAAACGGCAATGATGTGTTTATCAATGGTGTGGCCATGTTCATCAAACGCAAACCCAAATACGCTTATGGTTTCGGTGCTGGTATAACCAATGCAACAGGCGTACCGCTTATATTACCCGGCCTGTTCTTCCAATGGCAGACCGGCAATAAACTGAAGGTGAATGTTACCCTGCCTGAAAATATCAGTGCTACTTACCTGCTCAGTCAGCAAACAGATCTTACCTTATACTTCCGTCCTAAATTTGGCGTCTATGATGTGGAGAATATGCCGGAAGGGAAACGGCTGATGAGTTTTATCCAGTTGCCTCTTGGGCTTGAGCACACCTGGCATTTGAAAAAGCTGGACCTCTTCTATGGCGGAGGTATCATGCCGCTCAGATCTTTTGACTATAGTGATAAAAGTATTTCCGGCATATTTAAGAATAACCCCTCTCATCAGCTTTCTACCAATGTATTCCTGAACGCAGGTGTTCGCTGGAACTTCAGATAAATGAAAAAGGTGCAGTTACCTACTGCACCTTTTTTTAATCAGTTCACCAATATTTCATCTATAAATATCCAGGCTGGTTTGCCTTTGCCATCATGCCACTGGGGCAGTTTTGCTAAAGGCACCGCTACGATCCTGATGCAGCTTACTTCCTGTGCGGGGAATTCGCATTTGATGCCCGACATCATATTCGGATCATCTTTACCCGGTATCGTGGGTTGCACTTTCTTCAGTAAACGCATTTTAGAAGGCTCCGGACCACCCCATATTTCCACCTTGGTTGGCGGGAAGATATATGCACGTGTATTGCGCATGGTATTCAGTGTGATCTGCTGCACGTTCACGGGCTGTTTGAATAACATTAACAGCTCCATTTCAGTGAACCGGAAGCCCAGCCATTTGCCGCTGCTGATATCAAAATTGCCCGTCTGCAGGTCCCAGAATGTTTTGGGGCCTTCTCCCTGGTACTTTTCATTAGCAGGTTTCAGCAATACGGAGCTATCCGGTTTGTAGGTAGTTTTCAGGAAACGTGCTTCTATAGCATCGCTGCCGTACCAGCCGGTTTTATACGCTTTTGCTTTTACTGTGAAACTGGAATCTACTGTGATGGAATCTTTATAAACAGGTGAGTTCACACTGTCCACCTCAGAGCCATCCAGCGTATACCTGATCTCCACGCCCTTGATAGGATGTGTAATGGCCAGTGTTTGTTTGCTCAGGAAGATAGCATGATCATTGTTGACCATGGGCGCATTCAGTTTCAATGGCTCCTGGCCGCGATTATCATACCCTTTCTCGAAGCGGATATTTTTTACTGCAGCTAATTGCTGCCAGTCTTTTTCTGTAAGCGGCGTATTCCAGCAATACACTTCTTCCAGGCTTTTGCTGGCCCTTAGTTTCTGCAGGTTTTGCAGGTTGACGCCGGTTCCGGAAATAGCCAGTGAACGCAGGTGTTTAAGTCCTGTGAGTTCCTGCAGTGTACTGCCGGTGATGGCAGAGAAATCAAGATTGATCTTCCGCAGATTGCTGAATTGTTTGATGACAGATAGTTCTGCATCTTTCACCGGCATTTTCTGCAGGTGTAATTCCACGATCTGTGTTTTCAAAGGAAGCAGTTCTTCCAATGCTTTCGCACTGTATTGTTCTTTGTTGTAGAAGTTAACGATCAGTGCAGGTGAGTTCCTGGATAAAGGAAAGATCACCCGGTAATTATTGCTCAGTTTTTTTATAGTTGCCTCGCTGGCTGCAGCAAAAGAGAACTGATCTTCTGATACTTCAGGTTTTAACAACTGCGCTGCCAGAATATATAAGCTGTCTTCTTTCTTCAGAGAAGTTACCGTCTTTCTAAAATCACCACCTAAACGGATCCAGTGTTGCAGTACTTCTATCTCCTGCAGGCTGAGTTGTGTTTTGCCTGTAGGGGGCATGTGTTTCTTTTCTTCCATCGGCAGATGGATGCGTTCTATCATCAGGCTGGCCATGGGGTTGCCGGCAATGAACAAAGGCCCGCTCTTTCCACCTTTCAGGATCTGTGCAGGTGTTTCCATCAGCAGTTCGCCTTTTGCCTTATCAGAATTATGGCAGCTGAGGCATTTTTGCTCAAGGATGGGTTTTACCAGGTGCTCAAAGATCACAGCCTGTTCTATAGGTACAGTTACTTTGGAATGTTGCGGAGTAACCGGCGCCAGCAGGAAATCACTTCCATGTGTGAGATTCGCACCAAAATGCCCTGCTACTGCTAAACTTACCAATGTCAGTGCGCTGCCTGTTATCATGATGGATTTTCTCACATAGCGGTACCAGTATAACAGGGAGGCTAACCACACGATAGCGATGCCGGACCATTTATGCCAGGCCAGCATATCTCCTGTGTAACCTTCTTCGCGGGAGAGGAATAAACCCATGATCACCGTAATGGCAGCCGTAAGTGCTCCGGCCAGCCAGAGATGACCGATCAGCGGCCTTAGCGAAGCAGCAAGCTGTTCACTGCGTATGGTCAGCAGGTCCAATACCAGCGCAAGGATCAGTAATACGATAGGGAAGTGTAACAGCAGGGGATGCATTCTGCCTATCACCTGCAACCATGCAGGTAAATGCAGGTGCTGATAAAACACCAGGAGGAAAAGGATAAAAATATTTGCAGCGATCAATAGATTTTCGGCCAGTCTTTTCAACATGCTATACCCGTTTGAATTTATAGGGATATACTTTCCCGGAAGCCCATTGCGCTACATAAATATTTTCTTCATCATCCACACATACATCATGCGGATTGGCAAAGATCTTTTCTGCCTGCAACATAGGTTGCAGTTTACCATCTTTATACTCAGGTGCAGTGCCACCGATATTGGAAACTACTTTGTTGTTTTTATCCAGGATGGTAACAAAACCACTGTTTTCTTTACCAAGATCAGGAGAACGTAATACTGCGGCATAGAGATGATCTCCTTTGATCACCGGGCGACATACGCATGCACCTGGCAATGGTATCACTTCTATTAATTCTCCTGCCATGCTGAAGCGTTTAAAGCAATTGCGCGTACGGTCCGTAACCAGCAGGGTAGGAGTACCGTTACGTTTGTCTATGCAAATGCCGTGTGCATTATCTAGGTGTTTATCTTCTTTTCCTCTTCCGCCGAAAAAGCTTTGCAGTTTTCCTTCGGCATTATAATGCAGGATGTACTGGGAGCCGTAACCATCTGCAATGTAAAAGTCGCCATTGTCTGCCACGGTGGTTTCAGTGGGTACAAAAGCTTTTGCTTCTTTGTATACGCCGCTTTCTTCCGGGAAGTTAATGGTCAGTAATATTTTACCATCCAGTGTGGTTTTAAACACCTGGTGTTTATCCGTATCCGTTATGTAGAGATGATCATGCGCCAGCGTTAAGCCATGCGCACCGGGGAATTCATGGCCCCAGCTGTTGAGCAGTTTGCCGGATTTGTTATAGATGAGGATATTGTTCTTTGTTTCATTGGTAAGCAGGATGATGCGTCCTTTTTTATCCTGCACCATTTCATGGCAATCTTTTACGGGGTATTTGGATGGGTCCAGGTTGCCCCATTTATTGTCCATCCTGTAGCGCATGTTGTTATGGCCATAAACAGCGCCATTGTCTTTTGCGAACAGATCTTTGCTGATGTAAAAACTACCGGCTATTAACGCGGATGCCTGTATAAAATTCCTTCTATCCATTTTTATGCAATAAGATTGGTGATTACATTGCCAGCCACGTCTGTAAGGCGATAGCGGCGGCCAAGGTGTTTATAGATCAATTTTTCGTGGTCAAGGCCAAGGAGGTTCATTACGGTAGCCTGGAAGTCGTGCACATGCACAGGATCTTTGGTAACGTTATAGCCGAAATCATCCGTTTCGCCATATACGATACCCGGTTTTACACCACCGCCTGCCATCCAGATGGAGAAGCAGCGGGGATGGTGATCACGGCCATAATTATCTGCCGTCCACTTACCCTGGCTGTAATTGCTTCTGCCAAATTCACCGCCCCAGATCACCAGTGTTTCATCCAGGAGGCCACGTTGTTTCAGGTCAGTGATCAGTGCTGCAGAAGCCTGGTCCACATCTTTTGCCTGCCCTGCCATTTCATTGGGCAGATTGCCGTGCTGATCCCATCCCTGGTGATACAGCTGTACAAAACGTACCCCGTTTTCGGAGAGTTTGCGGGCCAGCAGACAGTTGGAAGCAAAGGTGCCGGGAACAAGGCAGTTAGGACCATACAGTTTGATAATATCATCCGGCTCTTTGGAAAGGTCCGTGATATCCGGCACTGCCGTTTGCATGCGGTAAGCCATTTCGTACTGCTGGATCTTGGTATTGATCTCTGGGTCACCGAACTGATCATAGGAAAGCTGGTTCAGCTCGGAGAGTTTATCCAGCATTTTGCGGCGTCCGGTGGAATCCATACCTGCCGGATCGTTCAGGTATAATACAGGGCTTTCGCCGCTGCTGAACTGAACACCCTGGTGAATACTATCCAGGAAACCATTTGTCCAGAGTTTGGAATATACACCCTGTCCGTTCCCTTTTCCTCTGGAAAGTAGTACGCAGAATGCAGGAAGGTTTTTGTTCTCACTGCCTAAACCATAACTGAGCCATGCTCCCATACTTGGCCGGTTCCCTTGCTGGGCGCCGGTTTGGAAGAAGGTCAATGCAGGGTCGTGATTAATGGCTTCCGTATACATGGATTTGATGATACAGATATCATCCACCACTTTGGCTGTATAAGGGAACAGGTCGCTGATCCATGCTCTGGACTGACCATATTGTTTGAAGTCATAGAAAGAACCTACCAGCGGGAAGGAGGCCTGGCCGGAAGTCATACCAGTAAGGCGTTGCCCGTTGCGGATAGAAGCAGGTAATTCCTGCCCCATCATCTGGCGCAGCATAGGTTTGTAATCAAAGGTCTCCAGTTGGGAAGGTGCGCCGTTCTGAAAAAGGTAGATCACTCTTTTTGCTTTCGGCGCAAAGTGTGGAATGCCGGGAGGGAATCCCATTTCTTCTGCACCCCCGCCATTCAGCAGATCAGGTATCAGCAGCGAGCCCAATGCTACGCTTCCCAATCCCAGGCTTAAACGGGAAAGGAATCTCCGGCGATTCATATTCAACCCGTGTTCTAAAAATTCTTTGTCCATATATCAGGATTTAGAGAGGGTTTCTTCCAGGTTATAAATAGTGGTGACCACCTGCATCAATGCAGCCAGTGCCGGTTTGTTTGCTTTCTCCGGCAAAGGGTATTCACCCACGTTCAGGATCTTTGTAGCTTCTGCAGGTTTACCCTGGTAATGCTGTTGCTGATCCTTATAATATTCCTGCAGTAATGCGAGTTCTTTTTCACTTGGTTTGCGGCATACGATGAGGCGGAATGCTTTTTCCACCGGATCGCTTTTTTCCTGCATCAGTTTAGCTGCCAATACCCTGGAAGCTTCCAGCACCTGGGGATCGTTCAGCATCACCAAAGCCTGCAGCGGTGTATTGGTATTGGAACGTTTTATTTCACACTGATCGCGGTTGCTGCCATCAAAGATCATCAGCGAAGGTGGAGGCACCGTACGTTTGATGAACGTATACAGTCCTCTCCGGTAGAGGCTTTCACCATGGTCCTGCTGATACCTTGCCAGCAGCCCCCGGCCCGATGTAGCCAGTTCCCACAACCCTTTCGGCTGATAAGGTTTCACGCTCGGCCCACCGATCTTTTTTGTGAGCAGGCCACTGCTGCTGAGTACCAGGTCTCTTACCAGTTCTGCAGGTAAGCGGAAACGTGGTGCGCGGGACAGCCATACATTATCAGGGTCTTTCTGCAATTTTTCTTTCGGTACAACGGCAGACTGACGATAAGTAGCAGAGGTCAGCATTTGCTTCATCAGGCGTTTAATATCCCATCCATGTGTGCGGAAATCCACTGCCAGCCAATCCAGCAGGGCAGGATGGGAGGGGAGTTCTCCCTGCATACCAAAGTCTCCGGAAGTTTTAACAATACCTCTGCCGAATACTTCCTGCCACATACGGTTTACAAATACCCTGGCCGCAAGCGGGTTCTTTGGACTGAATAACCAGTCCGCCAGTCCCAGCCGGTTAGGCGTGGCATTATTAAAGGAAAGAATAGATTTGGGAGTGCCGGGAAATACTTCTGTTCCATGCGCATCATACACACCACGGTTGAGGATATACGTTTTACGCACGGTAGTATCCTGGTCGCCCATTACAGAAACGATCAGGCGGTTGGTATCCGGTTTATTAATAAAGGACAATACACCCTTCACCTCTTCATTGGAGATTTCCATATAAGGCTTCTTGGCGAATGTTTCCGGCCCGCCTACTGTAGATTCCAGTCCTACTTCTTTTACATTATTGAAGAAGGCATACAGTTGATAGTATTCCTGCTGAGAGAAAGGATCATATTTATGGTCATGGCAGTGTGCGCATTCCATGGTAACACCCAGGAATGATTTGGCGAATGAATTGGTACGGTCTGAAACATATTCCACCCGGTATTCTTCATCGATCACACCACCTTCTTCCGTGATCTTATGATTACGGTTATAACCCGTTGCCAGCAATTGTTCGCGGGTAGCGCCGGGGATGAGGTCCCCGGCCAGTTGCCAGGTCACGAATTTATTATAGGGAAGATTTTCGTTGAAAGCATGGATCACCCAGTCACGCCAGGGCCATTGGCTGCGGTAGTTATCATCCTGGTAGCCATGGGAATCTGCAAAGCGCGCTACGTCCATCCAGTGTATGGCCATTTTCTCTCCATACTGTGGCATGGCCAGCAGGGTATCTATGATCTTTTCATAGGCATTTGCGCTATTATCCGCCAGGAAACGGTCCATCATCTCAACCGTGGGCGGCAGCCCGATAATATCCAGGCAGGCACGTTTTAACAGCCTTTCCTTGTCAGCTTCCCCGTTGGGTTTTAACCCGGCATTTTCCATACCCTGCAGAACGAACTTATCTATTTCGTTACGCGGCCATTTTTCATCATCCACTACCGGTGGTTTTACCGGTTGCGGTGCCACAAAGGCCCAGTGCGGTTTATATTTCGCTCCCTGTTTGATCCATTTTTCAATAAGGTCTATTTCATGCTCTGTAAGTGCCAGGTTGGAATTCACCGGCGGCATGCGCAAGGAAGTATCTTCGGTAGTGATGCGTTTGTATACTTCAGACTGGTGTGGTTTGCCCGGTACAAATGCAAAAGCGCCCGGTGTTTCCTTCAGGGCTTTGAATGCACTGTCCCCGATATCCAGCCTTAAACCAGCTTCCCGCTTATTGGCATCGGGGCCATGGCAGGTGAAACATTTGTCTGAAAGGATAGGCCTGATGTGGAAATTGTAGTCTACTTCGTCAGGTAGCTTACTTGTCTGGGCACCTTTGTTTGCTCCAGACCGGTTGCACGCAATGTAAGCCAGTAAACAGATAGCCGCCAGGGCGACACTTAGTCGTTGTCTCATTTAAGTGGAATATGTATGGCCGTTTTTAATACATAGATAATAAAGTATTACAAAACGGGGAATAAATTACAAATGCTTTTCACTGTAGAAGTCAATACCAGACTGCTTGTTCCAAGATAAAGGAATCTTTTGTAGAATACAAAAGTATGCGGGGATAATCCATCAAAATAATAAGATAATGCAGTAAAAAAAGAAAGATCCGCCTCATGAAGCGGATCTTTCTTTTTAACTTTTTCCTGTCACAGGGTAATGACAGGGGCGCCCGTGAATTCTAGTGGGCAGAACGCACGCGCGCAATACGTACTCTTTGAAAATATTTGCGCGCAAAATGTGCCATCAACACCATGGAAGCAATGCACAGACATGCCAGTTTGAATAGTAAGCCGGTTTTCATAGGTATAGGGATTTATAGATCAATGATCCAATAAGTAAAAGATTCAATAATAAATGTGGGAAATTACCCTCAGCGCATCATTTGCCAGGAGTCGAATTTTTGCATCAGCCTGATACACACATCTTTTAAACGATACATGCTTTGCTGCTCTTGCTTTATCAATACAGTTACAATTAGTGCGATCACCAAAACAGATAATACTACTGCAAAGAAAAATGTTTTCATAGTTATAAGGTTTTTCTGTTCTCAAATAGGCTGGGTGTAAATATAGAGAATTTAATCATATAAAATAATAAACGAATGGAATTTTCTGATATTTAGTACCTGGGGTATGTAATTAATAAAATATGCAAATATTTGTAACATGTTATATCACGAAAGTGCTATTTATTTGCCCATGGGCGCGGGGAATTGTGAATCTGCATGTTCAAGGGTTTCATTTACAATAATATAGGTATAGTGTATAAAATCTACTTGGGATATTGTTCTAATCCTTTATTTTTGCCAACGACCGGGTTTTGCTAAAAGAATTAGTAATGGGCCGGGGCGATCCCCTCCCAACGGTTTCAACATCAAGCGATTAATAGAAAGACTATGGCAGAAGATAATAAGTTACATGCCTATACGGAAGACTCCATCCGCTCGCTGGACTGGCGGGAACATATCCGTCTCCGCCCGGGTATGTACATCGGTAAACTGGGAGATGGCAGCAGCATGGACGATGGGATCTACATCCTGATCAAAGAGGTGGTGGATAACTGTATCGATGAACATATGATGGGCTTTGGTAAACAGGTGGATATCAAAGTATCTGAACACAGCGTAACAGTAAGGGACTATGGCCGGGGTATTCCCCTGGGCAAAGTGGTGGATGTAGTGAGTAAGATCAATACCGGTGCTAAATACGACAGTAAAGCCTTCCAGAAATCTGTAGGATTGAATGGGGTGGGTACCAAAGCGGTGAACGCCCTCTCCAGTTATTTTAAAGTAACCTCCTTCAGGGAAGGGAAAGCCAAAGCAGCAGAATTTGAAAGAGGCGTATTGCTGAAAGACCATAAAGAAACCAGTACTTCCGAAACCAATGGTACCCTGGTCACTTTTTCACCTGACGATACCGTATTTAAGAACTATCAATATATACCGGACTTCCTGGAGAACCAGATCTGGAACTATTGTTTCCTGAATGCCGGGCTGACCATCAATTTCAATGGCCAGAAATATATTTCCAAAAACGGCCTGCTGGACCTCCTGCAAAGGAAAACCACCGCGGAGGACCTGCGTTACCCTATCATTCACCTGAAAGGAGAAGATATAGAGGTGGCCATCACCCACGAGAACTCCTACGGCGAAGAATACTATTCCTTCGTGAACGGGCAGCATACCACCCAGGGCGGTACGCACCTGGCCGCTTTCCGCGAAGCATTCGTGAAAACCGTGCGTGATTTCTTCAAGAAAGATTACGATGCCACAGATATCCGCGGCTCCATCTGCGCCGCTATTTCAGTAAGGGTACAGGAACCGGTATTTGAAAGCCAGACCAAGACCAAACTGGGATCAATCGCCGTAGCAGAAGGCGGGCAGTCCATGAAGAACTTTGTGCTGGAATTCTTAACCAAACAACTGGACGATTACCTGCATAAGAACCCTTCCGTGGCAGATGCCATGAAGAAGCGGATAGAACAAAGTGAAAGAGAAAGAAAGGAACTGGCCGGTATCAAAAAACTGGCAAACGACAGGGCGAAGAAAGCCAACCTGCACAATAAGAAACTGCGCGATTGCCGCATTCATATGAATGAGGAATACACTGGGAAAGGGAAGGAGGACATGATCACCCGCCAGCAGGATACCACCCTGTTCATCACAGAGGGAGATTCTGCGAGCGGTTCCATCACCAAATCCCGTAATGTGGAAACACAGGCGGTGTTCAGTTTAAGAGGTAAACCCCTCAACTGTTACGGCCTTACTAAAAAGATCGTGTACGAGAATGAGGAATTCAACCTTCTGCAGCACGCACTGAATATTGAAGAAGGACTGGAAGGATTACGCTATAATAACATTGTGATCGCTACCGATGCCGATGTGGATGGTATGCACATCCGCCTGCTAATGCTCACCTTCTTCCTGCAGTTTTTCCCGGACCTGGTGAAGAACGGGCATATCTACATCCTGGAAACACCACTTTTCAGGGTGCGTAATAAACAGGAAACGATCTATTGTTATAGTGAAGACGAAAAGCTGAAGGCGGTGAAGAAACTCGGCGGCAAACCAGAGATCACCCGGTTCAAAGGATTGGGAGAAATATCTCCGGATGAATTCGGCCAATTCATTGGTGAAGACATGCGCAAAGAGCCGATCATTCCGGCGAAAGATATGCCTGTAGCCAAGATGTTGGAGTATTACATGGGTAAGAATACACAACACCGCCAGGATTTTATTATTGGTAACCTTAGAAGTGAAAAAGACCTGGCAGATGCAGTGCCGGTGAGTTAAGAATTTAAAGTATGATACTACATATTGTATTTGGGCAATCATCTGAAGCTAACCTCAAAGCCGCTTTTGATCTGGATCCGCAGTTAGCGGGTGAAATACTGTGTTTTGAAGACGACCTCGCGGTAGGCCCTTTATTTATCCTGGACACGCCGGAGGGCAGAACAGCCCGCAGGGAGTGGTGGAACAATATGCTGGAAATACCGGCAGTTGTACCGGCAGAAGGAGAAGAAGTAGTGCCACCGGAAGATCCGGTAAGATCACTGAAGGGCAGACTGAGAGAAGAAGAGGAACTGGAGGTTTGGATCTGGGCCGGGCAGAACGCCTGCGATGTGTCCGGTTATTTCTGGCTGATCAGCCAACTGGATCGCTTCTCCGGACGTATCCACCTGGTATACCTGAACAACCTTCCTTTCCTGAATGAGAAAAACGGGGTGTTTTATCCTACTCATCTCAGCCAGATACTGCCAAAGGAATTCATCAAAGCCAAAAAGCTGGCCCGCGAAGTATCGCTGGCGGAATTTGAACTGGATGGAGATGAATGGCATCGCCTGATGAATGAGAATGCCGGCATCCGTTTGCTGGAAGGAGGAAAGAAACTGAGGGGAGAACCTGCCAGCTTTTTTGATAAAGACTTACTGCAGGCCACTTCTAAAGACTTCCAGAAAGCCAACAAAGTGATTGTACAGGTAACCGGTAAGTTTAAATATCCCGTGATGGACCAGTTCCTTTCCTGGCGCATCAAAGAATTGATCAAAGAAGGAAAGATAGAAAGTAAGGGTGAATTGAAAACGATGCGTGACTTTGAAGTAAAATTACCGGGCGGTGGTGCTGAAGCAACATCGGCTCCCGTTGAAAACGCATAAAACCTATGGCACAGATCGATATTACTCCCTTAAACCTGATAGGCTCAGACGACAGAGGCCAGGGCTATGAATGGGAAACATTCCGCACCGGCACTTTCATCCTCTGTTACCGCAACGCCGGTTCCAGCAGCGGACAGCATTATCACGAAGGGAACAGTGATTACAAGAATCCAGAGATCATGTACCTGCTCAGCGGAAAAGCTGCTTTGCACTGGTGCCCCATAACAGAAAGTGAATTGCGGACGGAGATCATAGAAGCGCCGGCAAGAGTAGAAATAGCCATACATATATGGCATGAACTGGAAGCGCTGACGGATTGTTCTTTCATAGAACTGAATACGCTGGATGATGTGAAACAGGATTCCGTGAGGATCTGGAGAAATGATTTCCTGGCCGGCAGAAGGACCGCATCATTATAATTAAAGAAAGTTTTTAAAGGATCATATGAGTAATACAATCGAATCACCGGAAGAATCGCTGCATGGCAGAGAGCACGTAGATGACAAGTATAAAGGCTGGTTCCTGGACTACGCATCCTATGTTATCCTGGAGCGTGCAGTGCCGGGGGTAGAGGATGGTTTTAAACCTGTTCAGCGCCGCATCATGCATGCCATGAAGGAAATGGATGATGGCCGTTTTAACAAGGTGGCTAACGTGATCGGGCAAACGATGCAGTATCACCCGCATGGTGATGCTTCCATTACAGATGCCATGGTGAACCTGGGGCAGAAAGAACTGCTGATAGAAACCCAGGGTAACTGGGGAGATATCCGCACAGGAGATGATGCAGCTGCAGCGCGTTATATTGAGGCACGACTCTCCAAATTTGCACTGGATGTAGCCTTCAACCCCAAAACCACTACCTGGCAGCTGAGCTACGATGGCAGAAAGAACGAACCGCTCCACCTGCCTATGAAATTCCCGCTGCTGCTGGCACAAGGCGCGGAAGGTATTGCCGTAGGTTTGAGCACCAAGATATTACCACATAACTTTTCAGAGCTGATCGAAGCTTCCATTAAATACCTCAGAGGCAGAAAGTTTGAACTCTACCCGGACTTCCTCACCGGCGGTATGGTGGATGTAGCCAGCTACAATGATGGCAAAAGAGGCGGTAAGGTGCGCGTAAGGGCACATATTGAAGAGAAGGACAAAAAGACCCTGCTCATCAAAGATGTACCTTATGGTGTTACCACCACAGCTCTGATGGAATCCATCGTAAAGGCCAACGACAATGGTAAGATCAAGATCAAAAAGGTAATAGATAATACCGCAAAGGAAGTAGAGATAGAAGTGCAGCTGGCACCTGGTATTTCGCCGGATATCACCATCGATGCATTGTACGCATTCACGGACTGTGAAGTGTCCATTTCCCCGAATGCCTGTGTGATCATTGATGAAAAGCCCCGCTTTATCACCGTTACCGAGCTGCTGAAGTACGCCACCGATTATACCAAAGAACTGCTGAAGCGCGAACTGGAGATAAAACTGGCGGAACTGGAAGAGAAGTGGCATTACACCTCGCTTGAAAAGATCTTCTTCGAGAAAGGCATCTATAAGGAACTGGAACAAAAGCACAAGGACTGGGAAGCCGTTCTGGTAGCAATAGACAAAGGTTTCACTCCCTATAAAAAGAACCTGAAGCGTGCGATAGAAAGAGAAGATATCCTCAAATTAACGGAAAAGCCGGTACGCAGGATCTACCGCCTGGATATCAATGAACTTACGGAGCAGATCAAAAACATTGAAGCTGAGATCAAAGAGGTAAAGCATAACCTTGCTAACCTTACAGACTTTGCAGTGCAATATTATGAAGGTCTGCAGAAGAAATATGGCAAAGGCCGCGAACGCAAAACAGAGATCAAGGTGTTTGACACCATCCAGGTGCAGCAGGTAGCAATTGCCAATACCAAGATCTATGTGAACCGCGCCGATGGCTTTATCGGAACTTCCTTAAAGAAAGATGAATTTGTAGCAGATTGTTCTGACCTGGATAATATCATCGTGTTCCGCAGGGATGGTAAGATGCTGGTAACCAAAGTGGCAGATAAAACCTTTGTGGGTAAGGATATCATTCATATAGATGTATTCCGCAAAGGCGATGAGCGCATGACCTATAACATGATCTATGTTGACAATAAAACCGGGTACAGTCTTGCCAAACGTTTTAATGTAACAGGGATCACGCGTGATAAGGAATACGATCTCACGAAAGGAGAGAAGAATTCCAAAGTGCATTATTTCACTGCCAACCCTAATGGAGAAGCGGAAGTAGTGACCGTACGCCTCAGCCCCAATTGCGCTGCCAAGAAGAAAGAATTTGATTTCTACTTTGAAACTATTCCGATCAAAGGCCGTAGTTCCATGGGGAATGTGGTCACCAAATACCCGATCAAGAGTGTGAAGTTCAAAGAGAAAGGTGTTTCCACTTTATCCGGTATCAAGATCTGGTATGATGATGCAGTGGGCAGGCTGAATACCGAACAACGTGGTTTATATGTGGGTAGCTTTGAAGGAGATGATAAGATCCTGGTATTCTACAAGAACGGTACATACGAGCTGACTAACTATGAGATCACCAACCGCTACGAATCCAACGATGCGGTGTATATAGAAAAGTTCAATCCGGAGAAGGTTGTTACGGCCATTTATTTTGATGGAGATAAGAAACAGTACAATGCCAAACGTTTCGTGATCGAAACACAGACATTGAACAACAAGTTCCTCTTTATCAAAGAAGGCGCGAATAATCACCTTGAACTGGTGACCACACAGGCAGAACCTATCGTACTGTTAAGGACCGGTAAGAAACGCGATCCGGAAGAGGAAGAAATATCCCTCCATGAAACCATTGAGGTAACCGGCTGGAAAGCTGTAGGGACCAAGGTGGCCGGTGACGACTTCATAGACGTGGAATTACTGACGGAAGAAGAGGAAGAGGCACCACCTGAAGAGGAAGGCAATGTGCAGGGCGAATTGTTCTAAAACATACAACGCATCATACAATACCGGGCTTCAGGTCCGGTATTTTTTTGTACTTTTGTAACCAAACGGTTTCAAGATGAGAAGAGATGTATTCCAGGCGATAGCAGACCCAACCCGCAGAGAGATCATCAGCCTGCTGGCTAACCAATCCCTGAACCTTAATGCAGTAGCGGAGAACTTTGATATCAGCAGGCCTGCTATATCCAAACACATCAGGATCCTGACGGAATGTGGCCTGGTTACCATTAAACAACAAGGCCGGGAGCGTTTCTGCCACGCAGAGTTGCAGCAGTTGAAACAGGTATCTGAATGGGCGGAAAAATACCGTGTTTTCTGGACAAAGAAACTGGATGCATTAGAGGATTTCCTGGAAAAGGAACAAGGCAGGAAAAAGAAGAAATAGTTGAAGAGTGCGACGCAACGGTGGCCGAATAATGAACTGAAGCCGGGTTCAAAAGAATTGATTACGTGCTGTCATATAGTGCTGAAAGCTTGCAGCGAACAAACAGTTGCCGGAAAGAGTTTCTTTTTTAGGTTGAAGGCCTGTTAATCCTTCGAACAGACAGTTGCTGGAAGTGGTTTTTTTATGATTGAAGTGCCTGTTAATCCTTCTTCTTTTTCTTCCCTTTCTTAGCCGCTTCTGCTGCTGCCTTTGCAGCTTCTTCCTCCTGGATCTCAAAATCCATCTTCGGTTTTACATAATCCGTTTTTTTCTTATCCGCAGGCTGGCCAATAGGATATTTTCCCAGCTGTAATGCATCGTGGAACACCTTCTCCACATGCACCCATCTGCCTGCCTGCCATTTAAAACCCTCATAATCGAGATCGGGAATGTAAGTGTATTTCTTCAGCGGTTCATTGGTTTCGGAGATGAGGTGATCAAAGATGATCATATCCATTTCCTTGTCAAAGTTCATCGCAGCAACTGCTTCTCTTTTATATTCAATGAAGAAACGGTTGCGTACCGGTTTGGGTACAGTATCTTCTGCAAAGCTGAAGAAAGGCCCGCCAAATACAGGTTCACCATTCTTAAACGTCAGCATTTCAATCACTTTCTTCTGGCTGGTCTGGGAATTAGCGTCCCAGCCAAAGAGCGTATAATACTCCGCATTGAAATAGCGCTTTTGTATCATGGCATAATACAGGCAACCGATCCATCCCCTGTTGTTGGTGATGGTATCTATGTTCTTCGAGAAATCAGAATTATCGAACAGCGGGAAGAGCTTCACCGAACCATCTTTCGTATTCATCTGTATCACCCCGAAATGCCGGAAAGTGCTGTTATCATTTTCAAGCGGCCAGGTAAAGATGCGGAAGGTGCTATCCTGCGGATATACTTTGGCTACTGTTTTCAGGGAATCGAAAGGGTAGTAGTAGGAGTATTTGGTTTTGAGGGCATTGACCAGCTGGGGAATGAAGTAATCGTTACGATCTTCGCGTATACTTTGTTCTTTTCCGTTGATCACATCATAACTGATAGCACGCAGGGAATCCTGCAGCTTATCCAGCTTAGCCCTGTCTGCCGGAGACAGCCGTTGAGCCACAGCGGAAAAGGAGGAGAAACTAAGCAGTATGATAAAAAGACGTTTCATAGTAAGGTATAACATTAAATTCCGCAGATTATTGTGTGTCCGTTAAAGATCCGAGCGAATCCGCGAAGTGTTCCCAGGAATATAATTCCTTCTGTTCCCTGATAAAACTACTGAAAACATCCGCAGGTTGCGCAAGGAAGCGCAGGATGCCATCCGCAACAGATTTTGAGTCTGGTGCTACCACATATCCCGCTTTTCCATCCGGCACAATTTCCGGTAATCCGCCTACAGCTGTTACGAGCATGGGTTTCTCAAAATGATAGGCCATCTGTGAAATGCCGCTCTGGGTAGCTGTTTTATAAGGCTGTACAACCAGGTCAGCCGCTGAGAAGTAGTATTTCACCTCCTCATTTGGAATGAAATCCGAGAATATTTTCACCTGTTCTGTGATCAGGGGATCGTACTTTTTACGGTCCTCATAGAATTCTCCCGCCACAACCAGTTCCAGGTTCTCAATAGCCTGGATCCGCCGGTCTGCAAAGGCTTCCAGCAGAAGGTCCAGCCCTTTGTAAGCACGGATGAAACCAAAGAACAGCAGGTATCTTTTATTGGCATCCCAGCCCAGGTGTTGTTTTGCAACGGTCGCCGGAACGGGATCACCAAAGCTGTCGTATACCGGATGCGGAGAGTATACCACCGGTTTATTGGTCATTTGTTTGATATCTGCCAGCACTTCCTTACTGAGGGTAATAAACGCATGGCATTGATTCACGAAATAACGGGTGAAGGGCTTGTCCCCCGGCCGTTTTTCATGCGGTATGAGGTTGTGTACCAGGCCAATGATCCGGGAGTGTTTATTCTTACGGATGATACTGGCAATGGTACCCAATGCCGGGCCCATCAGGGGCAGCCAGTAAGCGACGATCACAATATCCGGCTTTTCTTTCCGGATCCTGCTGCCTGTCTTTAGCCAGTTGAAGGGGTTCATGGAATGAACAGTACGCTCAATCTGCAGCCCTTCCGGTGCAGGGCCATCTGCATACTGCGTTTTGCCGGGGAACATAAAACCCGGGTATTGAAAGGAAAAAGTGTGAATGCTCACTTCATTACCCTGAGCTATCAGCTGACGGGCGAGGCGTTCATTAAAAGCAGCCAGCCCGCCCCGTAAGGGATGGGCCGGACCTATGATCACAATTTTTTTGTGCCGGAGTTTCGTCATCTTTCCAATGTTTCTTCCACCAGGTAAGCGTTACGCTCAGGTGCATTGCGATTCACCATTTCCGCCAGGAAGCCCGTCAGGAAAAGCTGGGAACCAATGATCAGTAATAACATGGCCAGGTAAAAGATCGGTCTTTCCGTCATTTTATATTGCAGGTAGAAGATCTTTTCAACAGAAAGATAAATAGCGATAGAAAATCCTATAATGAAGAACAGCGTGCCCAGTGCACCAAAAAAGTGCATAGGGCGTTTGCCGAACCTTCCTACAAAGGTAATGGAAGCGAGGTCCAGGAACCCGTTCACAAAACGTTCCAGCCCGAATTTGGTGGTGCCGTATTTACGTTTGCGGTGTTCCACTACTTTTTCACCGATCTTCCGGAAACCGCTCCACTTGGCAATCACAGGGATGTAGCGATGCATTTCGCCATACACCTCGATTGTTTTCACCACTTTATTCTTGTAGGATTTCAGGCCGCAGTTGAAGTCGTGCAGCTTGATACCACTCATTTTCACCGTGGCCCAGTTGAATAGTTTGGAAGGAATATTTTTAGTGAGGGTATTATCGTAGCGTACTTTTTTCCAGCCGCTTACGAGATCGAACCCATCTTCTTTGATCATTTTGTACAGGCCCGGAATTTCATCCGGACTATCCTGCAGGTCCGCATCCATGGTGATCACCACATCACCTTTGGCTTTGCGGAAACCTTCATTTAAAGCAGCGGATTTGCCGTAGTTACGTTGAAATTTGATGCCTTTGATGTGCGGGTTTTCAGCAGAGAGGTTGCGGATCACTTCCCAGGATTCGTCTGTACTGCCATCGTCCACCATCCATACTTCATAGGAATAGTTGTTCTCCTGCATCACACGTGCGATCCAGGCTGCCAGTTCCGGCAGTGATTCTTCTTCGTTTTTTAAAGGAACTATTACGGATATGTCCATTAGTTTATTTCTTTCTTTTTGCGATGGCTGCGCCTATGAGAGAGGCAACTACCCCGATCAGCAGGTCAAGGAAAACAACGCCTCCTACTGCAAATGCGAGGAAGTACTTTTCCATCATTCCTCTGGCTGCTGCTACCTGGTCCGCGGTTGCTCCAGCGTCAACCTGCTGCTTGGTACTGAATTCGATCATTGATTCTTTGTAATCCGGCACAAGCAGGTAGAATATGATATAGACCAGGGCAAAGAGCACCGTGATCACTGCTGTTGTTCTGAAACCGTTGGCGAATATCTGGCCGAAAGTAACATCCCCACCGTTGATCTTGCTGTAGTTGATACAGCTAAGAATAATGATAATACCAAAAATGAGGACAGATCCCCATCTGAAAGCCGCATTGTCGGGTGCTACTTTGGCAAACCATTGACTCAGGAACAATACAACACAGATAGCGGCGCCAATGAGTCCATAAGTAATATGATTTTTGTTTTGCATAATAGGGTATTTAGGATTACAAGTTAAGGTAAGATTGTTTGTTATTGAACACCCCCAGCACTTTACCCTTCAATTCCGTATTCAGCAGGGGGGAGTTTTTGCTTTTGGAACCGATCTCCTTATCCGTAAAGGTATAGGTAGTATCAGGCTCAAAAAAGGTGAGGTTGGCGGGTTCTCCTTTGGCAATGATCACATTTGCCAGGCCAAAAATGCTCCTGGGGGCCGTGCTCAGCAGTTCTGTGAGTTTCTCCAGGCTCAGGTCCGGCAGGGCCGTGCGGAGTGCGCCGAAACAGCTTTCCAGGCCTATCATGCCATGTTTGGCATATTCAAATTCCACTTGTTTGGCATCCCAGTCCTGTGGCTGATGGTGTGTAGCGATACAGTCGATCACCCCGTTCCGGATGGCATCTTTGAGTGCGTTCACATCGTCCTGGCTCCTCAGTGGCGGGTTTACCTTCAGGAAACTATTGTAAGTACCCAGGTCAGCATCTGTAAAGAGCAGGTGGTAGGGCGTTACAGAGCAGGTCACTTTTAATCCTTCTGCCTTTGCTGCGGCAATCAGTTCCACGCTTTGGCGGGTGCTGATACCTGTGAAGTGGATATTGGAATCAGTGTATTTAGCCAGTTCGATATCCCTGCGGAGCATGATCTCCTCTGCGATGGCCGGTTTGCCGGGCATGCCCAACTGGGTGGAATGGATCCCTTCATGCATGAGGCCGTGGCCGGAGATGCTGGTATCGTCAGGGATCTGTATGATGGTGCCGTTGAAAGCTTTAACGTATTGGAGGGCTTTGAGCATGATGCCGGAGGACTGTACGGGTTTGAGGCCGTCAGAAAAGGCAACTGCGCCGGTTTGTCGCATTTCGTACATTTCCGCCAGGGTAGTGCCTTCCAGGTTTTTGCTGATGGCACCGATGGGGAGTACATTTACTACACCGTAGCGGGTTTTGCTGAGTACGTATTCTATCTGGGTTTTAGTGTAAAGGGCAGGTTGCGTATTGGGCACGATCATCACAGTTGTGAAGCCTCCTTTAGCTGCTGCAGTGGCTCCGCTGTTCAGGTCTTCCTTGTATTCCTGACCCGGGTCGCAAAAGTGTGCAAAAACGTCCATCCACCCGGCGCTAACGTGAAGGTTGTTGCCGGAGATCACTTTCACGTTGTCCGCCTTGATGTTTTTGGCGATATCAGCGATGATCCCGTTTTGTATAAGAATGTCATTTGTTTGCCCGTGAAAAGGGGAGAGAGGTGCTACTATCCTGACGTTTTTGAGTAAAATGTCCATTGCAGAAAAAATGATCTTTTTGTTTTATCCCAGTCAGGTGCAAATGTAAGCATTTATGCTTTCGTCTGTTCCCTGAAATTGGGATAAAAAGGGGGCTAATAATTTTTATAAATCAAATTAATGTTTACTTTTGCATCCCGTCAAATAGAACGGGTACCGGTTTTCGGGACGTAGCGCAGCCCGGTAGCGCGCTTGCATGGGGTGCAAGAGGTCGCTAGTTCGAATCTAGTCGTCCCGACAAGCTTTAAGGTCATCTGAGAAATCGGGTGGCCTTTTTTGTTTGGGTATTTCTTTCTTTGCAATTAAGAAATTAACCTATCTGTTCTTTTACCTTGAATTTCTTCCGCGTGCCCTGCATTCACATATTTTAGCGATTTATCTGCCCCATGGCTATTAATTTTTCGCAGACTGATTGGTAGCCAAACTGGTTCATGTCGTATATTGGGGATAATTAAGCGTGAATACAAATTAGTATTAACTTATAATTTGCACTTCCCTTCCTGCAACAAAACATATTGCTGCTTTTCCATAATGACTTTTTTTTATTATTTTAGATAATATGGAAATATAACCCATCATCTACGATATATAAGCAATTGTTGTTTCCAAATTTAGCAGCTAATAATTTGTTATAATGGTAAGGAAGGATCTGATTGAAAGTATTGTTAACTATGCAAGTCTTTTTGTTTTACAGATAAAAGGCCAATCTGCCATGGATTATCATGATGTCAGTATTCATGCAGAACAAACTTCCATTCCCATTTTAAACAAAGTCTTTGACTTAGAACTTAAAAGTGCGAATGAGATCAAAAGAAATCATCCTGCGATAGATTTAATTGATGATAAAAAAGGAGTTGCTTTTCAGATTACTTCCACAGCTACTCAAGAAAAGATTGAAAAAACACTACGGGGGTTTGTTGATAATAATCTATACGAGTTATATCCGACCCTCTATATCTATATTTTAACCGAGAAAAGATCAAGCTACAGTATTGCCAAACTTAAGCGTATTGTAAACGATAAATTCGACTTTGATCCCAATGTTCATATTATTGATTACAGGCATATTCTTGCACGTATCAGATTTATAAGCTCTCTTGATGCCTTAAATGAAATTGCGAATTTTTACGAAAAATTATCGGCCATATCCATATCTCATGTAACTAGCTCTATAGAGAATCAGCAGCATGTGGCTAGATTTAAGGCTGGAAAGCAATTGTCTTATATCGATCGTGTGAAGAATGAACTGGAAGACGTAATAGGCACGAAAAATATTCACAGAATTCCTGAGCTTCCTGAATTATTTAGTAAGATTTCGGGTTTGGAAGATAAATTATCAGATAAAGAAAAAGAACTGAAGGAATGCCGTACAGCCCTGGATAATTACCCGGATCATGAAGCTTTACACGATGTTCTGACCCGAGCATATGTGAATTCGATGAATGAGTGTGAGGTTTTAAAGCAAATGATTGAACAGGAGAAGATGGTAGTGAGTACATTGTCTCAGAACATCAGACACCAGAAAGAATTTCTTGATCAAATTAACCAGCAACAGGTTTCTGAAAGAATGAAAGAGGCTAAAAGACTCTTTGAGGAAGGTGAATATGTGATGGTTAATCTACTACTAAACTATGAAGGCCGACAGAATTATATTAGCAAAAAATTGGAAGAAAAGGGAAGGCAGTCTATTGAATTAAAAGCCCTGGCTAATGAAGAAGTATTTCTTGCTTTAAGTATGCTACAAAAACAGAACTGGTCACAAAATATCCACGAGATCAGAGAGCATTTTGAGCAGTCCATTGAATTAGGGGGATACGGGTTTAATTCCTATCAATATTCATTTTTTCTGGAAGATATAGAGCTGCAGAAAGAGGCCATCGATATTTTAACAAAAACAATAGCACACATTCCCGATGATGAAATGGAGAACAAAGCAGCCTCATTGAGAAGATTAGGTAAGTTATTACAGGATTCTGATGAAGGAGGTGCTTTAAAAGCATTTACAGAGGCCATTGCTATTTATGAAGATTTATCTGAAAAGGATAGTGATGGCTATGCATTTTTATTGGCGGATTGCTTATTCGGATGTGGTACGCTGCAGATGAAAAAATCGCTGGAGCTGGCGAGAGTTTCTTTAGATCGGGCTGTAATAATATTGGGAACACGTAAAAAGCCACCGGACCTGAACATCCGGAAGCTACAATACCTGACGCTGATTGGTTTAGGATCATTGCATCAAAAACGTGATGATACAGACTCGTCAATTGCTTTTCTTAATCTTGCCTTATATATGGGGGCCGGAATTTCTCTTGACAATCCGGAAGATGATCTTTTATATCTTCTTGAAGCCGTTAAGCGATTTCGTATTTTATTCGGAGAGGAAAAAGAGGGGCCTCATTCGGATGTAATTTATAAACATGGCCTTCGTCACTTTGTGAGAATTCAGAAGTGGCACTCTCAGGATGACGCTTATAATAATGCAAAGGCATTAAACAAACTAGGCCTATTTCTGCTTCAGGCCCAAGAAACTACAGGAGCTGGTATTTGCTTTAGGGGCGCTTTAAAGATATTTAAAGCCTTGGATAAAGAGGGTTATTCCTGTCTGCCCGATATTTCTTCCAGTTTGGAATGGGTTGGATTTATCCATATGACCGCTAACAATGTAAAGGCACAAAAAAAAGTATTATTGGAGGCATTGAATATACGTAAGCAACTTGCTGAAACGGATCCTGTTGGAAATTTGCCGGAGGTAGCATCTTTATTGAATAATTTATATAATAATTCATTTATAGCTGTTGGACCTTCTCAGTACTATAAAGCGTATCCTTTTTTTGATGAAGCTTTGGGGATTTATAAGCAACTTGATGAGCGATACGAGAAGCCACACTTTATAGGTTGGTTGCAGTTGTTGCAAAACAGAAGCATCTTTCTTTCAAAAGGTCTGGATAAGACAGATGTGATCGTTTGGTATCAGGAGTTTATTGGTCTAATAAGCCGTATACCGCCTAAATCGCTTCCATCTTACGAAAAAAATATATGCAAGAGTATTCATGAGGTAGGGGAGTTATTACTTAAGAATGTAAGCGCAGACCATCATCTTTTTTTAACAATGGCAGAAGATCTTATCAAGGCGAGAAATAATCTGGTTAATAAAAACCCTAAAGAATACGATATTTATTTATTATATGCATTTCTTGAAGTGGGGTATAAACTTGCTGATATAGAGCAATGGGAAAAAGCCTGTCCTTATCTTAGAAACGGCATAGATCTATTGAAAGAACTAACAAAAAAATATCCAGATAAATATGATAAAGAAATTGTGATGCCAACGCTTAAACTGGCTCAAGGATATGATAAACTGAAGGATTATGCCAGCTCAGCAGGCTGTTTCGCGGATTTATGCAGCTATTTTGAATCCAGGCTAATAGAACATCCTGAATATCATGATATTATGGTGTCAATCATGCTTTCTCTTACCGAACAATTGTTGTTGGATGATCAGAAAGAGCAGGCGTTAAATTATATTACCAAAGCGATGACATATTTGTCAACAATGACGGATTCTTCTGAACAAAATCGCTTAAAAGGTTCATTTGAAGAATTGATAAAGGAACACTTTTTATAATTCTTTAAAGTGGAATTTGTTTTATGAGAGCTCTTATTATTACTTTACTGAAATATAGGCAAGAGGCCGCTAGTTCGAATCTAGTCGTCCCGACAAGCTTTAAAGGTCATCAGTTTACTGGTGGCCTTTTTTGTTGTAAATTGGGCTTAATTAATTTGACCCTATGAATAAATTAACAATTGCCCTATACAGCCTATTGCTACCTGCTTTAACCTATGGCCAATCCCGGGAGCATAAAAAGGACTTCAACAAAGACGGTGTAATGGACCAGCTTATTATTACTGAGGAGGCCGGTTCTGCATTTTCATCAAAGGAAATTCAATACTTTGATGGTAAAACAAAGAAGCAATATGGGTTTTCTATGCTTTGTTCATTTGGGAGTTTCTTTGAGATCTGCAATATTCCCAATGTAGTAGGTAGTTCAGGCCGAGAATCAATCGGGGAGCTATTATTTTGCAGGAAAGATACTATTGATCCTTCATTAAATTGGTTGATGGAAGCTTGTTCCAATAAGATTGACCTGAACGGATCACAGTTGGTAGATTTCTCAACAAGATATACACCTGTATGGATAGCTGGTGAGCCAAAGGTCACACAAGGATATTATACAATTTTGAGTAATAAGAAGTACGAAAAGTTGCTCAAAAACACAGAAGGTTCACCTGACTTTGATTTTAATAAAATGAAATCTGATTTCTTCTGGATTGATTACTACCCGCATAACCATACAGATTTCAAAATCACAAAAGGAGAAGGAAACAGCTGGATCTATACAACTTCCCATGGTGTTGTGATTAAAAAAGATGATAAATATAGCTGGGCCTTTATAAACGATAACAAACTTTTTGAAGCAAACGAAAAATTAAGATGGCCTTCAATCGATGATGTTCAAATGATCCAGGAGTTAGTATTGGTGAAGCAAGATATTAATACAGGAGACACGAATCTGTTTATCATTAATCCTATATCAGGTTTTGTAATGCGCTTAAATAAAGTTTTTGCTGGTCTAGGGTCAATTGCGAAAGTGGTAGTAAACAAGGAGGAAGATAGTGTTGAATTAAGTGATACATCTGGTAAAAATTACTCCCTGACTTTAAAAGTTATTAAGGAGGCTTTTTATAAAGCGTTCTGAGTATGATTTGTCTTTTTCATTTAAAATCGATTAATTCGTTTAAATCAGATTTTAATGGCAAATGCAAGGCATTATCAAATACCTGCAGATCAAACCCCGGATATGGCAAATAGTAAAATCCTATTCATGATAAAAAACGCCATTTTAACCACACTGCTCATCTTACCCGTACTCATGGTATCAGGACAAAGCAACGTGACGATCGAAGGTCATATCAAAGGCTTGCCTGCCGGTCAGTCTGTCTATTTACAGTCATTCTCCGCTCCCACGAAAGACTCTGCCGTAACTACATCCGGACGTTTTATCATTAGCACCCGTATCGAACCCGGTGAGGCGAATGCTTATATACTGCAGATTGGCAGGTCTCACGGCAATTACGATGGAATGGTCTTATACCTCGATGAAGGAAAGGTGCGCATCAATGGTAAAGGCCCTGGATTCAAGGATGCCAAAGCAACCGGTACCACCGCACTGAAGGATTACAATAGCCTCCATGCTGAGATGGATAAAATACCACAACTGCAACATCGCAAAGCGTTGTATGAGAAGTCGCATGAACTATACAGAAAAGATTCCGTTGCTTACCGGGCCATACTACCTGAACTGCAGCAAATGCAGGAAGCAGAGTCCGCCTTCACCATTAATTGGGTGAAGAAACATCCGTCTTCCCCCATCGGTGCCTATCTGATTATGGATCTTGGGCGTAATATAAAGCTTGCTGAAAAAGAGACGCTGTACAATTCCCTGGACGAATCCGCCCGGAATAACACGCCGGCGAAGGAACTGGAAGAGAAATTCCGTTCCGTCAAAGCCGCTGTATTAGGAAAAGCAGCTCCGCTTTTTACACAGAACGATACACTTGGTAAACCGGTAAACCTCGCAGATTTTAAAGGGAAATATGTGTTGGTGGACTTCTGGGCGAGCTGGTGCGTGCCCTGCCGCGCTGAGAATCCGAATGTAGTAAAAGCTTTCAAACAATATCAATCCAGGAACTTCACCGTGCTCGGCGTTGCTTTCGAGCGACCAGGGGATAAGGATAAATGGATGAAAGCTATTCACGATGATAAACTAACCTGGACACATGTATCCGATCTCAGGCATTGGGATAATGCTGCGCGCCAGTTGTTCGGTATCCACTCAATTCCTTCCAATGTGCTCATAGGGCCGGATGGCGTCATCGTAGGCAAGAACCTCCGCGGGGAAGAGCTGTTCAGAAAACTGAAAGAACTGTTAGGGCCCGCTTCTGCGGAAGAGTAATGGATCGGAATATCTCATTAATATCGTAAATTCAGGAGCACATTAATAATTTGATTATGGAAATAAACAGTCTGGAAATGCCTTCCATCAAACAGGTTGTTATCAGCAGGAGGGATGGTCTCTCCATCTCAGAGTTTTCCGATATACTTTCTGTAGAAGAGCCGTTGGAAATAAAAATAACCTACAATACCGGGAAGGAGAGAACCCAAAAGAACATCTCAGTCACAATGCGCACCCCCGGAAACGATCAGGAACTGGCTGCCGGCTTCTTATTCACAGAAGGCATAATTTCTTCCAAAGAAGATATAAAAACCATCTCCAACATAGGTAATACCGTGATCGTAGAACTCACGGAAGGATTTATGCCGAATCTGATGCAATCCGACAGGAACTTCTATACAACTTCCAGTTGCGGTGTTTGCGGAAAAGATTCCATTCAATCCATAAGAACAGTAAACGCATTCTGTCATTTAAATAAACCGCAGCTAACCCTGCCAACTGATCTGCTTTTCCAGCTGCCGGATAAGCTAAGAGAAGCCCAAAGAGGCTTCGCAGCCTCTGGTGGCCTCCATGCATCTGGCCTTTTCTCCCTGGATGGAAAATTGTTGCTGCTGAGGGAAGATGTAGGCAGGCACAATGCGTTGGATAAACTAATTGGCGCCGTGCTGTTCGAAGAAGGCCTGATGCCCTTGAACCAGCACGTTTTACTCCTCAGCGGAAGAGCAAGTTTTGAATTAATTCAAAAAGCTGCCATGGCAGGTATTTCAATTGTTGCCGCCATTGGTGCCCCATCAAGCCTGGCTGTAGAGCTTGCTAAAGAGTTTGATATAACCCTCCTGGGATTTCTGAAGGAGAACAGGTTTAATATATACAATGCAGGCAAGAACGTTTTATTCGCGAATAAATCCTAAATAAAAGGAACATGCAGGAAGGTCAACATAATAAAGAAGCATTGCGGGTAGATCAATTTAAATTATTACCCAATGCAGAAAACCCCTATAAACTAACCGGTCTGAAACTAACACCGCTAAAAAAATGGGCTGCCGGTATTCCTGCTGTTAAAGCTGCATTGGCGGATCTTTTTGAGCAAGGCATACCTCTTCGCGGAGCAAAAGCTTTATTCAAAATGAACCAGTTTGGCGGCTTCGACTGCTCCAGCTGCGCATGGCCAGACCCTGATGATGACCGGTCTGCCCTGGGTGAATATTGCGAAAATGGCGTGAAAGCACTGGCAGAAGAAGCAACCACCAAAAAAATAACTGCATCGTTCTTTAAACAAAATTCCATTTATGACCTGGCCAAATTGAACGATTACGAAATTGGCCGTTTAGGAAGACTAACAGAGCCGATGTATCTCCCCGCAGGCGGTACCCACTATCAGCCGATCACCTGGGATGATGCTTTTAAGAAAATAGCCACACATCTCAACGCATTGGATTCCCCGGATGAAGCTGCATTTTACACTTCCGGAAGAACGAGTAATGAAGCATCATTTGTCTACCAGCTTTTTGTCCGGGAGTATGGCACCAACAATATGCCGGACTGTTCCAATATGTGCCATGAAACATCCGGAACCGCTTTGCGCCCTACTATAGGGATCGGAAAGGGAACAGTAAAACTGGAGGATTTCTATGACACAGATGTAATTATGATCATCGGCCAAAACCCGGGTACCAATGCCCCCAGGATGCTGAGTGCGCTGGAAAAGGGCAAAAAGAACGGCGCTAAGATCATTGCCGTCAACCCTTTGCCCGAAGCCGGATTAATGGGCTTTCGTAATCCCCAGGAGATTGGCGGCGTTATAGGCCATGGCGGTAAACTCGCAGACCTGTATCTACCGGTAAAAATAAACGGGGATATGGCGGTATTAAAGGCCATCGAATTGCTGTTGCTCGATTTTGAAAGGAAATCTCCCGGCGAAGTATTTGATCATGAATTCATAAAAGAAAAGACGGTAGGTTATGATGCGTTTGTAAAACAGTTTGAAAATTACACATTAGCAGAACTGGCAGAAGCATCCGGTGTATCTCAGGCAGATCTTTATGAAGCCGCTCAAATGCTGGCATTTAAAAAACGGATAATTATATGCTGGGGAATGGGTATCACCCAGCAACCCAATGGGGTGGACATGATCAAAGAAATGCTCAACATACTTTTATTAAAAGGAAGTATGGGAAAACCCGGAGCCGGTGTTTGTCCTGTGAGAGGTCATAGTAATGTGCAGGGGAACAGAACCATGATGATCAATGAAAAACCAACCAATGCGCAATTGGACCGTCTGCAGGAAGTTTTTGGTTTTAACCCGCCGCGTAAACATGGATATGATGTAGTGAGGGCCATAAAAGCAATGCAGGAAGGGAAACTGAAGGTGCTTTTCTGCATGGGCGGCAATTTCTTATCCGCTACACCAGATACCACTTATACCGCTGCTGCCATCAGGAAATTGAATTTAACAGCATGGGTTTCCACAAAGCTTAACAGAGGACATTTAATACATGGCAAAGAGGCGATCATCCTGCCCACGTTATCCCGTAGTGATCTCGATATTGTAAATGGGGAACTACAGATTGTCAGTACGGAAAACTCCATGGGTGTTGTGCAGTCATCCAAAGGAATGCTAACACCTGTATCTGATAACCTTATTAACGAAACGCAGATTGCCTGCCGCTTAGCAATAGCCACACTTCAGAACACAGTTGTAAACTGGCAGCGTTATGCCGATAGCTATGATGCAGTAAGGGATGATATAGAAAAATGTATTCCCGGCTTTGAAAATTACAACACAAGGGTACGGGAGAAAGGAGGGTTCTATCTGCCGAATGCCGCACGGGATGGGGAATTTGAAAACCAAGTGCCCTTTACGCTGACTAGCGTACCTGAAAACAGGCTTGCTGCTGATGAATATATGATGGCTACTACACGTACGCATGACCAGTTTAATACCACCATTTACGGATTGGATGATCGTTACCGGGGCGTTAAGAATGAACGCCGTGTGATATTCATGAATGAAAAAGATATGGAGAAGGCAGGTTTCAAAGCAGGGGATAAGGTAGATCTTTTTAACTATGATGATAACAGGGAGCGGATTGCCCCTTTATTCATTATCGTTGCCTACCCGATACCTGAGAAAAATACAGTCACGTATTTCCCTGAAACAAACGTTTTGGTTTCTGTGAATAATGTGGTGAAAGAGAGTAATATGCCCGCATCAAAGTATGTGAAGATTAAGATTAAAAAACACACACCTGAAATATATGAACGGGTGAAAGAACTGGAGGCAGAGCAGGCTTTTAGCCTACCCGCTGATACACCCCAAACAATTTCCAGAACAACTTCTCCTGCTTAAAGTTAAAGCGGTGTTTCTTAAAATCATTTAGTACCAGGTCTGTTTGCCCGTCCTTTATTTCAAACTGGCCGATCATAATTTCATGCTCAGCAGCATACAGCCCCGTTTTATGCTGGCACAAATGAATATTTTGCTGCGTTACTTCTTCAAAGATCAATACGTTGTTCACCTGGAATTGGGAAGTAGAAGCGTGGCGGGGTATGTTATGGTTAAAAGTAAGTGCCACCAGTTGCAGGTTGCCAGCCTCCGGCAATACCAGCTTCGGAAATGTAGCCCATTCATTAAACTGCAGTTCGCGGTGACTGCATTTCATATAGATATTATCGTTCATGAAAGGCACCTCGCGCATCTGCAGGTTGATGATATGATTGGCATCATCAATGAGCTTGTCCCCATTGAATTGCAGGATTTCATTGATCGTCAGCGTCTGCTTCACAAAGTTATCCAGCGGAATGCAAAAATGATTGGCAATGCGTACCACGGTATCAATCCGCGGTTCCGCCCGGTTTTCCTCATAAGACGAAATATTCCCCCTGGTAAGCTCAAAGAGATCGGCAAAAGCCTGCTGGCTAAGGCCCTTTGTTGTTCTTATCTTCTTGATGTTGGCTCCTATATTTGTCATCCCCACAAATATAAGGCAAAATATTTTATCATAACTGCTAATTTAATTTGCAATTGTGTTTTGTTTTTGTACATTTGATGAGGAAAAAGCATAAAACAACCCGAATGAACTATATCGATACCATTGAAGATTTTGCTACCAGGCTCAATTGCCGGATCGTTTACAAAAATGAGCAGAACGGTATTCTGAAGATCGATAATCAGCCTGATGGTATTCATAATCTGATCATTGGCATTGCCCCGCCTATTTTAATTATGGAGCAGTACCTTTTTTCGTTCCGTGGTGACCATGCGGAAATGTTTAAAAAACTGCTGCAGAAAAACAGGGATACCATACACGGTGCCTTTGTAATTAATGAAGAAGGTAATAAAGTGTTGTTCCGGTACACCATGCAGCTGGGGAATATCGATTTTAATGAGTTCGAAGGTGCCATTAACTCACTGGGCCTGCTGCTGAGCGAGTATGCACAGCAGATCATTGACTTTTCGAAATTATAGGAATATAAATAAAACATTAAGCCATGAACATTTTCAAACGACTTTTCAGAATAGGCCAGGCGGAAATACATGCCGCTGTAGAAAAAATGGAAGATCCTGTTAAAATGACGGAGCAGGGGCTGCGTGAATTGCGGCAGGACCTGGTGGACGCAACGGAAGCCTACGCGAAAGTGAAGGCCCTCGCTATCCGCACGGAAAATGAACAGGCCAGTTGCCAAAAAGAATCGCTTAATTATGGAGAAAAGGCTATTTTGATCATGCAAAAAGCCCAGGCTGGACAAGTTGACCTGGTAAAAGCGGAAGAACTGGCCCGGGAAGCGCTTTCTTTACGGCGCAAATTCTATACGGAATCCGAAGAGCTGAGCGCACAGGTAGTGGCTTTACAACAATCTTCCGCTGAGATGCTCCGGAACACCGAGATCCTCAGGGATAACATGGATAAGTGGGAAAAGGAACTGAGAACACTGAAGGCCAGGGCCAAAGTAAGCAAAGCTACCGAGCAGGTGAACAAACAACTCGCCCAGCTGGATAATAACGGAACCATTGCCATGCTGGAGAGGATGAAAGCCAAAGTGGAAGATCAGGAAGCATTGGCCAAAGCCTATGGGGAAATTGCCCGCGAGAAAAACACATTGAAAGATGAATTGAATACACTTTTAAAAGACGACTCTTTATCTATTGAAAAAGACTTAAAGGCGATCAAAGAAAAACTGGGTATCGCTGATAATTCCTGATGATCTATGAATATAGTTGACCTGTTATTTAATCCACTCAGTAACGCCATTATGACTGTAACTACAGGCGTTACCGTTATATACTGGATCTTTAACCTCATTTTCGGCAACGTGCTGGGCGATGGAGACCTGGATGCAGATGGCATTGACACGGATGTGGATGCCGATGCCGACCTGGATGGTGATGCCTCCACCTGGGATAAGTTGCTGGCCTTTGTGAATGTAGGCAAGGTGCCCTTCATGATCGTTTTATCTGTTTTCAAACTAATTGCCTGGATTTTTACGCTGGCCTCGTCCATTGTGTTTAACCTTATTACCTGGGGCTGGATGTCCGTTTTCATCCTGATACCTGTTATTATCGTAGCTTTCATCATTACCCGCTTCGCTACCAGGCCACTCATTAAACTATACCATGCTATGGGCTATAACGGGGAAGAGGCGTACGACCTGCTGGGCCGCAACGCCCGCATGCTGTCTGCCATTTCCGGCGATACCATTGGATTCGCGGAACTGAAGGTGCAGGGGGATGTAGTGCGTATTAACGTAAAAAGCAAAACCGGTGAAGCCATCCGTTTCGATGCTGATGTGATGATCATGGATGAATCGCCGGATAAAAAATATTATATCGTAGTGCCCGAAGTTAACCTGGCAAATATTGTGTAGGCATACTTCTCTTACCTGAATGAAAATACATCAATCTTAACATTAAAATCAAATTCAAGACTATGGGAGCTTTAGGAGGAATCACCTTGCTGTTTGTTGGCGGTGTTGTTTTTCTGTTGTTCATTATTCTGTATGCCTTCGCCGCATGGTACCGGAAAATACCTCAGGGCAAAGCTATTGTGCGCACCGGTGTGGGTGGCGGCAAAGTGGCCTTTAACAGAGGTATGTACGTGATCCCCATTTTGCACAAAATGGAAATCATGGATATATCCGTGAAGAAACTGCAGATTGACCGGATGGAAACGGATGGTTTGATCTGTAAAGACAATATCCGTGCAGATATCAAAGTGGCGTTCTTTGTTCGGGTGAACAAAAACATCGATGACGTACTGAACGTGGCACAGATCATTGGTACGGAAAGAGCCAGTGATGTAGACACACTGCGCAATCTTTTTGAGGCCAAGTTCTCTGAAGCACTGAAAACCGTTGGTAAGAAATTTGATTTCATTGAGCTGTACGAAGCACGCCGCGAATTCAGAACAGAGATCCTCAATATCATCGGCACCGACCTGAACGGTTATATCCTTGATGACTGCGCCATCGACTACCTGGAGCAAACGGAAATGAAATTCCTGAGCGCACAGAACATTCTCGATTCGCAGGGTATCAAAAAGATCACCGAGCTCACAGCGGAACAAAATATCAAAGCCAACCTGATCAAACGGGAGGAAGAAAAAGTGATCAAGAAGCAGGACGTGGAAGCACGGGAAGCTATTCTTGAGCTGGAGCGTCAAATGGCAGAGAAAGAAGAGAAACAGAAAAGAGAGATCGACAACATCCGTGCACGCGAAAATGCAGAGATCATAAAGGTGCGTGAGGAAGAACGCCTCAGATCCACGTCTGTCCGTATTAAAACAGATGAATCACTGGCCGTTCAGGAAGAAAATAAACTTCGCCAGATCATCATTGCGGAGAAAAATAAACAACGTACGGATGCGGTAGAAACAGAAAGAGTGGAGAAAGACCGTGCCCTGGAAGCCACCGAGCGTGAGAAGATTGTAACACTGGCGCAGATCGAAAAGGAGAAAACCCTGGAGGTAGAACGTAAAAATATCCAGGATGTGATCCGCGACCGCGTACGCCTCGAGAAAGGTGTGGTAGAAGAGCAACAGGGCGTAAAAGACCTGGAAGCCTTCCGTGGCGTTGAACGTGAAAAAACAGTAGGTATCACCAAGGCTACCCAGCAGGCAGAAGAAAAACTGATCTACACGGTGAAAGCTGCCGAAGCTGAAAAGAAAGCGGCAGAAGAAAAAGCCAAACAAATGGTGATCGATGCAGAAGCGAAGAAAGAATCAGCCATCAAGGAAGCGGAAGCCCGCAAAATGCTGGCGGAAGCGCAGGCGAGGGAAGAAGCTGCTGTAGGTTTGTCTGAAGCTGAAGTGATGATTGCGAAAGCAGAAGCTACAGAAAGACAAGGTATCGCGGATGCCAACATCATTGAGAAAGTGGCGGAAGCGAGAAGGAAAGAAGGGCTTTCCCAGGCTGAAGTAACCAAAGAAAAAGCCATGGCGGAAGCTGCAGGTATAGAAGAAAAAGCGGAAGCCATGAAGAAGCTGGACGCAGTAGGCAAGGAGCACGAAGAGTTCAAATTGCTGCTCACCAAGGAAAAAGATATCGCATTGGCGCAGATCAATATCCAGAAAGATATTGCAGACGCACAGGCCGCGGTACTCGGCGATGCCCTCAAATCTGCCAGAATTGATATCGTAGGTGGTGAAACCATGTTCTTCCAGAACATCATCAACCAGGTATCTAACGCCAAAGGCTTCGACCGCCTGATCAACGAAAGCGAACATGCTACACATATCAAAACTGCCCTCATCGGCGATGGCACCAATAGTGGTGATCTGCTGGCACGCATCCGGGATTTTGCGGATAAATACAACATTTCATCCAACGATATTAAAAACCTGACAATCTCCAGCCTGCTCCTGAAAATGCAGCAGAACAGCACGGAAAGCGACCGCTCTTCACTGCTGAACCTGGCGGCACTGGCCAACAGTCTGGGTATCTCTAATAAGAAGTTGTAAAAATACCAGGAGAACGCATGGCAGGTACTGAAAACAACACAACAGCCATACTGGATGCAGGTACGTATGAGATCATCCGGAACCGTTTAAATGAGCAGCGGCAAGACCTGGTGCAGCGTTTGGCGAAACTGAACGCTGCCCGTAAGGAAATATTCAATTCCAAAGGCTTCCAGCTCATCGCCAACCAGCGCATCACCACTGAAAACAATGGTGTGGCGCGCGGTATTATGGCACTCGGTAACCTGACTATATTTGCCTATAACGTTCACTTTGGTTTAAGGGAAGATATCAAACTGAGTGATGTGTTCAGCATCTATAAGTTCAGTGGCAGCCACTTTGAGATGCAGCCGCTGGTACTGATAGAAGATGCCGGTTTCATCACAGATTTCACCAATCTGTACAAATACTACCGCGATTCTATCTTCGCCCGCTTCGTGCGCACGGAAAATTATCTCTACATGATTTTCCAGACTAGCAAGAACCCGGACGACAGAAAAGCATTCAAATGGCTGATAAAAGAACATCAGTTGTTGTATGTGGACGATCGTAGTATTCATGAAGTAAGGAGCGCCGCGCAGCACGATTTCGACTGGACACAGACGGATCTGAGCAACCGCCGCCTCGGCAGGCATCCGCACATTTCAGTGCTGGACAAGGTTTTTATTGAAGCCCTCCACGGCGATATCACTTTCAAAATTGAAAATAACACAGACTCGGGGAAAGGTATTTTCTCTGAGCCTGTGCAGAACAGTGATCAGCAACTGGATGATGCTGAATATCACTATGCTGATCTGGGCAACCTCATCGCCATTAAAATAAAGCCCTACCAGGAGACATTTCGCGGGTATATTTTCAATGTGCGTACCAAACAGGTGGTACCCATCCCCGCACTGGTAGATGCAGGCGTACTGCTGCCGGATAACCAGGGCGTTATTTTCGCCAACGGATATTATCTCCAGAACGGAGAATACAAAATATTCGAATCGGATATTGCCGGGCTGGAATTTGTCCGCAGCATTGCTTCGCCCAACGGAGAAGATTTTCTGTACATTTTCTACCAGAAAGCTACCAATACCTACCTGCTGATGTCGTACAACATGATTGCGCAGCAGGTGGAAACGCCCATCATCTGTAATGGCTTCACGGTGTTTAATGATGGTACGCTGGTGTATTTCCGTTCGGAAAATGAAGCGGTAAGGCATCACCAGGTGCAGATCTGGCAAACGCCTTATACGGCCGCCCTCCAGGAAAATACCGCCATGAGTGACAATGTGCTCTACAAGATCGGGAACAAGGATATTGTAAGTGCCATGAGCGAAAGCCAGGAGGTGATCCTGCTGCTGCAGAAGGAGGATAGTTACGAAAATCTGTATGAGGATATTTACAAAAGAGCTAATGACCTGCTGGATGCCTACTTCTGGATAAAAGATGAGGCTACCTTCAACATGGCTGCGCCTTTGGCCAGCATCCGCGAAATTGCGGATACCGCCATCGATGAATTTGCGAAGGTGCAGGCACAACGCCAGCACGCCCGTGAAGCATTGCAGGCAGTGGAAAAGCGGGTGGAACAGCTGGTGATAGATATTAAGAATGTAACCGTTACCTCCCTGGATCAATTGGTGGAACTGCTGGCAGCAACCCGCAGCATGCAGGGCGCCGTGATCGATCTGCTGAATATCCGCTACATGAATGTGGATGCAGTAAATGCACTGAAGGAAACGTTGCAGCAATACAACAGCTCACTATCACAGGATACCATTCAATTCTTGCTGAAAGAAGAAGCACTGGCGCCTTATGAGGCAAAAGTAGCTGTACAGAAGCAGGCCGTGGCCGGCGTAACCAAAGTGGTGGATGCCGTACCGGTAGACGATGCGGTGAAGAACATTGCAGCCGGGCTGGAAATGTTGATCGACATTCTCAACAGCCTCAAAATTGGCGATACCACCCAAACCACCCGGATCGTTGAGAAAATTTCGCTGATCTTCGCCTCACTGAACGAAGTAAAAGCTGATCTGGTAAGGGTAACCACGGCGTTGCGTTCCAAAGAGTCCACTGGTGAATTTTATGCACAGTTAACCCTGCTGGATCAAAGCACGGTCAATTTCCTCGATCTCTCTACCTCTCCGGAAAAGTGCGAAGATTATTTTACCAAGATCAGCATACAGATCGAAGAGCTGGAAAGCAAATTCGCCGATTTTGAAGAGTTCGTGAACAAGATTGCTGATAAGCGGGACGAAGTGATCAAAGCCTTCAACGGCAAGAAGGAAATGCTGATGGCGCAGATCAGCAAACGGGCTACCGCACTGGAACAGATCGGTATACGGGTGTTGAAGAACATTGAAAACAAAGCACAGTCGTTCAGCGATAAAGCCAGTATCTACGCTTTCTTTTCTACAGATCTGATGATCGACAAAGTGCGCGATCTCGTGGAGGAATTGAAAAGCCTGGGTGATGTGGCTAAAGCAGAGAACCTGGAAAACCTGGTGAAGGTGGCCCAGGAGAGCGCGCTCCGCAACCTTCGCGACAAATCGGAATTGTTTGCCGATGGCAACAATATCATATCACTGGGCACTTATAAGTTCGTAGTGAACAAGCAGGTGCTGGACCTTACAATTATCCGCCGCAACGAACGCCTGTTCTATCACCTGATCGGTACCAGTTTTTACAAGGAAGTAACGTCCGAAACCCTTTATCAGCACCGCGCCATATGGGAGCAGGAGCTGGTTTCCGAGAACAGTACTGTGTACCGCTCCGAATACCTGGCGTACCAGGCATTTGCAGAAAGCGATTACGAAACATACATCAACGACCGTACAGAACGTGATTATGGCGCCGCTTACCTTAAAGGCGTGCACAATGCAGATGCGCTGCTGATCACAAAAGGCCTGAAAACATTACAGGAAGAACTGGGTATACTTCAGTTCAACCCTGCCGTACGCGTAGCCGCGCAACTGTTTTGGTTCGCGCTGGAAGATGCTGTTAAACACAAATTGCAGCAGCTTATCACGGCAGCACATACCATCCAGGAAAGTTTCCCGCAAAGCCGCCGCGCCCCCTTCGTAGAAAAGGAAATTGCTGACCGGTTTAACCAGTCGTTGCCATCTCCCACACCCGTAGATGCACAGGATGTGGCAGATTACCTCTGCAGGGAGCTGGCCGTAACACAGCATTTCACCTGCAGTCAGCAGGCCGCGCATTTGAGGAAGGAATTCAAAGAATACCTGCAGGCGAAAAAACGCACAGAGGTATTCCTGAGAGAAACGGACAATACAGGATTTAGTACCATAGAGCGTTTTTACATGATCCGCAGCTGGTTACTCGCATTTCTGCAATCGCAGCAGGATGTAGTGGATGAACAGTATGTGAACGAGGCCGTTTGTTTGCTCCTGTTCAGGGAACATGCCTACAGAGAAAAAGCGGCTGCCGACACCCTGGTGCTGGAAGGCCTCAAAGGTACTCACCCGGTTATCCGGGAAGGAGGGAAGTATGTGCTGAATTTCCATCTCTTCATGCGAAAGCTGAGTGAGTATTTTGAAACAATTGTGCCGGCCTTTGCAGCATTCAGCCAACAGAAAGAACAGCTGGTAACGCAGTACAGGCAGCAGTTGAAAGTGCGGGAATTTGAACCGAAAGTACTGAACTCGTTTGTGCGGAACCGTTTGATCAATGAAGTATATTTTCCATTGATCGGCGCCAACCTGGCCAAACAGATCGGCGCGGCAGGCAACGATAAACGTACCGCCAGAATGGGCATGCTGCTGCTGGTATCCCCACCGGGATATGGTAAAACCACCCTGATGGAGTACCTCGCCAAAACAATGGGACTGCATTTTGTGAAGATCAACGGCCCTACCATCGGGCACAACATCACTTCCATTGATCCGCTGGAAGCTACCACTTCCGGTGCAAGAGAGGAGTTGAAGAAGATCAATCTCTCTTTTGAAATGGCGGATAACGTGATGTTATACATCGATGATATTCAGCACTGCAGCCCGGAATTTTTGCAGAAGTTCATTTCCCTGGCCGATGGACAGCGTAAAATGGACGGCATTTTCGAAGGCGAAAGCAAAACCTACGACCTGCGTGGCAAGCGCTTTTGCGTGGTAATGGCGGGCAACCCCTACACGGAAAGCGGCGAGCAGTTTAAAATTCCAGACATGCTGGCCAACCGCGCCGATGTATACAATTTGGGCGATGTCATTGGCGGATCGGATCAGCTTTTCAGGCTGAGCCTGATCGAAAACAGTGTGGCGGAAAATAGTTTCGTGCAACGCATTGCTAACCGCAGCTTCGATGATCTGTACAAACTGATTGAAGGTATAGAAACCGGCAACGATCTGCTGCCGGAACTGGAAGGTAACTACAGTGCGCAGGAATGCGATGATGCCGTGGCGGTGCTAAAAAATATTCTCCGCATCCGCGATATTGTGATCCGTGTGAATGAGCAATACATTGCCAGTGCGGCCATGAAAGATGCATACCGTACTGAACCTGCCTTCAAATTGCAGGGCTCTTACCGGAACATGAATAAAATGGCGGGCAAAGTAGTGCCGCTCATGAATGTGGAAGAAATTGACACCCTGATCCGCTCGCATTACGAAGGCGAATCACAAACCCTCACTTCCGATGCGGAGGCGAATCTGCTCAAACTGAAGGAACTGGCAGGTTTCCTGTCTGCCGAAGAAACCACACGTTGGGAGCATATCAAAGAGATCTTCAGGAAGAACAACAAGTTCGGCGGGCTGGAAGCCAATGATACTTCCGGGCAAATGCTGCTGCAGTTAAGTACATTTAACGAGCACCTGGAGGCCATTGCCAATGCGATGAACAGGAAGTGATTCCCTGATAAAATAACAAGAAAGGCTATCAGCAATGATGGCCTTTCTTGTTTTAACCATTGCCTGGGCGGCATATTAACACATGAATAACATCATAGCAGCCTCGTTTTTTGAATATTTAGAATTCACTTGCACTATTCATATATTAGTTTGGTATATGTAATATCATATATTCCAGCAATGTAGATTTTTATAGCAAGATCGTTATTGAAATCTGTTTGTATTTTTTAACTTTAGCACCAGCCAAAATCATCGCTCATATAGCATCAGCAGATAAATCCCTAACAAATGATTATAATATTAGTGCGTTGGTCGATCAAAGTGGGTGAGGAAGACAAGTTTTTGAATACATGGAGTAACCACATGAAAGTCCCCAAAGAAAAAGGCCTGTACCGTGAGATGCTTACCTCTGAGGATACCAGCCTGGACGACATCAGGTATCACACCTTTCAATTAGGAAACCCCGCCTGCAGTACTTTCATCAATATCGGAGTCTGGCGAAGTCTTGATGATTTCGAAACGCTGATCGGATCAAAATATATTGGAACGCAGCACGACTTCGAATACAAAATGAGAGAGCGGATCATTTTAAAAGTTATCGCCGACCGCGGGCAAGAACTGCCTCCTGCAACAATGGAAGAGTAGGAACATTTTCACTTATATTATTAACAGGGCAACTAATTTACTATGTTGATTTCTATTCAATTAGAGGCGATTAAAGTAGACTTTGATATTACTTCTGTCAAAACGATTATTCAGCTGCTGGCAATAGTAGCCACTTTAATCGCTATCTACTATTACAAAGTAACACGTGATAAAAATAAAACGCTGGTAGAACTCTACAAGCTGGCTGATAAAGATGATGTTGGCCAACTCATCGAGAGATCAAAATCGATCGTTCACGTTCCTGATACACTAACAGTAAATCAGCAATTCAAGATCGTAAAAGAGCAAATAGATAAAAAGCACAAACAGTATATTCTCCAGGTAACTGTGGTGATAATTTTTATCGTACTGTTCTTTTTAACGGCGATACTACTATTGTTTAAATGGCCCGGACAAAAAGAAACTTCATCCATATTTAAGTCTGTCCGTTTTACGAAAGAAGTGCCTAAAGTAGTAGGCATTTATCCCAAGGACACGTTTGGCCCGGATCAGAAAAAAGGATTACATGCCGGCCTAAGAAATGCTGACCTGGCATTTAAAGTGATAGATCTTGATTTTTTGTCAACAAGCCAGATGAAAACCGGCGATATTCAGCCCCTGCTTGATACCTTGCAGCAATTGATCAGATCTGAAAATGTGATCGCTATTGTTGGCCCCTCTGTAACAGAATGCACGGACGATATACTGGAATTAATGCTGCAGCTGAAATCTAAAATACCCATCTTTATTACCAGCGCAGCATCTCAGGACTTCCTAAAATGGAAGAAATTTTCAAATAATGTTCATTTGTTCAGAACCGGCTCTGGTATTGATCAGCGGGCAGATCTGATAGCCAACTTCCTGAAAGAAACAGACATCACCAGGAATTCCCTGTTCCTGATTGAAGACAACAAGGAGCATAAAACATTTGGGAGGATGTATTATGAACAATTAGTCAACAGGTCCGATATACTGAGCAATGCTATTGCCTATCGTCATATTGATACTTTCTATTATAACCTGGAGGATTTTCCGAGGATGTATAAGTATTTGAATAAGGAAATAAGCAAATACGAATGTATCTTCATTTTGGGGGTAGGAGAGTGTTTTACCAGGATAATTGATTCCTTTTACGTTCCATTCCGGTACAAGGGAAAGCTCCCTAAGATCGGGGGATGGATGAATGCTTATTCCCTCAATAACCGCCTGGGGAAGCCGGAAACCCAGTTATACAACAATAAAATTTTTGAGATCACAGACATAAATCTTCATAGGGCGTTAAACTATGATGTGTCGCCTGATAAGCACATCAGGAATTTTGAGAAATTCATAGGCCACCGCCTGAACCCAGGGGCAAGAGACATAGGGATTGCGTATGACGCGGCCATTTGTATATCGGAGACTTACCAGGCCATCAGTGATTCTCTCGAAAGGAAAGGAACTGACGATTTTCTAAAGCTTGATAATAAAACTCTTAATATCTTTGCAGCCTTAATGAAGAGTATTCCATTCGAAGGAGTTTTGTCCAAAGTGCGTTTTACGAATGAAGGGATCAATGAGAATATAAGCATGGATTGTGCTTATTATGACTCAACGGTGAACCAGTGGCAACGAATGGATATCCAGAAATTGTTGAAATTATGATCAAGCTCGCTAAACTAAATAACAAACCGGAAATATTTCATTCGGTACAAGGTGAAGGAAAAAACATGGGTAAGCCTTCCATCTTTATCCGTTTATCTTTATGTAATTTATACTGCCAGTGGTGCGATACTGATTATACCTGGAATTGGGAAGGTACACCCTTCAAACATAACTACGATCAATTACCCGGTTATAAGAAATATCATAAAGAAGACCTTATTGAATTACTCTCTGACGAGCAGATCCTGGAAACTGTGCGGGCAATGAACTGTAACAATATTGTAATTACAGGAGGAGAGCCATTAGCGCAGCAGAAAGACCTGCGAAGCCTGATGAAAGCATTGAAAGAACAAAACCCGTCAACGCATATTGAGTTTGAAACAAACGGTACATTAAAGCCATTGCCGGAAGTGGATAGTTTAGCAGATCAATATAATGTATCCATTAAACTAAGCAACTCGAATGTTGCAATAGAAGACAGGATCAAACCTGATGCCATCACTTTTTTTGCAAATTCTCCGAAAGCAAATTTCAAATTCGTAGTAGATACAAATGAGGATCTTCTTGAAATACAGGAATTAATCGAAAAGTATAAGATCCCCCGGCAGGCAGTATATCTAATGCCACAAGGAACTACCGTAGCATCGCTGAAACAAAAGCAGCAATGGATTGTAGAGATCTGCAAACAGTACAATTTTAATTATACTGACAGGTTGCATATTCACATCTGGGGAGACAAACGAGGCGTATAATCCCTAAAGACTTTAGTTATTCATCCCACTTTCTGCCGGGTAATACGCAACCCCTTTATTTATGATTATTGGCAGTGCGTCAAATGTATACACGTCATAAATAATCTTGATGAAATCCCCTGTTTTAGCATCCAGCACATGACCACATGCATATACTTTACCATCTGCAAATATGGGATATTCAGCTCCTATATACTTCCTGTCCCATACCCTCTTTCCTGTTAACGCATTCACGGCCGTTACGTGGTTACCTACAGCAGCGTTAGAATAAGAATAATAGATCAATCCATCTCCATATGTTGCCGAATGAGCCCCATATTCCTCTAAATTCCATACAGTTGCGCCCGTTTTTGCATTTAATGCGTAATACCCGGTATTCCCGGAGTAAACATATACGTAGTCATTTACAATAAGAGGAGATACCCAATTAGCTCCGAAATTACTGTATTCTCTGCTAAAATCCCGCTTCCATACTATTGCCCCTGTTTTAATATCTAAAGCCTCAACCATCCCATCCAGGGTTGTTATTATCACAAGACCTTTATAAGATGCGGGGCCAACACACATCGCGCTTTTTGATTTGTAGGTCCATTCCATCTTTTTTGTGTCAATATTAAAACCAGTCAAAGTATATACACCGCCTGTGATCAATATATTTTCAGCCAGCAGGGTGTTTGTGTGAAAAGTAAAATAATCCGGATTAGTATAGGGATATTGCCATTTGGTTGCGCCATTAGAGCTGTTAAGTGCAAAAATGGCATTGGGCCCGATTGTATAAAGCGTTTGATCACGATATATTACCCCTTTGCCAGCAGACTTAAGGGTCTTTGCCAGCCACAGCTTTTCTCCTGATTTAAGACTATATGCTGCTACTCCCACACCAGGAAGATCCATATACACCGTATCATTTACTACCACTGGAATAGCGGTGAAATTAAACTCACTGTTATAGTTCATGTCTGCCCATGCTGCCCGCCCGTAAGTCAGATCAACGCAATGCAATTCATAGGAGGCTGAATATATCGAATAACTATCAATCCGTTCCAGGGTAAAGGGGGCGGATGTAGTATCGCCTGATTGCGTATAGGCAATAACCTTTCCATTATAAGTTACATCAGGTTTCAATTGCCGCAGGGTATCCGTATACCTTAATGCATCATTCTTTATGAGCTGATCATTGAGCATGATCTTATACCTTACTACATCCGCATTACGGAGATTTTCTGAAGAGGTCCATTTAATAATGGCCCTGGTGGCGGAACGTTCGGCAACCGTCACTTCAAAAGGAGACATTGTTCTTATAAAACCTGGGAGGAGATCTTTATTGCTTTGTTTACAGGAAAATAATAGGAAGAGGAACGCCAATGCCAATAATCTCATACAGATAAGGGATATTTCATACAAAAGTATAAAAAATATGGCAGAAACCCTCTCACCCCGGCATACTATACCGCTTGTAAACCCTTGTGGAATCCTTTACAGTCAGCTCAATCTGTGAATTATCCAGCCGCTCAATGATCAAGGTATCATGCAGCAGGTGCACCTCCAGGCTATCCGGGTTACCATAGTTCCTGGTATGGAAACGGCCTTCTTCTTTGAAGCCCACTATGCGGGCATCACGGCGCTGGTAAATACTGTCCCGGGTATAGAAAATGATGGCGTTCGGGCCCCATTTATTATCGATCATAATTCTCCATAAACCATCGATCGAAAGCGGGCGGTATTGCTGTGGGCCGGGAGGCTCAGGAGGAGGAGCTTCTGTTTTACCTTTCTTACAGGCAACAAAGGCCATTAAGCTGAGTATAAGGATGATTTTCTGCATATGGGTGAAACGGAGGAGCAGAAGCAAAAGTTACATGGAAACTTTATCCTCAATAAAAGAACTGCTCCAGTACAATCTGCCCATCTTTTACTTCATACAGCATGATCTGGTGGATCCGGATCCTTCCATGTGGTTCTACGGTGAAGTCTTTCTCTCTTACCACCGCAAAGTGATTGCCTGTAACAACCGGCTCACCGGTATAAAGGCTGTGCACTTCTTTGATCCGGGACACAAAGTCTTCCCCCTTCTTACGAACAGCCGCCTTTCCTTCAGCATAGCCAAAATAGGGAGAATGCTCAGGGTCTACGCTCTTTACGTTTTCAGCAAAGAGTTCATCCTGGATCTCAAACCATTTTTCCTGTTTAGCCAGTTCGTTGAACCGGGCTGCTACTTCCTGGGTTGTTAATGTATTTTTCATATTGCAAAGTTAAGGGCAGGGCATTACCCTGCCAGGGGGCAATATAGACTTTAATGTGGGGCTATTTGGCCATTGCTATTGTGTGGGCATTTTGGGCAGTGACTTCAGGTATTCATGCGGAGATACCTTAAAGTGTTTTTGAAAATTCCTGCTGAAAAGGCTTTGTGTACTATAACCCACCATTCTGGAGATCTCCGCCAGGCTGTAAGCGTTCTCCGCAATGAGCCCGGCTGCCTTTTTGAGCCGGGTGATATCAATCAGCTCTTTGGGCGATAGCGCGGATAGCGATTTGATCTTTCTATAAAAAGTAGGCCGGCTCATATTCATATGTTCAGCCAGCTTATCAATATCTATCTGTGAATCCTGGATGTTTTTACGGATATAGTCATCCAGTTGTTTGAGAAAAGTTTCATCTGTTTTGGAATGAGCCATCACCCGCACATCCTCAAAAGGTGAGGTGGCAAAATGCGCTTTTATTTTCAAACGGTTATTGAGCAGATTTGCAATCTGTACCTGGAGGAATTCGGGAGAGAAAGGTTTCCTGATATAGGCATCTGCTCCGGCCTCCAGTCCCGTTATATGTGAACGATGGCTGTTTTTGGACGTTAGTAATACAATCGGAATATGGCAGTATTCAACATTTGATTTCACCAGCTGGCATAACTCAAAGCCATCCATGCCCGGCAGCATAACATCTAATACGATGAGCTGTATCACTTCCGTATCCATTACCTGCAGGGCTGTTTCAGCACTTTCTGCCAGGTGTATTTTATAGGTTTCACCTAAAACTTCTGATAAAAATTCCAGGATCTCCCGGTTGTCGTCTACCACTAAAATGCTCTCTGTCATAACTATGGTACTTTTTTCCAGCTGCTCAGGTTAAATTCGAACTGCTGGTGTATTGGTAATGTTAATTCGAAAACAATGTCGTTACTATTGCCGGAAACCAGTTCTAATGACCCGTTATGTAATTCTGTTAATGACCTGGCCAACGGTAACCCGATACCTGTTCCCGGCTTTAGCTTATTGTTCAGTCTGAAGAATGGTTCAAAGATCTTTTTCCTGAATGCCACCGGGATCTCTTTGCCATCGTTACAAAAGCTGACGGTGAATTTTTCATCGCCGGTTTGCAGCGGTGCCATCTTTACGGTTGCAGAAGATGCGGCATATTTAATGGCATTGGAGAGCAGGTTAGCGCAGATCTTCACCAGGGCTTCCCGGTCTACAAATGCTTCAATATCAGTTTCAGGAAGGTCTATATTTAAACGGATGTTGTTCTCTTTGGCAAATTCCCTGAATGAATCTGCCTGTTCCCGGAGGAGCTTATTGATGTGTACGTTTACAAAGTTTAATCCGAACTGCTCTATCTCCGTTTGCCTGAAATCCAGCAACTGCCCTGTGAGGTCTGTTAACCGGTGGGCATTCTTTTGAACGGTGAGCAGGCCCTTTTTAATAGGCTCCTGGTGATCCGCCATTTTTATCAGCCTTTCTATAGGGCCTACGATCAGCGTGAGCGGGGTTTGAATTTCATGTGCAATATTGGTGAAGAAATCAATCTTAAACTGGTAGATCTCTTTTTCTTTCTGGTGTTCGAACAGTTGTAATTTAGCCAGGTTTTTTCTGCTCAGGTAAGCATGATAATAGCGGACCAGCAGGAACAGCATTATACCTGATAAAAACAGGTAGGATACATAAGCCGTATTGCTCTTCCAGAAAGGAGGTAAAATGCGGATAAAAAGGTGCCGCTCTTCACCCGTCCAGTCACCCACATTACTTTCTGCACATACGGTAAACGTATAACTCCCCGGTGAAAGATCTGTAAACCAGGCATTCCTGTTGGTGTTAAGATAGGTCCATTCTTTATCCAGGCCGGTCATGAAGTATTTATACTTTGTGGCCCTGGCGGAGGAATAGTTCAGCGCTGCAAATTCAATGCTGAAGTTATTCTGATCGTGCGTGAGCACAATGGTGTCTGTAAACAGCACAGACCTGCTGAGGGGGCCATCTTTGTCGCTGGGGGTTATCTCCTTGTTGTCTATTTGAAACCCGGTGATATATGTTGGCGGAGATACATTTTTCCGGTCAAATTCAGCCGGGTTAAAAGCAATCATTCCTTTCACAGATCCGAAATACATTTTCCCATCAGCGTCTTTGTAAGCAGAATTATAATTGAATTGATCTGTTATAAGCCCGTCCGGTTGCGTATAGGTCTTACAGTGACCAGTACCTGGATCAAGGGAAATCAGCCCTTTTAAGGAGCTGATCCATAAGTGTTTTGAGCTGTCTTCCAGGATACAGAACACCACATTGCTGGGCAGGCCGTTTTCTGTGGTGAATTTTTTAATGGTTTTCCTGTCCGGCGCCAACTGTATCAGGCCGCCACCATTAGTGGCAAACCAGAGGGAGTGCCGGCTGTCTTCAAAAATATAATGTACGGGAAACTCATTCACTTTATCACCAAAGCGGAAATTCCCATGCCGGCCGGTTTTGGGATGGTAATAAAATGCACCCTGCGATACGCTGCCCGTCCAGATATTCCCTTCGCTATCTTCTGTGATATCGAAAACATAGGAGTTATAGGGGATCTGTTTAATGCGGTTGAATGTCCTTCGCTTCCTGTCGTAATGGAACAGACCGGAACCATTGTAGGCAGTGCCAACGAGTAGGGTACTGTCTTTTGTGAGATAAAAACGATGCACAAAGTCACTCACCTTATCATCTTTATCACCAATGAATTCAAAATGGTCAGTTACCTTCCCGGTACGCATATCCATTACTTCCATACCATGTAAGAACGAGCCAATAAACAACTGGTCCCCCAAGGCCAGCAGTCCGTGGATATTGGGATAGGAAATATCTCCCTTTTTACCGGTGGCAGCATAATGCGTGAATTGCCCTGTTTTAGGATTGAATTGATTGATCCCCGCATCTTCCGTACCGATCCATAAGTTACCCCTGGTATCAGCACAGATGGTTCTCACGGCGTTGCCGGATATGGAATTACTGCCTTGCAAGGGGTAGTATTTTTCAAAGCGGGCATTTTCTTTCGAATAATAATTTAAGCCGCCGAAATAAGTACCCACCCACATACCTCCCTGGTTATCCTTACATATCGTATACACAGCGTTGTCTGATAGAGAATAAGGGTCGCTGATCTGTTTTCGCAGGTTTTGACTGGTGTTGGTCACAGGGTCGTACAGGTAGATCCCTGATTCTGTGGCTATCCAGTACTGCTGGTGACAACCTGCCGTAATATCCCGTACGTATATATCGGTTTTGTTGTTGCTTTGAAGCTGTAAAGATGTGATGGTTCCCGTTGCCGTGTTATAACTTTTCAGACCCTGTTTAAAACATCCTACCAAAACCTCCTTTTCATTGACGGGATATATTTTGCTGATGGAGCGCATATTGGCAGGGATATGCTGATCGATGATCCGGATATGGGTAACAGAACGGTTGCGGTATGAGTAGATGCCAATTACCCCATCATCATTTCCTACCCATAAATTCCTGTTACTGTCTAAGGCTATACAGGATGCGGGGATCTTTAGATCTTCCACCTTTTTTTTACCCTGATCATATTTGCAGAGGGAATAATTAGCCACGAACCATAGATTGTTATCGTTATCCGTGAGCAGGTGGCTGATGTATGTTTGCGGAGCAGCTTCGAGTAAAGTAAAAACCTCATTATAGGGATTGTACATAAAAATGCCCTTACCCGTACCAATCCATAACATGCCCTTTTTATCCTCGGTGATAACGGTGATCACATTATTCCCTATCCTGCCAAATTTGTTCTGAGGATTTTTGCAGGTTTTGAAGGTATAACCATCAAAACGACTTAACCCTCCCCGGGTACCGATCCATATCAAGCCTTTACTGTCCTGTAAAATGGAAGTCACCGCATTGTGTACCAATCCATCTTCAACCTGGTAATGTGTAAAATAATACTTCCCGCAACAGGGTAGCGTTGCAAGTTGTAACACCAGGCTTAGTAAAAGGGAACATAAGTATAATCGCATAACGGGTAACCAAATATAATAAAAATCAACTGTTTGCATAAGGGAGGCTTAGGGCATGAGACAAACAGGCAAAAAGTTGAACAATTTAAGCACTGGCTATTCATTTATTTTGACTGGCAGTAAAATTGAGATTCAGCACCCCGTGTAAATTGATAACCTAACAACAATTCCACATGAAAAATGCATTATTTACCAAAGCTGTTATCGCCATCGCATTGCTGGCAGCCGGCTGTCAGAAGAGGCAGCCGGACAGTATCACGAATGAAAAAGTTCAGTTGCCGGCTCAGCTGATCAGTGCTGCGCCTCCATTGGGAACGGTGATCGACAGCGGCATTTACCGCATCCGGCCTGTGGTGTCATTACCCAATGGCCCGGTAGTTGAAGTAACCGGCAACTCCACTGCTGCCGGACAAAAAATTCAGCAATGGGGATGGTTTCCCAATAACGGGCAGAAATGGAAACTGGTAAAGGTGGATGCCACCTATTATAAGGTGATCAGTGTTACCAGTAATAAATGCCTCGAATCCCCCTCTGCCACTTCAGGGGATATATTGCAGCAGGGAACGGATATTGGTTCCGATGCGCAACGCTGGGCTATTACCTATTCCCCCGGCAGTACCAATCTTTTCTCCCTGACCAATAAACAAACGGGCATGAAAATGGTGCTGGACCCTGACGATTCGGTGCCTGGCAGAAAGATCAGGCAGAAAAGCAGTGTAACAGGTACGCAGGACCTCTTTGAATTCCGTAACCTTTATTTTCAGAACCCCCTGGTGAATGCCAGCCGTGCAGATCCTCACGTAGCGCAGAAAGATGGGTATTATTATTTCCTGTATACCAAAGGCAATAAGATTGGCATTACCAAAACCCCCTCCGTGTCCTTATTAGCAGCGATGACAGAAACCATTGTCTGGACGCCTCCTACTGGCACCGCCTATTCAACTGCCATATGGGCTCCTGAATTACATTTCCTGTCTGGTAAATGGTATATCTATTTTGCTGCGGATGATGCGGCGGCAGGAGATGTTCACCGCATGTATGTATTGGAGAATGCCAATGCCGATCCCACAACCGGCACATGGACGTTCAAAGGAAAGATCTTTGATTCAACAGACCAGTGGGCAATTGATGGTTCCGTGCTGACTATCGGCACAAACAATTATTTTATCTGGTCCGGCTGGGCGAGTGAAGCCACCAAGTTCAAACAATACATCTACCTGGCGCCGATGTCCAACCCCTGGACTATCAGTGGTCCCAGGGTGGCCATATCATCACCTACCAATACCTGGGAAAAACATGAACCCAGTTCAATCGGAGCGGGTGTTAATGAAGGGCCCATTATGCTGCAAAAAGATGCCAGCAGCCCGGTATTCATTATATATTCTGCCAGTCGTTACACGAGCGATAATTATTGCCTGGCACAAATACAATTGAAAAGCGGCGGGAATCCTACTGTGGCAGCGGACTGGATCAATAAAAAACAGGTGTTTGTGAGGAATGATGCGAATGCTGTGTACGGGCCGGGCCATAACAGTTTTTTTGTGAGTAGCTATACAGATGCAAATGGGGTGTTACATACTGAAAACTGGTTTGTCTATCATGCCCGCAGCGTAGCCGCCACCACCAATGGTTCCAGAACGGCAAGGATGCAAAAACTAACATGGAATACAGACGGATCACCAAACTTTGGCACAGCCCAGGCAACAGGGGTTAATACGCCTATCCCGATTGGTGACTGATAAATTATTAAAACTGGCTCTTACTATCGGATCTGAAAAGTTCTGGTAGTTACTACTAAAAACGAACGAGGCCCTGGTTTACACCGGGGCTTCTTTATTTAATCAAGTATAAAAGCACTTACTTCTGCCAAACCAGGCTGAGGCTGTGCATCGAGGCCGGAAACAGGTACCAGTTTAAAATACCGGGCTTGCTTCCTTACAGGCAGTGTGAAATACTGCTTATTAGGATGGAGATTGAGCAGCTGAATAGTGCCAAGGCTTTCCCATGTTGTAGTGTCGTTAGCCACCAGTACCTCCATGTCTTTTATTTTCCGGTCGCCATCTTTCTGCACAAAAATGAAACCATCTACGTTAAGCGTATCCTGCATATCCACGGCGATCCAATGATCAGGATAATTGGTTGCGGGAGCGGAATAACGTGCTATCCAGGGAGTAGTTACATTATCATCTATGATCTTTGTTGCAATGCGGTTGTTGTTGAGCTCCTGTGAGCTGTAACCGGCTATAGACCAACTGGCTTTTTTATACACGTACCGGATAGGTTCTCCGGAAGGTTTGGTCACGGGAGAATTAATAGCGACAGGGATCCCGAAATTCGGCGAGCCATCCATATTCCAGGTGAATTTTTGTATGCGTGCATTACGGCCTCCTCCTCCGGCAGCACTGCGTGCATGATAAATGAGCCAGTCTTCCGTACCATCCGGTGATTTGAAAAATCCATTGTGCCCGGGCCCATAAGCTCCGCTGGCCGCGTTCATGGAAAAAACAGGGGTGGATGTTTTTACCCAGTGTGCAGGATTCAGGGGATCCCCATTTACCTGCAACGTTAATAATCCCAGGCAATAGGTATCCACCCAGTAACCGCTGCCGGAATAAACCACCAGCAATTGTCCGCCTGGATTGATGATCGGTTGGGGTCCTTCGTTGATGGCACTGCCATTCATTTCCCAGGAATAGGAGGGACTGGAAATAGCTACCCTGGGGCCTGAAATCGTCCAGGGATCACTCATCGGCGCAATGTAAATCCGCTGCGGTGCAGCGCCCGCATTACCGCCAGACCATAACATGTACAATTGCCCGCCATACTCAACTACTGTTCCATCAATAGCCCATTGGTCCGTAGAATCGGCAACTTTTCCTTTCAGCACCCATGTGCCCTGCATGGGATCAGCCGAAGTATTTTCTACGGCATACATGCGATGATTGGCATTGGTGCCGTTATCCGCAGCAAAATACATGTACCACTTGTTGTTGAGCCGGTGCAGTTCAGGTGCCCAGATGTTTTTTGAGTAAGGCATGCCTGCAGGAGGGACCCAGGCTTCATCATACTTAGCCAATGCCAGTTCAGACATGGCTGTTGTTTCATACAGTACCAGTTTGCTACCCTGGGTATAGGTGTAATAATACTTCCCGTTGTGTTGGGTTACCCAGGGATCGGCACCACTCGATTTCAGCGGATTGGTGAAAGTGCTTTCAATGTTAAAATCGTCCTCTGAAATACTGTCTGTCATACTTAGTAGCAGTGGCCGTTCCAGAGAGATCTTTTTTTGGCACGCAGAGAGGAGCGCAAGGCTTAAACAGCCTAGCAAACAAATAGAGATGTTTGTTTTCATGGAGTTTTGGATTAACGATTAAAGTAACGTGGACAACTATATCAAAATACAAAAAAAATAATAGAACGCACAACTTGTTTTGTCTGATGTTAAGCCTCTTACTGGTTCACTGCTATTCATAAATATACAAAGCCTTAAAATAGAAATGTAGGACTTGTGATCCCACCAATCAATGCGGAATGTGTGATTGGATCCTTTATGAGGCAGGTAAATAAACATTGCATTACCTTTACAAGCGTACAACATCTGGAAATGAAAAAGAATATAAGCACTCATATTATCAGCAGGTTGGATCTGCAGAGTTTCGTCAGTGTCTTAGCAAGGGAACTAAACGGTTCGGAATTGAATACCGTCCTGCTGGATGTATTTAATAAACGTGTTCAGCAGGAAACGGCTTCTACTCTGCTGAACAAATATGCCCGGAATAAGCTGGTTAAACCTTTTGAAACAGATGTTATAAAGCTTAAAGAGAACGAATTAAGTTGCTATAAATTATTAGCATCAAAAGGATTCGAACCCATAGAACTGTCGCCTGTTGCCCAGTTGGGAACAAGTAGCGTGGTAGCTACAGTAGATCAGAAGAAAGTGCTCACAGCTTTAAGGAATACAGAAGTACAGGCAGACCCAACCAATGCGATAGCGCTGCATTATGCCTGGCTAAAGAAAAAAAGAGTGTTGGGAAAAACAACCCGCAACTATAGCAATATTTCCAGGATCCTGCGCACACAGGCATTTTCCAATCCTCATTTCACCCCTCATTTTTCAGTGCTTTGCCTGGTTTCCTGTGGCAGGGATACCGGCAGCTTTAATTTTGAGCGGGAAGAACTGCTGAAACAAATATCTATATCCTCGCAGATCTGCAAAGAGGTATTCGGCATACAACAGCTGTATTTTGAGATCATCCCGGGTAAAGGATACGATAGCCTGAGTCCCATGATAACAGATCTCCCGGATAGCCTGGCAATCTCTGTTGTTGAGCCGGACAATAGTAATAATTATTACTACGGCTTCAGGATAAAGATGAAGATCGTACTGGATGATGTTGTGTATGAAATCGGTGATGGCGGATTGCTCGATTGGACCCAGCAGCTGTTGGCCAACAAAAAGGAACGTATGATGACAATGGGCATCGGCTTCCAGATCTTACATCAGTTAACCGCTAAATAGCACTTCATCAAGGAAATACGGCACTACATGTAAAAAGTATATACAGCGCGCTCTTTTAAGTAGCTTGTAGTATAAATCCCATGTTATGCAACTGTTTTTAGCCACCTGGTTCTTTCTTTCAACGTTTGGCACTTCTCCCCGGGAAGTATATGCAGCCACCACACCCTGCGGCCAGTTAATAAGACCGCTGCATAATATCCCCGCTAATAAAGATTGCGCCCTTGTGAAATGGGAACTTACCCTGTTTCGTGACCCTCGTACACAGCAGCCCACCACTTACAGGCTAACGGGGGAAAGCCGTCATATTCTGCCGGATAATAATTATTCCCAGCCAGACGTCAAAAGCGAATCTGCCGGTAAATGGAGCATTCAGGAGGGAACGGGGAAATTCACTGGCTATCTCATTTATCAACTGAATCCATCGGTACGCTTTGTAAAACTAAATGATGATCTCCTGCATCTGCTGGACGAACAGGGCCGTTATATGACCGGCGATCCCTTTCAAAGCTATACCCTCAACCGCATCAAATAGATCCTATGCAAAAGATATTGCTGCTGATTATGTTTATAGTATCTGCCGCAGAGTTACAGGCACAGGTTCTTCCCAAAGATTCCATTCCGCCAGGCTCCGCTACCCTGGCTTTTTATGAAGGCAGAACCGCCTGCCGGGAAATTTTGCCGGTATTGAATATGCCGCACCGGGAGGAATGCGCTAAACGGAAAGTATGGCTGGTGTTGTATGTAGACAAGGTCACCCATCTTCCTTCGATGTACAGGATAGGAGGTATGGGCATAAGGTCCGGTACCGGAAAATGGGCAATAGAGAAAGGAATACCTCATCACCCGGAAGCCATAGTATACAGGCTGGATATGGGAGAGGTAAGCCTGTTCTTACTGAAAGGAGACGAACAGGTATTGTTCATCCTGGATAAACAAAAGAATTTCCTCGTAGGCAATGCGCAATACAGTTATACCCTGAACCGGGTGAAGGATAAGAGATCCTGGAGCAAATGGAGGGAACTGATCCACAGCGGAGCGTCTTTTTAACAGGAATTCGTAAATATCTAAGCGCTTATGCACTCCCTTTAGACAATCACTAACGCCCAATGCACTCCCTTTGAACAATCGTTAACCCCGCTTTATAGCACCTTAAACGTTCTCGAAACTTGATGTATATCAAGATTTTAGGGGGCTATTATCCGTAAATTCGGGTATTAATTAACCAAAACAAATTTTATGGGTAAACAAAGAAGTATCGTAAGGTACACAGGTAAGGTCGGCAACACGGTCGGCTATTACCACAAAGGGAAGCTCTGTATTCGCAGCCTCCCTGAACACGTGAACATCAGCGAGGCCACGAAACGCTCCGCCACTGATTTCGGCACGGCCAGCAAAGCCGGGAAACTGGTCCGCCATGCACTGAAGCCGGAGCTGGGGATCCGCCACGACAGTGATCTCACCAACCGGCTGAACACCTCCATGCTGAAAGTCCTCTATGCAGGCAGCAAGCAAAGAGGGGCCAGGAACATCAACCGCAAATACCTGGACATGCTGGCTGGCTTTAAGCTCAACGTGAACACCGAGCTGGACAAACTCTTGCCCTTCAAACCACAAGTGGTGCAGAACGCCAACAGCCTCCGCATTGCCATACCGGCTATTGAAGAAGGAGGTATCCGTCATGCAAAGAACACCACTCACATTGAGCTGAAAGCTATTGCCGTAGGGTTGAACTTCAGCGAAGGGAATTATGAGCAGGCTGTCTCTGCTAAGGTATTGATCGATCTGCGCAAACCTGCTGCAGCAACGGAGCTGGTGCTTCCCTTTAAAGCAGGAGATACAGAAACCATTGTAGTGTTCCAGGTGAGAGCCTTTAGCGAAGAAGGAGGGAAGCGCTATGCATCAGGGAACCGCAAATACTTTGCGGCCGATATCATTGATGTCATTCCCTCGCTGCCGGAGGAAACTATTGTACCAACGTATAACATCGAACGGGAGCAAAAGCCGGTATTCATGTGGAAGGATACCCTCGTTGTTCCCCAAATGGAATAAGGCCAGGGGAGGCGGGTGACAGGAATTAACGTGAAGTAAAGGCCTCCGCCGGGATAACTATGTGAAGGCAGCAAAAAATGCACTAAAAATGAACGATCTTCAACAAAAAACGACTTTTCTTAAAGGCTACGGCATAAAATCATGCCCAAAACATACCCTATCATACTCAAATTGCATCCAATTCCTCTCAAAACACACCTGCCAGCCGAGATCAACATCCCTTCAACTTCTCTTTCACCCCATCTCCACCAATCTCCCGGTTATCTGCCGTCAATCCCTTAACTGCACTATATCTTTCCCTTATACTATATCCAATGATCAATACCAGACTGCTTCTTCCTAAGAACCTCTACTCCCATAAAGCCAATAACATGCTCCCTCCTAAGAACCATAGAGCCCCCTATGGCGCTCAATAACCTTCATCAGTCTTTCATAACGCACATCCGTAGCCTCAATTCCCCTCAGCCCCTCCAGTTCCTGCTTCCCCAACTGAAACGTTACATCCTTAGCCAGCTCTTTGCTTTGCACCACATCCCGGCAGTAAGTAACATGAATATCCTCCCCGGTATAATCCGTACTGAATATAATAACCCGGTTCAGCATATTGAACAACTCTATATAAGCATATAAAACACCGCCACCACCGTGCAGGTGTATGATATGGGAAACCTCGTCTTCTTCATGTATATCAGAAACGGGTAAATAGTAAAAGGAAACAGATTCCTCCTCCCCGCGAACAAAAGCCTTCACCAGGCCAATATATTCTTTAGGATACCCCTTCGACAAATAATAGTTAAGGCATATTTTAGCAATAGCACGGTCGCAGTCTATAACACCCAACTCAGTGGATAATGAATGCACCCCACGATCCAACGGAATTTTCAGCAAACGCCCAAAAATACCCAGCTGTCTCCCCAACTCAAAATCGATTGTTCTCCCGAACGCTTTGTTACAGGAAGCGCATAAGAGGTTATATCCCTTCCTGAAGCCCCCGATAGAAGCATTGATAATATGCTCCACCGACCTGTTTTTCCTGTTCAGGATAACGCCACAATTGTAACAGTTCATGCGGCAAAAATAGATATATTTGGCGGTGATGACACAATATGAATACTTTAAGCTTTTTCATGCTATCAGCAAAGCAGATTACGACCTGCTCATCAGCCAGCTGCAAACAAAGTTCTACCGGAAGAACGACCTCATCATCGTTCCCGGCCAAACGCAGAAAGAACTGTACTTCGTAAAAAGCGGCATCCAGATGTCTTACTTCGCGGCAGAAAAGAAACCGGAAGTGATCGCCTTCACCTATCCCCCGAATATCTGCGCCATCCCGGAATCGTTTTCATTGCAGATCCCTTCAAAATGTTACCTGACCTGCTTAACGGACAGTGAAGTGGATTACATTACATTCGATGATCTCCAAAAGCTGTTCGATCAATCACAACAGATAGAAAGGTTATTCAGGAAGATGACGGAAGCTGTACTGGCAGGGATCATCAACCGCCACCATGAATTACAGGCATTATCTATGGAAGAAAGATATAGAGCCTTCTGCCAGCGAAGCGCCCATCTGCTGCACCTGGTAAGCCATAAATACATTGCTTCCTACTTAGGCATCAGTCCCACCAATTTCAGCAAATTATTCAACACGGTGAAGATCTGATGTTGGTATAGAAGAACTTTTATCTGGAAAGTTGTTCCCAACTTTGCAAATAAAAAGAGATGAAACACGCCTGGTTAAATAAGAACGAATACCCTTTCCCCTCCAAATTCTTCCACATCAACGGGCACCAGCTGCATTACATAGAAGAAGGACAGGGCGATACTGTTTTATTCGTTCACGGAACCCCTTCCTGGAGCTTTGATTTCCGGCACATCATAAAGGAACTAAGGAAAACCCACCGCTGCATAGCCATTGATCACATCGGCTTCGGACTCTCAGATAAACCGGCGCAGTACGACTATTCCACACAGAATCACAGCAAAACACTCGAAGCATTCATTGCACAAAAGAACTTACAGAACATCACCTTAGTAGTACACGATTTCGGCGGTCCGATAGGATTGAATTATGCTATATCCAACCCCGGAAAAATAAAGAATATAATAATCCTAAACTCCTGGTTATGGAGCAGCAGGGAAGATCCCGATTTTATCAAAGTAAGCAGGATCTTAAAAAGCCCCTTATTACCCTTTCTATACCGCTATCTGAACTTCTCCCCAAAGTTCATTCTCCCAAAATCATTCGGCGATAACAAACTCCCCAAAGCATTATTATCCCAGTACACGAAACCCTTCGCAAACAAAAACGAGCGCAACGGTGCGCTCGCATTTGCAAGATCATTGCTGAATGACCAGGATTGGTTTGAAGAACTATGGCAAAATAAACGGCCCATAGAAAATAAACCAGCACTGTTCATCTGGGGGATGAAAGACCCCGTTATTAAACCGGATCACCTGTACAAATTTGTAAGCGGCTTCTCCAATGCCACCATCGTAAAACTGGAAACCGCCGGCCATTTCCCGCAGGAAGAACAGCCTGTAAAAGTAACCAATGCGGTTCTCGGGTTTTTATCACTACTTTAAAACAGGCAAAAGGGATCATCCTTACGTTCTTATCTCCCTCCGCATAAAGAGAAAATAAGAAAGCGCAAAACACACCACCGTTGCAGCAATCAGCCCGCTCACCTGTGGCCATACCACCAACAGGCTTTCACGAACAGATAAGGGAGAAGGAATGGCGCCTGCCATCTGTTCCATGGTTAAAGGCCCCAGGCTGCGTACGGAAGGCATCAGCAATGTAGTGGTAGCATCCGAATAGAGCTGGCTGGGCACTAAACGCAGGAAGGTTAAGATGATGCCGTTATAAGATATCACCTGGTCCTGCGTGAGCTGATTGGGATCAGGCAGAAATGCCTTGATCGCAATATTCAGGATGATCTGGTAGAACACCGTAAAGAACAGCCAGATAGCAATGGCTGTAAGCGCAGAGGTAGCTGCCTGTTTGAACTTAACGGATAAAAGTATGGAGAGGTTCAGCCAGAACGCTACGTAAATGATGCTTAGTAATACAAAGCCAAGGATCCGTATAAATTCAGATGGCTCAATGCTTACGCCGGTAATATACAGTCCGCCGCCTATCATCAGCAGGTTGAGGGAAAGGAAGAGCGTGCTGATCACGATCAGCGATGCCACAAATTTGGCGTTGAGCACCGCATCCCGGTAAACAGGTTGCGCCATGAGCCTGATCAGTGTACCGTTAGACTGTTCGGAATTGATGGCATCAAAACCAAGACTGATCCCCAGCAATGGCCCCAGAAATCCGATGAATACATGGAAAGGCGGAAGCGCGCCATCCGATGTGGTCAGCAATTTCAGGTATAAGAAGAGCCTGTCCGGATCATCATAATTTGAAACGGCTTTGCTGATATTGATCATAGACACATACATGGACGCAAAGAAGGTGAGCAGGATCAATCCTCCCAGGATGATAAAACGCCAACTGCGCACCTGGTCTGCCACTTCCTTTCTCACCATTACGGAGAACGGCGAGGGACTAACGCTTTTTGAACTTGCCGAAAAAAGACCGTTGAAAAAGGCCGCTTGACTTTTCATTAGAAACGTTTTCCTTTATATTATTTTCGAAATATTGTTGATAGATCTCATCCAGGCCATAACTTTTCTTCTGCACACTGCTAACGTCAAAACCCTTTCCCACAAATAACCGTACGATGTCCGGCGTAATATCCTTTTGCCCGGATATCTCCACTGTTCCATCTGTTGCCGTTACCTTTTCAATGCCGGGCATTTGCAGGAGCTCGCTTTCCGGTACTGTACCGGAACCGGTGATCTGCACTACATAAGGAGCTGCTTTAAACAGGTCTGCCGCCAGTTTGTTTACATTCCCTTCTGCCAGTAATTGCCCGCCCACGAAGATGCCTACACGATTACATACCTGCTGCACCTGGTGCAGATGATGAGAGGAGAGGAGTATGGTTAATCCCCGCTGCTCACTCAGTTGCTGAATGAGTGCCAGGAAATCCCGCACCCCTGTAGGATCAATCCCAAGCGTAGGTTCATCCAGGATGATCACTTCCGGTTGTTTGATCAGCACATCCGCTAATCCAAGGCGTTGTTTCATGCCCCGGGAAAAGGTGCCGGTTTTCTTATGCATGGCATTTTCCAGCCCAACCTCCGCAAGCATTTCACGGGCACGGTCTTCTGCTGCAGTTATGCCGTTCAGCCGTCCTATATAGCTGAGGTTTTCCAGTGCCGTGAGTTCGTTATAAAAACCCACGTTATCCGGCATATAGCCCACTTTTCGTTTAACAGGAATGGGATTGCGTGATGCATTGATCCCGCAGATCTGCGCCATACCCGAGGAAGGTTCTGTTAAACCAAGCAACATGAGTATGGTGGTGGATTTACCGGCCCCGTTAGGGCCCAGCAACCCGAAGATCTCACCTTTGCTGATAGACAGGTGAAGATTGTCCACGGCCTTCAGGGAGCCATAGTATTTGGTCAGCCCAATGATCTCGATGATTGGTTGTTCCATAATGTACTATCTCCTGCCATATTTACGGATAAGGTAATAAACAGCGCCCAGTGCCGCGAGTATGATCAATATGCCCAGCCATCCCGTGAGGATAGAAGTTTTAACCGTCATGCGGAAAGCGGCATTCGATGTGGCGTTGGTATTCTTAGCGGTGAAAGTGGTCACGTAATCACCGGCGATAGTTTTGTTAGGTACCTTCAATGTAACGGTAACCGTGGATTCTTTATTAGGTTCCAGCTGTTTAATGGTAGCCGGTGAAAAGCTGGCTTCCCATTGGGGAGGCGCCTGTGCAGAGAGTTCCAGGTTGTCCAGCGCAATGGTACCAGTGTTCTTTACCACCAGCTGAATTTCCCGGCGGCTGCCTTCTGTGATATCATCGCTGAGCCTTCCGGAAGGGGTGGAGAGGGTAACATTATAAGTACCCTTCACTACGGCTTCCAGGTTTAGTTTGAGCGAATCTGTGCCTGTTAATGCGGTTACCGTGATGTTGTACTTGCCGGGTTTGGTTTCCAGGGCAGGATTGATCTCTATGTTGATGTCCTGCGTTTTGCCTGAATCCACGTTGATGGAAGTTACCTGGTAACCTTCTGTTTTGTAAGCAATGTTCCATCCCGGAGGTACATTGGCAAAGAGCTGATAGATCCGCGGAACTTTGGCTGAATTGGTAAGCCTGGCATTGTAGGTGAACGTGGTGTTGGCTGCTGCTTCAAGGTTGATCAGTCTTGCTGTAAACGGGGAGCTGGTCTGTTGTGCGATCCCCTTTGAACTGAATAAAACGCAGAATAGAAAAAGTGCCTTGATTGGCCACTGGTACTTTACTTTACGTGCTAACATAAGATTAATAAATAATGATTATTCTTTTATTGAAATAATAGCTATTTACCTTTCCTAAACGGCGACGAATTTAAAAAGAATTATGAAATTCTAAAACAAAAAATTCATTTCCGGGCTTAAAATTTCCTTAAAAAATTCTCAGTATAGGGGCCATGGGGGCTGAGAGCCAATCACTGACCGGTGGTTAGGTTATTCATCTCTGCAATAACAGAATTGATCACCTCATCTCCTTCGTTCATCAGCTTGAGGATATTGATAGCCCGCCAGAAATACATTCTGCCTTCTTCTACTTTGCCTTTGGCAAATAAAAACCTGCCCGTGGCTTTGCAAGCAGCAAGTGTTTGGGTCCAATCCTCAAAACCTTTGCTGTCGGCCAGCATTTTGTAATATAACAGGGCATTTTCTGCGTCCCCCTTCTTTTTATAATAAACAGCCAGATCGGTGAGCACCACAGGATTGAGATGGCCATCTTTCAGATAAGCCTTAATAAGATGTTGCAAAGGCGCAGCAAAACTTTCTTCGCCCAGGTCTGTCAATAGGTATATCAGGGAAGGATCATACTGGTCAAACCGGCCGGGATGTTTTTTAAATAATGAAGCCATCATCCGGGACGCTTCGTTTTTATGTGTTCCATAAGTATGCTCTGCATATCTTAAAAACAGCGCATTGCCTATAGCGGTTTCTTCCTCCATTTTTAATCCGGCAAAATATTTCAGAAAGGTCATGGCAAAAGGAGATTGCCATATATGACCGGAAGCCAGGCGCAGGGCTTCAGATGGGGCATTGGAGTTGGAAAGAAAAATGAACGTGAGTTTCTTTGCAGGTACTCTTATGAATAACGCCGCATAAGCATCCGCATGGCCATAATGCCAATGGATCTTTTCTCCTTTTATTTCTTCGGTGAACCAACCTATGCCATAGGGGATCCGGGTGCCATCGTTTAAAATGCCGGGTGTGGTGATTTTACGATAACTGGCAGCTGAAATAAGCTGACCGTTATCATATGCATTGGTGTATTTAACCAGGTCATCGATGGTGGAAAGGATGCCTGTAGCCGGGTAAGCCTTTTTCCACCTGTAATTGAAAGTATCTTCCACAAATGCCTGCTTTGATCTGTCGTACAGGTAAGGTTTGGCTATCCGGGCAAATGCCGGATCATCTTTCTTTTCGGGGAATCCTGCCAGCGTATGCATCATATTAAGCGGTGTAAATATCCGCTGCTGCAACTCGTAGTCGTAAGCTTCAGAGAAAGGGGCATGAGCGCCTGCTTTTTCAAAAAGTCCGTATATAAAATTAAAGCGCCGCCCGTTATAAACGAATGTAGAACCCGCAGTGTTTCCCTCAGAAGTATGTGATAGAAAATGCCTGAGCCGTGAATTGGGGTCGATATTATAAGGCCAGCCAAAGTAGGTATTAATGAAGCGGTAATTAAGAACATAATCTTCCAGTGATGCCTTGCCTTCCTGCTCATACTGCATCACCAGCGCTGCAGTAAATGTTTTGGTAACAGAAGCTATCTGGAACAGTTGCTCTTCTCCCATAGGGATCTGCTTCTCTATGTCTGCATACCCTTCCATCTGACGGTAGATCACCTTTCCATCCTTTACTACTGCCAGTGAAAACCCTGGTAATTGTAAAATATCCGCCTGGGATTTGAATTCTTCTTTATATTGAGCACTAACACGGCTGCCGCATATGATTGAAGCTATCAATATCGGTACAAATAGCTGAAAATTCATAGATGAATATACATTAATTTAGGAGCGAAAATACCTGATAAAGTTATCATGCAAAAAAAGCTGTCCTATTTCATCGCTGTTCTGCTGTTCTTAGCAACAGCCACGCAGGCTCAAACCAAAAAACAAAACTTCCACCTCTATCTCCTTGCCGGCCAGTCCAACATGGCAGGAAGAGGGATCGTAGAACCGCAGGATACCATTGGCAACCCACGCATACTGAGTTTGAACAAAGAAGGCAACTGGGTGATCGCCAAAGACCCCGTTCACTTTGATAAAAGCGCGGCCGGCGTAGGCCCCGGGTTAACCTTTGCCCGCGAAATGCTGAAGCAGGACCCGAACATCGTCATAGGCCTGATCCCCTGTGCCGCAGGCGGTTCCGGAATAGATAACTGGCTCTATAATCAATACTGGGAACAAACAAAATCCTATCCCTGGGATAACGCCGTTATGAGAACAGAACTCGCCATGAAAGAAGGTACACTGAAAGGTATCCTCTGGCATCAGGGCGAATCAGATTCCGCTCCCGAAAAAGCGAAACTTTACGCCGGTAAGCTGGAAAGCCTGGTGATCAGGTTCAGAAAGGAATTCAACCTGCCTAAATTACCTTTTATTGCAGGCGAATTACCGGAGTTCAATAAACGCGCAGCAGCAATAAATACCCAATTATATGAAGCTGGCAAAAAATTACGGTTTTATGGGGTGGTATCGGGGAAAGGGCTCACACCCAATGCAGACAACCTGCATATAGACGCAGCCTCACAACGTATATTCGGAAAGAGGTATGCCGAGAAAATGAAGCAACTCTAATTTGATACGAATGAATGAGATAATGATTCAAAATGACTATCTCTTTATCATTTATCCTGTTAATTTAACCCGCATGAGAATATTATTCATACTCTTCCTTGTATGCACTTTGCAAACAAGCGCCCAGAACCCTTACAAAGAACTTCCACTCGGCGCCATCAAAGCAGATGGCTGGCTGAAAGAAATGCTGGTACGTCAGAAAACCGGCTCCACCGGCAACCTGGACAAGCTCTATCCCTTAGTGATGAACAACCGCAACGGATGGCTGGGAGGTGATGGCGACCAATGGGAACGTGGCCCTTACTGGATTGATGGCTTATTACCGCTCGCTTATATTTTAGATGATAAAGAACTCATCGCCAAAACCAAACCATGGATAGAATGGACGATCAACAGCCAACAGGCAGATGGTTACTTCGGCCCCTCAAAAGATTATGGTCCGGAGCCTGGCATACAAAGAGATAACAGCCGCGACTGGTGGCCCAAAATGGTGATGCTGAAGGTACTCAAACAATACTACTCCGCTACGCAGGATCAAAGGGTCATCAAACTGATGACCAACTATTTCCGCTACCAGCTAAAAGAACTCCCCAACAATCCTTTGGACAAATGGACCTTCTGGGCAAGGTACCGCGGTGGCGATAACCTCATGGTTGTCTACTGGCTCTACGATATCACAAAAGATGCTTTCTTGCTGGAACTCGGCGAACTCATTCACAAACAAACCTTCGATTATACCACCGCATTCCTCGAAAGGAATATGCTGGCTACCGAAGGAAGCATTCACTGCGTGAACCTTGCACAAGGCATCAAGGAACCCATCATTTATTACCAACGCCATAAAGAACAAAAATACCTCGATGCTGTAAAAACCGGTTTCGCAGACATTCGTAAATTCAATGGCCTGGCCCATGGATTATACGGGGGAGATGAAGCCCTCCACGGCAATAACCCCACACAGGGCTCTGAGTTTTGTTCCGCGGTAGAGATGATGTTCTCACTGGAAAGCATCCTCGAAATTACCGGCCAGGTAAGCTATGCAGATCACCTGGAAAAGATAGCCTTCAATGCATTACCCGCACAGGCCACAGATGATTTCCTGTACCGCCAGTACTTCCAGCAGGCTAACCAGGTAATGGCCACCAACAAAATGCGCAACTTCGACACGAATCATGATGGTACCGACGTATGTTACGGCCTGCTCACAGGTTATCCCTGCTGCACAGCCAATATGCATCAGGGCTGGCCAAAATTCACACAGAACCTCTGGTATGCAACCGCGGATGGAGGGTTGGCCGCACTCGTATATTCTCCCAGTGAAGTGAAAACCAAAGACGTTACTATTAAAGAAGAAACAAATTACCCTTTCAGCGAGGATATCAAATTTACCATCACTTCAGTAAAAAAATCAGGTTTCCCTTTTCACCTTCGCATACCTGCATGGTGTAAGAACGCCACTATTAAAATCAACGGCCAGACATGGAAACAATCAGAAGGCAACCAGGTAGTGAAGATCGAACGCGAATGGAAATCCGGTGATGTGGTAGAACTTAATTTACCCATGCACATTTATAAAAACACCTGGCAGGAGAATTCCATTTCCATAGAACGTGGCCCGCTTACTTATGGGTTAAAAATAGGAGAGGAAATGAAGTTGGTGAAATATCCTAATCCTCCGGGCTCATATGGTGGTGAGGAATTCTACGAAGTACGCCCCACCACCCCCTGGAATTACGGCCTCACGGAAGATCATTACAAAGTATCGCAAAGCAGCGCTGTCAGCAAATATCCCTGGAACCTGGAGAACGCGCCGATAAGCATAAAAACCAAAGCCAGGCGCATCCCTTCCTGGCAATTATACAACGAAATGGCAGGCCCACTGCCTTTCAGTAAAACGTACAGGATGGAGACTGCAAAGGAAGAAGAAGAGATCATTCTTATCCCTTACGGCTGTACGAACCTCAGGATTTCACAGTTCCCGGTGCTGAACAAACGGTAAAAATGCTTAGATTTGCTGCTTCAAAGCACCCTCTACCTATCATGATACGTACGATAAGCATTTCCCTTTGCACCTTACTGCTATTTTCCTGCGGAAAGAAGAAAGACGCTCAACCGGAACCTAAACCAGAAATGGTAACCGCCTCGATACAAGGCAGGGTATTGGATGAATCCGGCAGACTCGTAGATAATATCACCGTAAAAACGCTGGATGCTTCCACTATTACCAATAAAGAGGGAGAATTCCGCTTTGATAAGGTGAACCTGGATAAAACGAATGCATTTGTGTATGCAGAAGTAACAGGATATTTCAAAACCGGAAAAACATTCACTCCCCAAACAGGTAATACAGGTTTCACAGAGATCCAGCTCATCCGTAAAAATAAAATAACCGCTGTACCCTCCGCCTCGCCAGGCCTGGTAACTTTCGAAACAAGGAACACCATTCAGTTACCGGACAACGGTATGATCAATAAAACACAAAAAACGCCTTACCAGGGTGAGATCAGCATTTTTGCCAGCTACATAGATCCGGCAACATTGAAAAACACTTCCAAAAGACCCGGCGGCAACTATGGGTACGATAGGTCAGGCAAAAAGAAAGCATTGCGTCCTTACGGTATGCTGGCTATAGAACTGGAAGGCACAGGAGGGGAGAAGTTGCAGCTCGCCAATGGAAAAACCGCCGTTATTAAAATAGCGATCCCTGCCAGCATGGCTCCCACAGCTCCTGCCTCCATTCCCTTATGGTATTTTGATGAAGAGAAGGGCATATGGAAAGAAGAAGGCACTGCCACCAAACAGGGAGATGTTTACACAGGCACCGTAAGTCATTTTTCTTTCTGGAGTGCAGACATGCCGGAAGAGATGATCAACCTCAGCATGCAATTTAAGAACACAGAAGACAAGCCTTTTTCATTTCATAGAATGAGGATCTCAGAAACAGGAAACGACTCTTCCTACATCTATTTATACACAGATTCTTCCGGCCGTATTAATACAGCAGTTCCAAGAAATAAAGAACTGCGCGTGCGCCTGTATAGTACCTGCATGAATGAATTAAAGAATTTTACAGTTCCCCCAATGGCGGAGGATAAGGATCTGAACCTGCTAACGGTGGATGCGCTCACTACCAGGTATGCTATAATTCGTGGTAAGGTAACTACCTGCGATGGCACACCTTTAAGGAAGGGATATGCGCTGATACAGCAAAAGAACGGGCATTCCCGGATGCCGTTAGATGAGCAGGGACAATATATGGCCAGGATTCTCATATGCCAGGGTACTGAAGCAACTATTGCAGTGATAGGCGTGGATACTTTAAACAAACAGGAAAGCACCACGCCCTATTATCAGAAGATAGCACCCGGCGGAGAATATAATATCCCCACTGTACAGGCCTGCGGGTTTACCGGTGAAACGTATTTTGATGTGGTGATAGATGGTAAGACATTTAGTTTTACCCCTCCGGAGTATGGTTCTTTTGGAACAAGGAATCTCTATGCCAGCGGCCAGGATACCGGAACTCATGTTTATACAATGAAGCAGGACGGCTCTTTTTTCCAAAATGTGTCTATAACCTATTGGGGCCCTTCCCGGGCAGGCTATGGCCACCAGCTTAAAGAAGTAAAAGTATACACTGGCCCGGATACAGATCTCAAAGGTATTCTTACTGGAGGGAACTGGTATATAGCAGAATATGGCGTTGCGGGGCAATATATTGCCGGTAATTTTACCATAAATATGGAAAATCGTGCACAGCAGAATAAAATAGTACCCGTAACTATCCGTTTCAGGGTGAGAAGATTAATGTAGGATCATTCAGTCAGGAAAAAAATCCCCAAAAACCAGTAGATACTTCCTACCGTCATTCCGGTATTTTTGCATTTCCCCTTCAAAATCAACCCATAGGGCATTATTTTTGGCTTCGGAAACCAAACTATATGAAAATGAAACAATCCTTTGTGTTGTTAACAATGGCCCTATGCATGGCCTTTTCGATGAACGCCTGTAAGAAAGGTAGTGGTGATAACAAACCCGCCGAACAGGCAGGTAAGATCCCCGGAATGGGAGAAAACACCGGAACCCCCAACGGAGAACAGTTCGTATTGCCAACTGGTATTTCCGTGGTAGGAACCATTAAAGGGGATGATTGCGATACCGTGTACCAGGTAGGTAGCGGCAGCCTCGTAGAGGTTTGTGTGGCACTCTTCAACAGCAAACAGGAAGATGTCACCCTCGTTATCCCGGCCGGCCTTGTCATCCTTGCTACCAATGCTCAGGAATATCAGCATGGTATTGTTATCCAGGAAACGCGTATTACGCTGAAAGCAAACAAGCTTACGCGTGTAAGCATTGATTCGTATTGTATCAATGCAACCAAACATGCGAGCAGGGAAAGCGCTATCTATACCCTCGGCCCCGTTTCTAACAGCACACTGATGAGGGAACTGATCAATCTGCTGAAGAACAAGAAACTGGAAGAAAGTGAATACCCTGAATATGGAGATTACATGGATGTAAATTCAGATGTACAGGACCTGGTGTGGTTAGTTACAGATCATGATGGCCTCGACCGTGCCACTTTAAACGCGATCCTCGCTACTATACCTAACAGATAATAATCGGATGCTGTATTGCAAATGGGAAAAAACATCCCCCGGCTTAAAACCCGGGGGATTTTTATTTGAGGAACAAGAGATAAAAAGGCCAGCGATGAACTTAGGGGCGGCCACATTCAATCCTTCTCCGTGCGGGATTCCAACGGCAAATGCCGCTTAAGATGAGTTTTGTTCCCTCGGGCCCGGGATGCTCTTCACCGTGAATTTGTCTGCTCGGGTCCAGCACGAACTCTACCGAACTGATCTCTTCATTTTTTAATTCAGCATGGAATTCTTCCATAATCGTGTTAAAAGCGGCTTTAAATTTTTCTGAGTTTGACATACATTATTGTTTTTTGGTGATAAAAATCTTTAAGGTATCTGTAACTACGCCAGATCTGGCGTAGGCTGTTGCAATGATCCGCAGGGGACCGGTATAAGTAGTGTCCTTCAGTACAAAAATGGCGTTTACAATCCCCTTGTCATTACTTCCTCCCGGATCGATGGCCCTGAATTCTCCCAGCTGTCCGCCGTTCTCCTTTATGGCATTGAATGTTACAATCTGATGCAGGCTGGGTGTGCCCTGCTGCCTCAACAGAAAAGCCTGTAACGGTGCTTCACTTCCAAAATTGGCCGGTATACTGGCTATGGCAGATTCCAGGTTCACAGCTTCCGGAAATGCCTGCGTAAAGGCCACCAGGACCTGTTTCTCCAGACCTTTGATAGAAGCCGCGACCTTCACTTCCGGCGTAACTTCCAGGGAGGATACAAGTACTGCCGTTACACGCATGGTATCCTCTTTTAAAGCAGCATCCAGTGTTGCTTGTTTAGCACTGTCAGCAAACTTTCCGTGGCTGGTTGTAAACAGGATACCTTTACTGATGGAATAGTCCGGTATAATTGCCGTAACGTTCAGTGTGCTGACGCCATCTGCCTCTATCTGCGTTTTGCTGGCAGAGATCTTCAACAAATGCTGTTCATTTTCTTTTAAGTATTTGTCCTGGTCTGTTTCACAGCCTGCCAGGAAAAGGCATACGAGGAGTTGAGGTAATATTTTCATATACTGTTTTTAGAAGATACCTGCAAAGCTTTCATAAATACCCTTTAACCTGAAATCGATCGAAAGGCTTATATACGGTACTGCCGCTGTTGTTTTTCTCGATTTCAATGGGTTTACTTCTTCTTTCCTATACCATAATGCACCGGATGTTAGTCTTAACCAATCCGTAAATGCCCATCCAAGACCGGTGAAGATGGCCGTATTGCCAATAAGCCCATCCCGTTTGCCCGCTTCTGCAAAGGAGCCTATCAGGGCGCCTCCGTTAAATGAAAGATGCCCCAGTACCCCTTCATTCCCGATGGCTCCAAAAGGGATATTAGTATCCAGTGGCCTGAAGTTGATATGAAAACCCAGATACGCGGCGAAGCCATTGAAAGAGGAGCGCTTATTAAGGCTTCCGTAATACATGAAGCCAAAATCAGGCTTGAGGAGAAAATCTGCACGGGTTTCAAAATTATAGGTATAGCTGTCTGAGTGAAAACTGGATGAGGGGCTAAAGAATATTTCTGAATATTGTTGCAGGCTGTCGCTCAGGTGTTTTATTTTCGCAATACTGTCTTTATACCCTGTTTCTGTTTTCGCCAATTCCGCAAAAATGGCCGCATTCTTTTTTAAAGTATCAATGGCATCCTGTATCTCATCTCTTAATCCTGCATATCTCCTTTCGTGGTAAGCATGCCTGGCATGGAAGTAATCCATTAGTATCAATAACTTCTCCAGCCCTGTGATGGTAGTAGAAAGGTTCTTTAAGCGGGTTGCATAATTGACATTGGTATTTGGCACAAGGGGAATGGTATAAATATCATGATACCCGAATGTTATGCCGGTATCTTTACTTAGCGCCGTTAATCTTAGCAAAGGCGTTAATGCATCGATCTTACCTGTAACAGACCATTCCTGTTGCCAGATGGAATCCTTGCATGCAGGGCATTGCTGGGAATGATTTACAATGGCCCGGATAAGGCCGGTATCTATCTTTACAGGATCGATACTGATCTTTCCCGGTACTGGTTTGGAGGATAACAGCCCTTTTAATAAACCTTCCACCTTTTTGATCGAATCTTCAAGCGTCTTCAGTTGCTTATAGTAAAAAGGTTCGAATACATGAAACGAGTCGATCGTAAAATCCTTCTCACATTTACCGCAACCGGCGTTTTTATTAAGAGAGAGATGATAGGTATTATCACGTTGGAGCTGCTCGTACATTATTCTGGCCTTCATGGTATCAACACGCATGGTGTCAACAATTGCCTGTATACCTTCTATTCTTTTGAAAGACATAAAGACAAGCGTATATCTTTTGTTGGGTTTCAGGGCGGGCATATCAAATTTAACGCCTTTGGTAGATGTGTCCTGCATATCGTAATAGAGTGTTTCGCTGGGTATCACATCCAGCTCTTTTTTCAATGCAGAGTCGCGGTCTTTTTTTGTTTTTAAAGTTTTGTCGTTCCGTATTTTCGCCTTGATACATTTTAAAGATCCCATTCTTTGGAAGCAGCCATCTCTGCCTACCTGGAAAAGGCCCACGTATTTTATAGCGATCTTCTTTTCAGGAGTATACCTGATCTGGAATGGCCGGTCAAAAGGCAGGCTGCGGGGATATTTCCCGGCGGCAACATCTATTACCAGCGGCTCCGTGACCTCCTGCGCGGATACAGCCAGGAAAAGAAACAGGAAGGGGATAATGAAAATGAATTTTTTATGCATAACTTGAATATGTATAGGTGAAATAATATTTGGAGTTTACCCTGGACCTTGATTGATTATACAGCAAAACTACACCGGTTACCAACAGTGAAACAAGGGGGAAAGACCCGTTTATAAAGGGGGTGTTTTTGGGGGATTCACCGGGGATCTTCCCGTGTTTTTGATTTGTGAAGTGAACTAACTTGCGTTCATTCTCTAACCTCAAACAGTTATAACAATGAAGAAAAGTAAATTACTTATCCCTGTTCTGTCTTTAGCACTGCTGGCTGCCTGTGATAATTCAGGCAAAAACACGGAATCAAACCAACCCCAGGCAGATAGTCAACGCCCCCAACCAGATGTACGCCAATCCCAGGTGGATAGTTCTCGTCTAAATACGCACGGCTTTGCTGCCAGCCAGCTCGAATTTTTTCAGGAAGCTTTTAATTCAGCAGACCCCAATGATGGAGAAATTGTGAAGTATGGATTTGCGCAACCTTGTATTCAGAAGTATAGAGCGGAAATGCTGCAACAGGGATTCGATGACACGGATGTGGCTCCGGGTATAAGAGTGACCGTTACTAAAAGGATCATGACGCAAAGTGTAAATTTCCGCGGCTGGAAATTCGGTGATTGGATCTATAAGGTGCTTTCAACTGCCGGCTCCAGGGAGGATGTGGATTTCAGGGTCGAATTCGGGATCTACGATGCCGCATTTATCAGGGAGTATGTTCCCGATGATGCATCACAACAAAGGCCGAGATTAAACAGGATCACCGCGTTTGTTGTTCCTTATAAAACAGGTACCAGCACAATACTTGCCGATCTTCCTCCTGATGAAGAAGTATACAACCTCGGAGGCCTTAAACCCTGATAAATGCACGCAGACTTTTATCAATATTTTCAGTTTTTGAGCCTCCTTGTAGCATTGATCTGCTACAGGGGGCTCAAAGCTTATTCCATCCAGGCCTTTGTTCCCCTGATAATGATTGCTAATATCGCAGAAACCGCCGGCACCAATTATCATGCTTTCGCCGGTTTAGATAATGATTTCATTTATAATCTATACCTGCTTTTTTCCACGCCGCTGAGATTATATCTTTTCGGAAAAATGCTGGACCTGAAACAGAATGAAAAGAGTACGTTCCTGTTTATCACCATACTGTGTATGTTAATCCTGGTACTAAACTATTTCTTTTACCAGGGTATCAATGTATTCAATACTATTTCTGCTATCCTCGTAGAGATCATCAGCATTATCTTTTCCTGTTTTGTATTACTCCGGATGGCCGTTCAGCAAAATATGGAAACCAATTTGCTGCAGGAACCTTATTTCTGGATCAATGCCGCCAGTCTGTTATTTGGTTTGATGTCCCTGGTTGTTTTAGGCTTAGTTCCCTATATCCGCGGTAATCATATTGAACTCTTTGGCATGAGCATGTATTCGCTCATTCTCGCCATCGTGAATATTATCCTTTATTCCGCTTATACTTATTCATTCATATTATGCAGGATACAAAGGGCCAGGTGATCATCACCATCATTGCAGCAATCGCCGTATTGCTATTCATCGGAATCCTTTTCCTGGTGATGATCTGGGCATACAATAATAAAAAACGGCAGATGGAACGGGATAAACGGCAGATCCAGGATGATTTCGAAAAGCAGTTATTACAATCCAAACTGGAAATGCAGGAAGAAACATTTAATACCATCAGCCAGGAGATACACGATAACGTGGGGCAAATGTTGAGCCTGGCCAAGATCCGGCTCAATATCCTTGAACAGCAGGTGCTGACGGGAGTGGAAGGACTGGAAGAAGTAAAAGAGATCATTGGTTCCGCCATGACCGACCTCCGTAATATTGCCAAAAGCCTGAGCAGTGAAAGGATCCATTTACTCAGCCTGCCGGATTGTATACGGGAAGAGATCAGGCGATTGCACAATAGTGGATTGCTGATTACTTTTCACCTGGAAGGGGAGGAGCAGGTGATGGAAAAACAGGTGAAGCTGATCCTCTTCCGTATCATACAGGAAGCATTGCAGAATATCCTGAAACATGCCAGCGCCAGTAATGTAAAGATCCTCTTTAGTTACCTGCCAGGCCTGATGCAGATCAGTGTTACAGACGATGGTGTTGGTTTTGATGTGAATAGCCCGCATCTTCAATTGAACGGCCTCGGCCTGCAGAATATACGTAACAGAACAACCCTCATCGGTGGTGTGTCTTCCATTCACAGCGTTATAAACGGAGGTACCACCATCACCATTAATATACCATATGCCTGATACCAGATACATTGCCATTGTAGACGACCACACGATGTTCAGGAAAGGGTTGGCTGCCCTGATCAACCTCTTTCCCAACTACGAGGTGCTATTCGAATCCGCCAACGGAAAAGAAATGATCTCCTGCCTTCAGCACCACCGGCAACCGGATATTGTGTTGCTGGACATTACCATGCCCGAAATGGATGGATATGCCACCGCGGAATGGCTGCGGATGAACCATCCTGAAATAAAGGTGCTGGCACTTAGCACCATGGAGTCCGAAACATCCATCATCAAAATGATCCGGCATGGCGCCAAAGGGTATATCCTGAAAGATGCGGAACCTTCAGAGTTGAAATTTGCTTTCGATGAACTATTTGGAAAGGGCTTCTTTTTTAATGAGCTGGTCACCCGGAAAGTGATGCAATCGATTCATCAACTGGTGGGCGAAGATTCCACACTGCATACATTTGTAAAACTTTCACCAAGGGAATTGGAATTTATCCGGTATGCCTGTAGCGAAAAAAGCTACCAGCATATTGCAAAGGAAATGTTCGTCAGCGAGAGAACGGTAGATGGATACAGGGAAGCATTATTCAAAAAGCTGAATGTTACCACCCGGGTAGGACTGGTCATGTATGCCATTAAGAATAATTTAGTGCAGCTATAAAGGGCTGAACTGTATCACTATTCCTCCTGTTGCCGGGATCATGAATTTTTTTGTAGTGGTTGGGCTGATCTTTTCATTCTTCTGCATAAAACCCTCCCGCCCGTCTGTTATAATCACCGCTTTGGAACTACGCTCCAGGAAACCAGGACGCAGTACAAACTCCTTCGGCTGTGCAGTGCCGTTAATAACAGCCACATACCATACCTTGCCTTTTCTTTTAGCAAAAGCCGCCAGTTCACCGATCACACTTCCCGGCAGCACTTTCGTTTCATCCCAGGTCACCGGTAATGTTTGCAGTAAGGGAATGATAGGAGCATACAGGGGATCATTCACAATGGTCACAGGGTTCTCTGCCATACATTGGAACGGAGAGTTGAAGAGGTACATTAAAGCCAGCTGATGCGTATAGGTAGTGGGCCCTTTATTGGAAAAGAAACCAGGCGTATAATCTCCATGCCCAACAAGAAAACGGGTGAAAGGAAGTGCCGCATTATGCCAGGCAGGGATCGGTTCCTTCATGATATTCAACTCCATTCCCCTGATCCCTTCCCGCGTCATTTCATTAGGATAGGTAACACTTTCTCCGGTAGGCGCATGGCATCCATGAAAGTTCACCATCAGTTTGCGCGCTGCACAGGCCTGGAGAAAACCGATCTCAAAATCAACCAGCGCTTTCGCTTCGCTGTTCATGAAATCCGTTTTAATACCTACCGCGCCATATAATACAACACTATCCAGGAAGGCATCCCGTTGTGCAGGTTCTCTCAGCCATTTGGAATCCTTCCATACCCATACCTTCACTTTCCTGGCCGCTGCATAGGTGCAGATCTCTTTCAGTTGTTCCCATTTGTTGGCCCAGGCAGTTTCCCATCCATCATCTAATAAAGTATAATTGAATTGCAGTGTAGTAGCCGCATCTATAAAACGTTTTTCTTCCTCCGGCTGCATGTAATTATCCTTACGTGTGATCCAGCTCCAAACGGCTTTACCGGGTTGTATATAAGAAACATCTTTAAATAATGTTTTATCCGGTGAAGGATTGAGCGCTGTTATGATCTGGTTATTCACCAGGCTGTTCAGGTCAGCCGCATGAAGGATCACCCGCCAGGGGGTATATTGCCCGCCCTGTACATCAAAGCTGCTTTCCGTAAAGTTCACCTGCACCGTTCTGTTCCCAATAGCTTCCAGCCGCATACCGCTGTAATTATATAATGCCGCCTCCGTGATCACCATATAGCTTTTATCCGCCAGTTGTACCACGAGTGGTTTCCCTTGTATAGGGCCGGTAGGGGAGATGATGGGAAGGCTGTCGATAGGAGTACTCGTCCACCATCCGGCATAGGATTTCAATTTCCAGTCGCTGTTCCTTTCAAAGAACCATACCCTTGAGGCCGCAGGGATCACAAATGAGGTAAGTTCTTTCTTTATTGTAGTGGCAACCGGGATCTTATAACGGAAAGCACAGCCGTCTTTGAACAGCCGGAATTCCAGCCGGGAATCTATTTCATACACACGGGAGTTACCTGTTATATATTGCCGGGAGATCCTCCCGCTTTTTACGTTCAGCGCGGAAGGTTCAAGGATCATCCGTTTACCCACACTCACGCTATAGGTATTTGCCGATATGGATACGGAGGTATTGCCGGAAGGGTCTGTTAACCGGAGAGATTGTGCATTTGCCTGCAATGATAACAGGCAGAAGATGATATGAATTACGTGGAATCTGGCCATTGTATAGCCAAATTAATAGTAGCCGTTTATTTCCGCTACATGGAAAGGCCCATAAATGAATAGGGAACATTCCCATTTTACGGGAAGGTTCCCAGCCCGCTTTAATCCAGCTTAAAGGACCAGGAGGCTGTTTTGGCACTGCTGATGATATTCACCTTTACAATACCTGAATCCTTTGGCACCTTAAAAAGGAAAAACTTCTTTTTGTAACCATCCGGCGGGATCGAATCCTCCCAGCGGGTAGCCGTAAAAACAAGGTTCAGTTCACAGTTTTTCATATAAGTGCTGTCTATCTTTAACGTTAGATGAATATCGTGCAAGGCAGGCTCGCCATGGTCCAGTACCGCCACTTTATTATCCAGGAGGATAGCCCCCACTGCGTAGGTGGAAAAATCAATATCGGGCGAAGGCAGGAAACGCTTTTCAAAATCTTCTTTCTCCGGGTAAAACGAAGCATCCACCACTGTTATAAACTCAGCGTTATGCCGCAGTCTGACGGATGTCAGTTCTTCTACCGTAAAAGGCTTGCAGGGACCTGTATATTTCTTTTTAACAGGTTTGGCTTTGCAGGAAGCAAATACAAGGAGTAACAGGTATAAGGGTCTCATAGGAAATAAAGATAATGCTTATTTCATTGTTTTTTATGTCAAAATCCCGGATGCCTTTAGCATTGTAAAGAAAGGAATCCTAATTTTGCAGAAATTCAAACAGACAAAATGAAGAACCTTTTATTAATGATCACCTGCTTTACATTCGCGGCTTGCGGAAACATGCAAAAGAACACCACCGCCAACAATGAATTGATCACGGAAATATCCGTTCCGGAAACTGTAAAGGCCGGTAACCCCATCCCTTTAAAATTCACCGTAAGAAATCCCTCTTCCAAAGAACTGAAGTTCTGCAAATGGCATACACCGTTTGAAGGTTTCATGGCCATGTTCCTGGACATCACAGATGCCGGCGGTACCAATGCACAATACAGAGGCGCAATGGCAAAAAGGATCATGCCGCCTCCGGAAGAAGCTTATATTAAAGTACCTGCAGGTGATAGCGTAACCGTTGAAATAGATCTCTTAAAAGGATACCAGATCACCGCAGCCGGTAAATACAAAATCGTTTACCAGGCAGGTGGTATGAGTGGCCTTACAAAAGTGAATGAAACCTCCTTCAACTTAGTGTACTAAGTACGCTTTAAACAATTAGAACTCCTTATTTGTTGATAGTATATCGTAATCCGATGTGAAGTCTGTGTTAACTTTTTAACACGCAAAAAAAAAGCGTGTTTCTGAGTAAATGCAGGCCCATCGGTTACTAAACCGTTTTCGTAGAATTCCCCAGCCATGTGATTTAAATCGTCTAAATTGACCCCGTAATTCGCTAACATTCAACCAAAAAACTGATACGACCAAAATTCCACGTAACAATCCGGTAACATAGGGTTGTTTCCTTTGTCCCGTTATTAACGTAACCAAAACTCAATTGCTTTCCATGAACAAAATTTACGTACCTAAACGCAACATGCAATTGGTGTTCGCCTCACTGCTTTGCTGTAGTTGCTTATTCATGCAAGGGAATGCCCAGGCGGCCGCAACCACGCCTGTTGAAAAAAGCAAAGTCCCGTTTGACCAAACAATTACAGGAACAGTGAAAGATGCCGCAACAGGCGAACCGTTGGTGGGTGCAACTATTGGAGTGAAAGGATTCTCCAAAACCACCAGCACAGATGTTAAAGGAGCTTTTTCCCTCACAGTTCCAGACAAAACACCCGCACTGGTAGTTAGTTTCATCGGGTATGTTACCCAGGAGGTGCTTATCAGAGACCGGTCTAATATCGAGATCTTATTACAGTCTGCCGCTACAGATCTTACACAGGTAGTGGTAGTAGGTTATGGTACACAAAACAAAAAGGACGTTACCGGAGCAGTTAAAACGTTGAAGAGCGAATCCTTCAACAAAGGTATTATCAACAACCCGCAGGAATTACTGCAGGGTAAAGTAGCAGGTGTGAATGTTACAACTGCAAGTGGTGAACCAGGGCAAAGATTAGGTATCACTATCCGTGGCGCCGGTGGCGTACGTGGTGGTAACACACCCCTGTTCGTAATTGATGGATTGCCGCTGGATAACTCCAGCACAGGAGGTGGCGGCGATCCTTTAAATACGATCAACCCGCAGGATATTGAATCCATCGATGTATTAAAAGATGCATCTGCAACGGCTATTTATGGTACAAGAGGTGCCAATGGTGTGATCATCATCACTACCAAAAAAGGTAAAGCAGGTTCTTCTACATTGTCCCTCAATTCCAGCCTTGGTTTTTCAAAGATGGCAAGGAAACTGCCTGTACTCACCGCTGCTGAATTCCGCGCAGAAGTACCCAAACTGGGTGGTTCCGCTCTGGATGATAAAGGTGGTAATACAGACTGGCAGGATGTGATCAGCAGAACAGCTATCACACAAACACATAACCTCGCATTAAGCGGTGGCGCAGATAAACTCACTTACTATGCATCTTTCGGCGTGCAGTCTCAACAGGGTGTGATCAAACGCAGCCAGTTAGACCGCTACAACGGACGCTTCAATGCTACACAGAAATTCCTGGACGATGCATTGATCATAGATGTGAACCTCGGTGTTGCCAATACAAAGCAGGTACGTCCGCCACTCGGGGTCGGAGAAGCTATCAGCAATAACCCTACCTATCCTGCATATAATGCAGATGGTAGTGCTGCACGGTATGATAATATGACCAACCCCTTATTGAACTTTGATCTGGACAGAGAGCAGATTGTTACCAACAGGGTAACCGGGAGCATCAGCCCCTCTATCAGGATCATCAAAGGTTTGGTATATAAATTCACTCTGGGCGTGGATAATTCCACCGCTACGCAGGACTTCGTAAATAAACCCAGTGCTGTTCCCCAACGGGATGGCAGACTGGAAACCTATAATTTCGTGAACAGGAATACACTCCTGGAAAACTACCTGACCTATACCGCTACTGTAAAAGCACATAGCTTCTCCGTACTGGCCGGTCAGTCTTATCAGAAATTCTTTATCCAGTCAAGATCTTCCAGCATCAATAAATTCCCGATCTCTCCACTGGATCCTATTTACAATCCAAACCAGGGGCAGGAGTTAACACTGGCTAATAACAGGCCCAACAGTGGCGCTACAGAGAATAAACTGAACTCTTACTTTGGAAGGGTGAACTATTCTTTTGACGACAGATACCTGGTAACCGTGAACTTCAGGGCAGACGGTTCTTCTAAGTTCGGTTCCAACAACCGGTACGGATACTTCCCATCTTTCTCTTTAGGATGGAGGATCTCAGAAGAGGAATTCATGAAGAACTCTCCCTTCAGTAATTTAAAACTGAGAGGTGGTTATGGTGAAACAGGTAACCAGGAAATTGATCCGAAAAGTACCCAGCCACTTTTCCGTACAGAAGTTACAGCTGCTAACAGTTATCCGCTTTATCCAACCGGCGCATATCCTGCCGGATCTGTTTTCGTGAGATTGGCTAACCCGGACCTGCAATGGGAGAAATCCAAACAAACCAACATCGGTTTGGACTTCGGTATCCTGAATGGTGATCTGACAGGTTCTATTGACGTGTTCAATAAAGTATCCAGCAACATATTACTGAAGGTGCCACCTACTGATCCGGTACAACCGGCTACTACCTTATGGGCCAATATACCGAACATGACGGTGACCAATAAAGGGATTGAACTGGACCTGGCTTATACTAAAAAATTAACGAAGGATATCACATTCGGTATTGGTGGTAACTTCTCTTATATCAGGAATAAAGTAGCCGGTTCACCTTATTCTATCATAGCATCAGGTTCCGCACAGGGTGCTGGCCTTACTTCTGCTACGGTGAACGGTTACATTAACGGTGAACCAGTTGGTACTTACTTCCTGAAAGAATTTACAGGATTTGATGCCAATGGTATCAGTACTTTCCTGGATAAAGACAAGGATGGTGTTGTTACAGATAAAGACAGGATCTATGCTGGTGTTGCCATCCCTGATAAACTGTATAGCTTCTACCTGAACTTCGCCTGGAAAGGCCTGGACCTTGTAGCCAACTTCAACGGTGTATCCGGCAACAAGGTATACGACAATACAGCTAATGCAAACTTCTATAAACTGAGATTATCTAAAAACGTAAACGTTACCAAAGAAGCACTCGCTTTCACACAGGAGTCCATCAACAACTCTGCACCTGTTAGTACAAGGTATTTGAAAGATGGCGCTTTCCTCCGCCTGAACAACCTGGCAATCGGGTATAACTTTAATACCACTGCACTGGGTATCAGCAAATGGGTGCCAACCATCCGTTTGTCTGCAACAGGTCAGAACCTTTTTGTGATCACCAAATATGATGGTTACGATCCAGAGGTGAACTTAGACAGGAATATCGATGGATTCACTTCCTATGGAATGGATTACCTGAGCTATCCTAAAGCGAGATCTTTTATTGTTAGTTTAAATGCTTCATTTTAATATTTCAGTATATGAAAAAGACGAAATTATTGCTGCTGGCTACTTGTGCAGGTATTACAATGATGGCTGGTTGTGCAAAATTAGATGAGAACGTTCTGGATGAATCGTCCGTAACAGGACTTACCGATAAACAAATTGCAGAGGGCGCTATTGCCCCTGTTTACGCAAGGCTCCCGGATATCTGGTTGCACACTAACTATTTCGCCCTGCAGGAGATCTCTACAGATGAGGCGATCCTGCCATACCGTGGTGGTACGGACTGGGGTGATAATGGTATCTACCTGCAATTGCACAAACATGAAAACGTAAGTTCTGATGTGAACGTGCGGAATACCTGGAACAATATCACCCAGGCAACGTCAAGAGCTGTGTCTGCTATTGAGGTGCTGGCAACTAACAAAGATGCGAGTGCTGCTTTGTTCCTGGCAGAAGCAAGAGGTATGAAAGCTTACTACTCCATGCTCACACTGGACCTTTTTGGCCTGGTATTTAAGAAGGAAGATCCTAAAGCGGTTTCCACTATCTTAAGAGGTAATGATGCGGTAGAGTACATCAAATCTGAACTGCTGGCTATTGAGCCTATACTGGATAACACCACAGGCCCCGGCCGTATCACCAAAGCAGCCGTTTGGGGTTTACTGGCACGCCTTCACCTGAATGCTGCCGTTTACCGCGATCGTTATGCCGCTACTTTCGACTTCAAGAAAGAAGACATGGATAAAGTAGTAGAGTATTGCGATAAGATCATTGCTACACCACAATTCGTTTTATCTCCCAGCTACTTTGCGCTGTTTGATGATGCGAACCATACTAACAAAGAACTGATCTTTGCAGTAGACCAGCGCTCAGACCTGAATGGTCATAACCGTATGGCTTATTTCTCCCTCTCCGGCGATCAGTTCCCGATCCCTGCCTATACCGGTGCTAACGGTACTGATGGTCCTGCTATCACTTCTGATTTCTACCGTAGCTGGGTGAATGCCTATACGCCTATCGATCCTGCTGCTGCAGATCCGCGCTTTTACAAACAGAACCTGGGTATTTACACGAACCCTGGTGACTCCTGTGTAGACGCTGCTGCGTTCAACATCAACCGTGGTATCTTAAGAGGTCAGCAATACGGCCTGATCCGCAAGAGTGGCGTGTTCCTGAAATGCACCAGCGGAAAGATGTTAGTAGGTAAATTATTCTACGATACCCGCAGCAAACCTACCAAACCGGTTGAGTTCACTGAGCAGTGCGACTTCACCGTTGCCGGCAGCGATTACAACACCGGCTTCAGGGTTTCTAAATATGAATTCAGCAAAACTTCTGTGAGCGGAAGGAACTTCGGAGAGCATGATATCGTGATCCTGCGCCTCGCGGATATTTACCTGATGCGTGCAGAAGCCAAACTGAGAAGAGGTGACGCTGCTGCTACCGCACTGACTGACGTGAACACTGTAAGGGCTTCCAGAACAGCTTCCACACCAGCTCCTGCATTAACTGCTATCACGCTGGACCTGCTGTTCCGTGAAAGAGGTTTTGAATTCTACTGGGAAAGCCAACGCCGTACAGACATGGTACGCTTTGGTAAATACGAAGGCACCTGGACGGAAAAAACCAACACCGATAAGCAAAAGAGGATCTTCCCGATTCCTCTGACAGCGATAGATGCTGCTTCGAACCTGCCCGGATACCTGGTACAGAATCCTGGATACTAGGCGTTCTTTTACTTTCCATAATTAAAAAATGCCACCTGCAGACAGGTGGCATTTTTTATGGGGAGGATTATTTTATCCGGTGGTAATAGATAACCGAGCCATCCATTATCCTGGGGTCCGATGAGAAGATTAACCGATCACCCTCGATGCGGTAAAATTCCCTCGAGGCATTTGTTTCGCCGTCATAGATGATCCGGTTGCCCATCTCGTTATTCAGTAATTCATCTTTTATTAACCGGAAGGTCCCCTGCTTTATTATTTGCCCGTCAATGGTCCTTTGATACTGGTTTAGAGTGAATTTTATCAATGTATCGTTCCCCGGTGTATAGACCCTGTTGATCCAGGGGGTCATATATCTTTGTATTTCCCATGTTCCTGAAATGGAAGGGGGCATATCTTTCGATTTTTTACAGCATACCAGGAGGAGAAGTAATAAAGAGGGTAGAACAAATTGTTTCATATGTGGCTTTTTTGTGAAACGGCTTATAGCACAAAAAGTTACTGTGGCAGGACTTAATTAACAATGGGGGAGAGTATTTTGTTCCTGTAAAGTTCCGCTATTGGGCCCAAATATAGGAAAAGAAATTATAAGGCCCCCAGCAGCTGGGTATACAATGCCTCTTCATCACTGGGCCGTTTTGCCTTTTTGATCAGTACTTTACCCTCCCGGTCAAAGATGAAGAAAGTAGGGTAGTACCTGTTTTCTTCTCCCGGCAGCAGGGTTTGCCAGATGGTTTCAATGGCTGCTCCGGTGATCCGCACATGTTCGCCCGTAATATTATTCACCTGTATGTATTCCCGCCATTTTTTATCTGCCAGGTCCTTATCGTTGCTGAGGTAGAGGAATACCACATCTTTCCCTTTCATCTGCTCCTTCAGTTTGGGGGCATAACGCATTTCTGCTTTACAGGGGCTGCACCAGGTTCCCCAGATATCCAGGTATACGAGTTTGCCTTTATAGGGTGCCAGCAACTGCTCCAGGGTAGTAATGCCCGTATGGATCACAATCTTGTCGTTCTCCTTTCCTGTTGCCAGCATACTTTCCAGTTTGGCCATCCTTTGGCTGGCATCTTTCTCCTCCTTACTGCCGGCGAAATGTTTTGTGAGTTCCGTCATCACCCTGCGGGCCATGGTGGTTTCCTTTTCATTACTGTAATAGATCACCCTGTTGGCCAGCAGTCTTTCATGTTGCGCCGGCGGCAGGAACTTTTTGGCGGAGAGGAGGGTAATGATCTCATCCCCATATTCCTCCGCCATAGACATCAGTGAATCAAAGGGCAACCCTGCTGCTGCTGCCAGCATTTTAGCCCCCTGGGCCTTGTCTTTCCTGTAAACCTGCCCGATCTCCATCATCTTATATTTAGCGTAAGCATACAGGAAATAATTGGCGGCAGGGCTTCTGTAGAGCTCAGTCATGGAAGGCATACCGGTGAGTTTCATCACCGTATCCTTCCAGGCCTGGGCTGCCGGATTCCTGGTATAGTTATCCAGCACAATGCTGAACTCTTCCATGTTCAGTGCATAATAATATTTGATCTGCGTATGCAGGGAGGCTTTTACAACTGCCGGAAGTTTTGCTTTGGTAACATTCAGGGAGAGGTGGTTTGCCGTATCCAGGATGTCAGGCAGTAATATATTCATCAGGGAATCCCGGCCCATTTTTCCATAGGCATTCTCCGCAGAGAAAGGATTCATAAAAAAAGGGCGTTGCTGCGGAAAGCTGGCATGCACCAGCATGTTTTCTGCAGCACCTTTGCCGCTGAACTGAATAGTACCGGGCAGGTCTGCATCATCAAAGGTGACGTGTAAGTGCCTGCCGGGACTTAGTAATAACTGCTGCTTTTGTTTGTTGTAGTGTAAGGTTACAAACAATGGGTCCGTTCCCGGAACGGTAAAAGAAAAGCTGCCATCCGGCTTTACTTCGCTGAAAACGGAATTATCCTTTTGATACCATACATCCCGGGAAATATTCAATTCGGTTTCTTTCCCCGCAGCGCCATTGATCTTTCCCGTAAGGATACATTGCGCCAGGCATTGGGTGATACAGCAAACGGCAAGGATGAGCATCCCATACTTTTTCATGGTGTATATTTTATGCAAGGATATAACACCAGGAGAAGCAGGAAAACGGAATGTGATGAACCGTAATGGATGTGTTACGAAACCACCGGATTAAGGTAGTTCCTCTTTGGCAAACCGGATGAATTGTTCCCAGTCGTACCACAGGATATCATGTTTGCCTGTACGCAGATGATAGCGTATACGTTTTCCCACCGGATGGTCCGGTGCAGGGATTGCCGATACACCCAATCCTTCATATTTGAATAGTTTATAGACGGGTTCGGCAGCTTTGGCAGCAAGGAATTCTCCTGTGGGGTCAGTCCACAGGTCTTCTGTTGCACTGGCAACATATAAAGGGCGTGGCGCTATCAGTGCCAGCAGCATATGCTGATCAAAAGGTAATGTTTCCGGTTTTTCATTGTATTGTTTATAGGCAGCAATGAACCAATGCGGGAAACGGGTATTAATGCGTAAAGTGGTTTCCCCAAACCAGCGGGTTGATAAAGCGGCGCCGCCTTCTCCGGAGTTGTTGGACACTACAGCGGCAAAACGGGTATCATTTGCTGCCGCCCATAAAGCGGCTTTACCCAAACGGCTATGGCCTGTGATGATCACTCTTTTGGCATCTACATTCTTTTCTGTTTCCAGGTGATCCATCAGCCGGCTTAAGCCCCATGCCCATACACCAATTGCACTCCATGCTTCGGGGGCTGTTTTCAATTCCTCCTGCATCCTGCTGCGCACGCCTGTTTTCCATCCATTTGAACTATCCGGCTCTACATCCCCATAGTGAAAGGTAGCGAGGCCGTATCCTTTTTCAATTATTTTGGCTGCCTCCCAGCGCCTTTCCTGGAAGCCCAGTGCAACAGGGTTGATCACCTGTTTAACCAGGATATTCGTATCTCCTGAAATGGTATGATTGCCCAGGAAATTACAGCCGATGAACACCGGCACTGGTTTGCTGGTTTTTTTAGGAAGGTAAAGGAGTATATCCATAAAAGGCGCCTGGTCTCCTTTTGCCAGGAACAGCCTTACCTGTTTAGAGATGGCGGTGCCGCCCAGCGCATTACTGTCTATCCGTTGTACAAGGGTATGCATATGAGCAGGTTTACCCGGGTATACGCCATACATATGTGTTGTGAAGAGTTGCAGGATCTCCGGTCTGCGACTGCGTTTCCAGTCCGCTGCAGTTTTTACGTCAGGCGTTAACAGTACAGGCAGGGGAAGGTTGCCCACTTTCGCTTCGTCATAATTAAAAACCTCCTGGGCACTCAGTTGCAGAGATAGGGTTACCAGGGAAAAGAGAAGGATTTTTTTCATACGGGTAAATAATCTTGGTCGCAGCTAAAATAATCAGGATAATTATTACAATTATACCCTATTTCCATTTAATAATTACCCTATTCCCATCATATGTCTTAATAAATATCCTGCTTTTCTTCTATCTGCCCGAACTCCCGGATATAATCCCGGGGGGACTTGCCCGCAATGGATTTAAACACCCGGTTAAAATTGGCGATGCTGTTGAACCCGCATTGATAAGCCACGGTGGAGATACTGTCGAAATTACCATCTGCCAGTTTCTTGCAGGCTTCACTTACCCGCACTTCATTTAAGAAAGAAATGAATGTCAACCGCGTATGTTTTTTGAAATAACGGCAGAACGCCTGGGCAGACATATTTGCATGCTGCGCGATATCTTCCAGGGTGATATCCGCATCGTAATGCTGCATGATGTAATCATAGATATAGCTGATCCTGATCCCTTCCTGTTCGTTCACGGCTATTAAACGTGTGCCGGAAATAAGAGAAGGCAGGTCGTTCATGCTCTGAAAAGTATGCAGCAGGTCCATGAAATGGATCAGTTGTTTGGCGCAGGTGGTTTGATCTATCTGCAGCATCCGCAGAAAGATATCTTCCTTTTGATCTTCCGGTACTTTGAAGCCGGCATCTGATTTCTGAAGGAAGGCTTTTATTTTCTTCAGTTCCTGTAATTCAAATACAGCACCCAGCATACCCTGTGGATTAAAGAAGAGGGTTAAAGCCTGTACAGGTGAAGTGTTTCCATCTCCTTTAAATACATGTGGCTGATTACTGCCTATCCAGAAAATATCTCCTTCCTGGAAAGGATACATGTTATTTTCTACTACTAATGTACCGCTCCCACGGATCACCCGCGTGAGCTGGATCTCTTCATGGCGGTGCAGCCAGGGATAAAATTCCGGAAGAAGATCGCTTTGCGTGATAATTGCTTTGTCACGTGCAACAGGAATGGTAAACTGTAGAACTTTCATGTATGGAAATTACCGAAAAACTTTGTGATAATAAAATTCAAATTGACACTATAAAATATTTTATGACAGGGATAAAATCCGATAAATATTGATTAAAATCCATAAACTAAGTACAATATCATTACTATATATTTAAATGTTGTTTTGACATTTAAATGCCGATATGAAGAAGATTCTGATCTGTTTGCTGCTCAGTGCCGGACCTGCCATGGCACAAAGAGATTACCCTATTCAACCTGTTGCATTTACACAGGTGAAAGTGAATGATAATTTCTGGGCACCAAAAATAAAAGTGAATGCGGACGTGACCATCCCCTACACTTTAGAGCAATGCCGAAAAACCGGCAGGGTAGATAATTTTTTACGTGCTGCAGGCAAACTGCCCGGAGATAAACTAACGGAATTCACTTTTGATGATACCGATATCTATAAAGTAATAGAAGGTGCTTCTTATAGCTTACAGGTACAAAAGAACCCGGAGCTGGAAAAATATTTGGACACGTTGATCTCTTATATTGCGATCGCACAGGAACCGGATGGGTATCTCTATACTTTCCGTACTGTAAAAGCAGCGAAACCACATGATTGGATTGGTTCACAACGCTGGGAGAAGGAAGAAGACCTGAGTCATGAACTCTACAATTCCGGGCACCTGTTTGAAGCGGCTGTGGCGCATTTTCAGGCTACGGGCAAAAGAACAATGCTCAATATCGCTATTAAGAATGCGGACCTGCTGGTGCGTGATTTCGGCTTTGGCAAAACAGAAAGGTTCCCCGGCCACCAGATCGTGGAAACCGGCTTAACCAAACTGTACCGTGTAACAGGCAATAAACAATACCTGGACCTCGCCAAGTTCTTCCTGGATGTACGCGGCCCCGGGAAAAAATATAGCCAGGAATATAACCAGGCACATAAGAAAGTAACAGACCAGCACGAAGCCGTAGGGCATGCCGTTCGTGCTACTTATATGTACACCGGTATGGCAGATGTGGCAGCATTGACCGGTGATGAAGATTATCTGCATGCCATTGATGATATCTGGCATGATGTAGTGGAAAGGAAAATGTATATCACCGGCGGCATTGGCGCAACCGGGGCAGGAGAGGCATTTGGCAAAGCATACCAGTTGCCTAATATGAGCGCCTATGCAGAAACCTGCGCATCCATAGCCAACGTATACTGGAACAGCCGCATGTTCCTGCTCCATGGAGATGCGAAGTATATAGATGTATTGGAACGTACCTTATACAATGGTTTACTTTCCGGCGTATCCTTAAGCGGAGACCGTTTCTTCTATCCCAATCCATTGGCCTCTATGGGCCAGCACCAGCGTAGTGCCTGGTTCAGCTGTGCCTGCTGCATTTCCAACATGACGCGTTTTCTGCCTTCCATGCCGGGTTATATCTACGCACAGAATAAAAATAATCTCTACCTGAACCTGTTCGTAGGTAATACCGCCAGTATTCAATTACCTGTAACAAAAGTAGCGCTCACACAACAAACCAATTATCCCTGGGAAGGAAAGAATGAGATCACTGTTAATCCTGAAAAGGCCGCTGCCTTTACCCTGCACATCCGCATACCAGGCTGGGCGCAGAATAATCCGGTGCCGGGTGATCTTTATCATGCACAGGATGCTGCTGTTAAGAAAATACCGCTGTTGCTGAATGGTAAACCCTATCAATATAAAATAGAAAAAGGATATGCCGTGATCAACCGTACCTGGAAGAAAGGAGATAAGGTAACGATAGAGCTGCCCATGAAAGCAGAGAAAATCTTAGCCAACGAACAGGTGAAAGACGATAAATTCCGTTTTGCATTGGAGCGCGGCCCATTGATGTATTGCATTGAAGGTCCGGATAACCTGGATAGCAGTGTACAGAACATTGTTGTAGACCGGTACGCAGCCGTTAGCGAAGTTTTTAAACCGGCCTTACTCAATGGCGTAACCGTACTGGAAATGAAAGGCGCGTCCACAAAACGGCAGCTGAACAGTGATGAACTGATCCGTACCACGCAAACCGTTACCGCCATTCCCTATTACGCATGGGCCAATCGCGGTCCTTCAGATATGACGGTTTGGATACCCTACGAAGCCTCAGCAGCAAAACCTAAACCCGCACCCACCATTGCCTCCAAAGCTAAGGTTAGTGCCTCTCTTCGTAACCAGCGCATGTTCAAAGCCCTGAATGATCAGTATGAGCCTGCAGATGCTAAAGATAACAATGCACCTTACCTGCATTGGTGGCCAAAGAAGAATTCACTGGAATGGGTACAATATGATTTTGATTCCCCGCAGACTATTTCTTCTTCCAGCGTATATTGGTATGATGATGGCCCATGGGGTGGATGCCGCATCCCGGTTTCCTGGAAACTGTATTACAAAAAAGGAGAGGAATGGGTAGAAGTGAAACCCACCAGTTCATATAGCATCACAAAAGACAAATACGATACCGTTCATTTTGAACCACTGACCACCACTGCTTTAAAAATGGAAATACAGCAACCGGTGGACTACTCTGCCGGCCTGCATGAATGGAGCGTAAAATAAGGGATTGGTTAAGATCACGATAATTTGTAACTTTCTACAAATGCTATCTTATGGATCAGAATATCATCCGCCTTTTTGATGAGTATACCCACAAACCCCTTACCCGGGAAGATTTCCTCAAACGCCTCGTAAAACTCACCGGAGGGATGGCTGCCGCCATGGCTGTATTGCCATTGCTGGAATCCAACTATGCCCATGCGGCCACGGTGCAGCCGCTGGATCCGGACCTTACGGAAGAGGACATCACCTATCCAGGCGAAGGCACTACCATGAAGGGATATCTTGTTCGCCCCAAAGCTGCAGGTAAAAGGGGAGCGGTGGTAGTGATCCATGAGAACCGTGGCCTTACGCCTCATATAAAAGATGTGGCCCGCCGCGTTGCCAAAGCTGGTTACCTGGCGCTGGCACCGGATGCCTTATCTGTATTTGGCGGTACTACTGCCAATGAAGATGAAAGCCGTGCCCAATTCGGCAAACTGGATGCTGCACAGAACCTGCAGAACTTCCTCAAGGCATTTCCTTATCTCAAATCACTTCCTGCATCCAATGGCAAAACAGCCTGTGTTGGTTTCTGCTGGGGAGGTGCATTGGCTAATCAGCTGGCCGTGAATGATCCTGATCTGAAAGCAGCCGTTGCATTTTACGGCCGCCAACCGGCAGCAGCAGATGTGCCAAAGATCAAAGCAGCAGTACAACTGCATTACGGCGGACTGGATGAAAGAGTGAATGAAGGTATTCCTGCTTACGAAGCCGCTTTAAAAGCAGCGCATACAAAATATGAACTGTACATCTACGAGGGTGCACAACACGCCTTCCATAACGATACTTCCGCAGCCCGTTATAACGAAGCTGCTGCTAAACTTGCCTGGGAGAGAACACTGAAGCTGTTTAAAGAAACCATACAATAGCATGGTGAAATTATTCATGGTACTGATCGGCTGTAAACCCGCAGGCCGTCATACGGAGCAGCATGATGTTTTCTTTGGCATAGCAGCATCCCTGAAAGAACTCATACCCGCTATTATCGCTTTCTGGCCGGAGGCGGATGATCTGCATATAGACGGATACCGGGAAGTAACCAAAGTGGATGGATACCGCATTGGCATCAATGAAACAGCTCCATCCTCCGAATATCTTTTCTTTATTAACCTGGGCGGTTATAAAGAAAATGAAATGGAAGAATTCCATTACAAAATGCTGGCCACCGGCAAAGATAAAAACGAAGCACTCCGTAAAGCGAAGGCCACGGCCTTTTTCAAACATACCGGGTTTAAAGGTGCCACTTCACATATCGATGATAAATACGGTGTGGGTGTGGACGATATGGCGCTGGTGGAAGAGATCCTCCCTGCTGCTGTGCGCAAGCAATACAGGCTTTCTTTAACACCAGCTCCGCAGGATATGGCGGAGGATGTTTTGCACCTGGGGTATTTTAAAATATCGGATATCCTGGCTTAGAATGTTTCATCAATCAATTCCTTATTGATCATGGCGCCAGCTTTTGTGCCCGCAGCAACAGCCATGGAAACACCACGGAATTTGTTGCTGTTATCACCTGCCGCATAAACACCGGGAACAGTGGTCTGCTGTAATTCCGTTACTTCAATATATCCCTGTTCATCAATAGCACAACCCAATTGCTGCGGTATATCACTGTGCTGTTTAAAAGGCAGTCTTATGTAGGCTGCTTCCAGCGGATGTTTTGAACCATCCTTTAATACAATGTTTTGCAGTTGCCCGTTTTCCTGTTCAAATTCACTGATCTCTGCTTCAACAACTGTTATCCCGTGGTTTTTGATCTTCGCTGCCTGTTCTGCTGTTAAAGCAGAAGGGCCATTGGTGAACAACGTTAGTTTGTTACTCCAGTTGGAAATTAACCGGCATAACTCAAAAGCCATGTCCCCGTTTGCAATCAGCCCTGTAGCTTTACCCCTGATCTCATAACCATGGCAGTAAGGGCAATGCACAAGCGATATCCCCCATGTTTCTGCCAGTCCTTTCACCGGCAGTAACTGATCTTTGACGCCCGTTGCAAACAATACCTTTTTAGCCCGGAAGGTTTCTCCCGCTGCCGTACTGATCTCAAAACCAGCAGGAGTGCTGACTACATTGGATACCAAACCCTGGTGCCATGAAATGGTATTGTATTGCAGTACCTGCTGCTTTGCTGTGTCAGCAATCTGTGCAGGTGTTTGCCCATCCTGTGTAAGAAAGTTATGCGAATGCGGTGTTTGTTTATTACAGGGATCACCGCTGTCAATGATCAATACGTTTCTCAATGCCCGCCCTAAGGCCATAGCTGCTGAAAGGCCGGCATAACTGCCGCCCGCTATCATTACATCGTATGTTGCGTTCATAAAGCAAATGTAAATAAAAATCCTGTATGCAACAAAGTTGCAAATAATATAAATGGAACAACCGCAACATGGCATAGTAATTACGGTGTAATAATTAACTAAACACCATTAAAAATGACACGTAATACAACCACTATGAGCAGTGCAAAAGAGATCGTATTATCCTGTGTAAACGCCATCAATGAACAGGATTTCAAGATAGCCAGGACATTTGTGGATGATAATATGCAGTTCATCGGCGTAATGGGCTCACGGGATGGGGCACAGGCATATTTTGATGATATGGAAAAAATGAAACTGAAGTATAATGTGAAAAAGGCTTTTGCAGATGGAGATGATGTATGCCTCCTGTATGATCTGCAGATCTCAGGGAAAACTATTTTCGGCTGTGGCTGGTATCATGTGGAAGATGAGAAGATCACTTCCCTCAAAGTTATTTTTGATCCGCGGCCCTTGCTTTGATAAACCCACAAACAGCTTTTACAAACGCAGCATTCTGTTCATAATAGAGCAGATGCCCGCCATCTATCTTCACTACTTCCTGTTGCGGGAATCTGAACTTTTCATAATGATGAATGCCGATCGCATGATCATTGCTGCCGGTAATGGTGAGCACGGGAAGTTGTAATAGGAGTGTTTGAATGGTATAATCAAGCGAGTATTCAGGATAACGTACTTTCTGCAAAGTATCCAATAAGGGTGCCACGATGGCCATGCCAAAATCATTCGTGCGTGGAAAGTTATCGTCCAGGCTATCCAGTTTCACGATGGTTTGTATATCATCCGTGAGGAACTTATAGCCGATGCGCTGTTTACTCATTTCTTTTCTTACCACCGCCATCAGCTGCAGGAGGGAATCTGTTTCCTGTATAACGGTATCCTTACCCAGCAGGCGATAGCCATATTCTACCTGTTCTTTGATAGAAGCGGTATTGAAGAAATGCAGGGTGGAATTGGCCAGCACCAAACCGTATACATGAGCGGGGTATTTCTTTGCGTAGTTGAAAGCAATAATGCCGCCGAAAGAATGGCTGAGCAGGTATACCTTCTCCAGTTTCATGGCTTGCCGGAGTTCTTCTATATCCTGCACCATGCGGTCAAGACTGTAATCTGCCGCGTTCTGTGAAGAGCCTGAACCTCTCTGGTCGTAATACACCATGGTCATACACTGCTCCAGGTTCTTTCCTCCCATCTTTTCAAAAGACATAAAGCCACCGCCAGGCCCGCCATGCACAAAGATGCAGGGAACTCCCTGTCCGGCCACTTTCACAACCAGCTGAACGGAATCACTGGTGAGGATAGTGGTATCCATGTTGGTTAACTGTGTGTAAGTACCTTTGGGCTGGCATGCTGCCATGAAAAGGATGATAGAAATAATAGCAGGTAGTTTCATATTCGGGTATTAGTCCTCAATATGGTCTTATATCTCATATAGCGGGTTATGTGACGCAAATATAAGCAATAGGTCTAACCAACCTGTACCTACCTGCTTTGCTACCTACGAATATGTATTTGTACCTATATTGCCCGGTAAATTCGAAACCGATGCAATTAAGGACCACTATATGCATGGCGCTGTTATGCCTTGTTAGTTATGCTGAAGCTACAGCTGCACCGGCATTGCAACCGGCAAAACTCACCTGTGAATACCTGCAGAACCCGCTGGGCATAGCTACTGCTGCACCCCGTTTCAGCTGGACGTTGACAGGTTATGGGCAAAACCAATGGCAATCCGCCTATGAGATAGTGGTAAGGGATCCCGGTAAGAATATTGTCTGGCAGACCGGTAAAGTAAATTCCGCCGAAAACCTGCATGTAACTTATGCGGGTAAAGCCCTTGAACCCTTTTCCCGTTACACCTGGCAGGTGAAAGTATATGACCAGGATGGCAGGGCATCTGCCTGGAGTTTACCACAATGGTTTGAAACCGCTTCGTCAGCCTGGGCCGCGCAATGGATAGGAGATGGCAGCAAGCAATTTGAAAAGGATGAAGAATTCTACAAAGAAGATCCCATGCCTTTGTTCCGGAAGTCTTTCGAAGCAAAGAAGAAGATCGCCTCCGCCCGTTTGTACATCAGCGGCCTGGGTTATTATGAAGCTTATCTGAATGGAAAGAAAATAGGAGACCATGTGCTGGATCCCGGCTTAACGGCTTACCGCAAACAGGTTTTATACACCGTATATGATATCACGGCACAGGTACGTAATGGCATAAACGCCGCCAGCATTATGCTGGGCAACGGATGGTACAATACCCTCCCTTTGCGTTTCTGGGGCAGCATCAATATGCGTGCGCAGCTTACAACCGGCAGGCCATGTGTAAAAGCCCTGATCCGGATAACCTATGCAGATGGCAGTACTGCCCTGGTACCAACAGACGAAACCTGGCAAACAGCGCCGGGCCCTGTAGTGCGCAACAGCATTTTCCTGGGGGAACATTACGATGCCCGCCTGGAAGATCCGCAAACAGGCTGGAAACAGGCCGTAAAGGTCCAGGGTCCGGCTGGTGAACTCACACCTCAGATGCAGCCGCCTATACGGGTCACAAAGATTGTAAAGCCCATTAGCATCAACGAAATAAAACCCGGCGTGTTCATACTGGATATGGGACAGAACTTTGCGGGCGTAGTACGCCTGAAAGTAAAGGGCGCTGCCGGTACTAAAGTAAGTATCCGTTACGGAGAAGATAAATACCCCGATGGCAGCCTGAATGGTATGACGGCCGTAGCCGGACAGATCAAAAAGAGCAACGGAGGCCCCGGAGCACCAGCCATCGCATGGCAGGAAGATAGTTATATCCTGAAAGGAAAAGGGCTCGAAACCTGGGCCCCGCGTTTCACCTTCCATGGCTTCCGTTTCATTGAAGTAACTGGCTGGCCTGGTAAACCCACTTTACAGGATATAGAGGGCCTTCGCATGAATTCCGATCTGGAAAAGAACGGCACCTTCACCAGTTCCAACAAGATGTTCAACCAGCTGAACGAAGTGATCCAATGGACATTCCTCAGTAATGTGTTCAGCGTGGAATCTGATTGCCCTGCAAGGGAAAAGCTCCAGTATGGCGGAGATATATTGTGTGTAGCAGAAACCTACATGTACAATTACCACATGCCGCAGTTCTATGCCAAAACCATCCGGGACTTTGCCAATGACCAGCGCCCGCTGGGTGGTATCACGGAAACAGCCCCTTTTGTGGGCATTGCGGACAGCGGCCCCGGGGATGGCTCCGGTCCCTTAGGCTGGCAGGCAGCATATCCTTTCCTCATCAAAAAAATGTATGAGTACTACGGAGATAAAAGGATCGTTGAAGAGAACTATGCAGCCCTGGCCCGTTTGATCACTTTCCTGGAATCCCGCGCAGTAGATAATCTTTCCGATAAATGCCTGGGCGATCATGAATCGCTGGACGGGAAAGCTTCGCCTTTGGTGGCTGCCATCTTTTATTTAACGCAGGTGAGGATCATCGCAGAACTCGCGGAGGTATTGCATAAGGAAGAAGACAAAGCAAAGTATACTGCATTGGCAGAAAACATCCGCAAAGCGATTGTAACGAAATACTACGTGAACGGCGCATTTGAAAAAGCCAATCAATCAGCACAGGTGATAGGTGTGTGGTCTGATGTGGTGAAAGGTGCAGATGCACAGAAAGCGGCAGATACACTGGAAGCGGTATTCGCAAGACGTAACTGGCATGTAACCACCGGGATCTTTGGCACCAAGATGTTGTTTGATGTGTTCCGCGAAAGGGATCAGAATGATCTGGCATATCGTATTGCAGATCAGCGCAGTTTCCCCGGCTGGGGCCATATGCTGGAAAACGGCGCTACCACTTTGTGGGAAACCTGGGCCGCTTCAGATAATACCTATTCCAAAAACCACCCCATGTTCGGTTCAATAGGAGAGTGGTTCTACAGGTCTTTGCTGGGCATTAACCCAGCAGCCCCCGGTTTCAAAAAGATCATCATAAAACCACAGCCTGCAGGGGATCTTACCTTCGCCAAAGGAAGTTATGAATCTCCTTACGGCCCTATTTCCAGCGACTGGAAAATAACAAACGGGAAGTTTAACCTGAAGGTGGGTATACCGGCTAATACCAAAGCAGAAATATGGGTGCCGCTGAAATATGGCAAAGTATCCGGGGGGAAGTTATTGCGTGAAGAAAAAGGGTATGCAATATTTGGTACAGGTTCAGGAAATCATATATTCGTATCTGAATAATGAACCTATGGAAATTGTCTTGATAACCTTAATGATCTTTTTTGCGATAGCAGTGATGTCTGCTCTTTGTTTCTTTTTATCCTTGCAGATCCACAAAGCATTACGTGCTAAGTTTTTGTGGCTTTTTGTACCGTATGTACTGCTCTTTTGCATTATTTTTATCCTGATAAACAGGTATGGCTTAGCGATATCTTTTGATCCCCCCGGTTTAGCACTTGTGTTGGGGGCAGTGATAATTGCTGCAGGCAGTGCTTTCATTGTTGCCGAAGGCTTTTACAGGCCCTTGCTGATTAAAAAACGTCCATCCGCAGGTTCCTGGCGTTTCGTTGCTTTTGTGCTAAGCTTTTCTATCATTTTCAGTACTATGGAAATGATCTACTTATCTAATCTTGATTTCGGGCGTTAGCCTTTTTTTCTTCCTCCGGATCAGCCATTCTGCCAATAACAGGTTGGGTACAAATCCCAGCCAGGCATCGATCATGTACAGTGTTACGGGATCGATGGTGAAACTATTGGATAAGATCAGTTTCCAGGCCCTTAGTGTTAAAGCTGAGCAGGTAAGGGCATAACTTCTTATCATGTAACGTTTGTGCGCCGCAATATTCCCTCTTTTTATTTCTATCACTGCCTTGAGTGTGAACCAGAACCAAAGACTGTCCAGTATAATAAATGCCAGTTTAGAAGGCAGATAGCCATTTGCATAAATAGCCATGATCATGCCTGCAGGGAAATTGATCAGAAGAATATTCCATGCATACAATCTGCCTATCAAACGATGTAACTGCCTGTGTTCTTTTAAGAGTTGATTTGAAAATTGCGTAAAGCCGGCCAGCAAAGTGAAAATGCTGGAGAATACATGCGTGTAAAAGGCCACTTTCCACACCGTGATATGCAGGTAATCCTGTTTGAAAGCAAGGAAACCCGTATCGCTTTTAAAAGTGCTGTAAGCAAGGATACCTCTGAGCATCAGGAAGGTACCCACACAGAGCAGGAGATAAATGAAAAGATAGCGCAGGGTGTTGGTGAATGTTTTCAAGCATTCAAAAATAATCATTAACAGGCACAAAGCATCCGCCAGCGCCTGTTAATGATAACAGCACCATTCACATGGGGTTTGCCGTATGATTGATTATTTGCGCAGGTATGCTTCGAGGATATCTAACATCTGCAGCCAGCTTGGATAAGCGCCGGTGCGTTTAGCGAGAGTTTCGTTGACGGTCTGATGCAAAGTGAATTCGGTTTTATTGCCTATTGCACCCAGGGTAACCGTGACTGTGGTAGATGTTGGCCATTCCGGGTCCATACCTGCTTCCACGGCAGTAAGCGGATTTCCTTTTTCATCTGCATTCACCATCGTGAAAACAATACGTTCCGGTTTAACGATCTCCAGGTAAGTACCCACACACCAGCAATCCTTGTAGTCAGGATTTTTAATACAGGAGTGAAACGTACCGCCCTCGCGGATATCGATCTGTTTAAAATGAATGGTGCATCCTTTCGGTGCAAACCATTGTTCCAGGCCTTCCGGATCTGTCCATGCCTGGAATACCTGCTCCCTCGGAGCATCTACAATTCGGGATATCAGTACATCCTCATTTTTCTTTACCATGTTTTTTATTTTTTAAGAAGTTTTCCATTGCATCAATTGTTTCATTCCATGCCTTGCTGTATTGTGCTACCCAGGAAGATACTTCCTGCAACTTATCCAGCTTTGCCTCGCAGAACCTTTCCCTGCCTTGTTTTTTAATGATGATGAGCCCACATTCCGTTAGTATCTTAATATGCTGGGAAATAGTAGGGCGCGCAGAATCAAAGTGATCTGCTATTGCGTTGAGGTTCAGGGATTCCCCGGAGATCAGGTGAATGATCTCCCGCCGGGTAGGGTCCGCGATTGCCTGGAATACATCTCTTCGTTTTTCCATTATGAAGCCATTTGACTACAAATATAAGGAAAGGAAGTTAAATGGCTACATATTAGGGTATTTATTTTTTCCGATTATCTTTATTTCATGCCTGAACACCTGATCAAAAAACCTGCAGACTTAACCAGCATGGAGATCAAAACGATCCTCGCATGCTGGGATATAGAACCCTGGACGGGCATAGAAGATAAAGACTTCATTCACAAATACCGCCATTCGGAATTTCATTTCCTCACAGGTGTAAGCGCAACCATCTTATGCGTGGCCCGCATTAATTTTGATTTCAGGATCAGGGTCAGGCATGAGATCTATCCTTTCGCGGAACTGGTGGGTTTTGTATCAATAGAAGAAAGGAACGGGAACGGAAAATTCTTTCTGCACCAGATCAAAACCAATATGGAGAGCCGGAAAATAGAAGCGCTGGGATGTTGTGAAAAAGCAGCCAGGGGTTTTTATGAAAAATGCCGGGTGCCGGTGTTATACGGACAGGCCAAATACTTAAGAGAACTCCCCAACGACCCCTTCAGCGTGCCGGCAGATGATGATCTGTTCAGTCTTACTTTATCAGATCAGCACTACAAATTGCTGGAAGGCCTGAATATGAACAACCTGGCCTGGTTGCTGCCGGAGAGCGAATAACTTGTTTTCTCATACCTTATCCTTTACTTTGCAGAATTAATTGAGGTAAGTATGATACAGTTTTCGCGGTTAGACCATGTTACGCAAATGGTACCGATCGGCAAAAAAGAAGCAGCCAAAACATTCTACAAAGAGATATTACAGCTGGAAGAGATCCCCGGCAATCATCCGCGGGGCGCTATATGGTTCAATATCGGCAATATTCAATTGCATATTGTGGAAGAGGAACCGGGTCCAATATCCGGCCGTCACCCTGCTTTTGAAGTGAAGGACCTCGAAGCGGCAAAGGCCTACCTGGAAAGCAAAGGCATTGAAATTTCATATTCCTCTGTTATAGAAGGCCGTTCCAGGTGTTTTTTCAGAGACCCTTTTAACAACAGGATAGAGTTATTGGAATACCTGTAAATCAACAAGCAATGGACAAATTAGTAGATTGGATAAGAGCCGGTCAGATAGATGCTGCTATCCGTTATACGGAAGATAAATTGGCTGAACTGCCGGAAACTCCTTTTCACAAGGTGATCGGGAAAGACCTCCTTCACCTGCAGCCCATCCTGGGCCAGTTCCTGAATAGTTTTTATAAAGCCATGAAGGAAGAAGAAGAATTGGAGATTAAAGCCATGCTTTGTGAAATGAACGCCTTTACGGTGAACTATGAACATTGGTTCATAGACCTCTTTGCGTATGAAACGGTAGAAGAAGAAGATACCCTGAACTGGCTGGCGGAGTTTGATGGCCAGTCTGAAAAGAGCATGAGCATTACCGGCTTTGAAGCCTTGCAGGAAGCCAACAGGGAATACATGAAAACAGAAGGATACCGGGATGATAATTTACGCGCGGCCTGTGAATTGCATGAATACCTGGTGATCCTGCGCTTATACCAGCTTTTCAAACAAACAGTAACACAGCATAAGAACAGGGCAGCCTGGGCAGGCATTCCCATGTTTGTGTCCGCACATGACTATGAAGATCTGATCTTTGTTGTAATGAACTGATAAAAAAAGGCTGGCCCCAACGGACCAGCCTTTTTAATTTATTCTCCATCCGGCAGCGGTACACGCGGCCATACATCATCCCCCACACGGTCAATAGGAAGTGCAGCCAGCCTGTTATAACGGCGCATATCCACCCAGCGGTGTCCTTCTCCAAAAAGGGAATACCTTCTTTGCTTTAAGAGCTCATCAATAAGTTTCGCTTTCGTATCAAGGTCCAGCCGCGGTGCGAGATTGTGTTTGCTGCGAATGATGTTCAACGCATCCGCCGCTTCTGCCAGTGCATTGGTTTGCAGCCTGGCTTCTGCATAGATCAATATCAGCTCTTCATTCCGGATGAAAGGCACCGGAGTGACAGGCGTGGCATAAAGTGCCACGTCCCGGGTACTGGTTAACCCGTCAAAAGCTGCCGGTACAGCCCTTATATGTGTTTTGTTGATGCGGTCGTCGCCGGCTTCCAGGTCTGCTTCAAAAGTAGGGTGGGCGGCCCTGATATCACTCTGGCCATCCAGTGCGAGGTACAGTTCATTTAAGAGGTCTCCGCTGGAAGAAGAGAAAACATGATAAACACCTGCGTACAGGTTACTTCCGGCTGAAAGGTCCAGGAAGGAAGCATTGAGATCGGTAAGCGCTTTGGGCCATTGCTCCCGGTAAATGGATACACGGGCAGAAAGCGCGCGGTTGAACTTTCTGAAGCCCGGCACATCACTGAAGCCCTCAAACCCATCGGAAAGCGGGAAGATGATCGCTGCATTATTCAGCAGCGCATCTGCATCATCCAGTAATTTGGCAATGTCTGTTAAAGCCTGTGTTTTGTTGACGATCGGCCCCAGGTGTTTGGGATCATTTACATCTGTTCTGATCCCCAGATCATCCGTATGGGTAAGATTGAGCAATAACTGGTAAGCAGCGATGGTTTTGGCAAAAGCATAATACCCGTTCTTTTGTGCTTCATTTTCCAGTAAGGTGCAATTTTTCGTAGCCTGTATCAGCAGGTTGCAGTTCTTTACCACGGAATAACGGGCCAGCCAGCTGTTGACGGCATAATAGGAGTTAGGGTCCAGTGTAATATTTCCTTTTCCTAAAAGATCTTCTGTATTACGACTGTCTGAATTGGAGTAACGCCAGAATTCACGGCCAAATACACCCACGAGATCATGATACAGGCCCAGTTGTGCACGCAGGCCTCCTTCGGAACCTGTTACCAGGTTGTTTAACTGAGAGATGGAGGGATTTTTAATGATCTCTTCCATCGTGGGGGCGTTGGGGTTAGGAATGAATTCATGGGTGCAGGCAGTAAGCACACAGGTCACGCCAAAAACGAATGATAAAATATGTTTCATTGATAAATGGTTTAGAAGTCAAGCGATAAATGGAATTGCAGGCGTTTGGAAGCAGGGTAGGGAGCTACATCCACTCCGGCACCAAAACCGGCACCGAAATTCGATACTTCCGGATCGTATCCTTTATACGGGGTCCATGTAATAAAGTTGTTGGCAGAAACGCCCAGCCGGATGTTCTGGATATGCCGGCATACCAGGGGCAGGCGGTAATACAAAGCAATTTCCCGGAAGCGCAAATAGCTTGCATCCTGCACATATCTGTAAGGTTGCCCGGAGCGCACACGGCCTGTAGGGTTACCACCTGCATCCGGTACATCCCAGTCGGGAGAAGTGCCGCCATAGTCCTGCAGTAATTGAGAGAGGTTGATATTGGAACTGCCCTTCCGCGCATGCAGCAGGAAGCGCAGGCTGATGTTCTTAAGGAAGGTGAGTTCATTGTAGAAACTGAGCTGATAATCCGGTTCCAGGTCGCCAAACTTTTGCAGTTCACCATCATCGTTAAGTGCCAGGATCTGCGTGGCGGATTTTCCTTCTTCAATAAAGAAAGTACCATAGTTTGCACCGAAAGCAGAACCCTGGTCAAAACGCGGAACGTTGAGCTTCGTTACTTTGGAGCGGTTGAGCCAGAAGTTGAGTGTAGAGTTCCAGCGCAGGAACTTATTGTCAACAGGGATGGTCCTTAAGCCTAATTCCAGCCCGCGGTTGCGCAGGGAACCTGCATTCACCCAACGATTGGTAAAACCACTGGATGCCGGGAAATTAGCTGCCACCAGCAGGTCTTTGATCACCTTGTTGTACAGCGTAGCTTCAAAGCTGATCTTCCCGTTCAGGAAACTGATATCCATACCACCTTCCAGTTCCGTTTGCCTTTCAGATTCAATATCCGCATCTCCTAAAGTGATACCGATCAATGAACCCGGGCGCCCGCCAATGCTCATACCCGGCAATGTGGTAAAGCGGCTGTTGAAAGTAGGGAAACCACTGCTTTCACCATAAGCGATACGGAACTTCAGATCATTGACCGTACTGTTATCCCAATTGCCCATCTTAGCAATGTTCCAGGACATATTGGCTTTGGGATATACATTGAACTTCTTGTAGTTCCCGTTATTGGTAGACCTGTCGAAACGAACACCGGCAGTGAAATTCAGGAACTCTTTCAATGCAATTTCTTCCTGGAAGAAAATACCATCGTTACGGAAAAGATAACGTGTTTGCTGTGCGCTTACAGAGCTGGCCTGTCCTCCGCTGGTTTCTTCTCCTACCAGTTGCGAAGCCACATTCAGCAACTGATCAAAGGAACCATATTCGTGTGTTAAACCGGCAGTGGTTACAAACGACAATTGTTTTGCACTGAGCGTGTTCACCAGGAAGGCGGCCCAGCTGGTATTGAGGTCGTTGGCATTCCCCTGCACGTTACGGCCACCGGTACCTGCAGCTGTTTCAAGGTGAAGGATGGCGGGGAACAGTAATTGCGATTTCTGGTTATAGAAATCCACGCCACCTCTTGCTACCAGCCTGGTGATGGAAACATCTGATTGTTGCAGCGTAGCATCAATATTGATACCGCTGATCACCCGGTTGATCTTTTCATTGTTCTTCATCAATGCAATGGTCTGCAGGATATTGTTACCATTCAGGGGATTGGGATATTGCCCTTTCTCATTGGGATGCAGTTCCCTGTAAGGACGCATGGAAGCTAATTGTACACCAATGGAAACACCGGTATTATCGTTGTTGGTAATACCACGGTCAGAAGAGGAATTGGTGTAGGAAGAAGTAATACCTACTTTGATCCTGTCTGATACCCGGTGGTTCACATTTAAGCGGAGACTGTTATTGGCATAACCGGTATTCTTAATGATCCCTTCTTCTTTACGCATGCCTGCGGAGAAAAGGAAGGTGGTTTTCTCTGTTCCGCCGCTGGCAGTAAAACTGGTGTTGCGCAGGAAGCCCGTGTTGCCATAAATCTCTTTTTCATAATCATATAATTTGCCGGCTGTTTCTGCTGTTCTGTACAATCCCACATTCCATCTGCGTGCAGTGATCTGTGCATCCGTCAATGATTTCATACCCATCAGGTGACGGGCGGTGATAAATCCCATATCCTGGGAAACATTCACTTTTGTAGTGCCTGCTTTCCCTTTTTTGGTAGTGATGATCACCACCCCGGCAGAGGCCTGGGAACCATATATGGCAGAAGCGGAAGCGCCTTTCAGTATTTCCACATTTTCAATATCCTGCGGGTTGATGTCTGCAATGCGGGAAGTAGCATTATCCTGTGCGGAAGTGGCACTGCCACCGCCTTGTGCATTGGTAATAACATTGGTACCGGTAGAAATGGTACGGTTGCTGATGATCACGCCGTCTATTACGTACAGCGGCTGGGTAGTACCAAAAACAGAGGATACGCCGCGGAGTTTAACAGAAAGCCCGCCACCCGGTGCACCGGAATTAGCTACAATGTTGGCGCCTGTTATTTTACCGCTTAAAGCGGCATCGAAGGTTTGGGCAGGTGCCACGCCCGTTAGTTCCTTTGCGGAAACAGAGGCCACGGAATTGGCCGCATTTCTTCGTTTTACTGTGGTAGCCAGCCCCGTCACCACAATTTCATCCAGTTTGGCGATATCTTCTTCCAGCACAATGGCCAATATGGCATCGCCCGTGAGTTTAATATTGCGGGATCTGAAACCGGTGAAGTTGACTACAAGTATGGCACCTTCAGGGGCATTGATCTCAAATCTGCCTTCCATATTGGTAATGGTGCCTTGTTTGGTCTTTTGGATGCTCACACTGGCACCGGGTAAGGGGTTACCATTCACATCGGTCACTCTTCCGGAAAAGGTTTTTTGCTGTGCCTGCATAACAAGCGGTAATAACAGGCATACGAGGTATAATATGCCTTTCAGGGATTGTCTCATTTTTCAGTTTATTGGTTGATAAAAAACAACTGGCAGGGATGTAAATTAGGCTGCTGAAGGACTCAGGGTGTCAGGCTTTGTGTTACATGTAGATTAATCGGTTTTAACTGTAGGATTTCTTATCCGAAGCGTTAACTTTGCCCTGTTACACTGATCAAAACTCTGAAAACCTACAGCTAATTGAAAACAAGCTCTGATGAATCCACGTGACATCCTAAAGAAGGTCATTAATGCTGGTGCGCAGACTCAGGATGGAACAAAAGCGAGAACTGTAGTGATCGTAAATATCATGGCTGCGATACCAGCCCTGTTTGCTTTCTTACTGGCTCCGATCTTATTTTTTATCACGGGCCAGCTGCGGTTACTGTACTGCCCTGTTATTGAAGGTCTTATACTGATAACAGTACCCTTTTTCAACAGATCCGGAAAATACATTACGGCTAAATTTATCATGTTCTGCACGCACTGTGCGGGCACCTTATTCTTTGGGGTGATCATGGGCCCTGCTGCCAATGTGGAGCTGATCGTGATCTTCCTGATAGGCATGTCCTTCCTGTTATTTACCACCAACCCGCAAAGGGTATTCAGCCTGCTGGCGGTATTCAGCGTATTAACAGCCCTGGGTATCCATTATGGTTATGAGATCACCAAACTGGTGGTGCTTATGGCGGTGGTTACACTGAACATCCTGGTGTTCTACTTTTATTCGGAACATTTTAAGGAATCCATCGATAAACTGATGGCCAAAACAAAGACGCTGGAAGATGTGAACATCTCCAAAAGCCTTTCCTTCAACAAAACAAACCACGAAACCAGGAATCATCTTAACGTAGTGACCTCCATCAGTGAGGAACTGTTGCGGCAGAGCAAAGGCGCAGATAAGATCGTTATAGCAGCAGACCGCGTGAAGGCGCTGAACATTGCCTGTAAACAGATGACCCTGGTGATCAATAACGTGCTGGATTATTCAGCATTGGAAAACGGCAAGTTTGAACTGGTGAATTCCAATTTCGATCTGCGGGAACTAATCACGGAAATAACAGCCTCCTTCCAGGTGATGGCGGATGAAAAACAGGTGAAGATCAGTACTGAACTGTCCCCGGCCCTGCCGGAGATCATTCTCAGCGATGAAAGGGAATTGACCACCGTGATCAGCAATCTTGTTTCCAATGCCGTGAAATTCACGGCGGCGGATAGCGGGATAAAGATCAAAGCATTCCCGAATGAAAAGAACCAGCTGGTGATCAGTATCACAGATGCCGGCCCCGGTTTAAACGACCAGCAAAGGATCCAGATCTTTAAACCTTATGTGAGCCAGCGCCACAGTACTTACCGTGGTACAGGGCTTGGCCTTCCGCTGGTGAAGAAAACGGTGGAGTCCATGGGTGGTAATATCCGCGTGGAAAGCAAAACCGGCATAGGCAGCACCTTCATTGTTACCCTGCCACTGGTAGCGGGTATCAAACAGCTGGAAGAAAAGATCAGCTATAAGAAGTTCAATAAAACCGTACTGGTAATTGACGATAATCAGATGAACCTGCGGGCAGTAGAATTGCTGCTACAGCGGATGGGATGCCAGGTGCTCCTTTCCGCAGACCTTTTCAAAGGTATTGAAGCAGCCAGTCATGAACGGCCGGACCTGGTATTACTCGATATCGGTTTACCCGGCATCTATGGAAAAGAAGCCCTGAAAGTAGTACAGGAAGCCCTGGATGGCACCCCGGTGATCAGCGTTACGGGAGAAACAGCCCCCGCCGTAAAAGAAGAGATGCTGGCCGCCGGTGCGGTAGGTTTTCTATCCAAACCCCTTATTTTTGACACTTTTTACAGTGAACTCGAAACTTTTTTTAGTAAAAAGTAATATTTTTTTCACCTACTTATTACTTATTTAGCTATTGTAAACGCCTGTTATTCTCAGGGATTTGCAAGAGCAAATAATGCTCCTGATACCCCTCTGGTTACCTTTCCACGATTTAACTTGTTATGCCTGATAAGAGCATCCTTGCGGTTGTTCTATTAACTTTTCAATCATTAAATCATGTGTTTATGTTCACCATTACCAAAAAACAGGAGCTTTTCTGCCCTTTTCAGCCAAGTATTAGTCCTTATGTGCAGTCTGTAGAAAACCACACTCTCCAATGGTGTGAAACATTTCAGCTGTATCCCGGTGCCATGTTTAACGAATTAAAAACATCCAACTTCGGGTACATGACCTGCAGATTTTATCCCACTGCCTCACATGAGCGACTTTGTATCACCAACGATCTGTTGGTATTGTTATTCCTGCTGGATGATCTCTTTGATCACCAGGATGCGGTAGCGCAGGACCCTGCTGCATTGAAAATGCTGATGAAGAATTTCCTCGGCGTGCTCACAGAGGATAAACACTTTACCATGGAAAACGGCGGCCATGTGCTGGCCGCACTATCTGATGTATGGCAGCGTATGAAAGCCTGCAGCAGCGCTGCATTCCAAAGGGAATTTGTGCAGGACATCCTGCTCTTGTTCAATGCCATTGAATGGCAGAACAAAAATGCGAACAGCTGGAAGACGCCCAGCATTTCCGAGTACATTGAAAGACGCCCCATTATTGGAGGTGCCCACATTGCGGGCCGCCTTATTTACTTTGCAGAGGACATTGCCCTGCCTGCTTCCATAAAAGACCATCCCACACTGCAACGCCTGAACGAACTCTGTGGTCACCTGGGTTGCTGGGCAAACGATCTGTTTTCCTTAAGTAAGGAAATTGCACATGGAGACACGCATAACCTGGTGATGGTGATCCGGCAGGAGAAACACCTGGAGCTGGATGATGCCATTCATGAAACGGTATTGCTGCACAACGAAGAAATGCGCGAGTTCCATGAACTCTACAACGCCATGGAAGATTTCCCTGCCGGGGCCAGGAAGTATGCATATGACCTCGCCATGATCCTGCGCGGGAATATGGACTGGAGCTTTGAAGATACCGCCCGGTATGAGTTTAATTGCGTAGAGAATTACACGATCACTGACCGCCTGACTGAAACAGTATAGGCAGTATGCGAAAGCCGTCCCAACGCATTGGGACGGCTTTTCTGAAATAATCCCTACATTTGGCCCTGATTTTAAACAAATTAGCCCTGTACATATGAAAAAAACACTGCTCTTTTTAGGGCTAACCCTCTGCCATGTGGCAGCTGTTGCCCAATTCAAAACCATTGCGGAAGGTCCTGTTTTTGTTGAACCGGAAGAGGGCATGGCCCGTATCCTGCAATTGAAGAACGGGAATACCATGTTTGTGTTGATCACAGAGAAAGGGGGACTGGACCTCAGGATCTATGATGCTAAACATAAACCCAAAGCATCCAAACATCTTACCCCTAAATACGGGAAACTGGAGCATCCCGCAATTGAAGCCATCTTTGAATCAAATGGCAACGCCGTGTTCCTGATTGGCGAATGGGAAGGTAAAAAAACACCTGTATTACACCGTCTGATAGTGGATGGCACTACAGGTGCCATGAAGAAAGATGAAAAGATCGGGGAATTATTGCGTATGGACGTTAAAAACAGGTTAGCCACGGGATTTGGCGTACCCAAACCCGGTTTCCATGTAAAAAAGGACCCGCTTTCAGATAACTATGCCGTGGCCATATTCAATACACTTGTGTCAGACAGGAATGAGCGGATCGAGGTGATCCTCTTTGGCGCTGAACACCAGGAATTAAGCCGCGCATTCTACAAGTCTCCGGAGGATAAATACAAGTACATGGAGTACATAGATATGACCATTATAGACAGTAAAGCGGTAAGTATACTGGCAAAAGGCTATAATACTGAGGCCAGTGGCGGAAAAGAAAACGTGCTCTTATTGGGCACACTCGAAAAGGGGGCAGCGACTGTGGATATACGTGAACTGGAATTTGCTTACAATAAGGAATTGGACAAAGGAGTGGTGAAATATAATCCTGTTACAAAGAAACTGATCATGATTGCCAGTATAGCGGAATCTGATAAGTGGAATGCGAAAAAATTCACCACCCTGGCTTTAATTGATCCCCTTCAAAAAAGAGTGGACAAGGTAAGTACCGTGTATCCGGACAAGGCCAATGAAAAGAGCAAAGAGTTGTTTGGGAAAAAGAATAAGTTCGAGGGAAAACCACAGAACTTCTATGTGAACCCGGATGGCACTTTTTCCATAGTATACGAAGAGCAGGAGCGGGTGGATGTTACTTTTTCCAACGCTACAGCTACAACAGGTTATGGCTCTGCAAACCGTCCTGTAACATCCCAGTACCTGGAACTGAATCATATTGCGGTATCTACTTTTGATGCGAACGGTAAAGAGATCAGCAGTTACTTTGTGCCTAAAAAACATTTCCTGTTTTCTTTTACAATTCATCCGTTCTATCTGGCTGAAAGGGAGGGGACCGTTGCGAAGCTGTCCAAGGGAGATCAGTTCAAATCATTTGCCTTTGTGAATGGAAAAGATAAGATCTACATATTGTTCAACGACGTGGAAGAGAATGAAAAGCGTGTGCTGAAAGGTAAGATCACCACTATCAAAGGGGTGAGTGAGTGTGATGGTTTTTATTATACGCTGGAAGGGAATAATACATTGCCACCAAGAGAATTTCTTTTTGGTAAGCCGGACAGAGGCCGGGATCACAACCTGGTATTATTTGCCATTTCTGATTACGATAGGGAAAAGAACGTGTATGTAACATTGAAACTTTCTATACAAGGAGAGAGGAAGGGTGTGCGGCTGGTATGGATGGAGCCTTAGTGTAGAGAATAATACACAGGTAACCTTGCCGCGTAGCAGAGGGCGGTGTTTTTTTTCTTTTTGAGGATGTTTTTTGGGATTATGAGGGCGGTTTTTGTAACGGCATGAAATATGTTCTGCTATTGTTGTATCAAACTCTTTAGTATGAAAAACTACGCATATTTCTTGTTAGCGATCTTAGCCGTTTCTTTGAGCAGTTGTGAAGTGATAGGTGGTATCTTTAAAGCAGGTGTGTGGGTAGGAATACTGGCTGTTGCCGCAGTGGCAGGACTGATCATTTTTCTTTTTACCCGCGGGCGCGGTAAAGAATAAAAAAAGGCGGACTTTAACGGTCCGCCTTTTTAATTATTTCTTTTTCAGTCTGGTGATGATCGTTGCCACATCAGTTTGGGTGATCCTTACACCTCCCTGTGTAGTGATTGCTTTATTATTATAGCCCTGGTATAGTATCAGGGTATCTCCGGAAAATGCAAACCGGGCTTTTGATTCCGGCGTAGCTATACCACCGCCACCCGAAGGAGCGTTGATGATCCCGCCTGTAAAATACAAAGAGTCTGTACCCACCAGCCTGTAAGGCGCCACACTGCTGAGCGGGGGCGTAGAGAACTGGAAGTCGGATTCAAACGTATCGTCCAGTACACCATTCACATAAAAATAGCCCTTAACGGTAGTGTCTACACTATATCCCATACCGATAGCGGTAAATTTACCGGCATCGATCACTACTGAACCCACATTATCTTTGGTGATGTAATTACTGATGGATACCATTTTCTCTGTATCTGTTCCATCGGTGGCTTCTACAGTTCCTTCAGTATGTGCCTGCATGTTGATGAAGGTATAAGTTCCTTTCAGCTTATCTACGTTAACAGCGCCTGAGTTATCTATTATTTCCAGGCTTTCTTCTTTTGTACAGGAGGCAAAGAGCACCGCGATAAAAACCAGTTTGCGGACATTCATAAGTACCGGGTTTGTGTAATTAATGCTGCAATGTAGCACATAAAATCTAAAACCTGATCTGAAATTGTGTATCTCTTTCCCCAATGGTGCGTAAAGAGAACTCCCATCCATGGTTCATCAGGATCTCCCTCACCAGGGTGAGTCCGATGCCCTGGCCATCCCTTTTGGTGCTGTAAAAAGGAGAGAAGATATGTTCTGCATCTGCCGGGGCTATGCCCTTGCCGGTATCAGCAATGATCAACTTCTGCCCATGGGTGGTAAGGGTAATAGCCCCCGTATTCGCTATAGATTCAATACTATTCTTCAGGATATTGATAAGGGCCTGTTCCAGTTGCTGTTCATCTGCCATAACCGTAAAGGTGCCGGGTTTTAAAGCCAGTACCAGCTGAATATCCCGCTCTGCTGCTTTCATCTGCATTAAGCGGGTAACGGCAACGATCAGCTGATGCAGGTCTATCCTTTTTTTGTCCGGTTCCGGCAGCTTCACCAGCTCTGCAAAATTGCGCATGAATACATTGAGGTTCTGATTACGGTCTATCGCCACTTCCAGCGCATCCCGCAATACCTGGTGTTCCGGATCTGTCCATAAAGGATGCACTTTTAATGTAGATTGGATAATGGAGTTAACAGGGCCGATGGTATTGTTCACTTCATGTGCCATCATGCGGATCACCTTCTCATATACTTTCTTTTCTGCTGCCAGTATTTCCACAGTTAATTCTTCTATCATCACAAAGTGCCGTGGAAAACCGCGATCAATGAAATGTGATTTCTGCAGTTTGTAGGTGGCAATACCGGTCAGGGAAATAGTCCGGCTTTCGCCTGAACGTAATTGTAATACCTGCTGAAAGATAGGATGGGCGGGTGCCTGGGCAATATGTTCAATGCCCAGTAATTGCAGGGCCTTGGGGTTGATCTGTTGTACCTCATCATCGTAGTTCAGTATAATGATGCCGGTTGGTGAGGTATAGATCAGTTTCTCCAGGAAAAAGTGTTGTTGTTCCTGCCGTACTCTCTCTGTTTTCAACTGTTCCATCATCTGGTTGAACACTTTTACCAGCTGATCCATTTCATATTTACCGGTGAGCGGGAACTTTACGGTGAAATCTTTCTCCCTGATCACATCAACTCCCTCCATCAATGTTTTCAGGGGTTGCAGCAATTGCCGGTATAAACTCCAGGCTATCCATACAGAGAGCAGAATAAATACTTCGGAGGCAATGAAGAGGATCTTGTTTTCCCTGAATATGAAATAACTCAGCACCAGTGCGAGCAGGTGCAGGATCATAACAAACAGGATATATTTAGTCCGAAGTTTCATCATATGGAATGTTGTATTTCTCCAGCCGCCTGTACAGCGCGCTGCGCGTAAGACCCAGTGATACCGCTGCTTTGGAGATCCTGTTATGATGGAATAACATCGCTTTTTTGATCATTTCCACTTCCAGCTCTTCCAGCGTGATAGCACCTACACCCGGTAATTGCAGGTTGCCGCTTTTAACGGGAGACAGTTCCAGCTGGGAACGGAAATCATCTACCTGCAGGAGGTCTGCCCTGCTCACCAGGATGGCTCTTTCCACGAGGTTCTTTAACTGCCGGATATTGCCGGGTAAAGGTAATTGCTGCAGCCACTTCATGGCTTCCGGTGTTACCTGCAGGTTGGGGCGGTTATAGATCTCACGGAGATTGCGGATAAAGCTCTTTACCAGCAGGGGGATGTCCTTGGGCCGCTCCCTTAATGCCGGCAGTTGTATAGTGATCAGGTTGATGCGGTAGAGGAGGTCTTCCCGGAAATTCCCTGCTGCCACCATATCCCGGAGGCTTTTATTGGTAGCGCAAACCACGCGTACATCCACTGTTTTGGTGCGGCTGCTGCCCAGTACTTCATAAGTTCTGTCCTGCAATACCCTTAGCAGTTTTACCTGGCTGCCGGGATCGAGGTCTCCTATTTCATCCAGGAAAATGGTGCCTTTATGCGCCATTTCAAAACGGCCGGTACGGTCGTAACGCGCATCCGTAAAAGCACCGCGTACATGCCCGAACATTTCGCTTTCAAAGAGTGTGGTGGAAATACCGCCAAGGTTCACTTTGATGAAGGGTTTGTTCCTGCGCAGGCTGTTCTGGTGAACGGCTTCTGCGATCAGTTCCTTACCCGTACCGCTTTCGCCCATGATGAGTATAGAAGCATCAGTACCGGCAACCCGGCCGATGGTTTCCAGTATTTGCAGCATGGCGGGATCTTCTCCCACAATATGACTGAAGTCGTATAAGGTATCCAGTTGTTTCCGGGTATGGTTACCGGCTTTTTTATCCTGCAGGTCCAGGAGTGTTTTTACGGATTGAAGGAGGTTCTCATTGTCCCAGGGTTTATTGATGAAGTCATTCGCCCCCAGTTTCATACCCTGCACGGCCAGCTCAATACTGCCCCAGCCGGTGATCAGGATCACGGGAATGGATGTATCATATCGTTTGATCTCCTGCAGTAAAGCCATGCCTTCCTTACCTGATGTACCCAGTGAAAAATTCAGGTCCAGCAGGATCAGGGAGGGTTTACTGCGTTTTATCATTTCCAGTGCTTCCTCCGGCGTGCCTGCTCCGGCGGCTTTGTAGCCTTCCTGCTGCAGGATCAGTAAGAGGGAAGTCCTCACAGCTATATCATCGTCAATGATCAATATCATAGTGTCGTAAAAATAGCATTAATTAATCTTCATGAAGCGCTACGGCCGGTAAAATATTGGAAGCCTGTTTGCCGGGGTAAATAGCACAGATGATCACCAGCGCATAAATAAAGAGGATGGCCAGTATCAATGCGGTGACGTATACACCGGAGGGCAGATCAAATACATTGAGCAAAGGGAATTGAACGGCGAAGAAAGACCCGATGATCAGTGAGAAAGTGGATAATATCAGGGTTTCACTCACGATCTGCAGCACAATATTGTTGCCGGAGGCCCCAATAGCTTTTCTAAGCCCGATTTCTGCCTTGCGCCTGCTGATGTTATACCAGAGCACGCCAAACAGTCCCAGGGCCACGTTCACGATCAGGAAGCCGGCTACAACCAGCAGGATGATCATAGGCACCAGTGTAATACTGTTTTTGGCTACCCGTTTCTTTGTTAAATGTTCTATTTCAATATTAGCGGTGGGCATCATGCCCGTGAGCAGTTTATTCAGTTTACTTTCAAATGCGGCACCTGCATCCGGGTGAATAGAAACCAGCATCCTGCTCTGCCATCCGCTACGCATAAACTGGGCGGCTTCCTGTTTCATGTAATCCCCTTTGTCTTTCAGGTCCTGTACAACACCTATTATCACCACTTCGTCTTCATTTACTTTGAAACGCTGTCCGATCGCTTCTTTATTACCAAATGCTTTTTCTTTCATAGTGGCATTGATCACAATGGGCTTGTTTTTAGAGCCGTCATCCAGTTTGGAGAACCATCGGCCTGCTATCATATGTACTTGCAGGAGCCGGGCATAATCATCATCCACCCAATACTGGTTGGCCATCAGGGACACTTTATTTACCGTTACATTGCTGTTGCTGGTACTGGCACTGAAAGGACTATTACTGCTTACAAAACTTGCCTCCCGTACCTCAGGAAGCGCAGCAACGGTCCTTTTGATGTTTTCGTAATACATGTTGATAGAGTCTTCATTCTCCGTATGCAGCTTATTGTTGGGGTAACTCACAGCCCATACGTTTTCATATACAAAACCCATCGGGCGTTTGTAATTATTGTAGTAATACACTATTAAAGTAAATACGGCAAACATGACCATGAAGGAAACAAGCATTTCAATGATTAAGAGAAAATTCTGTTTCTTTTTATTCCATATCAGCTTAAAGAGATGCCTGATCATAAAAGGAGTTTTTATTAATTAGATTTCAAGGCAGTGACTACCTGTAACCTGGACATGCGCCAGGCAGGATATACACCGGATAACAAGCCGAACACCAAACAGGCACCAAGCGTTGCGGCCAGTACCATTAAGTTGATCTGCAAGGCTGCATTAGGGATGAGCTGGCTATTATTGAATACCCACAATACAATGGCAGAGAGCGCAACGCCAATAATGCCACCAAAGAAAGTAAGGATCAGGTTCTCTATAATGAACTGTATAGCCAGTGTGCCGGAAGATGCGCCAAAAGCTTTTCTGACAGCGATCTCGGAAGAGCGTTCCATGATGCGGCTGCTGTTGATATTTACAAGGTTAATAGTTGGCAGGAGCATAAAAAGGAATAATACCAGGCCAATGATCAGGAAAAACTTTGTAACACCTGTACCGGAATCATCTCCGAGGAATACCCGTGTGAAGCCTGCCAGGTAAGGATCTGCATATCCCGTGATCTTATCATATTCCATGGTGGAATCTACCGGGATCTTCCGGATGACCTGCTGATACTCCTGTTCCATAGCAGGGAGGTCTGCCTTTGAACGCCCCAGAAGGATGGCCATGTATTTACCATTCATGCCCTTGTTATCTCCTTTGTCCTCTTTGGAGAGCGTATAGGGAAGGTACATATCTGCATATGAATAGATCATGGTAATGGGCACATTTTTTACCACGCCTATCACCCGGTATTGTTCATTATCTGTTTCCAGGAATTTCCCTACAACCGAAGGCACTTCTCCAAAATATGCGTGCTTTATCTCTTCAGAAATAACGGTTACCTTTTCTGCCCTGGCGATCTGTTCTGCGGTATAAGGTTTCCCTTCCAGGAATTGGTATTCCTCTACTTCCCAATAATCATGATTGGTGTGTTTGACATTGATAACGAGTTTTTTGCTGTTGATATAGGTGTTAGTAGGACTGAACATGCTGAAGATGGCTACTTTCTCCGGTGTTTTCATACTGCCCACAAAATGGTTGAGATAATGGAAGGTCATTGGCCCCGTCATTCTCATTCCTTTTTTGGTATGTTCAAGCCTTAGCATGTTCACATACAGGGAGCGTTCTCTTTTAACGTCCGGATGGGAGGGGCTTAGCAGGTAATCCATGAAAGCCGTGAGCACAATGATGATGGTGAGTGTTAAGCTGATACCGAAGAGACTGATGAAAGTAAAGAACTTCCTTCTCTTCAGTACCGCGATGGCTATTTTGAAATAATTGACGAGCATAAGAGGGATGTTAAATATTATTGAACCTGTGTACCATCGAAAAGCCTTACCAGCCGGTGTGTTTTTTGGGCCATGTTTTCATCGTGCGTAACCATTACGATGGTAGTGCCTTCTGTTTTGTTCAGGTGTATGAGGATGTCCATCACTTCATTACCCATGGCGCTATCCAGGTTACCGGTAGGTTCATCTGCAAGAATGATCTCCGGGCGCCCCACAATGGCACGTGCAATGGCCACCCTTTGTTTTTGCCCGCCGGAAAGCTGGGTGGGGAAGTGTTTGGAACGATGTCCCAGGCCTACTTTTTCCAATGCGGTAAGGGCCAGGTCCTTCCTCTCTTTGGCAGTGGTTTTACGATAGAGCAGGGGGAGTTCCACATTGTCAAGTACACGCAGGTCGTTGATCAGGTGGTAGCTTTGGAAGATGAAACCGATCTTTTTGTTCCTGAACTGTGCCAGTTGTTTATCTGATAGGTGGTTCGTATTGCTCTCGGAGATCCTGATCTCCCCGCGGGTAGGTTCATCCAGTAAGCCCATGATGTTCAGCAGGGTACTTTTGCCGCAGCCGGAAGGGCCCATAATGGAAAGGAACTCACCTTTGGCAATGTTGAGGCTGATACTGTTCAGTGCCTGTGTTTCCACCGTATCCGTACGGTAAACTTTTTCAATATTCTGTAAGCGGATCATAATGCGTTTTTTTAATTATAATGGATCTTTTCGTTCTTTTCAAAATCGTATAGGGATAAATAGCGCAGCTCATAATAGGCGCCCCAGAAATCACGGAGGGCTACCACGTAATCCCTTTTGGCCTGGTCTTTTTCCTGGAAGGCAATACTGAGGTCTGTGATACTCAGGTTGCCCAGTACATAGCGGGTCTGGGCTATCTGGTATTTCTCAGAGGCAATACTGTCTGCATGCGCACTCAGGGCCACCTGGTCCTTCATCATATCAAAGAGGGTCACCTGCGTAGTAACAGCCTGTGCGAAACTTTGTTTATCCTGCTCTACCGCATATTCCGTAAACCGCAGATTGGCCTCTGCCGTTTTGGTCCTGGACTTTGATCTTCCCCAATCTAAGATAGGGATGGCAAATTCCAGTGATACCAGTTGCTGGTTCTGCGGTGAAGTATATACCTTGGGAATAGTGCTCGCCCTGTTTGCAAAACCCAGGTTGGCTGTTAAGGTAGCATTCAGCCCGTTATCTCCCTTGGCCTGCGCCACATCCCTTTTAGCTTCTATTACTTTCCGGATGAAAGCAATGGCATTGGCATTATTCACATAAGCCTCCGCCAGTACTTTCTCTGCTGTTACTTCCATATTGATGGCGGAAGGAGGGAGTATCAGCTCTATTTTTCCTTTTTCCTGCAAACCGATATAAGAGCGAAGGTTCAGCATGGCTATTTCCATATCCCTTCTTGCCTTGCCTACGGCCTTTTGTGATTTAAGGTGCTCCAGTTGCAATTGAAGGATCTCGTTTTTGGAGATCTTGCCCAGGTTGAATTTCTCGTCTGCTATCTTTTGGATCTGTAACGTGTTCTGCAGGTTGGTCTCCGCGATCTGGAAGTTCACCTGTGCCAGCAGCAGATCAAAAAAGTACCCGCTCACGGTAACGGCTATCTGTTCCATGGCCGAAATATAGTTCTGTTTGCTTTCAGAGAACTTCAGGGGTTCTATGCGTTTGTCCCACTTCAGTTTATTGAACTGGAAGAGCGGCTGCTGGTACCCGATGGTGTACGGGATGGCATTATAGAGGGTGTTCTTCCTGTCAAAATCATCAAACCTTTGCAGTTCCGTTGCCCCGTATATTTTCCCGCCTGTAGGTGTGATGCTCTGGCTGAAAGCGAGGTTCAGGGATGAATTGTTATTGTGTACCGGCTGGAACTCTACCGTTCCGTTGGGTTGCTGCACCTGGTTGAACGTTTTTGAATAGCCCGGTAAATTGCCATTTAAAGCCAGTTGCGGCTGGTAATTGGATTTATAGGTACGCCATTCCCAATAACGGGTTTCTTTCACCGTAACGGCCTGTTTAGAGGCAATAGAGCTGGCTTTGGCCATGCTTACGGCTTCTGCCAGGCTGAGACGGAGAGTGTCCTGGCTGTAGGCTGTACAGGCAAATGCGAGGAGTATAAAGATCAATCCTGTTTTCATCATCATTAATTATTGATCGTTATTTCCTTTGCATGTTTGAACTCACTCATGTCTGACGTGATCACCACTTCTCCCGGTTTTACGTTGTTCTTCAATTCCACGTAATCGAAATTGCTCATGCCTGTCTGTACTTTTCTGCGTTCAGCTTTTCCATCCCGTACAATAAAGATGTCCTGGCTTTCCAGGCCGCTGAAAGCCGGTCCGTTTGCTACCCGCATTACATTATTGCCGGTAGCGGTAACGAGGAATACTTCTACTTTCAGATTGGGGCGGAGCAGTTTGTTATTCCTTTCATTCAACTGGATATCGAATGTAACAATGCCGTTTTCCACAGCGGGATAGATATTGGTAATACTGCCCCGTACTTCTGTTTCGCTGATGCGGATAATGGCAGGCATGCCAGTACGCAGGTGATTCAGCTGAACATCTGAAATAGTGCCGGTCACTTTAAAACTGCTGAGGTCTGCGATCCTGGCCAATGCTTCTCCTTCCCGGATAACGGCGCCGATGTTCTTGTTCACCCAGGTAACCACACCGCCGCGTGTACTTTGGATACTGGCCAGTGATACTTTACGCATCAGTTCTTTCAGTTCATTTTGCTGGATGGCGGCGGCGATCTCTGATTCCCTTATTTCCACCTGCATGGTCTGTTGTTTGCTTTTGATCTCATTTTCCAGCTGCTCTTTTTCCAGCTGTGCCACTTTCAGGTTCAGCTCTGCTTTCTCCACATCTTCCCTTGTGCCGCCACCTGCCTTGTATAGACGTTTGCTGTTTTCTACATCTGCTGTCAGACTATTGATCCGTAATTGTTTGATATTGTTATTTGATTTGAGATCGAAGTAACTCTTATCCAGTTCCAGTTTTAGTTTGCGGATCTCGTTCTGTTTGGATTCCAGCTGGAACTTTCCTTTTTCATATTCCACCTGGATGGCAGTTTTGTCCAGCTTAAGGATAGACTGCCCGGTAGTTACCTTACTACCGGCATCGAGTATGATCTCCTGGATAGAAGCGCTCACGGGGCTGGTGATCACTTCTTCAAATTCAGGCCTGATCTCTCCCGTGGCGTTGATGGTATTCTCAATATTGCCTATTTCTACAATAGCGGTGGTAATGGCGGAACGTTTGATCGTACTGGAAAAGAAGCTGCGCAGCAGGAAGAGTGCAACAGCCAGCACTGCGATACACAGGAGGGTGATCAGCAGGTATTGCTTCTTCCTTTTTTGTTTTACTTCTGCTTCTATGGTTTTGTCCATTGGTATAAGCTGATTTTTAGACCATTCTTGTTTCAATAGGGATGCCAGTCTTAGTTATCAGATTATCAGTATATTAGAGCGTTTGGCTTTTGAAAAGCTGTTCGATATCGAACAACTTTTCCGATAATGGGAAAAATTAATTTCCTATTTTGATCTCTTATTCAAATCCCTAAAATTCCACCGTCTTAACATGAAAACAGTCTTTTTATTCCTGACCATTCTATTTTCCAGCAGTATTGGTTATGCACAGGGTTTCCTGAAAACAGCCGGCACAAAGATCGTGAACGCCAAGGGAGAGAACGTTTTGCTCCGGGGTATTGGTCTCGGTGGCTGGATGCTCCAGGAAGGTTATATGCTGAGGGTCTACAGAGAAGCACAGCAACACCGGATCCGTGCAAGGGCAGAAGAACTGATAGGCCCTGAAAAAACGCAGGCGTTCTATGATGCCTGGTTAAAGAACCATACCACAAAGGCAGACATCGATGCCATGAAGGCCTGGGGCTTCAACTCTGTGCGCCTGCCCATGCATTTCAACCTCTACACTTTACCGGTTGATAAGGAACCGGTAACCGGTCAGCATACCTGGCTGGAAAAAGGTTTTGCTATTACAGACAGTTTACTGGCCTGGTGTAAAGCCAACCAGATGTACCTGATCCTGGACCTCCATGCCGCACCCGGCGGGCAGGGGAACGACCTGAACATTTCAGACCGGGACGGTGCTAAACCTTCTCTCTGGGAAAGCGAGGCACATCAGCAGAAAACCATTGCGCTCTGGCGTAAACTGGCAGAACGTTATAAAGACGAGCCTTGGATTGCTGGTTATGATGTGCTTAATGAACCTAACTGGGGTTTTGAAGATCCACAGAATGATAAGAATGGTTTGAAGGAAAAAGGTAATGTACCTTTAAAGCGATTGATGGTAGACATTACCAAGGCCATTCGTGAAGTAGATCAAAAACACATCATTATCATTGAAGGAAATGGCTGGGGCAATAATTACAACGGCATGCTGCCGCCATGGGATAAAAACATGGTGCTGAGCTTTCACAAATACTGGAACTATAATAACGAGGAGTCCATTGCACATATCCTGCGTTTCCGGGAGCAATACCAGGTGCCGGTATGGTTAGGTGAAACAGGTGAGAACTCCAATGTATGGTTTACGGAAGCCATCCGTTTGCTGGAAACACATAACATCGGATGGGCCTGGTGGCCGTTGAAGAAACTGGGCACCAACAATCCGCTGGAAGTGATCATGAACGAAGGTTACAAGGCAGTGGTAGATTACTGGAACGATCCGAAGAAACCAAAACCTTCAGCAGAGCAGGCTTACAGCGGCCTGATGGAACTGGCCAACAGCACCCGTTTTGATAAGAACATCTATCATAAAGATGTGATCGATGCCATGATACGCCAGCCCTTCAGCAGGGAAACCAAACCCTTTAATGCCAACGTGGTGAAGGGGATGGCCTTGATACCCGCAGTGGAGTATGACCTGGGTATTAACGGAGAGGCTTATTATGATCTGGATACCGCTAATTACCGGGTATCAGATCCTAAAAAGAACACAGCCGGCAACAAAGGCAGAGGTTACCGCAATGATGGTGTTGATATCGGCCTGGATGATAGCTATTTTGTATCCGATATAGAAACGGGAGAGTGGCTGCAGTATACGATTGATGTAGCGGAGAAAGGTACTTATAAATTGCAGTTACATACATCTGCAGACAATGCCAATGGAAAGATCACCCTGCTGCTGGATGGCAAAAAAGTTGGCAATGAGCTGGCGGTTCCCAAAGGGAACTGGCAGGCGCATGATGCGGGAAGTATTACGCTTTCCAAAGGGAAACATAAACTGCGTGTGCTGGCAGAAAGGGGTGGGTTTAACCTGAAGGAATTACAGTTCTCTAAATAATCTGTAAAACAGGCTGACCAAATGAACTGGTCAGCCTGTTTTGTTTTTGCAGAAAAGCCATGGTAGCTTCATCCCTGCTTTATCTGCCCCCTTATTTTATTATATCAGTTAAATTGGTATTTTAGGTACCAAATAGTTAATGCATGGAAACACCAAACTTATTCGAACTCTCTATTGACGGAGCATCTTCCGGCTTTTTAAATGAAACCAGCCGCTGGGCTAAGTTTCTCGCTATTGTGGGGTTTGTGATGGTAGGTTTTATGATCTTATTCAGCCTGGCCATTATAGGGCTGGGTAATTCAAACCCTATGATGCAAGCCAGTTTCCAAAGCGCGGGGTATAGCAACCCTGCCGTGCTGGGCATCGTTTACCTGGTGATGGCAGTTGTTTCGATCTTCCCCTACCTGTATCTTTTTCAGTTTGCCACGAAAATGAAAGCTGCTTTAAGTTCTTCTGAACAGGATGTATTGAACAGTGCCTTTTCCAGTCTGAAATCCTGTTTTAAGTTTGTAGGTGTTTTTACGATCATTCTGCTGGGCTTTTTTGTACTGGCATTCGCAATTGGGATTGTCGCAATTATGACGAGTTCGCAGATATAGGAAAAAGGCCGTAGTTAACACCCGGCCTTTTTTAAATTCGCAAAATGAATAGATCAATGCTGTTGGGCAGGATTGAAACGTATCTGCCTTTTATCAAGCTGGTTATGAGGATAGTGCTGATATGCACCTCTTCCTTAATTCTTATCTCTGCTATCCTGGTGCATCTTTTCGGGAAGATCAACGGCGATACTTACAATGATATACATAGCTATATTATCTGGTATTCACTCATGTTTAATTTCTGGACATTGATCTGTTCAGTTCCCCTTTTGCTAAGTATTGCTCTTTATAAAAAGTTAACAGGAAAAAATGTATGGGAATCAGTTAAAAAAGAAACCATCCTTCTTCTGATAAATGTTATTGGCGTGGCTATTTTTGCGCTGTCTGTTTTTTTAATTCCTGCATAAATTCATCTGCCCAGTATCCTATGTTGTGATGACTAACGTTCTCATATAGACGTTTCATCCTGATCTGTCTTTCCTGTTTATTCATGCTGATCGCCCGCAGCAAACTGCGCTTCATGGAATCATTGTCATAAGGATTGGTAAGGATGGCATGCGGCAATTCTACCGAAGCCCCTGCAAACTCAGATAATACCAATACGCCGTCTGATTCAGGATTGAGCCCCTGCACGGCAATGTATTCCTTGGCCACCAGGTTTAAACCATCCCTTAATGGCGTGATCCAGGCTATGTCTGAGATGGCATAATAAGCCAGCACTTCTTCAAAAGAAAAGGAACGGAAAAAGAAATGGATCGGCACCCAGTCGATCGTGGAATACTTACCATTGATAGCCCCGATAGCCTGTTCCAGTTCATGCTGCACCTGTTCGTATATTTTCATGCCACTGGCAGGAGGGGTGCAGATATTGATCAGTTCTATCTTTCCATGCAGGCCGGGATGTTCGTCCAGGAACTGCCCGAAGGCCCTGATCTTTTCCAGCGGGCCTTTCACATAATCCAGCCGCTCTATGCTGAGGATAGTTTTTTTGCCTGTAGTGCTTTTCTTTAATTCCGCGATCAGGTCTTGTGTGGCGGGTTGTTGTGTGAGTTCTTTGATATAATCCACATGTACGCCAACGGGGTTAGCGCCTAAACGTACTTTTCTTCTGCCTGCCTGGATCTCCCGCGTCATTACACCGGTGCCCATGGCACAGCTGTAAGTAAGGAAGCGGGGTGCTGCACTTTCCTGTTCTATGATCTTTACGGGCATGAGGCTTTTCACTACATCCACAAAGTTCTCTACATAACGGGGTATATGAAAGCTCACATAGTCACATTGTAATAAACTGCCGATGATCTCTGCCCGCCAGGGGATGATGTTGAAAGTATTGGCAGCAGGGAAGGCTGTGTGATGAAAGAAACCGATCGTAAGGTCAGGTCTTAGCTGGCGGAGATAACCGGGTACCATCCATAAATTGTAATCATGGATCCATACGGTGGCATTCAGTTCAGCTTCTGCAGCTGCTTTCTCTGCAAACCTTTTATTGATCTTCAGGTAATGTTCCCAGTGTTCATGATTGAACTGCGCTTTTTCTATAAAGGAAAAGATGGCAGGCCAGAATGCTTCTTTGGAGAAGAGTTTGTAGAAGATATCGATATCGTTTTTCTCCATCATCACAGGGCTGGCCTGTAAATGGGGATATACTTCTTTGTCAATATAAAAATTGGCTGCCGGCGCATCTCCTTCCTTCATTTCCTGCCAGGCGATCCATAATCCCGGGCGGTTGGATTTGAAGAAATTAGTGAGTGTGGGCAGAATGCCGTTAGGGCTTTTGGGTGCACGTTTGATGATCTTCCCGTTCTCTTCCACTGTTTCAAATGGGAAACGGTGATAGAGCATCACCAATTGAGAAGAATCTGTATTACAATCTTTAGCCGTTTTCTTTTGATAGAAGGGTTTAAAATCTTCAAAATGCGCCATGGCTTCCATGATGCCACCGGCACCACGGACCTCGGAATGGAATACACCGGGGAGGCCCTGTGTGGCAGTTACCAGTGCAGGTTCTGCTTCACCCACTACTACACCTTTGTATCCCCGGCCATATAAGGCAAGGTCGTTCAGGGTATCGCCGGCAACGAGTACTTTTTCTTCCGGGATCTTCAGGTGATCGATCAGTTGTGTAAGTGTGGTGCCTTTATTGACATTGATGGGTAATACATCAAAAAACCTGTTGTCTGATAAGAGGATGTCGCAACCCAGTTGTTGTTCCAGTGCGCCGATCCCTTCATGTTCCAGGTGTTCATCGAATATAAAGGAGCAGCGGCGTTGCTGTGGTACCGGTTGAATGCGGATGCCTTTTACATCTTTTAACTGTTGCAGGATGGCCTGTTTGCCGGGCCATTTGCTTTCGATATTATTCTGAATAGGCTGAACGGGCTGAAGGGTAGTGCCATCGAGGATGGTGGCGCCCACATCGCAGATGATGAATTCAGGCCTTGGGATAACGGGATCACTCAGTAAGGGTAATACGCTTTCCATGCCACGGCCGGTTACAAAAACGAGGCGGAAATCCTTGTTATTCCTGATCATTTCGTATAACTCTTCCATGTGTTGGCGGGTTCCCCCTAAAAATGTTCCGTCAAGGTCTGTCGCTAAGATCATGCTTGTGTTTTTCGTGATATAAATAAGTTGCCTCAAGCCGATATACGGATGGCTCGCAACCCTGTTGTGCTCAATAAATGAGATGTTATTTTGGGTAAAAACGGGATCACAAAGGTACACATTAAATAGGTCTGAAAAGGTGACATCATGGCGTTATTTGGTGACTATTAGGCACTTATTAGCTAAAAATACCCCTGATTTGAATATCTGTTGTTTTTCGTTAACTTACCGTATATCAAGCTCTGAAATGTATGATGATTCAGCCCAAACGCCTATTTGATGCGGTAGCTCACCAATTGCAGTTTTTTCCCAAGCCCGATATGCTGGTGGCTAAGATAAATGGGGCATGGAAGCCTGTTTCCACGAAAGAAGTACAGCAAACCGTGAACCGCCTGAGCGCAGGACTTTTAAGCCTGGGGGTAAGCGGAAACGACCAGACAGTGGAAGGGGCAGATAAAGTTGCCATCATTAGCAATAACCGCCCGGAATGGATCATTACAGACCTTGCCGTGCAGCAGACCGGGGCCATCCTGGTGCCGCTTTATCCCACAACAAGCCCCACAGAACTGCAATTCATCCTCAATGATGCAGCCGTGAAGTACATTTTTGTGAGCAACGTGGAATTATGTGAGCGAGTGAAAGGCATGATGAAAGATATTCCTTCCCTGCAAAACATTTTTACTTTTGATGAGGTACCCGGTGCAGATCACTGGACGAAGGTAACAGACCTGAGCAACGATGCCCTGCTGGCCCGGGTGGAGGCTATAACACCTGCCATCAGCGAAGAACATGTAGCCACTATCATTTATACTTCCGGTACCACAGGCACACCCAAAGGAGTGATGCTTACCCATAAGAATATTGTCAGCAACGCCTATCATTCCAAAGAGAGCTTTCCTTTCCCGGATGCGCCGCAAACCAGGGTATTGAGCTTTCTGCCACTGAACCATATCTTTGAAAAGATGTGTACCTACATTTACCTGTTCAGTGGTATCAGCATTTACTATGCGGAAAGCATGGATAAGATCGGGGATAACCTGAAAGAGGTAAAACCGGATGGCTTCACTACTGTACCCCGTTTGCTGGAGAAAGTGTATGAGAAGATCATGAGCAAAGGCCATGAGCTCACAGGTATCAAACGTGGATTGTTCTTCTGGGCGGTAGCGTTGGGTAAGCGATACGACAATAATATCAGCGGCGGATGGTGGTATAACCTCCAGCTATCCATTGCCAATAAACTCATTTTTTCCAAGTGGCGCGATGCATTGGGCAACCGCATTTCCTATATCGTTACAGGAGGCGCCGCCTGCCAGGAAAACCTTTTGCGGATCTTCACCGCAGCCCGCATTCCGGTATATGAGGGATACGGCCCTACAGAGAATAGCCCCGTAATCAGCGTAAACAGGCGCGATAAGCCGGAAAATACCCGTTTTGGTACCACCGGGCCAGTGATAACAGGGCAGGAGGTAAAACTGACGGAAGAAGGCGAAATACTGGTGAAAGGGCCTTCCGTAATGAAGGGATACTACAAACGCCAGGACCTCACAGACGAAACCGTGAAAGATGGCTGGTTGTATACCGGGGATATCGGCACCTTTGTAGACGGAAAATTCCTCAAGATCACAGACCGTAAAAAGGAGCTGTTCAAAACCAGTGGTGGTAAATATGTGGCGCCGCAGCCGATTGAAAATAAATGTAAGGAAAGCCCTTTCATTGAACAGATCATGGTGATCGGTTCCGAACGGAAGTTTGTGGCTGCTTTGATCGTACCTTCTGTCAGCAGGCTGAAACAGTGGATGGCGCAGAATAACATTCCTTTCACCACGCCGGAAGAAGCTGTTAAGAATAAAGAGGTATTAGCGATGTTTGATAAGGTGGTGGAGAAATACAATGCCTTATTCAATCATGTGGAACAGATCAAGAAGTTTGAATTACTGCCGAAGGAGTGGGGAGTGGATACCGGGGAGATGACGCCGAAACTGAGCCTGAAAAGGAAGGCGATCATGGAGAAGTATAAGGATGTAGTAGAAAAGATCTACGCCGATAGTGCTGAAGGGGTAAAAAGGCATTGAGGCCGTTTATTGGCTGATTAAGGCGGTTGCAAGGCCGGTTCAAGGCCGTGAAAGGCCGTCACGAGGCTGTTAAAGGCCATTACAAGGCCGTAAAAGGCTAAAAAAAGCACGAAAAACAGGAATTATAATAAGCGGGGGTGTTCTTATCATAGAACGCCCCCGCTTATTATTTAGGCTTTGATCTTAGGTGGTATCAGCTTGTACACCACCGGAGTTACTATCCTCGAAAGCAAGGTAGAACTGATCAATCCCCCGATCAGTACAATCGCTAATGGTGAGATCAATGGATTATTTGAAATAGCGATAGGTATCAAACCGCCGATAGCCGTTAAAGAAGTAAGTACGATGGGTAAGAACCTCACTTCCCCTGCTTCCCTGATAGCTGTTTCCAGGTCTTTCCCCTGCGCCCGCAACTGGTTGGTGAAATCCACCAGCAGGATGGTATTTTTCACTTCAATCCCCGCCAATGCTATCAACCCGATGATGGCAACGAAAGACAATGAATTACCCGTGATCCATAGCGCAATGGCTGCACCTACTATACCCAGCGGAATAACGGAAAGGATGATGAGCGTACTTTTGAAGGTGCCGAATTCCAGGATCAGCACGGCAATAAAGAGGAATACCGTTACAATGATGATATTCTGGAAACCGCCGAATGATTGCTGGCGTGATTCCACTTCACCTCCCATTTCATAGCTATATCCCACGGGCAATGCCATCGCATCCATTCTGCCGATCACATCGGTGATCACCCTATCCACCAGGAAACCCTGCTGCACAAATGCTTTCACGGAAACTACCCTTCTTTTCTCCTGGTGATTGATGTGTACCGGAGATGTTTCCATTTTCAGATCAGCCACCTGTGACAAGGGGATGGCTTTTCCCTGCAGGTTGTTCACATAGAGGTTGCTGAACACATCCAGTGTAGGCCTTCCTTCTTTTGCGCGGGTGAGCAGGATGTTATAATCATTGGTATTATCATCTGTGTATTTACCCAGTGTTAATCCTGCTACGGCGAGGCGCACGGTACGGTCTATCTGTACAAAGGGGATGCCCAGCTGTTGTGCTTTCTCCGGCTGAATGGCTACTCTGATGTCGCTTTTCAGCAGGTCTACCGGGTTATCGATGTACATGGTGCCGGGTGTTTTGTGCAGCATTTTTTCCACGCGGGAGGCCAGTTGGCGCAGGGTATCCAGGTCGTCTCCAAAGATGCGGACTTCCACAGGAGCTACTACGGGAGGGCCCTGCTCAAAGTCCTTCACTTCCACTTTCGCACCGGGATAAGGCGTCCAGGCTTTGCGGAATTTTTCCATCAATGCCTGTTTCTCTTTGGGATTGGTTTCTTCTCCCAATTGTACAAACACCTGTGCAAAATCACTCTGTTCTTCCTTTTGGATCACATTGTAATAGATCCTCGGATTTCCTTTCCCTACGTTGGTGGCAAAGTATTTCACCAGCGGTTCCTTTTTCAGGGTTTGTTCTATCTGTTTTGCAATACTGTTCGTGTATAACAGATTGGATTGCGAAGGCGCCGTGATATTGATCATGAACTGCGGCTTTTCAGAAGGAGGAAATAAACTGAAACCGATCAGTTTAAACACTCCCAATGAGCCTGCAAAGATGATCACGGTGATCACGAGTGTGAGTGCGGGGCGTTGCAGGGCTTTGTCCAGCAGGCGGGAATAACTGCCGTGGATAAGCTTCTTCAATCCGCGCATGAACAGGTTGCCATCCGGATGGCCGGTATGTGGTTTTAATACTTTGCTGGTAAGGAAGGGTATGATGGTGAGCGACACGAACATAGAAGCCAGTACGCAGAAGATCACGGCCAGCGGCATACTCCGGATAAAGTCCCCTGATCCTTCCGGCATAAATACCAGTGGCATAAATGCAATGATCAATGTTACCGTACAACCTAATACAGCCATACCGATCTGTTTGGTGGCTTTCAGCGTAGCTTCCAGTGCACTATGCCCTTCAAGCATCCATCGTTCTATATTTTCCACTACCACAATGCTATCATCCACCAATAGTCCTAATGCAACTACCAATCCCACAATGCTCAGCTGGTTGAGGTTATATCCAAATAACTGCAGCAGGATGATACCGATGGACAGAGAGAGCGGTACAGAGATCATTACGATCACGGCCTGCCGGAAACCCAATGGCAGCAAAGTAATGGCCACCAGGAAGATGGCGATCATGAAATCGATACCCAGGCTGCCGAGACGCCTGTTCACATTGGCGGCCTGGTCAAAATGTTCGATCAGGTCAATGTTGGCCGGTAATGTTTTCCGGAACTTTTCAATGACCGGTTTATAGAGTAATTGTGTTTTGCTGATATTTTCTCCTTCCTTCTGTGCGGCAGCTACAAATATGCAGCGGAAGCCATTCAGGCGGGTTTGGTAAGTTTCATCTGCATAACCGTAATACACTTTGGCAATGTCTTTCAGGTAAACGTTACGCCCTGCGCCGGTGTAAACGATGGTGTTGCTGATCTCTTCCAGCGAGTGGAAATTACCGCTGGTTTTGATGTTAAAGGTTTTGTTACCGGCATCGATGCTGCCACCAGGGATACTCAGGGTTTCATTCTGCAGGCTGCTGATCACATTGTTCACGGGCAGGTTCATCTGCGCCATCTTTTCCAGGTCCAGCTCCGCACGTACCTGTTGTACAGGTAATCCGTGGATCTCTACTTTCTTGAGCGGACTGAGTTTTTCCAGTTCGTCCTGTAGTTTCTCTGCATAGAATTTCAGTTTATCGCGCGGTGCATTTTCAGAGATCAGGGCGATCTGCATGATGTTCACATCAGAAGGCTGGAACTTCTGTACTTCAATGAAGATGTTATCGGAAGGAAGTTCCCGTTGTTTGTTGTTGACAACGCGTACCATCTCCTGGTACTTATCATCCACATTGCTGCTGTATTTATATTCTACCCGCATAACGGCCAGGCCATCGCTGATGCTGGTGCGGATGCGCAATACGTTCTCAAGTTCATTGATCTCTTTCTCCAATGGGTCAACAATCAGTTCCTCCATGTCCTTCGGACTGGTGCCGGGATATACCACCACTACGGAATAAGTGGGGGCATGCATCTCCGGATCTTCCGAACGTGGCATGTTGAGAATGGTAGTGATACCCAGCGCAATGATCATGATAAAGATCACCAGTGTGAACTGGTAATTCTTAACGGCATAGTCAGATATTTTCATGTTTGCAGGCTTGGAAGGTTATTGAATAATGCGGATAGTGCTGCTGTCCGTCAGGTAGGCGCTGCCGGAAATGATCAGCTGGCGCGCGTTTTCCAGTCCGCCACTGATGATCACATGGTCCTTTTCCATCCCTGCGATCGTCACTTTCACTTTTTGCGCCTGCTTGTTATCGTTGGTGATGAAAACATATCCGCTGTTGCCATCTCCATCCAGCACAGCATCGTAGGGAACGGCCCAGCTGCTGGTGTTGCTATTGCTTTGTGCAGTGGTATGTATCACCGCTTTGCCGAACATGCCAAAAGCAATGGCTTCGGGTTTTTCTCCCGTGAGGCGAATGTCTATTGCAAAAGAACCGGTGGAAGGGTCGATCCCTTCTGAGCGGCGGGATACCAGGCCGGTGAAGGTTTTTCCGGGAACGGATTCCACTTCTACCGTAGCGGTATCCTTCAGGCGGATGGCCGCCCATTCTTTATTACTGATGCTGGTGCGTAATAACCAGTTGCCGGATTGGGCGCCATTGGTTTGCAGGATAGGGGTGCCGGCTCCAACGAGCTGGCCTTCTGCCGCCAGTTTGCGGAGCACAAAACCATTACGCGGAGCAGTGATCACACTATGATTACGATTGAACTGCGCCGTTTTTAATTGTTGTTGTGCAATGTCTTTCGCCGTTTGTGCATTCTGTAATTGTTCCAGTGTGGCTACGCTGTCGTTATACAAATTGGTGGCCCGCTGATGATCACGTGTGGCTTTTTCAAAGGCCAGTTGTGCCTGCTGTACCTGCGCGTCTATCTCTACAGGATTCAGAATGGCTACTGTTTGTCCCTGGCGGATGGCATCACCTTCCTTCACGAGTATGCGTTGAATGATGCCGCCTGTTTTGAAAGAAAGCAGTACTTCATCGTCAGTGGTGAAGACTCCGGAAACAGGAATGCTCGCGGAAGCCGACTGGCTTTGCAGGGGGAGGATCTTTACAGGGATATCTGCCTGTGGTGGTATTTCGGATGCAGCAGATCCTGCACCGCAGGCACTCAATCCTATTGCACCGGATAATAATAAAATATACAGTTTCATATAGTTAGTTATTGAAGGTTAGTTAAAGGGTATCCTGCCTGTGCGCGTTCAATTTCAGCTTGTGAGATCTGCACCTGTGCGTAGGCCTGCAGTAATTGTAAACGGCTGTTGGTGAGCTGGTTCTGAGCATCGAGTAATTCAATGTACAGGAGCTGGCCTTCTTTATAGACCTTCATCTGGTCCCGGAAATATTTTTCAGCCAGCTGTAATTGTGTTTGCGCGCTTTTATAATTCACGTAAGCAGTGCGGTAATTATTGTTCGCGCGGTTGAGTTCCAGCTCCAGCCCCTGTACGGTTTCGGTCAATGCCGTTTGTGCGATGGCAGCATCTGCGCCGGCCTGTTTGGTACGGTATTTCCGTTGTCCGCCGGTGAAGATGTCCCATTGCAGATTTACACCCCAGAGGTAATATCTGCTGGAATTATTGAAGGCCCAGTTAAAACCCTGTGAGCCCAGATCCAGGAAGGTGTTCACTTTAGGCGTGAAGAGGGAATGTTGCATTTTCTCCTGCAGGAGTGCTATCTTTTTAACAGAAGTGAGTTGCTGGATCTCTTCCCTGCTCTGAACGCCGGTAGTTGGAATGTATTCCGCTACCAGGAGTGCTGTGCTATCCAGCTCAATAGAATCCGTTAAAGGTTTATTCAGCAGGAAGTTGAAATAGGAGCGGGCGTTCTGTTGGGTGTTTTCTGCCTGCGTGATCGCTGCTTCTGTTTTCTGTTGTTCTGTTTGTGCGCGGGTGAGTGAAGTGTTGTTACGGATACCGTTGTTCAGCATGCTTTGATTCACCCGGATGTTTTCTTTCACCAGCAGGAGGGCATTGTTATAGATATCTACTGCACGGGTGGCCTGAAAGTATTGGTAGTAGGCCGTTTTAATGTCTTTTACCAATTGGCGTTTATAGACATTTACCGTGGCCTGCTGGCGGGAGATATCTTCCTGCCTGATCTTTTTTGCATACATGATCTCTGTATTGATCAGTGGCATGGAGGTGCGCACTTTTGCATCATAGAAATTATCCGGGGCGAGCAAAATGGATTGATTTTCCAGCTGCGGAAACTTCTGGCTACCGGTTAATTGATTGAGTGTGGCATATACACCGTTCAGCATATCGCCCACCGGGATATCAATAGTACGGCCACCGCCGGCTTTGGTATAACTGCTGATTAAACTGGCAGAGGGCATGAAGAGTGCTTTTGCTTCCTGCAAAGCGTACATGTTCTTTTCCAGTTGAAAGTTCTGCCGGGCTATGGCCTGGTTGCGGGAGAAAGCTTCCTGGATATATTGATCCAGCCGGCTTTGAGCAGTGGCCACCTGTGTGATAAAACCAACACTAATAAACAAGTGTAGTTTAATGATCTTCGGTAACATAATGAACGGTGTTTAGCGCATGGGCAAAAAAAAGCCAATCGCCAGGGCGACTGACTATGCTTTTATAAGTCTTAAGTGTTCGTTCAAAGCCATTTCCATGGCTTTGTTGATCTGTTCGGGTTCCATATCCATTACTTTGAAACGGCAGCGCACATTGAGGGATACCAGGCCATGGGCGAGGGACCAAACCGACAATGCAGCGAGTCTTTTATCTGTATACCGCAGTAGTTTTTTGTCCACACACTGAGAGATACAATCAGACAGATAATCAAAGCAGGCATCTCCATTTTCCCAACCGGCTTTTTCGTCCACGGTGTTCATAGGAGCGCGGATGATGAACATCAGATCGTAAAGGTCCGGATGTTCCATGCCAAAGCTCACATAGGTGTGCGCTATCTGCTCCAGGCGTTTCCAGGGACTTTTGCTGGGGGCGTTTTGTACAAAGGCTTCGTACAACCTGCCAAATGCTTCCCGCTGTACTTCGTACAACAGTTCGTCTTTGTCTTTATAATAGAGATAGATGGTGCCGGGGCTGTATTCTATCTTATCGGCAATGTTACGGATAGATGTTTTTTCGTACCCTTCTTCCAGGAACATCTGCATCGCCGCCTCAATGATCAGCCGCTTCATTTCCAACTTTTCTCTTTCTTTCCTGTCAGTTATACCCATGTTAATAATATTTACAATGCAAATATAATGAACACTGTTCAGTAAAACCAAATTTATTTATCTTTATGTTATGATCAGACCTGCCAGAAAGGAGGATGCCTCCACCGTAGTACCTTTGCTTTTCCAGGCCATGAAGGAAATAGCCGTTAAACTGGCGGGTACCAATAACCCCGATGTGGTACAGGCTTTATTTGAGTATTTCTTTCAACAGGATGTAAACCAGTATAGTTATAAGAACGCGCTGGTGTATGAGGATGAAGAGGGGATCGGGGGGATGATCCTTTCTTATGATGGTGACGACCTGGACCTTTTGCGGGACCCGGTGCTGGACCATATCCGCGAGCACCTTCAGAATGATTTTGTGCCGGGCCGGGAAACCGGGAACGGGGAATATTACCTGGATAGTATTGCGGTAGCACCCGGCAGGCAGGGTAAGGGTATCGGCAAACAACTGATTGCTGCTGCCATAGAGAAAGCGCGGCAGGAAGGGCAATCCAGTGTTGGATTGCTGGTGCATGAACATAATGCGGATGCGCTGCGTTTGTACGAACGGCTGGGGTTTAAAGCGGTTAAAATGCGCGAGTTTGCCGGAGGGCAGTACCGGCACATGGTGAAAAGTTTATGAAGCATCTATTGATATTAGCAGCGCTGAGCCTTTCTTTATCAGCGGCGGCACAGGTTTACAAACAGGAAAAGGTTGTTTTGAATGGGAGACCACAACAGGTACCTAATATGCTGCAGGGCAGTTTTACTGCAGTACTATGGGTAAAGGCAGCAGAACAGGGATCAGCAGCTTATGAAATATTGGGCACTAAACGCTGGCAGATAGGTGTGCAGGAAAATGGTGCCTGGTACTGGAAAGCCGGTGACTATGAATACAAGCCAACACCGCAGCGCCAAAACATCCGGGATGGCAGAACACATATGCTGGCCTTTGTTTATGATACGCTTAAGAAAGAAACTTCTTTATACTATGATGGTAAAAACGTGGCCATCTACTATACACCCGGACTGGACAGCCTGAATGCTTCTGCATTGAACATAGGAGGTGTAACAAAAGGAGAGCTGGGCGAATGGGAAACCTTCTACGGAGAGATCCCGGAGCTGAGCCTGTATAAATCATCCGCAGAAAACATCGCTTACCTGTATTCGCTGAAAGTGCCGCCACCAAGGCCTATGGGCCCACCCAAAGCACCCACGGTACTGCGGGTGATGAATTACAATATCTGGCATGGCGGTAATGAAACCGGTAAGGAAATTGGCCCGCAGCGGATCGTGGACATCATTCAATCTTCCGGTGCAGATATTGTTTCCATGCAGGAAACCTATGGCTCCGGCGCAAAGATCGCAGATGCACTGGGATATTATTTCTACCTGCGGAGCACAAACCTGAGTATTATGAGCCGTTACCCCATCTCGGAAACACTGGAGGGAGATGCGCCTTTTTACAACGGCGGCGCCTATATTAAAATAAGTGATCAGCAGAAAGTAGCCTTCTTCACCAACTGGCTGAACTACCCCTATGATTACTGGGATATGCTGGAAAAGAAACGTCCCATCAACCCGGATTCGCTGGCGGTACATATGGAAAAGGGTAACACCGCGCGCCTGCGGAGCATCCTGAAAACCATTCAGGCGCATACCGCCAATGCAGACAAAATACCTGTGTTTTTCTGCGGCGATTTCAATACCGGTTCCCATCTCGATTGGGTAAACGCCACCAGGAAATTCAATAATGGTTATACCGTACGTTTCCCCGCAGGCCTTGCATTATATGATACCGGTTATAAAGATGCCTTCCGCGTGGTACATCCTGATCCGCTGAAGGAGCGGGGCATTACCTGGACGCCGCAGTTCCCGCATGCTTTCCAGGACCGGATCGATTATATTTACTATAAAGGTGCTTTGATACAACCCCTGAAAGCATGGACGATCACCACTCATCCTGTAAAGTATCCTTCTGATCATGCAGCGCTGGTAGTGGAGTTTAAGATACAGCCCAAATAAGGCACGGTATTTCTTTCTTATAACCGCAAGAAACATTTGATTGTGGCGTCTAACTCAATGAGGGTGATGCTTAATTAACCACCCATCCATTAAATATCAAATCTAAGGGCTTGAATTACTACTTTTGGCCGCATTGTAAATAAATCTGTGTAAAGGTAAACATGAGGAAAATTGTCATATTGCTGTTAGGCTGGGTCTTGTGTATAAATAGCGGGGCATTTGCGCAACGGCAGCAACAAGGGGAGGCGCATGCCGAACTAATGGGTAAATTGTTGGACGATCAGACAGGCAAACCTGTAGAATACGCTTCCGTAGCGCTTTTGAATGCATCTGACTCTGCACTTGTTACCGGGATGCTCTCCAAAGGTAACGGGGATTTTAGTTTCAGTCCGGTCAAGCCAGGAAGTTACATCCTGAAAATATATTTCATCGGGTATCAAACCTTCTTCAAAGCTGTTACTGTGAAAACAGTATCAGATGTAGGTAATATCCGATTGAAAACAACGGCGCGTAACCTGAAAGGTGTGGAAGTGGTAGGGGAGAAACCTGCCTTTACCATGGCTATCGACAAAAGAGTGTTCAATGTAGATAAGAACCTGGCCAGCGTTGGAGGTACTGCAACAGATGTACTCCGGCAGGTGCCTTCCGTGAATGTGGATATTGACGGAAATGTTTCTGTACGGAACGGTTCGCCCACCATCTTTATAGACGGCCGCCCCAGTACACTCACACTGGACCAGATCCCTGCAGACGCTATTGCCAATATAGAAGTGGTGACCAATCCTTCCGCGAAATATGATGCAGAAGGTATGAGCGGCATTTTGAACATTGTATTGAAAAAGAACCGCAGAGCAGGGATCAATGGACTCATCACCGGTGGTTATTCCACGACCAAAAGCAGCAATGCCGGTATTGACCTCAATATCCGCCAGGATAAGATCAACTTCTTTGTAAACTATAATTTGCGCGACAGGAAGAGTCCTATGAAGCAGCATCTTTTCCGCCAGAACTTTGATGGGGCAGATACTACTTTCCTGGATCAGTACCAGGATGGCGATTTCGGCCGCCGGTTCCAATCCGGAAGGATAGGATTCGACTGGTTCATTGATAACCGTAATACCATCACCTTATCACAAGGGATGGTTAGCGGAGATTTCGATAACCTCAATGAACAAACCACCTACGACCTGGATGCACATCAAACCAGGCTGCGTTATGGTATTGGCCGGAACGACAGCAAGAACAACTTCCGCAATTACACCACGCAGGTAGGTTACAAACGCACTTTTGCAAAAGAGGGCATGGAGCTGACAGGAGACTTTACCTATAACCGCTCCACCGGTAAAAATAATAACGACTACAGCCTGCAATACTACGATATGCAGGGGCAGCCAAGCAATTCGCCTAATCAGCCGGAACTTCGGACAGGCAGGGGAAACAGCACTACCACGTATTATACCGGCCAGATCGATTTCGTGAATCCGCTTTCCGAAAAGTCTAAACTGGAAGCAGGGCTTCGTACGAATGTGCGTACGTTCAATAGCTTGCTGAATACACTGGGTAAGAATTTCAATACCGGAGAATTTGAATACGATTCAGCTTTATCCAATAACTATCATTATTCGGAACAGATCAATGCTGCTTATGTAAGTTATACCGGTGGGTATGGCAACTTTGGCTTCCAGACTGGTTTACGTGCGGAGCAATCTTTCTACAGCGGTGAAATGCGCAATGTGAAAGATGCCAACTATAAGATCGATTATCCGATCGGATTGTTCCCCAGCATTTTCCTGACACAGAAGTTTAAAGGAGATCATGAGCTGCAACTGAACTACAGCCGCCGTATCCAGCGCCCCTGGTTCCGCGACCTGCTGCCAAATATCCAATACAACGCCAACTCTGCTAACCGTGGTAACCCTGCGCTGATGCCGGAGTTCACGAACTCTTTCGAGCTGTCTTACCTGAAAGACTTCGACAGGAAGCACAACGTACTTGTATCCATTTACTACCGCAATACCAATAATGCCATCACCAATTTTTACGTGGATACCACGCTGAACCTGGATGGCCAGGAACGTAAAGTGGTATTGAACTATCCTATCAATGCAGATCAGCGGAACTCTTATGGTGCGGAACTCACTGTAAGGAACCAGATCACCAAAAGCTGGGATATCACTACCAACCTGAACGCTTCCCAAACAAAGATCAGTGCAAATAACCTGAATAACTCAGGATTTGTATGGTTCGGTAAAGTGAACAGTAATACCAAACTCCCCTGGAACCTGACCTTACAGGTAACCGGCGAATATGAATCCCGGCAGATCCTGCCACAGGGAGAAGACGCGCCGGAATACCAGGTAGACCTGGCCATGAAGAAAGACTTCTTTAAAAAGAAGAACTTCTCTGTATCGCTGGGTTTAACAGATATCTTCAATACAGACCGTGACCTCAGCTGGACCAATACCAGCTTCTCTTCATCAGAACGTTACCGCAAACGTGTTTCCCGCGAACTGCGTTTGAACCTGAGCTGGCGTTTCGGAAAGATGGATACTAAGCTCTTTAAGAAAAAAGGCAAGGGCGAAGGCGGAGAAGGTGGTGATATGGGTGGAGACGGGTTCTAAATATCATTAAAACAGGTTAAAGGGCCGGGCTTTCAGTCCGGCCCTTTATTTTATACATTATCATAAAGTGCTATGCGTCAGGACTATAATTTTATCCCCACATTTTAAAATGTGAAAAATTGATATATATTTATACTGCGGTTTAGTTCCGCTCAACCTATGCAACTCGAATCCCTATTCATTCCCCACGTTTCTTACGGTGGCTTTCGAAAGCATCCAGGGCGAGGCGTATCCCCGCGTGTATCAATATTTCAGTGCAGAACTTAAAGAACAATTGTATGGATATTATAGCGTACCAGGACTTCCATAACATCCGGCTGAGTGACTTTTATGCCGGTCCTGACTACAGGGAGGTAGATAATTATGATTTCATGGGTGAGCAATGGATAGGCGAACTTTCGGGGTTTAATACCTTCCTGCGCCTGATCACCGAGCCGGAAGATACCCGGGCCATTTCCCTGGATTTTACCAAAGACGATAATAATATGGCGGGAAAAGTGCTGGAAGCCTTACATCTGCCCATTAAATCCGCCTGTTCTGAATCAGATCTGATAGAGTTGTTTGGCGAGCCGCAGAAGAAACTTCGTTTGGCGAAGGATACGGTGACGATGGATTATATCATTGGGGAGCGGTTTACGTATTATTTGTCCTGTACCCTGCATCATGCGAATGGGTTGATGTACCTGGATATTATGAATGAGGAAAAAGTTATTAAGAAATTGAAAGGCAAAGAGAAAAAGAAGAAAGAATAATATTATTATTGCGGTACACCTTATACCATTATTATGCTAACCCGGTTCACCTTTATTGTCGTTTTCTTATTTGCATTCTCTAACCCAGGGATAGCACAGGATAGTATAATGGCAAAAGCCGGGCAGGTTCCGCAAAAATACCTCTCACAAGTAAGTAACAAAAGCCGTCAACTGGAAAAGCAGGTGGACAAACGTACTGCCAGGGCGTTAGACCGGATGATCAAACAGGAGAAGAAATTGCAGCGTAAGCTGTCGAAGATCGATTCCCTGGCGGCTAAGAATATCTTTACGAGATCTATTGACTCTTTGGGCGGACTGAAAGCGCGCCTTAAGAGCAAAACGGGTAAGGCTGAAAAGGCGCTGAATGGCCAGTATTTCGGTTACCTGGATACCTTGTCCAATTCCCTGGGCTTTTTAAAGGAATCCAAACAGTTACTTGGTAAAAGCAAAGAAGTCCAGGGGAAACTCGCAAAGTCCATGGAGAGTGTGAAAGAACTCCAATCCAAATTGCAGCAGGCAGAGAATATCAAGAAGTATATCAATGAACGGAAGCAGTTGCTGAAATCGCAATTATCCCAATATACCAGTTTGACCAAAGATCTGCAAAAGATCAATAAAGAAGCTTATTACTACGCACAGCAACTGAAAGAATACAAAGAAGTTTTTAAAGACTCCAAAAAGGCAGAGAAAAAAGCCATGGAGCTTTTGCAGAAGGTACCTGCTTATAAAGATTTTATTTCCCGCAATTCACAACTGGCCAGTTTATTCAACCTTCCTTCCGGCGGTGGCAGTGCAGACCTGGCCCAAAGCCTCGAAGGGCTACAAACCCGTGCGCAGGTGGATCAGTTACTCCAGCAGCGTATCGGTAGTGGCGGTCCCAATGCCCGTCAGGCACTAACGCAGCAGATGGAAGCAGCGCGTTCCCAGTTCGATGAATTGAAGAAGAACTTCCCGGACCTGGATAATGCAGGAGAGATGCCGGATTTTAAGCCGAAAGAGTTAAAAACAAAAAGCCTGCTGCAACGCCTGGAATTTGGTACGAATGTGCAGTTCCAGCGGTCTACGCAGTTCTTTCCTACTACCGGAGATTTTGCAGGGCAGGTGGGGTATAAGTTTTCCAAAAATGGAATTCTTGGATTGGGTGCATCTTATAAACTGGGTATGGGAACCGGGTTTAATAATATCCGGTTTTCGCATCAGGGGGTGGGTTTCCGTTCTTTCGGGGATTATAAGCTGAAGGGGACGTTTTTTGTGAATGGAGGTTTTGAGTATAATTATAATCAGCCGTTTGCAGATGCAGCGCAGTTGTATAAGCAGAATAACTGGTCGCGCAGTGCCTTGCTGGGGATCAGTAAGAAATATAAGATCAATAATAAGTTGAAGGGGAATATGATGTTGTTGTATGATTTCCTGGCTAATTCCCAAGTGCCAAGGATGGACCCTGTGAAGTTTAGGTTGGGGTATAATTTTTAACCTTAGTTCATAAATACCTATGAAAAGAATTTTTCTAAGCAGCTTTGCTGTTTTGTTTGTTAGTAGTGTGGTGTTGGCCCAGGATTTACAGACAGTTACAAGTAATGGTAATGAGACCAATAAGCGCATTATAGTAAATGGGCTAGGTGCTTTATTTGCCTTAAAAGGCGATGCGGGCCGGTACATTCATTGGACCAATTCTGATAATATAGAAAAAGCATGGGTTGGATATGGATCTTCAGGCTCTAATTCATTTGGTATTGCTAACTCACTTGGTGATATAACCGTTTACTCCTCATTATTTGATGTCAGGAGCCGTGCTCTGGTGAACAGTGCTGTTGATGATGGTGCCTCAGCGCTGATCGTTAACGGAAATGTTTCACTCAGTAACAGGGGGCAGAATTATATCGTTAAGAACTTTGCCACGTTTGGGGAAACTGTTTCGGGTGCGGCTACTATTATAGGGAACAATGCTATTGCTAACAGGGATGTAGCGCAAAGAGTGGATTATTCTTACACTACCAGTGATGGCAGTAATGCGATGGTGATGTCTTACCTGCATGGCACTATGTTCCATGTAAAAGCTTCGGGTGTTTCGCGGAATGCAGGAGAGCAATGGTTTACAGTGGGAAATGGCGTAGATGAAGTGATGCGGCTCACGCCTTCTCACAATGTACTGATAGGTACTGCTACTGACGATCCTGCCTATAAGTTGCAGGTGAGGGGGAATGTGAAGGCGCAAAAGGTGAAGGTGACATTGCAGGGCTGGGCGGATTTTGTGTTTGAGCCGGAATATAGGTTGCCTTCTTTATTTGAGGTGGAACAGTTTATTCTGCAGCATAAGCATCTGCCGGAGATTCCTTCGGCGAAGGAGGTGGCGGAGAATGGGGTGGATTTGGGGGAGATGAATAAGAAGTTATTGCAGAAGATAGAGGAGCAGACCTTGTATATTATTGAGATCAATAAGCGGTTGAAGGCATTGGAGGAGAAGGTGGGGAAGTGATTCATATAAATTTATTATTTCTGATATTTCAAAATCAATATAAAGATGAAGCTAGCCCGGATCAAATTTATCCTTATTCTCTGTTTTTGCTGGGGAACCAGCTATGCGCAAATAGGTGCAAGTTTAGGCATGGACCAGCGGATCTATAAGACGAGTCATCACTCCCCGGAAGCTGCAGCAATGGGTAAATATGGTGAAATACCGGTTTCTCTTCATACAGGGGTGCCGGATATCTCTGTGCCTATATATTTAATTGATTTGCCGGATCTACAGATCCCTATTTCACTTAACTATCATGCAGGAGGAATTAAGGTAGAAGAGGTTGCGAGTAATGTAGGGCTGGGATGGTCTCTTAGTTATGGCGGCGTAATTAACCAGGTTAAAAATGGAATGAATGATTTTACCTGGAACCTGGGCTGGCTGCATACGAGTGAAAAGGTAGATAGTATGATGAGTTTGAGTGATTTGTTTGTGAATAATGGTACTGTCGGAGCTCTAACTCCCGAGTTTTCTTATGCAATACGCTCTTCGTTAAAACATGTTGATTCAGAAGCAGACTTATTCTCCTATAGCTTTCCTGGACAATCCGGGAAATTCTATTTTAACCAGTCTGCGAAATATTTCTTCATGCCAAAAAATAAGAACAGACTTGAGTTTTCACAGGGAGGTACAAGTCCGGTTGCTGACAATATTACCATAACAGATGAAAAGGGGAATAGATTTATTTTTTCAGATATAGTATCAACTACTATTGTTAAACACGGAGGTTCACAAAGTAATTTAAGTCCGGGCATAGCTTGGGCTGCACTGACTTTAGATAATAATGAATATAACTATTCTTACTATCTTACTCAGATCATTACTAAGAATAGTGATACAGTGAAATATACCTATGCACCTGGGGGCTCAATTTTCAGGAATCAATATACAGAATCCAGATCCAAAAATATTACTGGAGGGATCTGCCCTGATCTCGAAGGTACAATAACCTATACTGAAAGTTTTTCGGGGGAATTGAGAGTCACAGAGATCACAACTTCAAGGGGCCAGAAAGTACAATTCACTTATGATCCTACAGCAAGAAGGGATCTGAATGGTTCCAATACTTCTTTGAAAGGGATTAAAGTCTTGTCCTATGATAAAACAATAAAGGAGTTTAGCCTTGCTCATGACTACTTTAATGGGACCTCTACATCTACTTCTCCTGATGACTTTAGACTTAAACTATTAAGTGTAACAGAAAGTGGTAAACCTGCTTATAAGTTTAAGTATAATGAAGGTTCCGTATTTCCGAACCGACTTTCATTTTCACAGGATCATTGGGGATATTATAATGCTGCAAGCAACACAACCCTGCTCCCTCAGAATATAGCTAAGGGATTTCTTACAGGAGCTAACCGGGAAATTGCATTCTGGGCTGCTGAGATAGGTGTTTTAGAAGAAATAGAATATCCTACGGGGGGCAAAACTGTTTTTGATTATGAGTCTAATGATTGTAAAGTACATGATACCTCAAGTATAATAACTTCCGTGACAAGGAGAGCTCTTTCAATGCCGGGAGAAGTAGTTGAGGTTGGCATCACTATTCCCCCGGGAGCTTATGAAATAAGGGCTTTTTGGAATGCACCAAATGTGACAGGCACAGAGTATGTGCGGCTTGTTTCTCCTACAACAAGCTACGTTCTTAACTGTACAGCAAGTTCTCCGGTCAATGGAGTTGAACATAATATTCCCCCCGGTAATTATACCATACAGGTTTATGAAGAAGCACCAGGCAATAATAATTATTACTTCAGATTGATGTGGAATGAGTCTCAGAGTGTCGATACCACTTATAATAAGCTGGTTGGCGGACTTAGGGTTAAAAGTATTAAAAGCTTCTCCAACAAGAATGATCAAACACCTGCAGTATCAAAGTTTTATAGTTATAAGAGTTTTGAGAATCCGGCATTTTCCAGTGGTCTAATGGGGCTTTTGCCTAAATATGAATATACAACGGAATCTTTTAATCCCAATGATGGGATAGGCACGCTGTGTCCCTATCTAAACCAGGTAGCCAGTAGCGTTACTCCCCTTGGCATGTTTCAGGGAGGTAGTGTTGCTTATGATAATATAGCTGTTAGCGAAGATAGCCTGGGCTATAATGGGTTAAGTCGTTATTATTACAGGAACTCCGATTACTTTAAAGGGTTTGATGTGTTTCCGTTTAGCCCTATGATGTTTAAAGATTGGAAAAATGGGCGTGTGGAGCAAACTGTTCAATCCGGGAAATCAGCCAGTACGGCCTTCAATGTAGCAAAGAGTAGAAATGAGTATTATACTGATGAACATGATTTCTCAACCAATGTATTGAATATATTATATGGAATTGAATACATAAGAGTGTTTGAAGGTGAACCAGCGCAGTATATAGTAAAGTTCGGTCTGGCAACTTATTATCATTTTTCCGGAGAATCCAGAATTATAAAAGAGGAGAAAATTGATTTTTCATCTCAAAGCCAGCAAGATTCAATCGTAACAGTAAAAAGATACTATTATGATAATGCCTCCCATCCTTTCCCTACCAGGATGGAAACCGAATCAAGCAACAAATTGCTGCTAACGAAGGTGAAATATCCACTTGACTATGATACTTCAGCCATTACAAATGCCGCAGATAAAGGGATTACATTGCTTGCCAGGAGGAATATTTTAATTGCCCCTGTTGAGACTTATGCTCAGATCCGGAAAAATGGAAGTAATGATTCATTGACTACAGCCGGTGTACTAAATTATTACAACCCCGGCAGGCCGTTACTTGATTCGATTGCTGTACTGAATGTTGAATCGCCCATTTCTTCCTTTGTAGCATCTTCTATTGTAAGTGGTTCATTGAACAAAAGTGTATATTATAAAACGGAAGGAGTTGTAAGCCTGTATGATGATAAGAGTAATGTACTCGAGCAGCGATTCAAAAATAAGAGCATGACCGAATCATTAATATGGGATTATAAGCAGCAGTATCCGGTTGCGCAAGTGCAGAATGCTGCTTATAATGACATTGCCTATACGAGCTTTGAAGCAGAGGGAAAAGGGAATTGGAGTTTTTCTGGTACTGTAGGTGCTGATATTACTGCACCTACCGGCAGAAAAGTATATAATATACAAACCGGGGCAATCAGTAAATCTGTATCGGCTGCTCAGACCTACATAGTATCCTATTGGACAACGAATGCTACTCCATATACAATTACAGGAACGCAGAGTGGTTATCCCATTAAATTGCGTTCTTATAATGGTTGGAATTACTACGAGCATAAAGTTAGTAATGTCATGAATGTAAGCCTATCAGGTAATGGATATATCGATGAATTGCGCTTATATCCTTTGGATGCGCAGATGGTTACCTATACGTATGATCCTCATATTGGAATTACCAGTGAGTGTAGTTCTGCCGGTAAGATCCAGTATTACCAGTATGATGCACTGAACCGGCTATATGTGATCAAAGACCAGTTTGGTAAGATCCTGAAGCAATACGATTATCAGTACCAAGTTCCTATCACCCAATAACCTGTGACCATGCGCTCTATTTATATTTGTTTGTCCTTTATCCTATTTAGTGTTGCACTGTATGCACAGAAGCCGAGCGATGGCAGTGTGCGTCCTTCTGCCGTTCCTGTAGCCACTCCGGGTGCTTATACCATTACGACTATCAACTATGTACGTACCTGGGAACCTAGTATGCCCACAGCGGACTCGGCAACAGTGGTGACAGGTACCATTGCTCAGGTGAAACAAACCACGCAATATATGGATGGTTTAGGCAGGCCGCTGCAAACCGTTTCCAAAGGAATGGGCGGGGCCGGAAAAGATATTGTAGCTCCCGTGCTGTATGATGCTTTTGGCCGTGAGCAGTTAAGGTATTTGCCCTATGTTGATCAGGGCACCATTAATGGTCTGTTCAAAACAGATCCCTTTAACAACCAGAAGAACTTTTACGAGAGCAATAGCTTGAGTCCCGGCACCAACGGGGAAACGGTGTTTTATAGCCGTATGGATTTTGAATCATCTCCCTTAAACCGGGTGTTGAGCACTTATGCTCCTGGCAACAGTTGGGCCAAGAATGACTTAAGCACGGTAGAACGGGGAGGCCATAAACCTGTGCAGCAACAATATCTCGTCAATGCCGTAAATGACTCTGTGCGGATCTGGAACATGGGTTCCGGGAGCATCCCTGTTTCTTCGGCTGCCTATCCTGCCGGCCAGTTGTACAAAAATGTTACCATCGATGAAGGCGGTAACCAGGTAGTGGAATATAAAGACAAGGAAGGGCGTGTGATCTTAAAGAAAGTACAATTGGATGCCAGCCCAGCCGGAGCACATGCAGGCTGGTTGTGTACCTACTATGTATATGACGACTTGAATAACCTTCGTTTTGTGATCCCTCCCAAAGCAATTGGCTTGATCAACAGCAGCTGGACGATCGCTCAGACGATTGCAGACGGGCTTTGTTTCCAATACCAGTATGACAGCCGGCAACGCATGATCATCAAAAAGGTACCGGATGCAGGAGAAGTGCACCTGGTCTATGATATAAGGGATCGGTTAGTATTCACCCAGGATACTGTACAACGTGCTAAATCCCCCCAGGAGTGGCATACCACTTTCTATGATGGGCTGAACCGTCCGGTCATGACGGCGATCTATCCCAGCAATAGTGGCCGTGCTGCTTTGCAAAGTACCATGGATGGCGTTACGGGCAGTAGTAATGAACAAAATTATGCAATTCCCGGTCCTGATCAGTTAGTGATCGGTTCCAGGGAAATAGGCAGACCACTCTATCAGGCACGCAGGGAGATTATCTTCCAGGGAGGCTTTGAGAGTGAAACGAATGCAGATTTCACTGCAGAAATTGATTCAACGCTCACCCTGGGCACAGAGACACTGATCGTCACTAATCCCTTACCGGGCATCAGTGGGTATGAACCGCTGACCTATACCTATTACGATAACTATTCTTATAACGGGGCTAAAACCTATGATGGCAGCTATGCTTCCAAACCCCAGGCTGGCAGTAATCCTTATGCAGAAAGCATTGTTAAAAGCAATGCTACTTATGGACTGGTGACCGGCAGCAAAGTAAGGGTGCTGGGCACCAGCCAATGGCTGACCAGTAGTGTTTTTTATGATGAAAAGGGACACGTGATACAGACCCGGGGTGACAATGCCAATAACGGTGAGGACATTTTCACCAATCTCTATGATTTTAACGGCAAAGTGCTTAGTACTTACCTGCATCACAAGAACCCACGTAGTGGCACCAATCCAGACACGAAAGTGCTGACGATGACTGCCTACGACAATGCCGGCAGGGTAATAGAGATTAAAAAACGCCTCAATGATGACGGCAACCTGGAACGTACCATCGCTACGATGACCTACGATGAACTGGGCCAGTTAAAAAAGAAGTCGATCGGGAAGGCTTTTGGTGGCAGTACTTACCTGGATGAACTCAATTACGAGAATAATATCCGTGGCTGGCTCAAAAGCATCAACAAAGACTTCGTGACCACAGCAGGCAGCACGGCCAACTGGTTTGGACAGGTGTTGAGCTATGATTATGGCTTTGAGAATAACAAACAATACAACGGCAACATCTCCGGCGCTCAGTGGAAGAGCCGTACCAATGGGCTGGAACGGGCCTATGGTTACAGTTATGACAGGTCTAACCGATTAACCAAAGCAGACTTCAACCAGCATAACACCACCAGCAGCCCTAACTGGGAGAAGGACCAGGTAGACTTCACGGTAGATAACCTGGCTTATGATGCTAACGGCAATATCGGGAGCATGAAGCAAATGGGACTGGTGGCCGGTGCACCCACCCCGATGGATGAACTACATTACAATTACACCGATCATTCTAATAAACTGCTAAACGTCTGGGACGGCGCCAATGATGCCACCCGTAACCTGGGCGACTTTAAAGAACCGGATGCGAACAATGTCACTAACCGGGTTAATGAAACAACGCATGTTGACTATGCCTACGACCCGAATGGCAACCTGAAATTAGATAACAACAAAGCGATCGTAGCTATTACTTACAACCACCTGAACCTGCCAGAGCAGATTACGATTACAGATAAAGGGACAATCCGTTATCTCTATGATGCAGTTGGTATCAAACTGCGTAAAACGGTAACAGATATTACTGTCAACCCAGCCAAGATCACCACCACAGATTACATCAACGGATTTGTATACGAGCAGGATACTTTACGATTTACCGGCCATGAGGAAGGCCGCATCCGTACGGTATTCAAAACAGGAGAACCGCAGGCCTGGTATTACGACTACTTTGAAAAAGACCACCTGGGCAATATCCGGATCGTACTGACAGAACAAACGGACTTTAGCATGTACCTGGCTTCGATGGAGCAGGAGAGTTCAGCCAAAGAGAATGCTTTGTTCAGCAACATTGAAAGCAGCCGGAGTGTGAAACCAGCAGGATACCCTGAAGATAACAGTGCCTCCAACACCAACAGTTCGGTAGCCAAACTCAATGCCACGAACCCGGACAAGAAGATCGGCCCTTCATTGGTGATCAAAGTAATGGCGGGAGATACCATCCGTATCGGAGCTAGGGCTTTCTATAAATCCCAAGGGCCAACTAACAGTAAGAAGCTGCAACCGGCGGAAGACATGGTCACCGCCCTGGCACAAGCCTTTGGCAATGGTGGTAGCAACAACCCGGGCGCCCACGCTTCCAGGAGTACCAACAATACCCCCTTCACATCAGACTTTTACAACAACCAATACCAACACTTAAAGGAGAAGGATAAACAACAAAACCTCAGTGGTAGACCAAAGGCATATCTGAACTTTGTGCTGTTCAATGAACAGTTTAAGATGGTGGATGAGAACAGTGGTGTGAAACAGGTGAAGGCAGAACCAGACCAGTTGCAGACCTTAGCCCAGGACAAGATGGTGGTGAAGGAGAGTGGTTTTCTGTATATTTATACCAGTAATGAGAGCCCGCAGGATGTGTTCTTTGACAATGTGATATTGGAGCATATCACAGGACCGGTACTGGAAGAAACTCATTATTATCCTTTTGGCTTAGTAATGGATGGGATCAGTGGAAGGGCACCCGGAACATTGGAGAACAAATATCTCTACAACGGAAAGGAGTTACAGCATAACGAGTTCAGCACTGGTAGTGGTCTGGAATGGTATGATTATGGAGCCAGGATGATGGATGTACAGATTGGACGCTGGCATGTAGTTGATCCTCTTAGTGAAATATCTAGAAGATGGAGTCCTTATAACTATGCAGTTAATAATCCTATCCGCTTCATCGACCCTGATGGAATGAGCATAGAAGATACGCAGCATGAGGAAGGTAAAAGGGATTTTCAAGATTTTTTGAGAAATGAAAAAGATAGGCAAGTTGGGAAAATGGTCCTAATTAAAAGGGCTCCTCAGCCAGATAGAAAAGGACTTATAGTACAAGCGACTGAGGAACGAAAAAAGCAGGCACCATTTGAGGCATTCTTAATAAATATGACATTTGAGCTTCTGAGTGGTCTTAATTCTATTGATAATTTTGTTGTTAACCGAATTGATGGAGAGAATTCACCTGGTGAAATTTTGGCTGATGGCGGGAATGTTGTGATGGCAAATATATCAATAGGGTTCAAAGGAAAAGGACCGGGAAAACCAGGCTTATGGACTCCTGATTATAAACGCGGGTTAACCCCGGCTGGGAATGCGTATAGACATTTTGAAGATCATGGTAAGGAATTCCCAGAACTTTATAATGCGAAGCAATACGCAGAAGCTACAAAGGAATTTTTACATAATTCACCTGAAGGTACGTTGGTTAAGACAAGAACTAATGGTGATGTGTTGAAGTATCATCCTCCTACGAATACATTTGGTGTAATGAATGTTGATGGTACTCCAAGAACGATGTTTAAGCCCACGGATGCTATATTTTACTGGCAGAAACAAAAATAATACTTACAAATATGATAGAACTTAATTGCAGAGTTTGCGGAATATACTTGGAAGAATCTCCCTGGGGAGAAGATGGAAATTGTCCTACTTATGAAATGTGTACTTGTTGTGGAGTAGAGTTTGGTAATCAAGATTATACTGTTGAGTCTGTTAAGCGGTACAGGGAAAAGTGGTTAAGTGATGGTGCTAAGTGGTCTTTGCCCAAGTTTAAGCCCAGTGATTGGGATCTTAATGAGCAGATGAAAAATATACCAAAGGAATATCTTTAATACAAATCCATTTTTCTCGTTTTTGAGAGAATTAATGGATTGTAGATATTAGTCATATAGAGGCTAGGTAGAATCCATTGTCTAATGAAGATGGACAAGAAGCGGGTAGTCCTTATCATTTTTCTTACAACAATCCTGTTAGGTTTGGAGATCCGGATGGCAAACTCCCAATTGTGTTACCGATTATTTATGCTATAGGAGTGGGATTGGTAGCTCTTGGCGCTTCAGCTGGTCTTGTGATGGTTGTGGATAGAATGGTAGAAATAGGAAGTGAGATGCAATTGGATTTGCCAGCAGCACCAGCTGGAAATATGACATTTGTTCCGCACATAACAATACCGCAGTCGTCGCTGCGTGAAATGTCGGCAGCAAAACGGAATGAGAATATTGCGGTTTCCGGACCAATTCACGATGGACGGGATCTGGTAAAAGACCTGTTATCTAATAATAGAGCTTATGCACAAAAGAAGGGGCCAAAGGATTTAATACAAGAAGCAAAAGAAAAGGCCACGGAAGCTAGTCAAAGAGCAGCTAAGAGAGAGCAAGCTACTAAGAAAGGAAAGACAAAAACAGGAAATAGTAATCAGACGGTTAGAGGTGAGCATTCTACCAGAACAGGTGGAGGCAGCAGGAATAAACATGAAGCGGCTAATGCAAGAAGGGCCAGAGAGCAGGCGGCGGCTGATACTAAGAAAAAAACAACTGAAAATGAGGCAAAAAAACCAAAAGAGTCTGGTTCTAACTAGGAACAGAGAGATAATATTGGATAAGTTCTATGATGTTATTTCAAAGGACTCAGTACGTGCAAGAAATTTGATTAAAAGATTGGATTTTAGAAATGACCCTTATCTTTTACAATGTATTGCGCAGACTTATCTTGATGAAAGCCGTTTCAATGAAGACGGAACTCAAAGGGAATATGTTGAACAAAGAAAATGGAGAATGGCGGAAAGATATATTATCAAGGCATTTGAGTTAAATCCTGATTGCCTGATAGTACTTTCCACAATGGGATCAACAAGAAAGTCATCGGATCAGAATGATATAGCAATTTATTGTTTTGAAAGGATTATACAGTTAGGTGTGAAGGCGGCAAAGGGGTATCAGTATGGCCTTAACCCTTCTTTAGCCAGTGAGTTAGTAAATGATGCCAAATTTGAATTATACCGTTTGTACTACGAAAAAGACAAAAAACAGGCTGAAAAATATTTAAATAGTTATAAAAAAGGATTAAAGAAAGGAGTAACTACTATGTTTATTCCGTTAGATAGATTTTTGCTGGACTAATGCAGATATAAGAATCCAATGGAAACGTGATATTTACGGGAGAGGATGCGGTTGCTGCTGGTAATATGCTGAAATCAATGTATAGCAATAGCAGTGAAAATAATGAGGATGGTGATGTCTTACCTGTATGGCACTATGTTCCATGTAAAAGCTTCGGGTGTTTGGCGGAATGCAGGAGAGCAATGGTTTACAGTGGGGAATGGCGTAGATGAAGTGATGCGGCTCAGGCCATCGCACAATGTACTGATAGGTACTGCTACTGATGATCCTGCATATAAGTTGCAGGTGAAGGGGAATGTGAAGACACAAAAGGTGAAGGTGACATTGCAGGGCTAGGCGGATTTTGTGTTTGAGCCGGATTATAGATTGCCTTCTTTGTATGAGGTGGAGCAGTTTATTCTGCAGCATAAGCGCTTGCCGGAGATCCCATCGGCGAAGGAGGTGGAGGAGAATGGGGTGGATTTGGGGGAGATGAATAAGAAGTTGTTGCAGAAGATAGAGGAATTGACACTGTATATTATTCAGCAGGATAAGGAAATAAAGGAAGTGAAGAAGAGATTAGGGAGACTGGAAGAGGCTGATAACAAATAAAACACCTGATAATTCACGTTTGAATTCAACTCAATAAACCAGTTGACCGTATGAAGTTTCTTTTAACCTTTTTTGCTGTACTTACACCCTTATTTGCCGCCGCGCAATATCCTCAAATTGTACCTGTAACACCTGAAGCAGCGGCGTTAACTAAAATTGTTAATTATCCAGTAGATCTGAATACCGGAGTGCCCAATATTAATATACCGCTTCACGAGATTAAAACGGGAGGTTTGGTGTTGCCTATTGGTATTTCTTATCATGCCGGAGGTTTTAAGATCAATGAACAGGCAACCAGGCTGGGGCTGGGGTGGTCATTAGATTGTGAGTTGCAGATAACCAGAACCGTAAATGGGTTGGATGATCTGTCATTATCCGGATACTATAACAATTCCAAGGTAAAAGCATATCATACCAGTAATCCGGGTTCCGGGGGGTATCCGTTTAAAAATACTTCAAGTGATTTTTATTCCAGGGATGAACATGCATTGGCAACAGGTTTGGTTGATGGACAACCGGATCAGTTTTCCTATAAACTGCTGAATAAAGCGGGATCTTTTTATTTCCAGAAGGACGATAACGGGAATGTGGCAGCAATCGTACCTGTCCCTTATGATAATATTAAAATTGAATTTGTTGGCGGGCGGTTTATAATAACGGATACTGATGGAACTGTATATTATTTTGGTGAACCCGGTACAAGCACGCCTACTTCCAGAGGGATAGAATACACGGAAGGATCACAATATATAGGTGAAAAGATACTCACCACCTGGAAGTGTAAGAAAATTGAGAATGCAACTAAAACCGCAGAGATAGGGTTTGAATATGTTTTGAAGCCAGTTGCAATATTTAAAAAAGCAACTGATTTTATAGAATTCTATCAATCAATGCAGATCAATTTTAGTACGATGGGTGGGCCAGATTGCGCAACGGTAACAAAACGTGGTGATGAAGTCCCTGCATCGCAGTACAATGACTATGACCAATTGTTAGGGGCCATTTCGTTTTATCTTCTAGCATCACCTAAATACATGGAAAATTATGGCGGAGGGCTGAGAACGTTTCATATGCCTTATATAAACCTTCAGAATGATCAGCTCGTAGATAAAACTTATTCTGTAAGCAGCGGAGGGTTCGGCTTTGTACAGCAATCAGTAATTGCAGGGGTGGCACTGGCCAGAATAACCTTTAACGGCGGTTCAGTTGAATTTCCGGGAAGCGATAAGCTGAATCAAATCATCGTGCGGGATAAATTCAATAACCAGGTGAAAAACGTAGTGTTTAATCAATCCCTGACGGCTCCCGTTTATACACAGGCCGCACAGGTTTACAACGGGAATTCTTATTATGGCACATACTATCTGGACGATATTCAGATCAATGGAAGCGATCTTTACAGGTTCATGTATAAGCAAAAGGTGGCTTTTGGTAATCATCTGATAGGACAGGATGCATGGGGGTACCGGAATAACCTGACAACTGAAATATCCAGTTACCCGGCAGCATACGCCAGTAATGTCCCCCGGCAATCCGATCTTGTACAAAAACACATGCTGCGTTTCCCTTTCGGTTGTACTGAGATACCTGTGGAACGTGAATTCTCTGTTGGAGGTAATCCTGCAGCAGAAATTCCTGATGGAGAATATATGGCATTTGGTACGTTACAACGGATTGTTTATCCAACAGGTGGTTATACTGACTTTGATCTGGAGCCTAATAAGTATAATGAAAAGATCAATATTTTTAATGACGATCAACCTAATTTAGATGCTATTCCAAGAACAGGAGGCGGCTTAAGGGTGAGAAGTATCAGCTATTACGATGGAGTACATGAGGGAGTACCGGCCTGGCGGAAAATATATAAGTATGGAGAGTTGCAGAATGGGATGGGCATTGCACTTAATAAACCTGCAGCCATCTATAATGAGCTTACGCGCAAACTGGATGCCTTCAGTTATGAGCAATACATCGGCTATATTGTTAATGAACAACCATGTTCCAGTCCATATGGCTGTTTAAGATTATCTGCCACGGAGTCAAAAAGAACATTGGCGCCTGCTTCTTATCTGAACTATACTTATTCCAACGGTTCACCTATTTATTATACAAAGGTCACAGAATACCAGCATGACCTGGGGGTGGCTACCGGAAAAAAGGAGTATGCATATTACAGGCCGGGCGCCTTCAACCTGATCGATGGTATTCCTCCACTGGAACTAATGCACACCACAAGCGTTGTAGACGGAACGAATATTCCATGGCAGCACAGCAGTGGGTTAATGGGGATGCTAAAGTCTCAATCAGATTATAAATTTGAGAACTGTGAGTTAAAACTCGTTCATCAGAAAAATTATACCTATAAGCCCTATATCCGGCCACTACAGGTGCGTGTAGTTTATTCTTTTCTTAAAACCATCTACCAGCTTGTTGCCGGTCCTGCACCAACTGTGGCGGGCGGGGTTTATAATGATCAGGCAACTTTCTTCGGCGTCTCTACACCTCCTGAAATCTATAAAAGCGGTGAATATGGCATCGCAGTTGGCAAACTGTTATTAGAACAGGAAGAAGAAAAGTGGTTTGAGGGGAGTACAAATTTGACAACAAACACCTATTATTACTACGATAATAGTCAATATCTTCAGCCATCGAGAATCCTTACGTCCAATAGTAAGGGAGAACAAATACAAAAACAGCTTAAATATACCTACGATCTGAGTGGTGAAACAGTGCTTAATACCATGTTGGGGAAAAACATCATTAGCCCTGTTATTGAGGAAACCACAACAAATATTGCAAAAAGCAAAGAGTTGTATAAGATAAGGAACAACTATGCGAACTTCTCTGCCGGACCAGGTTTTATTGCCGCTTCTTCTGTTCAGAAATCATACAACGGAGGAGCTCTGGAAAACGAATTTACGTTCGATCAGTATGATCAGTGGGCTAACCCGATACAACTGACAGCAAAAGATCAGATCGTAAGATCTTTTGTATGGGCTTACGATGGGCAGTATCCTGTTTCCGAAGTAACAGGTATGAGCTATTCTTCAGTTAATGCTATTGTAAATCCCGGCGGCGCAACACCAGATATTAGTGCCAGTTACGATGAAAACGATATTAATAGCAGGATAGCCAATCTCAGGAATGCAACCAATACCGGTAAAACATTTATAACAACATTTACCCATAAACCTTTGATCGGCGTGACCAGTAAAACAGACGAGAGAGGAAGGAAAGAATTTTATGAGTATGATGTTTTTGGCCGGTTAAAAATTATCAGGAACAACGAAACCCATATTGTTAAACAATTGGAGTACTATACTGTGGGCAATGTTTCAACCTGGCATCAGAATGGTGCTTTTTATACGCTTCCTGGTAATGCCGCGCCAGTTCTGCCTGCTGCCTGTTCAACTGCTTTACAGCGTACAGATGCTGTTCTTGAAACGTACGTGCCACCAATTAACATACCATCACCTAATACAAATATAGAGTTTTATAAAGACGGATTTTTGAATGAAACCGGTTCGTTTCCGGTAGTGTCTTATGACAATATTTATACTAACCAGATAAATATTCCGATAGGTAATTATGAGGTCCGCTTTGTGCCCTCTGAGTTTTATACCGGACCGGAGGTGAAGTATTTTTATACCACACCTGCTAATCCGGGTACTTTCATACGTATTTATTCAGGCAGTGTACTCAACATTCAGCAACCTACTTCCGGTAGTTATAGGTTTTATGCAGATAACACAGGGACAATTGTTGAATAGTAAAGAAGTAACCTATGCAAAAAGTATCCCCTAAACATCAGTATAAAACATCCATCACTCTACAATCAGTGATTATGCGATCCATTTATATTTGCTTAGCCTTTATCATCTTTAGTGTAGGTCTGTATGCACAGGCACCGAGTGGCAGCAGTGTTCGCCCTTCTGCAGTTCCTTTAGCTAAACCCGGTGCCTATACGAACACGACCATCAACTATGTGCGTACCTGGGAACCGAATATGCCTACAGCGGACCCTGTTGCAGTGAGCACGGGCACTATTGCCCAGGTGAAGCAAAGAACAGAATACATAGATGGTTTAGGCAGGCCGCTACAAGCTGTTTCTAAAGGGATGGGGGGTAGTGGAAAGGATATTGTAGTCCCCACGCTCTATGATGCCTATGGCCGTGAGCAGTTAAAATACCTGCCTTATGCAGACGGCACCAGCAATGGTCTTTTTAAAACGGACCCTTTTACAAACCAGAAGACCTTTTACGAGAGCAATAGCTTAAGCCCTGGCACCAACGGGGAAACGGTGTTTTATAGCCGCACGGATTTTGAAGCGTCTCCACTAAACCGTGTGCTGAGTACTTATGCCCCCGGTAACAGCTGGGCAAAAAATGACCTGAGTACAGTGGAACGCGGTGGTAACAAGCCGGTACAGCAGCAATACCTGATGAATGGAACAGCCGATGGAGTGAGGATCTGGGAGATGAGTTCCGGGAGTATCCCTGTTTCTTCTGCAGCTTATTCTGCCGGTCAGCTATACAAAAATGTTGGTATCAATGAAGCTGGTAATCAGTTGGTGGAATATAAAGACAAGCAGGGCCAGGTGATCTTAAGGAAAGTACAAATGGCAGCGATCCCTGGTGCCAGCCATGGCGACTGGTTATGCACTTACTATGTATATGATGATCTGGGGAACCTTCGTTTTGTGATCCCTCCCAAAGCGGTAGAACTGATCAGTAGCAGTTGGACGATCTCCCAGGCCATCGCCGACGGCCTTTGTTTTCGATACCAATATGATAATCGTCAGCGGATGATCATCAAAAAGGTACCGGATGCGGGAGAAGTACACATGGTCTACGATGTGCGGGATCGGCTGGTGTTCACCCAGGATGGGGCACAACGGGCTAAATCCCCTAAAGAATGGCATACTACTTTCTATGATGAACTGAACCGTCCGGTTATGACGGCGATCTATCCGAGCAATAGTGACAGGGCCTCGTTAGAACTTACTATGAATGGGGTGACGGGTAGCACCAGCACAGAGAACTATGTTGTGCCCGGCCCTGATCAACTGGTGATCGGTTCCAGGGAAACCGGCAGAGCATTTTACCGGGCCCGCCAGGAGATCATCTTCCAGAATGGCTTTGAGAGTGAGACGAATGCCGATTTCCTGGCAGAGATCGTTCCATCCCTGACGCAGGGAACTGAAACACTTATCGTCACCAATCCCTTGCCCGGCATCAGTGGGTATGAACCCCTGACCTATACTTATTACGACAAGTATTCGTATAACGGGGCTAAAACTTATGATGGTACTTATGCTTCCAAACCCCAGGCTGACGGTAATCCCTATGCAGAAAGCTTCGCCCAAAGCAATGTTACGAAAGGTTTAACCACCGGCAGCAAAGTGAGGGTATTAGGTACAGACCAATGGCTGACCAGCAGTGTTTTTTATGATGAAAAGGGACGCGTCATACAGACCAGGAGTGATAATGCCAATGGTGGAGAAGACATTGTTACCAATCTATATGATTTTAATGATAAGGTGCTTAGTACCTATGTGCATCATAAAAACCCGCGCAGTGGCTCCAACCCGGATACAAAGGTGCTAACGATGACAGCTTATGACGATGCTGGCCGGGCAACAGCCATCAAAAAGCGGCTTAATGATGACAGCAACATGGAACGTACGATCGCTACGATGACCTACGATGAGCTGGGCCAGTTAAAAAAGAAGTCGATCGGGAAAACTTTTGGTGGCAGTACTTACCTGGATGAACTGAATTATGAGCACAACATCCGTGGCTGGCTGAAAAGCATCAACAAAGACTTTGTAAACACCCCGAATAGTACAGCTAATTGGTTCGGGCAGGTGTTGAGTTATGATTATGGGTTTGAGAACAACCAACAATACAATGGCAACATCTCCGGTACCCAATGGAAGAGCCGTACCAATGGGCTGGAACGGGCCCATGGTTACACTTATGACAGATCCAACCGGTTAACGAAAGCAGACTTCAATCAGCATAACACTACCAGCAGTACGGCTTGGGAGAAGAACCTGGTTGATTTCACTGTAGATAATCTCACCTACGATGCCAATGGCAATATTGGCAGCATGAAGCAGATGGGGCTGGTGGCCGGCGGGATCACCCCGATGGATGAACTGCATTACAATTACAACCTTCACTCTAATAAGCTGTTGAATGTCTGGGACGGCGCCAATAATGCCACCCGTAACCTGGGCGACTTTAAAGAACCGGATGCGAATAATGCCACCAACCAGGTTAATGAAACAACGCATATTGACTATGACTACGACCCGAATGGCAACCTGAAAATAGACCATAACAAAGCCATCGCAGGTATTACCTATAACCACCTGGACCTGCCGGAGCAGATCACGATTACTGGCAAAGGCACGATCAATTATTTATATGATGCGGCCGGCAATAAATTGCGTAAAACGGTGACAGACATTACGGTGAACCCAGCTAAAACCACCGTGACTGATTACATCGATGGATTTGTTTATGAGCAAGATACATTACAGTTCTTAGGTCATGAAGAAGGCCGCATCCGTACGGTATTCAAAACTGGTGAACCACAAGCCTGGTATTACGACTACTTCGAAAAAGACTACCTGGGCAATATCCGGATCGTACTGACAGAACAAACGGACTTTAGTATGTATCTGGCTTCGATGGAGCAGGAGAGTTCCGCCATAGAAAATGCTTTGTTCAGCAACATAGAAAGCAGCCGGAGTGCCAAACCGGCAGGCTACCCGGAAGACAACAGTACCTCCAAAACCAACAGTTCGGTAGCCAAACTCAATGCCACGAATCCAGATAAGAAGATAGGCCCCTCATTAGTGATCAAGGTAATGGCGGGAGATACGATCCGTATTGGGGCTAGGGCTTTCTATAAATCCCAAGGCCCCACCAACAATAAGAAGCTGCAACCGGCCGAAGATATGGTCACCGCGTTGGCACAAGCCTTTGGCAATGGTGGTAGCAACAACCCGGGTGCCCACGCATCCAGGAGCACTAATAATACCCCCTTCACATCCGACTTTTACAACAACCAATACCAGCATTTAAAGGAGAAGGACAAACAGCAGAACCTCAGCAGCAGACCAAAGGCTTACCTGAACTTTGTGTTGTTCAACGAGCAGTTTAAGATGGTAGAAGAGAACAGTGGGGTAAAACAGGTAAAGGCAGAACCAGATCAATTACAGACCTTGGCGCAGGGCAAGATGGTGGTGAAGGAGAGTGGTTTTCTGTATATTTATACGAGCAACGAAAGCCCGCAGGATGTGTTCTTTGACAATTTGATCCTTGACCATATCACAGGCCCGGTGTTGGAGGAGACCCATTATTATCCGTTTGGGTTGACGATGGATGGGATCAGTTCAAAAGCACCAGGGAAGCTGGAGAATAGGAAACATTTTAACGGAATAGAGCATACGGAGGATTTAGATCTTAATCAATACGATGCTTTTTATAGAACATTGGATCCACAGATAGGCAGATGGTGGCAGATTGACCCTGAAGCAGAATCATTGACAAATTCTTCCCCCTATGAAAGTATGGGTAATAACCCTGTTAACGAAGTTGATCCTTTAGGTGATTTTAAGACAAGGGTTGGAGCAATGTTACACTCTTTGTTTAATGGTGGCGCAGTGCATAAGAACGAGTTTGGAGAGTGGTATGTGCTAAAGACAAAAACCTCAGTGGGAGAAAATGGTATTCTTAATGTTAGCCCACAGGTGTCATATGGAGAGGGACGGCATAAGTATAGTGCGGCAGGAGAAAAGATACTTGATGAAGTTGAGGATCAACAGTTTGTAAATACGTTAGTAAAAGCAAAAATATGGGATGAGGAATTGTCGCAGGAGGAAGCAGGTAGAAATGCAGCTAATTTGGGATTTATGGTCATTTCTATGGCAAAACTGCTACCTGCTAAAGCTGCTAACTCCCCTACGGTGGCGCCTGTAGCTAATGTGGTTACTAAAGCCAGGGGTACAACTTTAACTCGTTTTTTAGAATCTCTGGGTAAAAACACAAAAGAAGCAGCTGAGTTTTTTGGATGGGGGAGTAAGACAAATTTGACAAAATCTATTTCAGACTTTAGCAGGAAAGAATTGTTAAAGAATGGATGGACAAAGGAGAACTTAGTTAAATTGGCTAGAGCATATAATGATCAGATAGTAAAAGCTCAGAAAATGGGATCACAAAATGCCGCTGCAGTAGTTAGAAGGGATCAAGCCATGGAATTAGCAAGAACTTTCTTTTGAAATTAGAACAATAAAAAAATGAAACAAAAAACAAGTTTTAAAATTTTCAATAGTTCAGATTCTGAAATGGAAATAATACACGAACCTGAATGCTTTATTTTTAAACTACCTGTTAACGAAGAAATTAAAGTTGAAACAGATTCTTGTGAAGAAAGCATTCAGTTGAAGGTATTTATTGACAGTGGTAAAGCTGTAATTTCAATTTTAGATGAAAACAGTTTGTACAGTGTTTTTTATAAAGGAGAGAATATCTTTGAGAAATATTTATAGTTATCTGTTACGGCTTCGCCGTTCAAATATTTCTTAATAGAACATAAAAAATAGTTACCCAGATCATGAAAAAACTTATCCTGTTACCTATGTTCGCTTTGTTAAGCGTGTTCAGCTTTGCATCTCCTAACGTCAGTGACGAATACTCTATCTACGTGACTTTCCCCGCCGGTTATGTAGTAGGAGATTATATCGAATATTGTCAATACCCAGTACTACTTCCAGGAAGCAAAGGGTGATCAGGCTGATCCATACGGAAGCATCGGCGAAATCGGGAATAATAAATTCCATTATCTGAGGTTTTTAAGAATTAATCGAAATCAAAAAAGTCGCCAAGGAAGCCTTTCTTTTTCCTGGGATGTTGATGTTTATGGCGGTCGTGGCCATGGTCGTCATCATACCGGCGGTATTCATCGCTGCTGCGTTTGTTGTCATGTTCCAGCAGCTTGTCCAGTTCACCTTTATCCAGCCAGATGCCACGGCATTTCGGGCAATAATCGATCTCAACGTTGTTCCGCCCTTCACTTCAGACTTTTATAACAAGCAATACGAGCATTTAAAAGAGAAGGATAAACAGTAGATCTGACCGGCAGACCTAAGCTTATTTGAACTTCGTGTTGTTCAATGAGCAGTTTAAGATGGTGGAAGAGAACGGTGGGGTGAAGCAGGTGAAAGCAGAGCCAGATCAGCTGCAGACACTGGCACAGGATAAGATGGTGGTAAAGGAAAGTGGTTTTTTGTATATTTATACCAGCAATGAGAGTCCGCAGGATGTGTTCTTTGACAATGTGATACTGGATCATATTACAGGGCCTGTATTAGAGGAAACACACTATTATCCATTTGGGCTCACCATGAGTGGGATCAGTTCAAGTGCTGTTGGTAAGTTAGAAAACAAAATACTATTTAATGGAAATGAGCTTCAGCAGAAGGAGTTTACTGATGGTAGCGGACTAGCTTGGTATGATTTTAATGCAAGAACCTATGATCAGCAGACGGGAAGATTTTTACAAATAGATCCGTTTACGGATGAGGGTGGTCAGGAAGCAATCAGCCCATATCACTTCTCATATAACAATCCAATACGGTTTAGCGATCCAGATGGTAAATGCCCTATCTGTCCTGCTTTACCTTTTATTGGGGAAGCAATTGCGGAGGGGATTATTGCAGGAGGAGCAGCGGCGGGAATAGTGATGGTCGTTGATAAAGCAATTGATATTCTCAAGGAATTGCCAGTGCCAGCGGGAGGAGCTAATTTAACAACTGTACCGTTACTGCCAATGCCGAGGGAGTAATGGGCGTGTGATTTATTATGATCCAACTAAACCGGTAACCAAACCTAATCCTTAAACGTTTTGTATGAATGAATATAAATCTAAATCAAATATATTTTCAATTAAAGTTCCAGCTAGTTATTTGATTGAAGAAGGCGGAAATACAATAAGTATAACTGATGATAAAAATGGGGTTGGCGCAATAAATTTATCTGCGTATGTCATCCCAGCTACGTATAATTTTGATGTTGGTATGGAGCTGTCAGATTTTGTATCATCCAACGAAAATGCGAATAATGCAGAAAATTTGCTTGCCCAGGTAAGTGCTGATAATTATGAAGAGAAAGAGTTTGTACTTGAAGGGCAATATTACTGGAAGTACTGGGTATTATACAAAAACAATAAAGCTGTATTTGGAACATACAATTGTAACTTTAGCGATCGACTTGTAGAAAAGGATATCGTTAAAGAAATGGTTGATTCGATAAACATACTTACATAAATTGTATCTATCATCTTTCAACAACAAAGACCCCGCGACTGCGGAGGCTTTATTGTTACTGGTTATGTGCTTTTTTTGCTTTAAAATCCCTGAGTGCCATATCGAGGAGGTTGAGGATAAATTTTCTATTCTCCTCCGGTAAATTTAAAACCTAAACAATAATGATAAAGAATGAAATATCTGTCTTCTTAAACAACAAGAGTGAGACGATGTTAGATAATAATGTAGATCAAACATTGCTCATCAGTTATAAGGAAATTTTAAAGGATGATCAGTATTTTGATTTTATCAAATCGATTGGTAATGGAGGCTTTTTCTTCAATCAATCATTACATATATATTCTTTTATTTCTACTAGTGATTTTTCCAATATTCAATTAGTAAATGATGTCCTAAGTAAGGAGTTTGGATATTTGTTTGAAGGGTTATTTTCTTTTGGACAGGAAGTATTTGGGAATCAGTTTGCTTTCGATAAAAGCGATGGTAGCATAGTTCTTTTTAATGTTGAAACTGGCGATAGAGAGAGGTTGTCAGATGATTTTGAGGGCTGGTTAAAATATCTGATTGAAAATTTGGATTATCTAACAGGAAATGGATTTGTTAAAAGTTGGTGTGAGGTTAATTCATTTCACTACAATCAAAGATTGGTACCTAAGGTGCCATTTGTTATAGGAGGCGAATATGAAATGAAGAATTTTTATGCAAGCGCCTTCCCTAAATTTCTTCTTTATTATGCTGATTTGGCAAAACAAATACATAATCTAAAAGATGGGGAAAAGGTACGGCTTAGAATAGAAAATTATGAGTAATTAATGTTTGTTTATTAATAATGAGATCCATTTTTGCTTTATTCAGCGTCTCTAATTGAGAGTTTTTCATAGAGATCGATAAGTACTTTATGACTATTCTTCAGACAAGGATACAAAAAAGGATTTTATAGAATAGCTGGAGGACAGGCGAGGCATTTTTCATACAGTATTGTAGTGGACAAGGATAAGTAAAAGCCCAATCCAATAGTGTTGAATAATATGATATTGCTTTTAGGCTGGAATAATAAGTTGAAAGGGAATACGATGTTTTGTTGTATGATTTCTTGGCTAATTCCCAAGTGCCAGGGATGGACCCGGAAAATTTAGGCTGGGGTATAATTTTTAACCTTGGATAAACGTATCTATGAAAAAGATCTTTATTGGCAGTATTGCCATATTTTTTGTTGATAGTGTTGTGGAGGACCTGGATGAACACGGAGATTTTAAGGACAAGAAATAATCATACATATGAAAACTGTATTCTTTTTTATAACGTTTTCTATTGCTATGAGTTCCTGTAATTACAGATTATTCGTGTATAAGGACAATATTTACCATAAACGAACAGGTTACCTGGTGTTCTTTAACAGGAACATGATCTTCTATCCTTCAAAACATATTACAGGCAATGATTTCTTTAACGCTAAGATCAGTAAAGGATATCTTGTTAACTTTGAAAGAGATGAGGCAGCTCTTTACAATGCCAGTGAAAAATATACCATCGATTATGAGTATCTGCAGGATGACAGGAAGATATTTGTAAGGGATACTGTCAGGGTAATTCCTGTTGAAACAAGATCTGTTCCCATGAACCTGGGATTGACAAACGGGGAAACAGATTTTATTATCAGGTATAATAACACGCTGCATAATTTTCCATATCGTGTTAGGAATAACGAGTCTATTTTGAATGTTTATCCTATTCTTGAAAAAGATATCAGGGAGGCTTCGGAGTTTTATAGTAAAGGGCTTAATAATTGATAATTGTATAATATCATTTCGAGTCAATATATTACAGAACTTATAAATATTGAAGATGGGAAAAATGAAGATTATACGTTTGATTCCTTTTATTATCGTAGTAGTGATGATGATATTTACATGGAAGGAAATTATGTTTGTTAGTCATGCAGGACGATACAGGCATCTGATAGCTGCGGTGTTGTTTATTATAGCGCTAATTACTTTTTTTTTTCAGCTTCAGATATTCAACATTGATAACGGGCATATTATTATTATTAGCTACTTTTGATCTGGCTGCCATTACCTATGAGATCTGGTCAGAGGCCTTTTTTATATCAATAGCAGGGCGGGAGATCTCTACCCCATACGTACAGCCCTGGTCTTTACTTGTATTTGTCACATTCCTTATTATTAATGGTAAATACCTGGTGAATTCCTTCAAGAGAAAGGACAATAAAATGCAGCGCGATACTGTTTAATGCAGTTCTCATATTTACAAGACCTTAGCATAAAACCCCGGCTATATGCCGGGGTTTATTTTCTTTTATAAGAAACCTTTCTGCTGCTGTCGCATAAAAGGCTGCCCTGGTTGCATAAATAACTATTTAACGTCCCTCGGCGTATTCAATTCAATATTCTTCGCATTTTTCCCTCTCAGCCGTATATTCAGTAGTTCCACGATCAATGAGAAGCCCAAACAGGAATAAATGATACTCTTGCTGATCTCCTGGTGGAAACCACTGGCAATCAGTACCACACCTATTACTATCAGGAATGTAAGCGCCAGCATTTGCAGCGTGGGCTGCTTGTTGATGACCTTTGTAACGGGCCCTGCAAACAGCATCATGATCAGGATAGACACTACTACTGCAATGATCATCACCAGCACATTGTCCACAAGACCTACTGCAGTTAGGATAGAATCAAAGGAAAAGACGGCATCTACCAGCACTATCTGTAATAGCACGGAAGCCAGGCTATGGGGTGCACGGGTCTTTTTATGTCCCTCTTCTGCATCTGTCTGCAACTTATGATGTATCTCCAGTGTGCTTTTAACGATCAGGAAAAGGCCGCCTGCCAGCAGGATGATATCCTTCCAACTGAGTGGGATCACCGTACCGTTCAGCCATTTGAAATTAATCACGGGGTCTTTGAGACCAATGATCCAGTTGATGCATAATAACAGGCCTACCCTGAACAACATGGCCAGCCCCAACCCGATGTTCCGGGCTTTGCGCTGCTGGTGTTCCGGCAGTTTCCCTGCCACGATGGATATGAAGATGATATTGTCAATGCCCAGCACTACTTCAAGGAAACAAAGTGTGATCAGGCTGATCCAGACGGAAGCGTCGGCGAAATCGGGAATAATAAATTCCATTATCTGAGTTTTTAAGCATTAATCGAAATCAAAAAAGTCGCCAAGGAAGCCTCGTTTTTTCCTGGGATGTTGTTTATGGCGGTCATGATCATGGTCGTTGTCATACCGGTGGTGCTCATCGTTGCTGCGTTTGTTGTCATATTCCAGCAGTTTGTCCAGCTCTCCTTTATCCAGCCAGATGCCGCGGCATTTCGGGCAATAGTCGATCTCAACATTGTTCCGCTGTGTCATGAGCAGCGTTTCGCTGCAATTTGGACATTTCATCAGTACTTGAGTTTATAATTTACGGAAATAAAAATACAATGGCTTGTTCCCGGCAGGAAACATGCGGCAATTCGTGTGCGGCAAAAAGGAGGAGATCAAAAAAGACTGAACCGGTAAAGGAAAATATAATACGCGGGCCTCATCCAGGAGGCCAGGCGGAAGTATTTATGGTTGTTATTGTTGTGGGTAACGGTATTATAAACCCGCGGAAACTGCTGTTTGTTGAAAGTGCGTTTATTCTTTACTGTAGTTTCTATGCCAAGGCTAAGTTTGCAGGCTTCCTGGTTTTCATTTTCATAAAGTGGTGATTCCTGGAGATAACCCTGGCCGGGGCCGGAAGGGAGAATGTAAGATACGCAGGAGCACAGGCTCAGTACTAACAATAAGATAATACGAAACCTGCCTTTGAAAGATATGTCCGGAGCGTAGTTGAGCAATTCCCTGCGATTTTCCCAGCTAAAGTAAATAATTATTCTGATCTGCCGCAGTTTGGTATGGAGCGTTTATAGAAGAACCTTTCTATTACAGTGTTTGGCTTATACCATGGGCGTGTAATGATTAGCTGATAAGGGATTGATAAGAGAAAGACGGGAGAATGGTGGACTATATATGGAGCGGATGTGTACCGGATATGGAGGGGAGGTGAAGGAGAGGTTTAGATGCTTTCGCGGGATATAATCACTCTTTTGGAGCTATGAAGTATAAATATTCTGTGAGAAGAAGCTTTCATTGTACAAATTTACGGCAAATTACGTGCTGATTTTGGTTTGCAGGCATAGTTTTCCTGGCGGGAGTAATACTTTCCGTCAGATGTTTGACCGCCTCGCCTTGTTTTATTCTCTTTGAGGTACGGCGTAAGTGTGATCTCCCAGCAGCTGAAAGAGTGGTTTCCTTTCAGTTTTCGTTTGGTGCACCATGTTAACCTCCTCTTCCTGCGGTAACGATGGTATCACATCAATGATATCTGCAGCAAAGTATTTCAGGTTATCTAACTTATACATGCTGCCATTCCACTCATGGTATGCAGTGATCTGCAGCACGACAATCGTTTCTTCTTCACCTGCTTTAAAAGGAAGTATCAGTTCCTTTGCAGCAGCAGGTTCCCTGAAATCGATCATGACCTTGTCCGTCACGGCATCCTGGTAATCGCCGCCATTAAAGTTTACTCCCACAGCGATCACTTTGATCTCAATGTGTGTGGTATTCTTTGCATGGCGGATATCCCGGGCAGTTAATGCCGGCAGGGCAATGCGGAGACCCTCTTTGCTTTGCACCACTTTAGGCCTGAAGTTCAATAGCCGGTCTAGCCTTGTTTCCTTGTTAAAGCTGAAGCCTGCTAATGCAGCAATTTCTTCCCGCTTAAAGCCTCTAAAGCCCCTTTGTTCACTGCTGGCATAAAGGACTTTCAGCAGTTCCTTATTCAGGCGGTTGACGAGTTGGTGATCTGTGCGGATGTTCAGCCCCTGGCGTACTCCCTGGCGGATCAGTTTTCCTGCCTTACTGGCTGCGCCAAAGTCGGTAGCGGACTCTTTGGTGGCTTCACTTCTCCGTACATGTTTTGCTTTGCGGCGGAAGCAGAGCTTTCCTTTTCGTTTGTACCCAACGATTTCGCCGAGTGAACCTGTTAAAGTAATAATTCCATCTTGCAATGCCATAAGATTGAGTTTTGGTGAAATCCAATTTACGGAATATGATCTTTCAAAAAGTTGATCTATATCAACAAATTGACTATGCAATCCATTGAAATATGCTTATTTTGCAGGACTCATAAAAACCCCGATCACCCATGAAAAAATTCATCCTGTTACCTATGTTCGCTTTGTTAAGCGTGTTCAGCTTTGCATCTCCTAACGTCAGTGACGAATACTCTATCTACGTGACTTTCCCCGCAGGTTATGTAGTAGGAGATTATATCGAATTTCTGAGAGTCCTGCCTATAGATGCGGCCGCCTCCGGATACTATGATATTTCTATATCCTATACCCGGGGCAATATAGCTGCCGCAGCTACCCATCGGGCCAGCATTTCTCATGCAAATCCTGCCGTTTGGCGTGAAACGGGAATGGTGAACAATAATGGATATATTCTGGCAACACAACGAAATTTTACAGTGGATTGTAATACCGAATATGGTAATGCCCGCTTCAGGATACGTGCCATCAATACCCTGGGTATTACTACCGACCCTCTCACTGTTAACATTAAGGTAAGATCAATTAATATAAATGCGGGCTGGGTACCATTGTCCGTTACTGGAAACGATCTTACCGTCACAAAATTACAGCCAATGACAAATGAATGGAGCCTGTATGTGGGTAATCCTGTTACAGCTAATTCTGCTGTAGCTGCATTAAACGTCAAAGAAAACGGATATGTGGGTGTTGGAACGAGGAACCCGCAATCAGAATTATCTGTAGCTGGTACTATTACTGCAAAAAAAGTAAAAGTGCTTGCCACCGGCTGGCCTGATTTTGTATTTGAAGAAGGTTACCCTTTACCAGACCTCTCAGAAGTAGCGAAATTTATTGAAGATAAGAAACATCTTCCTGGCATTCCTTCAGCCAACCAGGTCGAACAGGGCGGGCATGATATAGGAGAGATGAACAGTAAGCTGTTGCTGAAAGTAGAGGAGCTGACATTATATTTGATTGAAGAGCAGAAGCAGCGTAAGAAGCTGGAGGAAGTAGTGAAGGAATTAAAGCAGCAGGTGAATTCCCTAAAGCACAAATAACTTGAGTACGCTAAATGAGTTATTGAAATGGGCGAGGTACTTTAATCCCGAGGCGATCTTTTACCTGATCATAGCCGGCGTTGTGATTGGAAATGGCATTGCTTCTTATATAAAAAGGAAGAAGATCCTTTCAGGAGGCATTGCCGTAATTGGCGAGATCGTAGGGTTTAAAATCCGGTTCGGTGCTCAAAGCCTGAGCAGATTTCCTGTTGTTCAATTCAGCACAAAGGAAGGTAAGCGTATTAAACTGACTTACGGAACCGGTGGTTTTTTGGCTTCCTTTAAAAAGGGTGATGAAGTAACCGTTGTCTACGATAAGAACAGGCCCAGTTCCTTTTTAATTAAGGGAGATGATTTAGGTACAATAGTACCCCTGTTATGTTTTGTAGTGGGATGTGTGATGATAATAATAGCCATTAGGCAATTCCTTTCAAACTGATCATTTAATGCTACCTGATTTAGATAACCTGCTGATCTTATTTGAAAAGATACACAAGGGAGGATTTGATACCAGTAAAGAACTTAAATGGGGCTTTTTCTTTGTTAATGATAATAAAGAAGGTTTGGAGCGTGTATTTGATGAATTGAAAGATCACGGCTATCTGATGGAGAAGCTAGAATCAGACGATGAAGAATGGACACTGCAAGTGAGTAAAGTGGATATTTTAACAGCTGAAAAGCTGCATAAAAGGAATATTGCCTTCAATGCATTGGCAGCGCATTGTAATGTGGATCTGTATGATGGATGGGATGTTGAAAAACTTTGATAAAATAACATGCGCTGATTACAGCATATTAAACCAACAGGCCGGCAAAATTACCGGCCTGCAGAACAATCACACAACTACTTCAACCCCTCTGAACTGGTCAGCTTCAGGATGCCCGCCCGGTTTATACCGTTGCGTATCCTTTTCGTACCATGATTTGTGTCCCTGGATCATCAGGTTATTGTGATGGATGAATTCCTTTACTTTTTCATTATGGATGCCGAAATGCGGCATATGATTGCAGAGGTTGATGTATTCGTCTACATCAGCCTGGTGGATCCTTACGGCTTCTGCAAAAGCTTCTTCCCTTGATATATCATATTCATGTTGCACGACCATGATGATGTTCATGATATCTTTATCTTCTTCTTTCCAGATAGAGAAATAATCATTACACCATGCTACAATGCGGCAGGTAAGATCTGCGAGGCGGCGCATAAGCGGGTGGTAGATCACTTCCCGGGGAAAGGTGTAACCGATCACTACTTCCGCAAATGAAACCAGCGGGTATACATCCACTGCTTTCATGCGTATTTCCATGTATTCGCTGAGGCTCGGGGAAATGAGCCTTTGTTTAAAAGGTGCTTCTTCCACCATGCCCTGTACATATTCTCCCATACTATTAGAGAACCGGGCCAGCCAGTTGGTAGGCATGAATTGTGCAAATGAGTCCCGCATAACTGCCAGCTGCCAGAAGATATCATTCTCTTCTTTTAAAGGCGGTGCGCCGATCAGGATGTCTTCCACCCGGTGTTTCAGTCTTCTTAACTGATCAATGGTACAATGTTCATGGTAGTCATCAAAAGCAATGCCCCAGAGTGAATTCATGTTTAAAGGGGTTAACCTTTCCCGGCTGGCCATAGGGAAAAAGCGCGCGGTAATGTGGCCCAATTGGGTCTTTTCATACTTCCGCTTGATGTCCGGAGGGATACATCTGTAAGAATGTAACAACCAGTAATTTATCTCCTCTTCCAGTTCATCAACATAAGGACTGATCAGGTCCGGCCAGGGATAATATAAACGTGGGCGTTCCTTAAGATCTTGATGCATTTTTGACATAGTTTACTCGTGATGAAATAGGACTACAAGCCGATTATTTCAGCTGAATATTCTACACAGATGTTGACTATAAGTTAGATTGGATAATTAAATTTAAGAAAAGTTGTTAACAACCACTTAACATTAACATGGCGCTTCCATTTGTTAATAAGATATAATAAAAATTGAATGTTAAATAAATCAATATGATAAATATATCAATCTAATCTGTTCATATTCATAAATAATAATGAAATATTAAACAAGTATGAAATAATAATAAAGAAATGTATTTTACCTCCCTCGGAATATAAATATTATTAAATATTGTATGTGATAGATTATGATTAGTGTCACCGCTGCCATACAGCAGATTGCAGCTTGCCGTACAAGCTGGGGTATAGAGCGCATACCATTAGAACAAGCTATCGGCCGTGTACTAGCAGCACCCATATCAGCAGACAGAGATTATCCACCCTTTAACCGTTCTCTCCGGGATGGATTTGCCATCCGCATCAGTGATTATACCGCCGCTAAAAAGAAATTATTTCCTATCAGCTCAGTTGAAGAAGCATTACAGGGGCATGTGATCCGTATTCAGAACGGCGACATCCTGCCACCTGAAATGGACACAGTGATAGGAGGGGAGGACGTGGAAGAAAAGAAAGGAAATGTATCTGTTTCCAATGACCGGGTGAAAGTTCATCAGCATGTGATCCGTAAAGGAACAGATGCAGCAGAAGGAGATCTTTTACTGGAACCGGGCTGCAGGATACAATTTCAGCATATCGGACTTTTAGCAGCACTGGGTATTCATCATATCACGGTCCATCGCCCGCCCAGGGTGGTGATCATTTCTGTGGGGAATGAATTGCGGGATGCGAATAGTTATATTTTTGCGGGTTTGCTGGCACAGTATGGTATACAGCCGGTATCGCGGTTTGTTGTGCAGGAGCCTGCTCTGGAGCAAACGGTCATTGAATCGCTGGATGCGGACCTTTTATTGATCAGTGCCGGTTTAACCACAGTGGATACACCGGTATTGCCAAAGGTGCTGCAGGATTGTGGTGTGGAGCAGGTGTTCCACCGGGTAAGGGCAAAACCATGCAAACCTTTCTGGTTTGGTTATAGCCCTACCAAAACAAGGGTGATGTTATTTCCTGCCAATGCATTTTCCGTTGAGGCCGGCGCTAAATTATTCCTTGAATCCTATATCCGTGCCTGTTGGAACCTGCCCATGGTAAAACCATGGCTTTTACCTTTCCTGGATTACCGGGCTGCGGTGCATACATTAGATGATATCGTGCCAGCTATCCTGACCAATAAAAATGGTTTAAGGATAAGAGCTGCACACGCATCCGGCGCAGGAGACATTATTGCTGCTTCGCGTACAGATGGTATTTTTCTGCACAGTACAGATACAGGTCACCTTGAGCCAGGCTCACTGGTCCCATTTTATCCCTGGGCAGATCATCAGCTGACTACTTAAATAAACGGATCTTCATACTCAGCCCAAAGTTGCCATCCACATTGGTTTTGATGCCGGCTGTCTGCGATGTATAGCTGGCTTGTACTTCCACTGTGTTCTTGAACTGGAAGCCAACGCCTGCCGTAAAACTTTTACTGGTATGGTACATCGCGAACAGGCTTGCGAAACCTTTGGCCATTTTCACATTACCACCAATATCTATAATGCTCTTATAACCTCTTACACCGCGGAAAGCGATCATTGGTTCAAATGAGTTGATCTGCGGGTGGCCGGTACCGATCTTGTAACTGGCAGCTGCATAGAATGTAGAAGTGTTGCGTGTTTCCACATCATTCTTATTCTGGAACATGCTCACCATATTAGGCATAGCAGCCTGTAAAGTGAAACGGTCGTTCGCATACGTTAAACCGAAGTCTGATTCAAAGAAGTTATCCCGGCTGTTATAACGGGGGATGGATGGATCGTCCATATCACCTATTACTTTGGAGGGGATCGCGCGTTTATTATCCAGCGCCATGGTTAAACCCAGGTGGAGGTATTCGTTGTTTGCTTCACTCAATGCAACGTGATAAGCATAGGTGATCCCCACGCGTGTGCGGTCGAGGATACCTGCCTGATCATTGAATACGGTGAGCCCGAGGCCCATCTTTTTATCAATCTGGTAGTCTGCCGTGATCAGTTTGGTAACAGGCCCATCCTTTACTTCCGTCCATTGTTTGCGGTAGCTGATGTTAATGTTGAGACCAGTGTCCAGCCCAGCCATGGCGGGATTGCCAAGGAAAGGATTAAGGAAATACTGGGAGGCTAATGGGTCCTGCTGTGCATTACCATTGCCAAAAGATTGTGCTTTTGTGAGCACTGGTAACAGTGCGGGCAAAAGTATAAGGGTGAGTTTGTAGAAATATGTTTTCATCCGGTATGGGATTAGTGTTACAGTTATAGGTTTATCATCGGTTGCGGTCCCTGATCAGGGTAATGGTGCCTTTGAACAGGTTGAGCCCCGCCCCGAAATCTATTACGTAGAAGTAAACACCTTCTGCCAGTAATTCTCCGCTGGAGGTTCTGCCATCCCATTCATTGCTATAGTTCTTCTTATAATATACCACGCGGCCGGAACGGTCCAGGATGCGCACTTCATTATTACCGTGTGTGGGAAGATTGCGGATGATCCATTTATCGTTTTTACCATCTCCGTTAGGTGTAACAAGGTTGGTAGCTTCCACACTGTTGGTCACTTCATATACATCCACCACCAGTATCAGGAATGATCTTTCCAGGAAACCTCCGCTACCGTCTGTACATCTAACACGGATGAAGTAGTTCTCCTTTGTTTCATAATCAAATACCACCTTGGCTTTCAGGGCATTTCCGGTGATGGTGAAGTAGTCATTGTCCGTATCATCTGCTCCTTCCGCGAGGCTATAAGTACATACACCGGATTGCGGATCCGTGGCAAAACTGCCGATCACCTGACCGATGGTATTGTTCTCATGGATGTGGGAGATGTCCAGCTGAAGTATGGTGGGGATCTGGCCTGCCCTTGCTAAAGGAACCTGCAGCATTATGGCAAAAGCCATGCATACCAGCACTTGTACCACCTTTTTGGTAAAGGGTAAAAATGTTTTCATCTAGGATAGGTTTTTTGATGTATAGGGCTGCTAAAGGCCCTCTTATGGAGGACCCGCTTAATACAAATATATTAAATAAATTTATTAATAAACAAAATAAATATATGTATCCCTTAGAAGGGATACCCGATGGCAATGTTCAGGATGAGGTTTTCTTTCCTCCAATCCGCGTCGCCAAAGGCAATCTGTTTGAATACCCAGCGTTCCTTTTCAGGCAGCCATGGCTTGCGGAGGGGGAAGGAAATATCGAACCGCACCAGGAGGATGGAAGCATCTATACGAATACCCAGACCGGTACCTACCGCCAGTTCTTTCAGGAAGCGGTTGGTTTTAAATACTTTGGGTTGCTGTGAAACAGAGTCTGTTTTCCCCAGCCAGATATTACCTGCATCCACAAAGGCGGCGAATTCTAATAGCTTGGTAGGTTTAAACCGTAATTCCGTATTGCCTTCCAGTTTGATATCTCCGGCAGCATTGGCCAGCAGGAGGTTCTTTCTGGTGGGATCATTAGGATCATCAGGGGCATCCCTGTAAGAACCGGGGCCTAATGTACGGGCACGGAAAGCACGTAAACTATTACTTCCGCCATTAAAGAACTGTTTTACAAATGGCAGTGTGGTAGAGTTACCGTATGCAATCCCGTATCCTGCAAATAAACGGTTCACCCAGCGCAGTTTTTCACTTAATTTGAAATAATGACGGCCGTCTACCGAGAACCTTATGTACTGGGAGAAGTCGTTATTGATAATGGTCTTTTTACCATCCGCTTGCTTTTTAGCAAACAGCCCTACGAGGTTACCGGCTACATCGGTATTAAAATATGCATAGAAGCTATGGTATTTTTCCGGGGATTGATTATTGTAGGTGAGTGTATAATTGCTTCCCAGGATAAACTGTTTGGAGATGGATTGCGCAAGCGCGGGGTCCAGCTTTTTCTGTTCAAGGAATTCATCTGATTCACTGGAAGGCAATACATATGTAATGGCTACGGGGTACAATGCATGATCCAGGAATTTAGTCTGCTTCCAGATATAACCATATTGAAGGTTGAATGCGTTGAGGTTGTACAGGTTAGGCCTGCTCAGCATTTCATAACCAAGACTGAACCTGGTCCTGGGCACATAAGGTGTACGCGGGTTAAACTTGATAACAGGGGTAAAGAACCGCGGAATGGTAATGGATACCTCACCATTAAGGCTATACGCATTGGTAGATACCTGTGTGGTTTTGCCGCCTACCTGTGTTTCAAAACCTCCGCCGAGGGAGATCTCCAGTAAATTGGCTTTCCGTTGGAAGTTCCTGTTCTTGGCAGAGATCTTCAATTGTGAACCAACAAAACTGTTGGATTTGGAGGTGCCGGAAACTTCTACCTGTAAAGACCGTTTAGGGTAGGGGGTTAGGAAGAAACGTGCATAGAGCAGGCTGCTATCCCTTGCCGGCCTGAAGTTTCCCCGCACAAATTTAAAAGTACCCAGGTTCACCAGCCGTTGTAAAGTGATGTTATGCGAACTCAGGCGGTACATACTGTCCCTTTGCAGGAATACCGTTCTGTCGAACACAATGGGTTTAAACAGGGAGTCCGGATCTATAATGGTGAAATTCTGATACTGTATACCTTTGCTGAATTGCTGCGCACTATCTTTTGCAAGATCGTAATTGGTGAACAGTTCCACACTCTTCATGTAATATTGCCGCAGAGCTGTGGGGGGAGTGGTTTTTTTGGTGGTAAGATAAAGGTCCACCTGGTGTTTTCCCAACGCACTATCTATACGTATCAGCAGATAATCCGGTGTGAAGTAATAGAAACCATTTTCCTTCAGGAAGTCATGGATCCTTTCTCTTTCCCCTACTATTTTATCAAGACTGTAATTATCATTGGGTTTCAATAATGTTTGGCGGGTGGTCAGCATGATATGATGCCCCAGCAGGCCGGTGTCCGTATCAAACCGCACGCGGCGGATCGTATAGCGGTAATCAGGAAAGGCGGTGAAGCTGAGGCTTGCTTTCTTTTTACCTTTATTTTTTACAGCATGAGCTACATCTGCATTAAAGTATCCGTTGTCTTCCAGGTAACTGGTAAGGATATCATCCGTTCTCTCCACTTTCACCTGGCTTAGTAATACCGGCGCTTCGCCCCATTTCTTACGCAGCAGGTAATTCAGGCCTTTTCCTTTGGGTTCATTACCCAGGTTATATAACCACAACTTAATGGGCATGCCCAGGAACCTGCGGTTCGGCAAAGGCCTGATCCGTTCTTCCATACCGGTTTTGAGCGTGCTGTAGTCCTTTGGTTTTTTCTTTACAATAGTATCCTGCCACTTTACGTCTGCGCCTGTATACAGTCTGTCTCCCTCCGGTACTGTACGTGTTGTAGAGCATGCTGCCAGGAGCAATATGCTGATTACAAATGGTATGTATCGTACTGATCTGATCATGATGCTTTTACTTATTGTCCTTGCGAATGCGTTCCTGTTTCTTTTCTTTAGGGGCTCTCCTGAAGATCTCCCTGAATTCGTTATAGTCCATTACCAGCATAAAAGTGAGGCCTGTTTCTACGATCTGGCCCTGCACCACGGTTTCGGTGAGGTTACGTTGATAAGCTCTCACGCGGTAACGGCCATCTTTGGTTAATGTATATTCTGCAGATACATCTCCGATGATGGAGCTGGCATTCTGGTTCTGCGTTTGTGCACCGGAAATGCCGATGTTAGATCCCACACTTACTGTTAACCGGTCACTGAACAAACGTTTGGATACATCTACTTTCAGATTGGTGGTTTCTGATCTGCTGCCCTGATCGTTATAAGCATTTTCACTCTGCAGATCGAAGTTTACATCAAAGCCTTTGATCAGGCTGCCGGCAAGGTTATTCAGCTGCTGGGAAACAATCTTGCTCACGCTCTTCCGTGCAATATCTTCTGCTGCGCTGCCGCTCTGGCTATCCAGCTGATCGAATGGATTTTCGGAGATAAAGCGGTTGAGCACCAGTAATCCCATTACCTGTTTATTCAGTTCGGAAGGTACCTGGTTGATCTGTTTGATACGGGTGTATACCTGCCCATCCAATGCGCCCTGGTCCTTTTCCGGCATATCCAGTTCAAATGCTATTTCCGGTTTCATTAATTCTCCCGTGATCTTCAGGTATACTTCCACCGGTACTTTCTGATTATACCGGCCTCTTGTTGGATCGGAGCTGCTGATCTGGTCCTGTATCAGATCACCGGCCACCGCATTTACATCATACCTGGCTTTGATATTTACATCCGCACTCAAAGGATCGCCGTTCCAGATGATGGTACTTCCTTTTACTATCTTAAATTCCCTTTTGATCAGCTGATTGAGGGACATGGCGTACTTTCCTTCATTGATCTCATACCGGCCGGTGAGGCTCATCTTGCTGCTGGGGTCCATGGTAAGGTTAAGGGTTGCATTTCCTTTTACTTCCAGGTAGTCCCCGTTGTTCCGGTCTATAACCAGCTTCAGGCTGGATTCAGGTGTTACTTCTATATCCCCGGAGAAAATAATGCCTTTGAGCCTGGTGGCTATGGTATCTTTTTTTATACGCAGCGTGGTATCCTGCCATTCAGCGGGATCAAAGAATTCAACAATACCTTCCCTGCTGGCAATACCGGGTTCTTCTTCCGGCAGCAGCACCGTTACCTGCGATTTTTCGCGCAGCTTCAGGTTCATTTCCACCCTGGGGAGATCCAGTGTTCCACGCACACGTGCACGCACATCTATATATGCAGGGCCGTAATAGAACTGCTCCGGATCTTTAGGATCTGCATGGCCCAATGCCATGAAGTTTTCTGCATTCACCTCCAGTTGCAGTTGGAACTTTTCGAGGTCTTTTGTAAGGATCTGTCCGTTCACCACTGCCTCGTTGCCGGAACTGTCTGCAACTACAAACTGGTTAAAACGGATGCCGTTATCATCGAGCACCAGGTCTTCTGAAGGTAATTGCAGGTAGTTATTGATCATGGTTATACGGCCTGCTACTTTTTCGAAATGCAGGTTGCCGCGTATGATGGGTTTATCTGTTGTGCCTTTTACGGTTATCCTGCCATTCACATCTCCTTTCATGGCGGTTACATTTCCAAACGTAAATGCTTCAGCACTTTTCATATTCAGTTTGGCGATATCCAGCGTGAGGTCCATTACTTCAGCATAGGTTCCTTTTAAACGCACATCATTTCCATTACCCTGGATAGTGGCATCCAGCTGCACTGCTTTTTCTGCAGTGGTATTGGCGGTCAGCTGCAATTGCCCAACTGGGGTGCCCATCGCGGCAAGACTATCAATCGTTAGCTTGCCATCTATCAGCGGATTATCATCCAGGTTGGTGACGGTGATGCTGCCGTTGGTGATACCTTCGGCCAGCGCTGTATCTTTTTCTATGAGGCTGGTAATGGTGCTCAGGCGGAAGTCCTTTACCGTAACATTAAGATCGGGTAAGGTATAGTTGCTTCGTTCAGGCGGAGGTACCGTTGTGATCTTTAAACCTTGTCCGCTTTTTTCTATGCCGATGTCTGCAAATGCCACACCGCCGCTCCTGATCAGTAATTTATTATCCCCGCTCACTGTCCATGCCTGCCGGTTTAATATCAGGTCCTTTTTCAGTGAGATGAGCATGCTGTCGTTAGGCAGGAAGTGTACCAGGCCGCCTATTTTGTATTTTTCCCTGCCCATCAGCAGGTCCCAGTCTACCAGGCCTTTGCTGGCAACTACAGATATCCTGGTGCGCCGCAATGGTATCTGCGGGTGCCGCAGATGTGCCAGCAATACTTTCGCATCCATTTTTGCGGTGTCTACAATCACATCTGCAATGAGTGTATCTACTTTAAAAGAATCGTACCGCATAGCGGGGAGGGAGAAATGCGCATCGAGGAAGCTGCTGTCTGTGTTCAGCCTGCCATACAAACTAAGCGGTTTCTCCAGTTGTATATCGGGGAAGAGTTTGCGTAATGATTTGGGAATGGAAATGCTTCCGGAAAATTGCATCCACTGGCTTTCTGTTTTAGCGGTGGGCTGTGTGGACACTGCTTCCAGGTGCCGTGTTACAAGATTACCTGCTGCGGTGGCAAAGGTCTGGTAGTTGAAATCGCCGGAAGTGCTGAGGTATCCAAAGGGACCGGTAAGGCGGAGTTTCTGCAGGCCTTCTTCCACACTGGCTCTTAGCAGGATGCTATCCATAGCATACATCTGTGTATCGTCTAAGAGCTGCAGCTTATGTATGGCAGCGTATCCGTTTAATTTACGCGGAGCCAGGTTGTCCAGCTGTACATCCAGGCAGGATTTTACGATCAGCGGGTCCGTGGTAAAATGGGTGGCCAGCAGATCAAATTTATCTATATCCATTTTTGCGCTGATGGCAGGGTGGAGTGAATCCAGTTTGCCGGCCAGGTCAAAAACGGCTTTTGCATTGGGATCGTTGATGCCTCCTTTGGCAGTATAGGCGCCTTTTAGCAGGGTTGCATCCATTTGAATGTCCTGGTAGGTGTAGCGGTTATACGTGAAAGAGCGGATGTCTATATTCGCCTGTGCATCTGCCGTTTGGGGATCAACTCCTTTTCCTTTGGCCGTTACGGTACCATCCAGGTTACCCATGGCGGTATCTCCCAGCATCCGGCCCAGTTGCAGGTTTTGTGCATCGAGGGTCATGTTGTAACGGATCTTTTTCATGTCCATAAAATCCGCTACTTCTCCTTTCAGTTTGGCATTGCCCATATCGGTGCTCAGCATCAGGTCCGGCTTCAGTTGCTGCATGCCGCCTCTGATAGCACCATTCAGAATGAGTTTATTCGGCAGCTGCATAGAAGAAGGGAGCGTATTGGGAGGCAGCCAGGATTCAATGCCCCGTTTGCTGCTCAGCATTTTCACCGTCACAAGATCTGCACCCATCCGTTCAGGATCAGTTACCTGGTAAGCAGTTCCTTTTACATAGAGGTAATTCTGATCGTTATCTTTTACTTCCAGGCCGGGTACATTCAATTGTGCGAGGCTACCGGTAATCTCTCCATGTATAGCGAGATGTTTCCTCCACATAGGCTGCAGAGAAGGATTGCTGCGCATGTCCGGCACAAAGAACAGTGCTTCTTTGAGGGTGAGGGAAGAAGGCCTAACGCTGGCTTTTATCTCCAGTAAACCTAACTGTTCAGAGATGGTAGACCAGGAGGGAACTTTCAGATGAATGTCTGCATCAATATTACTTTCGCTGGTTTGTAATATGAAGTCTGATAATTGCGCTTCCTGGTTGGTGTAACGCACTTTACCTTTCAGGCGCTTTAATTGCAGGCCGCTTTGTTCTTCCACGGAACCGGCCAGCAGGGTAGCGGTGGTACTGTCTGCACTATATGCAATATCGCTGGCATCCAGCAGCAGGTGTTTAATGTTGAGATGGTTATAATCGACCGCCTGTTTGTAGGAAAGGCGCGGAGCGAGGTGGTTGCTCATGGCAAAATCCACTTCCTTTGCCTGTAACGATTTAGCCAGTACCTTCCAGGTATTGGGTGCAGTGCTGGTATCTTCCCCTACGTTGGTGGTATCCATCGCTTTCCGGAAATCGAGGGTAGCTCTTGACTTTTCCAGGGAAAGCAGGTCTGTGGTGATGAGGGTTTTGACGAGATCGAAATGTAAACGGCGGGATGCCAGCTGGCCGATACTGCCTTCAGTGGATAATCCGCTGGCTTCATCGCTATAGCTCCATTGCGTGTTGCGGATGGTGAGTTCTTTTACGGCAAGATCAAACGGCGTGGGCGCTCCCGTGCTTTCAGCAACGGGGGCTTTCACTGATGGCCGGTATTGCTGCACGATAGAGGCTTGTAAACCGTCCGCCAGGAAATTTTTTATATAGTAAGTACCATTGTCCGGCTGGAGGGTATCCGGCAGTACTTCCAGGTTTTTAAGGGTTACAGATGCGAGCATGCCGCCGAGTGAGTCGTTAAAACGGATGTTCATTCTTTCCAGCTGAACGTTGCCGATATGATAGCTGAGGGTAGTGCCCGATTCTTCAATCAGCGTATCCTTCTCTGCGGCAGGGGAGCTGAATGCATCGATCACAAACTGGTAATTGAAAGAAGAATCTTTTGCCGGCCGGTAGATATTGACCACAGCATCCTCCCAATGGAGGGTGTGGATCTTTAGTTCATTGCTCATGAGGGCCAGCAGGTTGTATTTCACAGACAGTTCTCCGCTGGACAGGAGCGTGTCTTTCCGGGTATCGCCAACATATACCTGCTTCAGGGTCATGGAATTCCACCAGGAGAAACGCAGCCCGCCGATCCTTACATCTGTTTTTAATTGTTTTTGCAGGTAAGACTCTGCCTTGGCACGCACGAAGTTCTGTACCACAGGTAGTTGCAGTAGGATTAGTAACAGAACGGGCAGCAGCAGCAAGGCTATTATACTACCAAAGATCCAGCGTATAATTTTTTTCCGGCGGGGACTACTCACTTAGTAATTACTTTTTTATATGGTAAATGGTTAAACAGGCTGCTCAAATATCGTACCTGCGGCAAAAATAAGGCTTTAGGCCCTACTGTGGGCCAAAAGGCTTTTATTATCATATGATTATAATTGTAATAAATGAGAAAAATGTATAATTTCGTACACGATTATAGTCGTGGCGAATACTAATTCTCTTATACGCAACGTTTTATTATCGGTAACCTATTAAAACCATCAACCTTGAAAAAGAAGATCCTTGGGTTTGTTATAATGATCTCTACCCCTTTATGCTGCATTGCTCAGGATTGGCATGTAGGCGCTACTGCCGGTATTAGTAACTATAGCGGAGACCTTTCAGAAAAGAGGGTCGATTTTGGTTACACGCGTCCCATGATCGGGCTGTTTGTGAAAAAGGACATCAACCGTTATCTCACGCTGCGTGCAGGAGGTACCTTTGGCATGGTAGCAGCTAATGACAGAACGAATAGCAGCATTGCCCTGCAAAGCCGTAACCTCAGTTTCAGTTCTCCTATCTGGGAGGGACACCTGGGAGCAGAGTTAAACTTCTTTGATATTGATGAAAAAGGATTTACGCCTTATCTCTTCGGAGGTGTGGCGCTGTTCAGTTTTTATCCTACCGCAAAAGATTCTTTAGGTAATAAAATAAGATTACGCCGCCTCAGTACAGAAGGGCAGGGATTGCCGCAGTATCCTGAAAGAGGTAATCAATATAGTCTTTACCAGGTATCTATTCCATTCGGTGCCGGTTTTAAATATCTTTTTACAGACCGTTTAACGCTTGGGTTTGAAATAGGCCTTCGTGCTACTTTCACGGATTACCTGGATGATGTAAGTACCACTTACGTTGATCAGAATACTTTGCTGGCAGAAAGAGGCCAGCTGGCAGTAGATTATGCTTATCGTGGTGATGAACCTGATACAAAAGGTATCCCCGGAACTTACCCGCAGGATGGTGCACAGAGAGGTTCTGCAAAGTATAAAGACTGGTATACATTTACCGGGCTGACTATTATGTACCGTATAGGCGGAGGCTCTGATGGCCGCCGCAGCACCAACTTCTCGAAGTGTTTTAAGATGTAAATAATTTTGGCATGATGGTTGCATTTACAAATGCATTCATCCCCCAATCAAGTCCAAATAGAAAAGTAAAAAGACAGTTCTGCTGAAAAGCGGAACTGTCTTTTTTTGTGCCTAACGTATTGGTATAAACGTAGTTACAGGAATTGGCATGCTTCTTGAATTTACTATCACGAGTCCGTCCGCCAATGGCAAAAGGGGACAACGGATAGAAAGACAAATTAAAACAGCAGGCTATGAAAAAGCTTCTTTTGATGTCGCTCCTGGTAATTGGAGCATCCTATGCTACGCAAGCGCAACGCAGCCGTCACCATCATTACCCGCCGCCACCACCACGTCCGGTTGTTGTAGTAGATCACCACTATGACGATGATTATTATGATGATGACAGAAGGGGAAGAGGACATTACAAACACAAAAAGTACCGGGGCCGCGACTACCGGAGAGATGATTGCAGAGAGAGAGTGGTAGTGGTTCGCCCACGTTATCCATATCCTCCTCCGCCACCGCCGCCTCCGCGCAGGCCAAGGATATCTGGTGTAATTGTATTTAATCACTAGGTAGTATACTCAATAAGGCTCCGATCTGTCGGGGCCTTTTTTTATGTCTTTATTGGCGTACTTTTGCCTACTGAACGAAAAGCAGCAAACAGTATGGCATATAAGCATCTCAGGCACTTTATAGATACGCTGGAAAAAGCGGGGGAACTGGTGCGCATCAGCACTTATGTGGATCCTCACCTGGAAATAGCAGAGATAACGGACCGGATCAGCAAATCTCCCGATGGCGGCAAGGCCCTGTTATTTGAGAACACAGGATATGATTTCCCTGTGCTGATCAATTCCATGGGCAGTTACCGCAGGATGTGCATGGCGCTGGGCGTGCAGGAGCTGGATGATGTGGCCCGTGAGATAGAAGGGCTTTTCAAAATGCTTTCAAAACCTAAGGAAAGCATCCTCGATAAACTGGCGCTGCTGCCTAAGCTGAGCCAGTTCGCTTCCTGGATGCCCAAAGTGATCTCCGGCCGCGGCGCCTGCCAGGAAGTGGTGATCAATAATCCTGACCTGGGCAAATTGCCGGTAATGACCTGCTGGCCTAAAGATGGCGGGCCTTTTATCACCCTCCCTGTTATTCATACCAAAGACCCTAACACCGGTTCCCGCAATGTGGGTATGTACCGCATGCAGGTATTTGAAAAAGACATGACGGGCATGCACTGGCACATGCACAAAGTATCCGCCAAACATTTCTCTGAATATAAGAAGCTCAATAAACGCATGCCTGTGGCTGTAGCCCTGGGCGGCGATCCCGTATACACCTATTCTGCTACCGCTCCCTTACCGGAGAATGTGGATGAATACATGCTGGCGGGTTTCCTCCGGAAGAAAAAAGTAGAGCTTGTAAAATGTATCACGCAACCGGATATTGAAGTGCCGGCAGATGCGGACTTTGTAATAGAAGGGTATGTTGAACCGGGAGAAGAACTGATCTGGGAAGGGCCTTTCGGGGACCATACCGGTTATTATTCCCTGGCGGACTGGTACCCCCGTTTCCATGTTACCGCTATCACCCATCGTAAAGATGCCGTGTATCCTTCTACCATCGTAGGTATTCCTCCGCAGGAAGATGCCTGGATCGGTAAAGCCACCGAAAGGATCTTCCTCGCACCGATCAAAATGACGCTGGTGCCGGAAATTGTGGATATGGAAATGCCGGTGGAAGGTGTTTTCCATAACCTGGTGATTGCGCAGATCCACAAAGATTATCCCGGCCAGGCACAAAAAGTGATGAATGCTATGTGGGGTGCCGGGCAGATGATGTTTAACAAGATACTGGCGGTTACCGATACCGGCACAAAGATCACAGACTATAAATCACTGGCGCAATATGCATTTAAAGACCTGAACCCTGCCACGGATGTTTATTTCAGCCAGGGGCCGATGGACGTGCTGGACCATTCCTGCTCCAGGATGGGATTTGGCGGTAAGATGTGTATTGACGGAACCGGCAAACTGCCGGAAGAAAGAGATGACCGTTTTGACCGGACGGTATTCAAACCCAACGTGAACGCCACAGCATTACAGGCTGCATACCCTGAAGTAAAAGGTGTGAACACCGCTTTACTGCAAATGGATATTCCCTGCCTGATCATAGCGGTAGAGAAATCGCGCCGTAATCATGTGCGGGAGCTGCATCCCCGGCTGGTAGCAGAACAGGGCATGGAAGGGGTTAAAATGATCCTGTATGTAGAGCATACGGTAGATCCGCAGGACCTGCCTTCCGCACTCTGGCGTTTCTGTAATAACCTGGATCCTAAGCGGGATAACATCCTCACGGAAAGGCCTTCCGGTAAGGACGCTCACCTGGTGACGGCCTGCCTGGGACTGGATGGTACCATTAAAACAAAAGCACATGATGATTTTCAGCGGGACTGGCCGAACATTATCGTGGCAGACGATGCTACCATTAAAAAGATAGATGAGAAATGGAGTACGCTGAACCTGGGGCCTTTTATTGTTTCGCCGTCTTTAAAGTACAAACAACAGATCTATGGAGATGGGGCAGTAGTTGCCCTGTAGTTTTCCGCATTGCGTAAATCTAATTTCCAAATCCATAAATAACGCGGTACGCATTCAATTACTTTTGCTGCGGAATTTGCCCTAACAAGCAAAAGTCTTTCACGCAATAATTGAGTTGGTCGTACATGAAAACGGCGCCTTTTTCAGGGCGCCGTTTATTATTGGTTGTTATAATTATCAAATTGTACATTCAGCTGTACAGAGGTCTGTGGGCAGAAAGTAGTACCAGCTATTACCGATCTTAATTTATTTGTGGATCTCTGAAGTAAAGTGAAACTCAATCTCCGGGTTATTGGCCCGTTCTGTATTGAGGTACCATTCTGATTGTGCGAGGTACACCAGGTGACCGTCTTTATCCTGTACTACGTTAGCGCCTTTAAAGCGGGTGAATTCTTCCAGCTTCTGTTTAGGCCCTGTGATCCAGCAGGCTTTGTAGAAAGGTAAGGTATTGAACTGGCAGGATGCACCATATTCCTGTAACAGCCGGTATTGTATCACTTCAAACTGCAGATCTCCCACGCAACCGATGATCTTACGGTTACCGTTGTGCTGCGTGAAGAGCTGTGCTACTCCTTCGTCTGTTAACTGGTTGATCCCTTTTTCCAGTTGTTTTGTTTTCATCGGGTCTTTATTCACCAGTTCCTTGAACAACTCAGGGGAGAAGCTGGGAATGCCGGTGAAGTAGAAGTTTTCTCCTTCCGTTAAAGTATCGCCGATCTTGAAGTTACCGGTATCGAATAAACCTACCACGTCTCCGGGATAAGCATCATCGATGATATTCTTTTCCCGTGCAAGGAAGCTGTAAGGGTTCGCGAAACGCACATCCTTATCCAGCCTTACGTGGTGGAAGTATTTATTTCTTTCAAACTTACCGGAGCAAACACGGAGGAAGGCAATCCGGTCGCGGTGGCGGGGATCCAGGTTAGCGTGGATCTTGAAAATGAAACCGGAGAATTTAGGTTCGTTTACTTTCACTTCCCGCGTAGTGGATTGCCGGTCACGTGGCGTGGGGGCAATTTCCACGAAAGTATCCAGCAGGTCTTTTACGCCAAAGTTGTTTACGGCAGAGCCGAAGAACACAGGGGCCAGTTTCCCTTCCAGGTAAGCTTCTTTATCAAACTGATCGTACACCCCTTCAATCAGCTCCACATCGTTGCGCAGTTGTTTGGCATCGGTGGGGTTGAAGAGTTCATCCACCTCAGCACTGCTGAGGTCCTGCAGCGGTACAATATCATCATCCGTTGCTTTCCTGTTGGCAGCAAAGGAAACAAAGCTCTTATCGTAGAGGTTGAATACGCCTTTGAAGTCCTTACCCATATTGATAGGCCAGCTCAGCGGGCGTACGCGGATGTTGAGGAGTTCTTCCAGTTCATCCAGCAGGTCGAAGGGGTTTTTGCCATCGCGGTCCAGTTTGTTCACGAAGATGATCACCGGCGTATCGCGCATGCGGCAAACTTCCATGAGTTTTTTGGTTTGCTCTTCCACCCCCTTTACACAGTCAATCACCAGCACAACGCTGTCTACTGCTGTAAGGGTGCGGTAGGTATCTTCGGCAAAGTCCTTGTGACCGGGGGTATCCAGCAGGTTCACAAGAATATCCCTGTATTCAAAGGTCATCACGGAAGTGGCCACAGAGATACCTCTCTGGCGTTCAATTTCCATGAAGTCTGAAGTAGTATGTTTCTTGATCTTATTGGATTTTACCGCGCCCGCCGTTTGGATAGCGCCCCCGAAGAGGAGGAACTTTTCCGTGAGGGTTGTTTTTCCGGCATCCGGGTGAGCGATGATGGCAAATGACTTCCTTTTGTTGATCTCGTTTTCGTATTTCATCCGTCTTTAATAAAATGGGGGCAAAGGTACATTTTTTCTCCCGAAATAAGGGTTTACAGCCATTGGTCACAAACCCCTTGGTTGCATTGCTTTATATAGTAAATTTGAAATATGCTTTCAACCCTCAAGATCTTATGGAGCAGCCTTGGTATGGCCTTGTCCGAATTACGGGTGAATAAACTGCGCACCTTTCTTTCGCTGCTGGGTATTACCATTGGTATCTTCTGTATCATAGCCGTACTCACGGTAACAGACAGTATGGAATCCAGTATCAGGAAAGACCTGAAGTCCATGGGTACCAATGTGATCTATTTGCAGAAATGGCCATGGGATGGAGATGGGGACTGGTGGAAGTATATCAACCGCCCTGAGCCGCAGTATTCTGAGATGAAGCAGATTAAAGACAAGGTGGCCTCAGCAGACGCCGTTACTTACCTCTTCAGCTCCAGCGGCCGTAAGATAGAATACGGGATCGATTACATGGAAAACGTAGAGCTGCTGGCCGTGACCATGGACCTTGAAAAGATGCAGTCTGTGGACATAGCCATGGGCCGGTATTTCAGTCCTTCTGAACTGATAGCAGGTTCCAACGTGATCGTACTGGGAGCCAACGTATGGGAAGGCCTGTTCTTTACCCCCGAGGCTGCACTGGGAAAGGTGGTGCGTTTTGCGGGAAGGAACTGTAAGGTGGTAGGGGCATTGAAGAAAAAAGGCGACAGTATGTTAGGCGGAGTATTTGGTGATAATACCATCCTGATGCCTTACCTGTTTGCCAGGACCATTATAGACGAGCGCCGTTTTGCGGATCCTTTTTACATGATCCGCGCAAGAGAGGGTGTAGCCGTAGGGCAGCTGAAAGACGACCTCACTGGCGCCATGCGGGCTATACACCGTTTGAAACCCGGGCAGGACAATGATTTTGCCCTGAACGAGATCACCACAGCGCAGGATGAACTGGAAAGTATCTTTGGCGTGATCAACCTGGGCGGCTGGATCATTGCAGGTTTTGCACTGATCGTAGGTGGTTTCGGGATCGCGAATATCATGTTTGTAACTGTTAAAGAAAGAACCAATATCATAGGTCTGAAAAAGGCTATCGGCGCACGGCCGGGTATCATCCTGCTGGAATTTCTCTTTGAAGCCGTGATGCTTTGCATGATTGGCGGGGGATTGGGGCTGCTGATGGTATTTGGCTCGGCCAAACTGGCCCAGAATATGTTCTCCGGTTTTGAGATAGCCCTGTCTACAGGGAATATTATCCTGGGATTGTCCATATCCGCTATAGTAGGTGTACTGGCTGGATTTATCCCTGCTTTTTCTGCCAGCAGACTGAACCCGGTAGTTGCGATCCGCAGCAATTAGCGTATTTTTGCGCCCAATTATGCCGGTTAATATTTTAGCAATAGAGTCTTCATGCGATGAAACAAGCGCCGCTGTGATAGCGGATGGAAAGGTTTTGTCCAATATCATCGCCAATCAATCCGTACATGAACAATATGGGGGTGTAGTACCTGAACTGGCCTCCCGTGCTCACCAGGAGAATATCGTACCTGTGGTGGATGCCGCTTTGAAGAAAGCAGGCATGGTGCCAGCTGATCTGAATGCCATTGCCTTCACCCAATCCCCGGGTTTAATAGGTTCCCTGCTGGTAGGCAGTTGTTTTGCCAAGTCCATGGCCCTGGCCCTGGATGTGCCGCTGATAGCAGTGCATCATATGCAGGCGCATGTGCTGGCTAATTTCATTGAAGATCCGAAACCGGCCTTCCCTTTTCTTTGCTTAACCGTATCCGGCGGCCATACGCAGATCGTATTGTGCGAAAGCCCTTTGCAGATGCGGGTGATCGGGGAAACTACAGACGATGCGGCAGGAGAGGCCTTTGATAAAAGCGCCAAGTTACTGGGGCTTCCTTATCCCGGAGGGCCGCTGATCGATAAGTATGCGAAAGAAGGTGATCCTTTTAAGTTTAAATTCCCGGAGCCACAGATACCCGGACTGAACTTCAGTTTCAGCGGACTGAAAACGGCGATCTTATATTTCTTACAGGACAATCGTGCAAAACAGGCTGATTTTGTGGAAGCCAACCTGCGTGATATCTGTGCTTCCATTCAGCATCGCATTGTAACCATCCTGTTGAACAAACTGGTGAAAGCATCGCAGGAAACAGGTGTGCGGGAGATCAGTATAGCCGGTGGCGTGAGTGCTAATTCAGGCTTGCGCCAGGGTTTGAAGGAGTATGGAGAAAAGCATCAGTGGAACGTATACATCCCTAAATTTGAATACTGCACAGATAATGCTGCCATGATAGCTATGACGGCACATTATAAATACCTGGCCGGAGCCTTCAGTCCGTTAGATACTATACCCAGCGCCCGTGCTGCTTTTGAATAAATTTTTACTGTATGATGAAAAGAACTATCCTCGCAATTGTTGTGCTGTGTTTTACCCATGGTGCTATGTCTCAGTCTAAGGCCTTACAGGAATGGAAAGATCAGAAGTATTCCATGTTCATTCACTGGGGTGCTATTTATTCAACGCTGGGCGGTATGTGGGAAGGAGAGAAGGTGAGCCGTGGATTAAGTGAACAGATCCGTGCGCATCACGGAGGTATCTATAGCGATAACTATGCTGCTGTGGCCAAACGTTTTAACCCTTCTTTATGGAACCCGGATTCTATTGTGCTGCTTGCTAAAGCAGCGGGGATGAAGAGTGTGGTGATCACTTCCAAACACCACGATGGCTTTTGCATGTTTAAATCGGCCTACACAAAATTCAATGTCGTAGATGCCACGCCATATAAAAAAGATGTGATCAAAGAACTTTCTGAGGCCTGCAAAAGGAATGGCCTGAAGATGGGGCTTTACTTCTCCCTGATAGATTGGAATTACCCGCAGGCTTCTCCTATTTCTTCCAGTAACAGTGATCCTATTACACCTGAGCATCATCAGTATAACTTAAACCAGGTAACAGAATTACTAACCAATTACGGGCCTATATCGGAACTCTGGTTTGATATGGGTTCCTTAACATCCGCGCAAAGTTATGAAATAGCGAAGCTGGTGCATAAACTGCAACCGGATTGCATGGTAAGCGGCCGCCTGGGCAATGATGCCGGGGATTTCTGTGTGATGGGAGATAATTCTTATCCTGATTATAAAATAGCTACGCCCTGGCAAACGCCAGCCTCTGTGTATGATGAAACATGGGGTTACCGTTCCTGGCAGGAGCATGGTAAAATGGAAGATAAAGCACATGAAAAATTGCTGGGCCTAATTAAAGTAGTGAGCCGTGGTGGTAATTACCTGCTGAATATCGGACCCCGTGGAGATGGGTCAGTAGTAGCGTTTGAAAGGGATATATTGCTGCGTAACGGAGAATGGCTGAAAGCAAACGGAGAAGGGATTTATGGTGCATCTGCCAACCCTTTCGATCATACTTTTGAGTGGGGTGAGGTAACCACTAAAAATGATGTGGTTTACCTGTTTGTAACGAAACTGCCTGCGGACAGAGTACTTGATCTGAAAGGTGTATTTGGCCCCATTAAAGTAACGGATAATGCCGGTAAACGTTTTGCAACAAAGGACACCAAAGAAGGCAAGCAGATCCTTTTGCCTGCGGACTTTACATTGGAAGAAGTAAAGGTTTTACATTTCCCGCATGCAAAGTCTGTTTATATAGAAACGAATAAAGGTATAGATGTTCCGGTACTGAGCAGGGATAATGCTGTGAAGCATTACAGCATCTCCGGTGTAGATTATAACAGTTATTACCGCAGTACTGTAGCCTATTCCTGGCATTTTAAAGGAGGAAGGGTGAAGCCTCCGGTGCTATCCTATACGGAGCAGGAAAAGGGAAAGACTATTTTAGTAAACCTGAATGGCAATGAGCAACAAGTATTGCTGAATGGGAGTGTGGTGAAGATTGATCCGGTAGCTGTAAGTTTTGGACAAATGTTTTTGAACGGCCCTTACTGGTGCGGCATTGGCTGGAACATTGGAGACCTGCATAATATAGATCCTTCACAATACTGGCCTAAACAGAATGGTCATGTCTGGACGGCCCAGCCTGCCTGGAAGAATGGTGAACAGTATGAACTGGAGGCAGCACCAGATCATTCCTATTATGTTTTGCAGGAGATCAATGCTGCTAAAGCAACGCCTTACATTATTCGTTTAACCAGCGGAGATGGTATACAGGTGTTATTGAACGGCGAAGAGCAAACGGTGCATAACAATCCTGAACGTGGTACCTTGCAAAAGGAGTACCTGTTGCTGAATTTGCGTGAAGGTAAGAACCAGCTCGTAGTTAAGTTCCATAACCGCTTTGCAGAGAAAACAGCGTTTTCTATTGATAAGGATGTTCCGCAGGAATTATACGAGCAGCCATTGAACATAAGTTTCGGGGAGAAGAGTGTTTACAGTGACCTGGAAGTGAAATTATATCAGCCTGTATCTCCGCACAGGGATATGCGTTTACCCAGTTTGATGATCCGTTTGTAATGGCGAATACATTTTTTGAATTTAAGCAGTTTAAGGTACACCAGGATAAGACTGCCATGAAAGTCTGTACGGATGCCTGTATCCAGGGGGCCTTTACGGCTGCACATATGCCTGCTGTATCGCGGGTGCTGGATATTGGCACAGGTACCGGGTTGCTGAGCCTGATGCTGGCACAGCAGTCTGCTGCATCCATAGATGCCATTGAGCTGGATGAACAGGCTGCGTTGCAGGCTGCTGCCAACTTTGAGGCTTCACCCTGGAGGGATCGTTTAAACGTTTTTAAAGAAGATGTACGTGAGTTTGCTGGCGTTAAGTATCCCTTCATCATCACCAATCCTCCTTTTTACGAGAACGATCTGAAGAGCCCTTCTCATACGCGGAATGCGGCGATGCATGCTGTTTCTCTCGGCTATGAGGAATTGCTGGCTGCTGTAAAACGCCTGTTGACCAGTGATGGTTCTTTCTCCATATTACTGCCCTATGAAGGGTTTCAGCGGTTCAGGGAACTGGCTGTTGATTTTACACTGCGTGAATTGCTACTGGTACGCCAAACACCTGCACATAACTATTTCAGGGCAGTAGGGATCTTTGGCCCTTCAGGTGGTTTAAATACCACTGAAATAGCTATCTACGATGCACAGCGGAATTATACCCCGGAGTTCAGTGCGTTGCTTCAACAGTACTACCTTTACCTTTAGCATAATCTTCCATGTAGGAATACCTTTCCGTCAATACACCATCACGGGTAATGGTGGCCTTTTCGATCATGGTTGTATCTCCTTTCATCAATTCATCAAACACATATTTCATTAATTGATCGCCAAAGAACTGGGAGGCATCCCGGGGAAGTTCATTAGGGAGGTTGCTCACGCACATCATGGTAACAGAATCCGCTTCATAAGGGGCCGTTTTCTGCCTGTTATAGCGGTTTACGCCATAAACGGGCTCCTCGATGGTTGCGTCTTCTATATTGCAGGGAATGGAGCCGTTCTGATCATCTGTGATGTCTGCTATTACCTGTATGCGGAAGTTATCTTTGGTAAGATCGTCCCAGGTGAAGAGGGGTTCTATGCTCTTGTCCCAATAGATGCCATTCATGAGTACATCACTGCAGGTAACATAGGGGAGGAACTTGCAGTCATATTTACCAGGGTTGGCGTGGAAGTCTTCCCGGCTGTAGGTTTTATCCGTCTTCCTTAAATACAATTCCCCTGCCTTCAGCTGTGTGTACACAGGGTAGGCGTAGGAGTTGATCATAAACTCTTCAGGCGGGATGTACTTGATGGCCAGCAGCCCCATTACCTCCAGTATGCCTGCGGTAACGCGGCCGGAGCCGGTAGCCACTATCTTCAGGGGAGGCAGTTTTACGCCGAAGTAGTGCGTGATCAGTTCCTGGAAGTCGTGGCACTCGTGTACCCGCTTGAAGTTGAACAGGCCAGTTCTGCGGCCATATTCCAGCAGTCCGTTATGTGCACCTACCACGCCGGCAAAGAACCCGAAGCCCAGGATGCGCTGGCCATCTTCATGTACCAGGCATTCATAGTCAATGAGCCGGATGTTCTTTTTGAGGATGTTCTGCAGCATGGCCTGGTTCTGCGGCTGTTTCTTTTTGGTATGGGAGAAGAAGAGGTATGTTTTACCGGGTAACAGACTGTTTACCGGAACTTCCTTAATCCCCAGCAGGATGCTGCAATGGGAGAGGTCTTCTGCCATATTAATACCGGCAGCCCGGTATTCTTCATCTTTATAACAGCGGTGCGGCGAGGGCTGTACCGTGATCTGAACGTTAGGGTAGTGGGTAAGGATCCACTGGCATTGCAGCGGCGTAAAAGCTACGCGGTTATCCAGTGGTATTTTTTCTTCCCTTATGAGGCCAATGTGAATTGTATTTGTCATGATTGTTCTTGGGTACACAACATTACTGTAAATTTGCTTTTCAGCAAAATAAGGATGGACTACGAATTAATACTGAAAGAGATCCTGGGGCAGGGAGAGCGGCAGCCTTTACCTCAGCTTTTTTTAATGGAGATGCTGGTAGTGAATGAGAAATTGATGCAGTTAGAGCTGGCGCCGGATGCTGCGGCTATCGCTAAACTTCGTGAGCAGCTGAATGGATTGGAGCAGCAGCTTTGCAGCAGGATACAGCCGGTGATAGATATGTACCTTGCGGGGAATGCTACGGTAGGGGATGTAGTACAGTTAAAGGAGTTTTACGTATCGAGAAAATATTTGTTGCGGATTATTGAGAGATTATCTACATTTGCATCCCGCGATCAGGTATTTAAGTCCTGAATCGTTGCCCAGATGGCGGAATTGGTAGACGCGCTAGACTCAAAATCTTGTTTCGGCAACGGAGTGCAGGTTCGATTCCTGTTCTGGGCACAATGATCTATAAAGGTTCGCTTCGGCGGACCTTTCGCTTTTTACAAAAGGCCTCAAAAGCAGCCTTCTGATCCTATCATTATCCGGATGACTTCCCCAAAAAACACCCTGAAAAGCTTGCCTTTTAAGCAAACGAAAATTTGTAATTTAACTGTATGAAGAAAATCTCCTTTTTCCCGGCAACAACCTTCATGCTACTTTTGATCCTTTCAGGATGTGTTCATTTTTCTTTCGCGCAGCAGAAAAAGATTAGGGTGCTTATTGTAAGCGGGGGACATGGATTTGCACGCAAACCTTTTTATAATATTTTTGATTCCATCCCTTCCATTACATACGATACCCTGGTTCAGCCACAGGCGAATGCACTCATCGCTTCTCCCGAAGCAAACAGCTATGATGTGCTCGTGTTTTACGATATGTTCGATCCCATCTCTCCCGAACAACAAAAGGCCTATATCAGCTTGCTCAATAAAGGCACATCCATGATCTTCCTTCATCATGCACTGGTGTCTTACCAGAAATGGCCTGAATTCATAAAGATACTGGGCGGACAATACCATACTGATCCCGTGATAGTAAATGGCGATACCCTGAAGGCCAACTACGAACATGATGTGAACATTCCCGTGAAAGTGGAAGACAAAAAGCATCCGGTGACACGCGGTATCAGCGATTTTGAAATAGTTGATGAGGTGTATGGTAACGTTGAAATATTGCCGCGTGTCAAACCCCTGCTCAGCACCACGCATCCCAAAAGCATGCGCTATCTCGCCTGGATCAATCATTACGGAAATTCTGATGTCGTTTACATACAATTGGGCCACGGACCCTCCGGTTATTCTAATCCTAATTTCCGCAGGCTGGTACGGCAGGCCATTGAGTGGTCTGCAAAACAGTCAAAAAAATAACCGGATATATTGGGTGCCTTTGCTTTCTCATTGGGCGGCGGTGATCACATATTTGAACGTGTAATCAGGAAGGGGGTAAGTATTCAGCCCGGTAGGAACGCCGGCACCCGTTGTATTGGAGCTCCAAAAGTAATGAAGGCGAATTTTCCCCGGCATATACTCGTACATGAAATTGAAAAAATAATTGCGGGTAACATCCAGGAATATATAAGGAAATGGCACCCATCCTTTATTATCAGGCTTAAAGAAAACCTGCACTGAACCTTTGTCTGCAATTTCCTGTGTGATCAGCTCTGTGCTGATCTCCGCATATCTTGTGTAATAGATGGTAGAAGACCCGGTACTGGTAGTTAATGCCCAGGATGAACCCCATTTCCAATCGGCATTGGTCAGAGCAACTGTACCCGAGCGTACATTGGCATTGCCCGGAGGTCCCATGGGGCCTTCTTTTTTACAGGAAATGAAAAGGAATGACCCGGTTAAGAGTATAAAATACCAGGACAATTTGCCATGCATCCGGTTGTGAGTAAGCATATTGAAGGCTGTTTATTATAGCTTCAATGTTAATGATAATACCCTCACGGTAAAAAGAAGAATGAGCAATTCCCGGAAATGAATGAGTGAATAACATGCTAAGTCCTGAATCGTTACCGGGATGTTGGAATTGGGAGATTAAAAGCGGGTATTTCCCCGCACAGGAGAAAACACCGGCGTATAAAGGGGAGAATAGCTGTTGAAATTGCCTCTGCTTACGCCAATGCTACCGGAAATGGAGAATGTTCTTTCAGTGTTGATATACATCATGCCTATTTTCGCATCTGAATAGGTAGTAAAGTTGTTGGACTGCAGGAAGCTCTTGTTCTTGCTAATCATGGTTTGATAGGGGGCTCTGGTATCAGGGAAAATATAAGGAGCCACAGATACACCTCCGAAGGCGTACAGGTTATTGGTCAGCTGGCGGTTAACCTGCAATGCCAAAGGTACGGACAGGAAGGAGTTACCTCTCCCTCCGGATACCAGAAAGCCGGAAGAAATGCCTGCGTATTTTGTAACAAACCATTTCTTATGGATCTTGTTGGTATCGCTTACCTGCAGAGGATGCCTAAAGTCAGATTCCGTAGCATTAACAGCTCCGAAAGGTGAAACCACCTGTGCCTTTACAGCTACACCCGACATCAAAATAGCAGCAAAAAGGATCGTCCGTATCATGCTAATAAAGATAAGTATCCTTTTTTTATTATAATGCTAACATAATCACAATAATAGTCCTGTGCCTTAATTCCTTTGATCTATTGAGCAGCAGGTAACCGGGGTTCCCGGTTGTTAGTCAATTGTAAAGACCGTTGTTACAGGTGGCTTGAATGTACCAACAAATGCAGTGGCCACATTTGTTCTTAATAAGCAGTATAGTTAACGATATACTCCTTCCCGGCTTCCAGTGCTATTTCGTAATAATTATTACCAATGTACACCAGGAAGTTCAGGTGGTGATCGTCAATAATAGCAGCGTTGGGATCTTTATGCTGAAACGATTGAATTTCATACTATTTATAGTGGGGGTGTTAGGGAGTACAAAATAGTAGATTTTTATTTGCAGCATAGGTAAAAAATAGAAATAGGGTGGTTGTTTAGGTAGCGGTCAGGTTAGTTAACTAACTCTGTATGTTACTGTTATTAATAAACTTTTTTTAATATGATATTTTTTCACTACTTTTTTAGACTGAATCTATTACATTGCACTGGCTTTAGACACGAGGTTGGCAGTAACCTCATTTTAGCTGATCCCTTTTACCTTGTGAAAAAACAACACGAATGAACTATTATTTACTTTTTGAAAGGCATTTTTCCTGCTATTTCTCTTCAGAAAATCTTTCACCAGGCGGCTTATATTTTTAGTATAGCCAACCGCTGAATAGCTTCATTAGTCCTCAGGACTAACATACCGCTGTTCATTCAATCCTACGTTTTAAAAATTAAGCAACATATTCCTCTCCATGAAACGAAAATCCCGAGCTTATAGCTTTGTATTTACCTGGAAAAGCTGGTTACTCCTTTCACTAACATTCCTGATGCGGTTTAATGCCGGCTACGCGCAGGGATACACGGAAAGTTTTAATGATATCACTACCCTTCCCGGATCAGGTTGGTTTTTACAAAACAACAGTAGCCCATTAGGCCCAAACAGATGGTTTCAGGGAACTCCAACTTCTGCATTCCCTGACGCTGGACCTTTCGATGCTTATGCCGGCGTTGATAATGCATACATAGCTGCCAGCTTCGCCAGCACAACAGGAGGCACAGGAACGATCAGCAACTGGCTGGTAACACCAAACCGAACATTGCGTAACGGAGATGTTTTTACATTCTATACACGTAAGTCCCTTATTGGACCTACCATGACTGATTTTCCTGACCGGCTGGAAGTGCGGTTAAGTACTAACGGGGCCAGTACCAACGTAGGGACCACCGCTTTCGGATTTGGTGATTTTACTACCACCCTGCTGTCTATTAACCCTACACTGGTGACAAACGTATATCCGCAGACCTGGACGTTATATACCATCACCATATCCGGATTGCCGGCTCCTACTTCCGGGCGCATCGCATTCCGGTATTTTGTTACAAATGGCGGCCCTAGCGGAGCAAACAGTGACTATATTGGCGTTGATGAAGTAACTTATACACCATATGTATGTCCGGTACTCACCGTTAACCCATCGACCTTAACTGGTGGTGTAGCAGGTTCGGCATATAATCGATCATTGTCGCAGACCGGCGCATTAGGGGCTCCGGGATACACCATTACTGCCGGCGCATTACCTCCGGGCCTTATCCTCTCCGCTAGTGGTACTATATCCGGAACACCTACAGCAACAGGTACTTTTAATTTTACCGTTACAACATCTGATGCAAGCGGATGCTCGGGATCAAGGGCGTATTCAATTACGGTTGTCTGTCCTGCCAACCCCATTAGTTTTACGGCACCATCGGTTATTTGTTCCAATTCAGCTCCTATTGTATTGACTACAGGATCACCAGCAGGCGGAACTTATTCCGGGACTGGTGTTTCCGGCGGGCTCTTTGATCCGGCTGTTGGTACACAGGTAATTTGGTACGATTATACAGATCCATATGGATGTGCGCATCAGCGAACAGCAACATTTACAGTAACAGATCCTGGTGCGGCCCAGGCTACCCCTTCTTCACAATCTATTTGCTCCGGGGCGTCTATCACCACGATTGCATTAACGAATCCGGCTTCGGGAGCAGCTACCTTCAACTGGACCCGTGATAATACCACTGAAGTAACAGGTATGGCAGCAAGCGGCACCGGAGATATTAGTGGTGTGCTCGTTAATACCACTGCATCACCGGTAATAGTCACCTTTACCATTACTTCTACAGTGGATGGTTGTACAACCCCTCCCATCACGGTTACAGTAGAGGTGAAGAATAAAGCATCGGTTACTTCGCCAACAACTCTTACGCAAACAATTTGTTCGGGTAGTAATATCACGCCCATCGTACCGGGAGGATCAGCCGGCGTAACCGCATTCAATTGGACGAGGAACAACACCGCATCCGTAACAGGTATTACAGCTTCCGGTTCAGGTAATATCAGTGGTGCATTGACGAATACAACTCATACACCGGTAAATGTAATCTTCACCGTTACACCTGTTGCTGGTACCTGCATTGGTACTCCAACTAATTTTACGATAACGGTAAATCCAACACCGGTTGTTGCTGCTGTAACAGTTCCTGCAGATGCAACCTATCATGGTAATGATCCGCTGAATTTTAAAGTAGATTATACGGAGGATGTGGTTGTAAATACTACAGGAGGAGTTCCTTCTGTTCCTGTTACACTGAATACCGGGGGAACTGTTCAGGCAACTTATATTTCAGGCAGCGGTTCATCTTCACTAATATTCCAATACACTGTAACCGCTACAGATCAGGACCCGGATGGTATTTCAGTTGGCAGCAGCCTAAACCTCAATGGTGCCATTATTGAAAGTACACATGGCTGCAATTCCACCACTACACTTAACAATATCTCACCTGCTGCAGGTGTTAAGATCCACAACCCGGTTCCGCAGACCATTACGTTTAATGGTAGTACGCTACTGTCTAAAACTTATGGTGATCCTGATTTTAATCCTGGTGCTTCAAGCAGTTCAACATTAGCTATTACCTATACCAGCAGCGATCATAGCGTAGCAACAATTGTTGGCGGCCATGTACATATTGTTGGTGCCGGCACTACTACTATTACAGCTTCCCAGGCCGGTGACGGAAATTATCTTCCCGCTGCCCCCATTGGTCATGCACTGGTAGTAAACCCCAGAAACATAACTGTTACAGCTGAGTCAAAAAGCAAAATATATGGCAGTGCTGATCCGGCATTGACGTATACTGTTTCTCCTGCGCTGGTAGCTGGTGATGCATTTACAGGTTCATTAAGCAGGGTTATCGGAGAGAATACCGGAGTGTATGCCATTAACCAGGGGACATTGGCATTGAACAGTAATTATGCAGTTTCTTATGCAGGGAATAACTTAGCTATTACAGCGAAAGTGATCACCGTTACTGCTGAGACGAAAAGCAAAGTATATGGTAATGCTGATCCTGCATTGACCTATACTTTTTCACCTGCACTGGTAACTGGTGATGCATTTACGGGTGCATTAAGCAGGCCCGCCGGAGAGTACGCCGGAGCATATACCATTAACCAGGGAACACTGGCATTGAGCAGCAATTACACAATTTCTTATACAAGTGCCAGTTTAACCATTACAGCAAAAGCGATCACCGTTACTGCTGAGGCAAAAAGCAAAGTTTATGGCAGCGCTGATCCGGTATTGACCTATACCGTGTCTCCTGCTCTGGCAGCTGGCGATGCATTTACCGGTGCATTAAGCAGGGCAACCGGAGAGAATACCGGTGTGTATGCCATTAACCAGGGAACATTGGCATTGAACAGCAATTATGCAATTTCTTATACAGGTAACAATTTAACTGTTACAGGAAAACCGATCACCGTTACTGCTGAGGCGAAAAGCAAAGTGTATGGCGATGCTGATCCTGTATTGACCTATACTTTTTCACCTGCACTTATTGCCGGTGATGCATTTACAGGTGCATTGGGCAGAGCAGCAGGTGAGAATGCAGGCAGTTATGTTATAGCACAAAATACGCTGGCATTGAATAGTAACTATGTGCTTAATTACAGCCCGGCTAACCTGGTGATCAGCAAAGCTGTACTCACAGCCACAGCAGGTGATAAAACGATCTGTCCTGCAGATGTGCTTGCATCGGTGCCTCTGAGCTATACAGGGTTTAAAAACGGAGAGAATGCTTCTGCCCTAAGCAGTGCGCCGGTTGTTAATATACCATCCCACACGGCAGCAGGTAATTATCCCTTAACTCCTTCCGGGGGATCTGCCACAAACTATAGTTTCAGTTATGTAAGCGGCCAGCTAACAGTATTGCAGGCGCCTTCAGGTAGTATAACGCAAAGCCCGGCAGGAGCAGGGGCATATCAGCTGACAGCACCGACCGGGGCCAGCTATTTATGGGGCAAAGGCGAGACTACGAATGCGATCACCGTAAGAGTATCCGATAATTACTCCGTAACTGTTACCAACCAGCAGGGTTGTAGCAGCCGTTTTACCCTGCAGGTAAATATACAGACCTTTAACATTCCTAATACTTTTTCACCTAATGGCGATGGTATTAATGATTACTGGACTATTCCGGAACTGGCCAATTATCAGCAGGCTGATGTGGCAGTAGTGAACCGTGATGGACAGGTTGTATTTAATTCAAAGAATTTTACCCGCTGGGATGGAAGGAATGCAGGTAGAGACCTGCCTGCCGGTGTTTATTTCTACCGCATTATTAAGGCTCCCGGTGAAGCGCCTGTTACAGGATGGTTGAACCTGGTAAGGTGAGTTTTTAAATAGCCATTAATCATTAATCGTCTTGAAGTTTGATGTTCAAAAAATAATTACATGAAACAATTTATAATAACGTTTTTGCTCGCAATGACCCTCAGTTATGAAGGCATTGCACAAACACGGCCACAACAATCGATGTTCAACCTGAATCCTTCATTCCTTAATCCTGCTGCCACCGGTATAGAAGATTATGGCCAGTTTCGGATGGGCTTGCACAGGCAATGGGTAGGTATCGATGGTGCTCCTGCTACTGCATGGCTGAATGGCGAAATGCGGTTACGGACAGATGTAGATGAACTATCGGATTCCATTGTCAGCAAAGGCCATGGTATCGGTTTTAATCTTTATTATGATAAGATAGGGCCTTATGCCAGCGTAAATCTGAATGTTGGCTATGCTTATCATTTGCCTTTATCCCAGGGCCTGGTTTTGTCCGCCGGATTTGCAGGCGGGCTGCACCGTACCCAATATGATATTTCTAAAAGCGTTAACCCGGACCAGCCTGTTGATCCTGCAACGGCCGGGCAGGCATCCCTGTCAAAAAAATATTCTCCTGATCTGAATGCAGGGTTACAATTGAACGGGAAAAACTTTTTTGGAGGTGTATCGTTTATGCAGATCATCCCCTCCAGATTTATTGATGCGCCTAAGAGTGAGTCGAAATACAAAGGACAGCTACTGGGATCTCTCGGGTACGTTTTCCGGTTTAATGATGAGGCTACCAGCCTCTGGCTGTCTGGTATCGTCAAATCTGATTTTGCTAATCCCCTCCGCTATGATTTAAATGCAAAGTTCTGGTACAGGGATCTGCTCTGGATAGGAGGCACGTATAGAAAGAATGATGCATTGGGTGCCGGTCTGGGCCTTAATTTCCTCAAGAATATTTCATTCAGTTATTTATACGAGTGGGGAGTTAGTTCGTATGTATCATCTTACAGCAAAGGTAGCCATGTGCTAAGTATTGGGTTTAAGTTTTTGAGAGATGATCAGTCCGGAATGCCTAAAATGGGCTGGTGATTTGCCGTATTATGATCACTGTTTTTCCGGAAAATAAATTATCTTACTTTTTATTCCTCCATCTTATAATCTATTCGCTCATGCGAAGAAATACGGCGGCCGCTCAATTGTCAGCGGCGATCATGTGCTTGTTGCTGACCGCTGGCTGCAAAAATACGTTGGATAATCACCGGTATACAATCGTTGTAGTGGGCTCTTCTACAGCAGAAGGATACGGCATCAAGCCAAAAGACAGCTGCTGGGTTAACCGCTTTGCCCATTCACTGGGACCGGAAGTAGCGGTGCGGAACATCTCGAAGACTGGCTATTCTACTTACGAAGTAATGCCCACCGGCACCAGGAAAGAAGGCCGGCCGGAGCCGGACGAAAAAAGAAATATTACCAAAGCACTTAGCTTTCATCCGGATGCTATCATTCTCAATCTACCCACCAATGACGCGGCTGCTGGTTATAGCCTGGAAGAGCAGAAGGCTAATTTTCGTACGATCATACAAGCCGCAACAGATAAAAATATTCCTGTGTGGGTAACCACTACCCAGCCACGTACCAATACTTTCGGACGTTCGCGTAATACATTGCCACAGATGCGGGACTGGCTGCTGGCTACATATGGCAATAAAGTAATTAATTTCTGGGAGCCCTTTGCCAATGCTGATTATACTATCAATAAGCAATATGATCAGGATGGTATCCATCTGAATATACCAGGGCACCGCATTCTGTTTGAGCGCGTGGCAGAAAAAAATATTATGGATACTGTACGGAGAGGGCCTGTGAAATTGTTATCTGTTGATCAAACAGCAAAAGGCCTGCACTGGCGTACGGGCGGAGAAAGATATATCGATAGTTTCAGGATACAGGCCAGTAAAGACTCCGTTCAGTGGATGGACGCCGGACGGATAAAAGCAGCCGGTACCACGGTACAGGTAAAGGATTATAATCTGGACGTAGATGGAGTGGCGAAATACCGTTATTTTCGTATCTCTGCAAAGGATTTATTGAACAGAACCTTCCTGCTTGGCAGTTTCAGACTTTAGTAATAAGTCAACCATGTTATTCCCAAAGCACCTTTATGTTTTTCAATATGGAAAGTATCTCCTTTTTCAAACTGAGCGTATTGCAATTCAGTGATCACCCTTGATTGAACAGGGCCATTGATCTTTTGCAGCAACAAAGAACACTGATGCATGTGATTTGAAAAAGTCTTTTTGTCCAGTACCATGAATGTTTCATTTTCAAGTTCAATCGTTTTATACATCCAGCTATTATGATAGTATTGGCAGGCTTTCTGATCTATCGCCACCCAGTTGGCAGATGAAGGAATGCTGTCTATATGGATAAGGTTAAAATGGAAACTTTCTCCTTTATCCCCCGCAGCATCAGATCCGGTAGTTACGGAGAATTTTTTTGCCAGGAAATATTGCTCCAATGCAGGATTGGATCGATCAAACGAATAATTTAATACAAGCAGAAGAAATAATATATATCCAAAGATCCCTGCCCACAAAGTTCTTTTACTCATTCCCTGATCTGGTTCCCGTGCAAATAAGAAGGTATACATGAAGGCAGGCAAAAACAGGCTGACCAACAGCACTAAAAAATCTGACTCGTATATGGATAAGATATGATACAGCAGGAATCCATATAAACAAGGCGTGATCAGGTCAAGCAGGAAGTTGTAGATATTATCCGGTACCGGTTCCGTAAAGTAAAACAGAAGATGCCGGGCAACAGCAACGCAGTATAAAATGATACAGATATTTCCGAATCCCCGTGATACAGGGTCTGCACCTAACAAACAAATGACCAATACCAGTCTTACAATCCCAAGAAATATGCTGCTAAGCGCTGGTACACCGATTGGGTTTACGAATTGTTCCATTCTAATAGTGTTTTTAAAGTGAAGTGCTAACCCGACTACGGGATTCGAATAGCAGCCGAAAGAAAAGCCTTCACTTCAGTGTTTTACATGTTCTATCAATTATCCCCCACATCCTCCGCACCCGCCTCCGCATCCACTTCCGCATCCACCACTGCCGCTGCTACATCCGCTTCCACATCCACCACCGCTGCAGGAGTTATTGTCAGTTCCTTTCTTTCCTCCTTTCGCAAGCGAGCTTGAAATAGTGAGCAGGGCAAAGAAACCAAACAATACCACTATTGTTATCGTAACCGGCCCTGAGTTGCAGCCTGTGAGCAGAACGATACCTGAAAAGAACAGGAATACAAGGTGCCAGCTTGAAAAGGGAACTGATCGTTCGCGGGGCAAACCAAAAGCGGAGTATTTCTTCCAGATATCATCCGGAGGATTTTTTCTGAAAACCTGCTTATAGGTTTTGAGCGTGTCTTTCAGCCAGTGTGCGTACTTCTTCTTTTCGTGTGGCCCTCCTTTGGAAGGGTGGTGGTGTAATTTTCTGCCCAGCGTTTTATCACAGAAGTCCTCCCAGTAGTTTTGGGTGTATTCGAGGTGAAGATGCCATACTTCGTCAACGATCTGGGAAGGGGAGGCGCCGGTGGGAGATACGCAGCAGAGGTAAACAAACCGTTTGTATTCATGGATAGCTCTTTGGGTAAAGGTTGCACTCCAGTTCTGCTCCCTGGCCAGTTTGCCGGAGAAGGGGATAAGGGCTTCCGGGTCATCCGGACTAAAATCGTTGATCCTTTGCCAGAGTGGATCTTTGGAATAATCTATCATAAAACAAAGATGACATAATGCCACAATACGAAAATCTTGCAGTAATATTATTAAGCCTTATATTCGTATTATAATCGTATTATCATGACTAAGGAAGAACTCCAGAACCTGGAACGGCTGATGAACTATATTGCGCATCATTTTCTGAAGAAAAGGAAATGGGAGGATGTTTCAAAGATAGAATGGACGCATATTTCAGGGGAATTTAACGTGTTGCTCAAAAAACAGCAGAAAGCTAAAAAGATCAGTATCGATCCTTTAGTGCTGGGCGACAATTATTTTTACGAGCACCTGGTGATCAGGAAACTCAAACCCTGGAAAAGCCGCAAGGCCATTGCCTCCATCAGCAGTCCGAACTTCACTAAACTGAATATCATTGTTGGAGCTCTGGGGTATAACAACTATATCGATTTTATCAACAATTCCACGGAAAGCTTCAGCTTCCATGAGCTGAAGATCAACATTCCGCTTGCCACTGTGAATACTGAGCTGCTGGAACACCTGGTAGGTTATTGGTATTGCTATAACCGAAATCTGCCCTTCAGAGCTGAACAGGAAACAGAAGAACGCATCTGGCGGTCTGCCCTGGAGATCTATAAATCAGGAGATGAATACCTGGTAGAGCGTACGGGGAAAGACAATCATATGTACTATGGTAAAATAACATCCTATGCGAACTATATTTTCATTATTATGAACAGCACTACATTTATCCGGCAGCGGCATTTTATAGGCCGGTTAAAGGATATAGAGGATAAAATGAAAACGCCGGGATATGTTATCAATGAATTGAACTTTATCAGTACCTGCGTGAGTTTTAATGAGGAGCCGATTGCATTGTACGAGATCTTTGACCGGGTGGCACATGTGAAGGATTTCCAGAAAGTATCTGTGGACCTCGCACTGAACAGCCCTCTCTTGCCCAAACATATTATGGTGCATCTGAAAGACCGCCAGCAGAATCGTATCACGGAGCATTAATGATCAAATTTACCTTCAGGATATTACTTTCTTAGTGTAATTTTAAATGCTAATAACATTCCCCGGACCCTCTAAACTTTAAAGGTATGGATACCAGCAAACACAATGAACGTATCGCCAAGATGATCTTTGCCTCAGTCTATCCCATGTATGTAGAAAAAGTAGAGAAGAAAGGCAGAACAAAAGAAGAATTAGATGAGGTTATAATGTGGCTGACAGGTTTCAATCATAAAAAGCTGCATGAACTCATAAAAGAAAGGGTGACTTTTGAAGCCTTCTTCCAGCAAGCTACCCTAAATCCTAATGCAGGTCTTATAACCGGGGTGATCTGTGGCTATCGTGTAGAAGAGATCGAGAATCCTTTGACCCAGAAGGCCAGGTACCTGGATAAACTGGTAGATGAGCTGGCTAAGGGCAGAAAGATGGAGAAGATCCTGCGTGGATCGTAGGAAGCGAATTATATGGCAAACCCAGGGTTCAATGCATTGGGCTCACGCTGCATACAAGAAAATTCGCATCGTTATTCCTACGCATACGTTGCCGGTAATTTGTTGTATATTAATGTGATTTTGGGTTAGCATACCCTTATTGGAAGAGATGCTGAAATCTTTTCTAAGCTAAACACACTGTGATGCGTTTTTGTATTTGGATCATTTTACTACTGCAGTCGCTCGCTACCTTTGCCCAAAGTGAATATTATAATTTCTCCAGGCTCGATATACATACCGGTCTTTCCCACAACCAGGTGAATGCAGTGTTAAAAGACCCTGATGGTTTTTTGTGGTTCGCTACCATGTCCGGCCTCAATCGTTATGACCGGTATTCGTATAGGATATTTCGTAAAAACCATAACGACAGCTCTTCGCTAATGGATAATAATGTGCTGGCGCTGTATGAACTTCCTGATAGAAAGATGTGGGTATCTACAAGGGGAGGACCTTGTATTTACAACCCGGATACGGAAAAATTCGATGCAGACTATTATAAATATTTGCATCTCCTGGGTTTACCTTCCGGCATGATTGAGCATATCATAAAAGGAAATAATGGCAGATACTGGTTCCTGTACAACGATAAGGGGCTATTCCTGTATTCAGCTGCAGACAAAAGTGCAAAACCGTTCAGGAGACAGGAATCCATAGATCCTTCTGTAAAGATCACTTCCGTCAGGGAAGCAAAAGACGGGAAGTTATGGCTGGTATATGAAAATGGTTTTCTGCAGGAATATGACATCGCGTTGGACAAAGTAATATTTTCCAGCACTGCTTTGCAGGAGCAGCTTAAAGGGGATAATCCTGATAATCTTTTTATAGACAACGATGGCGATATCTGGCTCTGGTGTTATACATGCGGCGTTTTTCTTTTTCATCCGCAGGATAATACCATCAGGCAGTTTAATAAAAATACCTCTCCCTCAAAGTTGAATTCGGAAATGGTCAGTCAGATAGTTCAGGATAATAGGGGGCTGATCTGGGTAGGGACGGACCATGGCGGCGTAACACTGATCGATAAAAAGAATAATTTCCGAACGGGTTATCTGCTGAATGATCCAAAAGCTCCTAAGAGCCTCAGCCAAAATAGTATCACAACGATTTATAAGGATGTTGATGGGATTATCTGGCTGGGGACCTATAAGCAGGGTGTAAATTATTTAAACAGTAACATCGTTCAGTTTCCATATTATCATTACCAGGAGCTAAATACGAAAAGCCTTCAATATAATGATGTAAACCGTTTTGTTGAAGACAGGTTGGGAAATATCTGGATTGGAACCAATGGTGGAGGATTGATTTATTTTGACAGGAAAAACAATACTTTCAAACAATACTTACACGATCCGAACAACAAAAACAGCCTGAGTAACAATGTAGTGGTAAGCTTGTGGATCGATCATAAAGATGTGCTCTGGATCGGAACTTACATGGGAGGACTCAATAGTTTGGAGGGGTCTAAGTTCTCACACTACAGGCATAATGATGCTGACTCATCCAGTTTGGCAGATGACAGGGTTTGGGAAATATTTGAAGATAAGGAGCATAATTTATGGGTAGGTACTTTGGGCGGTGGTTTAGACCGTTTTAACAGAAAAACCAACAAGTTTGATCACTTCAACAATAGCACAGGTTCTTCACTTCCCGGTTATATTTTTGCTATCCTGCAGGATAAAAAAGGCAATTTATGGGTTGGGACCAATGCAGGTGTAACTGTTATTGATAAGGATAAAAATATCCAGGCCTCTTACGGGCATACAAACGATAAAGGCAGTTTGAGCAGCAATGCAGTTACCTGTCTTTTAGAAGACAGCAAGGGCCGGATCTGGCTGGGCACCCCGGAAGGTTTGAATTTGTTTAACGGGGAAACAAAGGAATTTCAGGTATTCACTACTCAGGATGGCCTGCCTGGTAATTTGATCCTGAATATTCTTGAAGACGATCATCATACCATCTGGCTTTCCACACCTGATGGGCTTTGTAATGCCATTCCTCAAAACAGTAATAAGGGCCTTACCTTCTCTGTTATTAATTATGATGAAACGAATAATTTGCAGAACCGTGAGTTTAACGACAATGCGGCGCTCAAAACAGGATCCGGCGAATTGATCTTTGGCGGCCCTTTCGGCTTTAATATCATTAACCCGGATGAAATTAAAAGGTACGCTTATCATCCCAAAATTGTTTTCACCGGTTTGCAGGTATTAAATAAGGATGTTGAACCAGGGGAACTGATCAATAACAGGATACTGCTTCCAAGGTCTTTATCAAAACTGGAGCATATTGATCTTAAGTACAAAGAGAATGTTTTCTCCATTGAATTTGCTTCACTCGATTTTGGCCGGAGCACCCATGATAAGTATGCATACATGCTGGAAGGCTTTAATACTGATTGGTTTTATACTGATGGTGATCAAAGAAGAGCTACTTACACCAACCTCAACCCCGGGCATTATGTTTTTAAAGTAAAAGTTTTGGACAGGGATGGCTCCTGGAGTAATATTAAAACTTTGCAGATCAATATTGAGCCCCCATTCTGGAAAACTCCTCTTGCATATATCATATACATCTCGATCATTGCAGGATTGTTTTTACTTGGCCGGCGTATTGTTTTGGAAAGGATCCGGATGCGCTTTGAAGTACAGCAACAGAGGAGGGAAGCTGAAAGGGCACACGCAATGGACCAGCTAAAAACGAAATTCTTTACAAATGTCAGCCATGAATTCCGTACCCCTTTAAGCCTTATCATTGCGCCATTAGACAGGATCATTAAACAAACCGCCGATAAAGAACAGAAAAAGCAATTAGGACTCGTACAACGGAATGCAAAGCGCTTGCTGAACCTGGTAAACCAGTTACTCGATTTCAGAAAGTTAGAGGTGCAGGAAGTGAAGTTACACCCTTCAATAGGCGACATTATCCGGTTCAGTGCAGATATCAGCCAGTCATTTATGGATATTGCGGAAAAGAAGAAGATCCAGTTCTCATTTTCCTCCAGCATTGAAAGCCTGGAGATCTATTTTGACAAGGATAAAATTGAAAAGATCCTGTTCAACCTGCTTTCAAATGCTTTTAAATATACGCATGATGATGGGGTGGTTAGCATTAACCTGGTATATGATCCGCCGGCAAATAATGAAGGAGATGGAACGCTTACCATTGAAGTGAAAGATACTGGTATTGGCATTCCGGCTGATCAGCATGAGAAGATATTCGAACGGTTTTTTCAAACGGAAGTACCGGAAAGCATGGTGAATCAGGGGACAGGTATTGGCCTCTCCATTACAAAAGAATTTGTGAGATTGCATAACGGGATCATCACCGTAAAAAGCGAACCTGAACAGGGTACCTGTTTTACCGTGATACTTCCTGCAAAGAAAATTTATGAACCTTCTGTACGGACTGTAAGCAACCTGATATCGGCAGAAAATGCGGAACAGATCATATCTGAAGAAAGTAAAAAGAGCGGCAGAAAAAAAACAATTGTAATAGTAGAAGACAATGAAGACCTGCGCTTTTATTTAAAGGATAACCTGAAGGGGCAATATCATATAGAAGAAGCGACAAACGGAAAGGAGGGCTGGGATAAAATAAAATTGATAAATCCTGACCTGGTGGTAAGCGACATTATGATGCCTTTAATGGACGGGGTGGAACTGGCCAGGAAGATCAAAACAGAAACTTTAACGGCTCATATCCCCGTTATTTTGCTTACAGCCATGGGAAGTGAGGAAAAGCAGCTGGAGGGTTTAAGGGCAGGGGTGAACGACTACATTACCAAACCCTTCACTTTTGAGATCCTGGCTTCGCGGATCAGGAATTTGCTGGCACAGCAAAAAATATTGCAGAAAAGGTTCCAGGCGCAGTTAGAGGTCAATCCCGGGGAGGTTACCATAACGCCGGTGGACGAAAAATTCCTGAAACAGGCCCTGGAAGTTGTTGAAAAGCAAATAGATAACCCGGACTTTTCGGTGGAGGACCTCAGTCGTGAGATGCACATGAGCCGGGTTACATTATATAGAAAGATAGTTTCCCTCACCGGCAGGTCCCCCCTGGATTTTATCCGTTCTATCCGCTTAAAGAGGGCTGCTCAGCTATTGGATAAAAGTGGATTGTCTGTTTCAGAGATCGCATACCGGGTTGGATTTAATGATCCCAAGGTTTTCACTAAATCTTTCAAAGAAGAGTTTAACATCCTGCCTTCACAATACATGGCAAATAACAGAAACAAGGATAGCTAGCCCCTTTTGCTAAGTAAATAACTATGAAAATCAGCTATTTGTAACATTTAATACCCCAGGTTGAAACATTTCGCTACCCCGTTTGTGATACGCTGGCAATAGCTTTACAGGTATCTAATCCACGTATATGATATTCCAATTGCTACTGCTTAGTCTGTTGACTTCTGCGTTATTGAATGTCTTAATGGTAGTGCTATCTGCCAATATCTCAGTTTTTAATGGTTTTGCCGACGCAGCTTACCTGTTTACCCGTTCACATTCTCCGGTTCCCGGCAAAAAAATGGTGCTCAATAAAGGTCCTGTAATTCTTTAAGTAGGTCCGGCCTTGCGTAGCATATCATCCCCTGGAACAAACTGTCAAAATCAAGTTAAAGATATTTATATGTATTCAACCAAAATGATTCGCTTGCGAATATTGTTACCATGGAGTATCCTTTTTACATTCCTTCTCAGCATCCACGTTTCTGCACAAACAATCAAGATAAAAGGTACCATCACTAATCAAGCTAACTCCAGCCCGGTTCCCGGAGCATCGGTTGCCGTAAAGAACACCAATCGTTTTGCTGTTACGGATGAAGCGGGACGGTTCACTATTGACGCTTCAGCGGGGAACACCCTGATAATTACAATGATTGGTTTTCAGAAAAAAGAAGTGCCGGTTGGTCAAAACAGTTCCATTGAGGTGAAGCTGACCGAAAATATTTCACAGCTGGAAGATGTGGTAGTTATCGGTTACGGTAAAACAAAACGGAAAGACGTTACCGGTGCTATATCTTCTGTAAGCGGAGATGAGATCCGTAAAACACAACCGGTCACACTCGATCAGGCCTTGCAGGGGAAAGTTCCCGGGCTGGTGGCGCAACAAATATCAGGTCAGCCGGGCGGAGCAGTGTCCGTACAGATCCGGGGCCTGTCTTCTTTTGGTGGAAGTTCGCCCATGTATGTAATAGATGGGGTTATTATTGGCAATACAGCCGCATTAGGTACCGGCGTTAATCCTCTGGCAGGTATCAATCCTTCTGAAATTGAATCTGTGGATGTTTTGAAAGATGCATCTGCAACGGCAATTTATGGCTCGCAGGCAACAAATGGCGTAATTGTAATAACCACCAGGAGGGGGCAGGTTGCTCCGCCAAGTGTTACCTATGACATGTATGCAGGGTATCAGCAAATAGCAAAAAGGCTGCCTGTGATGAATTTAAGGGAATATGCAACCTTTATAAATGAAAGGAACGGAGGTTTAGGCTGGGGATTTGATACCCGGCCGGAATTTGTAAATCCCAAATACCTGGGTGAAGGCACTAACTGGCAAAAAGAGCTTTTTAGAAATGCACCGATGTATAACCATACTTTAACCATAAATGGGGGCGATGCAAGAACACAGTACCTGCTGTCCGGCTCCTATTTTAAACAGGAAGGTATTGCCCTTGGATCAGATTTCCGGAGGATATCATTAAGACTGAACCTCGACAATAAAACTACCAGCTGGTTAAAGATCGGCACCAGCCTGCAACTTGTTAATATCAAAGAAAACGTAAATTCTTCCAGTTCGAATGTAATCAATACGGCGTTAAGTCAAACCCCGGATATAGCGGTGAAAAATGAGGATGGAAGCTGGGGAGGAGCTTATAACCCGAATGGCTGGGTCAATAGTACGGTGAACCCATATGCTATAGCCCTTATTAATAAAGACCAGGCAACCAGGTACCAGCTTTTTGGCAATGGCTATGCAGAAATCTCTTTTACTAAAGACCTGAGCCTGAGAAATGAAGCAACTGCCACCTTTTCAACAGCAACGGAAGATCGCTTCAATCCATCTTATACATTTGGGCTGGTAAAGAACAATAATAACAGCGCGTCTTATAGTTCTTCACAAAACCTGTTTACAACTATAAGAAACTTCCTGACCTACTCACATCTGTTTAAAGGGAAGTACAATGTAAATGTACTATTGGGGCATGAAGCGCAATTAAGCACAAGTGAGCTTTCCAGTGCAGGCAGGTCTAACTTCCCTTCCAACAATGTTCAGGTGATCAGCAGCGGTGATCCCACCACGGCAACGAATGCCGGTACCAAAGGGCAAAGTGCCCAGGAATCATACTTTGGCCGTATGAATTTTGGGCTTAACGACAAGTATTTGTTAACTGTCAATGTGAGGGCGGATGGGTCTTCGAAGTTCGCTCCTGAAAACCGATGGGTAACTACCTACTCAGGAGCATTTGCCTGGAAATTGAAGAATGAAGGATTTCTGCAGAAAGTAGAAGATATCAATGAATTGAAGCTGCGCCTGGGTTACGGGTTAACGAATAACCAGAATATCCGGGATTATGCATACACCTCCACACTGGCTACTGTTGCTACCGGTCTCACGGGCATAGCACAACTTACCTTAAATGTCGGGAATCCATATGTGGAGTGGGAAAAAACAAAGTATACCAATATAGGGCTGGATGGTACCCTTTTTAACTGGAGATTGAACTTCTCCGTGGATTTTTATAATCGCAGAACTGATGGTCTTGTTATGCAGATCCCTCTGCCTTTATATTCCGGTACTTCTATCGGATGGTCTCCCGGCTCGCTTGATGCGCCATATGTAAACGTAGGAACGGTTAATAACAAAGGCTTTGACTTCAGGATCAGTTCCACCAATATTAAAAGCAAAAATTTAACGTGGAAAACTGATCTGACCGTTTCCCGTAACATCAATGAAGTGCTGAAGCTTAATACGGATGGTGCTTCGCTGAACAGGCAATACAACAAAACCGTAGTGGGCAGGTCAATTGGTGAGTTTTACGGATACGTTGTGGACGGAGGTGTATTTGCAACGAGCGAAGATTTTAAAACCCATGCATTACCCACTAAAAATGGTGTGCGCCTCCCCGTAGGTGCCGCCGGGGGCAGTATCTGGTATGGCGATCTGAAGTTCAAAGACTTTGATGGTGACGGGGATATTGATGAGCACGATCAAACGTTCCTTGGTTCCCCCATACCCAGGTACCAGGTTGGATTAAACAACACCTTCTCTTATAAGAATTTTGATCTGAATGTGTTTTTTGTGGCAAACATTGGTAATAAGGTATACAATCAGCTTCGTATAAACGGAGAATACCCGGGTACAAGCTTTGGGTATTTCAGGTCACTGAAGAATTATGCAAAACTGGCATTGAGAGACCCGAACGGATCTGCGACTGATATCAATAATGTATACGTAACCAACCCTGATACAAGGATTGCCGGTATCAGAAACGATAATACAAACGATAATAACAGGAACTCGGACAAGTTTGTAGAAGATGGAAGTTTTCTGCGATGCAAGAACATTTCCCTGGGGTATGCTTTTCCTGAAAAGTTGCTTGCCAGGGCCCACGTTCAGTACCTGAGAATTTACTTTAATGTTTCAAATGCTTTCGTGCTTACAAAGTATTCAGGAATGGATCCGGAGATCGGGTCGTGGGATCCCTTAAGTGCTGGTATTGACGGTGGTTTTTATCCGCAGCCCCGGGTATTTACCATTGGTGCAAATATCAAGCTGTCCAAATAAAATATTCATCTATTAATATCAATAATTATGGCGTCAATATTGAATAAGATGCTTGCCTTCCTGCTCATTATAATAGTTATGGCAGGGTGCTCAAAAAGTTTTCTGGATCGTCCGCCATTGTCGCAAATAAGCGCCGATAACTTCTATCAGACACCCAACGATCTCAGGCTCGCAACCGCTGCATTGTATGCTGGTTCGCCCTGGGGAGACTGGAATTATAATTGTTATTTACCTGTTGGTGAAGTGCTTAGCGGCAATATGGCTGTTGGTTACTGGGGAGATGCGGTACAGCTTAATACATTTACAATTACAGGTCTAAACGGGATCATGATCTCCAACTGGAAAGCTATGTATAATATCATAGCGTACTGTAATGTTACCATTAATGCCATTACAACAAAAGCATCCAATACAATTCCTGATAAGGACAAAAAGGCAGCTATTGCTGAAGCCCGGTTTATCCGCGGGTTTGCATACTATAATTTAGCGGTGTTGTGGGGCGCTGTGCCCGTTATTGAAGATAACAGTAAGCTGATCATATCACCTTTGATAAACCGGATAAAAACAGAAGATGTATTTAAGTTTGTTGTCAATGACCTGACGTATGCTACCCAAAACCTTCCGGTTACTGATGCCCCCGGAAGGCTTACCACATGGTCTGCGCAAGGCATGTTGAGCAAGGTTTACCTGACGGCAGCCGGTTTAAATCAGAGTGGGGGAGGAAGGAATCAGTCCTTCCTGGATAGTGCAAAAAAATACGCCGGAAATGTATGTAAGAATAGCGGATTAGCACTCGTGTCCAATTATCCTGATCTTTTTAAGACCCAGTTTAACGATAACCCGGAGTCGTTGTTTGCCTTACAATGGGCGCCGGGCAGTGCCTGGCTTGAAGGAAATATGTTGCAGATCTATTCGCCCGGTGGTACGGAAATATCAGCCAATGGCCAGGCGGGCTGGTTTGGCATTCGCCCAACCGTAGATATGTACCTGCTTTACTCTCCCAAAGATACCATCAGGCGGAAGGCCACTTTTATGCTGAATGGTGATTATTATCCGGAGCTGAATGCAGCCGGCGGTGGTTATAGATTTACCGGTGATTGTGGATTGAAGAAACATATTATCGGTACGAATAAGGATAATAATGCACCCACGATGACCCTGACTTCTTCTACAGAGCATAATGCTTTATTAAGATTGGCTGATGTTTATCTCATTTACGCTGAAGCTATACTTGGAAACGGTGCTGCCAGCAGTGATGCCGAGGCGCTGCTCTATTTTAATAAAGTTCGTGCAAGGGCCGGGCTGCTTCCAACCGATAAGATAGATATTGATACGGTACTTAACGAAAGAAGGATTGAACTGGCAGGAGAAGGACAATACTGGATAGATCTTGTAAGGTTGTCTTATTATAATCCTACCAAAGCCATCAGCAAGTTAAACGGGGAAAAACGTGTAACATTCTCCTTCGCTAATGGTGTTTTAACGCCTGCTGATCCATTTGGTATTGTTACTCCGGCAACTATTCAAAGTTTCTCTTTCCCAATACCTTCTTCTGAGGTTACTGCCAACCCGAAATTGTCTGAGCCTCCGATACCATATTATTAAAAATTAAAAAGATCATACTGTGAATAATATCATATTCAACCGGATCTATAACAATTCACTGTTTATTTTCCTTGCTGCCTTTGCATTCACGCAATCCGCCTGTAAGAAAGATGCAACAGAAAGGGCACCTGTTATAACAAGCGTTAGAAATTATGCAGCTTCACCTGCTGATACGCTTGTGAATTCCATCACTACCGGCCAATGGGTGGTGCTGATCGGGCATAACTTAAAAGATGCTGTACAGATCTCTTTCAATGGCATACCTGCTACCATCAACAGCGTAATGTTCTCAGACACCAGCGCAACAGTACAGATACCTGATGTGATACCATTTCCATCTGTACCTGCAGAAGAGCTGAATACTATCCGCTATGTTACCCGGCAGGGAGTTACCACTTTTACATTCAATATTGCTGCCCCGCCGCCCACCATCACTTCCATTTCAAATGAAAATGCCAACCAGGGGGATTCTGTTTACATCTATGGGCTGAATTTATTTTTTATTGAGGAGATCACTTTTGCCGGAACGCCGGTCACCAAATATTCCACAGCGGGTGATGGTACAGCCATCAGATTTGTATTGCCGGCGCTTACCCGGAGCGGGCCTGTAGTTGTTACTACAAAATCAGGGACCGTTTCCACCGCCTTTAATGTAAACGATGTTACCAGCGGTATGCTCTGCAATTTTGATGATATCAATACCTTAAACTGGGGCACCGGTACAGACAACAGCAGCGTTAATTTTCCCGGCAACAAGGGCACCTATGCCGTGTTAAGCAATGGCATCCTGCCGGCAGGAGATGGTAACTGGTGGGACTGGCAAAGAAGTATCAATACAAACGATGTACAGTGGGTACCTGCAGACAGTTTAAGTCTTCCCATGGATGCATATGGCCTTAAGTTTGAGATCAGCGTTGCCGACACATGGACCGGTACTTCTATCTATGTAATAAAAGGTTACGCGTTTGACTACCTGGCCCGCTATGAACCGTGGCAAGGCACAAATGGTACTATTTCTCCCTATACCACAAAAGGCTGGCGTACAGTAACCATTCCTTTGAATATGTTCAGGACCAATGAGGGCAAAGGTACAGCAGCTGCAAACTTATCCGCTTTGCTGGGTAGTTCAGGCATGGGTTCCGTAAATATTCAAACCAAAAACTTTTCATCTTCACCTTCAGCTTCTGGTTTAAAAGCGGCAATTGATAATATCAGGGTAGTGAAGATCAGGTAGAACAGATTTTTAACCAAATAGCATGAATATGAAGACCAGAAGCTGGCATGTGCTTACCGGCATTGCCATTGCAGCCGTTATGTGTGCATACTGCGGCAAAAAGAACGTGTCCATACCCCTAAAGGCCCGTGGTTTATACCCGGACTATAACACTTCTCCTGTACCACCTGATGCAACCGGTATGGGGAGTACGGCCGTGCAACTCGCTTCCAGATTCAGCCTGGGCTGGAACGTTGGAAATACACTGGAAGCTATCGGAGGCGAAACTGCCTGGGGGAATCCCTTGATCAGCGAAAGTTATATCCGGTTTGTAAAACAACAGGGATTTAATGCTATTCGCCTGCCTTGTTCCTGGGACCAGCATTCGGACAAAGCAACCGCTAAGATCCATGACGCATGGCTCAACAGGGTGAAAGAGGTAGTGCAGTACTGCGTTAAAAACGATATGTATGTTCTGCTTAATATCCACTGGGACGGGGGCTGGCTGGATCACAATATCAACAAGGCAAAACAGGACTCAGTGAATGCCAAACAAAAAGCATTCTGGGAACAGATTGCCACCGCTATGCGCGATTTTGATGAACACCTGCTGTTTGCAAGCGCTAACGAACCTCCGGCAGACAATGCAGAACAGATGGAAATACTCAGCAGTTATCATCAGACCTTCGTCAATACAGTAAGGGCCACCGGTGGGCGCAACAGTTACAGGGTACTTGTAGTGCAGGGGCCGTCCACGGACATCGATAAAACCAATAACCTGATGAATAGCCTTCCCGGGGATGTTGCGAAGGATCGCATGATGGTTGAGGTGCATTATTATACGCCTTACCAGTTCTGCTTAATGGATGGTGATGCCAGTTGGGGTAAAATGTTCTATTACTGGGGTGCCGGATATCATTCAACAATTGAACCTGATCGTAATGCCAGCTGGGGAGAGGAGAGTGATGTCAACACTTCCTTCGGCAGAATGAAAACGAAATTCACTGATAAGCAAATACCTGTGATAATGGGTGAATATGGCGCTTACAGGCGCAACGGTGGTACCAATGTTCCGAAAGACCTGAACACTCACAATAATGCGGTGGATCATTGGCTGACGTATGTAACCAAACAGGCAATAGCGAATGGAATTAAACCATTTTTCTGGGATACAGGCGGGGCTTTGGACAGGCGAAATAATACGGTACTTGATAAACAAACAATCGATGCCCTCATGGCAGGTGCGAAATAAACGAAACATAAAAATTAATTATCAGAACCGGCCTGGTTTTGAATGAGTTCAGGCAGATCTCTTATCCAGGCCGGGTTTTGCATTGCCGGGATTGAAATTAATGCGTACTTTTCAGGCCGAATTTGTTTTTCATGTCCCTAATTACCAAAGCAGCCTGTACCTGTATTGTATTTTTCCTGTTTAGCATTGCTGCGCATGCGCAGCAATTGAAAGCGGAATTTACGCCCACTAAAACCAGCGATTGCGAAAGCCTGATCACCAAATTCGTTGATAACTCAACTGGTACCCCTGTTTCCTGGCAATGGGACCTGGGAAATGGTTCCACTTCTACACAACAAAGCCCAAGTGCTTCTTACACAGCTGCCGGCACTTACAAAGTGAAACTCACTGTGAAGAACGCTGCCGGTGCTACCAGCAGCATAGAAAAGTCTGTGACCGTATGGGAAAAACCCCAACCGGATTTTACTGCCAGCCCAGCCAAAGGCTGTATTCCCTTCAATGTTACTTTTACGGATAAGTCCAATCCGGTGAACGGTACTATCTCTACCTATAGCTGGGATTTCGGGGATGGTACAACCGGTTCCGGCAGTGCGCCTGTGCATACTTACAACAACGTCTTGTCGCCCACAGTTACCCTCACCGTTACGAATAGCAATGGTTGTACGGCATCCAAGCAGATCAGTAATATAGTGGATGCAGCTGCGTCCCTGGTTCCTAATTTTACCGTGTCTGATAAATTCCTTTGTTCTGCTCCTGGAGCATTGACCATCACCAATAGTACTACTGGTCCCGGTACGCTTACTTATCAATGGGATTTTGGCGATGGCGGTACTGCTTCGGAAGCCAGTCCTGCCCCACATACTTATACTGCCAAGGGTGTTTACAAAGTAAAACTCACTGTTACCAGCGATAAAGGTTGTACCGCCACCAAAACCTCCGAAGACATCAATGTAGCCAACTTTAAGACGGATTTTCAGATGCCGGCCAATATTTGCGAGAATGTTACCGGCACGACCTTCACCGCTGCCACCAGTCCGCAGGCAAATAATATTACCTGGGGCGTTGACAAAGGTTACATCAGTTTTTACTATGGCACTTCTGCTTCTTATTATCCTGCAGGTACCGGTATCGTAAAAGTGACCATGACGGCGGACTATGGCAGCTGCCGTGAATCAGTGATCAAAGAACTTGAAGTGAAGCCTGCGCCAAGGGCCGATTTTGTGAGCGATCAGACTGCTATCTGCGATGTACCTGCTACTGTTAAATTTACAGACAAATCGCAGGGCGCTACCAGCTGGAGCTGGACCTTCGGCAACGGGCAATCGTCCACCCAGCAAAATCCTTCTGTTACCTACAACAGCCTGGGATATTTCAACATAAAACTTACAGCCAGCAATGCATCCGGCTGCTCCAGCGTATCAGAACGTTATATAGATGTGAGGAAACCAACAATCCTGGCATACGCAAGTACTTCTGAGGGCTGTGAAGGTTTAACCCCTTCTTTTAGCACCTATGTGGATCCCGGAGATGCCATTGTAGCTTATGAATGGGATTTTGGCGATGGTAGCCCTGTATCCACTGCGGCCAAACCTTCGCATACCTATAACAAGGAGGGCACATACCAGGTAAAGCTAAGCTATACAACCGCCAATGGCTGTAAAGGAACAGTGAGCCTGAATACCTTTAATCATATCCGGGTATATAAAAAACCAAAGCCTGATTTTTCATCTCCGGAAGCTCCCCAGATCTGTGGTAATAACTGGGTGCATTTCAATGGTACTACAGATGTGGGCTACACCTGGACCTGGAATTTCGGTGACGGTTATGGTGACTTTGGTCAGAATCCTATGCATAGCTACAGGCAGCCCGGCACTTATACGGTAAGCCTCACCGTTTCAAATTACAGTTGCGCCAGCGAAACGATTATCAAAACGGCCTATATCAAAGCCGTGAACCCTTTTCCGCGTTTCGCCATGCAGCCCATTAAATGTGATAACCGCACAGAGATCGGCTTTGAGGACCAATCCATCGGTACCATTACCAGTTGGAAATGGAGTTGGGGAGATGGAAAGGAAGATACTTACACGACAAAAACAAATCCTACACATAAATACGACAAAACAGGCGCCTACAAGGTAAAGCTGACTGTTACAGACGGAACATGTACCAGTTCTGATTCACTGAACATCAATGTGTATGCGCCATCGCCCATTACCATTACCACAGACAAAATATCGCTCTGTGGTAACGAAACACTTAAGGCCACCTTATTATCCATTAACGCATCTATATATCCCTCCTCGTATAGTTATTCCTGGCGCTCTTCAGATGGTACGCCCGCTTACTGGTATAACTACGGTTATGATGCGGTTACTTTTACCAACCTGAAACCCGGCAAGGATACCATCCGCATGGTAGCGTATAACTTCCAGGGATGCACGGATACCAGTAACGGGGTTGTTGTGGATGTGCACGGCCCCCTGGCTAAATTTCTCTCACCGCCGGTGCTGGAATGCCGCGGTACGGAACTGACCTTTACGGATCAGACAGATGTTTCCAAAGGAAAGCCCATAAAAACCTGGGCATTTGATTTTGGCGATGGCACTCCTACAAAAGTATATACGGCACCTCCTTTCAAATACACCTACAATAAAGCAGGCGCTTTCTATCCCAGGCTCACCGTCACTGATCAGGATGGTTGTACCAGTTCTGCTGTCGGCAACTATCTCCAGGTGAACGGCCCTAATGCGGATTTTTCACCCAGCTCTACACTGATACGGCCGGGCGGTACGGTATGGTTCTATAACTATACCAGTGAAACAGGTGGTTACCCTACTTACCAGTGGGACTTCGGAGATAATACTTTCTCAGCACAGAACAGTCCTTCCAAATCCTATCCTGATAAAGGCGTTTACACCGTGAAGCTGCTGGTAAAGGACAACAACGGTTGTTCAGACAGTGCTAAGAAACAGATCAAGGTATCCAGTGTAAGCGCAAGTTTTACGGTCAGCACTTCGTTTGTAAATAATAGCGGCTGCCCGCCGGTGATAGCCCGTTTTACTAATACATCCGTTAACGCCAGCAGTTCCTATTGGGATTTCGGTGACGGGAGTTTTGCTACCATCAGCAATCCTTCTCATACTTATACCTATGCAGGGAAATACAAAGTGAAACTGAAAGTAGTAGGTGATGCAGGCACTGAAGATGAATATGAGGAAGCAGTAGAAGTTAAAGGACCTTATGCTACTATCACAACCTCTTCCAAAGGCGGTTGCCTCTCTAAAGAAATCGAGTTCCAGGTAAGTGCCCTGAATGCTATTGATTTTGCCTGGGATTTTACGGATGGTAATGTTATCACCACAACCGAGAGCATCATTAAACATACTTTCAAAGAACCCGGCATTTACAAACCGCGCCTCATCCTCTCAGATCAGGCGGGCTGTAAGGGTACGGCCTTCCTGCAGGATCCTATTGTTATAGACAAGCTGGATGTGAAGCTGGCCGCAACGCCGGAATTTATATGTGACGAAGGCTGGATCACTTTTGCGCCTACATTCAATAGTTACTCCATTGATGAACTGAAAGAAGAGGCGGAATACAAATGGACATTTGATGCAGGGCTGCAGGTAGAAGATGATGCCACTGCCACACCTCGTTTTTTCCTGGATAAAATACAGGCATTCAATTTTACGCTGACCACTACTACCGCCTATGGCTGCACGCAAACCGTGAGTAAAACGATATCCGCCTATCCCAAACCCGTAGCAATTATTACCGCACCATTGCAGGCTTGCCAGGATGTGCCGGTAAGCTTCAGCGGAGCGGTGAGCAAAGTGAATGATGTTACCTGGAAATGGGATTTTGGTAATGGCAGTACAGGCAATGTGCAGGAGCCTCCTCAGCTGGCATATAGCAAACCGGGACTTTCTGAAGTACAGCTTATCGTTGCCAGCCAGGATGGTTGCAAGGATACGGCGCTTCATAGTATAACCATACAACCTAAACCGGTGATCAATGCTGCTGCGGCCTCTGCTGTTATATGCCAGGGCAAAAGCACAACATTGAGCGCAGGTGGCGGGGTTACTTATCTATGGTCACCGGCGCTGGATTTAAGCAATCCACAAGCGCCGGATCCTGTTGCGGCTCCCAGGGTAAGTACTACTTACCAGGTGGCCGTTACTGATGCTAATGGCTGCAGTAATACAGATAACGTAAGTATCCGCGTGGCAGAGCCATTCAGGATACAAGCCACGCCGGATACTACCATGTGCTTAGGGTATGTATTACCACTGTGGGTAAAAGGCGCAGATCATTATGTATGGAAGGGAGAGGGGCTGGATGCTGCTAACATTCCTAATCCGCGGGCTACTATTAAAACGCAGGGTTTCTATACCTATACTGTAACAGGTTATGATGCTGATGGTTGCTTTACGCATGATACATCGCTGATAGCAAGTGTTTACCCGGCACCTTTCGTTAGTGCGGGGCCGGATCGTATAAGAATGACGGGAATGCCTGTGACCTTGCAGGGACAGGGGAGTCCGGATATTGTAAAATGGAAATGGTCACCACCGGATCAGTTGGACTGTGCTACTTGTCCTAAACCTTTGGCCTCACCAAACTTGTCCACTAAGTACAAAGTAGAGGTGGAGAACCGCTATGGTTGTAAGGCTACGGATGAAGTAGTGGTGATGGTGACCTGTGACAGGGGAGCGGTGTTCCTGCCGACTGCCTTTACACCTAACAGGGATGGGACGAATGAATGGTTCTATCCTAAAGGGCGTGGGATTAAAGAAGTAGCGTCATTGCGCATTTATGATAGATGGGGGAGTTTGGTGTTTGAGAAAACGCATTTCCAGATGAACATTGCGAGTGCAGGGTGGGATGGGAACTGGAAGGGTTCGATAGCGCCTATGGGGAATTATGTGTATGCTATTGAGACGATTTGTGAGGATGGGACTAGTTTTCTGTTTAGGGGGACGGTGACGTTGATTAAGTAGGGGGGATTTAAAATTGTTTTCGTTTCAAAGAGCTATTGCGAAAACTAATTCCTTTCGCTTTGTTACAAAGAATGACTTCCCGGTTTACATGTATTCGGTGCCGATAGAACAAAAGTAAATTGGGAATACAAGCAGGAAAAATCAGCGGGTGGTTTTTGAGGTTTTTAAGTGGATTTTGCAGGAATTGATGTGTTTTGCGGGAATAGAGGGTTTATGATGGAATTGGTGTCATTTGAGGAGATTTGAGCATGTTTTTTTGTCAGGTACCCCGGGTTAATACGGGATGGATACGGGATTGATACGGGATTGATACGGGATTGGTACGGGATTGCTCTGCTTTGCATAAACAAAAAACCTTTATCACTTTAGCCCCTCACGGCGCCTCAAACTTCGTTTAAATATACCTACGCTCAGGCTTTTCAACGCTATAATAACATAACAAAGAAAAACTCCTGATCAATTATACCCCGTAGCAAAAAGCCTCCTTGCCCCCTTCAACCCACAACGCTGGTATTGATGATAAGCCTGGGCTACCTTTTCATGGGTAATAGCAGGCTTTTCCTTTTGCAGCCAGCTGTCTATCATCGCATCCAGGGTATATGCCTCCGGAGACATCAGGTGTGTGGTCCAGATCAAGGGATTGGCACCTGTTCTGCGAATAGGTGCCGAGAAGTATTGCTTACTGGCACAGGCAAAGATGGCTACATCACGGGCACGGTTATCCGACTTTTCAGGATAAGAGGGCAAGGCTGCATCCATAAGGCCATTGTGCCCTACAAAACAGATCAAACGGGCATTTCCGCCTGCAGGCAGGGTATCTTTATCTAATTGGATATCAAAAGCATTACGCCCTGAGGCATACTGTAAAAAGGAAGTGATCGTCTCTTTCATACGGGCGCCATCATAAGCATCGGCAACCAGGTAAACGTTCTGAAGCGTACGGTGTTTGAAAACAAGGCGTTCATGAATATAGGGTGCAGGCTGTTTGATCAGCTTTGTGAGCTGCCATTCAGGCTGCTTTTTCAGGAAGGTTTTAACGCCATAACCACATCCCCAGTATAGATTATTGGCGGGGTCCTGCCCGTTGCCAATTTTAGCAGGTACGGGAACAATGCCCTGGTATTTGTTGTCGCAAAGCGCTACCAGCACATGGATGGTCACAGGAGGGGTGTAGTTGCCAAAGGTGGATAAGAGGAAAAAAAGGAAATGCATAAGGCCATTTATAATGAGATGCAGAAATGTTGTTTTTACATACTTAGCTGCGTATATTGCTGGCATTATAAATCAATTAGTTAAACTATGAACACTCCGCAACCCAGCCCGAACAGATCCATTCTTTACGGGCTTTTAAGCCTTGCAGGCGGCATTGGTTTCATCTATTACTTTATCTGGCGTCCCCTGGAGGCCATGGCCCAGAAGCAGGATAACATAAGCTATTCATATAAAGGAGTGGGCATAGGACCATTTTTTGTAGTGTTTGGTCTTTATCTGCTGATCATGCGGCCGGCCGTTTTAAAGCCCGCCCAGATGTCCCAGGGGCAGCGTGTAATATATTGGGTGATGGTTGGACTGTCTCTTGTATTAGCAATTGGTACATTCCTGTGGTTCAAACACCGTGTGGGGGAATTGGGATATAGTATTTAAACCTGTAAATAGGAACCACATGCACCGGACTAAGATCCTGTTCTCTATTATCTGCCTGTTAAAATGCACCCTGCTTGACGCACAAATTATCGCCGGTGATCTGGCCGACCCTTCTATCATAAGGGTGGATAGTGTTTATTACGCAACAGGCACCTCTTCAGAATGGGCGCCTTATTTCCCCATTTACAAATCATCCAACCTCAGAGACTGGCATCAAACGGGTTATGTTTTCGATAAAGCCCCGGAATGGACAACCGGCTCTTTCTGGGCGCCTGAGTATTATAAGATAGGAGACACTTATTACATTTATTATACGGCCAGGCGAAAGTCTGATAACCGCTCTTACATAGGGGTAGCAACTTCAAAATACCCGGACCGCGGATTTACAGACCACGGTATAATCATTGAACACGGAAAGGAAGCGATCGATGCCTTCGTATTTAACGATGGCGGGCAGCTTTACATCACCTTTAAAGCCTATGGTCTGGACGACAGGCCAATTGAGTTGTTAGGCGCCAGGTTATCGGCAGACGGACTTAAAACAGAAGGGGAGTTTTTTACTTTGCTGAAGGATACCAGCCGTGCTGGTATGGAAGGGCAAAGCATATTGAAAATGAATAATTACTATTACCTGTTCTACTCAGGTGGTAATTGCTGCGGGCAGGGATGCAGCTATAACGTTAGCGTAGCCCGTTCTGCGAACTTCAAAGGCCCTTATCAAAACTTTAATGGCAATCCAATTCTCAGTGAGAATGATGCATGGAAATGCATGGGCCACGGAACTTTCGTTTCTTCGGAAGACGGCACCATGTATTACCTGCACCATGCTTACAATAAAAAGAGCAATGTATTTACAGGTCGCGAAGCACTTATTTCGCAAATGATCTACCAGGAGTACACAGGCTGGCCTTTACTTAAATTACTTCCAAATAATACTGCAGTCAAAACAGAAGAAAATAGTTTTGACCGCTATTGGCAATGGGATTTCCGGCATGCTACCCCTTCGTACAAACTGCAGAATGGCCGCCTTCTTTTATCCGGAAAGCAAACAAAGGATAACCTCTGCGGCATTGCATTAACGGTAAGGCCCACTTCAGATAACTTTGAAATGATCACCGCTGTTGTTAACCGCAACAAAGCACTCAAAGGATTGACCATTTACGGCGATGCTAATGCTGCGATTGGAATTGGTGTTGAAGGGGATAGTGTTAAAGTATGGAAGGTTGAGAAGAATGAAAGAATAATTATTAAAGGCGTACGGGTGCCGCCACTTAACGTCCGGCTGAAAATAAAAATGTCGCCAGACAAGACCTGCAGCTTTTTCTACGAAACAGGAAAAACGACATGGATTAAACTGGCTTCAGATATTGATATTAAGTTCCTGCCGCAATGGGATAGAAGCCCCCGACCGGGATTGCATTACAGGGGGAGTGAAGAAGATAAAGCGGAGTTTTCTTTCTTCAGCATTGATAATAAACAGCAGTAGTGCCTTGGTATAGTTTTCGTGCGATAGCCACATGAGAAAGCTAAAGATACCTCAGGAATAGTCATCAACACTTACCTGCCAAAGAGCAGGCTATGAATCATTGAAAATTAATATCTTCATTGGGATATTAAACCTTTCAATATGTACACTAACCGGACCCTGAAGTTACAGTATGTTCTGCCACGCTCTTACATCCAATTGCTGATACACGTCACGCCTATGGTCATAGCCTACGTGCTGTACGTGGTATGTGGTTTTAAAGAAGCAATCATTCCCCTTTTGCCTATTGGTGTCATAGGCACAGCAGTTGCCTTTTACGTGGGTTTTAAAAACAACTCATCATACGACAGGATGTGGGAGGGCCGCAGGTTATGGGGAAGTATTACCAATGCCAGCAGGGTATGGGCTGCCATGGTGCTTGATCTTGCCGGTAATAATTCCAATGAAGAGGTTCGGGCCATGGCACGGCATATGGTATTAAGGCAGATTGGCTGGTGTAACGCCCTCAGGCTGCAACTAAGGCGTAATAAGGTATGGACACAAAAGTATTATCAGAGCTATATCTCCAGTATACAATATAAGGGTGACCAGGACTATCCGGCTTTGATGCAGGAAACATTGGATAAGTTTTGCGGCGCCGCTGAAAGGGAATATGCACTCAGTAAGGTGAATCCCGCTACCCACCTGTTACACCTGCAAAGCAGAGATATAAAAAGCTTGAAAGAACAGGGCGTAATTGATAATATTGAACATGCCAATCTGACCAATGTTATTACGGACCTCTACAACCAGCAGGGTGGCTGCGAGCGTATAAAGAATTATCCCTTCCCGAGGCAGTACGCTGTTTTTAGCCGCCTGTTCGTGGATATCTTTATTATGCTTTTGCCATTCGGACTAATTGCAGAAATTGCCCGTCATACGCCCCATGCACAATGGCTTTTATTTCCGGTTTGTATCATAGTGAACTGGGTATTTAATGCCATGGAAGCAGTGGGTGACCTGAGTGAGAATCCTTTTGAAAATGCATTGACGGATATCCCAATGAGTTCCATCTGCCGGAATATTGAAATTGATCTGCGGGAAATGATGGATGATAAAGATATACCGGAAAGACTCACGCCCGTTAATGGCGTTTTAATGTAAAAAAGGCCGATCATCTGATCGGCCTTTTTTATTGCACTTGCAGGAACTCCACTTCATCCGCACGGGGAAGTACAGCTTCAGTAGTAACAGCACCATTCAGCGCTGTATACCACTTACTCAGGTCCAGCGAACTGCCTTTTACGATAGAGAAAGCAGGCAGTGAAAAAGTTTTCTTTTGATCAGCAGGTGTACCCGCCGCTTCCACCACCAGTTTGCTCAGTGTAAACGTAGTATCCCCGAACGTTTTGATGATCTTGAGGGAAGCTGTTTTGCGCACATGGTCCATTTGCAGGGTAGCCCAGAATGTAGGGAAATACAATGGGTAGGTGGCAACAGCGCTGTCTTTGAAAACCGGAGCCAGCCTTATTTCCCGGGCAGGTAAATTCACCCCTGCGCCAGCAAGCACATCCGTGGAGAACCATGTAACAGGTGCCGTCATGTAAGTGATGTTTCCGGGGTTCCAGAGGTTTTGGCTCCAGGTAAGGCCTCTGCGCAGATGTACGAGCTGAATATGTTTCATGATATCCATGCCATCTGCTACAAAGCCTGCCTGGATTGCGGGGTAGGCGGTATAACTTTCAAGGTAGAAAGGCCAGCATTGTGAGCCGCGCTGGTCAATTCCTTTTCCCAGCTGCATGTCCCACACTTTGTTAGCGTAGTAATCCGGCGTTTTGGACAAAGAGATCTTGAACTGTGATACCAGCGATGCCTGCACATAGGGCAGGGGGATCACATCTCCCCAACCCGCATAGCGGCTTACGAAAGAACCGGCAAGCTGGCCGGTGAACAGGATATTATCGAGACGCCCGGTGCCATCAACCTGGCAACCATAAGAAAAAAAGCGGCCGTTCCATAACATTTGCAGGACTGCTTTTCGTGACGAATTTAACTGCTGGTCAGATTCATTGGCCCAGGCGGTATCCTTCAGTGCCTTCGCTGCTTTGGAAGCAGCTTTCAGCGCCGAAAGATACATACCTGCACCATAACTATAGATTGGCGGATGCGTAAAGTCATCGTAGGTGGTAGGGCCAACAGGGATAGGAACACCTGCGGGCATTTTGCTCTTGAGGAATTTCATCCCGTCCTTCATGCGGCCCGCGAATTTCCGCAGATAATGCAGGTCGCCGGTTTGTTCATAATCCTTCACGATCTGTATGATCCAGCCTTCTGTATTATCTAACATCCAGTGATTTTCAGTAGGTACGCGGCCCCCCACAGTGCCCATTCCCACATAATAATGACCGATGAAGTGATTGATACTTCCGTCAAATGCCTGTGCATCACCAAAGATCTGCATCTCGGAACGGTCCAGCTGCGTAAAGAATTTCTGGTAGAAAGGGTGGGCGCTGATACGCTGGTCCATTGTACCGGCAAGGCCCCCCATGCCACCTTCATTCACGGTAACATCCCCCTTTTTGTTCAGGATCATGTTGGTGTAAATAACATATCCGCTGTTGATGAGCTTGAACTTATACCAGTCCGGCAGGGTGGATTGCAATACAGGTTGCTGCCATTCCATGGTTTTCGCCAGCAGTTCATTACGATGCGTTAAGGCATAGGCAGCTAATGATGAAAGATTGGAGAAGTAATTGTGAAAGTAACGTCCGTAATCGCTTCCACCTACCCAATAAGAACCAGGCACTGCATTTTCTTTATCGATCTTTAATTCAGGAAAGAACCATACGAGCATAAAACGGATGGTTTTCTTTTCTCCTTTCTTCAGCGATGTTTTTACAGCTACTGCACTGCCTGCGGTACTACCAGGAGTGCTTAATGACTGGTGCTTATTTCCATAGACCGGGAAGGCACCGTTTTTCACGAAACTTTCCCAACCGTTCTGCTCATAAGCAGGTAGTATACTGATGGAAGTGCCCGGTGTTTGAACAGCCATCAATGCTACTTCCTGTACATAGTTCTGGAAGGTGGCTTTTACGGGAACAATAGGAGCAGCAGCAAATTGGCGGATACCTTTGAAACCCATGCCATTAAAAGCTTCCGAGAAAGTAGCAATAGGTTTGCGTTCCGGCCATTCTTCCCCATTCATCAACTCGCCACGGGAAAGCACCTGCCCATCCATTCCCTCAACTGATAAGGGGTCCTTGATGCCTTTACCGATAAAATCTTCCCATGAAAAAGCGATAGCCGTTTCTGTGTTTTCTGTGGCTTCCAGCTCTACATCAAAATAAGCAACAGGTAAAGAAGAGTTTTTAACATCATGCGGCACCAGGGAAGACCATGCATGGATATTCACTTTGACATGTCCGGTTGCTGCCTGTAATGTGGCCCGGGGAAACAGACCGGTGTAGGAAGTATGTTCCAGCCCTTTCATGCCCCAACTGCTGTCGTTATCCCTTACGAGCCTTCTGCTTTCAGAGGACGTCCATAAAGCAAAAAAGCAGTTTTTACTGTTGGCAATAGGTTGGTGTATATTATTCAGCCCAATGCGTACAAACCTGCCATCAGGTGCAAATTGTACATTCCCGGCGCCGATCCCTCCCAGCGGCACACCGCTGCGGGAGGGATGGTCTTTCAGTGCCAGGTATTCGAAATCTTCTTTACCACCCAGCATGTTGCTGCCGGGGATATTCCTCTTGTTGGCTTTGTCAGCGCCATAATTATCGTTCTGTGCAAATGCAGGAAAAGATAAAAGGCCTAATACTAATAAATGAAGTAAGCGCATCAATAATTCGGGTTCTGTTTTATTTTGCTGTTCTGGTCAATCACGTTCTGCGGAATAGGATTCATGTACATCTTCTGTGTGAATATGTGCGGATGGTTCAATGCTACGGGTTCGTATTTCCATACACCGCTGTTGTTCGCAGGTACAGTGTTGGAGATCTTCATGCCGTGGAAGTCTTTGCTTAAAACATCCAATGCAATGCGCCAGCGAACGATATCGTAGAACCGTTTGTTCTCGAAGCACAATTCCACTCTTCTTTCATTGCGTACCACATCGCGCATCTGCTGTTGCGTGAGTACCTGCCCGCCGTAAGTAACTTCCAGTGTGGGAAGGTTGGAACGTTTTCTCACTTCATTGATGGCACTGTACACACTATTATCCGGGCCAACGGCTTCATTCTGTGCTTCTGCATAGTTCAGCAGCACTTCAGCATAACGGAAGAAAACATAGTTCAAACCGTCTGAACGGTTACCACTCGGCCTTCTGTCCGGATTGATACGCTTTTTGAAATAATAACCGGTATTGGTTACATCGGAAGAGCCGAAGTCGATCTCGTTTTTAGAAGGACTTACTTTATCTATCCGTGTGTAAATGGTATCGGTACTGGTCATCCAGTTCATTTTGTAAGGCGCACCATCGTATACAATGAAATCATAGAAACGTTTTTCCCTGTTCACATAAGGCTTTTGCGGATCGTAGCCGGAAGCAGGATCGCTGATGGGCAGGCCGTTAGCCATGCGGAACTGATCTACCAGCTCCTGTGTGGGATTGTAGTTGCCCCAGGTGAAGTATTGCCCCTGAATGAACACAGGCCCGCCAAACAGGAGAAAATCACTACCTATGGTGCCTCCGGTATTACCCACTGTTTGCCTGTCCCAGATCACTTCGGAATTGTATTCATTTGCTTCTGACCAGAAGGTGGCCAGATTGGGATAAAGCGTGTATGCACTATTGCCTAATTCTGTGATGAACTTTTTGTTGGTAGCGGCAGCTTTTGCGTACCGCGTAAGATCAGCACCGGCGAAACTTACAAAATGTTCGGGATCGCTTCCCACAACAGGAGAACCTGTGTTGAATGCAGGGCTCGCAGCATATAATTCTATCCATCCTTTCAAAGCCAATGCAGCACCCAGGGTAGCCCTGCCGGCATCTGTATGGCCGGTACTGTATTTAGCCGGGAGATATTGATGTGTTACCACACTGTCCAGCTCCGCGTCAATAAAATCAAATGTTTCCGCAAAGGTGTTCCTTGATCTGTACAATTGCTCAGGTGTATTGGTTGTGCGGTTCTGTGGTTCGGTGATAATGGGAAGGCCGCCTATATGCATCCACAGATAACTGTAGAAGAAAGCCCTCAGAAAGCGTGCTTCATCCAGGCGTTTGTTTTTCCATGCCGGGGTGAAATTGGCAGCATGCGCATTTACTTCCATGATGAAAGTATTGCAGCGTCTGATCTTTCCATATACAGCGCCCCAATCCGTATAATTGGAGGCATCACCATCATTGTTCATGGGAGTGCCGCCTTCTACAGTAGGCCCTATAATACCCTGGCGCCAGCGCCATGATTTCCAGTAAGGGCCGCCATCGTTATCATCCGTATAGCTATCCAGCGGATCAGGTGTATTGCAAAGGTTATTCACCTGCTGGTAAATATCATTCAGGAAAAGATCAGCAGCTGATTCATCTTTCCACTGCGTATCGCCGGTGATGGCACTTTTGGATTCATTATCCAGGAAGTCCTTCTGGCAGGAAGCGGAAAAAAGCAAGGCCGTGAAAAGCAGCAGTGATTTGATATGATGTTTATTCATAACAGAGAAATTCAGGAATTAGAAATTAACGTTCAGGCCGAAAATGAGTGTCTTCTGTACCGGGTAAGCTTCCTCACGTTGTGAGTAACCGGTTTCGGGATCCATGAACTTCAGGTCGCTGATGGTGAACAGGTTCTGCCCGGAAACATAGAACCGCAAAGATTGCATATGGATCCTGTTAGAGAGGGAAGAAGGTAAGGTATAACCCAGTACGCCTGTTTTTAACCGGAGGAAGCCGGTGTTCTTCATCCATATGGAGGAAGACATCGGGCCAAAACCATCACCATTCAAAGGATTGGTGGTATTGTTGGTATTCTTGGAGGCATAGGCACGCGGGTACCTTGCATCCTGATTATCCGGTGTCCAGCGGTTGTTATAATACTCGTAGGAAGTATTGGTGTTATTGATGCGGAAAGGCACGGTTTGGTAACCCTGGGTGTTGAGACTGGCCAGTGCTGCTCCCTGGAAGAACAAGGTCATATCAAAACCTTTCCAGCTTGCAATGAAGTTGATACCGTAAGTGATCTGTGGATAAACAGGATAACCCACCACTGTTTCATCATTACCATCAATTCTGCCATCGCCGTTGATATCCGCATACTTCACATCACCCGGGCGCAGTGTGCCGAACTGTGTGATGGTATAACCATCCTGTGCATTGATAACGCCGTCTTTATTTACATCCTCCGCTGTGGTGAAAAGCCCCAGGGCTTTATAACCGAAAGGTGTATTCAACTGGCGGCCTGTTCTTCTGCGTTCGGGATTGTTGTAAGTAGCATTTGTTTCAAATACCTGCAGCAGTTTGTTTTTGGCATAACTGAAGTTACCATTCACACCCAGTTGGAGGCCGTTCCTTAATGTACGGGTGGTACCCAATACCACTTCAATACCCTTGTTCTCCATTGCACCGGCATTCTCCTGCGCAAGGCTCAAACCATATTCCACCGGAACGGTAATAGCAGGCGGTAATAACATGCCAGTTCTCTTTTCCCGGAACACATCCAGTTCAAAGTTCAGCTTGCCCTTCCACAGAGAAGCTTCCAGGCCGATATCTGTTTTGGTGGATTTTTCCCAGGTAATGTTGGGATTGGATTCTCTTGGAACGGCAGAGCCTTGTACCAGGTTGCCGGTACCAAACGCATAGGCATTGCCGAACAGGTTATACGCAGGCAGGTATTGGAAAGCCTGGCCGGCAAGGTTACCGGATTTACCCCAACTGCCGCGGAGTTTAAGATTGTCTACCCAGGTGATATTGTCTCTGATAAAACGTTCTTCAGAAAGCCGCCATCCTGCTGAGAAAGCAGGGAAGTAAGCCCAGCGTTTACCCGGTGCAAAGAAGTAATGGCCATCGTATCTGCCGGTAGCTTCCAGTAAATATTTATCGGCATAGGCATAGTTCAAACGATACACATAACCAATCTGGCTGCCGGTACCGGATGATCCGCCATTGTTGAAGTTCAGGCGGTTGGAAGTACCCAGGTCAAGCTCATCTACATTCACACTGAAACCACGCCTGGATGCAGAAAGACTGCTGCCTTTATTATTGCGTGCTTCCGCTACCAGCAAACCGGTAACGCTGTGATTCCCGAAGCTGTTCTTGTAATTCAGATAACCCTGGTAGGTGAAATTCTGGCCGCGGTTATAGCTTTGGCTGAGAGAGGTAATACCATCGCCCAGTAATGTTTTTGTATACGAAGCCGGTGTTGTGGCAGGATTGTACAGATAATAATAAGATGGGCGGCTCCATGTTTTGCCTGATGAATGGGTAGGGTCATAGCTGAAAGTACCCTTAATGCTTAATCCTTTTATAAAAGGCAATTGTTGCTCGATGGACAGGATGCTCAGCAGTGTGCTGGTATAGATCCTGTTGTAGGAACCGCTGTTCAGATCACCTGCAGGAGAGTAACCACCAGATTCACCCCACAATCCATTGCTGTAATAAATGGCTTTGGTGGGGATGTAAGAGATACCCTGTGGATTGGGGCTCGTTTGGTTTGTTTCTTCAGCACCATTCAGCGAAAGGCTTACTTTGGTAGTGTTGGTTGCGTTTACATCCAGTGAAATGTTGTAACTGTAACGCGTATAGTCCAGTGGTGCTGCAATACCCTTCTGATTATAATAGTTCAGCCCGGCATAATACTGTATTTTATCATTACCACCGGATAACTGCAGGTTATGATTCTGTTGCGGTGTGTTTAACCTTACCAGTTCCTTTTGTGCATTGCTGCTGGGATACCGGTCAGGATTTTCCGCATGAAGTTTATCGTAGTCGGCGATCAGGTCAGCTGCAAATTCAGGCTGCAGGCCGGAGTTGACATTGCCTTCGTTCTTGAGAATCATGTAATCCTTTGCATTCAGCATGTGTGGCGGTTGGGTTGGTCTTTGCCAGCCATAATAACTGCCGAGTGATAACCTGGGGGCTCCACTTTTTCCGCGTTTGGTAGTGATGAGTATTACACCGTTTGCACCACCGAGGCCATAAGGCGCAACAGCAGCAGCATCTTTCAATACGGTAACGGATTCAATGGCGTTGGGATCTACCTGGTTGATATTATTCCTGATAATACCATCGATCACAATCAATGCACCATTACTGCCTGTAGTGGCAATACCGCGTACACGGATATCCGGATTGTCCTGCCCGGGTACACCACCATTTGGTCTTGCACTGATACCTGCAACGCGGCCAGCGAGGGCAGCAGTGATATTGGGAACAGGTGCTTTAATGATCTCACTTCCTTTTACCGTGGAAATGGCGCCTGTGGCAGAAGTTTTATTCTGTCTGCCGTAACCTACCACCACTACATCGTTCAATGAAAAAGTAGCTTCCATCATTTTAACGGAGAGGGAGAAAACAGTACCTCCTTTGAGCACGTTGTGCTCTATTACCTGGCGTGTAAATCCGACGCTGGAAAAGGTGAAGGTATAGTCGGTACCAGCCTGAAGGCTGGAGAACCGGAATACACCATTGCTATCTGTCTGCGTGCCCGCAGTATAATTGGTTTGTAAGTTGGCTACCGTTACGGTAACATTGGAGAGTGGCGCGCCGAAAGTATTCTTAACAATGCCGGCCACATCCGTCTTCCCGCTTTGTGCCCATAATGTTACCGGCATCAGCAGGCCGATGAGGAGGCAGAAAAATGAGGAATAGGTAAATTTGTTCTTTCTCATACGTGAATTGTTTGTTAGGTGCAAAGCATCCCCAGGCCTTATTCCTGTGGAGGAATACGCAATACTGTCTGGTTGATGGAAATTAACGGGATGTTATTTCTTCTTTCTCATAATGTAAACGCCTTGTACTTTTTTCAGGCTCAGGTCGTGCATCAGCGAAATGTCTTTCAGAATTACATCTACAGAATCCTGATCAGAGAATTTCCCCGTGAAATAGCGGTTGCTTACTTCAGACGCCAGGTAGTTGATCTCAATGCCGTAGTAGCTGCTGAGCTGTTCAAATACCTGTGTGAGCGGCTGACCTCCGAAATTGTACCAGTCGGGCTTCAGGCTGGCCTTGCCTTTGCTGCCGGTAGTAACGGAGGCTTCCGCAAATTCAGGAGCGGTGGTTGATCTGACGCTCGCCAGGAATGTGTGTTTGTTATAGGTCAGCAGGTCTCCGGGCTGCAGATAATAATCTTTTCTGCTGTCTGAAGACTGTACCACCACTTTACCCGTAAGGAGATGTACTTTGATCACATCCGCCTGCTCTTCTGCAGTAACGATAAAGGAAGTACCCAGCACGGTGGTAGCGAGTGCATCGCTCATTACCGTGAAAGGATGTGAAGCATTCTGGCTGACGTTAAAAAGACCTGTTCCTTTTAAATACACTATACGGTTTTTGGTTGACATGAACTGGTTCCGGTATTCAACGGAACTTCCGGGGTTTAACTCAACAGTAGATGAATCCGGTAAGGTGAACATCATTTTCCCAGTGCCTGTGTTGAGCATTTTGAGCATGCCATTCCCTTCTTCCGAAACAGCCAATTGTGTGGCTTTTTTGCCGGGAGCCCCGATCAGGAAGAGGCTGATCACCAAAGCGATGCATGCTGCAGCAGCAACGCCCCATTTCAGCCTGCGGATGATGGTTTTCCGGCGGAAGAGAGTATGATGTAACGATCTGTATAAATGTTCGGATTGAGCGATATCCGGTTCACTGTGTTCCGCTTCAAATTCATGTTCGGGAAGCAGTTGTTCAACCGCTCCGGGATGTTCTTCTATATACCGGAGTATAAGCTGCCGTTCTGCCGCCGTGCATTCATTTTTCAGGAAACGTTCCAGTAACGCTTGTGTGATCATTTAATACGGATGTTATAATGTATACGTTTGATAATACCCGGTACCCTGACAAGGCATTAAATTATTTTTGAAAAAGCAGGAAAAAAACAATGAAGGAGAGGTGCTGCTTCAGGAATTTGAGTGCCCGGGAGATATGTGTTTCCACAGTTTTAACAGAAATAGAGAGGCTCAGGGATATTTCGCGGTAGCTCATTCCCTGGAAACGGTTCATTTCAAACACCTTTTTCTGCATAACGGGCATTTTGTTGAGCACGGCTGCCAGTGACCGTTTCAGGTCGTTTTCTTCCACCTGTTCGCTGACCGGGTTGAACCCATCCTCACCGGGGGCGGCAGCTTTGAGGTTTTCGAGGGAAAGGATCTTGGTTTGTTCTTTCCGGATCTGGTCTATCATGGTGGTGCGTACGATCCGGAAGAGCTGGGTGAGCAGGGGGATGTTCTCATCCAGCGTATGGCGATAGTTCCATAGCTTGAGAAAACTCAACTGCCTGGTTTCTTCAGCCAGGAAGGTAGAGTTGGTCTTTTTCAGCACATAATTATACACCCGCTGGTGGTGTTCAAAAAAAACAGCCTTGAATACAACTTCATCGCCGTTTTTCAATGAAATGATCGTGTCGTAACTGCTCACGGTGAGAGGTTATAGTTAGATTCCTGGGCAAATTATAAATTATTTGGGTTATAGGTTACAATAATTTATTATCGATAAAGGAGGAATCCTTCTAATTTTGCCCGGATCTATTTTCAAACTACATGCAGGATACCGGCGCAGAATCACTTTTATTGCATGCTATCCGCCAGGGTGACGAAAAAGCCCTGGAGATGGTGTTCTTACGTTATTACAACCTTTTAAGCCGTTATGCGGCAAGGTTACTCAAAAGTGAAGCGGACGGGCAGGAAGTGGCTGCTGATGTTTTTTTGACCTTCTGGGAAAAACGGCAATCCATAGAAGTGAAAGAAAGCCTGCGGCAATATCTGTTCGCCATGACCCGCCATCGTGCCCTGCGCCTCCTGAAAGCAAAGGACCGTGTGCCGGCTTCGCTGGAACTCACTAAAGAATACGAGATCAATGCCGAACCAGAGGAAGAAACCCCTGTTAGCACGGATCACCTGACCGCCTATATCAATCAACTTCCCCCGCAAAGAAGACATATCTTCCGGCTAAATAAAATAGAAGGGCTTTCTTACCCCGAGATTGCCCAAAGGCTGGGCATTTCAGAAAAAACAGTTAAGAACCATGTATACCGTGCCATGCTGCAGTTAAAGGAACTATCTGTAGTGCTTTTCCTCCTTTATTCGAGAGATAACATTTAGTTAATATAGGCGAGTGAGCCGCAGGACCCCTTTGATGTCTCTTTATCTATATGTCAAAGGAAAAAGAACTGGATTGGGACCTGATCTCTAAAATACAGGAAGGAACCGCCACACAGGAGGAATCTTTAAGATGGGAGGCGCTTACCCGCCAACAGGCAGCATATGCTGCATTGATCCCCTGGCTGCGCCGTGTACAGGAAGAGCAGCAGGATAAAAACTCTCCTTATTATGCCATGGATGCTTGGGAGAATTTCAAAACGAAACTCCCCGCCAAACAACCTGTCTTCTATTTATGGCCAAAAGCAGCAGCCATCGCGGCAGCGGTTGCGCTCATCTTCAGTTTGGGCTGGTGGTTATATCCTGCACCCGAAAAAACAGCTACTGCACTGCTCACTTATACTGTTCCTAACGGTCAGAGAAAACTTATTACACTGCCAGATAGCACGCAGATCTGGATCAATGCAGGCTCATTAGTTAAAGTGCCGGCTGAAGCCCCTTCCCGGGAGATCTATTTGGAAGGAGAAGGCTTTTTTGAAGTGCGGGAAGATGCTTCCCATCCTTTCATAGTGCATACCCCGGAAGCCACAGTTCATGTACTGGGAACTTCTTTTAATATAGAAGCTTATAACCAGGCCCCTGTTGCAGTAACGGTAGCAACTGGTAAGGTGCAGTTTTCCAATAAAAACGGCCAATCCATTACCCTCACGCAAAATCAACGCGCTATATGGATAGCAGGGGCATTTCAAACCACCGGAACGGATGCTTCCCTGTATAATGGATGGCGGCAAGGTGTATTGCAGTTCAATGACGACCCATTGCTAAAAGTGATTGCCACACTGGAACGCAGGTTTAATGTACCTATGAAAGTAACCGGGGTAATAGGGAAGGACCAATACTGCACAGCTAAGTTTGCTGCCGGGGAATCTCTTGATAACATCCTGGAAAGCCTACATCATATCTACGGATTAACAATCACCCGGAAAGAAGGCGCCATCTTCATTCAACCAAAGAAAAAATAAAACACCCGGTACGCATCGCCAAATGACATTACCGGGCATTCATTCAAATAAAATCAATTCAAAAGTATGAAAAAAAAGATCTACAGGATGCTATTTTGCCTGTTACTACTATGTGAGCAGTTAAATGCACAGGACACAGGCAGACTGAAAGTGAACCTGCAGGCAGACAATCAACCATTGGAAAGCATTTTTCGTTCACTGGAACAACAAACGGGTTATACGTTCGCATACAATAGCCGGGAAATAAAAGATAAACTGGAAGAGAAGTTCAGCCTTAAAGGAACGGACAGGTCTTTACCGGGAATACTTAATGAGATAACAAAACGTACCGGTCTTCAGTTTAAACAATCCGGCAGCATCGTATCCGTACAAAAAGGAACTGTACAAGCCGCGCAGGTGAAAGAAGGTAAGGTAAGCGGAAAGATTGTTGATGAAGAGAACGGGCAACCGGTATTTGGTGCTACCATCCGTATTGGTAACACAGGAACTACTACAGGTATAGACGGTTCTTTCACTATTTCCCTGCCAAAAGGAACTTATACCGCCACTGTGAGCAATATTGGTTATGGCTCCAAAGAGGTGAGCGGAGTAGAGGTGGATGAAAATAAAACCTTTGAGCTGAATGTAGTGATCAAAAGGAAAAAAGGGCAGCTGGCTGGTGTTACGGTAATGTCTTCCGCCAGGAAAGAAGGGGTGGCCGCTTTATACGCACGCCAGAAGAACACAGCAGAAATTTCGAATGGCATTTCGGCGGAACAGATCTCTGCCACACCAGATAAAAACGTAGGCGATGTGCTGAAGCGGATCTCAGGAGTAAGCACCAACGATAACCGCCGGGTAGTGATCCGCGGAATTGCAGAGCGTTATAATGTAGCGATGCTGGATGGTGTTACGCTCCCCAGTACGGATGTACAGGTGCGTGATTTTGAGTTCGACATTATTCCCAGCAACCTGGTAGATAATATCGTGGTGTCAAAAGGGTATACACCAGATATGAGCTTTGGCTTTGGTGGAGGATTGGTGCAGATCAACACGCTCACCATCCCCACTAAGAATTTCACCAATATCAACTTTGGGGCTAAATACAACGATGCCAGCACCGGAAAAGAATTCCTCGGGTACAAGCGGGGAAAGCAGGATTATCTTGGATTTGATGATGGAGGAAGAAAAGATCGCTTTCCTGATGACCTGTTTTACTTTCAGCTTGACCGCTATAGCCCGGGCAGGCCGTATGAAGATGTAACGCCTCCGGGATCAGGTCTTACGCCGATCACACCTGAAATGATTGCAGCGCAGAATGAAAAGATCGGCGGCACGGAACGCCTGGGTACGCGTATTTATAAAACCCGCCCATCGCAGAACTACCAGTTCAGTCTTGGAAGGACCTATAACCTGGGTAAAGGCCGGCTTGGTTTTGTTGGCTCAGTGAGCTACCGCAACGAACAGAATATTGATAATATCTCCCATTTCGAAAGAGGCAACTGGATAAAAGGAAACAATACTTACGATGCCAAAACAGGGAATGAGATCCATGAAACTGTAAGCAAACAATACAATTTTAATACTACCTGGGCAGCGTTGGTGAATGGTGGCTGGCAGACTAAAAACCATAAGATCATTACCCGGAATTTTTATTCCCGCGGATTTCAAAGCCGTTTCATCCGTACCGTAGGCTGGGGTAACGATATCGGCTACGGAGAGGATCCCGCTGTACTGGAAAACGACAGCCCCAAGTTTATAGAACTGCTGCAGAACAAACTCACCGGTGAGCACAGATTCGGACGTTTTGTAATAGACTGGAACCTGGCGAAGAACAAGATTGCCAATTACGAGTACGATGCGGTTGAAGCATGGTTAGGACCTGTAAAAACAGCTAACTCCACGGTGTATACACATGGTCCCAATAGCGTTACCGATCCGGGTGTAGGATCTTTTAACAGGGCACAGTACCTGTATGATGAGGATAACCTGATGGCAGACGCTGCACTCAGCTATCAGTTCAAAGTAGGCAACCAGGAGCAAAAGATCAAAGGTGGTTACCAATACCTGGAGCGCCATGGTAAATATGAGTGGGACATTCTGCCAATTGGTTCATTGAACCCCAACCGCTTCAGTGGCATCCCTATACATCAATGGTCTAAGTTTTTCGAATTTAAAGATCCTTTAAACGACATCTATTATTATCCCGGAAGTTTTTCTCTGAACAATTACGAGGGGAAAAACACCAATACAGCATTTTTTGGGATGGTGGACAATCGTATCCGCAAATGGTTACGGCTGGTATGGGGAATGAGGGTTGAATCATATGTATATGAAGAAATAAAGGACGCCACCAGTACTGTCAGCCAATCGCTGGAACAGCAGGCAGAAGCAAAAAGACGTTACGTGGACCCTGAAACAGGGGAGATTGTACACAAGTACCTGAATGCTGCTACCGAAGAGCAAAAATGGCGATACCTTCCTTCCGCAAACCTTACCATCACACCCCTGCAGGACCTTAACATCCGGGTTTCCTATGCGCAGTCCGTTGTAAGGCCTTCGCTGATCGAGAACTCCGGTTTCTCCCGCCTTAATCCAACCATCGGCCGCATTCAGCATAATATAGGCGTATTAACCACTGTTATTGATCACTATGATACAAAACTGGAATGGTATCCTGCTGCAGGAGAAGTAATATCAATAGGGTATTTCTACAAATATTTTAAGAACCCCGTGGAATTATACCTGGATGTTACCAACTCAAGCCAGTCGATTGATGCCATCACGGGTAACTCAGACTGGGCTAAAATTAAAGGTTTCGAATTCGACATTCGCAAAAGCCTCGGCTTTTTATATCCCGGATGGAAACCGCTGCAAAACATATATCTGAGCGGTAACCTTACACTGCAGAATTCAGAAGTGCAGGCCAGCAGGTTCGAGTATAATACCTTCGGTGAAGGTGGTTATGATAAAGAAGAATTAAACTATGCATACCGTAAAAAAACACTGCTGAAAGAAAAACGTCCGCTGTACGGCCAGGTGCCCGTTCTGTATAATGTAGGTTTATTGTACAATGATAGCCGGTTAAGTTTGAATGTGGTATTCAATCACATGGGCTATAAAACCTTTACAGTGGGTATGAAGCCGGAATATGTGGAATATGAACGCCCGCGTAGCCAGACGGATGCACAGATCAGTTATACTTTCCTCAAAAGCCGGGCATTAAAAGTGAAACTGAACATGAGTAACCTGTTTGATAATCCTTATCGTTTTTATATCAATTCCGGCAGCACCTATAAAGAGAAGGATAATATGCAGAATGTGTATGGTTTCACAGAGTGGTCCGAGCGCTACGAATGGAAATTTGGTTTTTCTGAAAAGTATGAAGAAGGATATTATGAAACTTCTGCAGATGGAAAAACGAAGACCCGTATCGGGGATATAGACACCTTTAAAAGGAGGGTGGGCCGTTCTTTCAGTTTCTCTGTTTCTTATTCATTTTAAAACCAGCAACATGAAATTTATATATACATGTATTACCGCCTTGATCCTGCTGTCTGCCTGCCAGAAGGACGACAATTTTTTTGTAAAAGATGAAGCATTTGCCGTTACAACCAGTGGCTTCAATGGCAGCAGCAGCCCCCTGGAGCTAACGATAGACACATTGCGATTTGACTACCTTATTGCAGCCGGCGAAAGTTTTAACCGTACTGATAAATACACCTTTCCTCCGGGAAAGGACAGTGTAAAGATGACCATTAAAGAAAAAGAAACCGGTAAGTCCATTTATGAAAAACAGGTAAAGAGAGGCGAGTACAGCGTAACGCTCCAGTTGATCTATGTGGGCGGCAAGCTGATCGAAAAGCCAGCTGCACCGGCTGCTAATCCGGAAGGTTTCCGGCTCGTGAGTTACCTGTTCCTGCCTAACGTTACCGGTTACACAGGAGATATAGACATTGTTTACATTAAATATTACGATGTGGTAGAAAACGGAAGGCTGGTACGTGAAAAGGAAGAAGAACTCACAAGGATCACTATAAAGCCTTATGTATTCTCTGAATTTATGAAAGCAGCTATTTTCCAGGGTGGCCGGCATGAAATAGATGGGAAAGTCTATTTTATAAATCCGGATGTAAGGGCCTTCAGATCAGGCACCAATATCCGCTATTACGAAGATGCAGGATTCACCCTTCGCCAGGGTGCCAATTTACCTCTTCCGAATAGTGTTAAACCACAGGTAGTTGGTATAGCAGAACTGGGAGACGGAGGTAATAGCACGGTTATTAATAACTACCAGAGGATAAACTTTTAAATTGATTTTATGATAAGAAGATATATACAGGCATTAGCCATATTGGCGCTGGTAGCCTGCAACAAGGAAATAGAAACAAAAAAAGCGATCAGCGTTACCATTCACGGGTATAACATCAGCGATATGAAGCTGGAAGTAGCGGTGGATACAGTGGTGTTTGATAAAGATGTACTGCAGGAGAATAAAAGGATCGGTTTCAGCAAGGTATATCCCTATTTTGGAAATAAAAAAGAAGCCATCCTGCATGTTAAAGATCCGGTAAGCGGAAAAGAACTCTTACAGAAAGCGCTGCCTTTGTCCACCAGCCAGCTGGAGTATTTCTTTCCTTTAATAAACATTAACGGCAGCCTTATAGAGGTAACACCTCCCAAGCCAGATCCTGCCACCAATAAACTGGGTTTTTATATCTATTATCCTGAAAGCAATGACCCGATCGATATTCTAATGTATAATCCAAATACAGGCCAGCAGGTTTACCTGGCGCAAAATGTGATCCCTCAGACCTGGGTGTATACGGATTACTTACCTGTGGAAGGGTTTATGGATAAAAATGATGTGGGCAGCAGCACTATTTATTTCTTAAAAGCCGGAACACTGGATCAGTGGGCCTTTAACAATGACGAAAATCTCAGCAAGACCACCGCATTCAGCTGGTATCTCCCATACGAAAAATTCAACCTGAACAAAGTACAACCTTACTTTATCTTACCGCAACCCCAGGGCTGGGGGGCAGAGGAAGTACCGTTGTTTCCCATTCCAAGGGAATATTAATGTAGTAAAAATGGCCGGTTAGATGACTGGTCATTTTTATTTAGAATTTAAAAGCAACACTCGCCAGGGAATTCAGCTGCTTCCGGGCCGGGCCGCCAGGATTCCGGTATTCCTGATCCAAGATATTATAATAATCCGGAATCTCTTTTACGCAAAATGCAATATGTGTGTAGTGCAGATACTACAACTTGTTAGTTTTTCTGCTACATCCCCTTCTTCCTGCTACAGTTACCTTAGCGTTTTGAAACCCAAACCTTTACCGAGAACAGTCAAGTAGGGCAATACCATATTCCTTTTAACCATAGTACTCCTATGAAGAAATTTCTACAACCTATGTGGGTGCGCACTGCTGCGTGTTCGAGATATCTTTTATTGATCCCTTGTTTGTTAGGGGCAATGTGTGCCAAAGCGGCTTCATTCCCGGTCACCAACACCAATGATGCCGGTCTTGGTTCATTGAGGCAGGCCATCCTTGATGCAAACGCAGGAGGGGTAGGACCGCATAGTATCGTATTCAACGTTCATGGTGTCATTAATATTGCCAGCAACCTGCCCGCAATAACGGTGGCAAACCTCACTATTGACGGGGAAAACAGGGTTTCGATCAACGCCAATAATGGCGCTGCACTTGCTTTCTTTACCGTCAACTCCAATTTTGTTACCATTAAAAATTTTGAACTGCTCAATACAAGAGGAAGTGGAGTGTTGGTAAATGCCAATACGGAGGATGTAACCATTGAGGGGTTAAAGGTGAACACAACAGGTACTGTAGCGGACCTGCTGAACAATATCGTGACAGTGGCCGGGGCATCCCGGCGTTTGACCATCCGGAACATTATATCAGAAATGGGGCTGGAAGCAGTCAATACAAACCCGTCAGGCCGGGCTTTTGCATTTACAGCCGGCCGGCACGCATCCCTGACAATTGAAGATGTAAATATCAATGCCCGCAATTCAGGAGGTACAGCTACCGGGGCTATGTTCATGGAATTCATGGGCACCGCGTCCCTGGATACTGCGCTGATAAAAGATGTAGAGATGTCTCCGCTTGCCAGAGGTATCCAGGTGCTGGGCAGCCTTAAGAATGCAACGTTTGATAATATTAATTTTTCAGGTTGGACGAATGGAACGGACTATGCATTCCGTGCAGGTGCCACCACCGAAAAGGTGGAATTCCGAAATTCTTATTTTGATCTTGCCGCGCCAACGATCACTGCTAATCCGGAGGCGGATTACGGGATTGACTTTATGGGAGCGGTAAATACCCTGTTGATCCATAATACAAAAGTATTGCAGGGTGGTTTTAACAATCTTCATTTTCGTGCAGCGGCGAATAATATTACGATCACCGCTTCTGAATTCACCAATGCCAATCTGGCGCATAACGCCAGCGATACCTCCATACGGTTCAGGGGAGCTGTTACCGGCCTTACGATGGATGATGTATTGATAGGCGGGGACCCGCTGGACAAGGTAGCGCTGGGTATCTACTTTGATGGCCTGGTTACTAATGCCAGCCTGAAAACGGTGAGTATCTCACACTTGCGTGCCGATGGGATCAACTTCCGCAATGGTCTTACAAATGTGGTAATGGATAACCTGGTCATAGATGACATTGCACAGGGGATGACCATAGCCGGGGCCGTGAATACTTTTGAACTGAAAAATTCTACCATCAGCAAAGCAGGTGGTGCACAGAGCGATGGGATAGAGTTTGCCGGAACCTTTCCCAAATCCAATGTGAAGATCACGAACAATATTATTGAAAGATGTGGCCGGGCAGGTATCGTGATCAACCAGGTGCATGCAACAGCACAGATCGATATAACCGGAAATGATATACGGAACGATACGCTCCACGGTATCTGGCTGCATGCAGGCGCAAGCGGCACACGGAATATAAGTATCACCGGCAACAGGATACATGATAACCGCGGCCATGGTGTTTATTTTAACACCAACGATAATACACAGGGTACGATCATCACCGGTAACAGTATATATAATAACGTTACAAATGGTATTTTCATCGCAGCGGCTGCCAATGGCAGTTATAAAGGGGCCAACCGCCCGGTTATCACTTCATCTTCCGGTAGTGGCGGTACTTACAATGTGGGTATACGCATCCCGGTGATTGCTGCGGATGGCGCCGGGCCTGTTTATACAGTACACCTTTATGCAAATGAAGCGGGTACTACTCCCAACAGCGGCCGTGAACTGGTGGCTACCTACAACAACGTACCAGCAGGCACAGCCATACAAACAGCTACTTACAATGGTACGCCGGGCGGCTTCTGGACCGCCACACTTACCTCCGCCAAAGGCACTTCAGAATTCAGTGATGCGGTGCCCGTGAACATCTCAGGACCTGCCGGCGTAAACGCCGGCATTGCTGCATGGTACCGGGGCGATATGGGATTGAGCGGCGCCCAGTGGAATGATATCAGCGGAAATGCCAAGAACCTTCCAAGGGTTGGCGCGCCGGGAGTGGACAGTGTGACTGGTATCAACTTTAATACTACAGCCACATTTTCAGGCACCGCGCAATACTTCGGTAAAAGCGGTGTAGTAGATCCTGCCTTTTCTGTACTTGGCAATGGTAATATGGAGAAGATCGCAGTGTTTGGCGTTTCATCTTCGTCTGCACTGAAAAATGGAGCCTTGTTTAACCAGTTGACAAGCAATAACTACTACGTAGCTGCGTCACCCAGTTGGAGCAACGGAAATGTGCTGTGGGATGCGCCTTACGGTTTTCGCCTTACTGGGGTGGCCTGGGGTGGTACCCTGAAGCTCCCCAATGTATGGAGCTTTACCAAAACGCTGACCAATATGAGCGTTTTCCGTGATCATAATATATTGAAGAGTCAGTCGGCAAACTATGCATTCGCAGGCAATGGGGGGAATAATGGTTCCCTTATCGGCGTATATGCAGGCCAGGATTATTTCGCGGGTGAAATTCCGGAGGTGATCATTTATAAAGATATTACCGCTCTCACTAATGACGACCGCCTGAAAATTGAAAGCTACCTGGCGATCAAATACGGCGTTACACTGGATACAACCGACTACCTGGCCAGCAATGGTTCGGTGATCTTCAGCAAAACCGCGAATGCAGGTTTTGGCAAACGCATTACTGGTATCGGCAAAGACAATGTTTCCTGGCTGCACCAAAAACAATCTATCAATCAGGTGGCCGGTAGCGTTACCCTTGCAATAGGCGCAACCGTTGCTGCCGCTAACCGCCTCAATAATAATAACATTACCAACAACCTCGCTTTCCTTGTTGTTAGCGATAACAATGGTAGTGTTGCCTACACTATGCCGGTTGCTTTACCAGGCGTTATAGCCACTGAGCGTTCGGCGCGTGTATGGCGTGTGCAAAAGACCGCCAGCTGGGATGATATGCAGGATGTAACGCTGCAACTCAAAGGAGGCAGTACTAACAATTACCTGTTGATCAGCACGGATGGAGCTTTTGGCACAGTCACTAAAGAAGTGCCGTTGAACAACGGGGGGATGGCCACAGTAAAAGGCTCAGACCTGCCGGACGGTGCATTCTTTACCTTTGGAAGAGTACAAAAATATCCCGGCGGTGTAAACAATGGTTTGCAATCATGGGTAAAAGCAGATCAGGATGTAGTGACTGTTGGCAGTGATGCTACAAGGTGGGTGGACCAGGCGCCGGTGGACAGAGTATGGGCCAAGATAGGCACAGAGACATTAGCCTGGGAGAACACAGCCATTAACTTTAATCCCGCCATTAATTCTACAGGTGTCAGCTATTTTAGCGTCCCTAAATTTGCGGAAGGGTTCACACAGGGGGAAGTGTTTTCTGTACAGTATTCCAATCTGCCTTCTACTTCCACTACGGCAAGTTTTCCCTTTGAATTCGGGGGAGATGCCACTTTTACGCTGACCTATTATCACTATAGTAACGGGCAGCACTATACGTCCTTTGGTACTAACGCCCGCAGAAATTTTTCATTCGGCGGGATCAATATGCAGATCCCTCACCTGTTGAATAACTGGAGCGCTCCCGCAAGCTGGGCAGTGAATTTTGATGGAAAGCTGGCCACGAGCAGCACCACATTCCCCGTTAGCTTTAGCCGGGGAACGGGTATCAACAACGCCATTTTTGCAGGGCATAGTTCCGTTTTCAACGGCCGGATGTCTGAGCTTGTGCTTTATAACAGGAAACTGACTGATCCGGAACGCACCCGCGTGAACAGCTATCTCTCCCTGAAATATGGATTGACTATGCTGAACGCTGCTGGTACTGCCACAGATTATATTGCCAGCAACGGCACCACCAATATGTGGACGGTTTCTAAAAATACCGGCTATGGTCAACGGATCACGGGTATCGGTCGTGACGACAACGGAACGCTGTATCAGAAACAAAGCCGCTCAGAAGGAGCGGGGGCAAATGTTACCATTGCCATTGGCAATGATGTGCCCGCTTCCAACCTCGTCAATAATAATATAATAACCAACGATCTCTCTTTCCTCACATTCAGTGATAACGGCGGAGTGCTTACCTACACACAACGGGTGACCGGTGTGCCAGGTGTTACTTATCGCATGCCACGCATCTATAAAGTAGACAAAACCAACTGGGCAAGTGGAAATGTCACGCTGGTATTGGACGGAGGAGAAGGTTATATCCACTTACTGGTCAGCAACGACAATACTTTCGGTGCAGGCGATGTTACTTATCCTTTGGATGATAATGGCCAGGTAACTATTAACAGTGACCTGTTGCCGGATGGCGCCTATTTCACATTTGCGAGGAACATCCAGGGGCCGGGTGCTGTGGCAACGTCTATCAAACTCTGGCTTCGTTCAGACAAGGACGTTATAGTTACCGGCGCAAATGCAACAGCATGGAATGATTTCTCCGGTCAGCGTAATCATACCAGCGGAGTGGCCGGCACTATTGAATACCTGCCGGGTATCATGAACTTCAATCCTTCTTTGCAGTTCTCAGACATGACCAAAGATGCCTTTAACGGCACGGACCTGAAAATGGGAGGCAGTGGCAGTTATGCCCTGTTCTTTGCTTTGGAGCCGCTGAAGGGTACCAATGCAACGGACATTTTTGTGATAGCAGAAGGTACTAATTCCGCCCGGGTAGAATATACTACCGCTGTTGCTGGTGGAGGTTACCAGCTGATCACCAATAATTCCGGACTTACCGCAGGAAATGCCTTTACAGATAAACCGCATATCGCGGGCTTTGTAGCCAATGCCGGCACCGGCACAGGTTACCTCAACGGTTTGGCTGGTACCGGGCAAACACCGGGAACAATTGCAGCTGCAACAGGCGGGTACAATGTAGGTGATGTAGTAGACAATGGTGATGGAACAGGCATGAACATGGGAGAAGTGATCGTGTACAGCAAAGCGCCCACGGCTGCAGAGATACTGCGAATAAACGCTTACCTGGCGCTCAAATACGGCGTTACGCTCAACCAGGCTACACCTACCAATTATGTGGCCAGCGATGGCACCACGATGATGTGGACGGCTGCAAACAATACCGGTTATAACAGGCGAATCACCGGCATTGGCCGTGACGATGGGTCTATATTATATCAAAAACAATCCCGTTCCGTAGCGGCCGGCGCATTGGTGACTATTGCCATGGGCAGCACTGTGCAGCCAACCAACGAAGCGAATACAAGCACCATTACTAACGATCTTTCTTTCTTCACTTTTGCGGATAATAATGCCGCTGCTTCCTACCGTATATCTATTGTGGGCGGGGCCGGTCTGGCTTCCCATATGAGCCGCATTTTCAAAGTGGAGAAATCCGCCACCTGGGCAGATGCAGACATTACGTTGAAAATAACAGGAGGGAATGATGATACTTATCTGCTGTTGCATAACAGTGCAAACTTCACCACGGGAACACCGGTTTGGAAACAATTGAACGCTGATGGCTCCGTTACTTTGAACAGCAGCGAGATGCCAAATGGTTCTTTCTTTACCCTTGCCCATTATGTACGCGGGCCAAATGCCATTAAGAATGGTATGACCTTCTGGTTACGTGCCGATGATATGGTGTCTGACGCAGCAGAATGGCAGGACTATGGCGGATTAGGCAATGACGCCGCTCAGACCGTTCTGGCAAGCAAACCTATCATGGATGCACGCGGCATCAACTTCAATTATACCTTCCGGTTTGATGGTACGGATGATTTCTTTGATATCAATACAACCAGGATCGATCCTGTCAATTCCACCATATTTGCCGTAGCGAAAGGCACAGGTTATAACGCTGTCAGGGAACTGGTGGGCTCCGGTTTAGTGGGCGGTAATCAGGGGATGGAATTCCGGATCACCGGTACTGCCCAGTTACAAACCCTGGAAAACGCTGCCGCAATAGAGGCGGCAACAACTACCACAACTTTCCTGGAGAACAGGCCTTATCTTTTCGGTGCTACCCAAACGAACGCAGCGAATGGCTTCAAATTATACGGTAATAATAAACTGGAAGCCCAGGCCAATAACACACTCAGCCCCACCACAACCAATCTTGTGTCTATCGGTTCCCGAACAACTGCCGGACGCGGTGCGTACTGGAGGGGGGACATGGCTGAAGTAGTAGCGTACAACCGGGTGTTGAGCACTGTGGAACGCCAGCAGGTTTCTTCTTACCTGGCATTGAAATATGGTATCACGCTGGACCAGACTATACCTACCAATTACCTGGCTACGAATGGCAGCACATACTGGACAGCCGATGCCACTTACAGGCATCGCATCACCGGTATTGGCCGTGATGATGAGACCAGTCTTAATACCAAACAATCTCTGAACGCAGATGCGGGTTTTGTTACCATAGCCCTGGGTTCAAAAATAGCGCTGACAAATGAGTTGATCTCTGAAACCATTACAAACGATCTTTCTTTCTTGACGTTTGCTGATAATGGCTTGTCCGCTGTTGGTTATAGTGTGGTGCAGGCCCCACTGCCTGGCGTTAGTTCAACCCGCCATATGGAAAGGGTTTGGAAAGTGGAGAAAACCAACTGGGCAGATCAGAATATTACACTGGCCGCCAATATTGTTGGCGGTGATAAATACCTCCTGATCAGTACTGATCCCACCTTTGCTACGGTTGATCAGGAACTGCCTTTAGACAGCAAGGGTACTGTTACGCTTAATTCAAACCTGCTGCCGCAGGGAGTTTACTTTACTTACGGGGCTATTGTAAAATACCCGGGTAATGTAGCTGCTACCAGTTTGTGGTTACGTGCTGATGCCAATACTTTAGACGATGGCAGTAATAACGTTACCCAATGGATAGATTATGCAGGTTCTGGCTTAATCGCAGAGCAGCTGACTGTTGCCAGCCAGCCGGTGCTGGAGCTGGGGTATCTTAATTTTAACCGCGCCCTGAAGTTTGATGGCATAAATGATTTTCTGAAGATTTCACAAGCCTCCATCACCGGGAAATTCCCTGTGGGCAATGCTGCGAGAACCATCATGGGAGTTGCGGTCACCAACTCAAATGCTACAGACCAGGCCCTCTTCACTTATGGCGCCTTCGTAGGTAACCAGTCTTCCGGTTTCAGGAGATCGGTAACCGGAGAGGCTATATTTGAAGCAAATGGAAATCCCAGCAATATTATAGGCCCTGCGAATTCCTTCCCTATAAACATGGCTACAATTATCAGTGGCCGGTACGCAGGAGGAGCCACGGGGGATGCCCGTGTGTATGCGAATGGTATTACTTCCCTTGCCAACGCAGCCAGGAACTGGAATACCATTCTCACTGCTGAAGGCGCACAGGTAGGTAAATTTGTAGGAGAAAACCGCCAGTGGAATGGCCGTATCGGTGAAGTCATCCTTTACAACAGGGATATTACTAATGATGAGTTTCAGCGTGTCAGTTCCTACCTTGCTATAAAATACGGTGTTACATTGAACCAGTCGGTTGCTGCCAACTACCTGGCAACAGATGGTACCGTGATCTGGGATGGTACAGCCAATGCTGCTTACAAGAACAACATTGCAGGTATAGGTTGGGATAATATGGAAGACCTGAACCAGAAACAATCCCGTAGCGTGAACACTGGTTTACAGGTAACTGTTGGCCTGGGGGATATCGCTGAAACAAATGAACTGAACGCTAATATTTTTGCAACAGATAAATCATACCTCACCTGGGGCGATGATAACGCCAGCACACTGTTCAAAACTGTCATAACCGGTAACCCGGCGGTGAACTACCGCATGGCCCGCGTATGGAAAGTTCAGGAGAGCGGTACCGTTGGTAATGTGCAGATAGCAGTACCCTATGATGTGTTGCCTAACTCAATGGAAACCTATCTCGTAGTAAGTAGCGACGCCACTTTGGATGGAACAGACCAGTTCATCCCCTTAACTGAAATTACCCTGAAAGGTGTGAAGCATTATGCTGCTGCAGCGGATCTTACAACCGGGCAGTATTTCAGTTTTGCATCTTCCATCAAGGCGCCCGGCGGCATAGTGGGAACTACCATCTGGTTACGTGCTGATAAAGGTACTTCCAGTAATACGGATAATACCGCTATTAATGGATGGATAGATTATGCGTCTGATCTGAATAACGTTACGCAGGCAACTGCGCTTAATCAACCCCTGTATCTCAACAATACTGCCGGCAACATCAACTTTAATCCGGTAGTGAAATATGATGGTGTCAATTCAGGCATGACGGGAGGCTCTATTCTGAAAACAGGTACTTATAACGCCGCTGCCGCATTCTTTGTGGGTAACCAAGCAACTGCCAATAACGCCGTAATTTTTACGGAGTCAGCTCTCACCGGTGCGGCTGCTAACTATTTTACCCTGCATGCTACCTGGTCAGATAATATTGTTTCCTGGGATGCTCCGGCTACAAACCGACTCACTTTTAATACAGGAGGGATCAACAATCAGACAAATCTTTGGACTACCACCAGTAATATTACATTGCCTCTCGCCAACCGGAAGGCCATTTACAAGAATGGTGTGACCGTGGCTACCGGAGGTGGTTCCGGAGGTGGTGCGGATCTCTTTACAGGTAATAACAGTCCCTTCCTGCTGGGCAGAAATACGGCAGCTAATGTTCCCTACAACGGCCGTTTCGGTGAATTGATCATCTATACTTCTGCGCTCACAGCCGCCCAGCAGCAGCAGGTAAATACCTATCTCTCGATCAAATATGGTATTACACTGAATAATGGCGCAACGGATTATATCGCTACGGATGGGACTACTAAAGTATGGGATGCCACTGCGAATACAACTTATAAGAACAATATAGCCGGTATTGGCCGGGATGATGTGGAAGGGTTAGATCAGAAACAATCCCGTAGTGTTAATACCGGTCTGCAAATAGCCGTGGGCCTTGGCACACTGGCAGAAGAGAATCTTTCAAATACCAATACTTTCGGCAGCAATTTGTCTTACCTCGTATGGGGGGATGATAATGGCAGCACAACATTTAATACAGCTATCACCGGTAGTTCCAATGTGAATTACCGCATGTCGCGTGTGTGGAAAACACAGCGTACTGGTGCGGCAGGCGATGTACAGATAGCTGTTCCTAAAAGCGTATTGCCGGTTAATGGCACTACGCCTTATCTTGTGGTAAGTAATGATGCTGTATTCGATGCGGCTGATCAGTTTTATGAATTGTCTGAATTAGCCCTGAATGGAACGGACCATTATGCTGCTTCGGCTAATCTTACAAATGGACAGTATTTCACTTTTGCCGCGTTTATAACAGCGCCTGGCGGAGTTATAGGAAGTTCCCTATGGGTGAAGGCGAACGCAGGCCTGACGGTGAACGGCAGCGACCAAGTTGAGCAGTGGGCCGATCAGAGCGGTAGCGGCATTGTTACCACTGAGCTACGAGCAGCAGCTACGACCCATACTGATCCTGTTGCGGCATCAGCGGATATCATCAAAGTGCCGGTTGGTCTTAACTTTAACCCCGCTGTAGATTTTACGGGTGCTGTTAGTAAGTCATTAAAGGGAAATTCTACTACGGACTGGGATGCTACACAATTGTCGATTTTTTCAACCAGCGTAGTGGAAGGACCACTGGCAGGCCCCACTAACATGGCGGGTGTATTTTCCGGGTTAGCAAACTGGACAGTTGATGGTGGATCTGGATCCGGTGGTATTGGCCTGAACGCAGTAGGGGCAGCTTATACACTTGACGGAAGCGGTTGCTTCGGAGCAACAAGTACATCGGGTAACACAATACCAAGGGTAGTTCGTGGCGTTTATACAACTATTGGTACTGGGCTGGGTGGTTCGATGACGATTGATGGCAGAACTGAAGTTGCTTCAGGACCAGGCTGCGGTACTTCTGCCGGCTCATTCTTTGAGGTGGGAGGACGCACTTCAGGGGCCGCCTCATTTGATGGCCGCGTTTTCAATGGTAAGATCCCTGAGGTGATCGTATACAAATCAGTGCTCAACTCCACACAGGCAAGGCAGATCGAATCTTACCTGGGTATTAAATATGGTATTACACTTAACCAAACTACACCGCAGGACTACCTGGCTACAGACGGCACTACCAAAACATGGGAAGCCGCAATTAATGGCACTTATAATGTGAATATAGCCGGTATCGGACGCGATGATGCAACAGCATTGAATCAGAAACAAAGCCGCAGTATAAATGCCGGTGCCATCCTAACAATAGGCCTGGGCAATATTGCGCTTGATAATATTTCCAACAGCGCCAGCTTCACAACAGATAAAAGTTATCTGACCTGGGGCAGCAACGCCGGTGCAGTAACTGCAAATAGTGCAGACCTGCCAGGTTGTATCAAAGAAAGGCTGACCCGTGAATGGAAAGTACAGTTTTCAAACTTTGATAATTCTACAGCACCGGTAGATCTTGAATTTGATCTTACCGGTATTACCCGTACCGGTACTTTGCCGGAACATTATGCGCTGCTGATAGATAAGACCGGCAGCGGCAATTTCGCATCCCTGGCGCCTGCGGATTATACACTGATCCCTGCCAGCGAACTGGATGTTGATAAAGTGAAATTCGATAACGTGGGAAGCCTCACCAATGGTGCTGTATTTACACTGGTAACGCGTAATGTGGCAGCTCCCGCAGCCTTCCTGGTGCCAGACGCTGCAGATGCCACAACAGCCAGTGTATGCCTGGATGCCAATGGCATGTTGTACTTCAAAGACCCTGCGGACCCTGATAAATACATCGCCGCAATAGATCCAAATGGTAATACGATCAACCCTGCTCAGTTCTCAGCTTACATTTCCGTAAACAGGGATATGGCCACAGAACTGGGCAAAGCCAGTGGTACAGATTATGGAACACAATTGATGCGCCGCATGCTGCAGATCACTTACACCGGTACACCGCTCACAGTGAATGGTGGGGTGAAAGTCCGTTTCTTATGGAATGATGCGGAAAGAACGGCGGCAGAAAATTACCTGGCTAACGACCGTGGTGTTACAACTCCACAAAACTGGAAATGGTTTAAACATTCCGGTACAGTAGCGAATGTGATCACTGACCTGACGGAAACCGGCCTGAATAATATGACAGAAATAACACCTACCGGAAATGGTGAAGAGAATGGTGTGAAATATGTTGAGTTCAGCAATATCCAGAGCTTCTCTACTTTTGGAGGGCTAACATCAGCTACCGGCGTAATAAGCGTACTGAAAACTACAGATGGCACCGAAGGCGCCACAGATGGTAAGTTCAGGATCAAACTGCCGGGTACTTTGGCTGCTACCGAAGATGTTACCGTTCAATACCTCATCAGCGGAACCGCCGCTAACATAAATGATTATACGATTGCCGGCCTGGATGCTGTTGCGCTTACAGGTGTTGCGGTAATACCTGCCGGCAGCAACGGTGTGGATGTAGATGTGCCCGTAGTGAATGACCAGGTAATAGAGCTGACTGAAACAGTTAAGCTCACACTTACCAGTGCCAGTGGCTCATCTCCTTACGGTTTACATACAACTGAATTTGAAGCAACAGCAAATATCAACGACAACGATAATATTCCTGCCAATACGGTAGTAGGCGTAACAGCCACTATTACACCAGCCAAAGAAGACGGGCCGGTACATGGCCAGTTCACCTTCAGCCTGCCATCAGGATATTCCAGTTCGGAAGATATCACTGTCACTTATAACCTGGGTGCAGGAACGGCCGTTTATGCAACGGACTATACGCTGCTCAATTATAATGCAGGTACAGGCACCGGCACGCTCATCATCCCTGCCGGTCAGAACAGCGCTACGCTGGAAGTGACCGTTCAAACGGACGATCTGCTGGAAGCAAATGAAACCGTGGTCCTCAACCAGGTTTCCGCCGGTTCTACGAGCTTTACCTTTACCAACAGCCCAACTGCGGCCACGGCTACGGTGGTGATTGAAGACAATAATCCTCCTTCTGCCCGCTACCTCAGTATCACCAAAGTACAGGATGGTTATGAGAAAGCACCGGGTAATACGGTGCCGCAAAACGCCCAGTACAAAGTAAGCCTGCCTGCGGGTGTGCGCTCTTCTGAGGATATCACATTTAATTATGCAATTAATGTAAGCAGTACGGCGGCAAACGGTACGGACTATACGTATCCTGCTACTGGCACAGCTACTATCCTGTCCGGCCAAAGCGAAGTGATCGTTACAATCCCTGTAACAGATGATAATATCATCGAAACAGATGAAACGATTGTTCTGGACCTGGGTGATGGCAATGGCGGCTTGTATCCGGCTCATCCGCTGGACGCAGCGATGCGTACCACCACCCTGAGCATTTTTGATGATGAGCGCACAGATCCCGCCAAAACACTGGTGACGATCACCGCTACTGATAATACTTCTACAGAACCTCCGGTTGGGGACGATGGCACTTTTGTTATCAGCCTGCCAGCCACCTTTACTGCGGCGAACGATATTACTGTAACGTTTGGCGAAAGTGGTACCGGTGTACGTGGTGTGGATTATGAACTGCGCGATGCAACCAATGCCATTATCACTGGCAATACTATAACCATCCCTGCAGGTCAGACCAGCGTACCTGTAACTCTGCGCGTGTTGCATGATCTGATCATAGAAGGCAGCGAAACGGCCATCCTCACGATGACCAATGTTACAGCCACAGGATTGACGCTAACCGCTTCATCTGTTCCGGCTACAGTTAACATTGGTGATGATGATGCTGTACCCGCTAACCTGGTACTGAACATTGATGCAACACAACATGCAGCAGAACCTGCTACAAACGGTTACTTTACGATCAGCCTTCCGCTGAACGTAACCGCTTCCCGCGATATTAATGTGACTTATTCATTTGATGATCCTAATTCCAGTGCAGTACCGGGAATAGATTTTGCCGCACTGACAGGTACAGCGGTGATAAAAGCAGGCGACAACGGGGTTAGGGTGAATGTGAATGTGATCAACAACTTTGTTATTGATGGCACGCGTACAGTTAAAGTGGATGTAACCGCCGGAGACGATGGGATACATGCCTACACTCCGGGTACTGCTACTGCCACTGTAAATATTACAGATGAAGACTACAATGCGAACTCGGATGTGCTGTTGCTCACCCGTGTGTCCGATGCAGTAGAAGCCGGTGCAAAAGGAAGGTTTGAAATTGCACTTCCTCCCGGCATTACCAGCTCTACACCAATCACAGTAACTTATGCGCTTTCAGGTACTGCCACCTACAACGATCCAAACGGGTATGATCTGGTACCGGCTGCGCACATCAACACAGGCACTAACACGCTGACGATCCCTGCAGGCCAGAACTCCATAATCGTGGAAGTAAATGCATTCGGAGATTTGCTGATAGAACCTACTCAAACAGTTATACTCACCCTGTCAAACGCTGTGAATGGAAATGGCGATCCATTCACATTGAACCCTGCCAGCGCTACCGTGAATATCCTGGATGTAAATGGTAGTGTGGCTAATGAACTGGTGATCAGTCCGGCTACTGCAAGCGCCGGTGAAGCGGGCGGTACCGTAAATCTCACGGTGGGTACCAAAACCGGCTTTGCATATCCAAACCCGATATCCGTGTCTATTGCCATCACTGGCACTGGCGCACAGGGTGTGGATTATCAGACGATCCTGCCGGTTGTTATTCCTGGAGGGCAGGCATCTGCCCCGGTAACGGTAAGTATGCTGGACGATCATATCATCGAAGGGCTGGAGAATATTGTGATCACCGTTTTGGGCGGAAATGCAGACGATGCTGCAACCCCGGGACAAACGGTTTCATTCCCCGCAGATCCTGCTGCTAATGTGAGTACAATAGATATTCTTGATGATGATATTTTAAATGCAGCAGCACATGTATTGGAAGTAGTGAAACTGAACGATGGCACAGAACCTGGCGCTAACGGCCTGTTTGAAATACGCTTGCCTGAATACGCAGCTGGTTTACGTTATACTTCTTCCATACCGCTGAATATTACATTCGGCATCACGGGTACAGCAACTGAAGGCAGCGACTATAGTAATATCGGCACTACGGTTACGCTGCCGGCAAATGAAGGCAGCAAACAAGTGACAGTGACCGTGCAAGACGACTTTATACTGGAAGGTACCGAAACCGTAATTCTCACATTGCCGGCTACACCTGCCACAGCTACCTATGGTGCTACAGTAGTGTCCTTCACTGCTGCCCCGTCACCAGGAGAAACCGCAACAGTGAATATCACAGATAATGAAATAACTGCCAGCATCAGCACAACCGGAGTGAATGATGCCTTTGAAGGAGCGGCAAATGGTTACATCCGTTTTGCACTGACCAATTCAGCGGTGGCCGGTAATGATCTGACTGTTAGCTTCAACGTATTACCCACCGGCACCGCGGTTACATCAGACTATGTGATCGATTTCGGTGCGCTCACCGGCACTTATGACCCGGGAACAGGAGCAGGCACGGTAAAAATACCTGCAGGACAGCCATCAGTGGATCTCCCCATCAGGGCGTTAACTGACGATCTGATAGAAGGGGAAGAATCCGTAAACATCCGCCTGAACGGAGCAACAGCCGTGTTGTCGTCCGGCAGCCAGGCAATACCTGTACAAGGTACTGCTGAACGCACCGTGTTCATCCAGGATGATCCGGGTTATGACATGACGGTAGCTGCAACCGTCCTTACCAACGGTGCAGAACCAACCGCTGCAGGTACTTACCGCGTACACCTGGCAGGTACATTAAAAGCCGGCAAGGATATTACGGTAACCTATACCGTACAACCGGGTAGTACTGCTACCGCAGGTGTAGACTACACCAACCTGAGCGGTACAGTGGTGATCACCCAGGGCAACAATTATGCAGATATCACCTTACCGGTGCTGAATGATAACATTATTGAACCAACAGAGAATGTGGTGATCCGCCTGCAGAACGCAACGGCAGGTACACTGCCATTTGTTGCCAGCACGGCAGATGTGTCTCTGGATATCATAGACGAAGACGGTGGTGTCAAGGAATTGAGCGCAGCTGTACAACGTCAGGCTACAGAACCAGGCGGTGGCGCTAATAACGGCGTGTTCCGCATTAGTCTCCCCACCGGTATGACGGTGGCAGGAGCTATTACGGTCAACTATGTACTGGATGCCGGTACAGCTACCTATGGCGCTGATTTCACACTGGCCGATTACATTCAGGGAACCAATACCGGCACGGCCACTATTGCAGCAGGCCAGGCTTATGTGGATGTACCTGTTACCGTATTGGACGATTATAACATAGAGTTAAACGAGAATATAGTGCTGCGCATCACCGGCGGTACTTCTCCGGTAGGGCCATTCACACCATCGGCTACAGCATCCGCAGATATGACCATTTCTGACGATGACAATAAACCGGAGAACCGTGTGGTGAGCGTATTAAAAACAAGTGCGGACGGTGATGAAACTGGTCCTGTGAACGGAAACTTCCGCTTCAAGCTGCCGGGTACAGCTGGCGGTGCGGACCTGGTACTGACCAATGAAGCAGTTACCATCAATTATACGATTGCTGGTACAGCCAAACCTGGCACAAATACCGGCGCAACCGATATGGATTATGTACAACTCAGCGGACAGGTGATCATTCCTGCCGGTGCAGGATACATTGATGTACCGGTGAACGTGATTGATAATAACATCATTGATGGTACGCGCAACGTTACCGTAACAATCAGCAATACCGGCATCAGCACTGTGAGCGGCGCAGTATTTACAGCACACGCTACAGAGAACACCGCTAATTTCAACATTGCCGATAACGACAATATAGCGGCTAACTTTGTGCTGACACTGGCGGCTACGGTACCAGATGCACAGGAAAATATCACACCGGTGAATGGCGTATTTACGTTCAGCCTGCCCAACGGCGTGAAAGCATCCCGCGATCTGACCATCAGTTATACACTCAGCGGTAAAGCAGTGAATGGAACGGATTACCAGACCATCAGTTTGCTGACCGCAACTATTCCGGCCGGTCAGACTGCTGTGGATGTTAACATCATCCCTGTTAACAACAACATCATAGACGGCGACCGTCCGGTGATCCTCACAGCAGGTGCAGTGAGCGTTTTTGGTGGTAACCCATATGGCACGCCATTTACGGTGAACCCAACCAATACTACACTCACCATTCATGATGATGATAACACAGCGGCTAACCGCACACTCATCATTACGGCTACCCAACCTGATGCGCAGGAAGGTGTTACGCCGGTAAATGGAACATTTACCATTAGCCTGCCTAATGGCATCACTGTAGCGGAACCGCTCACAGTGAACCTGGCGCTTACAGGCAGCCAGGCGGTAAATGGCACAGACTATCAAACCATTCCGCTCTCTGTAACTATTCCTGCAGGCCAGCCTTCAGCTACCGTTACGATCAGGCCAATCAACAATTCGCTGATAGATGGGGACAGAAGTGTTGTGATGAGCATTACCGGCATTGATCTGCCTGTTGGCAGCACACTAGGTGCATTTACGGCGCCGGCGCCAGGTAATGAAGCAACGCTGACGATCCATGATGATGATGCGGCCAATGTTAAACTGCAGATCACGGCCAGCATACCAAATGCAGCAGAGCCGGGCACACCAGGTGAATTCACCCTGAGCCTGCCGGGAGGTATTACTGCAACACAGCCGCTCACCGTATACTACCAGATCACTGGCACGGCCGTACCAGGTGCAAGCGCAGCTGAAGTAAATAAAGACTATATCACAATAAGCGGTTCCATGATCATTCCTGCATCTTCTTCAAATGCAACGATCCCGGTAACTGTTATAGATAACACAATTATTGATGGTAACAGAACAGTGATAGTGACCCTGAACCGTGGTGAGGCCACTATCAATGGCAAGCTGGTAAATGTTGGCGTGGATGCTGTTGCAGACGATGCTACAGTTACCATTGCAGATAATGACGCCGCTTTGGCAGAACTGTCCATCACAGCAGGTACACCTAATGCGGGCGAACCTTCCACAGACGGAAGCTTTACCATCAGCCTGCCAGCGGGCGTAACCGCTACGGAACCTGTAACAGTTGGATATACGATCACCGGCACTGCAGCTAACGGTACAGATTATACGTTGTTAGGCAGTACGGCTATCATCCCTGCCGGTGCTCCTTCCGTGGATGTTCCGGTGGATGTGATCAATAATCTGATCATTGATGGTACACGCACTGTGATACTCACCCTTACTAATGGTACAACTACTACCATTGGTACCATAGGTGTGAAAGCAGGAGAAGGTACTGCGCAGGTAAATATTGCGGATGATGATGCTGGTATTGCCCGCTTGTCTGTTACGGCTACAACACCTAATGCAGCAGAACCGGGAACAGACGGTTTATTCACCATCAGTCTGCCAAACGGCGTAACAGCAACAGAGCCTGTTACGGTGGCTTATAATATGACTGGCACGGCGGTGAACGGTACGCACTATGCCAACCTCACAGGCACCGTTGTGATACCTGCGGGAGCTTCTTCCGTAACGGTTCCTGTTGATGTGATAGACAACAATATTATAGATGGGTCCCGTAATGTGGTGATCACTATCACCGGCGGTACAACTGCTACCGTAGGCAGCATTGGTGTGAACACAACAGAAGCTGTAGCCACTGTAACGATTGCAGATGATGACCTGGGTAACGCGAAAGTGGAAGTAGTGGCTTCCAATGCAAATGCAGCAGAGCCTGCTACGAATGGTACATTTACCATCCGCCTGGCCAATAACCAAACTACCACGGCCGCCATTGATGTTACCTACAGTATTGCAGGTACAGCAGTGAACGGAACGGATTATACATTAACAGATGCAGGCGGCGCCCTGATCAGCGGTAATACCGTAAGGATCCCGGCGGGCAGCGGCGAAGTACAGGTAACGGTGAAAGTGACTGACGACAAGATCATTGAGTTGTCAGAAACCGCATCTTTAAAATTACAAAGTGCTGACCTGGGTGGTGTAACTGTGCCCATTGGTACACCGGATGAAGCGGTGGTGAACATTGCAGATGACGATAATGATATCACTTATCGTGTGCTGACAGCTACAGCTACGGTAGCCAATGCATCCGAAACCGGGCCGGTGAACGGGGCTGTTACATTCAGTTTCCCGGATCCGAATATCACCGCAGCAGAAGATGTGGAGATCACTTACACCGTAAGTGGTACCGCAGCTGAAGGTGTGGATTTCCAACCTATGCAACGCACGGTTATCCTGAAAGCAGGTGATAAGAGCGTGACAGTGCCGGTGAATGTGATCGATAACAACATCATCGATGGGAGCCGTACAGTAGTACTGACTACTGTGAGCGGTACGTCCGGCCTGGGGCTTTTCACGCCTGCCACAGCTCCGGCACATATTGCTACTGTAACGATCGCAGATAACGACAATACAGCAGACAAACTTCAACTAAGCATCCTCAAAACAGCGGATGGCGCAGAACCAGCCAGCTCCGGCTCCTTCACCATCAAACTGCCTGACGGACTGACTGCGTTGAAAGATATCTTTGTAAACTATAACATAGATGCATCAGGTACGGCAGGTGCAGGTACAGATTACCAGGCCATCACCGGCACGGTAATAATACCAGCAGGCCAGCCGGGTGTAACAGTACCTGTGAATGTGCTGAACGACCAGGTGATTGAACTCACTGAAACCGTGATCATGAATATCACCGGAGGCACAGGCCTTGAAGCGGATGGTAGTACTGCTATCAGCTTTACTGCAGCCATCGCACAGGCTACTGTTGACATTATTGATAACGACCTTACTCCGGCCACAGGTGCGGTACAGATCACCAAAGTATCTGACGCCGTGGAAGGAGGGGCTAAAGGCCAATACCGTATTGCATTGCAACCTGGTATTACCTCATCGCAGGATATTACCCTGACTTTCGCACTCAGTGGTAATGCGGCACGCAGTGGCGATTATCAACTTACTAACGTACCTGGCGGCGCTGTTATCAGTGGTAATTCTGTTACTATTCCCGCCGGTGCCAATGAAGTACTGATCGATGTGGATGCACCTGATGATGGTGTGATAGAAGGGCAGGAGCAGGTAGTACTTACCCTGAATGGCATTACTTCTTCATTGCCTTTCACCATAGATCCCGCACAGGCAGCTGCCACGGTGAATATTGTGGATGTGAACGGAGCGGCCAGCGGTCAGCTTTCCATTGCAAAAGTAACGGACGCCGCAGAGCCAGCTACCAATGGCCGGTTCAGGATAACCCTGCCAACAGGCATCACGTCTGCAGGAGCCATTACAGTGTCTTATGCACTCAGCGGTACTGCATTGGCGGGTACTGACTTTACAACAGGCACAGTGATCATACCGGCTGGTGCGAATGGTGTAGATGTGGATGTAACAGTGACAGATGATTATATCCTGGAAAGCACAGAAACAGTGATCCTGAAAGTACTGGGTGGTAATGGGCAGGATATTAATGGTAACAACCTGTTGTTCCCTGCACATGCTACAGACCACACCGCAACGATCAATATTACAGACAACGATAACACAACGGCTAACCGCATCCTCGAAGTAGTGAAGGTAACTGATGCTGCGGAACCAGCCACCAATGGACGGTTCGAGATCAGGCTGCCGGAAGCTGTGCCAGGCACACGTTATACCGTAGCAGAAAATATCAATGTAGTATTTGCCGCCAGCGGTACTGCTGCATCAGATATTGATTACATATCAACAGGCACAGGCATTGTTCTGCCTGCGGGAAGCAGCAGTGTATTTGTACCGGTGACCGTGAAAGACGACAAAGTGCTGGAAGGTACTGAAACGGTAATACTTACACTGGCCAATTCAACGGCAACCGGTGGTGATGTTTACGCTCCATCCGGCAGCGCAGCCACAGTGAACATTGCAGACGATGACCTCATTCCGGCAAACCTGCAACTGGAAGCTACTGCCACTATTGCCAATGCGCACGAAACAGGGCCGGTGAATGGTGAATTCACCATCAGCCTTCCTGCGGGTATTACTATAGCAGCGCCTGTTACAGTTACTTATACTTTAGGAGGCACTGCGCAACCTGGTGCTGACCTTACGGTGATGAATAAAGATTACGTGCAGATGAGTGGTACTGCAACGATTGCAGCCAATACCAATAGTGTGACCATCCCGGTGAATGTGATCAACAATACAATAATAGACGGTGACCGCACGGTTATACTCTCCATCAGCAGCGGAGCGGTGACCATAGGTACAACAGGATATGATTTAACACCTGCAGGTACACCGGCTACGGTGACCATTGCAGACAATGATAATACTCCTGCCAACCTGCAGTTGACCATCATTAAAAAGAAAGATGGTGCAGAACCTTTTACCAGCGGGGAGTTTGAGATCAGCCTGCCTGCAGGCATTACATCCGCAAGGCCGGTAACGGTGAACTTCACGATCGGTAATACCAGCACAGCACTTACAGGTGCAGATTACAGCAGTATCAGCGTACCGGTTACTATTCCAGCCTACCAGCAAAGTGTAACCGTTCCCGTAAATGTGCTGAACGACCAGATCATAGAAGCCACAGAAACGGTGATCATGAATATCAGCGGCGGCAACGATGGCCAGTTCACTTATACCGCAGGTGCAACAGGCAGCGCTACGGTGCCCATCATGGACGATGATGCCGGCACAGGTGCAAGAGTGGTATTGCTCACCAAAGTATCTGATGCTATTGAAGGCGCTGCACGTGGACGATTCCGCCTGGCATTACCTGCGGGTTACACCAGCGCTGAAGATGTAACCGTAACCTTTAACATGAGCGGTGCAGCGATACGGAACACCATCACAGATTACCAGCTGTTGCAGGTACCTGGTGGCGCCGTACTCAGCAGTAATACGCTCACTATTCCTGCCGGTTCCAATGAAATACTGGTAGATGTTGAAGCATATAACGATGGTAACATAGAAGGGCCTGAAGATGTGGTGATGATGCTTACCGGCGTTACCTCGGCTATACCATTTACACTTGATCCGGCACGCACCAGCGCCACGGTGAATATTGTGGATGTAAATGCCGCCGCGGATAATCCAATCTCTGTAACATGGGTTAGTCATGCCGCAGAGCCTGCCACTACCGGTAAATTCAGGATCAGCCTGCCACCTGGCATCGCTGCTGCAAGAGACATCACCGTGATGTATAATCTCTCCGGCTCTGCTACTGCAGGTCTTGATTACACTGTTGGCACAGCAGTGATACCGGCAGGCGCCAATGATGCAGAGATAGATGTGAATGTAACAGATGACTATATCATTGAGGCCACTGAAACTATCAGCCTGCAAATACTGGGAGGTAACGGCAAGGATAATACGAATGCAGATGTTTATTTCCCGGCGCATCCTGTTGATCATACTGCGGCGATGGACATTGCAGATGATGATAATACACCAGCCAACCGCACACTTGAAGTGGTAAGACTGGATGATGCAGTAGAACCTGCCGATAATGGACATTTTGAGATCAGGCTGCCTGAAGCGGCTCCTGGCATACGATATACTACGGCCAAAAACATCAACGTAGTATTTGCCGCCAGTGGTACTGCCGTACAGGCAACAGATTACGAGGCCCTGGGCATAGGCATTATCCTGCCTGCAGCCAATAGCAGTGTGATCGTCGAAGTGAAAGTGAAAGACGACAGGATCATTGAAAACGATGAAACAGTGTTGCTCACCATCGATCCGAATGCTTCTTCATCTGAAGCAGGCGCCTTCACTGCCGGAACTGCTAATACGGCTACTGTTTTGATCACGGATAATGATGCCACAGCAGCTAACCAGGTGCTGGCCATCACCGCCAGCATCCCGGATGCTGCAGAACCTGCCAGAGACGGAGAGTTCACCATCAGCCTGCCACAGGGTGTAACTGCGGCTGTGCCAGTGACAGTAACCTATAGCATAGGTGGCACAGCTAAACCAGGTGCAGATGCCGGTGCAATCACTATGGATTATGTGCAACTCAGTGGTACGGTAACTATACCTGCCAATTCAAACGCGGTGACTATACCGGTAGATGTGATCAATAACAGTATCATAGACGGTAACCGCACAGTAATAGTAACGATCACAAACGGCACAGCCACTGTGAATGGCGCAGGTATCAACTTTACATCTGGTGCAACAGCTGCCGCAACTGTGAATATTGCGGATAATGACAACACTGCAGCTAACCGCACAGTGAGTATTACTGCATCAGTTGCCAATGCACACGAAACGGGGCCTGTAAACGGAGCATATACCATCAGGCTGCCGCTGAACATTACGGCTGCTGAAGACATTACCCTGAACCTGGCTGTTAGCGGAAACGCATTGGCAGGTAGTGATTACGAAACGCTTTCAGCTACTGTGATCATACCGGCAGGCAGTAATGAGGTAAGTGTACCGGTGAAAGTGATCGATGATATCCTTGTAGATGGCAGCAGAACGGTAACAGTATCCATCGTGAATGGAAGCACGGCTACACTGGGCAGCTTTACGCCGGCCACAACTACCGGCGCAACAGTGACCATTGCGGATAATGATTTCAAAGGTTCTGTAAAATGGAAGAGTGTAGGTTATACCGGCACCGGTGCAAGTGGCAGTGTGAAAGCAGGTGATCAAATTACCTACACTATTCATGTGCGTAATACCGGTAATGTAAAACTGGACCAGGTAGTGATAACTGATAATGTGCCGCTTTATACAGACTTTGTAAATGCGGATGAAAATATCACCCCAGCAGGCCGCCGCCTCACCTGGACTATTCCTGAAGTAGCGGTGGGCACTACTGTCACCCGCAGCTTTAGGGTAAAAGTAGCCAATGATCTGACAGGCGCATCTGCTATCACCAATACTGCACAGGTGGATGACGGCAAGGGTACCGGACCTGAGAACACAGTTCCGGAAGATCCGAACAACCCGGGCAATCCGCATCCGAATCCGGGTCCGAATACACCTTCTACCAGCATACCGGTAGACAATGGCGGAGATGGTTCCATCAGCTGGAAAACGGTGAGTTATACTGGTACCGGCAGCAATGGTGCGGTACGCCCGGGCAACCAGATCACCTATACGATCCATGTGCGGAACAATGGTAATGTTACCCTCTCCAATGTGAAAGTGGCAGACGTTGTGCCGGCAGGTACCAACTTCGTAAGCATTGCTAACGGTGGTGTACAAACGAACAGGAACCTTAGCTGGACCATTCCTGCAATTCAGATCGGAGCTACACAGAGCGTAAGTTTTGTTGCGCAGGTAGCTACAGATCTTACCGGTATCACTAATATCACCAACACGGCACAAACTGATGGCGGTGGCGGTATGAAACCTACCCGCCCGGAAGATCCTGCAAACCCTGGTAATCCAATGCCGAACCCTGATCCGTCCAAACCTTCCACGCAAATACCGGTGGATGGCGGCGGCCCGGTAACCATCAGCTGGAAGAGCGCAGCTTACACAGCGGTTGGCAGCAATGGTTCCGTACGCTCCGGCAGCAGGATCACTTACACCATGCATGTACGTAATACGGGCAGTATAGCAGTGACCAATATCCAGGTAAAAGACGTACTGCCAAATGGTACCGTATTCGAAAGCATCAACAATAATGGCATAAGGAATGGTAATGATCTTTCCTGGACGATCCCTGCTGTAGCCGTAGGCGCAACAGAAACCGTGAGCTTTACTGTAACAGTAGCTATGGCCAGCAGCCTGACGGGTATCACCAGCATTGAGAATACCGCGATGGTAGACAATGGGAACGGACCGCAGCCAACACTGCCTGCAGATCCGGCTAACCCTGACCAGCCGCATCCTTCGCCACAGGCAGGCGCACCATCTACCAGCATACCGATAGAAGTGAAAGACCTGAATTTCCCGAATGTATTCACGCCGAACGGCGATGGCAAGAACGAACGGTTCATCATCGCAGGCCTGGAAAAATACCCGGGATCGAAGATCTATATCTATAACCGCTGGGGCGGCATGGTATACCAAAACAAGGATTACCGGAACGACTGGAATGGTTCAGGTTTGAACGAAGGAACCTATTACTATATCCTGGAAGTGAAACGCCCCGAAGGCACAAGTGCCTATAAAGGGTGGATAGAAATACTGAGATAAAAACAGACGCGGATCACCGGACGCTGTATCTTTTGTACAGTGTCCGGCATCAGCTTAAAAAAGCGGTTATGCAGTGTAGAAAAACCATTTACTTGACCCTTCTGTTGTTAACGGCAGCCATCATATCCGGCAAAGCGCAGCAGAACATACAGTTCAGCCAGTATGTATTTAACGGGCTGGCAGTGAATCCCGCATATGCAGGTTACAAGCAGGATTGGTACCTCAATTCCATCTACCGGCATCAATGGGCAGGGTTTCCCGGTGCTCCCCGTACAGGAGGCATTTCTATTGATGGGTTGACCAATGCGCCTGAAAGTAAAGTGGGCATTGGGTTACAGGCAATGTTTGACAGGCTGGGGCCTCAGGAGTCATTGTCATTGTACGCTTCCTATGCATACCGCATTCCGCTGGATGATGAAGACACAAGGCGTTTATGCCTGGGCATAGGAGCCGGCGTATCGCAATATGCTATTGACGGCGCTGCGTTGCAGTATGTGGATAATGACGACCAGGCAATTCCCACCGGCAAAACCAGCACATGGGTGCCGGATGCACGCTTTGGCGTTTATTATTACAGCTCAAGGTTTTATGCCGGCGTATCTGTGATGGACCTTTTTTCGCTGTACAGCGATGCTACCCGCTATTCCTGGAAAGGGAACAATTACGCGGCGATCCGTAAAACGCAGCACATGTACCTCACCACAGGCACTGCTTTGACATTGTCTCCCAACCTGATCCTGAAGCCTTCCCTTATGATCAAGGAAGATTTCAAAGGTCCCACCAGTGTGGATCTTAATGCCTTCCTGCTCATCGATGAAAAGATATGGATCGGTGGTTCTTATCGTACGAATATGAAACTCTGGAACAAAGAGAACCTTTCCAGGGATCTTACTCCTGCCAACGCAGCCAGTATTATGCTTGAGTATTATGTGAATGAAAAACTGCGGATCGGATATGCCTACGATCTTAATGTGAATAAAATGGCCGGCACACAGGGTGGATCACATGAGATCTCAATCGGATTACTTTTCCCTTCTAAAAAATATTCACTTACCAATCCGCGCTATTTCTAAACTTAAACCTTCTGACCTTGAAGCAGTATTACTTTCTTTTTCTTGCATGGCTCGTCTTGTTCAGCCAGCAGCTTTCCGCACAGGAACAGAAAAGTGAACTCCGCCTGGCGGAGGAAGCTTATGCCAGGCAGGAATATGCATTGGCCGGAAGCCTTTTTAACAGGATAGCGAAAAATAAGGGCAGTCGTACGCCTACAGACCTGATGATGAAACTGGCAGTTTGCCATCGTGAAACAGGCAATTTCTACCAGGCTGCAGGCTGGTATGCAGAAGTGATCAGGCGGCCCGATCATGCTTCAGGCGCTTATTTTGCTTATGGAGAAGTATTGCGGAACATGGAACAATATGATTCCGCCCGCAAACAATATAACCTCTTCGAATCTGCACAGCCCGATAGTCTTGTTTTTAAAGCGGTTGCGCTGCAAGGATGTGACAGTGCCGTATTATGGCAATCGCACAAAGTGAATACAGATCATCTTAAAGGGCTGAAAGAACTGAACACACCTTATTCCGAATGGATCAGCGGCATGATGCAGCAGGGCTTGCTCATTACAGGTAATGGTTACCGTAAGATGATACAGGGGGATGGAGGAGGAGCCAATCCTGCTTCTGATAAACGTACCTTTCAGCCTTATTATAAAGCATATGTGTACCAGCAATACCAGGGTACTAATTCCAATATGTACCTCGAAGATATGTTACCGAAGATCCTGGGAAAATATGATTATCACATCGGGCCGGCCTGTTTTAATAAAACGGAAGACACGCTGTATGTGACCGTGAATGAACAGGAAAGGCCTGAAATCATTCAGAAACGCGGACCTCTGAACGGCAGGCGCCTGCTTACATTATACCGCTCTGTAAAGAAAGATAATAAATGGACACCCCTTGAAATATTGGCCGGCCTTAATATGGACGGCTTCTCTTCCAGCCATCCTGTATTGAACAGTGCTGGAGATTTGCTTTACTTTGTGTCCGACAGGCCGGGAGGTTATGGGCAGACGGACATCTGGTATAGTGAAAAACTGGCAGACAGTAACTGGGGCAAGCCGGTAAACTGTGGCCCCCGTATAAATACAGTAGCTGCTGAAACTTTTCCCTCCTTTAATGCAGAAGGTACGCTGTACTTTTCCAGTAAAGGTCATCCCGGCATGGGCGGCTACGACATTTTTCGGGTAACCGGCAATAAAGCAGAATGGACTATGCCATTCAACCTTCAGCCACCCTTTAATTCCGGGGCAGATGATATGAGCTTTATCCTCGGGCTAAATGGTTACGAAGGTTATTTTGCATCCAACCGTGCAGGTGGTGCAGGTTCTGATGATGTATACCATTTTATGGATCCGGCATATTCCGGCTGGTTTACTAATGGTATCCGGGGCACTGCCGTGGATAAAAATGTTGCAGCGGGCAATCCTTCTGCAACAGGTAATAACACGGCTGCAACCATACCTTCCAAAGTAACGCATACTGCGGATGAGTTGGAAATAAAACGAAACATCGAAAAACACAAATTCCTCTACGATTTCAACAGTGCTGAACTATTAAGTGAATCCCGTAAAATACTTGATGAAGTAGCAGGCACCTTACAACAACATCCAGACTGGAAGTTAATGGTACATTCATTTACAGATAGCCGTGGTACAGATCAGTATAACGTAGATCTTTCTGCACTGCGTTGTTATGCTGTGATCGATTACCTCGTAAAAAAGGGCATCTCGCCTAAACGGCTATTTTATAAGAATATGGGAGAGCAGCACCTCATAAATCCTTGTAGCGAAGCTGCACCTTGTACAGAGGAACAGCAAAGAGAGAACAGGAGATCAGAATTACGGGTAATATGGTAGGAGAGCGTTTTATAGGAGGAAAGCCGCGATACAGATGCTGTCGCGGCTTTTTTATTTGTTTCATTTTATGAGTAGTTCATAAACATAAAAAAAGGGTTGAGTATTTTCTACTCAGCCCCTTTTTACATCTTATATCTTCGGTTCCCAACCTTTCTCATAACTCCTGCGCCATAACTTCTCCGCATCCTTATCGCCAATGATATGCCCGTTCTTAGGGTCTACTTTCAGATCACGGCCAACACGCCAGGATATATTACCCAGCTGCATAGCAACGGTACTCTTATGCCCTGACTCAACATCACAATTAGGCTTGCGGTTATTCCTCATTGCATCCAGGAAGTCCATTACATGCAGGTTGTCAAGGCCAATGCTTGGGCTGGAAGTATTACGTCCATCTAACTCACTTTCCTTCATGGCGGTTTTTCCTTCTTTGATCAGCTTGCCATCGAGATCATATACTTTGTAGTTGTCTCCGCCGGTATCCAGGCTGCCTTTTTCTCCATAGAAAATAACACCTCTGTCAAGTCCTTCAATTTTCCTTCCATTGGAACTTCTGTTCTCCCACATCAGGGAAACACGGCCGGGATAATCCATGGTAACGATCTGTGTATCCGGTGTTTCCCAATCATCTGAAAACTGGTAACGGCCTCCCACAGAACTTACGCGGGTAGGGAAATCAACACCCAGTCCCCAGCGTGCCACATCTACTTCATGTGTGCCGTTGTTGAGGGCTTCGCCTGTACCCCAATGCCAGAACCAATGCCAGTTGTAATGGATCAGTCCATCCTTGTAGGGGGTGCGGGGAGCAGGTCCCTGCCAAAGATCATAATCCAGCCAATCCGGAACTTCTGCGGGTTTGAGTACGTTTGATTTGCGGGTATTGGTATACCATGCTTTTGCGAAGTATACTCTTCCGATAACTCCGTTATGCAATTCTTCAATCCCTTTTGTAAGGATGGGAGCAGAGCGGCGTTGCGCACCCATTTGCACTACGCGGTTGTATTTCCGCGCTGCTGCAACCGCCATTTCACCTTCGTGAGGATTGTGGCTTAAGGGTTTTTCAACGTATACATGTTTGCCTGTCTGGCATCCCATAATAGTTAAAGGTGCATGCCAGTGATCCGGTGTGGCTGTGTAGATGGCATCAACGGATTTATCTTCCAATACCTTGCGGAGATCTTTTTCTCCTTTGGGGGTATTGGTATGCCCGGTGGCCATCACTGTTTTAATGGCTTTGGGAATGGCCCTGCTGTCCACATCACAGATAGAAGCTATTTCCGTATCCTTCTGTTTTGCGAAAACACCGGCCATGCCATTGCCACGCCCGTTCACGCCAATAATGGATACCCTGATCCTGTTATTGGCGCCTATGATATTTTTATAACTCTTTGCACTAAAACCAAGTGCTGAATTGCCAATGGCGAAACCTGCGGAACTTAATGCGAGCTTCTTAATAAAATCGCGTCTTTTTTCCATGGTGCTATTTTAATGATAAGATCTTAATGTTTCTGAAAGATACCTGTCCGCCATGTTCCTGTAACAGGATGTGACCTTTTTCCACGGTACCGAATGCCGGCTCTGCTTTGCTGAATTTGCTTTTGGCCACCGCGGCTGAAAATGCAGCATCACCTCGCGTGAAGGAAAGGATCTTTTTTCCGTTCAGCCAGTGTTCCACTTTGCCTTTTTTAGATACAATGCGGATGGTGTTCCATTGTCCGGGCGGGTTTATTTTTTTATCAGATGCAGTCACAGGCATTACATCATAAAAAGAACCTACGCGGTGATTTTCCAGCTTATTATCTTCTGCCAGTGCATCATCCAGGATCTGGAATTCCATGCCCAGGTTGCCACCCTTTTCATACTTGGTAAAGAAGTACTTCACGCCGCTGTTGCAGCCGGGTTCAATGTTATAATCCACGGACAACTCAAAGTCGCTGTACTCACCGGTGGTGATAATATCGCCGCCTTTGCCGCCTTTAATGGCAGTGATGCTGCCATCTTTCACCTGCCATCCTGCCGGAACGGGTTTACCGCCGGGTGTTGTAAATCCATTCGTGCTGGTGCCATCAAAAAGCAGCGTCCAGCCTTGTTTTTTCTCTTTTGCCGTGAGCGTGTTCTCCTGCGAAAATCCTGCAAGGGAAAGTAATGTACAGCTCACTATTAAGCAAAGCGGCTTTTTCATGTGATTAGTTTACTTTAATGATAAAAGTTCTGGTAGTGCTTTTATTATCTGCATCCACCGCCACTATCTTCATGGTGGTTTCTGCCGTGATACCTGTTACCACCCGCTGCACGTTGAATACAGTGGGTGTTAGCTGAAAGTCCTTATAAGTTTCCAGGAGGTCCTGCCCTTTATACAGTTTTATTTCCTTCAGCTTCATGGGAGCGCTCACCCTTGCTTTTACGGTCCATTCTGTGGTGCCGGCGGGCAGTGTGGTGGAAACAAAATCCGCGTTCTCCACTTTATCTTTTTCGTAGAACAACACTTCAGGAACAAACTTCGCATAAAAGTCATCCTTTTTACAACTGCTGAAAGCGGTGAGTGCCAGTATGAAAATTACAAATACTTTTTTCATGATCAATACAATTTAATTTTACCAACCCGGGTTTTGCTGCATATTAGGATTGTTGTTCACTTCTGACTGCGGTAAAGGCAACAGGTTGTGTTTGGGTTGGAATACCCTTCTTTCCCAAACCTTAATAGTGTACACAAAGGAACCATCCAGTTTTTTGAAGATATCGTGTTCATATACCACCTTTTGTGTTTGTTCACCGATCAGCCAGCGGCGGATATCAAAGAAACGGTGTTCTTCAAAGGCGAGTTCTATCCGGCGTTCGTTACGGATGAATTTGCGCATTTGTTTCTGATCGTTCACATTCCAGCCATTGGTGGTAAAGGTGGTGTTCACATTCGGCATATCTGCCCGGAGCCTGATCTGGTCCAGGGTCTGGATCACTTCCACGCGGGCTGCCCCGTCAGGCAGGAACTCATTGAGGGCTTCTGCATAGTTTAACAGCATTTCCACATAGCGGTATAAAGGGAAGTTGTGATTGGTTTGCCCGGTTACACCATTACTGAGGGAAATGTTCTTGGGGTCCATAAACTTACGGAGGAAGAGGCCGGTATGTGCATAACCGCTGAGGAATTCAGGTCCGAAGGTACCATCCTCACCGCGCCATGGATTAAAGGTGGTGCCGCCAAACATGGAGCCGTTATACCAGATGGAATGGTAGAACCGGGAATCCCTGTTGAGGTAAGGCTTCTGCGGATCGAAACCGGAAGCAGAGTTTACGGTGAACTGTCCATTGGCATCTATTACAGGTACGCCGTATTCATCAGTTACATAAACGGGTCTGCCGTCTTTGGTTTCAAAACAGGCGGCATAGTTATAAGTAGGCAGGGTATAAGAGGCGTCACCGGCTTTTTGCATAGCGCCGGGTAGTTGCCACTTATCCAATTCATTGGTAGTTCCTTTTTTACCATAAGCCAGCATCATTTCTGTATTCACCCTTGTAATGAATACATTGAACCAACCCATGGCTTTAAGAGAGCCGGGATAGGTAACCTTTGCCCCGAAATAATTGGCAGCTTCTGTTTTTACAACCAGGCTGTAAACAGGTGCGCCTAATTCATCTTTATGGTCCATCACGGCCTTTGCTGCATTTGCGGCATCCTTCCAGCGGTTGGCATCATAATTTCCCCAGGACCATGGACTGGCAGGGCCAGCTGTGGTACTGTTAAACAGCGGGCTTGCCAGGTGTAGCAGCAAACGTGCTTTAATGGCTTTGGCCACACCACTGGTAACACGCATGTAGTCTACACCTGTTTGCCTTGCAGGCAAATGGGCTGCAGCGGAATCACAATCTTTGATGATGAACTCCTGCATTTCAGCAAGGCTGGCGCGTTTGGAATAGAGTTCCGGAGAATCGCGCGTAAGCACTTTGGTGATGATGGGAACAGCACCGTACCAGCGGACCAGTTCTGTATAGTAATAAGCACGCAGGCAAACTGCTTCGTATTTCATGCGCTCTTTTACTTCTTCAGAGTTCATGTATTGTTCTGCATCTATAGGTGCACCATCAATTTTACTGAGGAAGAGATTACATGCCCTGATAGCAGCATAGTAATCTGCCCAGCGTTTGAATTTATTTGGCATGCTGGTAGGATTGTAGGCGCCAACGTGGATGTTGTTCACCCATCCCCACCAGGGGCGCGCTTCCCCATCATCCGTAGAAGCGTCAAGATAAACGTTGTCGTCCCAGCCATAAGGGATACGGCGGTAAATATCCGTGAGGAATTCCTTGGTGTATTTTGCATTGGTAAATACCCTTTCCTCATTCAGGTCGCCTGATTCTGCTTTATCCAGCAGGCCTGCACCGTCTTTTGTGCAGGAAGTGAATACTGCGCAAAATGAAATAATGGTGAGTATATATTTTAGTTGTTGCATGATCGTTCGTTTTAATAAAGCATTACAGGGAAATTCTTGCACCCAGGTTCCATGTTCTGAATTGCGGATAGGAATTACCTGTTTCACTACCGGATTCAGGATCCCAGTTCATCATCTTGTCCCATGAGATGAGGTTGGTGCCATTGACGAATAACCGTGCGCTGGAAAACCTCGCCCTGGAGAGCAATGATTTGGGCAGGTTGTATCCTATTTCCACATTCTTTAAACGGATGTAGTTGCGGGAGTATAACCAATAAGTAGATTTCTGGTGATTATTGGTATTCTCGCTGGGGTGCAGCCTTGGGTAAGTTGCTTTATCCCATGAAGAAGGATCGTTGGGATTATACCTGCCCAGGTGATGCTCCATTACTTTACCCAGTGCAAAGAATTCCCATACTGCATCTTCTTTAAAATACATATCTGCTCCGCCTGCGCCCTGGAACAATACACTGATATCAAAGTTGGCGTAGTTAGCGCCGAAGGAGATACCATAGATGTATTGGGGTACTCTGCCTTTACCGATAGCGCCTACATCATAACTGTCTATGATGCCATCACCATTGAGGTCTTTATACCGGATATCTCCGGGATATACCACACCATAGGAGGGAAGAGCTATGTCTTTTTTCAACACAGGGAATCCGCCTTCCAGTAACAGTTCACCATTTCCATCGAGTTGAAAATCGTTCCTGGAATACAGGCCCATATCTGTAAGGCCAAAGTGCTGACCGATCTGTTTTCCTTCTATTTTTTGCCAGTCGTATTTTTTACCTTCTTCATCTATCCTGTCAATTACGTTGCGGGAGTAAGTGAAATTACCTTTGATGAAATAACCGAAGGTGCCGATCTTATCACTATAGCCCAGTTCCATATCTATCCCTTTATTGGTAACCCTGCCGATGTTTTCAGGAGGAAGGCCCTGCCCGTCTGTTCTGACAGTTCCCTGGGGATTGTTCATGCCAAATAAGAGGGGAACAGAATAGGGGATTGCCAGGATATCTCTGCGGTTTTCGTGGAACAGGTCTACCGTAACAGATATTTTGCTGTCCAGCATTTTTGCATCGAAACCAATATTTGATTTCTTGGCTCTTTCCCAGGTTACATTGGCGTTGCCTGGTTGCCCTTCAACAATACCGCGTTCACCGAAAGCATTTTCACCCCATACATATTTCCAGCCATCTGAATCCGGTACGTAGAGATAACGCTGCTCATACAGATAGTTGAAGTTCCCGATCTGGTCGTTCCCGATCTCTCCATAAGAACCTCTTATTTTCAGGTAATTCATGAAGTGGATATTGTCCTTCCAGAAGCGTTCTTCTGATGGTACCCAACCTGCTGATACAGCGGGGAAAAATCCATAACGCCTGCTGGGATCAAATTGTTTGGAACCATTGTACCCGGCATTCACTTCAAATAAATACTTGTTCTTGTATGCATACGTAGCACGGCCTACCCAGCCTAAATACCCGGTTGGTACTTTGGCTTCATCAAAATATTGACTCTGCTGATAGAGTACCATAGCGGTAACGGCATGGTCACCAAAAGTGCGGTTGTAGTTCAGGGCGCCTTCAAAAGATTCTCTTCTCCTGCCGGGACCTTTGCCGGTTGATATAGAGATTTCAGTAGCAGCTCTGTTGGGAATGTAACTGCCAAAGCGGTTGTATTCCCACAATGCAGCTTTCTCTACAATATCACGGCGGCTTTGGTAGCTGCTGTTAAAACCAATGAGCGAGCGGAATGACAATCCTTTCAGGATCTTGCCCAGGTCCTGTTTGATGGTGAATGCACCTTCCAGTACATTGGTATTCCTTTCACGGTTCCCGTACTGAGAAAGCAGGGCGAAAGGAGAGAGACGCGATTCATCAGAACGGCCTCCTAAAGAACCATCCGGATTGAGGTATGGCGCCCAGTTGGGCGGCAGCCTGCGGAGTTTATCAAACAGGTCCTCTCCGTTATCATCTCCAAAGTTGGGCCGTTTTCTTACTTCAAACCTGCCGGTAAGGTCCACACCGATCTTCAGGGTGGGGTTTACTGTAAAGTCCAGGTTGGAGCGGAAACTGAAACGCTCATAATTGGTGTTGGTGTTATATTGTGTATTGGGGAATTGTTTATAGATCCCTTCCTGGTGCAGGTGGTTGGCAGATATAAAATAAGCCAGTACTTCATTTCCTCCTCTTACATTCACATTCGTCATTTGCTGCCAGGAAGCATCCCTTACAAAGTCGTTATAATAATCATTGTTCGGATGTGTGTAGGGTGAATTGTTCAGCCGGTAATGTTCCAGGTCGCTGGCAGAATATTCTGCCGGTTTGCCTTCATTGGTCAATGCTTCATTGGTCAGTAAGGCAAAGTTGTAAGAGTCCAGGTATTTGGGCGTGCGGATGGACTGTTGCGCAGCAGCCTGTGTAGAGATGCTCAACACCGGTCTTCCTTTTGTACCGCGTTTAGTGGTAATGAGGATAACGCCGTTTGCACCCCTTACACCATATACTGCGGTGGCAGATGCATCTTTCAGCACAGAGAATGTTTCAATGTCTATCGGATCTATCTGGCGCCATTCCCGCTCCAGGCCATCTACCAGTACAAGCGGTGCAGTGGTATTGGTGGTAGCCATACCGCGGATAAAGATCTCTGCATTATCACTGCCGGGTTTACCGTTCCCCATAATAGTCACCACACCAGACACACGGCCGGCGATGGCATTGGAAAGGTTAGGTGTGGAAGATTGTTGCAGCTCTTCCGCTTTCACCTGTGAAATAGCTCCTACCACGCTGGCTTTCTTCTGTGTGCCGTAACCAACTACTACAGCCTCTCCCAGTTTGGTAGCGTCTGCGTTTAAAGTGATGTGAACGATTGCCTGACCTTTGATAGGCAGTTCCTGCGTTACATATCCTACATAGGAGATCTGCAGCACAGGACTGGCACTGGTAAGCGTCAGTTTAAATTCTCCTTTGGGATCTGTGATGGCCCGGTTAGTGGTGCCTTTTTCCATCACGTTGGCACCTATCAGTATTTCGCCATCACTATCTATCACCTTGCCGGTGATCACTTTTCCCTGTGCCCATAACTGCGGCAGGGATATGAAAAGAAGTAAGGCGATCAATAATATTTTTTTCATCCTTCTGAATTTTAATTGTAAGAACTGTATGCTTACCAGCCCGGATTTTGTTTCATGTTAGGGTTCCGGTTCACTTCTGTTTGCGGGATAGGGAAGAAGTAATGTTTGATTTCAAACACTTTGTTTTCCACTACTATATCCGGCTTGTAAGTGAACGTGCCATTAGCAGCCCTGATGATCTGGCAGCCTTTGATGAATTTTGGTAATTGCTCAATGATCATCCATCTGCGCACATCATAATACCGGTGATCTTCAAAGGCCAGTTCTATACGTCTTTCATTGCGGATAAATTCGCGCAGGTTTTCTTGGTTTAAAGGCAGGCCCCTGTTGGTAAAGGAAGCTTGTACAGTGGGCATGCCTGCACGTGCTCTGATAAGGTCTAATGCTGCCACGGGTGTTAGCGGATTGGTAGCTCCGGGTGCTGAATAACCTGGCCCGCCAGCTTCATTGCCTGCTTCGGCAAGGTTCAGCAATACTTCCGCATAACGGAGGTACATCCAGTTATGGTAAGCAGAACCTGTAGCCCCTGCCGGGTTTACGTTGGCATAGTCCATGAACTTATTCAGGTAATAGGAAGTTTCACTTTTTGCCAGTCCTGTTGCATTTTCGCCACCGTCATAAGTGGAGAAGGTGTAATTGGTTTTGTTGGCGAACTTGGCATATTTAGCGCCGTTGTAGATAATGCTGGCATAGAAACGGGGGTCTCTTTTCAGATAAGGGTCTTTTGCCTGTGCGGCATTTGCCCAGCTGAAAACAGTACCGTTATCCATTTCATAGGCATCCACCAGGTCCTGTGAAGGACAGGTGCCGCCTTTTGCATTGGTGAAACCTGCAGGGAAGTTATCGTTTTCCGTATCCCTGTTAGGCGTTCTTAAACGGGCAAAAATAAGTTCTTTGTTACCTGTGCCTGCACCCCATGCAGTAAACAACGTCTGGTAGTTCTGCTGGCCGTTTGCAGTAGGTTTGTACAACTGGTACCAGTTGAGATCAACCACATCCTGCGCTGCTTTGGCAGCAAGCTCCCAGCGGGTGATATCAACATTTCCATAAGAAGTGAGGCTGTCGTTACCTGCCCGGTTATACAATGGGCTGGCGGCATACAGTAATGCTTTTGCTTTCAGCGCCATGCAGGTACCGCGGTCTATACGGCCTACTTCATTGGGTTCTGTATATGGGTCATTAGGAAAGAGAGCACTGGCTTCATCACAGGAATTGACGATGAAGTCTATCACAGACTTTACGGAACTCCTAGGCACCAGTACATCATCAGATGCTTCAAAAGATTTATCTACAATAGGAATGCCACCCCATTTCTGAAACATGAACCAATGTTGAAATGCCCTGATCATCAGTGCTTCCCCTTTGAACCTGTTCCTGAACCTTTCACTTGTAGTACTGGGAAGCAGGTGTGCATTTTTCAAAGCAGTATTGGCTTTACGGTTGCCATGATAACCTCCCCATTTCAGCCAGGAGCCTATTTCTCCGGCTCCATCACTGGCGCGGTAATACCGCATATTGGAAGGGTTCCAGTTACCGGCACTCATCCGTTGCGCGGCAGAGGGTGTGGTTTTATTAGTAGAGATATGCATCGCTTCATCTGAAGCAGATGCCAGCATGGCATTACCATCCAGCCAGTTGTAACTGGCGGATACTTCCGCCGGCATGTCTGTATAAGCGTTGTTGATAAAGTATTCAGCGCGTGCGGAATCGGAGAATACATCTTCTGCCGATTTAAACTCTACAGGCACCACATACAAAGGGCGTTTGCAACTGAATATTACCCCGGCTGACAAGGCAGCTATTGAAAATATTAAAGTGGACTTCTTCATGATAATGAGTTTAGAATGTTACGTTTAAGCCGCCATTAATAATGCGCTGGATCGGGTATATCACATAATGGCTTGAACGCGCTTCTGTGTCCATCAGATCTGTGGACGACCAGGTGAGCAGATTATAACCGTTCACATAGAAGCGGATCTTTTCGATCCTCATCCTGGAGGTAAGACTTACCGGCAGGGTATAACCGAGTTCCATGGACTTCAGTCTTACCATTGCGCCATTGATTAACCAGTAAGTGGAAGTGCGCTGGTTATTGGCCTTATTGGAAAGTGATAAACGCGGATAGCTGGCATTCTCCCAGCTGGCAGGATCATTGGGATTAAATCTCCCCAGGTGATGCTCACGTACGGTACCATTGTCGTGGAATTCCCAGATGGCTTCTCCTGTCAGGTTTTGCTGTGTGCCCCGTTGCCCGGTGAACAGTACATTCATGTCAAAGCCTTTGTATTTCAATCCCAGGCCGGCGCCATATTGCAGATCAGGCATATTGCTCTGCCCAAGGTATACTTCATCATAAGCATCTATCTGGTTATCGCCATTCTGGTCTTTATATTTGATGTCTCCGGGTTTTACTACGCCGAATGTTTGTGTTGGGCTTGCATCGATCTCTGTCTGATCACGGAAAAGACCCAGGGCCTGTAATCCGAAGATGGCATCCAGCGGCCTGCCGGTGCGGGCCTGGTAAGCGAAACGTTGTGTTTCTTCTCCTCTGTCTATTACTTTGTTATTTGCTTTGGAGATCATACCATTGATAGAGAATTCCAGGTCGCCTATCCTGTCAGTATATCCCAGGGAGGCATCAAAACCTTTGTTCTCTATGATACCGATGGGGAAGTCCGGGAAGCGGATACCCATGATATTGGGCAGCGCGGGCTGGATCATGATATCCTGGTTGCGCTCATGGAAATAATCGAATGTGAGGTTCACTTTGTTCTTTACCAGCACAGCGTCTATTCCTATGTTTGTTTTCTTCACTCTCTCCCAGGTAACATTATTCAGCGCAAATGCATTTTCGTTCCAACCGGGGTAGGAGATAGAAGTATAACCAAAGTTCACGCCGCCGGAAGATGCATATTTCTGATACCAGAGGAAATATCCGCCTACATCATCATTACCGGTGATACCGTAGGAACCCCTGAGTTTCAGGAAATTCACCCACTTATTATCCTTCAGGAAATTCTCTTCGGACAATACCCAGCCCAATGAAGCAGCGGGGAAGAAGCCGAATTTATGAGTAGCCAGGAACTGCTCAGAACCCTGGTAACCGAAATTGAATTCCGCCAGGTAACGTTTATTATAACTGTAGGAAACTTTTCCGTTTGAGCCAAGATATGCCCTGGGAACGTTCCCATCGTTCTCATCTGACATAATCCGCTGTGCAACGGCTACATAAGCAGAAACGGCATGGCGTCCGAACTCCTTGTCATAGTTCAAAGAGGCATCTGTATTAAAGACACGCTGGGTGCCGGGATAATCTATGCCGGACGACATTTGTGAATCGGATCCGGTTTCAACATATTTGATATTACCATTAGGCAGATACTCCACAGTGCCGTTAGGCTGGCGCAGATCATATACTTTGAAGCTTTTGCTGCGGTTGGTGTTCTGATCGTACCAGCTGTCAAAAGCCACATTGGCCCTCAGGGAGAGGCCGGGTGTGATAAAATCAAGATCATGTTTTGCCCTTAAAGTGGCAAACATGCTGCGCACATAATAAAGGGAATATCCCTGTTTGTTGAGTAAACCGTATGGATTGTCTTTATAGTCTTTGGTGCCTCCCAACTGGCCACCGGGTGTAAATACGGGGAAAGCATTGGGGGGTGTTTTGTATAAGGCGCGGAATACGCGGAGGGCTGCATCTGTTCTTGAGCCGGGATAGGTACGTTGTTCCTGCCTGCCGGCGATGTCCAGTGAGAGGGAGAACCGTTTGTTCACGGTAATGTCCACATTGGAGCGCAGCGTGATCATATTGAAATCTGCATTGGTGTTATACGTGTTGGCGTTTTTATCCACTTTATAGGAACCGGAGTTATCTGTATATCCGGCGGAGATAAAGTATTTCGCCACTTTGGAACCACCTTCAATATTTAAACTGTAGCGTTGCTGTACAGTGGATGGATTCATGTATTGATCGTACCAGTTGATATCAGGGTAGAGATAGCGGTCCAGTTCATTTTCATAAATCCCCTGGGAGGCTTTCTCATATTTGGCAAGGTCTGCCGCATTGTATTTTGGTACAGCCCCATCATTGGTCAGCGCTTCATTATAAAGTGTTGCGTACTGGAAGGAGTTGAGGAATTTCGGTTCGGTGGTAGGGGCTTTGATACCGGCCCTGGCATTGAGGGACACTCTGATCTTACCCTCTTCCCCGCGTTTAGTGGTAACGAGGATAATGCCATTGCCACCGCGTAAGCCATACTGTGCCGTAGCCGCAGCATCTTTCAACACAGTGATGGTGGCTATTTCATTCGGGTCCAGGAAGTCCATGCCTCTTTCATATCCATCTACCAGAACAATCGGGGAATTACTCCTGAAAGTGCGTTTGCCGCGAACCAGCAGGGAGGCGCCTTCATCTCCCGGCTCTCCATTATTCTGCATCACAAAAAGACCCGGCAGCAGGCCTTGCATCCTGTTGTCGTTATTGATCACCGGGTTGTTTTCTATGGGTTGCCCATAGATCTGTGAATAGGCACCTGTTACGTTGTGCTTCAGCTGGCGGCCATTATAGACAGTATTGATATACACACTGTCTTTGTTTTTGTCCGTGCCGCTGTTCAACACCACGTATAATTTAGTGCGGCCTGTGAGCGATTCTTCCCGCCTGGCATATTCAGGATGTGTAAAGATCAGTATGGCATCCTTATCAGCCTTAATGGAGAAATGACCATTCTTGCCGGTAATGGCATTGGTGCCGCTGCCTTTCAGCTGTACCACCACGCCGGGAAGGGCAGTGCCATCAGATGCAGTAACAGTTCCTGTAATGGTAATGATCTCATTGTTGTTGACCGGAGTGCCCAGGACGGGTAGGTACAACAGACAGAAAATAACCCCAAAGAGGCGCCGCAGGCTGAAGAGGGCTCTTTTCCGCTTTCTTAAATTTTCCATAACGTAATAATTCATAATTAAAAATCAGGGATGAGCAGGCACAGGAATTTCCATCTCTGTGCAGATTGCACATAGCTCGTATAGATCAGAACACACGAAGAACCATCCTCTCCGGCCGGAAAAGGATAGTGGGTATGTGATTTTACTGTATGTTAAACAGGCATGGTCAGCTTACTGCAGGCATTTGTTCTTTGTATTTTGGTTTGCTTGTAACGTGGACAACATTAACGCGCAGGTGTAATGTTATAAAAAAGAATCAGGCTTTTTGTAAATTCGCGGATTTATTTACGGAAACGTTTCCGTGAAAAGAGGGAATGGTAATTGGTAGTTCCAACTAATAGTTTTATATTAATAGGTGGATTCAAATCATGAGTAAAGTTAATATCAAACAACTGGCCAAGGAGTTAAATTTATCCATTTCTACAGTATCACGTGCATTGAGGGACAGTTATGAGATTAGTGCTGACACCAAAAAGAAGGTATTTGCCTTAGCGAAACAATTAAATTACCAACCTAATCCCAATGCAAGTGGCCTGAGGGGGCAAAAGACAAAAACTATTGCTGTTGTTATCCCTGAAATGGTGAATGATTTTTTTTCTCTTGTAATTGGCGGCATAGAAAAAGTAACCCAGGAACAGGGTTATTACTTACTCTTTTATTTTACGCACGGTGATTATGAACTGGAAGTATCCTTTATCAATACACTGGCAAATGGGAGAGTGGACGGGGTATTATTATCCATGTCCAGAGAAAACAATGATAACAGTCATTTACTGGAATTGAATAAAAATGGCATCCCGCTGGTGCTGTTTGACCGGGTGAGCGATAACCTGGACAGTGTGAAAGTTACTTCTGATAATTATGAAAGCGCGGTAACGGCTACCCGCCACCTGATAGATGCAGGTTGTAAAAAGATCGCTTATCTGCAGGTGCATAAAAATATCTCCATCGGAAAGATCAGGATGAATGGTTACCTGGATGCACTGCAGGGTTCCACCCGCCAGCAGCCGCTGATCGTTGAATGCAGCAATGAAAATGATGAAACCTTTGAGACCATCGAAAAAATGCTGCTGGAGGAAAAACCTGACGGCATCTTTGCCTCTGTGGAAAAGCTGGCCGTTATCTGTTACAGGGTATGTGAGAAGATCAACCTGCGGATCCCGCGTGATATAAAGATCATCAGTTTCTCCAACCTGCAGACGGCTTCTCTGCTGAACCCCTCTTTAACCACCATTACACAGCCGGCCTTTGATATGGGGGAAGCAGCAGCGAAAGAATTACTGCATATCATCAATAAGAAAAGCATGTCTGCTCCAAAAGAAAAACATGTTATTTTGAAATCCCTGCTGATGAAAAGGAAATCTACTTCTGTTTGATGTACCGGATGGCAGCCTGTTCTCCCTGGTTTATTTCGTTTTCAGCGCATGTACCTGTGCCATGAGTGTATGGCCATGCAGCCCCGGGGAATATGCCTGGTATTTAAAAGATACGGCATCCCCATCGTTTACAATAGTGGTATCTATTCCTTCGGTTGCCAGTACATCATTTACATACAGCATCCAGTACTTGTTGCCCATCTGGGTAGTGCCGTCCAGCATGCTAACAAAGTATCCCAGTGAAGCGCCGAAGTATTCCACCCAATAAGAGAGCCTGGGTAGCATAGGCGGATTCACGAACGTGTTGTAAGCGGCTTCCATCACCTGCTGTGCATTCATGCCGCTTGTCCAGGGAATATTATTGATGGTGGCCCCTCCCTGTACGGCCAGGCTTATTGTGTTCGGCATCAGGATAATAATTTCTTCAGGAGTTGATGTTGATGTGCTACGATCAGTGTTTTGCGTTCGTCATCGCCCAGGCTGATAGTGATCTCAAAAGTGTAAGAGCCCAGGAAATCATATTTGCCGCTGCTACTGGCTGCGTATTGTTGTGCTACAATACTGTACAGCCCTGGTTGTGCATTACCGGGTGGCTGAAAGATGAGCTGCAGCGTACCCTGGAAATTAGCAGGGAACATGGTGGAAGCAATCACATTCTGATTGTTATCAGTACCGAGGATGGTTACTGGCCCTGTACTGATGGGTGGATTTAATTGTGGTGCGCTGCAATACAAAGCTACAGTAGATCCTTCCGGAACATTACACACGGCCACAACAGTATGCAGCAGTGGGTTCGGATCAGGATTCAGGAGGTCCAGGTTCCATTCCACACGATTGTTCGGTTTTACATTCACCATCTCCATATTCCGTTGTGCAATGGTATTGTTATTCCTGCAGTAGGTCCACCAGGCTGCGAGATTGGGAAAGGTAGTGGCTTTGGTAATGCCATTGAATCCATTCCAGGTGACCTGTGCAATGAGGCAGTAGTGACCCAGGTCCGGTAATTGCAAAGGCGTCCAGATAAAAGGTTCGGGTGCAGCCCTCACAGTGCTGGCGGGTATGGTGATCTGCTGGCTTTGGCCTATCTGCTGATTGATCCACTGGGAAGGTATCTGCAAAGTACCGCCTGAAGACCAATATAAGGATAATTGAACGGTTAAAGAGGCGGTAGTGGGATTTTTGGCCCGCATGTAAATGTAATTACTCTGGCCTGCTTCAATATTGATCTTTTCCTGCGTGGCAATATCCTGGCCATAGGTAGGTAAGCCATATAATTGCTGCACTTTTGAAGGATCGGCAGGAGACAATTGGGGAACAATATCCGGACTGAGGTTCAGCCCGCCGTAATTAGGTACATCTCCGTTGTCTGTAAGGTAATCGCGAACGAAAACATTGGTAGGTTTGGCCATGTGTTGTTGTTTAGAGTGAAAGAAGCGCTTTTTCTGCCAGGAGGAAAGTGTGATAGAATGAACCGGGAGGCGAAGCTGCTGCTTCTGCATATGTTTCAAATTTGAATTCAATCACGTCTCCCGGATTCAAGGGTATTGCGTTCAGGCTGTTATTGGTTTTTACATTGTTCAGGTATACATACCATATATACCCCGCTGCCCTGAAAGTACCGTTAACAGCTACCACCATGTAACCAATGAATTTTTTATCGTAAGTGCCGTAGTATTGGATCTGAAAGGTGAAAGGCGGTGTGCCGGGCCCCGGAGTAGTATTGTAACAGGCTTCCATGGCGCTCTGGATATAAAGGCCGGGAGACCATGGAATGTTGTAAGTGATAATATTGGGGCTGTTGTAGAACTTCACTTCTATAGTGAAGGAATTAGCTGTTTGTTGCATGAGGTAGTTTGTTTATTTGAAGCCAAGGAAATTAGGAATAGGACGATGCAGGCGCAGATTACCATTGTATGTATCCATGGGCAGACTGGAAATGGTGGTAGCGTTTTTCTTATAATAAAATGCGCTGGACCCATCGCCATCCAGGTTCATTACATTATTGTATCCGCGGCTGGTGAAAAATTTTACCATGTCAGCAAACGTAACGCCCTCACTTGTCCCCTGGAGTTTGCTATCTACTTCAAGCACCAGGAGATGTGTACCCGAATCATCTATGCCTACTGCAGTACGTCCTTTGGGAGAAGTTCTGCTCACAATATCTCCAAATACCTTGCTGGTATCTTCCCCGTTGCGGATGTAGTACATGCCGCCTACTGCATAAGCCACGTTTTGCGTAATGAAATCAGGTGTAAGGTCTTTGTAACGGACCATCTCTGCTTTTTTTCCGTTAGCTGCCGGTGCGCCATCTTTGTAGATCACCATTGCATCCAGGTAATAGCTCAGTCCACCGGATGACCATGCCGGGTAAGTCTGCCAGTTGGATATAGCGTTATTATTGCTGACGCTGAGACCGAGGATATTTGTGCAGGATGCTATGTAAGGATTCAGCCCATCGCTGATATCAAAGAAATTGGAATTGATATATAAAGTTTGATCATAGAGATCTGTCCATGGAGCGTTAATAGGTGTTTGCCCTGATGCTGCAATAATAGGCCTGTAAGGGAAAACAGCATAAGGAGGGGCGCCGCCTGTTGGGCAGTTAACTGTGCTGTTAGATGAGTTATCAGGTACAAAGGGAGTAGCCTTTGTAAGATTAACGATGGAATACCTGCCGGCAATAGGTCTGCTGGTAACACCAAAATCTTTCTGCGTTACATTTACAGGGGCTGTGATGCCATCTCCTGTGGCATCTATCGGAGGGGCTACAGGAGGTGGTGCTACAGGAGTTGTGGAGTTAGTGTTGTTGCTTGTTGATATTACAGGGCTACTGGGTAGATTTGCTGCATTAGACACATACAAAACAGATCCCGCAGCAAGCCCTGCAACCACAGCGACTTTGAGAACAGCCGCTGAAGTGGCTGTTAAAGCTGCTGCACCGGCCGCTACAGGAGCAGCTACTACTATTATTGCAACTACTGCCACTACCACTACAGCCACTGCCACTGCGGTTACCACACCCCAAAAACTCCAGGCACCTGTTGGGTCTGTATAGGAGATGGGGTTATTTCCTGCGTACACATAAGGGCTGGGGTACTGCTGTGCCGGATCTGTTGAATAGAAGCGCCCGCTCCCGGGATCATATAACCTTGCCCGGTAATTGTATAACCCGCTTTCTGCATCGTATTCCTGCCCCGTATACAGGTAATCTACCGGCATTTTTACGAGAGCCGTATCTACTGAAGAATAGGAAATGGTACCGTAGGAATTATAATTGAATGTGGCTTTTGTAACATTATTGGTATCTATCAGCAGCCTCGTAGAATTGAGATAATCCCGTATTACAAAATACCGTTTAGCACCCTGTTGCATGGCTACCATGCCTTTGGGGCCATAAATGTAAAAGGTGTTGACCGCTGGTGTTGTAGTTGTTTTGGTGACCTCATATAATGGATAATCATTTAAGCCGTGTACATATAAACGTTGCTGTGTGGAGTCGTTACCATACTGCACGGTTTTTAATACACGCTGATCTTTACCATCGTATTCAAAAGATAAGGTATTTCCGGACCTGTTCTTCATACTAAGTGTAAGACCGGATAGGGGATCGTATTGAATGCTGTTCACACCATAAGGCGCAGCTGTGATACTGCCGTTCCCGTTATACGTATAATTCTGGTTGAAGCCCTGCACCGTATTTACTTTATTGGTGCCTGCCTGGTACTGGAATTGCAAAGCATTGGTAGTTCCCGTCTGCAACGAAAGGATGTTGCCGTTGTTATCATAACTGAGTGGTGTTTTAATACCCATACTCCAGGGATTATTTGCACCCAGGTTGGCTACTGCCAGCCTGCCATTATTATCGTAGCTGTAACTGGCTTGTATGGACTGGTTGGTGTTTTTATAATAATCACTGAGCGCCTGGATCTTCCCATCGTAATATTGCGGGCCGTCTTTTGTATTCTTATAAGCATAGGTCACTTTTTCGTTGAAGAGCTGATCATTGATACTATTGATCCAGCCGTTCTCTGTATAATTGTAGCTACGCATGAATGTTCCCTTGTTCAGCCGTTCCGTGGTGGCATAGCCATAGTCGTAAGTGGCGTAGTAAGAAGTATCTCCCGGAATTCCTATGGAGGTGAGGTTGCTGGTGCCATCATAGGTGTAAACCAATCCGGGGTAACCTGTGCCGGGGAATTGAACACCAGTGGTACGGCCTTGCTGATCATAAGTATACTGTACAATCCTTGTAGTAGTATCAAAGTCCAGTACCTTTAATCCTTTACCTGTAACCTGTCCGTAACGGTCGTACCAGTATGTTTCGTAGATATCGGGGATGGCATCTGCATTCCAGTTCACGGCTACACCCGTGAGTTTTCCCTGGTAGATGCTATCGCCGGTATAAGTGTCATAGGTATATCTCTTCCGCCAGAAATAATTTCCGCTGGTAGGATAGGAGTTGCTGGTATCTGCGATATCCTGTAAAGTGGTGCTGTTCCAGTTCTGTTGCAGGAAACCTTCTTCTATCACCCTGTTCTGCTGATCGTATTTAATGTAAATGATCGTATCCGGGTTGGCTGCCATACCCGCAGCATCAATACGGAAACGCAAACGTCCTGAGAGATCATAAATGTATTGGCTGGTACCGGCATCGGAAGATGTTTCACTGATCTTATTGCCGGTATAATCATAGTCCTGTGTGCGGATGAAATTACTGTTGCCGGCTAATGAGGAATTATAATAATTAGGTTGATAAGTAGCAACCAGGCGCATGTTGCGATCATATTCGTATTGTGTTTTCAGTGTGTCGTTTCCTTTGATACGTGCTTCTGCAAAAGCCACCTCTTCTTTATTCAGGTAAGTGATAGTAGTGGTACTGTCACTGGATACACGGGTGATGCTGATCAGATCGTTTGGTGTATAGTTGAAGATGTTTCCCTGTGCATTACCATAGGTGAGTTGCAGGTAATGATCATCTTTTTTACCTGCCGTGAAATTGCCGCCACTGCCAATGCCGGTGATCTGCATCAAAGGATCTTTACTATAAGCTACAGATGAGCTGAAAGGATTTTCATATCCTGCTGCTGCACCCAATACACTCGTTTTACTCAGCGTCATGGAATCATAATTAAAGCCGCTGGCGAAGTTGGGTTTGTAGCTAAGACCCAGGCTGTCTGCATTCCTGCCGCCAATGATCCCTGCTCTTGTTTCTGCTACAGGTAAGTTAAGCGGCCCGCCATACAGTATTTCTTTTACCTGCAATTCATTTACACTGCGCCTGATCAGTTGCTGCCTCGGCCGCATCAGGGCATCGAATGTTTGCTGCGTGGCCTGTACATCGTTGAGGAAAAGAAAGTTGTCGAAGTTCACGTGCACATTGGTGGCTATCAGTTGCGCAGGTGCTTTGATACGTCCGTTCGGGAAGTAATATTCAAAAACATACCGGCCATTGAGATAAGCGATCAGGAAGTTACCATTTGAGATGGTGACCATCATGGTGTTGTAATGTGGCACATGCATCAGGGGCTGAGTTTTACAGATCATGTTACCATGATATAGTTTGGCAAACCCCTGTGTAAGTACAAACTTCAGCGTGCTGGTAGATATGATGCTGTCTTTACCAGCCGCCAGGCTATCCAGCTGAAAGGCAAAACCTGTTTCGCTGTTGGCGGTCAGACTGTCAGGGAAGATCTCGGTATACAGCGCAATATTCTCCTGGTTAATATTGCCCGCAAAGGTGGCCGATGCGGGAGAGCCTGTTGTAGTAAGCCAGTTGTTGATAATCTGCATATTCACCATGCCGCTGGCCGGAAAGACCTTTGAATTGGGATTAGCGAAGGGATCCCAGGTACCGCCTTTATGTGCATTAAGGTTCAGTGACATGTTAGGGTAGATGGGATCGAAAGTATCTTTGCCGGTAGTATGCAAACTGCCTTCCCTGGAATTGTAGGGGATGGTCACCTGGCTTATCTGATCACCGCTGCCGGGGCCTATTTCTGCTATAGTTTTGTTGTAGCGGTCCCGCACATAGAAAGTAGCCTGGCCGTTCATGCCTAAGCTGGCAGTTGTAAATCCCCGATGCGTTTCATACACGCTGGCATCGAAGCTGCTGTTCACCGGCATAAAGCTTACATCATCCACTGCAAGATTCGACTGCGGGTCATTCGTATAAATGTAAGTATCTACCTGGAAGATCACATTGGGGTGTAATATTTGTTCTGCAGGAAAATCCATTACACAGGAGAACCAGGTCCATTTTCCATTGGTGGGCAGCAAGGGATATGCCTTGGTTTCGTACCTGTTGTTCAGGCTGTCAAAATACTGGTACTGCATATAGGCAGATAAAGTATCCATGCGATACCAGAAACCATACCGGTAAACCTGGTTCTGACGTACAGGCCGGAATCTGTTCAAAGGATAACCTCCTGCTCCGGGCATGTAACATGACCTGCCGGTATGTGAATAAGCATTTGTAACAGTGCCCTGATCCGGATTCCATCCACTGGAGTTCTCATAAGATTCAAACCCTGTGTAGGCGGCTTCCTGGTTAGTAACACTGGCATTTGTGAATTGTGCCACCAAACGTCCTGCATTTGGAGATACCGCATAAATGGCTGCATCACGGTCTCCTGTTGCATCACTGCTGTCTGTGGCAAAACCTGCCTGGTTCCGGCTGTTATAAGTTGTGTTCACGATCCATTGCGAAGAAGATGCCGTGATAGTAGGGCAATCTTCTACAGTGGCAAGACTATCCCGCATGCTTACACGTTTCCATGGCCCCCAGTTTCCGCTGCTGCCAGGTAAGCCCTGCTGGTTCCATTGTGTCCACTGTGTACATTTGCAGGCGGTGATCTTAAATGCACCCTGCAGGTCTTCCTGCACAGATTCAATTTCTCCTGCCGTTGCACTGATCAGGTGGATATTGGGAGCTGCCAGCGCAGGATATTGCTGGAAGGCATATTGAATGGAGGTAGTAACAGAGTCCGTATTCACTGCAGGGCTTAGTGGTTCCGGCGTTCTGCGGGAAGTAGCCACCTGCACAATTAAATTGTAAGGAGTACCATAAGTATAAGATACCCACTTGCCCACACCATGTAACTGGTTGTAGAATTTATCCAGCTGTGGAAAAGTGTTGCCACTCCAGTAATGAAGTGTGGTGGTGATATTGCTGGTATCGCTGTTCACCAGGTACAGGTACTGGCATCCCTGCAGGGCAGGGCTGTGTACACTGCCGATACTGTATCCGCCCGGCAGTTGCTTTAATGATTGAGCAGGGAGGCCATTTAAGAATCCATATGTTATACTGCCATAATTGTATGGCATGCCATAACGGATCCCCGGATAAGTATTCACGATATTGTAATAATGGTAAATGCCGGAAAGGTCTGTGATCACATTCGTTGTATCATATACAATGGCGGTGTAGGTATTGAGATCAGTAGTATCACCGGAGTTATTACTATAGCCGTCATTCACGGCCAGTTGTACCGTTCTGTAACTATTGCCACCGGCATTGGGAATGTAGGAGTAGGTGGTAACAGCACCGGCCTGATCAGTGAAGGTGGCCATGGCATTAGCATAATTGTTTCCTGTGTTTGGCCAGTAAGTGAAGTTATAACCGCCTGCCATCTGATCCGCATGCTGCCCATAAACCTGGTGATAATGTTTGATGGCCGATAAATTAGGATGGCCGTTCACCTGCTGATAGCTAAGCCCTATATTGGCGATCAGGTTCCCGTTCTTACGATGTGTAACAGATTGCAGTATGCCATTGTAGTTTAGTAACAGCGTATCTCCGGAGGTGTTGTTCACGCTGGTCAGGTTGCCTGTTCCGGAGTAATTGAAACGCAGGGAATCTCCCCATACCGCATCTTTGATGGTGGTCATATTCCATACATTCGCGTTGGGCAATGGTACGGACCTGGTATTAAAAAGATAATGGAGACCTTCTGCAGTGGCTATATCCCAGCTGCTGTTATTGATGAGGCTCACCTGCCATAAATAATATTTGCCGCCTGGTGTGTAGGTATTAGTACCCGTTTGGGTTAAAGGGTAAACCGCATAACCATCCAGCATGTAGATCCCTGATGCATCCTTTGCTATTTTGGGATAGTCCATCAGTTTCCAGCCGTTACCTCCTAATGCATTGTTCTGGTATCCGTTGGGGTTAGCATTATTGAGAGCGGCAGATCGACTGTTATACAAAGCCGTAAGATTGAAGCTGACGTTATTGCCCGTAATACCTATCAGATCAAACGTATTGTTGACGTCACCGGTGAACAGGTTGATGTCCTTATGCAATAAGGTATATGCAGGATTGGGAGGTATGGGATAAATAGCGTCCGGATGAGATTGAGCCTGAACAAAGCAGGACGATAAGATGGATACATAGAACAGCAATGCCTTGGGGCGGCCTGGATGAATTAGTTTCATACTCCGGTTAAAGGGTTAAATGTGAATAAAATGCTTAGGATCGGCGGCAAATAGGGAGCTTGACGGCTAACGATGATAAATGTAGGGGATTTATTCTTAAACAACCGTTACATTAACAATTGAAGCCTAAAATATGAGCAATCAATTATATACGCGTCTTGACATTTGACAGAAAATATCAGTTATTTGTGAAAATATACCGCAGTAATGACCCGCTTCCTGTTATGCTTCTATCTATGTATGTTATCGGAAACCTTATTCGCCAATAATGGTTTTCGTTTTCGTTATATAGACCTGCCTAACACTTTGCGGGAAGGTAATATCAAAGATATGGAGATAGACCGGCATGGTCTTTTATGGATCAGTACCAGTCGCGGTCTCCACCGGTACGACGGCAACCGCCTCCTCACTTTCGACCTGGTCAGTAAACCCGCTATCATCAATATTGCCATCACAAGATTGTATGCGGATAGATCGGATAACCTATGGGTGGGCACACAAAGCGGTATCAGTAAATTTGATCTGAAGAACTGGACCACTACTGCTATTAATCAAAAGGGCCAGCCGGGGCGGCCTGCCAGGAGCCTGTTCGTAAAAGAATTTTATGAAGCAAAAGACGGCACTATCTATGTTGGCTCCAGTGATGCAAAGATCTACCGCATTGTGAAGGACCAGCTGGAACTGGTAGCGGACCTTACAAAGATCAATCCTAATCCCTCCGGCTTATCGTCTATTGATATGATCCGTGAAATTGAAGGAGGGGAGTTGCTGGTTACCTGCAACGGAAAATTTGTGACCCTCAAAAAGCAGAACGGAAATTATACAGTGAACCGGTATTATTCCATGCCGGAGATAGATGGGCATATCAGTAAAGAGGTCTTTTATCACCCTTCCGGCAAAGTGATCTTTTATGTGGAAACACGTGGCGTATATACATTGAACCTGCAAACAAGCAGTGTTTTACCTTTGGCATATGCTGCCAAAGACAGTATTACAAAGGAAGACAGGGCTTACCTTTTTCCATTACCGCATAACCGGCTGGGGATCTTTTTCAACAACCGCGGCTTTTTTTCTTATGATGTGAACGATGCAACCGCACAGGCTTATGCGCCGGGCCTGGCAGATTATTTCAGGAATATCAGGGTAAGGTATATCCGCGAGAATAAACGGAAATTGTATTTCGGTTTTCATAAAGGAATTGCAGAAGTGCAGCAGGTGAATTCTCCTTTTAGGAATACACTCAGCACACCTTCCATAGAAACTTCCCCGCTTAGTATCCGCAGCATTTACCGGCATGCTGATGGCATGTTCTATATCGGATCTTATAAAGATGGTTTTTCCCGTTTGAACATGAACACCGGTGAACGGGAGGTACTGTCTAAAAAGATCGTATATACTTCACTGCTATGGTCAAAAGACCGTTTGCTCCTGGCCACAGAAGGAGATGGCCTGCAGTGGTTTGATCTGAAAACACAAACGATGCGGCCGCTGCTGCTGGATACCACTAACCTGCCCTTTAATAAACGGCCGCATAACAGGTATATGCTGAGCCTGAACAGGGAGAATGATTCCATGGTATGGGTAGGTACTTACTTCGGCGTATACCTGTTAAATGTGAATACGGGCATTTCCCGGACGGCATTCAAAGGTGCTGCTGAAGAAATTCTCCGTCAGTCCAAAGTATACGATATCATTATTCATGGTAGTAAAAGATATTTCGCCACACTGGAAGGCATCTTTGCTTATACACCTCAAAGCGGCCAATTGATAAGGCTCTTCGAAGACGGGGATGCTTCCCATGCAGGAGGGGATTATTATTGTATAGAACCTGTACAGAAGGAATTATGGGCAGGCACAAACGGAAGGGGTATACTGGTGTTTAATGAGGATGGAAAGGTATTGCGGGAAATAAATGTCAGTGACGGCCTCGCGGGTAATGCGGTATATACGTTGATCAGGCGGGGAGAAGAAGTAATAGTAGGAACAGATCAGGGGCTGAGCCTGATCAATATACATGATCAGCATATCCGCAATTATACCCGGCTGGATCACCTGCCTTCCAATGAATTCAATCACTCGGCTTTCCTTACCTATGATGACCAGGTTTTTCTTGGAACACTGAACGGTATCACTGCATTTACGGTGAATGACCTTAAAGCATATAAACCTGCAGATACACTGGTATCACTTTGCTTTACAGACTTCACAACAGGTACCAGGAATAAGCTGCTGCATGATTTTACCATGCCTTACAAACCTTTGACGGCCATAGAGGTGAACCCTGAAGTACAATATTTCTCCCTGCGTTTCGGAGGGGTGGATAATGCCATAGAGCAGCTGCATTATTATTACCGCTTAACAGATAAAGCGGCATGGCAGGAGATAGGGCGGCAACACGAAATGAGTTTTGTGGGTCTTGCCCCGGGAGATTATAACCTGGAACTGGTGACCCTGCTGCCGGGAGAGAAGGTATACAAAACAATTATGTCCATTCCGCTGATCGTGAACCCTGCTTATTATCAGACCTGGTGGTTCAGGATCTTAGTGTTGCTGGTACTCACAGGTATAGGTTGGCTGATCTTCCGCTACCGCATGCGGGAGCTGTTGAAGGAACAGCAGCTGAGAACAAAGATTGCCGGAGACCTGCATGATGAGGTGGGGAGTTCCCTTACCCGCATTTATTTTCAGGCAGACAGGCTGAGTACGCAGCCCGGAGATGCAGCGTCTTTGCAAAAGATAGCCGCTTCCAGCAAAGATGCACTGAGTACCATGAGCGATATGGTATGGTCCATCGACTCAAGGTTTGATACAGCGGCAGATCTTGTTTCCCGGATAAAGGACCATCTTATGAACCTGCAGAACGACCTTGATCTCACCTGTTCACTTACACTGAAAGGAGATTATGCGGCACGTTCACTGAGCCAGATGGTACGGCAGAACTTTTTCCTGATCTTTAAAGAAGCGGTGAACAATGCAGCACGTTATGCCAGCGAGCCGCATATGAAAATAACGCTCACATTCGGGCCGGAGATTGTATTACAGGTGAGCAATGTGTATGATGGCAGCAGGATGAAGATGAAGCATTACCAGGGAGGGCAGGGCTTGCAGCATATGCAGTTAAGGGCCGCGAAAATGAAAGGAACACTGGAGGTGCATGCAGAAGAGAAAGTGTTTGAGCTTTGTTTGACAGTACCGGGGTAGGCCCCCCAAAGTAGGGATGGCGCTGTTTCACTTATATTATCATCTTTGTTTCATGGTACATTTAGGCATTATAGAAGACGATGCGGAGATCAGAAATACACTGGTTGAATTCTTTAATGATCAACCCGGCTTTACCTGTGTTGTTACCGCCGGTACGGTAGAAGCCTTTATGCATACCTGGGAAAATGATGTACGCCTGGATATTGTACTCTCAGACATTGGCCTGCCCGGTGAATCCGGTATTGCCGGCATCAGCCAGATAAAGAAACGTTCCCCGCAATGCCAGGTGGTGATGCTCACGGTATATGATGATCCGGACAGGATCTTTCAGGCCCTGTGCGCCGGTGCTACCGGTTATTTACTGAAACAAACACCTTTATTAAAGATAAAAGAAGGCCTGCTTTCCCTGAATGAAGGAGGTGCGCCCATGTCTCCGGGGATTGCACGTAAAGTGGTCGCTTATTTCAATCCTAAAACCCCGGATACCATCCCTTTAAAGATCACTCCCCGGGAAGCTCAGGTGGTGCAGGCCATTGAAGAAGGACTGACCAATAAAGAAGTAGCTATCCGCCTGGGCATTTCTCTTGAGACGGTTAAATCCCACATCAAAAGCATCTACCAGAAGCTGGAAGTGAACAGCCGCCATGCCATTATCAGGGGCAAATACTAAGCTCTCCCCCAAAGTAGGGATACCCCGTTAACTTTTTATCAGCTTTCTTTACAACGACATATTGTGTTATCCCAAATCTATGTGACTCAATCAACAACAACACTTGAAATCCTATAGTTTCTCTGCCTCATGAAATAATGGTAATGCAAAGTGGCCCGGACAATTCTACCTGTCCGGGCAATTACCAGCCTCGGGTTTAAATTTTCCGTACTTTAACAAGTCTATTATGTTTTATGATGAAAATAGGCTTACATCTGCTCACATTCCTCACCTTTTCCCGTACTATTGTGCTGCAGCCGTAATGGCTTCAGATAAGGAAGCGGCATCGTAGCCACCGTTATATTTGCTGCCGTTGATAAAGAAGGAAGGAGTGCCATTCACGCCACTGCGTACACCACTTTCAAAAGAAGCATCCACTTTTTCCGCCAAAGATTCATCTTCACTGTCTGCTTCAAAAGCTTTTATATTCAGCTTTAACTTACCGGCAAACTTTACAAATGCTTCAGGGCTTAACTCATTCTGGTGTTCAAAGATCATATCATGCATTTCCCAGAACTTATCCTGCCTTGCCGCGGCTTCTGCTGCTATTGCTGCAGGAATAGCCATGGGGTGTGAATTGGATAAAGGGAAATGACGGAAGATGAGGCGCAGGTCTTTGCCATGCATCTGTTGTAATTGCTTTAAAATAGGATGCGCTGCGCCACAATGGGGGCATTGAAAATCACCGTATTCTACAAGGGTAACAGGTGCATCTGCAGCACCTTCTGCATGATCTTCTTTATTAACCGGCGGGGTAAGTTTAGCCATGATCGTTATTTTTGGGTGATGGTCTCCAGCGCTTCAATGATCCCGTCTGCACCCGGATTGATGCCGATGGGGGAGAGATAATGCCAGCGTACGATCCCTTCTCCATCCAATACATATAAACCTCTTTCACATTGGCCTTCTTTGGCATCGTATACATCATATTTCTTGGCTACTGCTCCTTTGGGCTCAAAGTCGGAGAGGAGGGGGAAATGCAATTTCCTGTCCTGCGAATAGGCGGTATGACTCCATGCGCTGTCCACAGAAATGCCCAGGATCTGCGCATCGTATTTTCTGAAGATAGATAACATCTCATTGTATAAAGCCATCTGGTCGCCGCAAACAGGGCTCCAGTCTGCCGGGTAAAAAGCCAGTATTACATTCTTCCCTTTAAAATCCTGTAAAGATACTTTTTGATCAGGGGTGGAATGAAGTGAAAAGTCAGGAGCTTGGGTTCCTATTTCTAACATGCAGCACATTTTATTAAGCGTGAACAATAAGGGGCCTTTTAATATAGGCCTTTTTAATACGCTGCTGCAGACCTGCAACAGCTACATCTGTTAATTTACCTAACGTTAATCACAGCCAGGATGTTTATGATACTTAAAAAAAATATCCCTGTATGGCGTACAAATTCCGTTCCATTTACCGCAGTGCAACTGTTACCAGTTTATCAGACACCGGGCAACCCAGTAATGGGAATAAAGTTACCCAACCTGTACAGGAAAAGACTTTGCCATATCCTTTTTAACTGGCAGGAGGCCTTACGGCTCCAGGGTACGAATGAAGGCCTTTTTTGACAAAGTAGTGAGTATTTTAAAAGGCTTCTAAATAACCATACTACGAATGTTGGATTTGCGGGTAAGATTATTTAATGTATTTTTATCTTAAGATAATCAATTAATGCTTAAGACTTTAGTGTAGCCCCGCGTATTATTCAGCATTTATAATTTTAGCCTTATACCTAATTGGAAGAACACAACCATCGTGTATTACTTATTCCAATTTACTAAAATGCCTTTCCTGTATCTATTCATTCCCAAACTACACACATGCGAAAAACAGTATTACTATTAAGCATCATTATGCTTACTCAGACCATTTATGCACAAGACATTCAGGTTTATCATGGGCGAAAAAAAGAGACCACCGTGTACAATTCGAAAGGTGAGTCAGTAACCAATTACCGTCTTTATAAAAAACAGAAAGATGCCGTTAGTATTCGCATTCTGAATCCGAATCCCATATTCTACAAGTATGAACTTAAATACCAGGAATCGGAAATTGAAGCTGAATCAAAAGAAATTACCGATTTACTGGTGCAGATCAGCGTTGCATTGGTAGCACGCACTACTCCTCCGGTAGCTGGCGCTGCACCAGGTGTTGAGCCCACTTATAAAATTTATCAGGATGCATTGAACAAATTGCTTGACGAAATAAATACTGCCAAAAAATATGTCGCAGGCTCTGATAATCCTGAATTACCTAAGGAAGCCAGGGAGTTCAGAAGAACAGGTGGTTTACGCAAAGCAATAGATCAGATAGATGCATTACCTGCAACGGCTAACCACTTTAATGACCCTAAGTTACTCGACAACCTGAATACCCTTTGCAACCAGATTGTGAATATCGATGACTACATTAAAAAAGGGTTGCTGTTATTAAATACCAGTATTGTTCAGAATGTAAATAATATTAAAAAGTCGGCTACTGATCAGGCCGTGGCAACAGTAATCACGGCAGATTTTAATGTGACGGAGAAAAAGGGTGAAATTTACCTCGTTATCAGCAAAGCTGATCCCAATGCCACAGTTAAAAGGGATTTTCACTCAGGCACCGAACAAATAAAGCTGGCTACCGTAATCCCTTATTATGAACGTGCAGTATTGGAAATAGTACCTGTGGGTAATTTCCTGTTTGCCGGACAGGAAAAAGAGTTTTTCATAGAGAACAATATTGTAGGAAGCCGTGAAGTTAAAAAAACACGCTTCATGCCAGGTGTGGTGCTAAATGTGAATGCATTCCGGTTTGGCGAAACCAGGGAAATGTCGCTGGGATTTGGCCCCGGATATAACTTCACAAGTGCAAACAATGCATTCAATAACTTTTACTTATCCACGCTTTTCTCTTACAAGAATATTATCCGCGTTGGTGCCGGTTTTGGCTTTGCACAATATGCTGATGGGTTGAAAGATGGCGCCACTGTAGATAATCCACTCCCTGCCAAAATTGAAAACCTGGATAAAGTGATTGTGTATAAAGAAAAGCCCACTTTCTTTCTCACTATTGCCATTGCCGGTCTGAACCTCACTAAGAAAAATTAACCCTTATACCTTCAATTAATTTCCATGAGAGCATTACTTATAATTACTACCCTTTTAATTCTCCAGGGGGCAGAAGCCCAGGTTACAGGCCTTCGCATTCCCACTGCTGATCAAACCGGTAAGGTCGCTAAGGTGCGGCCCAGGGCTGGTGTACCACCCCAATCGCTGCCGCTGGAAATAGACCTTGCGCCATTAACGCCACCACCAGGAAACCAGGGTACCATTCAAGGTTCCTGCGTAGGTTGGTCTGTAGCCTATGGTATGACAAGTTACCTTAAAGCCCGGCAAATGGGATGGAGTGTTTACAGGCCGGATAACACGGCAAACACAAACAATATCCTTAGCCCTGCATTTTTGTATAATCAAATGAATACAGACCCATCCTGCAGAAGCGGCCTGCTTTTATTTGAAGCCATGACGTTTGCTGAAACAAACGGCGCTATCCCGATTTCGCAATTTGCATACGATGGTACCAGGTGCAGTCGCAAACCCACACCACTACAGCAACAAGTTGCGAAAACTTACCGTACTATGGCGCACAACCGTGTATTTGATGTATTCAGCGAGCCGGGCACTATTGTGAACACGGATGTAATAAGGCAACATCTTGCAGACAGCAATGTTGTGGTTTTAGGCGTACACCTGGATAACAGCTTTTTACATAATACATATGGTGACCGCTCCAACCCTTCGCAGCCAATTGTGTGGAGTACGTTCACGCCTGATTGCCCGCTGGAGTCCTGCTATCATGCCATGCTTTGTGTTGGGTATAACAATGAGATCAATGCATTCAAAGTAATGAATTCCTGGGGAACGGAACACGGGAACGATGGTTACGTTTGGATCTCATATGATGTATTCCGGCAAGCGGTGAAGGAAGCATACATTGGATATATGCAACCACGTAACGCGACCTTTGCGCAGGTGCGATCGTTTATATCCACAGTCGTGCCTGGTGAAAAAAGCCTGCAAAATGAAATTTCAGATATTAATTGGATCAAAAAAGGTTACTACCGCCGTTATAATGATCTAAGGGTAGGTTGCGTAGATCTTAACGAAAGTGATAGTACTGCGATAATCCGTCTTACCAATACTGCTGATAAAGTGGTTATTTCTACTGTTGAATTAAAAGTGGGCGATGACTTTATTGAATTTGAATACGGAGGTAGAACTATCAGTATCAGAGCGCGCGGCATCATCAATGCAGGCCTTAATCCTCGAACCAAAGCGGTAGAATACGAACTTATTTACCGTAACAGTACCGGCGTTCCGTTCAAATAGCTTTAACTGCAGCTATATATGTCAGCGGATAACGTTGTATCACAACGTTATCCGCTATGTTTTTCTACGGGTATACCTTAAAGCTTAGCAATAATATCCGCTAAATTCTTTGCCACCAGCGCATTTCCCTCTTTGTTCAGGTGCACCCGGTCCGAAGTGAGGATCCCTTTTTCATTGTTCTCCGCATTATGCTGAAGGTTGTAGTCCATAAACAATTTGCGCAGATCACACAAAGGTAGTTTTGTATCCTCGCTGATCTTGCGGATCACGTTGCTGAATTTATTTAAGTCTGCATCCTGGGCATTTTCTCCATCCTTCTTTTCTCCGATCACTGCAGGTGTGCATAATACTACTTTCGCATTGCCGGCCTGGATCTTTTTGATCAGTGCACGGTAGAACTTTTCAAATTTATCCAGGTCAGTGCCGGTGCCATGTGAGCTTTTATGCCATACATCATTTACACCGATATAGATCACTACAATGTCAGGCTGTTTATTCAGCACATCGTCTTCCATGCGCAGGTAAAGATCATATACTTTGTTGCCGCCGATGCCGGCACCTATCAGTTCATATCCATCTGCAGGAAGCATGGATTTCATCTGCGTAATATATCCTTCCGGGCCTACACCTGCCTGCGTAATGGAATCACCAAAGAAGATCACTTTTTTCTTTTTGGCCGGAGTAAAAGAGAATAAGGCCAGGGCACTGCAAACGAGGAACATTGTTGAGAGTCTTTTCATTGGAATTGATAATTTGCAAAAAAGTACGCATTATCAATTTATGATCAAAACTTTCCCGCCATTTAATCCTTCAATGCCTGGTAGGTCAATACTTTGAATTCCTCTCCGATGCTGTACCAGGGAGACAAATACTCCTGTGTGAACAGCAGCCCGATCAGTTTTTCCTGTGGGTCCACCCAAGCATGTGTATTGAAGGCGCCGCCCCAGGTAAATGAGCCAATGCTAAATGGAGAGAGGTAATCGTTTTTAGCTGTTTCCACCGCAAAACCTCCCAGGCTGAACTGGAAGTCTTCCGCCTGTGCGGGATTGGGGGAGATGCCCATCTTATCTGTGAGTTGATTCGTAAGCATGAGTGCTACTGTTTTCCGGCTGAGGATCTTTTTATCTTTATATACCCCTTTATTTAACAGCATGCTGAGGAAGTGTGCATAATCTTCCATGGTTGAACTAAGCCCTGCACCACCGGATAGATAGCTGCCCTGTAAAGTGGGGAATAAAGGGTTTACGCCTTCATACAGCGGGTGTGTTACTTTATCCAGACTGCCTTTATTCCATTCATACAGGCTCACTAAACGGGCTTGCTTTTCTTTCGGGAGATGGAAATAAGTGTCTTTCATTTCCAGCGGTTCAAAGATGTGTTGCTGCATGTATACATCCAGTGGCTGGCCGCTCCATATTTCTATGAGATAACCCAGCAGGTCTGTATTCAAACCATAGGTCCATGCCTCTCCGGGATTGTGTTGCAGCGGGAGGCTGGCCAGGAGGGTCATCTTTTCTTTCAGGTTGGAAACGTGTGTGCCAATGCCACTGGGCACACCTGCTTTCTGATAGATCGCCCACATTACGGGATCGCTGAAAACAGCAGGGTAGGCGATACCGGAAGTATGCCTTAACAGGTCCCGGATGGTGATCTCCCGGGATGCCGGTTTACTGGTGTAGCTGGAATCTTTTGGGTTGAAGGATACCAGTACGCTCGGGTTTTTGAATGCGGGGATGTATTGGCTGACTGCATCATCCAGCAGGAACTTCCCATCCTCCCATAATTGCATCACAGCCAGGCTGGTGATAGCTTTGGACTGGGAGGCGATGCGGAAGATGTCTGTAGTCTGCATCTTTCTTTTTGAAGCCACATCTGCATAACCGAATGCATTTTTATAAATGACTTTCCCGTTGCGGATAATGAGTGCGGTAGCACCGGGAATATGCTGTTGCGCCATGTGGCGCGTAATGAGAGAATCTATTTTACTGAATTCCTGTTGTGCCCGGGAATTTTGGGCAATAGAAAGGAAGGCTGCTCCTGTGAGGAGCAGCTTTATGAGGTGTTTCATCTTAATATTGGTTTAAACGATAGATTTCACCAATCCTCCGTCTGCCCGTAAAGCAGCGCCATTGGTGGCTGCGGAAAGCGGACTGGCTACATAAGTTACGAGGTTGGCTATTTCGGATACATCCGCAAAGCGCTGAATGAGAGAAGAGGGGCGCATGGTTTTGAAGAAATCCTTCTCTGCTTCTTCCGGTGTGATCTGTTTGCTGATCGCCACCTGTTTAATAAATTCCACCACACCTTCGGATTTTGTAGGGCCGGGCATCACCGTATTCACGGTTACATTGGTGTTTTTGGTGAGTTCTGCCAATCCGCGGCTGATAGAGAGCTGTGCTGTTTTAGTCATCCCGTAGTGGATCATTTCTTCCGGAATCATCACGGCAGATTCACTGGAGATGAAGATGATCCTGCCCCAGTTCTGTTGCAGCATATGTTGGAAATAGTGGCGGGATAAGCGCACACCACTCAGTACATTCACTTCAAAGAAACGGAGCCATTCTTCGTCTGTTATTTCTTCGAATGGCTTAGGTTCAAAAATACCTGCGTTGTTCACGAGGATATCTACCACCGGCAGCTTTTCGATCAGTTTATTGACGTCTGCCGCTTTTGAGAAATCTGCGGCCACACCTGATACCGTAGCTCCGGGTACCTGCTGTTGGAGTTTCTCCACCGCTTCCTTCACCCGGTCTTCCGTTCTGCCATTAATGACTACGGAGGCCCCTTCTTTTAACAACTGTAATGCGATGGCAAAACCGATCCCTTGCGTAGAGCCACTGATAAAAGCCGTTTTTCCTTTTAATTGTAAGTCCATCTTGTGTTTGTTTTAACGGGTACAAAGTTCAGTACTATTCTGGTATAAATAATATAGGATTACTTATGGGTATCTATTATTAAACTGATGGATAGGGGTAAAAAGGGGACAGAATTGTGCAAAAGTGTATTAATCTTTGCTTTATGGTTGTGTAATCCTAGCTTCATCCTAGCTTCAAAGTTGTGCAAATAGCAGGGATGAAGCTAGGATAAAGCAAGGATAAAGCTTCAGTAACTATCAGAAGCACCCCCTCCGCCACCTGTTCCGCCTCCAAATTTAAAGCTTTCGTCCGGTTGGGGAGTAGTGCTCATGGTTTGGGCGATCACCAGGGATTCCAGTTGTATGGCGCCCTCTGCATCAGTCTCTTCTTCCTCATAGGTAAAGCCATATTTAGGTTCTTTCAGATAGCGGATCACCCCATAAGCCAGTGCGATCATCAGGATGCCTCCGAGGGTCATGGCTCCTTCAATAGGCATAACGCTATGATAGTAACGGATGGTGAATACAATGGCGCCCACGAGTACAAGTCCTGTGCGGAGCAGGATGGCATCTTTTTTACGGATGCCCAGGAAGATATAGATCAGCGGAATAATAACGGTAAAGATCCAGAAAAGCCAGCCTCCGGGAATGCTGTCTTCCGGCGCCAGGTGCATGCCGAACATTTCATTACCCACTTCTCTTACTACAAAGTAATTCCCGCCGATGTATAAGCTGAGCAGGGAGGCAATGGATACTAAGTTCAGGCAGTTAAAGTAAGGGCGGTTGCCTTCTTTTTTAGATAAACGTGCTGCCGTGAGGTATACCAGCAATGAGGCAATCATCACCACAAATGGCATGATCATTTTAGCGATACTGCCCAGTTGTAAGGTGATGCAGAACAGCGTACCCAGCAGGCCGATAAAAGATACAACGGCCATGAGACTATCCAGGAAACGCAGGGCGAAGTAACCAGCCAGCAGGCACACAATAATGTAATAGATGGGCTGATCACCATCCCATTGGCCAAGCAGTATAAAAGCTGTGATCACCAAAGCCCCCGCCATCCACATTAACGCTTCATCCACACCGGCGCCAAAATGTTTTTTCTCTTTTACAATGAGTTCCAGGCAGCCATAAGCTACCAGCGCAAAAAAGATAGCAATGCCGCCGAATGTTTCTTCATTCAGGGCACTGGCCATGAACAGCAGCAGCAAACCGAATGAAAAAACACCTATCACGGCCGTGGCCAGGAATAACCCGATACGGATAAAGATATTAGGCGTATATAATCCTGTAGGATATTGTGCTTTTATTTGCTGCAGCTCTTCCTTCGTAATACACGCTTTTAAACAGGCTTCTTTTGCATCCTGCCGGATCCAGCTGTTTTCGAGGTCAATCTTTTTATAAGCTATCATGCTGTTTTACTTTTTTGTTGAGGTGAACAAGGAGTACCACTAAACCAATGCCGGAGCCAACGAGGTAGAACAGTGCCAGCGCAATGGTATCCAGGTCCTGGATGAATAAGGAACGCAATACTACATAGGTAAGCCCCACATAAGCATAGAGAATGGTGATCAGTAAAAAGTAAAAGGAACGGTTCTTTAATGCCATGGTATAAATAGCAAAAGCAACACCGGTAAGTATCAGGAACCAGAGCAGGTACATATGCTCAAACACCACCATTGCAGAGATCAGGGAGATGAATAAAATATGCGTACCGAAGTTGTGATAAGTGAACGAGAAGTGTTGCTTGATGTTCTTTCTTGTACTGAATAAACCTGCTGCAATCAGGAACACGCCTAAAAACAAACCGGTATAGATCAGCCTGTCGCTCGTGAAATCATTTTGTGAGAAGATATGATAGGGCGTGATAGAAACACCCAGCCAGGCAGCAAAGTTGGTGATCGCTAAACTGAGTACGCCGATATGATCAAAGTAATAAGCACTGAACGATAAGAGCACCATCGGGAAAAAAGCGGCCAGGCCATAACGTGTGCCAAAAACATTGTATTGCGCCTGCATATAGGAGATGAAGGTCACGAACAGCAAACAGCCCAGTAATACACTGTAATCGAAAAGACTGTTAGGTGAAAGTACCTTGTGCCAGGAAAAACGCGGTTTATGGCGTTGTGCGTAATAAAAACATCCCAGGCAAAGGGCGGCAATGGTAAACAAAATAGCCTGGTGCCCGATGGTATCGATATTCTTGTAGATCAGGATGCCCAGCCCGCCGCTGAGTAACAATACGCCCAGGTAGAGGATGGTCTTTAATTCCCAATGCAGGGAAAAGAGCTTTTTGCTTTCCGCAGCTTTTACTTTTTGGAGTGATTCAGGGGAAACAAGGCCTTCTCCTGAAAGTTTTTCAAACAATTGTATGTTCATATTTTCCTTAATATGGCGAAATATAGGACAATTTTAGCATTCCTTTCATCCAGAAATGCTAACCCCTGATCACATTTTAGCAGAAATGCTCATGCAGGCAGTTTAGATTACAGGTACAAAATCTTATTGCTTATGAAAACATTAACCTTCACCATTTGCCTAACGTGGTGCGTAACATCCTTATTTGCACAATCCTTATTAAACATCCCTCACCAGGGAGGTAACAAAAAAGCCGCTGTTTCAGAGCGGATCGGTCTCACAGAAGTAACCATTCATTACGACAGGCCCGGTGTGAAAGGCCGGGAGGGTAAGGTCTGGGGACAACTTGTTCATGTTGGATTTGAGAACCCCGGTTTCGGTAGCAGCAAATCTGCTCCCTGGCGTGCCGGTGCTAATGAAAACACCACCATTGAATTCAGCAGCGATGTAAAGATCGAGGGACAGCCCCTGGCTAAAGGAAAGTATGGTTTCTTTATTGCTTATGGCCCTGAAGAGTCTACCCTTATCTTTTCTAAAAACTCCAGCTCCTGGGGGCATTATTTTTATGACGAAAAGGAAGATGCCCTGCGGGTAAAAGTGAAACCCGTAGCATTAGATACGAGTGTAGAATGGCTGAAGTATGAGTTTTTGAATGAAACGGATAACTCCGCCACCATTGGCCTGGAATGGGAAAAACTGATGATCCCTTTCAAGGTAGAAGTGAATGTAGTGGAAGAACAACTGGCTTCCATCCGCAAGGAATTACGTTCTGAAAAAGGTTTTATGTGGGAGAGCTGGAATCATGCCGCAATGTACTGTATAGAACACAACACCAACCTCAATGAAGCGCTGCTCTGGACAGATACAGCAACAGGACCTAATTTTGGCGGAGAAAAAAGCTTCGGCGCATGGAGCACCAAAGCGCAGGTGCTTTCCAAACTGGGTCAGGAGGCTAAAGCTGCGGAGATCATGAAGAAGGCGTTGCCTTTCGGCAGTGTGAATGATATACACCAGTATGGCCGTCAGTTACTGGCACAGAAAAAAAGCAAAGAAGCACTGGAGATCTTTAAGATGAACCATGATCATCATCCTAATGAGTATACTACACTGATGGGGTTAACACGTGGTTATTCCGGTGCAGGGGATTATAAAAATGCCCTCAAATTTGCAACGCAGGCACTGGCAGCAGCTCCCGGCGCGGACGCCAAAAAGCAGCTGCAACAGCACATTGCGAAGTTGAAAGAGGGAAAAGATATTAATTAGTATTGCAGTGTTCCGAACAGGCCATTTTTGTAATCGGAGATGGCCTGTTCCACTTCTTCCGCCGTATTCATCACAAAATTATCCTTGGCAGCTACGGGTTCATCGATCGGTTCTGCGGAGAGGAAGAGGATGGCTGCATCCTCCAGCGCGGTGATAACGATCTCATCATTTTCTTTTTCAAAAACGATCAGGTTATGGAAGGGAACGGCATCTCTATCATTAGCGGAGATACTGCCTTTTGAAACATATAGTAATGCCTGGTAACCTGGTGTTGCATCTATCTTCACCGTTTTACCTTTTTGAATGGTACCAATGATAGCAATAACAGGCGTGAAGCTTTTCATGGGGCTCTTTTTGCCTTCATATTCCCCACTGGCCAGCCTTAACTGCACACCTTCCTGTTCCAGCACTACGGGCAACTGATCTTTTACAGCAGATTGGTAATAAGGATCATCCCACTTATTAGCTTTGGGTACATTCACCCAGATCTGGATCCATTCCTGTGTACCGCCTTTTTCCAAGATCGCTTTGGTAGGCCCTTCGCTGTGCAGCAATCCTTTTCCTGCAAACATCCACTGAATGCCACCTGCGGAGATAGTACCGGAATGGCCGGCATTATCCATATGATAACCTTCTCCCTGTATGGAAAAAGTAACAGGGGAGAACCCGCGATGCGGATGTGGGTGAATACGCAATTCCGATCCGGGTTTTATCACTTCCGGGCCAATGTGATGGATCACAATAAAGGGGTTGGCAAATCTGAAATCTTTATGCGGCAAAGGCTGTATCACTGTTTCTTCTTCGGTGATCTTTTTCTCCCGGCCCAATAATACGTGCAGGATCGCTTTTTTCATATGCTTTATCTATTTACTGGTAAACTCTAACGTAATCAACAATGAACTTAGCCGGAATGTTTTCAGCAGGTATTTCTTCGCCTGCCTGTCCTAATGCGAAGTTGAGCAGTAAAAAGAAATTCTCCTTAAAGGGATTATCTCCACGATGTACATTGATGGTTTTGCTCATATCCACCTGGTTCAGTTCTTTACCGTCTACAGAGATCACCATTTTCTGCTCATCCCATATCAGCTGCCATTCATGGAACTTTTCTGCCCAGGCGGCACCACCCATATCTGCCACAGGCCATTTTGCTTCGTCCCAGGCGGATGACTTTTCTCCTTCCCAGCAGGCATTGGCCAGCAGGTTGCCACGGTAGTATTCCATGATATCTACTTCACCGCAGGCAGGCCAGCGGGTGGCACCTTTTTTATTGCCCAGCATCCAGAAGGCGGGCCACATGCCTTTGCGGATATCTATCTTTGCCCGCATGGTCACCTTGCCATATTTGAAATCAAATTTCCCTTTTGTGATCAGGCAGGCAGAGGTATATTCTGCATATTCCCGGTTCCGTTGCCAATGTTTGCTGGTGGAATCGTAGCTGGTGTTCTTTTTTCTTTCCTTTTTAGCTTCAATGATCAGGAAGCCGTCTTTACAGCTGGCATTTTCCGGCTGGTACCATTGCGGTTCCTGGTTACGTACAAAACCGTATTCATAATCCCATTTTGCAGGATCGGGCGCGCCATCCTTATTGAATTCGTCTGCCCATACGAGTTTATAATTATCCTTCGCCGGTATAAAGGAAGAAGTAACGAGTGCTGTTAAAATGATGATGATATGTTTCATAGATAATAAAGTGTTCTTTCAAATTTATATCTTTAAGTGGTATGAAACTGGATGTTTTTTCACTGATCGTGTTATTGGGTGCGCTACAGGCTCTTTTCTTCGGCCTGTACCTTTATTTTTCTCCCGGTGATAATAAACTGCAGAAGCGTTCGCTTGCTTTCTTCATACTCATATTGAGTTATAATGGTTTTGAAACACTGAACTGGAGTTCGGAACTTTTCAGGTTCATGTACCTCTTTAACCTGTTCCCTTTTGTATTGATCTTTGGATTAGGGGCATCCTTTTATCTCTACGTGCGTTCTTTTCGCACAGCTGTTCCCATCCGCAATGCCTGGCGGTATTATATATTCGTGTGGGCGGCTTTTACGATCCGGGCATCTTTATTAGTGATCTGGATCCTGCATGTGAATGGTAAGCAGGTTATTCTTGATCCCTTTTTACTGGATGCCTGGTATGGCACCATCCTGGAACCACTGAGCGTGATCGTTTTTACGGTCTTTTATATCATGGCCCTCCGGGAGTTCCGCTTACTGACCAGGATGCAGGAAGAAGAAAAAATGGTCACCCGCTGGCTGAAACTCCTGCTGACGGTGATGGGTGTATTTGCTTTACTCTGGATCTGTACGGTGGGGCTTCCCTTCTTTATGAATATAGGCGCAGAAAAGTATTATGTGATAGAGATTTCCCTGGTGGTCTTTATTTATTGGATAGGATACACCAGTTACCATCGCACCCGGGTTATTTATATCATCCAGCAAAAGAAAACCCAGTCTTATTTTGACAACCTGCCGGCCGCTGAAGTGGACAGCTGTATAAGCGCCTTACAGCAGGCCATGGAAAAAGACAAATTATACTTAGACCCTGAGTTAACCACTGCCAGCCTGGCAGCACATATCGGTGTGCATCCCAAAACATTATCCGCGGTCTTGAACCAGGGATTACAAAAGGGGTTTTCGGAATATGTTAACACCTGGCGGGTGGAAGCAGTTAAACAAATGATCCTGGACCCTGCGAACCGGAAGATGACCATTGCCGGTATCGCCTATGATTGCGGGTTCAATTCCCAGCCAACTTTTCAACGGGCATTTAAGGCCGTAACCGGGCAAACTCCCCGCGATTTCATGCAAAATACTATTCAAATCCGGAATTGAATAGGCCACAGTCGGGCTTTTTCATTGGTTTGCAGTCTAAACTGGAACCATATGAATATTCGGATGATGATCCTCTTTTTATTGCTGGCGCAATTTGCAAAAGCCCAACAAAGCAGCTTTGCGGGTACGTATCAATTTAATTTAAACCCCATCCGCATTTTTGCCGTGAAGGAAGAAAATGATTCCCTGCGCTTTTCCGAGAACGGGAAGAATTTTCTTACCATGTTCCCCCTCGGCGGAAATAAATACAGGATCGATGTAGTGAAACCAGAAGCGATCGTGGAGTTCACTAAAAGTAAAATGATCGTTCACCAGGGAGGAGGAGATTATGATTGCCTGAAAATATGGGATATGCCAAATTTTCCGAAAGCCAAAAGAATACCCAACCGGAAGAACGGTTTTACCCGGGCAGATACTTTACGGGGTAAGCTGAGCCCGCTGAGGTCCTGTTACGATGTTATCTATTATCACCTTACGGTAGAAGTGTTTCCTGCCACGCATACGCTCCAGGGGAATACCCTCATACGTTTCAATACGGTCAGCCCTTTCCGGGAATTACAGGTAGACCTATATGAGAACATGCCCATTGACAGTATTATATACAAAGGCCAGTCCTTAAAGTATACGAGGGAATTTGATGCGGTATTTGTACAGTTCCCAGCACTTATTCCAAAGGGCAGCAAAGACGAATTCAGGGTGTATTATCATGGCCAGCCACAGGAGCCGGATATGACGGTTGGTATGAATGGTGGTGTGCTGTGGCGTAAGGATACAAGCGGAAAAACCTTCGCGCAGGTAGTGATGCAGGGCTCCGGCGCCAGCCTCTGGTGGCCGAATAAAGATCATCTCTCCGATGAATCAGATAGCACACTGATCAGTGTGATCGTACCGGATGATGTGCAGAACATCTCTAATGGCAGATTACGGAATAAGGTAAACCTCCCTGGCAACAGGACCTTAACAGAATGGTTCGTGAGCTATCCCATTAATAATTACAACGTCACCTTCAATATCGGGGACTATGCTCATTTCTCAGACACCTATGGTGATCTCACACTGGATTATTATTGCCTGCCCACTCACCTGGAAAGGGCACGCTGGCTCTCCACAAAAGTGAAACCAATGCTGGAGCAATTTGAGAAACATTTTGGCCCCTATCCATTTAAACGGGATGGTTTTAAACTGATAGAAACCCTACATGCCATGGAGCACCAGAGTGCTGTGGCCCTGGGTGGCTTTTATGGAGATACCACAGAACTGATGAGACTGATGTGGCATGAGGTTGCGCATGAATGGTGGGGGAACAATGTGTCCATGAAAGACTTTGCAGATTTCTGGCTGCATGAAGGTTTTGCTACCTATGCAGAGAAAATGATGGTAGAGTACAAGGATGGATATGAGGCAGCATTAAAAGCGCTGGAACGGGAAAAGGCAGATAATAAGGAACCCATGATCGGAGAGTATGATGTGAACCATGTTTTTTACAACCTCTATGATGTGTATTCCAAAGGTTGCCGGGTGATCCATACCCTGCGGAGTGTGCTGAATAATGATACACTGTTCTTTGACATACTGCGCGGCATCCAGAAAGATTTTGCCTGTAAAACCGTTACCACGCAGGAGATAGAAACCTATATCAGTAAAAAGGCCAACATGGACCTCAGGGCTTTCTTTGATCAATACTTAAGGACCATCAAAGTGCCCGAACTGGCCTATTACATGGAGGGTAACGAATTGCATTATAAATGGAATAACACCGTTCCCGGATTTAAGATGCCGGTGAAGGTGATGCTGGATAATGAGATGTATGTATTCCTCTATCCTGAAAACGACTGGAAATCCATCACCACTAAATACCTGAAAGAGAAGAGCTTTAAAGTGGATAAGGATAATTTCTATGTAGAACTGAAGAAAGAGAAGGCCCGGTAGATCCGGGCCCTCGGGCATTCAGGAATTATGCTTCTAACTATTGGAAAGGAAAAAAAATTATTTAGTACATCGCCACCTCTTTGTTGTTGATGAACAGGTTGGTTTTGATAGTAGACACTTTACCCTGGCTGGCTTCACTTTTGGCAGATACTTCCACGAAGTAATTGGTTTTACTGCCTGATTTACGGCTAAAGGAAAGTTCTATGCCTTTTTCAGAACCCTGGCCCATGGTTACTACTTTACCGGTGGCATCGATCACTGATATATTGAACTCACGGGGATCGATACCTTCCAGTACCACACGGATAATATCATCCCTGTTGAAATCCGGCGGGCAGAAGGGGCAGCCTGGAATTGGCCAGCGGAACCTACAGCGCCAGTTGATCCATTTAAAGCGGTCCAGGTTTTTGAGGATGGCGCAGAGTAAACCTGCCGGATCAATTTCACAGGGTGTACATTTTCCGGTAAGGATGACATTCATTTCCTGGTTACAGGCTGCACAGAACTCATTGAGATCACGCATCTGGCAGTTGAACTGCGCACGGTAAATACCAAAACGGTAGTATCCGCCGCCTTCCCATAATCCTACTACACCTGCAGGTACGTTGGAAGTGGTAGGAAGGGGAGTAGCTGCATTAATGAATGAACCCCATTTGATAGTGGCGCGGTTTGTATTGATGGTGAGGTTTTTGGCAGCAGGTTCTCCCCAGGCTGCCTGGTAGGTGCGGTTATCATCTGAACCATCGCACATGTAACAATCGTATTCATCTGCGAGCCCGCCTACTTTATGTCCTAATTCATGCGTAATGATACCGGCAAAACCTTCAGAGATAGAAGAGAAAACAAGCCCTCCGGCACAACCGCCCCATTGCGTATCATTCACTAATACAAATACGGCATCTGCTGCGGGGGCAAAATTGCCTGCTTCATAACATTTAGCAGGAGAACTGCTGGTGATACATCTTTCCGCTTCCATGGCTGCGGGATTACCATACCGGCAATCCAGTTCCGTGTTAACGAAAACCCCATCTGCGGGATGGTCTACGCCGGATTGGGCAGACACCACATTCACGCGCCAGATATTAAAGGCACACATTCTGCTGCCATAGGGTTGAAGATTGCGTAATGCCTGAACGGCTTGATCTACCGCTGTATTGAAAGCAGCCTGTTGTGCAGCGGTGAATCCGTCACCTACAAATACGATATCGTATTTCACAGAAGCAGAACCGTTATTAAGTATGGGTGTGTAGTTGAGGGCCCCATTCCTTTGTATATTGATAGCACCGCTTACGCGAACGGATATTAAGATCAACAACACGCATAATCCTTTAACAAGTGTTTTCATGATGAAAGAGATTTAGGGGTTAGTTATTAAAGGTTACTTCGGAAATTAATTTGCGTGCGCTGCTGAAATTACCGGAAGTAATGCTCAGGTTACTGTCTGGCTCATAGAATTTGATCGTGAGCTTTCCTTTTGCATTGGGGATGGTAATGGAAAAGAAGGAAGGCATGTGTTCATGCATGGATTCCCGGTGGATCACTTTGGGTTCCACAAATACTTCCATGGCGCCGGGATGTGCTACCGTGCCCGTCATTACCAGTGCGCCTTTTGCATCCAGTACATCAAATGCCAGCATGCGGCCTTCTGTGCCCTGGTATTGTTCTACGGCATTATTGGTGCCTTTGCTGGTGAGTACCCTAAACTCTTTGCCCTGCATACTGAAGGCGATGGATTTAGCGGAGTTATCCTGGATCGTGAATTCTGATTCGCCCAGAATTTTATCTTTCCGCTTTACCTGCAGTTTTACTTTTCCGGCAGGCGCATCCGGTACCAGCACAGCAAGATCTCCCTGCTGGCCCAGCCCGGTAATGAGGGCCGCTTCTTTTCCAAAGCTCACTTCCATACCGCTGGTATCTACTTCTGTGGTATCAGAGAATTGAATGAGTACAATTTCCCCGGGGGAGGAAATATCTGTTGAAACAGTGAAAGAAGTGGATTGCCCGGTCTTCCGTATACAGGCTACTGCAAAGAGCATGAGCAATACGGCCGTTATGCAAATAATTTGTTTCATAGAAATTGAATTTGGGGTGATTCTGATGCAAGTAACGTTTAAGATGCTTTTTAGAACAGGTAATTAATACGTTTTTACGATAGGTATTAATACGCAAATAAATAGTTGCCTTTGTCAAATAAATTAGTTGACAAAAACAACTAATTATTATATTTGCAGTATGGACCAGCTTATTTCCAACATCCGCCAGTTCAACCGGTATTATACTAAGCAACTGGGATTACTGCAGCAGCACTTCTTTGATACGGACTATTCATTGACGGACATCAGGGTGCTTTACGAAATAGATTTTAACGGGCAGACCACGGCTACCGGCATCCGGGAGGCTTTGCAGATAGACGCGGGGTACCTCAGCAGGATCCTGCGCAATTTTGAAAAGAAAGGATTGATCCTCAAACATCCTTTGCCGGAAGACGGCCGTTCTTATTATTTGCAGTTAACGGCCCGTGGTAAGAAACTGATGGCAGGGATGAATGAACTTTCCAACGAGCAGATCCGCGAAATGCTGAAAAACCTGGCACCGGCGCAACAGGAAAAAATAGCCAACTCCATGAGTATCCTCCGCAATCTCCTGAAAGCGCCCGGCAGTTCACCCACACTGGAAGATGTGGTTATTCGCCATGGCCTGCAGCCGGGAGATATTGGAGATATGATCCGTTTACATGGCATCCTCTATGCACAGGAGTATCAATACGATCTGGCATTTGAAACCTATGTTACCCAAACCCTCTATGAATTCATGCAAACCTATGATCCTGCAAGGGACAGGGTTTGGCTGGCACATTGTTACGGAGAACTAGTGGGGATGATTGCGATCATCGGGAAAGGGAGAGGTGTGGCACAATTACGCTGGTTCCTGCTCCGGCCTGAATTCAGGGGTATGGGCCTTGGCAAAAAGCTCATGAGCGAAGCCATGGCTTTTTGCAGGCAACAAAATTTCAGGTCCGTTTACCTGCTCACCACACATCAGCAAACTACAGCAGGCAGCATGTATGCAAAAGCCGGTTTTGTTAAAACAGCTTCCATACCACAGCGCATCTGGGGGCAGGACCTGTATGAAGAAAGATATGAACTAAAGTTGCGTTAAAGGTAGCTTAACCACCATTGTTTATGCGTTCGCTTATACTGAGAGAACCATTTGCAGGGCCGGTACAAAACAGCCACCACAGCTATCCAGATAATATACACTACCCATAACGAAAAACCGAACTCCGGTGGCCGGAATAAAAACAGCGTCTGCATGCTCACGATCTGATCTGTACCATATCCTGATGCAAAGAATACGATCACACATAAGCTGTGAATGATATAAAAATGCAGGATGTAGTAGAAGAAAGGAACACTGCCATATACTTTCGCGATATCTGCCAGTTTTCCGCGTGCATGTTCCAAAGCAGCCAGGGCCAGGAGTCCTATCCCTATCGTGATCAGCGAGTACATCAGGGATGGCGGGTATTTAGTTACGTTCATGAAAGAATAGAATGTTTTCAATGCAGTAACCTGGGAGGCCCAGGTACGGGGATCGCCGTATGCATTAATACCTCTGAGTACAAAGAAGAGCAGCACCATGGTTGATCCTGCTGTGAGCAATATCCTGCGGCGTGTTGCAACAGGTACATCCTGCTGAAAGATCCTGCCCAACCCGTAACCCATCAGCAGAATACCTATCCATGGAAGGAAAGGATAGACTATGATCACACCATGACCCGGAAAGAGCTGGTAATAGGTGAAATTGGAATTGTGCGCAAACTCCATGAACATGCTATGGCCTGCGGTATCCAGCAGGTTATGGCCGAGGGTGATCAGCAAACCTATGCCCAGTACGGCCTGCCATGGCAGGAACACTAATAAGGATAAAGCCAGGAAACTTACACCGATGGCCCAGATCACCTGCAGGATGAGCGTGTTCATTAAAGGGTTGAAAGTAAGACCAAAAGATACAACGGTGACTTCTATGAACACGAGCCAGAGACCACGCGTAAATAAGTATTTAGCGATGGCAGCTTTACTTTTCCTGCCATTCATCAGATGAACGGATAAACCGGAGAGAAAAACAAACAACGGGGCACAAAAATGGGTGATCCACCGGGTGAAATAGAGAGCGGGGTTTGTTGTTTCCAGGTCCAAGGGATCACTCGTCATCGCAGATACGTGAAAGAAGTCACGTACATGGTCTAACGCCATAATGATCATAATCAGTCCCCGCAAAACGTCAATTGAATAAATTCGATGCATGGCAAGATAATTTGGCGGTTAATTTGGATTTCAATATTGAAAATAAAACTATATATTGAATACTGAACCACCAATAGTACTTTTTAACCATCTCCTATGTAAAAAAGAAACGCCGCTGATCAGCGGCGTTTTATCATTTTAAGCATATTTCCTTAGCAGTACTATCTGCCCCAGATGGTAGGGCACATGCTGCAATACGCCCTGTATATAATAATAGGCATTGTGCTGGGTGTTGGGCACCGGCGTGAATAGCTTTTCCTCAGGGAAGTTCCTGACGGTTTCCACCATTTCGGTGATGGAATGTTCCAGGCGGTTTAAGGTGGCCTGCCAGTTATTTTCCCCGTGATTTTCAGGGAAATAGAAATCGGGCAGGTCTCCGTCCTGATCAGGTGCTTCCCCATATAGTTTGCGGATCACGTTCTTGTTCCACCAGATCAGGTGGTTCACCAGCTCCCAGATATTGTGGGAGCCGCCTATCCGTTTAGATGCCTGTACTGCATCTGTTTCCTGCAAATGCTCCATAACGGTTACCTCCAGCCAGGGCTGACCGTGGTAGATATGCTGCAATGATTCCGATAATACGATGAGTGTGGACATGCTGTAAAGTTATAGGTTTCTTCCAATGATATGATTCCAATCACCATTTCACAATTAGCAGGCCATTTCCTCCATTTCCCTTATTTTTAATCAAATATCTACCACTTTATGGAGGAACAGCAATTGGAATTTAATAAGAATGAAGACCATATGCGCAGGCTGGTCAGCACCATGAAACAACGTTTATCGGTGATTGAACAGGGCGGCGGAAAGAAAAGTATAGAGAAACTTCGCCAGCGTGGTAAAATGACTGTCCGCGAGCGTATCGACTACCTGACTGACAAGAATACCCCCTTTACAGAAATTGGTGCATTTACGGCTTATGAAATGTACCCCGAGCATGGAGGATGCCCTGCAGGAGGCACTGTAGCCGGATTAGGTTATGTAAGTGGCCGGCAGTGCATGATCATAGCCAACGATATGACGGTGAAAGCAGGGGCCTGGTTCCCGCTCACCGGTAAAAAGAACCTCCGCCTGCAGGAAATAGCCATGGAAAACCACCTGCCGGTTATTTACCTGGTAGATAGCGCAGGGGTATACCTTCCCATGCAGGACGAAATATTCCCGGATAAAGAACACTTTGGCAGGATCTTCCGGAACAATGCTAAAATGAGTGCCATGGGCATCACGCAGATAGCTGCGGTAATGGGTAGCTGTGTAGCCGGTGGCGCCTATCTTCCTATTATGAGTGATGAGGTGTTAATGGTGGAAGGCAACGGCTCCATTTTCCTGGCAGGGCCTTACCTCGTTAAAGCTGCCATTGGGGAAGATGTGGACGCAGAAACACTAGGCGGCGCCGTTACCCATACAGAGATCTCTGGTATTGCAGATTATAAGTTCAAAACAGAAGCGGAATGCCTGGACCGGATCAAACAGATTGTGTCCCGGCTGGGAAAACCTGCGGATGCGGGATTTGATCATATAACCCCTGTAGCTCCCCTGAAATCTGCAGATGAATTATATGGCATCATTCCGGTGGACAGCTCAAAGTCATATGACGTACATGAAGTGATCAAACGTTTGGTGGACGGCTCTGTGTTTGATGAATACAAAGAAGATTATGGTAAAACCATCCTTTGCGGATACGCCCGTATAGAAGGCTGGGCCGTAGGTATAGTAGCCAACCAGCGCAAGATAGTGAAGAGCAAAAAAGGAGAGATGCAGATGGGTGGCGTGATCTATAACGACAGCGCAGATAAAGCGGCACGTTTTATCATGAACTGTAACCAAAAGAAAATACCCCTGCTCTTTTTACAGGATGTAACGGGTTTTATGGTGGGCAGCAGAAGTGAACATGCCGGTATTATTAAAGACGGCGCTAAACTGGTGAATGCCGTAGCAAATTCCGTAGTACCCAAGATCACCGTGATCATTGGCAACTCTTATGGCGCAGGTAATTACGCGATGTGCGGAAAAGCCTACGACCCGCGTTTCATCTTTGCATGGCCGAATGCAAAAATAGCGGTGATGGGAGGAGAGCAGGCCGCCAAAACATTGTTGCAGATCCAGGTAGCTTCCCTCAAAGCAAAAGGAGAAGTGATCACACCGGAAGCAGAAGAGAAATTGCTGAAGGATATCACAGACAGGTATAATGCACAAACCACTCCCTATTATGCCGCCGCAAGGTTATGGGTGGATGAGATCATTGAACCGGTGAACACCAGGAAGATTGTGGCAGAATGCCTGAAAGCCTGTAACCATGCACCTGTTGCCGAAACGTTCCGCACAGGGGTGATACAGGTGTAAGGGAGAAGTATTACATTTGCTCCCTTAAAACGAAAACCAGGGATTTTGACGACTCAGCAACTTATTATATATACAGATGGCGCCGCCCGTGGTAATCCCGGCAGAGGCGGTTATGGCATTGTGCTCCTTTGGGGAAAGGTAAGAAAGGAATTATCACAGGGGTACAGGATGACCACCAATAACCGCATGGAGTTGCTGGCCGTGATCGTTGCATTGGAAACGCTTACAAAAGACGGGCTCTCCGTTGTTATTTATACTGACAGCCAATACGTGGTGAACTCTGTTGAAAAAGGCTGGTTATGGAGCTGGGTAAAGACTGGCTTCAAAGACAAAAAGAACCGTGATCTCTGGGAACGTTTTATTCCTGCCTTCAAAAGGCAAAAGGTGAAATTCCAATGGGTAAAAGGCCATGCCACCAACCCGGAAAACAACCGTTGCGATGAACTGGCCACCGCTGCTGCGGATGGCGGAGGTTTACTCGTAGATGTGGGATATGAACAGGGAGCATAGGAGTTTCAATAAATATTTGTAAATTGCTATTCAATCTCTAAGCAGGATTTCACCTATCTGAACCGTTAAGCATCATTTTTCATTATTGAAATTTGTTGCATGCCTCAACTCTTTCCAGTGGAGGTCATTGAGCATTCTACCTTTACATGGTTACCCCGTGTGCAGGTAAGAACGCAGGTGATCTATACAACGGTTCTCCTGGCAGTGCTGGTCAGCATACTTGCCTTACCTTTTATTAAAGTAGATGTTTCCGTGAAGTCCGGCGGTATTGTACGCCCGATCACAGAAAAGAATGAATTACGCAGCCTGATTGCCGGCACTATAGAAGAAGTGATGGTAACAGAAGGGCAGCACGTTCAAAAAGGCCAGCTGATCCTGCGCCTGCAGGAAGACATCAGCAACAGCAAACTCCTGCAAAACTCCTTTGAACTCAAACAACGGGAATCCTATGTGAACGACCTGTCCCGCCTGGCCTCCGGCGGCGGTGGCGGCGGATTACAGTCTGCCCTCTACCAGCAGCAATACTCCCGCTTTATGTCCACACTGAATGAACAGCAGGCCACCATGCGCAAGCTGCAAAGTGACCTGGACATGTATAAAAAACTCTTCGCAGATAAAGTAATTGCGGAAAAAGAACTGCGCGATAAACAATATGAATATGATAAAAGTGTGGCCGTGTACCGCTCTTCTGTACAGCAGCAGCGCAGTGCCTGGCAGGAAGAATTAAGCCGCTACAGATCAGAGAGCAGCCGCCTGCAGGCAGATGCCGCGCAACTGGAAAAACAAAAGGAATGGAACCTGATCAAAGCCCCGGTAAGTGGTACCCTGCAACAGTTCAGCGGAAGGTATGCAGGTGGGTATGTACAGGTGGGTGAGCTGATGGGGACTATTTCTCCTGATTCCAACCTGGTAGCAGAATGCCTCGTTTCTCCCAAAGATATTGGTTACCTCAAAGCAGGCATGCCGGTGAAGTTCCAGGTAGATGCTTTTAATTATAATGAATGGGGTGTGGTGGAAGGTACTGTGCAATCTGTAGATAATGATTTCACGCTCGTGGATAACCAGCCTGTATTTAAAGTAAGATGTGAGTTTGCCGATACGGAAGTGCGTACCGCCAGTGGCGTGAAAGGCAAACTGAAAAAAGGTATGACGCTGCAGGCCCGCTTCATTCTTACACAACGTAGTTTGTTTCAGCTCCTGTATGATAAAACCGATGATTGGATGAATCCGAATAGTATCGGAAAAAAATAAACCATGTCCTCTATACGATTAAAAAATAGTTCCCGTATCCGCCAGCGCGATATCAGCGATTGCGGTGCCGCATGCCTTGCTTCCATTGCGGCATTCTACCAATTGCAGTTACCCGTTGCCCGCATCCGCCAGTTAGCCGCTACGGATAATAAAGGCACCAATGTATTAGGCATCATTGAAGCCGCTACTAAACTGGGCTTTGAAGCTAAAGGTGTGAAAGGCCCATGGGAAGCGCTCTTCAACATCCCTAAACCTGCTATTGCGCATGTGGTGATCAAAGAAAAGTTACATCACTTTGTGGTGATCTATAAGGTCACTAAAACACATGTGGTGGTAATGGACCCGGCAGACGGATTGTTCCATAAACTAACCCACGAGGCATTCAAAGCCATCTGGACGAATGTGCTCATTCTCCTCATGCCCGGCGAAGATTTCAGGGCAGGCAATGAAAAGATCTCTCATCTGCAACGTTTCTGGTATCTTCTGAAACCGCATAGAACGGTTGTGCTGCAGGCACTTTTCGGGGCCATTGTATATACCATTCTTGGGCTGTCCACTTCCATCTACGTACAGAAAATAGTGGACAATGTACTGGTAGAAGGTAACAAGAACCTGCTAAACCTCCTGGGCATCATTATGCTCCTGATCCTGGTGCTGCAATTGTTCATCGGGCAACTGAAAAGTGTATTCGCTTTAAAAACAGGTCAGCAGATAGATGCGCGGCTGATCCTTGGTTATTATAAACACCTGCTCCGCCTGCCGCAGCAGTTCTTTGATACCATGCGGGTAGGGGAGATCACTTCCCGGATCAGCGATGCTGTTAAAATACGTGTATTCATCAACGATATAGCCATCGGCCTGGTGGTGAATGTTTTCATCGTGATCTTTTCTTTCTGCCTGATGTTCACCTATTACTGGAAGCTCGCCATTATTATGCTGGCTATTCTTCCTGTATATGGTATTATCTACTGGATCAGTAACCAGGTGAACAGGAAGATGCAGCGGAAGCTGATGGAAGAGAATGCGGAACTGGGCGGCCAGCTGGTGGAATCCCTGAACTCTGTGTCTACCATCAAACGTTTCGGGCTGGAAGATTATGCGAACATGAAAACGGAGAACCGTTTTGTGAAACTCCTGAAAACCATCTTTTCTTCTTCTGTTACCAATCTCTATATCGGGAATGCCGGTGGTTTTATAACCAGTGCTTTTGTGGTGATCCTTTTATGGGCGGGCTCCTATTTTGTGATGGACAGGCAGCTAAGCCCCGGAGAGTTACTCAGCTTTTATGCATTGATCGGTTACTTCACGGGCCCGGCTATGAGCCTGATCGGCGCGAACAGAAGTATGCAGGATGCCCTGATAGCGGCAGACCGTTTGTTTGAGATCATGGACCTGGAGCAGGAAGAAACAGGGAATAAAGTAACACTCACGCCGGACCTGGTGGGAGATGTAACATTTCAGAATGTATCCTTCCGGTATGGTACACGGGTACAGGTGTTCCGGAACTTTAATATGCAGATAACGAAAGGAAAGATTACGGCGATAGTGGGAGAGAGCGGGTCCGGGAAATCTACGCTCATGGCCCTGATGCAGAACCTGTATCCTTTGCAGGAAGGAAGTATCCTTATCGGCAAAATGGATATCCGGTACATTGATACGGATAGTTTGCGCAGACGCGTGAGCGTGGTACCGCAGCAGATAGATCTCTTTGCAGGAACTGTAATGGAGAACATTGCCGTGGGAGAAGTGGAGCCGGATATGCAACGCGTATTGCACATTTCCACGCAATTGGGGATCATCCAGTTCATTGAAAAACTACCGGATGGTTTTAATACCATGCTGGGAGAACATGGCGTAAACCTCTCCGGTGGCCAGCGTCAGCGGGTAGCGATTGCACGTGCATTGTACAGGAACCCGGAAATACTGATCCTGGATGAGGCTACTTCTTCCCTGGACTCCGTGTCCGACCAGTATGTGCAGGATGTGATGCAGCAGTTGAGGGATGAGGGTAAAACGATCATTGTAATAGCACACCGTTTAAGTACGGTGATGAATGCAGATAAAATTGTAGTGCTGCAGGAAGGTGTGATGGCTGAAGAAGGAACGCATAGCCAGTTGTTGCAGAATAACGCGATCTACTCCAGGTTGTGGCAACATCACCAGGCAATACCGCTTTAATTTACATTGGTTTTAAGTGAACAAAAATGAATGGCCGCCCTTTCCAGGGTGGCCTTTTCACTATTATTCAGCTACAAACGTCAGTAAAGCATTGCCATCCTGGCTGAGCGTAAGCACGCCATCTTTAATGCTCCATTTATTCGCTTTATTCAGTAATTCAAAATACTTACTCTCTACATTCAAACCCGGACAGGCCATTTTAGTAGCCGCCATGGGAGAGAAGGCGATCTTATCCGGCGCGGTTAATGTAAATCCGCCGGAATACCGGTTACAGCTCCCGTTGCCGGAAACCCTGTTCTGTGCCTGATCAAATGCAATAGTGGGGCTGTGATTGGCGCCAGTGGTATCAAACCCTGTTGCCCGCCAGGATTTGTACAGGTCTTTTTCAACGGAGCCATTGCTCTTCTGGGAGGATGCGCAACTGATCATCAGTATAAAGGCTGCTGCTGAGAGGATTTTCTTCATAATAGGAGTTTTACGTTATAACACAAGAAAAAGGGAATGGTTAATAACGGCTGTAAAAACTCTGCAGGTCACTGGCCAGCCTGTCGTAAATAGGGCGGGTCAGTTCTGCGAAAAGGTCCTGCGGCGGAGGAGGCGGAACATCGCGGCCACCGATCAGGCGTTTATCTTCATTGCTTAAAGCACGTTCATCTCCACGGAAGGTGCCGAACTGGTTTTGCCAGGTATAGGAACCCGGCAGCCTGTCCTGCCGCAACAATTTATTATTAGTAACATCCGTAATGCGGTAATCCAGGAAGCCGCTGGAGGCTAAGGTTTTGCGGGTAATGAAGAGTGTGGCCTTCACGGTGATATCCACATTGATCACTTTACCGGTAGAATCTTTTTGATTGCTGGGTACGCTGATCACTTTGGAAACCTCGCGTTGATAACGATCTACATAGGTCTGGCCTACCACAAAATCATTAAAGCGCATTTCCAGGTATTGGTCCGGCTGAAAATCTTTTTGATTACGTACGTAACGTTCATCGTAGAACTTCACAAAGTTGTTGATACGGCGTTGTTCCAGCTGGCGTACTACGGCATCGCGGAACTGGTCTGCCGTGAACTGGAAATAAGAGGAACTGATGGCTATTTCACTGATCACCACATGTATGAGGCCCATCTGGTAAGCCTGGTCCCTCAGTTGTGCGGCGTTTTTGTAATTGGCGCTGAGTTGCAGGGAAGCGGTGAACTCGTCATAAGCTTCCCGGGCGCTTTGTTTATCACCCATTTCCAGCAACTGCAGGGCCCTTTCGTAACGGGCTTCGGCGGCATTATTCAATGCGCTGGCCAGGGCGGTGGAGTAATCCTTTGGTTTTACGATGGCGCTGGCAGCGGGAGAGGAACGGATCACATTATAAAGCCGTTGCATGGCATTGTACTCATTGCGAACGGCTTCCCATTTGAGATCATTATTAGAAGCAATGGCTTGTTTGGCGCGGCCTTCATGGAATTCCATGGCTGCGTTGTAAGCCTGTGGCAGTAATTGCAGGGAGGTGGCATCTGAAGGGCGGCGCTGGAGCTTTTTCACGAAAGCTTCCACGGCATCCCCATAACGGCCCTTGTTAAAGAGTTTTTCACCGGATTTACAGGAAAAAAGGATCACAGCGAGGAAAACAGGCAGGTAGCGGAAATAGGTATTCATATAGCTGTTATTTACAATCAGAAGCAGGCAAATGATGGGCCAGATTTCCGGATTGAATTTCAAAGAGGAATAACACGCAGGGAATTATCATTGTTTTAACAATAGCGCCTATATTTTAAAATTGCGGCGTAATTCCCTGTCTACTTCACGTGATTTAATGGAGTCTCTTTTATCATGCAGTTTTTTACCCTTACCGAGGCCTATCTCCATTTTGGCAAGGCCTTTCTCTGTAAGGAAGATGCGGAGGGGAACCACGGTATACCCGCGTTCCTGCATTCTCTTCTCAATCTTCTTCAGTTCCTTTCGTTGTAACAATAATTTACGTTCACGGACGGGGTCGTGATTAGTGTATGATCCGTGAGAGTATTCGGCAATGTGCATGCTTTTCACAAACAGCTCTCCTTTAGAGAAATAGCAGAAACTATCGTTAAAACTCACTCTTCCTTCCCGGATGGATTTTATTTCCGTACCAGTTAATACCATGCCGGCGATATATTTATCTTCTATCGCAAATTCAAAATAAGCCGATCTGTTCTTTAATTCTGCCATGTTGCGGGGTGCTCAGCCCCGCCGGTCTATTGGGACCGGCGGGGACGGAACAAATTCTTAATTCTTAAAAAGCTGCAGCAGCGTGCTCAATTTGTTCTTCAGTTCTTTACGATCCTGAATAAAATCAAGGAATCCGTGTTCCAGCAGGAACTCAGCGCTCTGGAAGCCTTCGGGGAGGTCTTTTTTAATAGTTTCTTTGATGATACGCGGGCCGGCAAAACCGATAAGGGCGCCTGGCTCGGCTGTATTGATATCCCCCAGCATGGCATAAGAAGCTGTTACGCCGCCGGTGGTGGGGTCTGTCATTAACGAAATGTAGGGGAGGCGTGCGGCAGCCAGCTGTGTGAGCTTGGCAGACGTTTTGGCCATTTGCATCAGGGAGAAGGCACTTTCCATCATCCGGGCACCGCCGGATTTGGAGATGATCATCAGCGGCAGTTTATTGGCTATGCAATAATCGATGCTGCGGGCGATCTTTTCCCCTACCACGGAGCCCATGGAGCCTCCGATGAAGTTAAAATCCATACAGGCAACCACCAGGCCATGACCATTTACGAGGCCGGTACCGACGCGCATGGCATCAGAAAGCCCTGATTTCTTCTGTGCATCTTTCAACCGTTCGCCATAAGGTTTCAGGTCGCTGAAGCCCAGCTGGTCTTTGGGATAGATGTTGCTGAATAGTTCTTCAAGGGTGTTATTATCAAAAATGATCTCGAAATACTCAGGTGAATTGATACGGTTGTGAAAGTTACACTTGTCGCATACGTACAAATGCTCTTTCAGGTCTTGCATAGTGGATGTTTTCTTACAATTAGGACATTTATGCCACAAACCTTCCGGTGCGTCCTTCTTTTCACTGGTAGTGGTAGAAATTCCTTGTTTAACTCGCTTAAACCAGCTCATACTAGCGTTTGAGATATAAAATTAGATAAAGAATAAGTGGTGCAAGATACGGATAAATTCAATTTTTCCGTAAATCAAAAGCCCCCCCGGGAAAACGGGAGGGCTTTTACGGCTATAATATGATTATTTATTGCGATTGATGCAATTCAGATCGGTGAAGGCTTCTTCCAGGCGGCTCACGAAAGTTTCCTCGCCTTTGCGCAGCCATACGCGCGGATCGTAGTATTTCTTGTTCGGTTTAGCCGGACCTTCAGGGTTGCCGAGCTGGGCCTGCAGGTAAGCTTCGTTCTTCTTGTAGAAGCCCAGAATACCTTCCCAGAATGCCCATTGCATATCTGTGTCGATATTCATCTTGATCACACCGTAACCCAGGGTTTCGTTGATCTGGTTCTTGGGAGAGCCGGATCCGCCGTGGAACACATAGAATACGGGTTTATTGGTAGGGGTACCGAATTTCTGCTGTATGAAATCCTGGCTGTTTTTCAGGATCTCAGGGCGTAATTCCACGTTTCCGGGGCTGTAAACACCGTGTACATTACCAAAAGCAGCTGCTACGGTAAAACGGGTACCTACCTGGGAGAGTTGCTCGTAAGAATAGGCAACATCTTCAGGCTGGGTATACAGGAGGGAGTTTTCCACGCCTGAATTGTCCACACCATCTTCTTCACCACCGGTAACACCCAGTTCTATTTCAATGCTCATACCCAGCTTGTTCATTCTTTCGAAGTAAGCTTTGGAGATCTCAATATTCTCATGGATGGGTTCTTCAGAGAGGTCCAGCATGTGAGAGCTGTAGAGGGGCTGGCCGGTTTCTTTTTTGAAAGCTTCACCGGCAGTGAGCAAACCATCTATCCAGGGCAGCCACTTTTTAGCGGCATGGTCTGTATGCAGGATCACGGGTACGCCATAGTATTTAGCTACCTCGTGCACGTGCCTTGCTCCGGAGATACCACCGGAGATATTAGCTTGCAGTTTATCGTTGGGCATTCCTTTACCGGCAAAGAATTGAGCGCCGCCATTGGAAAACTGGATGATCACCGGTGAATTCACCTTAGCGGCTGTTTCCAGCACGGCATTGATGGAGTTGGTGCCTACCACGTTCACTGCGGGCATAGCAAATTCATTCTCTTTGGCATCATTGTAGAGCGCTTCCAGCTCTTCACCGAATAATACGCCGGCTTTGTACTTTCCCATATATGGTCTTTTTTCGTTTGATTTTTAAAGGAAAGCAAATATAGGGATTTCGGGATTTGCAATTTTGCAAGATTTGGCATTGCAACAAGGCAATATTTAGTTTTCTTGCAACGATGGGAGCTGAGAGAGGTGCTAAAACAAAGCCGGGCCGCATTAGCATGCAGCCCGGGGTAAATTTATTTAACAGTGAGTGTTGTACCGCTTATTGTTACCGTATACTTTGTAAGGGCTGCGGTTGCAGGGCCATTGGCTACCGTACCGTTGGGATTGAATTTACTGCCGTGGCCGCAGGCACTGAGGCATTCTATCAGCCCCCCGTTATAACCGGAAAGGGTACATCCCATATGGGTACAGGTGCTGGTCACAGCAGAGAAAGAGGCCGGTACATTGCCCGCTGCCAGCCGAATCAGCACTACGCCACCGCTGATGATGGAATCTCCGACATTCTGGATCTGCGTGGCTAAGTTAACAGTGAGTTTATCTGCACCACCACCGCCGCCACCGGGACCTCCGGGACCAGGTGCAGGATCATCACCTTTTCCGCCGCATGCGGCTAAACCGGCAGTACAAGCCATAGCAAGGGTTATGCCCATGTTGGACAAAAAGTCTCTTCTTTCCATAAATGAGTGATTTTTTGGACGCTTCGATTATCAGGTTAGTAATTGGATTTTCAGGATTATTACGAAGCGTAATTATTGAAGGTTGCCTGCGTCTAATAAATTACTGAAATAAGCAGGTGCATGTAATAACCTGCTGCCATACCAGGAAAACATTTCTCCATCTGCAAGATGTATCACAGCATCCGGTAAATATTCGCGTATTTCAGCGATGTGTTTTTCCTTAAAAGGATAGGGTTCGCTGGAAAGTAATACCAGGCGGCAGCCACTTGCGGCTAGTTGTGCGAGGGTAACGGAAGGATAACGGGGAAGATCTTCAAACACATTCCTTAATCCGATAGTGCGGAGCATTGCATGAATAAAAGTATCACCACCTGCTACCATCCATGGATCGCGCCAGATAAAATAGGCAGTGGGTACATTGGGTTGAAGCGGTTTTAACAGATCAAAACGTTCTCTTATGGTAGTGGCGATCTTATTGGCAACGTGGTGTTTGCCCACAATGTGGCCGATGGAAGTGATCATATCACAGGCACTCTCCAGGTTATTGATATCACTGATCCATACAGGGAATTGTGCAGCAAGGGCTTCTATCTGTTCTTTGGTGTTCTCTTCTTTATTGGCAATGATCAGGTCCGGCTGCAGGGCGGCTATTTTATCCAGGTGTAATTGTTTGGTGCCGCCAATGCGTGTTTTGCTGCGGAACCACGCTTCCGGGTGTACACAGAATTTTGTAATGCCTGCAACATCTGCACCAAGCTCATACAATAATTCTGTTTGCGAAGGCACTACGGAAACAATCCGTTGGGGAGGAGAGGGGATCTCAACCTCCCGGCCCAGTTGATCTTTATACAGCATGTTTAATTACCCAATGCCTGGATAATGTCGTATTTGGTGATGATATGATAATTGGCGGATTCGTCCTGAGCCAGCACGGCGCCATTTTCTTTATTGATGTAGATCGTTAATTTTTCGATGGGTGTTTCCATACTTACGATGGGGAATGCTTTCTGCATCACACTTTTTACGGAAGCTTCTTTCAGGTCCGGCTGATCTATCAGTTTGTTGAATAATCCGCTTTCCGAAATAGACCCTACGAATTCATTGCCCTGTAAAACAGGCAGATGTTCAATGTCATATTTTTTCATCTTCGCGATCACGTCACTTATTTTTTCATCGGGCAGGATAGTCACCAATGGCAGGTTGCGGCGGCTGTTCACTACATCTTTCACTGTTTTTACATCCAGGAATCCGCGTTCCATCATCCACTGATCGTTGTATACTTTTCCCACGTAACGGCTGCCATGATCGTGGAATACCACTACCACCACATCTGTTGGTTTCAGTTTTGCTTTCAGTTGCAGAAGGCCTGCTATGGCAGATCCTGCGGAGTAACCAACAAAGATGCCTTCTTCTTTGGAGATGCGGCGTGCCATAACAGCACCGTCTTTATCTGTTACTTTTTCAAAGTGATCGATCACACTCATATCATAGTTCTGCGGCACAAAATCTTCTCCGATGCCCTCTGTGATATAAGGGTATACTTCACTCATATCCAGTTCCCCTGTTTCATGGAACTTTTTGAGCAGTGAACCGTAACTATCAATGGCCCATACCTGGATGGCAGGGTTCTTTTCTTTCAGGAATTTACCGGTGCCGGTAATGGTGCCGCCGGTGCCGGTGGCTACAACCAGGTGAGTGATCTTACCATCCGTCTGGTCCCATATTTCAGGGCCGGTCTGCTCATAATGTGCATCCCGGTTCGCGAGGTTATCGTATTGATTCACGTAGAAGGAATTGGGTATTTCCTTGCCCAGCCTCCTGGATACGGAATAATAGGATTTAGGATCTTCCGGCAGCACATTGGTTGGGCAAACGATCACCTCTGCACCAACGGCTTTCAGGATATCCACCTTTTCTTTGGATTGTTTATCGGTAGTGGTGAAAATACATTTATAACCTTTGATCACGGCGGCTAAGGCAAGGCCCATACCGGTATTACCGGAGGTACCTTCAATGATGGTGCCGCCGGGTTTCAGCAGGCCCTGTTTTTCTGCTTCTTCCACCATTTTAATAGCCATACGGTCTTTGATGGAATTGCCGGGGTTAAAGAACTCCACCTTCGCAAATACAGGACAGGGAAGTTCGGCAGTAACGCGGTGAAGCTTTACAAGCGGGGTGTCTCCAATGGTCTCAAGAATGTTTTCGCAGTACTTCATCATCTAATGTGTTAAGTAACGAAATTAAGGGAATTGGTTGAGATTGAAGTAGCTCATTGACGTCTAAGCTCCCTATATTTGCTGTTATGAACAACATCTTCATCACCGGCATTGGTACCGGCGTAGGAAAAACAGTGGCATCCGCCTGTGTAACGGAAGCGCTGGGCGCCCAGTACTGGAAACCCATACAGGCGGGCTTGCAGGACACCACGGATACACAAACGGTCAGAGCATTGATCAGTGAGCCGTCCCATGTTAAAGATGAGTTGTACCGTTTGCACATGCCGGCTTCCCCCCATCTGGCTGCCAGCAGGGAAGGGATCACCATCTATGAGGAAAAGATCGTGGAGCGGGCGCAGCAGATGCAGAAATCAGATCAGCCCCTGGTGATAGAGGGTGCAGGCGGATTGATGGTGCCCATCAGTCAGAGCGTGTTCACCATCGACCTGATCAAGGCCCTGGGTGCAAAAGTGATCATCGTTGCGCAGAATTACCTGGGCAGCATCAATCACAGCCTCCTTACCGCCATGGCCCTCAAACAGGCCAATATACCCGTTATCGGATGGATCTTCAACGGGGACCATCATTCCAACGAAGAGGATATCATCGGCTGGAGTAATTATCCCCGCATTGCCCGTATTGCCCGTGCACGCAAGCTGAACAAGGAGTTCGTGCTGGCGCAGGCTGCATTGATCCGGCCGGGCTTACAACAATTAATACCTGCATGACCCATAATAAACAGGAGATCCGGAAAGCTTATCTTTCAAAACGGCTGGCCCTCTCAGATGAAGAAGCGCAGCACCGCAATGCGCGCTTACTGGAACAATGTAAATCACTCGTGCTGCCGCCGCACAGCAGGTATGTACATCTTTTCCTTCCCATCACAGCAAAAAAAGAAGTGGACACTTATCCGCTGGCAGCATGGCTGCGGGAACAGTATCCGGGTATTTCACTCGTCTTATCCCGCTCTTATCTTGCAACCGCCAGCATGCAGCATTACCTTTGGGATGAGCATACCATGCTTATCCATAATTCATACGGCATTCCTGAACCAGAGAACGGAAAGCTGATAGCGCCACAGGAAATGGATGTAGTATTTGTACCGCTGCTGGCTTTTGATGAAGCAGGCCACCGGGTAGGATACGGAAAAGGAATGTATGATACTTTCCTGCAGCAGTGCAGGAAAGATGTACTGAAAATAGGATTAAGTCTTTTTGAGCCGGTTCCGGCGCTCATTGAAGATGTTTTTGAAGGTGATGTACCTATGGACTGCATCATTACACCGGAACGGATCTATACTTTTACAGCTTAAAACGGAAACCCAGTGTGGCAGTATTTAAAATATCTTTTATACCCTTTTTCCCTTTTATACGGACTTGTATTATGGATACGCAACCGGCTATACGATAATGGCATGCTCACCGCCGTGGAGTTTGATCTGCCGGTGATATCAGTAGGTAACCTTTCTGTAGGCGGTACCGGCAAAACGCCGCATGTGGAATATCTTATCCGTTTGCTTAAACAACATTACCGCCTGGCTACTTTAAGCCGTGGTTATAACAGGAGAACGAAAGGTTACCTGCTGGCAACGCCCGGCAGTTCCTCTGCAGATATAGGAGATGAACCCATGCAATTCCACCGGAAATTCCCGGATGTAACGGTATGCGTAGGAGAGGAAAGGATGCTGGCAGTACCCCAGTTACTGGGAGACCGGCCTGAAACACAGGTGATCCTGCTGGACGATGCTTTTCAGCACCGTTCCATTAAACCGGGTATGAACCTGATGGTCACAGATCACAGCCGTTTGTTCACGCGGGACCATGTTGTGCCATTTGGGCGGTTGCGGGAAGACAGGAAGGGCTACCATCGCGCCAACGGCATTATTGTTTCCAAATGCCCGGCAAAACTGAGCGTGCAGGAGAAGGAGTCCATTACCCGGGAGATCAGCCCATTGCCGCACCAGCGGCTGTTCTTCACCACATTGCAGTATGGAGGGCTGTACCACCTGTTCCAGCCGGAACCGGCTCAGCTGCCGGCGGATGCCTCCATCCTGGTGGTCTGCGGAATTGCCAGGCCGGAACCTTTGGTACAACATTTGTTGGAAAGGTACGCAAACGTACATCTGCTCTCTTTCCCTGATCATTACTACTACACACAAAAGGACCTGGACAAGATAAAGCTGGAGCTGGAACAGCTCGATGGCGAACATAAATACATCGTTACTACTGAAAAAGATGCCGTGAGGCTGCATCTGCTGCGTGACAGGATAACAGGTATGGGTTTGCCGTTCATGGTCCTCCCCGTGGAAGTACAATTCCTCTTTGGAGAGGCAGATTCGTTTAATAGTTATATTTTTGATTACGTAGCAAATGCTATGTTAGCGGCTGAAAATGAATACGCTGAGTAGAAAGCGCCGCACCCTAAAATCATGTCAATGACAAAAAAAGAGAAACCCAAAAAGAATAGCAGCCAGAAAAAGACCTATAAAGGTATTGTGGATGTTACGCGCACAGGAATGGCCTATGTGACCGTAGAAGGACTGGCCAGCGATATCCTCGTAAAACAAAAGAACATCGGATCCGCTTTGGACGGCGATGAAGTTTTGGTAGATGTGATCGGCAACGGAAAAAGCCGGGGCCGCACAGAAGGTTATATCACAGACGTACTGAAAAGAAAGAAAACAGAATTCACCGGCACTATACAGTTAAGTAAGAATTTCGCTTTCCTGCTCCCGGACAAGGGAGCTTTTATGCCTGATATCTATATTCCTGAAAACTCCCTCAAAGGAGCAAAGGATGGTGATAAAGCCGTAGTGAAGATCGTGGCCTGGGGAGAAAAGACCCGCAAGCCCGTTGGAGAGATCCTCGAGATCCTGGATGCCAGCGATACCAATGACCAGGCTATGAAAGAGATCCTGGTGGAAAGTGGTTTTCCGCTGAACTTCCCGGACGAAGTGCTGGAAGAACTGGCTACTATCGAAGAAAGTATCAGCGCCAGCGTTATAAAAGACCGGAAAGACTTCCGTAAGATCCTCACTTTCACCATAGACCCCGTTGATGCCAAGGATTTTGATGATGCCATCTCTATCCGTAAACTCAAGAGCGGCCTGTATGAGGTGGGGGTGCATATTGCAGATGTAAGCCATTATGTGGAACCCTCCACAGCGCTGGATAAAGAAGCGGAAAGACGTGCTACATCCGTATACCTGCCGGACAGGGTGTTACCTATGCTGCCGGAAAAGATCTCCAATGAATTGTGTTCGCTGCGGCCGCATGAAGATAAACTTACGTTCTCCGCGGTATTCCAGATGGATGAAAAAGGTGTTGTAAAACAGCACTGGATAGGCCGTACCGTGATCCATTCCGCACACCGCTTCACGTATGAAGAAGTGCAGGAAGTAATAGAAAAGGGCGAAGGCCCCTATCTCCAGGAGGTATTGTTGCTGAACAATATGGCACAGACCTTACGTAAGAAACGTTTTAAAGATGGTGCCATTAACTTCTCTTCACAGGAAGTGCGCTTCCAGCTGGATGCAACGGGGAAACCTATTGGCATTATGGTGAAAGAAAGTAAAGAAGCCCATCAGCTGATCGAAGAGTTTATGCTGCTGGCAAACCGTACGGTGGCGGAATATGTATCCAAACAGAAAGCAGCAAATAAACAACCTGTGCCATTCCCTTACCGGGTACACGATACACCGGATGAAGAGAAGATGCATGTGTTTGCGGTGTTTGCGAATAAGTTCGGACACAAATTTGATGTAAGCAATCCGGAAAGCATTGCCAGATCCTTCAACCAATTATTGACAGATGTGAAAGGCAAACCGGAACAGCATGTGCTGGAAACACTCGGTATCCGTACCATGGCAAAAGCCATCTACACAACAGAAAATGTGGGCCACTATGGTTTAGGATTTGAGCATTACTGTCATTTCACTTCGCCCATCCGCCGTTACCCGGATGTACTGGTACACCGCATTGTGGCACAATGCCTGGCAGGTGATATCAAGGTGGACAAACAACTGGAGAAACGCTGCAAACATTCTTCCGATATGGAAAGGAAGGCGATGGATGCAGAACGTGCCGGTAACAAATACAAACAGGTGGAATATATGCAGCAATACATCGGTGATACCTTTGAAGGTGTGGTAAGCGGTGTGGCGCATTTCGGCTTCTGGGTAGAAACAGTGGATACGAAATGCGAAGGGCTGGTAAGCATTCATAACATGGATGAAGTATTCCGCCATTCTGAAGAAGACTATGCATTAGTCGGGCAGCAAACAGGCCGTAAGATACGTATAGGCGATAAAGTGACCATCCGCGTGGTGGCGGCCAGCCTGGCAAAACGCCAGCTGGATTATGACCTGGTGGAAAATGGTGGAGGGAATACCGAAAAACGCAGTACTGCAACAACCGGCAGACCCGCTCCATCCTACAAACCAGGCCGGCCCTCCAAACCGAAGGATAAATCAAAAGCCAGGAAGAAAAAAAAGTAACAATAAGCCGCTATCATGCATTCATTTAAAGAATTATCAGAGAAATTTGAACAACAGTTTAGTAAAAGACAGTTCCCGGACCAGCCTTCCAACCTGTATGATCCTGCGCAATACATTTTAGGGATAGGGGGGAAAAGAATACGCCCCGTGCTCTGCCTTTTAGGTAATGAGCTGTTTGATGAGATCCACCAGGATGCTTATCACGCCGCCAATGCCGTAGAGCTGTTCCATAATTTCACCCTGATCCATGATGATATTATGGACAAGGCGCCCCTGCGCCGCGGTATGCCTACGGTGCATACCAGGTATAACGATTCCGCCGCTATCCTGGCCGGGGATGTTATGCTGATCCATAGCTATGAACACCTGAATAAGATCAACAGCAAGATCCGCACGAAGATTGTGCAGGTGTTCAACAAAGCTGCCCGCGAAGTATGTGAAGGCCAGCAGCTGGATATGGACATGGAACAAAAGCAGCCTGAACAGGTTGATTTTACAGACTATGTAAATATGATCGCGCTGAAAACTTCCGTACTACTGGCTGCCAGCCTGCAAATGGGCGGTATCATCGGTGGCGGCAGCGAAGGCAATCAAAAACACCTGTATGAGTTTGGCAAACATGTAGGTATTGCTTTCCAGATACAGGACGATTACCTGGATGCATTTGGCGATCCGGAGAAATTCGGTAAGAAACAGGGTGGAGACATCCTCATTAATAAAAAAACATTCCTGCTCCTGAAAGCACTGGAACTTTGTACGCCGGTACAACGCAAACACCTGCACCAATTGATGGATACCAATCCTGAGAATAAGGTAGAAGAAGTGTTGCAGGTATTCCGGGACTGCAAGGTAGATGAATGGGCGGAGAAAGAAAAGGAGCTTTTCAGTAATAAAGCATTTGAGCACCTGGATAGTATAGCCGTAATTTCCGGCCGCAAGCAGTCCCTCCGGGAGCTGGCTGATTTTCTTTTGACGAGACAACATTGATTAAGGATATGTCTTATATTTGACCGTTAATGGCTTGCCATTAACGGTTTTATAATATCAACCCTTAACTACAACGAATGTCTAACTCGCTTTTCAGGAAAAAGTCCCTGTCCAAAATTATGCAGGACGCTAAGGATGGCGTTTCTGATTCACATGGCGGTGCCAGTCTTACCAAGGTGCTGAATGTACGAGATCTTACCCTGATGGGCGTGGCGGCTGTGATCGGCGCCGGTATCTTTTCCACTATTGGCCAGGCAGCTTACAACGGCGGCCCCGGCGTTATCTTCCTCTTTCTTTTAACAGCGGTTACCTGCGGATTTACTGCTTTATGTTATGCAGAATTTGCTTCCCGTGTACCCGTTGCCGGCAGCGCCTATACTTATTCCTATGTTACATTTGGTGAACTGGCAGCCTGGATCATAGGCTGGGCACTAATCCTGGAGTATTCCATCGGTAATATTGTGGTGGCTATTTCCTGGAGCAGTTATTTCAACAATGTACTGGAAGGCATGAATATACATCTTCCGGCCTGGCTGATCACCGATTCCAGCACAGCGAAAGCAGCATACGAACATGCGGTGACTTCCAATTTACCGGTGGAAGGGCTTGCCTGGAGCACTGCACCTTTATTAGGTGGCTGGAAGGTGATCATGAACATCCCTGCGTTCCTGATCGTAGTGCTGATCACTATTGTGGCTTATATCGGTATCCGCGAAAGCAAACGGAGTGCGAATGCCATGGTAGGGTTGAAGATCGTTGTATTGGCAGTAGTGGTGCTCATAGGCGTGTTCTATATCAATACGGATAACTGGACGCCCTTTCTGCCGAATAAATTTGAAGGTGTATTGAAAGGCGTGTCTGCGGTGTTCTTTGCCTATATTGGTTTTGATGCCATCTCCACTACGGCGGAGGAAACGGCTAACCCGCAAAGGGATATGCCGCGTGCCATGATCTATTCCCTTGTTATCTGTACCATTATCTACATTGTGGTAACATTGGTGATCACAGGGATGGTGAACTATTCTGAGTTCAATCATATTGCAGATCCGTTAGCGTATGTGTTTGATAAACTGAACATGGAGAAAGTGGGATACGTGATCTCCATCAGTGCGGTAATTGCTGCCACGAGTGTGATCCTGGTATTCCAGATCGGGCAGCCACGTATCTGGATGAGCATGAGCCGGGATGGCCTGCTGCCAAAGAAATTCGCGAAGGTGCATCATAAATTCCATACGCCCAGCTTTGCCACCATTGTTACCGGTTTTATCGTGGCGATCCCTTCCTTGTTCGTGGAAAGCGGCATCGTTACAGACCTCACCAGTATAGGTACCCTGTTTGCATTTGTACTGGTATGCGGGGGCGTGTTATTGCTGCCAAAAGTGGATAAAGATTCCAAGAAATTCAACCTTCCTTATATCAACGGAATGATCATTGTGCCGGCGATCTTTGCTTTGTTCTGTTTCTTCTTTTGGGATAAGATAGAAGATACTTTTCTGAACCTGGCTACCATAGAGCATGAGCGCATCCTTTTCCTGATCTTCCTGATCCTGAGCCTTGCTATTACAGTAGCTACCATGATCAAACGTTTCTCGCTGATCCCGGTATTGGGCATGCTTTGCTGCCTGTACCTGATGATAGAGATACCGGTGAAGAGCTGGTTGGTGTTCTTCTGCTGGATGGGCTTTGGCCTGCTGGTATATTTCCTCTATGGATACTGGAAAAGCAAACTGGCACCGAAACAAGCGTAAGCAGGTATACATTAACGTTAAAAGCGCAAAGAGGGCAACTCCTTTGCGCTTTTTTTCGTAAATTAGGATAAGAGTTCTTTGTATCACTAAATCACATGTTATGAACCTCCTGCAACGCATAGACCGGTGGGGTGAGACGCATCACCCCATATGGATAGACGGATTAAGGATCGTGCTTGGATTGATCCTGATGTGGAAAGGTATACAGTTCGTAGGCAATATAGATCTGCTGAAAGCGCGGATAGACGAACAGCCCTTTCTCACGGTATTATCTTTCTGGCTGGCTCATATAATTGTATTTGCTCACATTGCCGGTGGTTTGCTCATTGCCATGGGTTTACTCACACGCGTAGGCATCCTTGCCAACATCCCCATTCTTTTCGGGGCGGTTTTCTTTGTTAACACACCGGTTAATCTTTTTGCCGTTCACTCTGAAATGATCCTGTCAGTTATTGTGCTTTGCGCACTGATATTCTTCCTGGTGGAAGGCAGTGGCCGTTTCTCCGTGGATGAATATATGCGGCGGCATCCGGAAAAAGCACCCGGAACGAATTAGTAGTTCCAACTCCCGTTGAACTATAGTAATTTTGCCTGCTATGAAATACACAGTAGGCGATAAGATCCTTTTACTGCATTCCAAGGAAGAAGGAACGGTAGTTGATATTATGGGTGAGGATATGGTATTGGTGGAAGTGGGCAAATCCACTTTCCCGGTGTACCTGGACCAGATAGACTTCCCCTATTTCCACCGGTTTACGAAAGGAAAGACGCCTTTGCCGCCCAAAAGAACGCCGGGTGAAGAAATCCCCCGCGAAAAACCCTCAGCCGCCCCAAGGGTCGAAAAAGGGGTGTTCCTGACCATGTTGCCGATCTATGAATCAGACGGGATGGATGATGTGGTGACCACGCTTAAATTCCACCTGCTGAATCAAACCGGCAAAGGGTATAATTACCGTTTTGAGATATGGCTGAATAACAAGCTGTTCCTGGAACTGAAACAGGATATCCATGCATTCCAACATACTTACCTGGCAGACCTGGAGTTTGAACAGTTGAACGACAATCCCCGTTTTGAATTCTCTTTCACGCCAAAAGAAACGGACCTGAAACTGGCCGCCACTTTTGAAAAAACATGGAAGGTGAAAGCAAAACAACTGTTCCAGCAACTGGCACAGCAGCAGGAGAAGCAACAGGCCACCATCGATTACCTGCTCTTCGATAAATACCCGCTCCGCACGGAAACAGATGCCTATGGCTTCAGCCCGGTGGAAAAAAAGAAACTGCAAACCCTCACCACTCATGTTTCCATCAAGGATACCACGCCTGTTACGGCTAAATATGAAATAGACCTTCATATTGAAAAGCTGGCCAGCAACTGGAAGGAACTGAGTAACCTGGAAATGCTGGGCATACAGCTGAATGAATTCCAGTACAACCTGGACCTCGCGATTGCACAGCATCAGAAAAGCATGATCGTGATACACGGCATCGGTTCCGGTAAACTGCGGGATGAGGTACATGAGATCCTGAAAACAGTGTCCGAGGTCAAATACTTTGTGAACCAATACCATCCTTTCTACGGATACGGGGCCACCGAGATATTTTTTAAGTAACTTCGCGATCCGGTAAAACCACCCGACAAAGCCGCGCTATCGGCTTTTTGGCAACAAAAGGCAGGAAAGTCCGGACAGCATAGGGCAACGCACCACCTAACGGGTGGGGCTTTTCACTCCGGTGAAGAGCACAGACAGTGCCACAGAAAATAACCGCCTCCAGGGGTAAGGGTGAAAATGTGGGGTAAAAGCCCACGGCGGAACAGGGTAACCTGTTCTGCGGGTAAACCTTGCGTGCTGAAATGCCATGTAAACGGTCGTTTGAGGGCTGCCCGCCCGATGACCGAGGGTAGGCAGATACAGGTATTCAGTGATGAATGCCGCAGATAAATGATAGCGGTTCCGTTGCAGAACGGGATACAGAATCCGGCTTATAAGCTTTGCCGGGTGGTTTTACCGGACTTTTTATGTTAACTTAAACCCTATATCCAAAATCTCTCACTTATGGAACTTCAAAAAGATGACAGGACCTGGGGTACGCTCGTACACCTGGGCGGTATCATAGGCCATGCAGTATTTGCCGCCGGTGGAAATGTGATCGGAGCACTGGTAATATGGCTGATCAAAAAGAATGATTCTGCGTTTGTTGACCGGGAAGGAAAGGAAGCAGTGAACTTTCAGATCACCATCGCTATTTTATCGCTTATTGTAAATATCATTAACGGTATCCGCTGGGGCTTCTGGAGTTTTACCAGGGTATTCAACGGCAGTAATCCCTGGCGCGATCATTCCTGGAACTTTGAATTCTTTTCAACAGTTGCATTGGTGCAGATCCTCTGGGTGCTGAACCTGATCTTCTCCATCCTTGCGGCCATAGAGGCTAATAAAGGGAAGAATTACCGGTACCCGGTGAGCTGGAGGGTGGTGAAGTGATAAAATTAATGAAGAGATAAAAATATCTGAAAAACCAACTGCCCGCGGTTTTAGCGTGAAAGGCTGTGCCTGGCCTTGGTGAACTGGCTGATTTGGCGAACGTCGGCCTGTACGCGGCCGGAGGAAACCACGGACGCAGCCATTAGTCTCGCTGCAGCAGTGGGGATTAGTGAAGCCCTGAAGGTCACCAGATTGGGTAAAAAGATTATTAACAGCATTGGCAAGGTTAATAAACATCATATCATATCATATCCAGAGCCGAGCGAGAAAGCACGCAGACATGTTAAATGCAATAAACTGGAATAATGAGGCCGCAGTCAATTTAAAGAAACTTACTACGCCATTTCATGGTAATCACCTACTATTATTCAAGAGAAGTTAGCCGAAGGATAACTGAATTGGCAAAACAGGGTAAACTAGATTTGCCCAATATGCATATCCATAGTAGATGGATTGGGGCGCAAGATCTCCGAGGCCTGGGGAGATTATAAAAATGGATTGGGAAATTTAAATGATTTTTTCAAAAAATATGAAAACTAGTAGCAATGAGGTATAATGGGGTATGGGTTACACCAGAGCCCAAAATAACCGGGCTTAAAAGTGGAGGCGTTTCAGTACGCCTTCGTGATGAAACTCTGGAAATATTGAAACAAAAAAAATGGAATGATCGTTTGTCCGTTTTTCCACCTGATGATTTTTCTTATAGAAGTTTATCGCCTGATGAAGTTGAATTAACGGCAGATATGACTCCTAAAGCTAAAGTGATAGACTTCATGAGCTTTGGCCCGTTCATGTTCCCTACTGATATAATTATCAGTCAGCGGGCTGCGGATTTTCTTGCTAGTCAGAAAATGCTGAAATATGAATTGGTCTCTATTACTTTATATAATAACAAGGAAAAGGTACCCGGCAAGTTCTATTTCTGGATCAATCATGCGCTCCGTCCGGAATTATTTGAACTTGAGCAGGCTATAATCAGATCTGGTACAATAGGGTTAGGATTTAAGTTTCATCAGGTAAATGATATTAGCGCTTACCGCGAGTTTATAAAAGAGTTTAATAACACCACTTTTATCAGAACAAAGCTGAAAGATCCGGTTCCTGCTCCTGGTTGCCTAGAGATACTTGCAGATGCAATATTTGTAACCGAAAAATTCTGGAAGGAATATGAGCAAGCGAAACTAATAGGACTGAAACTGATTAAAAAGGAACTGGAGCTGGTTGAATAATGTCTTTGTAGCCGGATAAAGAACCTTTCAAGATATAAAAAATTATGAGATATATTGGTGTGTGGATTACACCTGAACCAAAAATAAGAGTGGTAAAGGATGGCTCTGCTTCAATACGATTGTCAGAAAGTACAAAGGAAGAACTGAAGAGGTGGAATGACCGGGCATTCGTTTTGCCGCCAGATGACTTTTCTTTCAGAAATATTGCTCTGGACAAGGAGGCGAATTTGACAGCGGATATGGCCCCTAAAGCCAAGGTGATGGACTTTATGTATTTTTCTCCTTATCTGCTTGCAACTAATATCATCATCAGCCAACGAGCAGCGGATTTTCTTGCTGGCTATAAAATGATGGCATGTGAATTAGTGCCGGTAACATTATATAATAATGGAGAAGATGTGCCCGGCCGATTTTATTTCTGGGTCAATCATAAAATTCGCCCTGAGTTGTTTGACTTTGGGCATGCTGTGATCAGGTCCGGCACCAAAGGATTGGGCTTTCAATATCATGAGGTGAAAGATGTAACTGCTTACTGGCAACTTATTAAAGAGGTTCGCTATACCACTTTTATCAAGACCAAACTGAAGGCTCCGGCAACTCCGCCTGATTGTATGTGTATATTGGGAAGCGATATATTCGTAACAGAAAAGTTTTGGCATGATTATCAGAAGGCCGGGTTAATCGGGTTGGAACTAATCCGGGAAGAACTGGAGCTGGTTGAATAAGGATATTAAGGAATAAAGTAAGCCCGTTCCTGCATTGGAACGGGCTTACTTTTTATATTTAGATCGAACATTAATCTTTAGTGAGCGGTAATACTTTCATTTTCTCTTTCTCCCTGTTCTTCTTCGCATTTTCTCCTTTGGTTTTAGATGCCAGTTTAATGGCTTCGTATACATTCACCAGACCGCCGGATTTAGAGAGTTCCGCAAAAGGAACCATTTCATCTTTCGCACCGGGTTTATTCACCATCTGATCGGGGAGGGGAGTGGCTGTTTTTTCGATGATCGCCTTTAACTGCCTTGCACTCAGGTCAGGGAAGTAAGAGAGGATCATGGCTGCAACACCGGCTACTACCGGAGCCGCCATACTGGTACCACTGGCGTTGTTGTATTTAATGCCGCCGGGAACAGTAGAGTAAATGGATACGCCGGGCGCAAATACATCCACTTCCTTTTTACCGTAGTTGGAGAAACCTGCTATTTTGCTGCCGGTACGGCCGTTGCCGCTGGCACCTACCGTGATCACGTTATCTGCTTCTACACCATCATCAAAAGTATCTTTCGGGAAATTTTCCACTTCATCGTTGTTGGCACCATCGTTACCGGCTGCGTGTACAAGCAGCACGCCCTTTTGCTGTGCATAACGGATGGCATCGTCTACCCAGGCTTTATTGGGAGAGAAACCTTTACCAAAGCTCATGTTGATGATCTGTGCACCATTGTCTACCGCATAGCGGATGCCCAATGCCACATCTTTATCCCGTTCATCTCCTTCCGGTACTACTTTTACGGCCATGATGCGTACGTTATCTGCCACCCCGTCCATGCCGGTATTGTTGTTGCGCATAGCGCCGATAATACCGGATACATGTGTGCCGTGCATGGCAAACTGGCCCATTACATCGTTATTACCGTAGTATTTATCGTTGATGTCATTCAGGTTGTCGCCCACAATGGTGGCACGTTTATCTACCGGCTCCTGGCCTGTGTTCTCAGCTTTACGTTTCAGGTCGTTGATGTATTCAGCGAGATCTGATTTGAAGCCCTGGTAGGTCATCTCTTCATCTCCCGTGCTTTTCAGCAGCCTGAGTGCAAATGATTTGGCCAGCATTACATCCTGGTCAGCAGTGTTAATGGTATCCAGCTGCTGAAGGGTAAAGTCCGTGGTCTTTACATATTCGCTCAAAATGGTTTCGCAGCGGAGGAGGTTTTCCTGCACTTTGAGCATCATTTTGTAATTGGATTTATTTTGGGAAGAAGGACGCTCGATGCGTTCTTTCAGCCGTTTCCAGTAAGCATATTCCCTGCTTTCTTTTTCCAAAGCAGAATCCGGGTTACGGTACAGCTTTTTATAGCGATAGTATTCGCGGGTAGCTTCGTCAGAATCTTCTTTTACGGTGCTGCCGTCTTTGGCGCCGAGGAAATTCCATCCGTATACATCATCCACATAACCATTTCCATCGTCATCGATATTGTTACCTGGGATTTCATTGGGGTTGTGCCAGAGAATGCCTTTGAGGTCTTCATGGGTAGTATCAACGCCGGAATCAACCACAGCCACTATCACTGTTTTACTTTTCCTGTTCTTCAGCAGTTCTTTATAAGCTTTTTCCGCTCCAATGCCGTAAACACTGTCGGTTGAGTAGCTCAGTAATTGCCAGTTCTTTGGAACAGCTGGTTTTTGTTGGCTAAAACCTTGCGCAGACATACACAATACTCCACCAATTAGCATGGCCAGTTCTCTGCAGATGGATCTCATTTTATTCAATTTTCCTAATAGATTACAATTCAGATACCACAATTGGTTAAAGATATGATAAAGGGCGTTATAACAGGTGTTTTGATGTGGTGAGTGGTGATGCAGCCTGACTATTGGTTGAAAGCAGCTAGAAAATATTGCTGGAGCTTCTTATCCAGTTTTGGTGCTTTATCCTCTTTCCTCAGCCCTCTGTCATATTGCCCTTTACTTATCCTTTTATTAAAGTTATTTTTAATCCGGTCAACCGCTTCTCAGCCAAGATCTCTCCGGGAAAAAAAGGGCAAATATCAGGTATAAATCTATACCTCCCTGTCGGTTTAACATTTGCTTCACTAAAAGACTTAAAATTTAGCTTTTTATATCACATATTAAATTTTCCGCCATGTTACGTACAAGTTTTCTTTTACTTCTAATCTGGAGCGCAGTGTGTTCGATGCGAACACCTGGAAAGGCTCCGACCACCGTTATATTCGTGAATTGTGCTGAAACAGCCACTCATGGAGGCGAGCCGGGTTTAAGCCTGACCGGTAAGCAGCAATCCGCACATTTGGCAGGATTCCTAAAGGATATGGAAATAGGGGCAGTATATTCACCCTATTCTCCCTGCCTTATTAAAACAGTAGAGCCGCTGGCGCAATCCAAGAAGTGCCAGGTGCAGTATTACCGGGATGCTACGATGGATAATATGGAGGCTATGGAGCATATTCTGAAGACCATGATGGAGGCAAATGACGGGAAAACGATCGTTGTATGCGCTCCTGGCAAAAGTATTATCAAAATGGCAGGCATCCTGGGGATCCGTGAAAAGGAGCTGAAATCCAATAGGGGCGTGTTTGATGAGGTGCTGATCGTCAATGTTTTGGAAATAGGGCAGGCAGTAGCACAAAAGTTGAATATGAATTTTCAAAAAAAAGTGTAATATTTATACCCAGAGAGGATAACTGGATACTTCCCAGTACCAGTATTCTTTCTCATAAGCATGGTTTCCGTTTAACGAAAAAGCGGGGTTCTCCAACCCCGCTAATTTTAGATATCAATATTTACTTTTTTCCCTACAACTGTTACAGGTCGAATTTTATACCTTGCGCAAGCGGGAGTTTATCTGTGTAATTGATGGTGTTTGTTTGCCGGCGCATATAAGCTTTCCATGCATCAGAGCCACTTTCACGGCCTCCGCCTGTTTCTTTTTCTCCTCCGAACGCACCACCTATCTCAGCACCTGAAGTACCGATATTTACATTTGCGATACCGCAATCTGATCCGGATTGGGAAAGGAACTGTTCTGCTTCCCGCAGGTTCACCGTCATGATAGCAGATGAAAGCCCCTGTGGTACATCGTTCTGGAGGGCGATGGCTTCTTCCAGTGTTTTATATTTGATCAGGTAGAGAATGGGTGCAAAGGTTTCGTGCTGCACAATGCTGTAACTATTCTGCACTTCAGCAATGGCTGGTTTTACATAACAGCCGGAAGCATAATCTGCTCCTTCCAATACACCACCTTCCACTACAAATTTTCCACCTTCAGCTTTACATTTTTCGATGGACTGTAAATAAGCATCTACTGCCTGTTTATCGATCAATGGCCCAACATGGTTATGTTCATTTAACGGATCGCCTATACGAAGCTGCGCGTAAGCTTTCACCAGTTTGGCTTTGAAGGACTCATACACACTTTCATGAATGATCAGTCTGCGGGTGGATGTGCAACGTTGCCCTGCTGTTCCCACTGCTCCGAACACACAACCGATCAGGCTCATATCAAGGTCTGCATCTTTGGAAATAATGATCGCATTGTTTCCTCCCAATTCAAGTAATGACCTGCCTAAACGTTCTCCAACGGCAGCGCCTACACTTTTACCCATGCGTGTGGAACCTGTAGCAGATACCAGTGGAATACGGGTGTCTTTCGCCATCCATTCTCCCACTTCGCGGCCTCCTGCTACAAGGCAGGATACACCTTCCGGTACACCGTTCTCTGCAAATACTTTTCCGGTGATGTGCTGGCAGGCCAGTGCTGTCAGTGGTGTTTTTTCAGACGGTTTCCAGATGCACACATCTCCGCATACCCAGGCAAGCATGGAGTTCCAGCTCCAAACGGCTACGGGGAAGTTGAAGGCGGAAATAATAGCAGTAATACCCAGGGGATGCCATTGTTCATACATCCGGTGCCCCGGCCTTTCAGAATGCATGGTGAGGCCATGCAGCTGGCGGGAAAGGCCTACTGCAAAGTCGCAGATATCTATCATCTCCTGTACTTCACCATATCCTTCCTGGAGGCTTTTACCCATTTCGTAGGAAACGAGTTTGCCCAAAGCTTCTTTATTGGTCCTCAAGGCTTCACCAACCTGGCGTACAATTTCTCCTCGGCGGGGGGCTGGCCATTGGCGCCATGCCTGGAAAGCTTCAGCCGCTTTTTTCACTACTGCATCATAATCTTCGCGGGCAGCGCTTATAACGGAGGCTATCTCTTTCCCGTCTACCGGTGAAAACGAGGTCAGTTGCGGGCCGCCTGCGTCCATCCATACAGCGCCGGTTGATACGCCACTGTTAACAGCTGAAATGTTAAATTGCTTAAGAATGTTTTGCATGTTGAACCTTGATTATTTATTTCTATTTTTAATACATGAATCCTCTTCTCCAACCCTGGCCCTGGTATGTAGCAGGACCATTAATCGGGCTAACCGTACCCTTGTTACTGATCATAGGTAACAAAGCCCTGGGTGTTTCCTCTTCTTTACGGCATATCTGCGCCGCCTGTTTCCCCGGCAAAATTCCTTTTTTTAATTATGATTGGAAAAAAGAAAGCTGGAATTTATTTTTTGTAGGAGGAATAGCCCTGGGGGCTGTGTTTTGCCTCGCATTTATGCACAACGGGGAACCTGTACAGTTAAACCCGGCCACTATAGACGCTTTAAAGGCGCAGGGCGTGCAGGAATTTGATGAACTGATGCCCGGCGATATTTTCAACTGGGGCAATATTGCCAGTCCTGTTGGCTTATTGTTCTTTGTCATCGGCGGTTTTATGATAGGTTTTGGTACCCGGTATGCCAATGGCTGTACTTCCGGGCATTCCATTATGGGCCTTTCCACCCTGCAATGGCCTTCTTTGGTAGCAACGATCTGTTTTATGGCCGGTGGTTTTATAATGACCAACCTGGTATTACCTCACCTGATGAAATGGCTGCTTTTATGAAAAACCTGAAATACCTGCTCATTGGTATGCTGTTCGGCATCATACTGGTAAAATCCGAAGTTATCTCCTGGTTCCGTATCCAGGAAATGTTCCGCCTGGAATCTTTCCATATGTATGGTGTAATAGGCAGTGCAGTGATCACCGGCATGCTGGGTGTACTGCTGATCAGAAAGTTGGGTATCCGTACCATTTCCGGGGAAGCGATCGTTTTACCGAAGAAACCATTTACGAAAGGTAACATTTTTGGCGGACTCACCTTTGGATTGGGATGGGCCATTACAGGCGCATGCCCAGGGCCTTTATTTGCGCAGGTGGGAAGCGGCTTTACCGTGGTGATCGTTACTTTGCTGAGTGCAGTGGCAGGAACCTGGGTGTATGGGAGGTTTAAAGAAAAGTTGCCGCATTAAATCGCCAATACTATGATCACATATGACATTCAGCTGGCGGGATACGATTTCCTGCAAGTGGACGAAAAAGGCCCCATCGATTTTACAGGATTTATGCAGGTACTGCAACGCTTTCCATGGAAAGGGGAACTGGAAAAAGCCAACAGCGAACAGCGCGGGGTATCTCCTACACTTTCTGCTGTTAATAAAGCGGATGAAAAGATATTGTGGGTTTCTATCGAAGGAAATCCTGATAAGCCGGTATTCCTGCTGGGCCTGGTGTACATGCGGGAGAAAAAGGGATTCCTGGGTTTGGGTAGGAGTAAGATGGTGAAATGGGTAGATATTTATAAGGTGCATAACATGCCGGACCTGGAAGCGTACTTTGTTCTTTTCTTCCGTGGGGCATATCAGGAACTGAAGGACGCATTGATGGGGCTTAAATCGTATGGTCTATAAAGCCTTTAGAAAGAAATTATTGAAATGGTTAAATTTCGCTACTTTTATGACCTTAAGCAGAGATTGAGTCCTATATCAAAAAATTAGAATGTAATCGAGATTAAGTAAATCCATGCCTTAGCCCCAAATAGCAGCAGCAGCACCTAACTTAAGAAAAAACAAACAATGCTAAGCAGAGGATACTATAGATTGAAACCAGATACCCCTGGTCAATTGGGCAGTAAAACAGTATCGGGTACCCACGTTCAGTTCATTTTTGATGATTGGTTTGGAGATGACCTGATCGCCTGTTCTTCCTTTTTCCTGGTCACAGAGAAATTATTAAATAAGCTGGAAGGCACATCCCTGAAAGGATATAGTATCCGGAATGCCGAGATAGAGTTTTCTCCGCTTTTTTATGATCTTAACGGGAATAAGAATGTTCCCAAATTCAAATGGCTCTATATTAACGGATTGCCTGAGGATGACTTTTTTATAGATGAAGAAGGATGTTTGGTTGTATCATCTGCTGCCTATGAGCACATGAAATCGAAAGGCAATATTGATAACTGCGAAGTAGAGATTTTAGTTAATGCATAAGGCCTAAAGCCCGGGCCCTCCATAGAATTTTGGATTCTTACAAATATTCTTCTCCTTCTTAGTCTATATCAGGTACTAATGCCCCTCTTTATATTATTGAAGCGCTGATAACAATAACTTAATTGAGGAAGTACCTAACTTTAAATCCTTTTAAATAATTTTAAACCGTTAGGAAGACAATTTTAGTGTTTTATTAACGGAAGATTGTAATATTTTGGCTGATGGCTGTATAATTTATACACGATATACACCTGCATATTGACACAGAATAATAGGTTGTGTATCTTACAACATTGATACACCTCATTATCCAAGGTATTAGATCAACGCAAAATCGTTTTAGTAGTAGAGTAGAGCCTAACTAGAATCTTGTCACCACGTTAAACACTAAAAAAAATGCAGAGTTTCTTTACACACTAGTACCTCGCACAAGTACGCTGTTGGTACCCTCTAAAACCGAAATTTAACTTCAATGTGAGATCCCTTGTGCAGGTGAAAAGTTAATTTTTCCGTATACATATTTCCCCACGTCCGGTAACGCACACCATTGCTTGCTGTGGCGGTTTCGCGTGCCTCATAATTTGCGGTGCGGCCTTGTTATGCTTTCTGCATAACGGGGAAGGGTATTCTTTGTTTTCAATGTTCCGGCTATGCTTTGTCGCAGGAGCGGGATGAGGCTTTTTTGTTTGTAAAACAAATCTACACTATGATATATCTCTACCCAAATTCGGGGAAGCGCACCACCTTACTACTGGGGCTCTTCATGCTGGGAGCGGGCGCCATGGCGCAGCAAAAGCTGTATAAAAAAGTAGACTCTACCGGAACGGCGGGCAGCACAGAGGCTGTTGAGCGCCTGAAAAGAATGGCTTTGCAAGCCAGGGACACGATAGGGTACCTTCCTAACAGCGAACTTCTTTTACGTACAGGCGGCGCCGTTAGCAGGCTGCCGATGGACGAAGTGATGAAGCTCCCTTACACCAGTATAAACCAAATGTTGCTTGGAAGGGCCAATGGTGTGGATGTGCGCATTCCCACCGCAGAACCTGGCAAACGCAGCAGTGCCTTTGTACGTGGTGCTTCCGGCCTGCTGCTTAAAAACGGTGACCTGTTCGGTGCCCAGCCCGTGTATGTTGTAGATGGCATGCCGCTCATTACAGAGCATGCTTTTGCATTCGATGTACAAAGGTTTGATTTCAACCGCATGGGTACAGAAATTGACCCGCTTTCCTTCCTGAATGTGAACGACATTAAAAGCATTGAAGTGCTGAAAGATGCTGGCGCCACTGCCAGATTTGGACCCTTAGGCTCCAACGGCGTGATCAATATCACCACCTTTGGTCCCCGCAGCGGAGACCTGAAAGTGCAAGTGAACGGCTATGCAGGCATCTCCGTGAAACCTTCGGTAGATGTGATCAATGGCCGCTGGGAACGCGATTTCAGATTGCAGTTCTATGACCGCTATGCCAGTAAAGAACAGTTCAGAAGCTTTCCCGGTTATCTCGGAGACTCCACCAACTCTACTTATTACGGCAACGCTGACTGGGATGATGCCTACTACCGTAATGGCTGGTCCACCGGCCTCCAGGCGGCTGTAAGTGGTGGCAACAGGCTGGCGAGTTTCCGTTTCAGCGTAGGCCAGGCCTCTGAGCAGGGCGTAGCGGAAAAAACAGCGATGCGCCGTTACAATGTGAACTTCGGCATTAACGTGGTACCGGTGAAAAACCTCCAGTGGAGCACCTTTATCAGTGCCGCGGTAGTTAACCGCGACAGGCCGCAGTTGCTGCGGGACAGAATGGGGGACGAAGACTATATCCTCAGTCTTGATAAACCCCCATCCTCCAGTGCATCACAGGTAGATCAATATTTCAGCTACCTGGAAAAAGGTATTGACAAGAACAGGAATACAAATGTGCGGGTGTTGAACACACTGCAATATACATTTGGACGTTACGTGAAGCTGAACTCCCGTTTTGGTATTGACCACGGGCAAAACTACAGGGACCTGTTTGTTCCTTCTACTGTAAATGACGGAAACAACTTTGTGTCCAACTACGATGGGCTGCACCGCCGCCTGGTATTCGACAATTCACTGGAAATAACGCCGCTGCAAAAAAAGGATCAGCATCTTTCCATTACCCTGGGCCAATACAACCAGTGGGATATGTGGAAATACATGTATGGCCGCGCTTTTAAAGGGAAAAGCGATTACATACAGATCTATCAGCCCGGTAACAACGATAACAAACCCGGCGCTTCCCACAACCTGCGCCTTACTGCCAATTATAAGGACAGGGTGAAAACCAACCTTGCATCTTTTTATGCAGACATTGACTACAATCTGCAGGATAAATACTTCTTCGATCTCTACCTGCGGCAGGATGGCTCATCCAACGTGAGTGAGGATGAACGCTGGAAATTATTCCCCACGCTCTCCGCTGCCTGGAAAATATCCGGTGAGCAATTCATGCAGGGGAGCCGCCTGTTCAGCAACCTCCGCCTGAGAGCAAGTGCAGGCCGCGCAGGTAAAGTGTTCCATGATGATTATTACAAAGGCGGCCCTGTGTACAATGTGGAAGCAGGTTGGGAGGGAACTCCGAACATGGCTACTTACAATGGTTTCCCCGTGCTGAATGCAGCGTATGAGCTGGGGTATATTTCCTCCGGTATTGGCTGGGCATATACAGATCAGTTGAACGGCGGGCTGGATATAGGTGTGCTCAATAACCGGGTGAATATTTCTGTAGATGTATATAGCCGGCAGGATAAAAATATGCTCATCAAAGTACCGGCTATGACGGAAAGTGGTTATACCGGTGTATTGATGAATGGAATGGATATCGCCAACTATGGCGGCGAACTGGGCGTTGAAGCCACTGTTATAAATAATAAAAACTTTGGCTGGTCTACCGCGTTGAATGCTTCTGCTAACAAAACAAAACTGCTGAGGCTGCCAGGCGGCAGAACAGAAGTGCTGCTGGGCAACCGCCGCTTTTTAGTAGGCAAACCGGTAGACAAATACTGGCTGCTCATTAACGATGGTATCTATGAAACGGATGCTGATGTGCCCCCGGGCATGAGCTATCAGGGGCTGCCTATGAAAGGCGGCGATCCAAAATGGCGGGATGTGAATGGCGACAATAACATTGATGATGCAGACCGTGTGGTTACTGGCACCCACAACCCCGCAGTGCAGGGAGGTTGGGCCAATAACCTGCGCTACCGTCACTTTGAACTTAACATGCTCTTTAGTTACGCCTTTGGCAGAAAGCTGCTCAATAAAGCGCTGGCAGACCGTTTTGACTTTGTGAACCACGAAGGGGTGGATGATATTGATGGCGTAAAAGAATTTGCATACTGGACCAGACCTAAGGGAGATGTGGACGGCATGTACCGTTACAATCCATGGAGCCCGGTAAGGGCCTACCAGGCAGAGCAAACGCTGTTCCTCGAAAAGGCTTCTTACGTGAAACTACGTTCTCTCTCACTTACCTATAATTTTTCAGGCGCCTGGATGGAAAAGAAAGGTGTACAGCAATTGCGTGTATTCCTGACCGGTAATAACCTTTTCACTATCACTAACTACTCCGGTGGCGATCCCGAGGCCTTTGATTACTTCGGGTATGACCAGGGCGTGTACAATATGCCGGCGCCAAGGAGTTATACCCTGGGCTTCAACTTACAGTTCAAATAATTAAAACTGATCTTATGCGATATATATGGATAGGCAGCCTGATGTGCCTGCTGGCAACCGGATGGCTTTCCTGTAAAAAAATGCTGGACGTGGACGCTACCCGTGCTGTAACTGAAGAGAACATGTGGAAGACAAAGAACGATGCATGGGCTGGCAGCTTTGCTTGTTATAGTTTGTTACGTGCTGCGATGGCCAATGAGAATGCGTACTGGGCATATGGAGATATGCGTGGCGGAGATTTTACCGTTACCAAACGCGGGGACCTGCAAGCCCTGCGTTCAAGTAATCTTACCTCCAACTACCCGGCCATGGATGCCTGGAGAGATTGGCGCAGGTTCTACGCTGTTATTGCGCAATGCAACCTTGCCCTCAGCAAACTGCCGGGCATTACGGAACAGGATAACCGCTACCCCCGTTCAGAAATGAAGCTGGATATGGCGCAGGTACGTTTTATACGGGCTTTTACCTACTTCTACATTGTGCGTGTCTGGGGAGATGTGCCGTTTATAACAGCACCATTTGAAGGAGAGTTTACGGCCAGCACCCGGGAAGACTGGAACAAAGTGCTGGATTTTGCGATGGGGGAAGTGCTGGCTGCTGCTAAAGATCTGCCCTGGAAGTTTGATGGCACTAATCCGGAGCAACAGGGCACCTATCGTGGGCAGGGCGGATCTCACTGGCAAAGTATCCTTGCCACCCGTGGCGCCTGCTACGACCTGGCAGCACATATTGCCGCCTGGAAGAAAGATTATGTGAATGCGCTGAATTACATCAATATTATCCTGGATAACAAGGCGCGCAACTCTTACGAGTACGTGACGGACAACAACATGCTTGTTGCACCCAGTGGTACTTCCGGCTCAACTTTCCGCGGCCGCACCAACTGGAATATTTTCCAGCTGGACTTCAACATAGACCATGCGGAAATATCCACTACCGGCCAACTGGAATACTGGACCCTCCGTTCCCCTGATGTACCTAAAGCAGAAGCAGAGATCTATGTAACAAAAGACAGCATTCTCAACATTTATAGCAGCGCATCTGATGTACGCGCTTCTATCTTCTTTACGGACATGACGAGTGTGCAACCTATGTTCTACAAGCTGCGCATGTTGGCCAGTGAGGTGCGTAATCCTCCACTGCGGCTCTTCAACGCTGCCATTGTGATTTTCCGGTTTGAGGAATTATCGCTGCTGCGTGCGGAATGTTATGCACGTACTAAAAACCTGCCCGCCGCACGCACGGAGCTGAATACGCTGCGTGCAAGAAGGTATATTGAAGAAGTGCCGGCTACCGCAACGGAAGGGGAACTGCTTGATCTTATCCTGGCAGAACGCCGCCGTGAACTGATCGGGGAAGGATGGCGCTGGTTTGATCTGATAAGCTTTGGCAAAGTGCCGGCTTACAGCAAACTCTCAGCAGCAGATGTGCAGAACGGCGGGGCATACTGGCCCCTGGCTAAAAACACACTCGGCCTCAATCCTCAGCTTACGCAATATTCATACTGGAAATAATTATACACTATGAAAAGAATAATTTCCTCAACACATATACTCGCCGCTGCCGCCTTGCTGGTCATGGCTGCCGGCTGCCGGAAGAATAATGAATACCGCAATATGGAACCTGTGCGGGACGTGAAAATGAATAGTTATGATTTTATTAAACAGGCCAACCAAAGCGGCCTGTATGATACATTGCTTTATCTGCTTAATAAAACAGGTATCGCTGAAAAACTGAAAACCGGCAACAATACTTTTTTTGCGCCGCAGGATTTCAGCATCGCTTCAGCAATGGACAACCTCAATTTCATCCGAAAAAAACGTGGTGAAGCACCTAACTGGACGGTAGATAGTGTGAGCACCGGTGTTTGGGATACCCTGCTGAACCGCTACATGATATCGGGCATTTACAGCCTGGATTCCCTGCGTAGAGGAGATGGCGTGACCCTGGTGAACGCTTATGAATACGAAATGAGCGCCAAGGCTATCAGCACTACAGCTTCCGGTATCGATAACGGTGGTTCCATGGTGATCCAGTACAGCGATAAGAACAATTCCCGGCTCATCAAATTCTGGGTATCCGCTCTTACTGAATCTGCCAATATAAAAACAACGAACGGTATTGTGCACATGCTGGAGCCCAGGCACGTTTTCGGCTTTTCTTCTTTCCTGGGAATGGCTTATCCGGCACAGCGCTCTCCTTACTTTGGTATTCCCTTCCTTGTACCTGGTACCGGCAGCATAGATATTGCCTATTACGACCGCGGAGGCGAAGGAGTGGGGTATCACGATTTTGAACCTGCCAACAGGGGAAATGGAAAGTTCCGGTTTGAAGAAGGGGTGGATACGGACGTTAGCACAGAAGGCCCCTACAACATTGGCTTTACCTTTCCCGGTGAATGGCTGAAGTATTCCATAAAGGTAGAATATACGGGCCTCTACAGCTCCTATACCCGCGTGGCCACACCAAACTCCAACTGTATCCAGCATATAGAAATAGATGGCGTGGATGTAACGGGGCTGATGAACATTCCTAAAGGTACCAGTTATCAGAACTGGGTAACGGTGAAGGGAAAAGATGTTCAACTCACGGAAGGAGAGCACGTGGCAACTTATGTGGTAGATGCTGCGGGCCATAACATGTCGCGTATTGGTTTTGTACCCAAATTCCGCAAACCTTTCCACGGTACGCCTTTACAAATACCCGGCACTGTTCCTATTGCAGAGTTTGACTGGGGTGGTGAAGGTATTGGTTATAAAGATGTAGACGAGCAGAACAAAGGCAACGCCAAACATGTAATGCGCGCGTTTGAAGGCCCTGATACGGAGCTGAACCCGGGTGAGGGCGGATTTAACATTGGTAGCCTTGCAGTGGGGGAATGGACTTCCTACACGGTGAACATACAGAAAACGGGCAAGTACGATATCATATTCCGTATATCCTCTCCCAATACTACCGGTAAGGTGCATGCTGAAATAGATGGTACCAATGTGAGCACTGTGCTCACCGTGCCAAGGACCGGCAATTATGCCACCTATACAGACCTGATCAGAAGAGATGTAACGCTTACCGCAGGAGAACGTCAGCTGAAAGTAGTAACAGATGCCGTAGGCTTCAACATCTCCAAAGTGATCTTTGTTGCGAAATAATAAACTTATGAAAATGAACAGAATCAAAATATACTTTCTCGCCTGCTGCAGTATTGCTTTGCTGACAGGGTGTTATAAGGATACGCTGCCGGTGGTGAAAGACTACATGAGCAAGGATATGAACTTCAAGAAAGAAACGTTTGTAGCCAACCTCGGGCGTATGAACGTGTTCGTGGATATCTTCAATGCAGACTACTCTACGCAGCCGCTGCAGTTCACACTGCAATCTCCGCGGGCAGAGGGTAAACCGGCTCCCATATTGCTGGAAGAAGTAGATACCCGGCAGTGGAAACAGTATTACACCGGTGCCGAAACTTCTATTGCGGAAATTGAAGCTAAACGCATTACCGTACGCCGTCCTATCCTGGACCTGAACGGTCAGAACGGGCAACTGGTGGTATGGCCGGTAGACTCAACTAAAGTAAAGTATGGCAAATACTTTTTTGATGTAATGGTAAAGAATGGGGCAGGAGAGCGTTTATTCCCCGGCCTTATGTTAGACTTCCGCCGTCCAAAGCCCTACGAGCCCTATGAGTTTGATGATCTTACCGGTATCCGCAAAGCAGATAATGCCGGCGGTATTATCCGCCCTACCGTTATGTCAGGGCACCTGGATGTACAGGGCAGGGAGATCAAGGCGGAAAACGTACGGGTATACTTCGTTAAAACAGGTAGTGCTGCCAATAAGCTGACCTTCAAATTCGTGGATAAGGACAGCCTGCCCATTCCCATTTCCACCTTCAATATCCAGCGTTGGGACAGCCTTTATTACTTCAGCAAAATGACTGACCGGAGGATCAAATTCGGATTCAACAGGCAGATCCCGAAAGATAGCATGCAGGTTACCTACGACATTACCAATCCTTTCCCGGTACTGGCGGAATCATTTGCCGGAGATGAACTGGCGGAATATATTTTTTCCTTCAGCAGGGTTTCTTACGGCTACCGCAGATTCGGCAGTATAGGTATGAGGTTCAGCATTCATGAACCAGGTGAATGGACGGTAGTATTCCGTTACCTGATCAATCCAAAATTCAGTGATGATTAATGCGCAACTTTTAAATCAGCTAACTATGCATAAATTAATAAGGGCCTGTATAACGCTGATGCTTTTTGCCTGCAGCACGGCTTATGCCCAGCAAAAGATCACGGTAAAAGGGAGAGTAACAGATGCAACATCGCATACGGGCATACCTGGTGTGAGCATTGTGGATGTGACGGCAAAAAAAGCCATTGCGGTAACTAATGACGCAGGTTTTTACACGATTACTATTGAGGAAGGAAAAGTGCTGCTGTTCCGTTTTATAGGTTATGAAGACAAAACAGCAAAGGTCACTAAAGCGGAGATCAATATACAATTGGCGGTATCCGAAAAAGGATTGAAGGAAACAGTGATAGTAGGATACCAGGCGCGTACAAAAGAAACAATGACCGGAGCTTCCAGTCACATTAGCGGTAAGGAACTGCAGAACGTACCCGTATCTAACTTAGAGCAATTGCTGCAGGGTAAGGTAGCCGGTATGAACATCCAGAACATTACGGGTGCACCGGGTTTTGGTGGCACTATTGCCATCCGTGGTATTTCACAACTGAATATCTCCGGCAGTGGCGACCAGGCTTTCCTGGCCAGTTCCAATCCTTTGCTGGTGATAGATAATGTTCCGGTAGATTATGATGGAGGTATCGATCAGTCCATGTTGCAGCCCGGCGCAGCCACCGGCCCGCTGGCATTATTGCCACCTGAAGATATTGAGTCCATAGAGATCTTTAAAGATGCGCAGGCTGCTTCCCTGTACGGGTCCCGCGGCGCCAATGGTGTAATTGTGATCACCACCAAGCGTGGTAACTCTCCTGTACCTATCATCAGTACCAACAATAGTGTGTTCATCAACACGCCGCCGCAGTTGCGTTCTGTTTGGGGTGGTCAGAAGGAAAGGGAGTACCGTATTGCAGCTATTCTCGGTTACAGCGAAAGTGAACGTGAAGCGCGCAGGCAACTGGATGAGGCGCAGTTTATTTCAGATAGTCTTAACGGTTTTTACAATAACAGCACAGACTGGCAGGGGCTTTTTTATCAAACCACTGTTAATACCAACAATAACCTGCAGATCAGTGGAGGTAACGCCAAGATGAACTATAAGGCTAACCTGGCTTACCAGATGAACCAGGGTGTTATCAAAAACACCGGCTTCAACAAATACAGCCTCAACATGCAGTTGAATATGCAGCCCAATACAAGGCTGCGCGTAAGCGGCCAGCTGTTTGCCGCCTATGGGCAAAAGCAGCGTGGTAACGGGGGCGGCCTCACCGGCAATGGCGCCGGCAATGCCTTCTCCTCATCGCTTTTACCCGGCCCTTCACACTTCCTCGAATTCCCGGAATTAAGGGCTTACCTGGAAAATGTGGATGATAACAATACGTTGAATATCCGTAGTTATCTGAACGTGGATTATGAACTGTTCCCGGGACTACGCCTCACCACTACCACTTCTTATGATTATTATACGGATACAAGGGACCGTTTCAACATGGGCTTCTCAAACAACAATCAAACACTGTTGTATGGTTTTGTCGGGCGCAGGGGAGAACTGAACACCCGCAATGGCCTTGCTTATAATTTCAATAGTAATAAAGAGAATACAGAGCGGGGGCATAACATCCTGGTGAGCTTCTTCACAGAGGCCAATATTATGGAGAACGAGCAGCACGTGCGTGAAATGCGCAACGGGCCCAGTGATTTCTACTGGGGCCCCCGTGGTTATTCACCACGTTTTTACCCGGGCAACCCCTGGAACGATGCGGGTAATATCAACACCAATGGTACGCCCGTAAGCCGTCTTTATCATGCGTTATCGTATGCCGGTTTCATTTCGTACAACTATAAAACAAAGTATGTGCTGGATCTTTCTTACCGCTCAGACGGTAATTCCAGTTCAGGTCTTTCCAGCCGCTATTCTGTGAACCCTGCTATGGGTGTGCGCTGGAACTTTGGCAAGGAAGCCTTTTTTGAAAACCTGCATTTCATCGATTACGGATCATTGCGCGGTAGCTACGGCATCAACAGCCGGCCTATTGCCAACCAGGTGAACTCCCTGGGTATTTACCAGGTGCATGCAGATTACAATAATCAAACAGCTATCGGACCTGAGTTCAGGCTTATGCCCAATCCATACCTTCAGCCTGAGAAATCCCGCCAGTACGATGTGGGGCTGGATATGAGCTTCCTCAAAGGCCGGATCACATTTACGTACGATACTTACTACAAACGTACGTACAACATGGTGCTGGAACTTCCCCTTACGGACGTGACCGGTTACAGCAAAATAGAGAAGAATGGTGCTGCGATAGTGAATTACGGGCATGAACTGGCTATTACCCTGCGTCCTATTGCTTCCAAAAAGCCGGATGGCTTACAGTGGACCGTGACGGCCAACGGCGCCATTTCGCGGAGTACGCTGGTGGCACTGCCTGAAGGTTTGGAGTCTTTCCGTTTCAACGATGGTGCGCCGTACTACCAGGACCTTGCACGCAAAATAGGTCATAACCCCATTTCCAACTTCCTTTTCAGAACTACAGGTATTTACCAGTCTGATGACCAGGTGCCCGTAGATCCTGTACGTGGTGTACGTTACAGGAATGGCAAAGGAAATACACCTTATTATTTTGCGGCAGGAGATCCTATGTGGGTAGACGTGAACGGGGATTATATGCTGGATGATGCAGAGGATAATATGATCGTTGGTAATCCTGAGCCCCGCGCCGTAGGCGGTCTTTCCAATACTTTCAGTTATAAGAATTTTTCCCTGAACGTTTTCTGCTCATTCACCATCAAACGTGATATACTGAACAATGCCATGGCAGGCCGTTTGCTCCGCCTCACGCAGCCCAACAATACCACCTACAGCGGCGGCATTGGCGGCCCGGTGAATATTTACGACCTGGACCAGGTGAATTACTGGAATGGAGAGGGAGACCTGGGTGCGCAATATCCTAACGTATACTACACTTACCGTAACAGGCAGATCCAGCCTTTCAGGATGGACCAGACCATGTTTATGGAAGATGGTACTTACTTCAAGATCAACCAGATCACGCTCAACTACAACTTCCGCAACTTCGGATTCATGAAAAGGGCCGGGTTGCGTACGTTGCGCACATACAGCACCTTGTACAACGTAGCCGTATTGTCTAAATACTCAGGTCCCAACCCTGAGACGGTGAGCCAGCTGGGAAGGGATGACATTAACGGGTATCCTGCGGGAAGAAGCTTTACAATAGGGCTTTCTGCAGAATTTTAAACCAAAAGACAAACAGAAAAATGAAACAGTGGTTTAACATAATACTGGCATGTATTGTACTGGCGGGCACAGGCTTGTCCGGCTGCAAAAAATTCCTGGAAGTAGAACCCAGCGACAGGTTTACCGGCGCTGATTTCTGGAAAGATGAAAAAGATGCGGAAATGGGCGTAAATGCTGCCTACAGCCTGCTGCGCACGCGCATGGGCAACGCCGCTATTTACGTGAGTGGCGATTTCAGGCCCGGTAACTGGAACTTCTGGGCTAAGAGGAATTTCATCATGCTTTCTACCAATCAAATGCAAAGCGCTGACCTGAACGCGCAGGACGGGTTAGGAGCACTGCGGAGTAGCTGGGCCGATTTCTATAAGTCCATTGCCATGGCCAACCTTTGCGTGGCAAAAATACCGGAGATCAATAATCAGAACGTGAGTTCGGAGCAGAAAGCGAGGTTTATAGGAGAGGCACGTTTCATCCGCAGTTTCAACTATTACCTGCTGGTAACTTATTATGGAGATGTGCCTTTGCAATTCGACCCATATGATACCCGGCTGAAGGCACGCAGCAATATGCTGAATGTGCTGGATACCTGCATTCTTGATCTGCAACTGGCGGTGAAAGACCTGCCGGAAGCTTATGGAGACCCCACCTTCCGCGCAGTGCGTGCCACTAAAGGGGCTGCGCATGCATTGATGGCACATATGTATGCCTGGAAAGCCGGTTTCGACAAAGCCCGTGCAAACGAGTGGTGGAAAAAATGCGCAGAAGAATGCCAGGCTGTAACAGACCTGCGTCAATACAGACTGATGCCCTACGTGCCTGAAGTATTCAAGGAAATGTTCAAAGGCCGTTCTGAAGAAGGGATCTGGGAACTCAGTATGGACGCTAATTACGGTAACTCTTACGGTGGCTATATGGCCCAGTGGGTGCTGCACCAGCCCATTCTGGCAACCAGCACCACGTTGTATGGTGGCCTGGGAAGTGAGATCACTATCAAGAAGGAATTTATTGATAAACTGTACCCGCCGGGTAAGTCAGATGCGCGCTTCTCGTTATGGTTCGATGATCCGTATTCCCTGCTCAATCCCCAATCTTCCATGTTCCTGAAGTACTCCGCTATTGCGGACCCTGCTACCCGCAGCTTCGACTTCAACATCCTCTATTTCCGCTATGCCGGTGTACTGCTGCTGCAGGCCGAAGCATTGGCAGAACTAGGTGGGAGAGATGCGGAAGCTATTAGCCTCCTCAACGAGATCAGGCACCGCGCTGAGGCAGAAGAATATACCGGTGGTGGTGGAAAAGATCTGAAAGACGCCATTTTCCTGGAAAGGACCCGGGAATTGATGGGAGAAGGACAACGTTGGACAGACCTGGTGAGAACAGGCCGGGTAATGGACATCAACGAATGCGAGAACTATCTCACGCAGGACCAGTTTGACCGCCGCGCATGGACATGGCCCATTCCTGTAGAGTCCATCCGTACGAATCCTCTTCTTGTTCAAACTGCTTATTGGGTACAGTAAAATTAAAATGCATTGTATGAAAAAGATATTTCAATGGCCGCTTGTGTTCCTCTGTTTTGTAATGCTTACGCAGTCCTGCAAAAAGGATTACTATGTAGATGGTGGTAAGGCCAATCCATACTATAACGGCACTATATACGATTACCTCTCTGAGAAAAAACTGTATTTCGATACCATCAAACAGATCGTGGATCTGGCTGGTTTGAAAGACATGATGACATCAGACACCATTACTTTTTTTGCACCCACGGACGAGGTGATACGTGTAGCAATGAATAGCCTCAATGCAAGTCGCTATGCTAACATGAAAGATTCCGTAAAGATGTCAGACCTCGGGCCGGAAGTATGGCGCAAATTCCTGAGCATGTATATCATGAAAGGCAAACGCGTGGCAGGTACTTTCCCGCGTGTGAACCCGGAGAACATCAGTGCTTTTCCAGGGATCAATTATATTATGCTGGACGGTTACATCCTCAATATCGGGCTGGACTATACGAGTTACAACGGTGTAGAGGCAGTAGGGCCACGGATCTTAACGGTAACGGATATCACATTTGATCCCACCAATTTCAGGAACAATCCCAGGGTAAGGGTAGTGTCTTCAGACATACAGCCGAAGAACGGTGTGATACATGCGCTGAGCATATCTCACGCTTTCGGTTTCCGCGGTGGTGAATTTACCCGTATCGCAATGGATTACTTAAAGTAAAATGTACATGATGAAAAGAATAACATATGCATGCCTGCTACTGGGTGCCGCACTGGTGGCTTGCACCAAGGAATCGGTGAACAGCAACGAAAAAGGCCCGTATGGCGATCCCGTGCTGCCTGCCATCAATTTTGCGGAAGAACAGGCTATTTCACCTGCGAAGGGGAAAGTAGGGGATGAGGTGATCCTGAAGGGGAGAGGCTTCCTGGCAGTGAAAGATAACCTTAAAGTATTGTTCAATGGCACAGCAGCACCCATTATAAAAGTAACAGACACTACCATTACGGTAACTGTGCCGGAGCTGGGCAGCAGTGGCGCCGTGTCCGCACAGATAGGGCAGGAGTTCTATTTCGGGCCGTATTTCCCCGTATTCGGTCCTTTCCAGATGGATACCATTTTTCCCAGTGTAAGAGGTGGTAACGCCAATATTTTCAATGTTATTCCCGTACCGGGTAATAAGTACATGATAGGTGGCGACTTCTGGGAATATGACAACTCTGCGATTGCAGGAGGTGTGAACCGGCTGGCGCGCATTAATGCAGATGGTACGCTGGACCGTACTTTTGCTTACGGTAACTTCACGGGTCCTTCAGGTTATATAAATCCCATGGTATACATGCCCGATGAGCAGCAATACCTGGTAGGCGGGTACTTTACCGGCTATGACCAGGTAAGCCAGGTATTCAGTATTGCAAAAGTGAATACAAACGGAGGCGTTGCACAACGTTCTGTTATTCGCCCATCCGGTGCTGCCACTCCGGCTTCTGAGCTGGAAGGCGGTTTCCGTGGTACGGTGAGCGGATTGTTGATACAGAGTGATAAAAAGATCATTGCTATCGGTAACTACCGCTATTATGTACGGCCTAATTATAATCTTACCACTATGGAGCTGGGGATAGACTCACTTCACCTGGATTCTACCATGGTATTTAACATCGCACGCCTGCATCCTGACGGTACGCTGGATTCTTCTTATCACTACGACCTGGTGAACCATCAGGGTAAATTAACGGTGAATGGAAGTATCACCAGTTCTCATTTGCTGGCGGATGATAAGCTGCTGATAGCTGGTAACTTCACCACCTACGCCGGTCAAAACGCAGGCCGCATTGCCCGCCTGAATACAGATGGTTCTTTAGATGCTGGCTTTAATGTTGGTACAGGGCCGGATCAGGCTATTTCCACTATTCTTGTGCAGCCGGATGGTAAGATCATCTGCGCAGGCAACTTTAAAAAGTTTAATGGTGTGAATACAGGAGGTATAGTGCGGCTTAATGCAGATGGTTCTCCTGATCCCACCTTTAACGTGGGAGAAGGTGCTGACGGGTATGTAAATACCCTGGGACTGATACCCGGCGGCAATATTATTGCGGCTGGAACTTTCCGCAAGTTTGCAGGTGTAACCCGCAGCAATTTTGTGGTGCTTACACCAAATGGTGCTGTGCATAAAACTTATAACACTAACGGAGGGATTACGTTTAGCGGTAGCGGAGGTTTAGGGCAGATAACGAAGATCTTGCCTATGACAGGGCAGAATGCTTTGCTGATGGTGGGCACATTTACGCAGTTTGATTACAGGCAGGCAAACAGGATTGTGCGGGTGGCTTATCAGTAATTAATTTCTTTCTTTTGAAGAGGGTGGAAGGGTTTTGCCTTTTCACCCTCTTTTTTTGTTAGAACTCCAAACGTTATCTGATAAATACCCCAAAGATGTTATGCCTTTTATTTTCTTATAAGTTACTTTTGCGGCATTCGTAGAAATGGTAAGCAATGCCCAGAGAAACATTTCTTTAAGATTTTAACCCAATTGCAAAAAGAGAAACCAATAGAATTAATTTTGTTAACTGGAATTTGTTTATACTTTTGGAGAGTAATGTAGAGGAAAATGCCAGGTCAGCATATGTGAATGTCCCAATACCGTAACCTATAATTAATTAATACAATTCCCATGCTTATTATATGAATATTCGCCCGTACCTGATCACCCATAAGTGATTTATGCTTCTATTTTTTTAAACGCGAACTATGACCTTCTTCCGTTATGCCGGCATTATTGTATGCCTTGCATTTACTATACCTGTGCATGCGCAAAGAACCGTTTCCCCGCTGGATACGGGAAAGGCGATGTTAAGCAATGTCTCATTTGCAGGGAATGCCGTCATGAGAAAAGTACTGGTTGACTCTCTCAATAAGCAATTTTCCCGTTTCCCCAAACCGGGCTTACCGGGAAATCTCTTAACAGGACCTCTTCCGCTGCATAATTTAAAGGGACTTAATGATACCTTAAAGCAACAATTCTTTGCTTATGTGCAAAGCATTTCCGGCTCCCTCAAAACCCGCCAGCTGGAGGAAGGGTATAAACTGCTGAAGGATACTTCCCGGATGAATAAATTCATTGATGATAAACTCAGGGGATTTTATGCATTGATGAAAGATGAGCCGGCACTGAATTCCTTAAAGTTACCAGGTAAACCTGCCAATAAACTGTCCCAGGCTGGGGCAGAAGCCAGCTATGGAGATACTACCGGCAATTCCTCCGGATGGTGGAACAATATACAGTTGCAGGACCAGGTAACGGTTGGCAGTATCCCTATCAACCTTCAATATGCCAACGTTTCCGGATATAGCCGGTTTGATTCTAAACTGGAAAACGAGAACCTGGTAAAATTCAATTTTGATAAAGAGGCTTATGTAAAAAAGATAAATGCGCATCTTCAGAAAAACTATGATCTCAAAAAATACTTCCTGGACGATATCGATTTTAAATCCCACCTACGGACGTTTGTAGACGCGAGGATGAAATCATTACAGGCGGGGAAAGATAGCCTGTTCCACCATATTAGTGCAGATCAGCTGATGCATATGGACAGTGTGCAGCTGCGCAATCTCGTATTCGACAGCCGCCTGCTGCCAGACAGTATCCTGGAAAATTATTACGGCAAGGTGATGCAGCTAAAGCAGGAACTGGGCGGAGGGGCGCAACTCTTAAACAGCCAGCACCTCGTTAAAGGTAATCTGAACAAATGGATAGAAGATCCTGCATCTACAGCCAGGCTGGCAAAAGACCTCATTCCCATGAGCGGGCTGCAGCGGTTATTAATGAAAGTAAAAGAACTGAATGTTGGTAATATAGCGGCTAACGCCAGCAAGGGCACTGTATCCGATCTGTTTATGACAGGCGCTGCAGGTTCTTTGCTGAACGACAAGAACAAATACCTGATGCTTGCCCTGGGTAAAACCCGGGAAATGACGCCACGTGATATAGGCCTTAACGCTACGATGGACGCACCTGCCAAAAGCCTGCAGTTCTTACGGCTTGGCTCCGGAGATATCGGCAAAGGACATACGCATATTTCCGCATTGAACGCTAATGCCCGTAATTCCCCCGGCCGTGCCCCTGACGTGATGGCACTGGCGCAGAATACTTTTGTTGGTTCCTTCTCCAAACAATTAAGCCTGGGTGAATATGGTTCCATAGAAGCGGAGTTCTCCAAATCGGCTAACCGTACAGGTGGTTCAGGGCCCGGGTTGGAGCATGCGGCCGTTTCCAAAGCTGCCATAGCTGGTTTCTTTGACGACTTCCTGGTAACTGCTTCCGCAGGATTGAGCTATAGTGGCGAGATCGCTAAATGGAGAACGGCACATACTGTTTACCTGAACTATTCAGGGTTAGGTTATAACAACCCCGGTAATCCTTATTCCCGCCGTGGTATGTTCCAATACGGCCTCAACCTGAAACGCACCTGGCTGAAAAACAAAGCCAGCGTACAATTTCGCTCTGATGTAAAGAACATGGCCCGCTCTGCAGCAACTGGCAGCCAATGGAAGAACTATACTTTTTCGCTGGACGGACGTTACCGTGTGTCCCGGAAACTTACACTCAGCAGCAGACTCCACCAAAGCCAGATGAATACTGTCAGCGATAAGAACAGTGATGCTGTATTCCTGAACAGGAAGGTCTCTTTCTCTTCCCAGATGAATGGAAAGATGTGGAAACGCCCATACACGAGTTTTGCCATGCTGGGTTTGCAGCAGCTGAACTATGAGAACGCTGTGCAACCAGTACGCAGCATGTTCATTAATACCCATCTCAGTCATAATGTAATGATCGGCAGCCGCATGATTGCCGGTAACCTTTTTTACAACCGGGATATGAAGAATGCTGCTATTTACAGCAACCTGCTGAATGTGGATGCTGGATATCACTATGCATTGCTGAAACACATCCAGTGCGGCAGCAGCCTCACCTTCCTGGATAATAAAGATGTGGTCAGGCAGGTGGGTTTCCGCCAGCAGGCGGCCACGCAGCTGATGAAGCGCTTTAGCGTGAATGTGAGTGTAGACCTGCGTAAAGATCTTATCAATACGCCACAGAATTACCTGTATGGAAACTTCCGTACAGAAATGTCATTGCATTACCAGTTGAATTAGTATGAAGATGAATATACGTTGTATTACCATCCTGACGATGTTGTTGCTGCCACTGTTAAGCAGGGCGCAGATGACCATTTCTTTCCTTCCTGAAACGCAGGGCCGTACACTCGAAGGGGTGATGATGGCGCGGATTATGAACCCTGGTGCACAACCGGTTTCCTGCTTCCTGGTTGTTAAGATAACAGAGGGCAGATCAGGTAAAGTAGCAGAAACCCGTACCGCTGCTTTTGCTGTGAATCCCGGGTTGAGCAGTATACCGCCTGCTGTTGCCTACAATGCTTCCTGGCAGTTTGGAAGTAATCCCACTGCCACGGTGATCAGGCAAAGTCATCATTTTCCGGAAGGAGAATACGAATACTGTTATGAGTTATATGCCAACGATAAAGATAAACCGGGAGAATTACTGGCGGAACAATGTTTCGACTATTTCCTGGAGCCTTTCAGTCCTTTGATGCTCACAGAACCTTATGACGGCGATCAGATCTGCGACAAACGGCCCACACTTTTCTGGCAACCTATATTACCTGCCATCCCTGGTATGCAGTACCGTTTGGTACTGGTAGAAGTTAAACCAGGGCAGGCAAAGGCAGAGGCCTTGCATTACAATATGCCAGTTATCCAGCAGATCAATATTCAAACGCCGATGTTGTTCTATCCGCCCCTTAGCCGGGAATTGCAGGAAGGAAAACGTTATGCATGGCAGGTATTGGCGAACAGGGGAGAGATGGTGCTGGGGAGGTCTGAGATCTGGGACTTTACGGTGAAATGTTTGGATAGTGTGAAGGCGCTGCCGGTGGAGAGTTTCAGGAATATTGAAGATCTGTCGAAGTCCAATTTTTACATCGCAAAGGAACGGATCTATTTCGCTGTGCAAAATATCTATAATACGGCGGTACTGAAGTATGATATACAATGCATCAGCAAACCTGAGATAAAGATTAAGAAATTACCGGAGATCACTTTAAAACATGGCCGCAATGAGGTGATCATTGATCTGGAAGATGCAGAGGGCTTTGTAGATGGCGACTTCTATATCCTGAATATGCGTTTGCCTAACGGAGAAACACGGCAGTTAAGATTTGTTTATAAAGTAGAAACAGAGTAGCATGAAATATATTCTTGTGATGATCATTGGGGCGTTGATAGCTTGTTCCGGCAGCCGGCAGGATCGCATGAAAACATTGATGGGAGATTCTTTGAACGGTTTGTACCAGGTAAAGGAAATAAACGGGCATCAGTTCAGATTAACCTATCTGCCGGAGAAAGAAAAGGGCCAGGAGGAGTGGTGTTTTAAACTCAATGTGGAAGTATCTCCTGAAACGAAAGCATCGAAAGGAGAAAGCCAGCAGGCCAGTTATGGTTTGGATACACTTTTCGCTTTGGTGGCTGGTGCAGATACTTTATTGCCCGCACATACAATGCGTATCGCCAATGGAAATTTGAAAGGTATTGAATACATGATCATTTTTGAGAAGAAGAAATGGCAGGTGGAAAATGTGAAGTTTTGTTTTAGTGACTGGTTGTTCACCCACCGGTTTATTGAATTCCCTGTACAACTGCCTGCTATTAATAAGATTGATTCTATAAGCTCACGGATATGATAAGAAAAGCTGCAACAAAGAAAAACATTGCTTGTTTTTTTCTAGGGATCTTAACCCTGGAAGCATTGTTGCCATTGCGTTCACTGGCACTTACTTCCGGCCCTAAGCAGCCGGAAACATCGCAGTTTACGGCGGCAGGCACCAGCGATATGGTGGATCTGTCTACAGGAGATTTTAAGTATAATATTCCCCTGATAGACGTGGATGGTTATCCGGTGAACCTTAACTATGCTTCCGGTATCAGTATGGACGATGAGGCCAGCTGGGTAGGATTGGGATGGAACCTGAACGTAGGGGCTATTAACAGGAGTATGAGAGGTATTGCAGACGATGCCAGCGGAGATACGGTAGCAGTGGAAAGCTATATGAAGCCCAGGATCACGGTAGGGGGAAAAGTAACCGGCCGTGTTGAATTGACGGGAAATTCATTGGGGCTTAGTGGCTCGGGTAGTGTGAGTATTTTCAGCGACAACTATACGGGTTATGGAGCAGATGTCGGTATAGGCATGGGGATCTCACAGTCTGTGGCAATGGGCGGCAGTCAAACAGCCGGCTTAAAGGCGGGAGCAAGGATCTCTATGAACTCAAATACGCAGGATGGTGTTGGGGTAAACCCTTCGCTTTCTTTGTCTGTAAAGCAGCAAATGAGCGATGTACAAAGCGTTAGTGCAGGACTGTCTGCCAACCTGGGTTATAATACACGTGAAGGATTGAAAAGCACCACATTGGGTGCATCATTTGATTACAGCGATGGAATGGATGATGTTGATGATCTTTCGGCCAAAATCACTGCTACAGGCAGTACCGGCTACAGCACATCCTACTCAAATACCAGTTACAATACACCTCCGTTTTATCCCCGCACCACCACGGCATTTAAAACCAAAAGCAATTCCTATGGTTTTGATATTGGTGGATCAACATGGCTCTTATACCTGGGAGGGGGCCTTACCGGGTATAAAACGGTAAGGGAAGTGCTGCAGCCTGTTACTAAAACAAAAGCATATGGATTTATGTATGCAGAAGCAGGAAAGCAGGATAAGGACGCACTAATGGATTTTATGCGGGAAAAAGATAACCCGGTTGTTCCAAACCTGCCGAATCTGGCCATTCCCATTGCAACACCGGATCTCTTTACTTATTCCGGCCAGGCTGGAAGTGGGCAGTTCCGCCTTTACAGGGGAAATACAGGAACCTTTGCAGATGCGTTCACAGAAGATAAAACAGAAAGTGGCTCTTTGTTCACAGAGTATGGCTTTGGTACCTATTTCCATGGAGGGGCATCTTATGCGCAGCAAAATGTATCCAACAAAACAGGTAAATGGAAAACGAAAAATGATTTCCTTGCAAAAGGCGATTATCCTCGTTTAGATGCCCTGGGAGAGGAACAGGCTTACTTTAAGATGGTAGGGGAAAAGAATATGGACGACCCTACTTTTAATACGCGGATCCATAAGGATGAGCTGGTGAGAGTGGCCCTCAATGGCCGGCAGCTGACAGATCAGCTGGTAAAAGGGAATGACCCATATAATAGCCAGGTTACCACCAGCCCGCTGAGAAAGAAAGGACGTCAGTTGAGGCGCTCGCCTATTTTGGCCTTAACTGCTGAGGAAGCAGAATTTGCTGGTTTGGATAAGCAGATCAAAAGTTATCCCTTTAATCAACACCTCGCTTTTACACCACCTCCGTGTAATCAACCGGAAGTAATACCGTTCAATAGGAATGACACTAAGCAGGGAAAGAAAAAGCCACATCATCTGTCTGAAATTACGGTACAGGGTGATAATGGAAGCCGTATGGTATATGGGCTTCCGGTATATAATAACTTCCAGGAAGAATACACTTTTTCTGTAGAGGGTGCGCCTACCGACCCGAATGACAAAAATGCGAACCTGGTACCCTACCAAAAGCAAAACGGAAAGATCAAACATAAACATGATAAAACAGACCAATACTACAGGAAAGAGATGCAACCTTCCTATGCTACCGCACATCTCCTCACAGCAGTATTATCACCGGATTACGTGGATCTTGCAGATGATGGGATAACAGATGATGATCCGGGAACCGCAGTAAAGTTTAACTATTCAAAGCTGGGAGATTATAAATGGAGGACGCCTTTTGCAGCAGATAAAGCGCAATATAATAAAGGCCTTTATGCTGATGATTCGGATGATAAAGGGAATATTGTATATGGAGAAAAGGAGATATGGTATTTGCATTCCATTGAATCAAAAACCAAGATCGCTTACTTTATTACCGCAGACCGATTGGATGCTTTAGGAGTAACAAGTGAGCACGGAGGTATAAATACAGCCCTGAAACAGAAATGTCTTAAGGAAATCCGGATCTATTCCAAAGCAGATCTGACTGTGCCCATAAAGAAGGTAGTGTTTGATTATGGTTATACACTGTGCCCGGGAACGCCTAACTCCATTGCTCCCGGCAGCCAGGGGAAACTTACCTTAAACCGTGTTCATTTTGAATATAATAACTCGGTAAAAGGTCAATACCATCCTTATGTTTTCACTTATGGGGAAAATAAGCCGTACAGCTTCCTGTCTTCTGACCGCTGGGGTACTTACAAGGGAACAGCGGACAATGCAAACATCAATGAAGGCTTCCCGGAATTAAAGAACGATGAGTTTCCCTATACAGACCGGTCTGCCCTGGCAGATGAAAATGCAAAAGCCTGGCATCTTTCTAAAATTGAATTGCCTTCAGGAGGAGATATCCTGGTGGATTATGAATCAGATGATTATTCCTATGTGCAGGACAGGAAAGCCATGCAGATGACCCGTATTGAAGGATTGATCACAAATACGAACGGAGATCCGGCATTGAATTTAAGGGATGCACAAGGATTTAAATTCAAACTAACAGAAGCGCCTGAAGGTGTTCCTGCAGATGAAACTTTAAGAAGGAATTGGTTTATCAGGAATTATTTAGGCGGCAAGCCATATATCTATGCAAAATTATTTACGAATGTTTCTGATCATCCCTTGTCCGATAGTGATGAATACTATGATTATGTTCCTGGTTATGCGGAAATAAGCACAGTGAATTTTGATCCCTCTGATAGTAAGGTGGTATACCTCCTCTTTAAAACTGCTGAGGTAGGCAATATAACTGCTAATCCTTTTTCATTCGCAGCCTGGCAGAAGATGCGGCTGGAATACCCGCGTTATGCTTACCCGGGATTTAAGAACAGGATCAATGACGACAGGCCCGTGGCTGCTGCTGTAAGTGCTTTGGCCAATGCGATCGGTAATTTCTCCGAACTGCGGATGAATTTCAACAAGAGAGCCGTTAAAAAGCATTTTGCAGAGGCGATTAAGAAGGAGAAGAGTTTTCTGCGTATCGCAGCACCCAGTGCCGGCAAAAATGGAGGAGGTGTGAGGGTCAGTAAAATAAGGATCACGGATAACTGGGACCTGATGGCTGAAAATGCTGCGGGGGCAACATACGGGCAAAGCTACGACTATCGTATGATGGAAGAGGGGAAACTGGTGAGCAGTGGTGTGGCCACCTATGAGCCATCCATCGGCGGAGATGAAAATCCCATGCGGATGCCGTTACCCTATTCCCAGGAAAACATGTGGTCGCTCAGCAATGCATTTTACCTGGAGGAGCCTATGGCTGAATCCGTATTTCCCGCGCCACAGGTGGGTTACAGGAAAGTAACAGTTTCCAACCTTGCGGCAAACGGACAGGTATCCAACGCAATGGGCTCAACAGTCAGCGAGTTCTATACTGCGAAGGAATTCCCTGTTGTAGTAGCACAAACCAATGCAGAAAAGGCTGAATCCGAAACCAAAAGATGGTTTCCGTTCTTTGGATCTGATTACGCGCATGAACTGTATATGTCCCAGGGATATGTGATCTACCTCAATGATATGCATGGCAGACCATTCAGGGAAATCACAAAGAATAAAGCCGGTGAAGAAATAGCGTCTGTTGAATACATATACAATACTTACGATGATGGCGGACGTCTGCGGTTAAACAATGCAGATATCCCATACCTCTCAGAGTCTCATAAAGTACAGGGAGGATGGATGGCCCGTGAAGTGGAATTATTCGCAGATATGCGTGAGCAGGAAACCGGCAATATCAATAAGGTATATGAAGCCGGGGTAGATGTGATCCCTACTTTCCTGGGTTTCCCAACTCCTTTCCCGCATATTCCGGTCACGAGGGACAACGATTACCGTTTATTCCGTTCCGCCAGTGTGCTTAAAACAGTAGCGGATTATGGTGTAGTAAGGGAGGTTATCAAAACGGTGAATGGTTCTACCATTAAGACCACCAATTTATGTTTTGATCAGGAAACAGGAGAGGTGTTGTTAACTAAAACGCAGAACGAATTTGAAGATCCTATTTATACGTTGAACGTTCCTGCTTACTATGTGCATGAAGGAATGGGAATGGCCTATAAAACGCTGAACATGGTCCTCACGGATTTCAGAGTTGGGGAACAACGTGGAGAAATATCGTCTATTTATGAGGGGATCCTGGCTCCGGGAGATGAATTAGTTGATGGTGACGGCAGAAGGACCTGGGTGATCAGGTCTTCTATAAATGGAAGTGCGCCCAGGTTAAGGTTGGTGGATGTTGGAGGAAGGGTGGAAAATAATTACACCGCAGCTAAAGTGAAGGTCTGCAGGTCCGGTTACAGGAACCTGCTAACAGCATCAGGTGCAAGTTTTGTTACGTTGAAAGATCCAAGAGGAGAAGGAGGCACGGGTGACCTGTATAAATTCTTCAGCGGTGTTAATACGGAAGAATTCCCTATGCTGGATGCCAAGGCTGCCTTGTATCATGAAGCATGGGGTAAACCGGCTTCCTGTGTGAATAACAGCTGTCCGGAAGGATATGTGGATGCGGGTGACGGACTGGGTTGTGTATTACGGGCAAGACCTACTTTACTTTCCAGTGTTGTGACCGGAGATACTTATTGGGGATATGGAGATCATGGTGTGAGGTTATATAAAACCTATGCAGTTAATGATAATGCCGGACAGTATTTTGACCTTCGGGATAATTACTGGATGGGTGCCAGTACCAGCAGGTTATGGCAGGCTGGCGTCAAAATGCCTGGTGTTCCTAACAACACCTGGTGGGGCCTGGAAGCTTGTTTTACAGCGCCTGTAGCTGGTGTGTATTACCTGGGTTTTGCATCTGATAACTTTGGTCATTATTACATTGATGGTCAACTCAAAGCGTCACAGGTTGTCTTGCAGGCTGAATCCTCGTTATGGTGGCGGGTCATTAAGGTTGATCTGACAGCCGGAAAGCATACTGTGCGGATAGATGCAGCCAATGGTGGTAATGGTAGTGGTCCCATTGATAATCCTCAAGCTGTGGCAGTGGAGATCTATCAGGCAGATGAGAATGAAATGAGGGCTGGTTCATACAGCCTTAACAATAAGCGGATCTTTTCAACAGAATGGTTGCGAAATAACCCCAATGTATCATGCTTCAGATTATCCACTGCTCCCTTTGGTGTTAAATCCCAGGAGAGTTTCACCTGCAAGGCGGGGCAAACATTGAACATTTGCGATGGTACACCTAATTGTGGATATAAATTAAAAGGTGATTGTCCGGATGGATATAGGAAATCCGCAGACGGTATGGCCTGTATTCCAATCAGGGACAATGATGATCTGTCGCTCGACCTGAAAATTGGTTCGGTAACGGATAATAATTTCTATGATAAGGATGGTGCTATACTGTATGATGATAATTATTCTCCTTTAGTGATGACCAGCAGGTTTTGGGGCGGCGGCGGAAATGTAGATTGCACCCCGCCACCCGATCCGGAAAATCCGGGCGCCCCGGTTACGCCGAGAGTATGCGGACGGCTGAATAAATCAGGCGTAAGCCTTCCGGCAGGAACCAACCAGGGGCTGGGCAAGTGGTCTGGTGTTGAAGATTGTTTCAGGGTGTTTGAGGGGCAAGAACGGTTTTATGTAGGATTCTCTGCTAATTGCGAAATAAAGATCTTTTTTGATGATACAATATTCCAGCACAAAACGCTGACGGGTGCCCAATGGCAGATCTATCCCAAAGTATTGACGCCAGGTAATCATAAGCTAAGAATAGAAACAAGATCTGCATCATCTGCTCCGCAGGTTTGGGGATTGGAGACCTATCATGTTACCAGGCAGGATTTGATCAGTGCCACTGACGAAACGATTTATGGGGGATGGACCTCAGACTGGATGTACAATCACCCACACGGGCACCCTTATAACAGTTTCGTAAAAGATGATACTTACGGCGATATCATTAAAGCGAAATATAAGTGTGCAGGGCAACTATATAACATTTGTACGCAAACCTGTGATACTATTCCCAACGGTGCTGTGCTTAATCCTTACTACACCGGTTTCCTCGGCAACTGGGCGGTATGGAAAGAATACGCGTACCTGGATGCTAAGCCTGACAACGGTGTTTTTAATCCGAGTGTAAAAGATCTTGGTATCCGGCAAGCTGGAGCCTATGTTCTTAAGAAACCATTCTATGAGAAGCAGAGCAACGGAGTGTATAAAACAAGGGAGCATACCGGCGTTGTACCCGGATGGGTTGTGGTAAGAGAAGCAACCATGCAGGACAGAACAGCACAGGAACTGGAGAGCAAGGATGCGCTGAACAGGTATACCTCCGCCCGTTTTGGATTCAGGAACGTATTACCGGTAGCCGTTGCTTCCAATGCACGCCACAGGGAAATATTCTATGACGGCTTTGAAGATTATAAGTTTTACAATAACTGCATGGCCAAACCGAACTGTGATGTTGGAGAGTTTGATATCATGAAGGCCCTGGGTGCCGGTTATGCAACGCGCCTGGATGAAAGTGATGCACATTCCGGCAAGTATAGTTTAAAACTCAGCTCGCCAATCACCCTGAAAACATGGCAGTTTAATAATGAACATATGCCGGGGATCTATCTCAGCAATAATCCCAATGGGGAATTCTACAGGGCTGTAACCCCCTGGCTGGGACTTTGGGGATTTGCGCCCATGGATGGTAAACGATATGTTTTCTCTGCATGGATAAAAGATGGTGACCGGCTTTCAACTTCAAACGGTGGCATCCAGTTGAGCCTTAATGGAAGTCCTGTTCCTCTTCCTGATCAACCCGTACGTAAAGCTACCGTGGAAGGTTGGAAACTGGTGGAGGGGATAATTGAGACACCTCCTCCAAATGCTGATGGCCTTACCGAAATTGCCCTTACGATAAGCGGCCCTTCAAATCTTAAGATAGATGATATCCGCATTTTCCCATTTGATGCACAGATCAAAACATTCAGCTATGACGATATAACGTTACGCCTGATGGGAGAAATGGATGAGAATAATTATGCCACGTTCTACGAGTATGATAATGAAGGCTCTTTAACAAGGGTGAAGAAAGAAACGGAACGAGGTATAATTACCATTAAGGAAAGCAAAACAGGTTATAAGAAAAAAGCGCTTTAATATGAGATCGTTGAAACATATTTTGATCCTTGCTTTGATAATAGGTGCTGGTGTAACGGCCTGGGCGCTGACGCCTGTGATACGCAGGGCGTTTTTAAAGGAGCCTGAAGCCCTTCCCGTACAGGCGCCTGTTGCGGGAGATAGCTATACAAAGGAAGAGCGTGCACTTTTTGATACCCTTGGAAGTGTTTACAATAAGGTGGGGCAGTTGAGAACTTACCTGGCAGAAGGAAATATCAGGTTAATGGATAAGGCAGATACCGGCAAGTCCATTTTAACACCTTTCCGCTATTGCCACCAGGATTCGCTTACTTATTATAAACTGGGAGACCAGGAGATCATTGCCATTCCCGATCTGTCAATAACAGTGAACCACAGCGTTCATAAAATATTCATGTCTCCCAGGGGAAACAGGAACGCTGGGCCGCAGATCTTTATAAATGAAGAACAACTGGCGGCATTGAAGAAGGAACAGTATGTGATCACCAGGGAAGATATGGCCCCCTTAACCGTTATCCGCCTTACTAATGAAAACCACCGTAGTTGCCGTGAATACCGGGTGTCTTACGACAGCGCTATGTTTATCAGGCGTGTGTTTATGCGCATGTCTGATGAGGAAGATCCTGCTGATCGCTCCCTGGATAAATACATCACAGTTAGTATCAATAACTGGCAAACAGCCAATATCCCTGCTGAACTCTTTAAAGTAAGCAGTTATGTGCAAAGGAATGGTGATAACTGGGAGCCTGTGGCCGCGCTCCGTAATTACGAAGTGAAATATATCTATTAAGAACATCTATGTACCCGATGATAAAGTTATCAGTTATTCATAAATCAGTTATAACAGGTCTGTTGCTGTTCTTTGGCACCTTACTGCATGTATCTGCTGCTACAGAGCCTTACCAGCATACCTTGCAGGGTAAGATCAAAAAGGGAGATACACTGATAGTGAAGGATGAAAAATTCCGTAATGAAGCCTTTAACTGGTCGCTGATCAGGAATAAAACAGTAGATAACGTTATCACTTTCGGTTTTTACCGGGATACGGCAGGTTTGCCGCAAAAGTCGTTTAAATGTAAACTAGACCTCAAAGTAGAATACTGGAGCCAGCCCGATCAGATAGACCCGATCACCGAGGACCATGTTATCCTTGAAATTGGATATGATACGGCCGCAGGGGCCATTTACCAGGCGGAGAGAGCATATCGTTTCAAGAACGGACACCGTGTTAAGATCACCGTGAACGATATTACCAGTGCGGAACTGGGAGATGAATTGCCGCCTGTTTTTAAACTCACCAATATGGTGACTATCGACCGGCGCTATGACAGAGATCCTAATTCAACCAGCAAAATTCAACTTACGGTTACGCCAACTCCTTCAGAAAATACAGGTAACATAGCGCTGCGTTCGGTAATCAATCCGCCTGTTGAAGCAGGAGGAGAGGTGCTTGTAAACTGGACCGTAGACCTGCCAACTGAAGAATTTGACCTGGACTGGACATTTATAGATGAAGAATCAGTCTTTGGTGAACAACTCTCAGCTCCTGGCGGCACCGCCAACCATGAGATGTTCCGCAATAACTTTACCCGTGTAACAGTAAGTGCTGCGCAGGAATATCCTATTACACTTGTGCATCAATCCAAATTCCTGTTGATACGGATCCGCGGGGTGAGGCAAGCTGCGAATGGCCTGAGAGATGAAGATCAGGAATGGTCGGATATCTATGTGCATCCACTGAATAATCCCTGGCATCAGACCAACAAAAACTGGCAATACAGCGCTTCATTTGCAGAAGAAGGAAAGAAAAAAGAAGTGATCAGTTATGCAGATGGTGCTTTGCGGAACAGGCAATCTGTAACAGTGGCCAATCCCGGTGCTTCTGCTTCTGAGGGCTCACAGAAATTTGCGGTAGTGCAGGAAACTGTTTACGATGAATTCGGCAGGCCTGCGATGAGTATTTTACCTGCGCCTATAAAATCGAAAGAGATAAAATATTACCCGGGCCTTAACCTGAATGCAAACCTGCAGCCCTACAATTTCACTAATATGTATGGAACCTCACCGGGATCCCCTGATAAGCCGGATCCCCTGAGTACTACAGGAGGAGGTGCCTCAACCTATTATTCAGCCAATAATCCCTTTTTAGCGGATGATATTCGCTTTAAGTTTGTTCCGAATGCAAATGGATATCCTTTCTCTGTTACCCGCTACACACCTGATAACACAGGCAGGGTAAGCGTGCAGGGCGGAGTAGGGGAAATATTCCAGCCGGGGTCGAACGGGAAGGCTACTTTATTCTTTTATGGAAAACCGGAAGCCTGGGAACTGGACAGGTTATTTGGGAATGATGTAGGTTATGCGCATCACTATCAGAAAAAGATGACGGTAGATCCCAACGGCCAGGTAGCTATTGCTTACGAAGATGCTTCGGGCAAAACAATTGCCACTGCGCTTACAGGAGCCGCACCGGCGAATCTTATGCCACTGGGATCCCAGCCGGTTGTAGCCGCTAAAACCACACCTTTGCTGATACCTTCGCAGTTCAGATTCGACCCGACAAAGTTGACGCTTACTGCTACAGCCAACTACATGGTTTCTTTACCTAATCAGTCTTTTAAGGTGGACTATGTGGTAGAGCAATTGATCTCCAGGTATAGCAGCGCGTTAAGCGGGAATATATGCAGCAATTGCTATTATTCATTAAAGATCACTGTATCAGATGATGATGGGAACATTCAAACCGTTATTGCACAGCCTGCCGTTATAGGTAGTATGCTGAGCAACTGCGATCTGGAACAGCCCAAAGTGGAATCATTTAATTATACACCGGCTAAGATCGGCACCTATTATATCCGTTTTGAATTGGGAATGAGCGAAGATGTGATCGGTACTTATACAGACGATTTCATCAAGCGGAATAAAGACCTGAAAACTGAATTCCAGTTTTTGCTGGAGCAGTTGAATAGAATGGATTTTAAGAATTGCATCAGTGATTGCCAAACCTGTTTAGGCACCCTGGGTGAAAAAGCAAATTTCATGACCCGGGTACGGGAGCAGTTGCTTTTAAACCAGATCGATGTGGTTACTTACCGCACGCAGATAGATGCCTGGTCTGATGGCATGTATGATGTACTGTTTGCCTATTGCCAGAATATCCGTCTCACATGCTCGCAGTCTCCCTGCGATGAATATAAAACACTGATGTTGGCGGATGTTAGCCCTGGAGGGCAATACGCTCTTTTTATGGCTGACGGTACTGCATTGGAACCAACGTTGAATGTAATCTCTAAGTACTGGCGTTCGGAGGTATTTATTCCTTCCGGTCCGGCAGATCCTAATTACCAGGCGACACTGATCAAAAAGGATGATGGCTCATTTACCTCCCCGTACGATGCAAACTTTTCAATAGTTGATCTGATAAAATATTGGGACCCTGCATGGGCAAACCTGTTTCTTCAATATCATCCGGAGCGATGCGCACTTACTTTTTGTGAAGATAATGCCCAATATATCAGATGGGATCAGCGATTAAAACAGGAAATTCAGACAGCTGCACAACTCACTTCACTGCAACCGGGTTTACAATACCTCCGGGATCAGGCGGACTGGCTGGTAAATGCGGATCCTTATTTCCAGAGTGGTGGAAATGGTTTTGCAGATGCAGCAACTTTCCGCCAGGCACTTTTGAACTATTCACAGAAATACCCTAACCAATTTCCAACGGTAAAGAGTTTAACACAGTATGTAGACTATGTACTCTATTGCGCGGATCCTTTTGGAAGCACCAACACCAGCAGCAATGAGGATAAGTGGGTTAATTGTACCCCAGATGTTAATTGCCGGGTTATAGACCGTGAATGGGAGTTGTACCGCGATAAGTACCTCCAGTTGAAAGAAGAATTCTATCAGAATAAACGGAATGGTGAAGGGGGAGAGTGTGCGAACAAATGTATACCCGGCAAATTGGTTTCAGTAGAAAATATATGCCCGGATCCGGCGAGTTTTTCTTTTTACCAGGAGGGAGCCACTTCAGGAGGTATGAAAACACTGAAGGTGAAGTTTGAAGGAAACATGCAATGGGCTGCCTTCAAATTATATCTCACATTGCCAGCTGAGTATGCGAGTGCAGGAAATGAAAAGATAGTTAATCCAAAGACATTTACATGGTCAGTACCTGAAGGTTTACAATTGAATGATATCGTTATCAACAGGGCTGAATGTATCCCTCTTTCTGCTGGTGATTTACCATGTAATGGCAATGCAGGCGTAATAAACCTTTCATCGGCTAATGGTAAAAAAACAGGTGAGTTTAGTTTTACTGATCTGGTGGGTGGATCAACCACAACTTATCATATCGTAAAAGGTTACTCAGATGATCAGCCGATATTGACAGATTATTGTGCTGGTGCTACTGCTGTTTATTATAACTGCCTGCAGGTGAAGATAGGTGCAAATCCTTACCAGTTTTTCAATGTATGGGTGGTAACCTGTACAAATATTGCTGGAAGGAGCATGAACATGAATATGCCACTGAACTCCGTGGCTGCCATGGATTCTGAGACCTGCGGATATGAATATGGACATTTTGATGTAACGACTGAATCTGCCGGTCCTGATAATTTCAGGGTTAAGATATATTCCCGTGCAGTACCGGCTAATACAGATAACATACTGTTGTCTGTGGTGTATTTGGTCCAATTCCAGGGAGGCAGTGAACAGGAAGTATTTACTTTCCATATGCCGCTTGAGCAGAATACAGTCAAATATGGCGGGACGTATAACAACAATGGCACTCTCGGCCAGTTTATCAATATCACTTACTTAAGTATGGAATGTGAGGTCATTCCCCCTGGTGGTGACCCCTGCGATCCTTTACTTGTAAATAAAACTCCGCGTTTTACTACTATAGCTCCTAATGCATCTGCTGATGCAGATCTTAATCAGCTGAACACACAGGCATTGGCTGGGATACAATCGCAGATTGATGTAAACTGCGAAGAAAACGCAGAAACATGGTTGCTGCAAATGGAGGATTGTCTCCGGGAAAAAACTACACTTCTTACTTATAGTGCCAAACGCACTGCATTAAAAGAAGGGTTTATTGCCGTGTGTAAACTGGGCGGTGATCCTGATCATATTTATGGCGCCAGTACTGCGCCTCCCGGCAAGTCCACCACAGTTGGCGGATATACCTCTTTCGGAGATGTTATTCAACAGGTATTGAACGTTCCTGCGTACACTATGGAATGTAATCCCTGGCTGATAGACGGCCCGTATCCGTATAAAGCAAAGATGCAGGGTACTACTACTGTTATAGGTAATACAAATACAGCCATTTGTGAAAAACTCGGAAAGCTTATCGAGGACCATTCAATAAATGGAGCAGGACAGTCCTTCTACCAGTTTGTGAAAAACCGCTTTGGAGATGGTGTAAACGTGACAGAAGCAGAACTTGCCATGCTGGTGAAAGGTTGTACCAATTGCAGGTACTTACTGGAAAAACCGGTGGAACTCCCAGTATTCCTGGACCCAGGTGCAAAAGGCTGTATCAGTTTCCAGGAATACAACAATGCGAAGTCCGCTTTTAACGCAGCTTTAGGTGGGGCTCTAAATCTATCCAACGAAAATTACGAAAGGATGCTGGCTACCTATATGAATCACCAATGGGGATTCACCATGGGCTATGATCAGTATAAAGCCTACGAGGATCTGCTGGCAGTACAACCTTCTGCGGGCTTATGTAACCAACCTGCTTTTGCAGGAAAAGTGAACGACGATCCCCTCGTTTGTTTGATGGGATTAGTGAACGATGCTGCACAGCAGGCAAAATATATGTATGCGAAATACATAGAGGATGAACGAAGGAAATTCAGGAAGAAATATGTAGAGGTTTGTGGAAATACAAAAGCGCGTGCAACGCTGATTGCTCCGCAACAGATCTATCACTATACACTTTATTACTACAACCAGGCAGGTCAATTGATCCGCACCGTTCCTCCTGAAGGTGTGAACCCCTTGTCAGATGCAGATGTAGCAAAGGTGCAGGAAGCCCGTAGTGGTACTATTCAGGCTTGTGGTACCTATGCTGGTCCCGGTGTGGAAGCAAATAAAGAAACTGTGGCAAATGATCTCGGCCACGTGATCAACAACGGGCCGGGTGCACTGGAATTCTGGTTACGTAATACTGGTTTCGGACCTATGCAGGTGCTGCATACTTCTAATGGCACTAAGAAATACATGTTCAACACTTGTCTCAATGGCAACTTCCTGAATGTGGATGTATACGAGCTGGTGCCCGGTGGTAATGAAGTGAGTGTGATCCTTACCCACCATACTGCGGTAAATGTGCAGGGCGCATTGCCATTGAAAGAGTGGACACATATAGTAATGCAGGCCTCCAACCTGCTTACAGATAACCTGCAGATCTATGTAAACGGGGTTTCTTGCCCTGCCGCACCTGAAGCTCCTGCAAGCAGTTGTGGTTTTGACCTGGCTGTTGGTTCCGGAGGGGTTGTGTATCCTGAAAACTATACTGCTGTAAGGCATTTAAGAACATATACTTCTGTATTGTCCGCTGTTAATGTGGGAAGATTATATGCGAACACCTGCATGATTGCTGATGGGGCGGAGAATCCTGGTAATTTAAGGTATTCATGGGCGCAGTTTAACGTTCCTCCTGCTGAACCAGGGGGAGGTGGCCCTACTTCCGGAATAGCCGTAAATGGTGTATACCCAGACCATAAGATGACTACCAATTATGCCTATAATACTTTAGGGCAGGTAGTGAAACAGAAAACCCCGGATGCAGGGATCTCTAACTTCTGGTATGATTACCTGGGGCGTTTGGTACTGTCACAGAATGCAGAGCAGCTGGCACCGGTGCAGGAAGATGCAATTGCCAACAGGTATTCTTACACTAAGTATGAGCGGCTAGGACGTATCGAAGAAGTGGGAGAGGTCTTGAATCTTGGTGCGCTTCCTGCAGCACCTTTCCTTCCGCTGTGGCAATCCGATGGTTTAATAAATGCAGGTACACGTCAGCAGATTACTAAGACTTACTATGATGTAAAACCTTCGGAGCTGAGTTCCCAACCGCTGGAAAACTTACGCAAGAGGGTAGCGGCTTCTATGTATCTGGAAAACAGTTCTGCTGTGCCGGATCAAATGACTTACTATAGCTATGATGCGATAGGGAATGTGAAAACCCTGTGGCAGAAGATAAACGGGCTGGATGTTAAACGGATGGATTATGACTATGACCTGGCGAGTGGTAAGGTAAATATGGTCAGGTACCAATTGCCGGAGAACAACGACCGGTTTATGTATGAGTACAAGTATGATGCAGAAAACCGGCTGGTGAAAGTGAATAATGGCTTTATGAATGGAGGATGGGCTATGCAGAGCTCTAAGACGCAGGCAGCATATGTTTATTACCCTCACGGACCTTTAGCTCGCATGGAATTAGGTGGCGAGAACGATATTCAGGGGGTGGATTATGCATATACACTGCAGGGATGGCTGAAGGGGATGAATGGTAATTTCCTGAACAAAGACGATGATATGGGGAGGGACGGCTCTTCCCTTACTGGCGGCAAGCCATTTGCCCCTGACGCCATGGCCTACTCCTTGAATTACTTTGATGGGGACTTTAGGGCTATTGCAGCGCCTACAGCCTTTGCTTTAGAGTACCAGCGGCCTGCAACATATGATGGGAAACAGCTGTTTAATGGGAATATCGCCGGAGCTATCTTAGCACTTAGTGAGCGGGGAAGCGGTGCCCCTGTTGGTTATACATATGTATATGACCAGTTGAACCGGCTGAAGCATATGCGTCAGCAAAATATTACCAGCACCACCTGGGTTCCCCGCGCAAATCCTGATGATAGTCCATTTATGGAAGATATCAGCTATGATGGTAACGGGAATATCTTAAAGTATATAAGGAATGGAAGTGGGGTTGGAAAGCCATTAGGTATGGATAATCTCACCTATGCCTATGAAACCATTGCAGGGGAAAAGACCAACCGACTGGCGAGTGTAAAAGATGATTTCCCGGTAGGTGGCGGAACCTCTGAGTATGAAAATGATCTTGAGGGTTTAAGAAGTTATAGTTACGATAAAATTGGTAACTTAATTGCTGAAACGGCTACTGATAAGATTTTCTGGACAGCTTATGGCAAGATCAGTAAAGTACTGAAGAATAATCAACGTTTTCTGGAGTATAAATATGATGTTGGCGGCAACCGGGTGAGTAAGGCATATTACCGAGACGGACCAACTTCAAATCCAATTATCACCTGGTATGTTAGAGATGCACAGGGGAATACTTTGGCTACTTATGAAAAGGATCAATCAGGGGTAATAACCTGGAAAGAGCAGCATTTATATGGCAGTAGCAGATTGGGGCTTTGGGAACCCCAAATGAATATTGCCGAGAATAAAGTAGATGAAAAATGGATGGGTGAGGGGAGCAGGGTGTATGAGCTTACGAATCATTTGGGGAATGTGATCTCTGTTCTGTCAGATAAAAAGTTGGGGACACCAACTAATCGTACGCTTGATGTGATCAGCATGCAGGATTATTATCCGTTTGGGATGCCTATGGAGGGAAGGTATGGCTTGATTGCGGGAACAGGGCCAGGGATGAAATCGGGCTATAGGTATGGGTTTAACGGGAAGGAGAATGATAATGAGGTGAAGGGTGAGGGGAGCCAGCAGGATTATGGGATGAGGATTTATGATGCGAAAGTGGGGAGATTCCTATCAGTGGATCCTATTACAAAAATGTATCCGGAATTGACGCCTTATCAATTTGCAAGCAATACGCCAATAATGGCAATTGATATAGACGGAAATGAAGCTTTTGTGAAGACAAATTGGTATGATAAAGAAAGTAAATTGTACCGAACTGTTTTTGAGTTTGATGAGTCGGCAGCAAAACTTCAGGGTGATCTTATACACGAAGTAAATAATTTTGCACTACCAGATAGACGTGGGTCTATTAGTCAAACCTCTACTGCCAATTTTTCACCACTTGATTTTCTTAAGCAAGATGCTCCATATATGAATCTAAATTTTAATGGAGAATATGAACCTATTAAGGGCAACTACCCTGTTTACGACTCCAAATCCAGTGGCCAATCGTTAATGGCTAAATTTGTTATGGGGACAGGCAGTGAAAACAGCGTTGTGTACGGGGGGAAAATTATAGATGATCTAAAAGCATCAGAATCTGTAAAGAGTCTTAAATTGGCCGCGTTTCAAAATTTTTACCAGGACGGTAAACTTAATGCAGGAGAAAGCTTTTCAACATTTTATCATATGGAAAAAGGAAAAGATGGGGTAGAGATATGGGCAAAAGCGATTTCTCAAATATTGCCTGGGCCGTTTCAAGAACCACCAGATGAAAATGAGGCTCTGTCAATTCGTCACTTTATGGGAAGTTATGCGTTTAATGCGTTTGTATTGGATGATGGGAAAACTATTGTGTATACTCTTAGTGATTCCAAAACCTTAGAATCGTTAACAGATCATCAATTTGGTGATAATAGCATTAATAGAAATGGAGGACGAACTCCATTTGGCACAACTTATCAGAAATATATCTGGACAGAACAGGCAAATATGAATTTTATTGAGATATTAAAACCTACTTCTAATTCAAATAAATAAGCATGAAATCGTTTTTAAGTGTATTAATTATTTTTAGCTTGGTTTTTCAGGTATCGTGTATTGATATGTTCAATAACGATAAAATTGAAATTGGAACACATGAATTAATTCTTTTTCATTCAAGTGATATGAAAGGATATTTTTTAGGTAAGAAAATAAATGAAAGTAGCTCTCAAATTATTATTGCCCCCTCTGTTGTATATGTAGAAGGTAATGATTCAATTCTTCTGGCAAAAAAGATTGTAAGTAATAATAATACCGATACAACATATTACAAAATTATTCTGTCGGAAATAGGTGTAAAAGAACCTGTTATCTTGGATAATCAGGAATATGTTAATATACGTGGTTTAATTAACATCAAATATGGAGTATCAACTATCAAGTAAATGAATCAGTATAAACGATATTCTGGTATAAATACAAGGCTATTGTCCTAGGCTGGTCAAGGCTTGTATGATGGCTGAGTGTATGCTTGGCTGGCGCAAGTCTTGTGCGATGGCTTTGTGCGTGAGCTGACTTGTGCCTTGGTATTATTTGGTTCATTTTAATATTAAAGTTCTTTGAAATAATAACGCAAATACTCCAATGGGGAATTATTGTTTAACTAATTAAACTGTTGTGATATGAGTAGCAAGTATAAATTCGGGAATAGTTCAGGTCTGCTTTTATATTTAATTAGTGCATGAGACTTGTATCACTAATGGCTAAATAATATCAAATGGAATTTATAGGTTTTATTAACGAATGTGATAGAAATATTAGAAGTGCAAGACCTTTCAAAGAAATGTTTGTGACTTCAAACGTTGATGAAGAAGCTAGAAAGAAATTTATTGAGTATTTGGCTAAGGGGCAATTTTTTGGAGGCGTTATGACTTATATGAGAGATTTGATAGATGGCGAAGATATTGGACCGATGAATTATTACACTGATGGTAAATACATATGGCCGGTATACTATCTTTTTTATTTAAAAAAGTATCCATCATTCTGTGTTTCGAGTGAAATGATTGCATATTTGGAAACAGTTGATTACTCATTTAGAGAATTGGATAATCAAGAATTAGGTAAAATAGATATCATTTTCGCGAATGAGTGGACAGGGAGATATGGGACTGAAAAATAAACAGCAAAAGGTCTTGTGCCTTGGGAACTATATCTTTTATTGTTTAAGAAGTTCTTTGAACGTTATAGTCATTAAACCGGGCATGATCAAGGTGTGAAAAATTTCGTTCCTATATGAAATTAATTGGAAGTAGTACTATGAAAGCAATGAGAAAAATACAGGTATTGAAAATGGACAAGTATGAACCTGTAGGAATTATTGCAACTATTTCCTTCCTTGATGGAGGGCTACCTAAGATTGGCGATATCATTGAGTACCAGGATGAGCGTTATAAGATTAATGGTGTGATTTTTTCTGGTAGTTCTAAAAAGATTAATGATAATTGGGAGAATGGGATTTATGACTGTAATATCGAGAAATTAAATAATGACGGGTTTTTAATTTAGTACATGAGAATGATTTTATATTTTTTAATACAGGAGATAATTTAGGAAAATGTGAATGTAGAAAATGTAGACCATTAACCCAGGGCAATAAACACCCCCGGCAACCACAATACCTAACAAAGCAGAATGCAGCATGTTAAGCAGAGAAAATTACAGATTAAAACCAGATACCCCTGGTCAATTGGGTAACAAAACAATACTGGATAACCGGACTCATCCTCCGCACATCGAAAATCTTCATTTTATTTTCGATGATTGGTTTGAGGATGATCTGATTGAATGTTTCCCTTGTTTCTTAATAACGGAAAGATTATTGAATAAGCTGGAAGGCTTAAAAGGATATATCATAAAAGATGCAGAGGTAGAGTTTTCACCGCAGTTCTATGATCTGAATGGAAACAAGAAGGTGCCCCCTTTTAAATGGCTCTACATAAATGGAACATCAGGAGATGATTTTTTCATAGATGAAGAGAATTATTTAGTGGTATCAGCCACAGCCTATGAACAAATAAATAAAGAAGGAAATATCAGTAACTGCGAAGTTCAGCAATAAAGCCTGAGCCAACATATAAAAATTGAATGCTCGAAATACTTATACACTATGAAACGTGCACTTTTCACCATCGCGTTGTTAATGCAATGCCTGTACCTTTTCTCTCAATCATCCGTGATTCAGGTGAAACAAGACAGCGTAAAGATCCGCAATGCAGAACTGGTCATTGAAAGCAGGACCAAGGACATCCCTGGTGTACTGTACAACAGCGGAAACGGCAGGACCGAATTCCGCATGATCCAGCTGCAAAACCTGGGAGATACTGCCCTGGCTATTGTGGGCCAGGATACTTTAAAGTATAGCGGCATCGGTGGAGCTAATGGGAAAAGTGTGCAGTTTAAAACCGGGGTCAGCCAGGGATATCCTGGTGTAGGTGACAGTATCTACACCAACTCAGACTTTACAGGTAAAAACGTCAAAGTCTGGCGTAACGGCGTGTTCCAATACAGGGACCTGAACGATGGTATACTGGTAGATAGCACCATCGGTAAAATTACTTTCCGGCCTGCGCTGACGCAGGGCGAGCGGGTGTATATTGAAGCAATGTCCGGCATCAGCCTGGTGTTTATATATCCCCCGGCAGGGTTCTTCACCAACCTTACGCAACTGAATGCCGGTGCTTTTGATCATGGTAATAATACTTTTACCCTTCGCTGGGCAACCAATAATAATACGCTGAGCCTTTCACCCCGTGTGGTTGGGCTTGGTTCTTCCACACTGGCAGGGTATGGGCTGAATGCTCCGGACAGGCTGGGGGATAAGATCGGTGCCTGGTTTAATAGTAATACTTCCGGCGCTTCATGGAACAACCTGGCCGTTGGCGGATATAGCAGTGTGAACTTAATGCCTGTTTCACAGGGCGGCACAG